>CAWCFU010000001.1:0-369420 GCA_963794985.1 uncultured archaeon
TGTCATAGACTGGATACACGAACCCCGTGGCCTCGATTGCCACCTTCTTCTCTCCGGGGAGGGAGGAAAGGAATCCCTCCAACTCCTTGGTGGGCAGCCTCTTCTCAGCGACCAAAGAGCCCCCTTGCTCGAAGATTGCCAGCTGGGACTCTTTCTCATGGACATCCACCCCGACGAACAGCGTATCTTTGTTCATAGGCACAGACCTGATTCGCTTTCTCATTAGCTCAGGTCATAGGGTCAGAACCTGAAAATGGGTTTCATCCGGTCCGATAAGTTCAGAGGGAGTCTGAAGACTTCGGTGTTCTTGGGATACCCGTGGTATCTTCTTCGCTGTTCTCTTGGACAGTACTGGTTAGCGTAGTGAGTGGACGCTGCCTTCAGGTCCGAGGCAAAACATGGAGCATCGAGCTTTCCGCTACCCGTTTTACGTTCTACGGGATTATACGGAGGAGCTCGATGACAAGTAGCTCCAGAGGATTACGCCTACGAGCATCACTATCGAGCCTGCGAAGCCCGTTATCAGTGCGCTCGCGGCATCTGAGCTCAGCCCGAGGCTCATGACGAAGTTCATCACGGGCGTCCTGACGAGCCAAGCGAAGAAGCCCAGTGCGTAACCTAGGAGCCAGAATCCGAACAGGATTGTTCTTCTTCCCATGCCGTATCGATATGTGATATCAGTCCCGCAGTCGGTAAATGGGCGGAAGATGGTATTCCTTTACGGTTTTGTGGAAATCTTTAGAGCAAAATCCCCGCGAGGGAAAGCAGGTAGGTCGTCGCCAAGCTCGCGCAGATGCCCAGCGCGAGAAAGAGGACCCCCTCCAACACCGCTCTCCTCTCCTGTCGCACGTACTCATCTCTGATGCACCCGAGCATCAGTTTCCCGAACGAGGACATGGGATCCTTGGTCATTTCGGATGGCAAAAATGTGATCTTGGGTTAATTAACGGTTGTGGAGGCTGAATCTGCGGGCATCGAGTCGGCTTTCGGGGTCAATTCCTAAGACGATGCTGTAGCAAAGATGAGTCAACAAAAATCACCCCGGGCAAGTGTTATTATAGTGAGGGCAGATTCAGGATTCGGCAAGGTGTGTGGCCTTGCCTGATAGTTTCGTCTCGAAGCTCGACGGGGCGAAGAGCGTTTTTACTTTCCGGGATTTCATCCTCCTTCCGGGAAGGAGTAGGGCAGAGCCGGGAGAGATCGACCTCTCATCGAGGCTGACAAAGAGCATCCGGCTCGAGGTGCCTCTGATCTCCTCGCCGATGGACACGGTCACCGAGTGGCGCCTGGCAGTCGAGATGGCGAGACTCGGCGGGGCGGGGGCCATCCATAGGAACATGTCGACCGAGGACCAGGTTGGGCAGGTGAAGAAGGCGAAGGCTTCCAAGGTAGATGCGAGGAGCCACGATGACAGGGGGAGGCCTCTGGTGGGGGCGGCAGTTTCACCCCTCGACGCCGAGAGGTGCAGGGCCCTTGACCGGGTGGCAGACTTCCTCGTGGCCGACGTGGCGCACTTTCACGGTTCCAAGATCATCGCAGCTGCGAAACGGATCCTCCCTGACCTCAGCGCTGACTTCATCGCAGGGAACGTGGGGACGAGGAAGGCGGTGGCGGAGATCGCCGACGAGTTGCCTAGGGTGGAGGGGTTCAGGGCAGGGATAGGTTCCGGCTCGATCTGCATCACCTCTGAAGTGACCCGCGTCGGGGCCCCAACACTGTTCGCGGTCGCGGAGGTCGCGAGTGCCGTCGCCGAAAGGAGACTCGACATCCCCGTAATCGCAGACGGCGGAATCCGAGGGCCTGGCGACGCAGCCCTAGCGTTCGGGGCAGGGGCGTCCGCTGCGATGCTGGGCTCGATGCTGGCGGGTACGGAGGAGGCACCGAGCAAGGTGGTCGTAAGGGACGGGAAGAGGTTCAAGATCCACAGGGGAATGGCGAGTGCGGCTGCGAGACGGGTGAGGTTTGCGGTCGACAGGTACGCAGTCCCTGCGAAGGGATTCGACGAGGGGGTTGAGGCATATGTGGCGTACGCTGGGAAGGCCGAAACGGTAATCGCGACGATGGTGAACGGGCTGAAGGCGGCCTTCGGATATGCAGGCGCAGAGAGTGTTCAGGGGATGTGGAGTGACGCGACCTTCGGATTGATCAGTGCGACAGGGGCGGGGGAACTGGGGGCCCACTCGCTTGAGGTCAAGAAGTAGGACGACGGAACAAGAGCTGGCCGGCGGTATTTCGGTCCTCGACTTTGGCGGGCAGTACGCCCACCTGATCTGCAGGAGGGTGAGAGACCTTGGAGTCTACGCGGCGCTCGAGCCGCATGACATTTCCGTGGAGGAGCTGAAGAAGAAAGGAGTCGCCGGCGTGATCCTGTCGGGCGGCCCGGCCAGCGTCTACTCGGAGGGGGCGCCGAAGGCCGACCCGAAGCTCTTCGAAGGTGAGGTCCCGGTCCTAGGAATCTGCTACGGCTACCAGCTACTGGTGAGGGCCCACGGAGGAGAGGTCGAAAGGGCCGAGCGCAGGGAGTACGGGAGGTCGAGCGTGAAGATCCTCGACAGGAGCGGGCTCTTCGACCGAGTCGAGAGGGACCAGCTAATCTGCTGGATGAGCCACACGGACTCTCCTACCAGGCTCCCGGCCTCGCTCAAGGCAATTGCGTCGAGCGCCAACTCGCCTTATGCCGCGGTCAGGTCGGCGGACGGACACCTCTACGGCGTCCAGTTCCATCCCGAGGTCTCGCACACAGAGGAGGGACAGGCAATCTTGGCGAGCTTCGTGTTCGGCGTATGCGGGGCACGGCGCAACTGGAGTCTCGAGGGGTTCATGAAGAGGTCCGTCGAGTCGCTCGCCAGACTGCAGGGCAGGGTGCTCTGCGCGGTCTCGGGAGGGGTCGACTCGTCGGTGACCGCCGCGCTACTGCACAAGGCGATAGGCGACAGACTGACGTGCGTTTTCATTGAGACCGGGCTGCTGAGGGCGGGGGAGGCCGAGAATGTGAAGGGGTTTCTAAGTCGGGACCTGGGGATCAACGTCACATTCGTAGACGCCTCAGTCACGTTCCTAAAGGCCCTTGAGGGTGTGACCGACTCTGAGGAGAAGCGCAAGGTAGTTGGTAAGACGTTTGCAGACGTCTTCGAAGAGTTTGCTGAAAGGGAGGGTCCGTTCGCTCACCTGGCGCAGGGGACGCTCTACCCGGACGTCATCGAGAGCGGGAGGTCCAAGGGGCCGGCCGCAGTCATCAAGACGCACCACAATGTGGGAGGGCTCCCGGAAGGGCTCTCCATGCAGGTGGTAGAACCTGTCAGGGACCTGTACAAGGACGAGGTCAGGGAGCTGGGCCGGCTGCTGGGGCTGCCGCAGAAGATTTTGCAGAGACATCCGTTCCCCGGGCCGGGGCTTGCGGTGAGAGTCGTCGGCGAGACGACGCCTGACAAGCTGAGGGTCACGAGGGAGGCGAGCAGAATCGTCGAGGAGGTAATCGAGGAGGAAGGGCTCCACTCGAAGGTGTGGCAGGCGTTCGCCTATGTGGGTGACGACAAGGTGACCGGCGTCCTGGGCGACGAGAGGCGCCTCGGGTATCAAATCACGGTGAAGGTGGTCGAATCCATCGACGCGATGACCGCCGACTGGACGAGACTCCGGCCGGAGGTCCTAGAGAGAATCTCCACCAGGGTGACCGACGAGGTCGAGGGCGTGGTGGGTGTCGCTTACTCAATCTCTGCCAAGCCGCCCGCGACGATTGAACCACAGTGACCCCTTTGACGGTCCTTGGTCCGAAGACAGAGCTTGCTGAGCTCCACTCCCACCTCGGCGGTTCGGTAGACCCTGCCGTGATGTGGGAGATTGCGCACGCCCAAGGGATCAGACTCCCGACCAAGGACTACTGGAAATTTGTGGACCTCGTGACGGTCACTCCACGGAGCAAGAGGTCGCTCGAGCACTACCTCTCGCTCTTCCATCTTACCGAGCTAATACAGTCCAGCCCGATTGCCATAGAGCGTTCGGTCTACCAGACAATTGCCGGGGCCTACAGGAAAAACAACATCACTCTGCTGGAGCTCAGGTTCAATCCAATGAAGCGGAACAGGGGAGGGGAGCAGGACCTCGACCAGATAATGATGGCCGCCGTGAGGGGAATCGACAGGGCCTCCCTAGAGTACCCGGTGAAGACCGGGATAATCGTGTGCCTCGACAGGGGGTTCGGACTGAGGCTCAACGAGATACTGCTCGAGAAGGCAATCGCCTACTCCGGAAGAGGAGTGGTGGGCATCGACATGGCGGGCCCGGGGAGCAAGGGCTTCAGCTATTCCAGCTACGCTGACGTCTTCAGGAGGGCCAGGAAGAAGGGGCTCGGGCTGACAGTCCACGCCGGGGAGGACGAGGGGCATGATTCGGTCAGGCAGGTCCTAGAGTACCTGGAACCGGACAGAATCGGGCACGGCGTGAGGGCGACCGAGGACCCGGAGACGCTGGAGCTGCTCAAGGAAAGGGGGACCGTGCTTGAGGTCTGCCCTACTTCGAACCTGCACACGGGCGTGGTCAAGGACCTGGGGGAACTGAAGCGCATCTTCAGAGCGCTCAAGGAGTATGGCATCAGGTACACTCTCAACACGGACGGGCCCGAGATGCTCAGGACCAACCTGAGAGGGGAGATTGACTTCCTGCTCCGGGAGAGTATGATGGACGAGGAGGATGTTCTGCGCTCCAACCGCGTCGCGTTCGACTCTTCCTTCGTGAAGTAGACAGCTGGTCCGCCCGAGGCTGACCCTCGAAGGTGAAAAGGTTTGAAAAGGCGAGTCGCGAAGGCGTCCTTCTGTTGGAGCCGGCCGAGAAACAGGTAGAAGTGGGCGAGTTCACGATCAACTACGCGACTGCCGGGGGCGGGGAACCCCTCCTCCTGCTACACGGAAGCGAGCCGGCCGAGAACTGGCGGGTCTGGGACCCGATTCTCGGCCTGGCCGACACCTACCTGGTCGTGGCCCCCGACCTAGTCGGCTACGGCAAGTCCTCGAGGCCTACGGAGACGCCCGACTACCGGACACAGGCACAGACGATTGGGGATTTCGCAGAAAAGCTCAAAATCAAGGCGATGTCTCTGGTCGGGAGCGGCTGGGGTGGGCAGGTGGCCCTCGAGTTCGCACTCCTGAAGCCTGAGGCAGTGAGGTCCATGGTCCTAATCGCCAGCTCTTACGACAAGGACCAGCTGAGGCGCCTGGGGAAGCTGAAGAGGCCGACACTCTTAATCTACGAAGAAGACGAAGAGGTGACGCAGCTGAAGGCGGGGTACCTTCTCAGGGACGCGATAGGGACATCTAGGCTCGAGGTGTTGGACGTGGTCTCCCGAGACCCCATGCACGACTTCCGCATGTCGCACCGACTTCAGAAGTTCAGAGCCCCGAAGGTCCTCCAGCTCGTGAGGCTCTTCCTCTCGAAGCCGGAGGCGATGGTTGCTGAGCCGCCCGAACTAGAGAACGAGCTGAGAGGGATGGAACTTCGCAGGGAAGAAGAAAGACCGGGCGAGGGCTCTACCTAGACGCCATCGCGACACGTTCCTGCTCGTTCTTCTTCTTGACAGAGTAGCTGTTGGAGTCACCCGCCGCCGCCTGGATGATTTCGTCTGCGAGAACCTCTTCCACGCTCCTGGACGATGCGAAAGCCGCCTCTCTCACACCTTCCGAGATGAAACGGAGAGCCAGGTCGACCCTGCGGACCGGGGAGATATCGACCGACTGGTGGTAGACGACCCCGCCGTAGCTCAGCCTTGTGGTGTCCTCGTTCGGGGAGGCGCTCTCGATCGCCTTCACCAGTTGCTGAATCGGGTTCTGGCTGGTCTTCAGTTCAATGATGATGAACGCGGTCTTCACGATGTTCATTGCCTTCTGCTTCTTGCCCCCCATCCTGCCAGTGTTCTTAGCGTACTTCTTGCCGAAGTGGCTCATCTGGTTGACGAGCCTCTCGACCATGTTGACCCTAGTCTTCGCGAACTTCTTATGCTCGTGACGCCCTCCGGAATGGGGCACCAGTACCGGCCTCAGGCTAATGACGTTCTGGAGGCCCGGGTCTTCGATTTTCACGCCGGTCATGTCCCACCTATTCCAGAGAAGTAGGTTCGGATACACCAGCGACTGTCTGCTCATTCTCCTATCGCCTCGGCTTCTCCTTCCTTCCATAGACCAGCTCATTCAGCGAGACGCCGTTGACCTTGAAGACGGTCCACCGGACGCCTGGTATGTCGCCCATCGCCCTCTTCATCGAGCCGCCGATCCCTTGCAGGAGCACCTCGTCGTGCTCGTCGACGTAGTTCAGGGCGCCGTCGCCCGGGAGGAACGCTGTGATCTGCTTCCCGTTCTTGACTATCTGGACCCTAACGCACTTCCTGATCGCGGAATTGGGCTGTTTCGACTCAATCCCGACCTTCTCCAGGACGATGCCGCGCGCCTGCGGGGCTCCCTCAAGTGGGTCGGACTTGTAGTCGAGCCCGAGCTTCCGCCTCTTGTACCACTTGTTCGACCAGCGGAACCTCTGTCTCTTCTGCGAGACCTGTCGGGCGGCGAATTCTCCGCGTGGGGGACCTGTCAAATTTCCAATCGCAACCCTTTCTCATCGTATAAAAGCGTTCAGAGTTCGCTGGTGATCTGGACGTTGCCGATCTCGAAGTACCTGCGCGCCAGGAGCCTCATCTTCTCGGCGTTCCTGCCACCCATCCCCAGGACTGCGCCCTTCTTCCGATGGTCCACGACAACCACGACACTCTTCGTGCCGTCGAGGCTTTCGCCCACCCTGACCTCTCGGACGTACCTCGCGCCGAGGGTGTTCCTCACCATCCCCTCGATATCGTCAGCCCACTCCACTACCTCGACCGGCCTCCTGATGGTTCTTTCAATCTTCTTTACTGCCGCGCCGTCCTTGCCTATGGCGAGCCCCATTTGGCCCTTCGCGACAACGAAGATGACCCGGTTCGCCTTCTCGTCGATGACGCAGTCGCGGACAGTGGCCCCGGTCATCCCCTGGAACATCGACAGCATGGATAATTGATCTGAGTTGAGCTTGATTTCAGGCACCAGTGATTCACCTCATCAGCTGGTTGACTTCTGCCTCACTTACGGATCGCAGGGCGATTGCCGATACCCTGTAGGGCCTTCCTATCATTCTCGCAAGCTCGGCGGAGGTGTGCGGCAGCTCCACCACGGGAACCCCGTGCTTCTTCGCCTCTTCCCTGAGCTTAACCCCGAGACCTGCCGGGACCGAGCGGGTCAGAAGGATCGCCTTGCTGCCCTTCATCGACGCCAAGCTCTCTTTGGCGCCCACTGCCGTCTTCCCTCCCTTCATCGCGTCCTTCAGGACCTTCGAAAGGTACACATTGTCAACCATCGCAATCAGCTCATGTAGAGGTCGATCATTCCGGTCCCGACCGGAATCGGCAGCCCGACAATCACGTTTTCAGTGACGCCCTTTAGGTCCTCGACCTCGCCCTTGACCGCCGCCTCGGCGAGCGTCGGGACAGTAATCTCGAACGCGGCCCTTGCGAGGACACTGCTCTTCGCTCCGGCTATCCCGTGCCTTCCTATCTGCTGGATGTAGCCCTTTGAGGTCATCAGGTCTGCCACAAGGAAGATGTGGCGTATGTCGACCTCGAGGCCCTGCTCATCAAGCGTGCTCATGACTTCTCTGACCAGAGTGGTCCGCGCCGCCTCGATGCCGAGGACCTGCGCCACCTCATGAACATTGTTGGTATAGACCCTTGTAGGGTCGACGCCCTGGACCATGACGACCTTGCCCAGGTTCGAGCCGGCAGTCTGGATGAACCACTCCTCTCCCTCCTTTACGACTGTTACCCTGGTGATCCCAGGAATCCCCTTCAGCTTCATGTTGAGAATCTTGTTCCTGAGCGTAAACAGGGTCGAGAGGTCGGCGTTTTCCATGCTGACGTGGATGACTTTCTTGTCCTTCCTGTCAGGCTGGACGTTCCTCTTCCCGGTCTCGATGACCTTTCGTATCTCCTCGGGGTTGGTGTCCCTGTCGATCATCATCTCCGGGCTGAGGTGCAGCTTAATCCCCTCGGTGGGGTCGACCTCGCTGAAGGCGACGACGTTGCCGACCTTGCTGAAGAGTATCTCCTTCGCGACCTTGACCGCCTTCTCGTTAGACGTGGCGTATTCCTTTGTGAAGTAGATGTCCATGGACGGGGTCGCGGGGATCTTCCGTGCGTCCACCAGCTCCATCAGCCTCGGGAGCCCGAGGGTGACGTCCCTCTCCCTGACCCCGGCGAAGTGGAAGGTCCTCAGCGTCATCTGTGTGCCCGGTTCGCCGATCGACTGGGCAGCCACGATACCCGATGCTTCGCCTGGCTCGACCCTCGAGTAGTCCTGGGCCTCATCGACCTTCTCCAGCGTTTCCCTAGCCCCCTCCTCCGTGAGGTGGGAGCTCGCTAGTTTGTCCTTCAGCTCCTGCGAGAGCCTGTCGTTGAGCCCCAATTGATATTTTTTGAGTTGCCTCTGGATTACTTCGTCGTCCAGCTTGGTCTTCGACTTGTGTAGGAGCTCCTCCGTCTCGATTAGTCTGTCGAGATTGATCGGGCGGCCGTGATCGCTCTTGGCCGGGTCGACGCCGTCCTCCCCGTACAGGAACTGGATAATGTGTCCGTGGGGGTCCCTGACAGTCAGGTCATACTCGACCTTGAGGTGTTCCAGCGCGTTGACCAGCCTCCTCTGCATGTAGCCGCTCTGCTGGGTCCTGACCGCAGTGTCAACCAGCCCCTCCCTTCCCCCCATGGCGTGGAAGAAGAACTCGGTCGGAGAGAGGCCGTCGCGGTAGTTGCTCCTGACGAAGCCCTTCGCCTCGGGCGAGGTGTCGTTCCACGGGAAGTGGCTCAGAGCCCTCCCCTTCATGCCCTTCTCGATCCTCTTCCCCCGGACAGACTGCTGCCCGAGGGCGGCTGTCATCTGGCCGATGTTGAGGCTGGAGCCCCTGGCGCCGGTCCTTGCCATTATCATCCCAGAATTTTCAGCGGGGAAGGAGCGGTCTGCGATCCTTCCGGCTCTGTCTCTCGCGCGCGCGAGCTCGTTGACGATGTACGCTTCTAGAGAATCCTCCGGCGAGAGCCCTCTCGTCAGCTGGAGCGTCCCTGCCTTGTACTTCTTGATCAACTCGAAAACGCCGGCATAGGCTTCGTCCAGGGTCTCGCGGATGCTCCTCTTCGCCTCCTCGGCCAGCTCCAGCTCGTTGAAGCCGTAGGTGAAGCCTCTCCTGGTGAGGAAGGTCTTGAGGACTTTCAGGATCGAATTGAGGAAGTTCCTAGCGTCCTCATTCCCATAGTCTTTAGTTATCCTGTGAAGTAACGAGTCCGGCTCCTCTGCCCCTATGACCGCCTTATCGACGACGCCCGAGATGAGCTGCCCATCCTTGATCACGACGTCACCCGAGGCGCCTGTCTTGGATGACTTCGCCCATTTAGACGTGAGGACGCAGTTCATCCCTTTCGGGATGAAGAGCGAGAAGAGTTGCTTGCCGGTGTACATGGGGTGGGCCCCCTTCACCGCGGGCTCAGGCAGGTCTTCCTCGTAACCGCCTACCAGCGCCAGGTTCGAGAACTCGCCCGGCGTGAGAAGTGTCTCGTCTCGGGTGAGCATGAAGGCGCCAGTGATGAAATCCCTGATCCCGCCGATAATCGGGCCTCCGTACCTAGGCGAGATTATCTGGTCCTGGACCTTCATCAGCATCAGCGCCTCGGACCGCGCCTCCTCGCTCTGGGGGACGTGCAGGTTCATCTCGTCGCCGTCGAAGTCGGCGTTGTACGGCGGACAGACAGATGGGTGGAGCCTGAAGGTCCTGTACGGCAGGACTCTGACGAAGTGAGCCATGACTGACATGCGGTGGAGCGACGGCTGCCTGTTGAAGAGGACGACGTCCCCGTCCATGAGGTGCCTCTCGACGACATAGCCGGGGGCGAGCGTATCCGCCAGGGCCTTCCTGTCGCTCGCGAAGTCGAGCCTAATCTTGACCCCGTCGGGTCTGATGACGTAGTTTGCGCCGGGGTGCTCGAACGGTCCCTTAATCACAAGGGGCTTTAGGTTCTCGATGTTGGCAGGAGAGACCTTCTCAGGTATAGTGAGCTTCTTGGCTACTTCGTAGGGAACGCCTACCTCGCCGAGGTCGAGGTTCGGGTCCGGGCTGATGACAGTCCTGCTGGAGAAGTCGACCCTTTTTCCTGAAAGCGAACCACGGAACCTTCCCTCCTTGCCCTTGAGCCTCTGGCTCAGCGTCTTCAGGGGCCTTCCTGAGCGGTGATGCGCCTGGGGGATCCCTGAGACCTCGTTGTCGAAGTAGGTGGTGACGTGGTAGTGGAGCAGGTCGACCAGGTCCTGGACGATCAGATGCGGCGTCCCGGACTCCTTGCTCTCCCTGACTCTCTGGTTGACTCTTAGGATGTCGACAACCTTGTGCGTCAAGTCATCCTCGGACCTGATTCCCGACTCCAATGTTATGGACGGTCTCACGGTGAGCGGCGGAACCGGGAGGACCTGAAGCACGAACCATTCGGGCCTAGCTGCCTCTGCATTGAAACCGAGGAGCGCGAGGTCCTCGTTGTTAACCCTCTCGAGCCTCTCTCTGACGGCCACCGGGAGAAGACGGGTCGCGCCCCCCTCCTCCGTAATCTCGTGGAAGATGGTCGGTTTTGTGAACTCAATCTGATACTGCTGCTTGCCGCAGTGGGGACAGAGCTTGACCTTCTTCGCCTTCGTCGCTATTTCCTTCGCAATTGCGTCGACGAGCGTCGGGGTGAAGTCTGTTCTGGTGGAAATCCGAGTCCGGTAGGCGTCCAGCTCCTGCTGGGGAATGAGGATCCTTCCGCAGGTCCTGCAAGTTGTCTGAATCAGCCTGTTGATCTCGTCTACGAACGCTATGTGAAGAATCGGCTCGGCCAGCTCGATGTGGCCGAAGTGCCCTGGGCACCTCCCCGCGGTGCCGCCGCAGGTCCCACACTTCTGTCCAGGTTCCAGGGTTCCGAGCCTGCTGTCCATAAGGCCGCCCTGAACCGGCATCCCGTCCTCGTCGTACGTCTCGGGTTGCGTTACCTCCGCAACCGAATACTTCCTTACCTCGCTGGGCGAGAAGACGGCGAAGTCGATCCCACCGATGGTCTTGAGCGCCTGTTCCATTGACAATTCTCTACACCTTGTCCTTCAGCTGGAGCCTCGGTGCTATGTTCAGGCTCATCATCTCCTGGAGCAGGAGCTTGAAGGCGTAGGCAACGACCACGGTCGAAATCTTGGCCTGGTCTCCGTCAATCTTGCAGGTGTACCTCCTCTGCTTCGCGTCGTAGTATGCTATCAGACCGCACTTTTCGCAGACGTAGATCTCTGTCTTGTCTGCCTCGTCGAGGAGCCTGTCCTTGAGAACCATCGAGGCACCGTATGCAATCAGGCAATCCCTCTCCATCTCTCCGAACCTCAGGCCGCCGCCTCTGGCCCTCCCCTCTGTCGGTTGTTTCGTCAGCATCTGGACCTGGCCCCTCGCCCTCGCGTGAATCTTGTCCGCGACCATGTGGTGGAGCTTCTGGTAGTAGACGACGCCCACGAAGACGTCGGTGGCGAACCTCTTCGCGGTCTTACCATCGTACATCACTTCCCTTCCGGTTGCCTCGAAGCCCCTTCCTCTAAGTATCTTCTCTAGCTCCGCGATGTTCTCTCCGGCGAAGGCTGAACCATCAACCAGCGAGCCACGAAGGGCGCCCGCCTTGCCTGCGATGGACTCGATGAACTGGCCTACGGTCATTCTTGAAGGGAAAGCGTGTGGGTTGATTATGATGTCTGGGACGACACCCTCTGCGGTGTAGGGCATGTCCTCCTGCGGGACGACCAAGCCGATCACTCCCTTCTGTCCGTGCCTGGAGGCGAACTTGTCCCCGATCTCGGGGACCCTCATGTCCCTGACCCTGACCTTGAACATCCGGCCCCCTTCGACGTTCTCGGTCATGAAGATCGAGTCCACGACGCCGGTCTCTGAGGGTCTAACGGCCACAGACGTGTCCCTCCTGTAGGGACCCTTGATCTCGAACTCCTTGTACTCCTCCATGAACCTCGGCGGGCTCGTCCTGCCGATGACCACGTCGCCTCCAGTCACCTGCGATTCGTGGGCGACGACCCCGTCGCCTTCGAGGAGGCGATAGAACTTCTCTCCCCTGTAGCCCCTTATGTTCGACTCCGCGGCCGGGACTTCAAAGGTATCTCTCATGCCGCCTAGGTATTGTTTGGATTCGCCCTCATAGAGCCTGTAGAAGAATGAGCGCGCGAGTCCCCTCTCCACGCTGGACTTGTTCATGATGATCGCGTCCTCGATGTTGTAGCCTTCGAAGGAGAGGACGGCGACCACGCAGTTCTGTCCCAGTGGGCGTTCGTCGATCTTCAGGAGGTCGAGGGTCCTCGTCCTAACGACCGGTACCTGAGGACTGACCAGAAGGTGCTGTCTGACGTGCGGGGAGATTGGATATGTCGGAGAGCTGAAGCCGAGGCTCTGCTTTGCCATGGCCGACTCGTAGGTGTTCCGGGGCGATTGGTTGTGCTCAGGGTAGGGAATGATTGAAGCGGCGA
This sequence comes from uncultured archaeon, assembly GCA_963794985.1. Taxonomy (GTDB): domain Archaea; phylum Thermoproteota; class Nitrososphaeria; order Nitrososphaerales; family Gagatemarchaeaceae; genus UBA183. The sequence goes on from CAWCFU010000001.1 coordinate 12,588, forward strand.
TTCCGAACATCGCAGCGGGAAAGAGCTCCATGTGCGTGTTCCTCGTGCCGACGTCGTCCGCGCCCATCGCGACCAGGCAGTTCTCCTCTTCGTTCGCGTCAATCAACTCAACCACTCCCCGCTCTACCAGTTCGCGCCATGACATCTGACGGGAGTCGACCTTCTCGATCAGCTCCGCGTCGAGCAGCGGCCTGCCGTTCTCCACCACGATGAGGGGTCGAAGGACGCGGCCGGAGCTCAGGCTGATGTACAGTCTGGGGTAGGCCTTTTCGTTGACAGGAGAGACGTAGAGGACGCTCGCGCTCGGGTTGATCTGGCCATCCCTCCTCAGCTTCCTGAAGGCCTTCGCGAGCCGCTCGCCGTCATCCACGTAACCCAGGAACCTGCCGTCCATGAATATTCTGCAGCCGTTGACCTGCGTCTTCTGGTCTGTCTCGCGAATCTGCTTGGCTCCGAGTTCCCAGAGTTTCTCTTCGACCTCCTGAGTCGGGACGCCGACGGAGATGATGGCCGAGAGGGCCAGGTTCTTGACCAGGCCGCAGTTGACACCTTCGGGCGTCTCCGAGGGACAGATCCTACCGAAGTGCGTCGCATGGAGGTCCCTAGCCTCGAAGTTGGGCTGGCTCCTGCTGAGCGGCGACTGGACCCGCCTCAGGTGGCTCAGGGTGCTGAGGTAGTTGGTCCTGTCAAGGAGCTGCGTGACCCCGACCTTGCCTCGTCCCCAGTTTCCCGTAGCTATTGCGTTGTTGAGCTTATCGGTTATAATCCCTGTCCGAATCGCGGCCCCGACCACGTTGCCCCCGCGCTTCTGGCCAGTCCTTTCGAGCTGGTACTTCATATCCCTGACTAGGTTCCTGAAGGCTGTCCTGAACAGGTCGGCCAGCATCTGGCCGGCAAACTTGATCACCTTGTTGCCGTAGTGGTCCTTGTCGTCTGCGCCGATCCAACCTAGCCTGAGCTCAAGGAGCTTGCAGACAGCTTCGCCCATGAACATCGCCTTGTCGTACCTCCTGTCCTCGATCTTTCCCAGGTGTGGAAGGAGGCCCCAGTCGAGCATCGACTGCGCGCGCTTGACCCTGAACTCTTCAAGCATGCCGTGGGCAACCCTGTTGCCGATGTAGACCAGAGAGTCCTTGTCGGTAGGTGCCTCGCTAGCCTTATCGAACGAGACTTCCAGGAGGTCCTGTATCTCAGCCTTCGGCGAGACCGCGTCCGCGATGTCCTTGTCCGACTTGATCCCCAGTGCCCTCATGACTATTACGAACGGGAGATCGACAGGGCAGCTCGGGACCTTCACGTTAATCGCGCCGTCAGGCTTCAGAGTTAGCTCGAGCTTCGACCTGTAACCTACGACAGAGGAGTAGACCCTCGACTTGTAGGTGGTCGCTCCGGAGAGCTTCTCTGCTTCGACAAGAATCTTGTTGGGTGAGAGGTCCTCCAAACCGACGATGACTCTCTCCGCCCCGTTGATTATGAAATAGCCACCGGGGTCGTTCGGGTCTTCGCCCGACTCGACCAGCTGCTCCTTTGAACGGGTCGAGAGCTGGCATAGTTCGGACTTCACCATCACAGGCAAGTCCCCGATGTGCTGACGCGTGGTGTCGCGGGGGAGACCTTCCTCCTCGATAGTCATTTCGAGCAGGACCGGGGCAGAGTAGGTGAGGTTCCTGAGGCGTGCCTCCATGGGCAGGATGCTGCTGACCGAGCCGTCAATCTCGACGACCCTCGGGGAACCGAGGGTGATCCTTCCGAACTTTATTCTGTACGGCGTGCTGACTGTCTCTACCTCGACCTCGCCAATCTCGTCGATGATGTTCTGGAGGCCCTTGGAGACGAACTCGTTGTAGCTGTTGAGGTGCTGCTTTGCGACACCCTCTCTTTCGAGCAGGTCGCGTAGGACAACCCAGGAATTGGATTTCTGCAGCTGCTTGCTCAAGCTCAGCCCTCCACGACGTACCTGTAGTAGGTGCTGGAACCCGCAGTCTCGCTCTGCCTGGATATTCTCACGAAATCGCCAGGTTTCGCTCCAATCTCCTTGGCTATCGGATCAGTTACGAGGATGTACGGTAGCTGGCTTGGAGACGAATGGAACCTTTCAAGTACTTGCCGCGACTCCTCTTTCGTCAGCAGCTCGTGCTTAGGAATCAGGAAATGGGTGCTGACCTTGAAGGGCGGGACTTCGTCCTCCACTGTTTTCCGTCTTACAGTCCTTTTTGTGCTGGTCCTAATTGCTGCTAAATCGGCTTACCCCCATTCATAACTAATACTAGCTGACGTGCACAATACAATGCGCAGGGCCCAATAAGAGGCGGCTTTGAGCGCGTATTTAGATTTTTCCAAGGCCGGTTCGGTTCTGCTTCGTTAGCGGGGTGATGGGGCGGGGCGCTTCGCTTGGGGTGATTTCGGAAGGCGCTTCACATCGGGTCAAAGTTCCGTAACTTCTGAACCGTCCAAACTCCCACGAACACGAATACCAAGAGCATTCCCAAAGCTACTGCATCGAGACCAAGGGCTACCTCAAGCGAAAATGATTGCGCCTTGCCAATGATGGAAAGGAAAAGCGTTACCCCAATGAATAGTAGGGTCAGCATCACAACCAGTCTCGTGGAGTCCTCCAGTCTCTTCGAGGACTTTACGAGTTGTTTGGAATCTTCATGCTGTCTCTTGTTGATGGAATATGTCAGCTCCATCTGGGCGAGAGTAATTCTCGCCAACTCTCGCGCCCTCAATAATCCAGAGTCAGGGGAAGCTGGGGGCGTAGTCAATTCATCCGTGAGATGCCTGAGTTCGGTCAGTCTCGCCTCAATTTCTCGGCCTGATTCATCACCAACCTGAGAGCTTGTTCCAAGAGACGGTTCTGCCACCGACGGTTGATGCGTGTCATCAGATTGTTGACTGTCGAGCTTCCGTTCGATGACCCTCAGAATCTCCCTCACCTCCCAGAATCTTGCCTCTACCAGCGCGGCGACCATCAACGCAATGGCTAATGCGAGGAGGTCGACATACTCCCCATAATTGATAGCACTGAGGCTGTAGAATACTACACTCGATACGGAGACAATTACCGAAAGGATGATGAAATTCCTTGCGCCAGACTCCTTTGCCACCCTCCATCCTTCCAGGACTTTTCTCCGCATCTCTTGGAAGAAAGTTCGGTTCGCCTTTGCGGGGTTATCGTCAGGCAATGGCTTTTCCGAATCACTTCAATGCTCTCTTAAGGAGTTCCATCCATTTGTTCTCGCTTTCGATTCCGATTCCTGCGGCCTGTGCGGGCGTCTGTCCTTCCAGCGCAATGTGTGGCTTCACGAAGTCATAGTGAATCCTCTGGCCTTCGGCAATCTTCGAGGTCGGGTTCTTCCATCCGCGTTGAACCTTCACGCGCTCTCTGAGAGTCCCGTTAAGGCGTTCAATCCTGTTGTTCGTGGCGTGCCTCTTGTTGACCCCCGCGTTTGCGATGTGTTGCGGCCTCAGAGATTCGGGGAGGGAGGCCATGAAGGTCTGATATGACTTCAGGCCGTCCGTGTAGATTCTCTCGGGCTGGCTCCCCTTCGCGTTGCTCATGGCCTCTCGGAACGCTCGGTCTGCCCCCGCAACATCTCTGAACCGAGATAGTTTCGAGGCGAGAAGGAATCGCGTCTTTCTGTCCATGACGTTCCATAGGAAAGCGAGGTTCTTCGTCTCGTTGCCCTTGTTCTTGTAGGTGATTCCTCCCTTCATCTTGACGAAGAGTTCGTCCGCGTGCCATGTCTCGGAGAGTTCGGGCGAGAGAGAATTGACATACTCAGAAATTCGGGGAATGAACTTCTGAATCCAGCGATGAACCGTTGCGTTGCCCAAGCTCAAGCCGAAATGGCTGTTCAATATCCGCGCAGTCTTGCGAAGGCTCGTGCCAGAGAAATAGAGGTCGAGGGTCAGACTCACCATTTCGGGAGAATACTTCGACCCTCTAAGTAGGCTCTGCTCTCTGAACCTGTGGCGGCAGTCGTTGCACCTGAAAGCCTGTTTGCCCCTACTCCGCCCACATCGGATTACCCTTATCGAGCCGCACTTTGGGCATTGGGTCGCGTCCTCGGCAAAGACCTTGGGCTTGGGCTCCTTCTCAATCTCCACCCTCGCCGCAATCCAAAGCTTTGCCGCGTGGATGTGTTTACACAGACCGACCTCCTCATGCCTCTGCTTGAAGTCTGGACAGTTACAGGTGTAATCCCCACTGATGGGCACAACGCGATAGACCACTTCCTCCACCGACTGGCTCGGGACGCTGAATGAGCCGTCGGCGTTTTCCTCGATTACCTTCGACTTCGCAATCTCAAGACCTCTCATCATTCGGGTATCTGAGGGAGAGGGGTTGCTCAAAATCCCCTCGCCATTCGGATTCGCCTGACTTTGCGCCAATGTTCTGGGCTCATGCCACCAGTGGTATGGTGGTATCGGTATTTATGCCTATGCCACCATGCGTATATACTACCATAACGCAGTAGTCTGCCGATGGCGGACAAGAAACGCGAAGCGACATCGATAAAGGTGGACCCTGACCTGTGGAAGGAAGTCAAGATTCAGGCGATACGAGAAGACATCGAAGTCTCCGAACTTACCGAAAGAGCGCTCAAGCGGGAATTGGATAGGGTCAAACTAAGATGACCAGAAAAGACGAAGCTATCAAGCAGTACCGGGCAGAAGTGGGCAAATCAATGGAAAGCCTCGACAAGGGCATCATCACCTCTGAAGGAATGGGTTGAAAACGACAAGGCAAGCCTCGAAGACACACAGGCGCGATATGACCAGCTTCAGGAAATTCTTGCGAATTTGGACGGAACGAATGTCAGATTCGCGGACCTGAAGAATGCATCAGTTACGACTGCATTTCTGATTGCTGAAGCGAGGTCGAACATTCGCACCCAGCAATACAATTCCTTGCTCTTGGAGCAGCTCTCCATCCTCTTGAAACGAGCCATGTATCTCGTCTACGAAATTCCTTATGCGATGATGGAAGGCATGACTCCGCAAATCGAACAGAGGATGAGCGAACTAATCGCAAGGAAGACCGAAGAGGACAAGGGAATCAAAGTCAAGGTCAAGAAGAACATAGAGAAAGCCCTACAAGAGTGGACCAAGGAGAGAGAGGAGGAGCGCAAGAAAAAGGAAGAGGTTGAGAGCCGTTGGAGGAAGTATATTGGCTAAGACCGAAGGCGAACCTGAGAGAAGGACTCTTCAACGTCTGGTAGACTTGAATAACGACCTTCTGGAAGGAACCATACACATTCTTCACCGAGTAGATGAATACTGTCGAGCTAATGGGATTCCACTTCTAAACGACAGAGAAGTTGACTACTATATTCGACAAACACTCGATGTGATAGCCGAAATCAATGGAGAACCAGCCGATGTGCAACAACAGACCACGATAACTCGTTTGACTTCTCCAGTCATCACCCCAAACGAAGCACCCGCTGCCATCACCCCAAAGACGAAGCAGAACCGCCGGTTCTGGCACAGTAGTTCCGAATAGGCGTCATCCGTAGCCGTCCACCTTTGAGTCGTTAGAGCGGAGTGGCGTGAAGAGCCCCAAGAGCAGGATGGAGATCTTCACCTCGAGAGCAATCACATGTGCCCCCTGGTGCGCGTTGAGGACGCACCATGCGTTGTAGATGCAGACTGCCACTGCATAGTAGAGCAGCCTTACCGTGTAGTCCTTCGACGTCGTCTTCGCCAGGAAGAGGTTGTGCTCCCTGTAGGACGTCTCGATGCCCCACCTCCTCTTGTAGCGCTTGAGCACAGTCCTGGGCCTGCACGCCATGTTCGTGGCGAAGAGGTAGCTCTTCCCGGCTGTGAGGTCGTCTGCCCTCACGATCCTGAACGATCTGCCGCACGGATACATCGCCTCCTCCCCGTCCTTGAGGCCGATGCGCTTCGTCGCGCTGTTCGAAGAGAAGCGTATCGCGTATGTGTACTCGCGCTCCTCGAGGTAGTACGGCAGGGCGAGGGACGTGAAGCCGGCGTCGAAGAGGAGGTAGCCGACCCTCACCCCCATATTCCTGACCCTGTTCAGGGCATCCTTGATGTAGGCGAGCATGTGCTCCCTGCTCTTGATGGGAGTGAGGACGATGGTCAGCCTCCTTCCGTCGACGAGGATGCTCGCTGTGAGGTACTGGTAGGCGTAGGAAGAGCCGTTCTTCGACCTTATGCCGTTGACCATCTCAGAGTCCTTCTCGCCGTAGAAGAGCTGGTCGTGCCAGTCGAAGGCTACCGGAACGGGCTGTTTCAGTAACCCCTTCCTCTTCAGCTCGCGGACCTGCTCCTCGGAGACAATCGATGACGCGCTCAGAAGCTCGTATCTGTCCATCGTCTTGAAGTATGAGAGGACCGTATCTCCGGTGGGCACCTTCGCAAGCCTCCTCGATGCGTTGCTCGTTCCCTCCGCGTAACTGTTGAGTATCGAAGCCTTGACAAGCAGCGATATGTAATCCGTCTTCAGATAGATGGAGTTGGGCTTCACCTCGAAGCAGAGCAACTCCGGCAGATACCTCATCAAGATGGGGTCGAAACCGTGGGCTAGCTCAGTTGTCACAAACGATGCTTCGGGGTGAGCTCATCCTATCCGCATCAAACAAACATCATTGAGCAAGAACTTAACCACGCCTATTCGGAACTACTGTGGCAAGTCTCCGTTTGGTGAGGGGTAATCCTTCGACTTCTCGGGACTGTCAAAAGTCGTTTGGTGGGATGAAGGGAGACAATGGCTCAAAGAATCCCTGTTCGCTTGGCCTTTTCGACCAACGCGAGAAGGTCAGCCTGATTCGCCTGGCAGAGCTGACCGGGAAAGAAGAGATGAAACGGTTGGGCGAGGGAGTCTTGAAATCCTTCGGTAGAGACATCGAACAGCAGCCGTCAGGCTACACACATGCTGAACGCCTTGGACATGCTCCTGAATGGAATGACGGAGATCGTGGTCACGTCGAGGGACCGGGCCGGCGCAGCCGATCTGACAAGGGAGATCTGGCGAACCTTCTTCCCTAACAAGGTAGTGCTGTCGGTAGACTCTGGGACCTATTGGCCTTTGTCGGGAATGACCACGCTGCTGGATGGGAGAAGACCTAGGGCAAAGCCGAAGGCCTATGTCTGCAAGAACTTCGCCTGCAAACTCCCTGCCGAAAGCGTCGGATTGCTGAGAGCCCAACTGTCTGAGACCAAGGGTTAGCCCTTAAAACGGTCGGCTGTAAGTGGTCGGTTCATGGCAAAGGCATGGGAGATCCGCGGAATCTTCGGCAACGAGTTTGCCATGGAACAGGCCATCGAGGGGCTCAAGAAGCACAGGGGCATCGAATGGGTCGTATTGGACAGGAGGAACCTGTCGGTCAGGTTCGTGAAGAGAGACGCCGAAACGGAGGAGATCGTGAAACGGGCGTTTGAAATGCACCACGGCTTCGTCGAATCGGAGGCCTCCCTCGGAGACTACGACCTCAAGAAGGAGGCCACTAGGCAGAAGAAGCTCAGAAGAGAAGAAAAGAAGAGGACAAAGTCCCGCTAGTCTGTCGAGGCCGGAAGTCTCATCGGGCAGTGACATTATTGTATACGGCCGGGTATTCGTTGATCAGAATTAGGTTGAGTTTCAACACGTTCACATAGGGGCTCCCGAATATCCAGAACGTCCCCTCCACGTTCCCGTTGACAATCGACATGAGGTCCGCTAGAGGTATGCCAGAGGTTGAGCTTATCCTCCGCGTCTGGTTGAGAGCATCTGTCAGTGTGATGTCAGGATCCACCCCTGAAGCGGATTGGTTGGCGACCCTGGCGTGGAATAGCTCCGAGGAATTGAAGCCCTGGGCAATCAGGTTGGAGCCTACATTGCGCCCGTTGAGCTGGACTATCTCCCCGTTGGCCTGGTACGGAAAAACAATCTGGGCGATGCCTGTGATGAGCAAGGGGAAGAACAGGCCACAAAGAATGAGTGACACTAATGCGAGTCCGACCACGGGTCTGTAGTTTGGTTTTGAGTTGTCCATGTCAATCACCTATATGGTAGTGATCAAGATGTCGATCAACTTTATCCCGACAAATGGGACTATGACTCCGCCTACTCCGTAGACCAGAACGTTCCTCAGGAAGATGGACATCGTGTCAGACGGCCTAAACGTGACTCCCCTCATCGCCATGGGAATCAGAAGAGGGATGATGATCGCGTTGAAGAGCAGAGCGGAGAGCACGGCGCTATCCAGACCGAGGTGAAGGATGTTCAAGGACTGAAGCTGCGGAATCGTCGCCGCGAATAGAACAGGCACTATCGCGAAGTACTTCGCCACATCGTTGGCGATGCTGAAGGCGGTCACAGCACCTCTCGTCATCAGAAGCTGTTTGCCTAGCATCACCACGTCTATCACCTTCGCAGGGTTGGATTCAAGGTCGACCATGTTCGCTGCCTCCTTCGCTGCCTCTGTCCCGGAGCCCATGGCCAGCCCGACATCTGCGACGGCCAAGGCGGGGGCATCGTTGGTCCCATCGCCTATCATTGCAACGATACGCGACTCGGCCTGCTCCCTCTTGACGATTCCGAACTTCAACTCTGGTCTCGCCTGGGGGACGTATTCATCGATGCCCACCTCCGCGGAAATGCTCTTGGCAGTCAGCGGCTGGTCCCCCGTAATCATCACCGGCCTGATGCCCATGGCCTTGACCGCCTGAATCTTCTCGCGTATCCCTTCCTTGAGCACATCCTTCAGCCTGATGACTCCAAGGGCGTCTCCGTTCCTTGAGACTACGATTGGGGTCTCGCCAGCCGCGGAGACTCCATTGACGAGCTCGTCGAAGTTGGGGGGGACAGACGAGAGCCGCTCCTTCATCGAATCTGGCGCGCCTTTGATGACCTCGATTTCGGGTTCAGATTCATTCCAGTCCTCGAAGGACCCTAGACATCTTCCTCCTGAACCTTCCTCTCTCTCTCCCGGCCTCCAGGCCTTTCGGGAGGCTAAGAGCGGTACCCCTGTTGATCTTGACACCACTGGTCCGGGATGCCGCCGAGAACTCGTAAACCTGAGAAAGTTCCAGGGTGTTCAGTTCTTTAGGGGTGAATCCACTCTCGTAGGCGAGGTCTATGATACTCCTCCCCTCAGGGGTGTCGTCATACCATGACGAAAGGAACGAGGATTCGCCGACTTCCTTCTCGGTGTGCCCCGCGAACGGGATGAATTGTATCGCTCTCCTGTTCCCGACCGTAATCGTGCCCGTCTTGTCGAGAAGGATGACGTCAACGTCCCCGGCTGTCTCAATGGCCTTTCCAGACTTCGCCACTATCCTATTCTTGTAGAGGCGCGACATCCCAGAGAGACCGATGGCTGGGAGGAGGGCGCCTATGGTGGTCGGGAGGAGGCAGACGTAGAGCGCTATCAGGACGGAGAGGTCCGCGCCGAGGCCGAGAGTGACGGAAAGCCCGAGCAGCGCTATGATGATGATGCTGAAGATCGCGGTGAGGCCGAGAAGGACCATCGTCACCGCCTGCTCGTTGGGCGTCTTCGGTCTCTTTGAAGACTCGACCATCTTGATCATCTGGTCGATGAAGGTCTCGCCGGGATTCACGATGACCTTGGCCGTGAGGGTGTCGCTCAGCAGCTTCGAACCCCCGATCAGGGTGTCCCCGGGTGCCTTCCTGACGGGGGCGGATTCTCCAGTGAGCAGGGACTCATCGACCATGGCGATGCCCTCAATCACGTCGGCATCGATGGGAACCATGTCCCCCCTCTCGAGGAGTATCAAATCCCCCTTCTGAAGGTCCGTGGACTTTGTGGGGACGATGTCAGTCGTCCATTCTTTCTTGATGATCTTCTTGCTGATCACTTCCGTCTCGAGCCTGCGGAGGCTGCTGGCCGTGTTCCTTGCCTGGTGCTCGGCCAGCGAATCGGAAAGGGTGCTGAACCATACCGTGATGAGGAGTATCAGGGCCACCTCGACATAGAACAGCTGCTTTCCGGGCGAAGCCACGGGGACGAAGCCTTGCGGGTAGACAGCCATCGCTCCCACTACGAAGAAAGTGAGTTCGACGATGAGCATGACTGGGTTGGAGGCTAGCGACACAGGATTCAGCTTCAGCAGAGAGTTCCTGAGGACCCCGGTCGAGAAGAGCGGGATCCGGCGTCGGGCGACTTTTGCGCTCTGGGAGCTAACCAAACCCATTCACGTTTCCTTGGAAGTACGACAGGATAGGGCCGAGCGCGAGGAACGGGAAGAAGGTGAGCACAACGAGGATCAGGATGCTTCCGATGAGCACCACCGAGAATATGATGCTGTCCGTCTTGAGACCGGAGACAGCGCTCCTTGTCCTGCCGATCATCGACCCTCCGAGCGACAGGAGGATGGCGATTGGCACGTATCGCCCGATGAACATCACAATCGCCGTGGCCACATTGAAGAACGGTGTGTTTGCCGAGGTGCCGAGAAAGTCCGACCCGTTGTTGGCGGCGGCAGTCGTGAACTCGTAGAGGATTTGAGTGAACCCAATCGAGGTGCTACCCACACCGATGGCAGCCACTGCGCCCGAGGCGTACGCCATCAGAGTGGGAATCAGGATGATGATCGGATGGATAAGAAAGGCGAGCATCACGAGCTTCACGTCCCTGCTCGTGATCTTGATCCCGAGGTATTCTGGGGTCCTCCCCGACATCAGACCGACGATAAAGACGGTTATGATGATGTACATTATCATGTACATCAACCCGACCCCCTTTCCACCGGGCGTGGCCTGGATGAGCATCCCCATGAAGGCCGAGAGGATGACGAGAGGGTGCATGGCCGAGAGGACTTGCGTTGACCGAACCCGTGGTGACCGCGGTCGTCACAACGGTCCAGAATGCGGACATGAAGCCCCCTATCCTTGTCTCGATTCCCGGGCCGAGAGGCGTAGTCGGTATGAATGCAATCGCCAGGTCGATGGCGAAGAGTCCGTAGGCTCCAATCAGGATCGGTCTCACCTCACGCTTCTTGCCGAGCATCTCCCCGAAGACGAAAATGAGCGCGGTCGGGAGCAACAGCATGAGCCCTATCTCGAGAATGTTCGAGGCCGGATTGGGATTCATGAAGGGATAGGCTGAATTCGCTCCGTAGTATCCACCCCCATTGGTCCCAAGCTGCATTATGGCGACAAGCGACGCGACGGGGCCGACGAGTATCGACTGGCTCGCGCCCTCCACGGTGGTCACGGTCGTGTACCCACTGAGAGTCTGAGGCACTCCGAGGGCGACCAGAACAAGAGCTGCCACTAGACAGAATGGGATCAGAATGCGTGTGAGGGTCCTGACGAAGTCGACGTAGAAGTTACCCATGTCTTTCGAGCCGACAACGAAGCCCCTCACCATGGCAACTCCCATGCATATCCCCGTGGCCGCGGAGGTGAACTGGAGGAACTGAATGGCGGTCATCTGACTGAGATAGGAAAGGGTGCGTCTCGCCGGCGTAGTGCTGGAGGTTAGTGTTCGTGGCGAAGGAGACGACCGTGTTCAGAGATAGACTCCAGTTCAGGCCGGGGAAGCCCTTGGGGTTCAGGGGCAGAGAGCCCTGAAATGTCAGGATGAGAAAGGCTAGTGCCATCTGGACGATGTTGATCAGAAGCCCAGCGAAGAAGTACTCTTTCCACCCCATGCCGTGCTCGGTGTCGACTCCCACTAGCCTGTAGATGCCCTTCTCGACGGGGTTCAGGAGCCTATCGAGTCGACCCGGGACCCGCCTATACACCCGGGCGAGATAGGGAGAGATGAGCCAAGCCAGCCCGAGCGCAGCACCTAGAATCAGGAGAACAGCGAAAACATCTACAGCATCGGTCACGCCTTAGGACCTCGTTGATTTAGAGCCGGTCTAGTCAAGAGAAAGCCCACCTCTGCAAAGGCCTACTGACGCGTGCGCCGCGGACCCTGCGAGCCGTCACCAGACCTTGGTCCCTTGTGGGTGTACAAGACCACTGAGCTTACGGTGCTCTTTACCCCTTTAATCTTCATTATCTTGTTCTTCAGGATCTCCCGGAACTCCTGAATGTCGGAGGCGGACACCAGAGTTACTATGTCGAACTCTCCTGTGACTTCATAAAGCTCCTCCAGCGTCTCAAGCCTGGAGAGTGCGGCCACAACACTGTCCATTTCCGTCGACTCCACGAATATATCCACGAATGCCAGAATCCTGGACAAGTTGTTCCATCTTCGCCGTTAGCCGCGCCTCATGTAATCACTTTATATCCCTTTGCAGGTCCAAGTCCCAAAGACTGAGGGGAAAGCGCTTGGACGAATCCATCTCCTCGACAAGGAGAGGAGATGGTGCCTGATTCTGACTGGGCGTGTTGATTACGCGCCCGCACCATGTCACTTTGCGTGCTGCAAAAGTGTGAGAGTAAGCTCGTAGCCGGACCTGGTAGCTCTGTAGTGTCTTTCTCGGGATCCGGACCAGGCGACTTCCACGAGGCCCTTCGTTTCGAGCTCCCTGATTGCCCGGCTGACGTGGCTGAGGTGCTTGTTTCCCAGCCCAGCGATCTCGGTGGGTGTGCGAGTGGCCCCAGAGAGGATGGAGAGCACCCTAGCCCTTACTTCGCTCTGGGAGACGAACTTGAAGTTTCCGGTAGTTACGGCCACAGAACTTTGAATAGGCTTGCTAGGTAATAGGAGTTCCTATCATCCTGCACAATCCCAGGGAAAGAAACGACGCAAACTGGAACCCTGCCAGGCCCAGGCTTCTTGCAAGTTGGGGCGCCAACATGGACCATCAAGACTCGGCCAGCGCGCCTTCCGCCTGAACCTATCAGCACGGGAAGGGCATGTTTCGCGCTCAAATAGGAGCGAAGTATTATAATTTCACGAAGGGGCCGTTGGCTTGCTGCGGGGGTCGCCCAGCCTGGTCAACGGCGCGAGGCTTAGGACCTCGTCCCTCAGGGGTTCGTGGGTTCGAATCCCACCCCCCGCACTAGATTTTGGGCGGAAGTTCCCGTTCTTATTAGACGCCTGAACCAGTCTCACGATCGAGTGTTCCCCCACATTCTGGGTTAGATTCCCCAACACTAGATTGAACTCAGGAGCTCACGCTTCAAGGCGTTTATAATGCAGGTCTCAGTTAGAGATGGTCAGTCTTGAGGGATAGAGGTTCCCCGAAAATTTCGCTTGCCGTCCTGCTTCTCTTCACCGTTCTGGGTTCTACGCTTGTCTTCTCTCCTCCGCCAGCCTTCGCTTCAGTCGGATGCGGCGCTACGATCACGAAAAACACTACCTTGAGCGCGAACATCGGTCCGTGCTCAGGCTACGGACTCGTCATAGGTCATAATGGTGTAACCCTCAACTGCAGCGGGGACACGATAGTCGGCACAAGTGCAAACACGTACGCGGGGATCTATCTTGGTGGGAAAACAGGAGTCACGGTCGAGAATTGCTACGTTACGGCATTTCGGTACGGCTTAGAACTTCTCAGTTCTTCCTACAACACTCTCAGTGGGAACAATGCGAGCAGGAACCACTACGATGGCTTCTACCTTTCTAGTTCTTCCTACAACACTCTCAGTGGGAACAATGCGAGCAGGAACCACTACGATGGCTTCTACCTTTCTAGTTCTTCAAGCAACACTCTCAGTGGGAACAATGCGAGCAGGAACCACTACGATGGCTTCTACCTTCATGGCGCTTCCAGCAACACTCTCAGTGGGAACAATGCGAGTAGTAACGGCAACTATGGTTTCTTCCTTGCCAGCTCTTCCATCAAGAACAAACTCACCAATAACAATGCGAACAGCAATAGTTACGACGGCTTCTACCTTCTCGGCTCTTCCTACAACACCCTCAGCGGGAACACTGCGAACAGTAACCATCGCGTGGGCTTCTTCCTACGCAGCTCTTCCAGCGACACCCTCAGCGGGAACACTGCGAACAGTGAAAACGTGGTCGGCATTGGCTTCCAACTGACTGATTCTTCTGGTAACACACTCACCAACAATATGGCAAACAATAGCAACCAAGGATTCCTCCTTGAATTCTCTTCCAATGGTAACAAACTCACAGGGAACACGGCGAACTACAACCACCTTGGCTTCCTACTTTACGAATCCCACAGCAACACCCTCAGCGGGAACACTGCGAACGGCAACAGCTACAATGGCTTCTACGTTTCTACCTCATCCAACGGCAACAAACTCACCGGGAACGTGGCGAGCAGCAACGTCTACTATGGGTTCGCTCTTTACAGCTCTGCCAGCAACACACTCTCAGGGAATACTGCGAACGGCAACAAACAGTGTGGTTTTTACCTTTCCGGATCTTCGAGCAAGAACACCTTGACGGGGAACACTGCGAACAGTAACGTCTACTATGGCTTTTACCTTAGAAGTTCTTCCAGCAACACACTCACTAGGAACGCGGCGATTTCCAACATACAGGATGGTTTCTTCGTTTACGACTCGTCCGACAGGAACACTCTCAGTGCGAACACGGCGTCCAATAACACAGCCGGTTTCCTCATTTCCGGCTCCTCCAGCAACATACTCACCAAGAACATAGCAAGCAAGAGCGGTCACTATGGCTTCTACCTTTCCGGCTCTTCCAGCAACATACTCACCACGAACACGGCGAACTATAGCATCCGCGATGGTTTTCACCTCAACAGCGCATCCAAGAACAACAAACTCACAGGGAACACGGCGGACAACAACAAACAGTATGGCTACTATGACATCTCCTCGGGTTCAGGCACTAAACGAACAGCGAACTTCTACACTGATGATGTCTGCAACGATAACGGTCTGGCAGGTTCGAGTCCAACGGGACTTGGCTCACCGTAGCCCTAGGTCATTCTTTTCATACTCTTCATTCCTCGTGTAATCAATCGGCCTTCAAGCCTCAGGAACAACTTTCGAGACTGAGTCTGACGGATTTCCGCCCAGAATGCTGGGCTTGCCCCATCACTCGCACTCGTCTACTGATAAGGAATGAATGCCTTCAATCCAAGCACATGCATTACATGCGGACCGCGCTGTGGACGAGCACAGCCTCAAAATCCCGCCAGTCAGGTACTCGAAGACAGGCGAGAGGTCAGGAGGGACGGCAAGCACTCAGCTCTAGTTCAGAAGACGCACGTATCGCCGTGATTCGCAGCGACAGGAACACTCGAGATATCCTCGACTAGGGTAGTTTCAAGGCTGGTCTCCCCATTTCCCAAGTCTTTTCTCAGCCCAATCGAACGTTCTAGCGAGACCGTCAGAGAGAGAGGTCGTTGGACTCCAGTCGAGAACGCTCCTTATTCTCTGCAGGTTCGGCGTTCTGTTCAGCGCACCCCTTGGTTTGGAATTGTCGAACTTCAGTGGAATGTCCTTTTTCGAGAGGAGGACTATGAGTTTGGCAAGTTCCCGGACCGTGGTCTCTTCCGTTGACCCCACATTGACAGTGAGGTTCCCCCGTTCTCTGACATGCTTCTCCAGTCGCACGAGCGCATCGAGCACATCGTCTATGAAGACGAAGCATCGTCTCTGGCTCCCATCTCCCCAGACGATGAAATCCTCATCAGGATATCTAACTGCCTTTCTGATCAGAGAAGCGATTACCTGGCTCCTGTCAGGGTTCAGGTAGATGTTCTTGCCGTATGCGTGGAAGATCCGAGCGACGCCGTAAGAAGTGTCAGGCATCAGGGAAAGCTGTTTCTCTGCGATGTACTTCGCCCAGCCGTATCCTCCCTCTGGGTTCACCTTGCGCTCAGAATCCTCTTCTCTGAATTGGACGTGAGAACCGAGTTGCTCGTCGAAGGGGTAGACCGAGACGCTCGAAGCGAAGATCACCGTCCGGACGCCGTTTTCGAGGCACGCCTTGAACACGTTGGCGTCGATGAGGAGATTGGACTGCAGCGCGGCGAGCTCCCGCGCGTTCGAACCATGAAGGTAACTCACACTTCCGACTTCCGCCGCGAAATGGAAGACTGTCTCGGCCTTCCGAAGAGACTCTTTCGCGAACTGATAACTCCGCAGGTCTCCCAAGGAGCACTTCTGCCCAATCCCCAGAGTCCATGAGGTTCTGAATTGAACCAGATGAAAAGTCGTCGATGATGGACACCTCGCGGCCGTCGTCCATGAGCCTCTTTACGATGTGACTGCCGAGGAAGCCGGCGCCACCCGTTACTGCGACTCTTGACACTCTAGATGACCCGGTATTGTGCGCTACTTCCCCTGCCGACCGACCTCTCGCAGAGTCCATCTCGCAGTCAGTCTAATCGCGTCAGCGGGAGACACCTTCGGCTTCCAACCGAGCCCCCGCATCTTCTTCGTCGAAAGATAGACCACTGGGTTGTCGCCCACCCATCCCCGCATGCCGCCCGTGTACTTCTTCTTCACCTTCGAGAGCCCCATCTCCCCAATCACCAAGTCTGCAAGTTCATCGACCGTGGTCTGTTCTTGGAGGCCAAGGTTGAAGATGTTCACACGATTTGAGCTCTTCTCATAGCCAAGCATGATCCCGTCGATGCAATCCTTCACGAACATGTAGTCCTTGCTCTGCTTTCCGTTGCCGAGTATCTCCAGTTCAGAAGGGTTCTCGAGTAGCTTTTGCGTGAAGTCCCAAATCGCCCCCTTCCTGCATCTTTCTCCAAGGACTGTCCCGAACCTGAAAGCCCAGACCTTCATGGGACTGAACTCCGCGAACGCGGAAGCGTACCCCTCCCCTGCGAGCTTAGCCGCCCCGTACAGGGACGTCTGGATGCCTGAATATGTCTCGGGGGTCGGAGTGACCTCTGCCTCGCCGTAGAGGGCGGAAGTCGAAGCGAAGACGAAGTCTGGAACGTTGTTCGCGACCATGCTTTCGAGGACATTGAAGGTACCGACGATATTGTGCTCGAGGTCTGCTCGATGGTCGCGAAGGCTGACTCGCATCAGCGCGTGAGCAGCGAGATGGAAGACTGCGTCGCACCCCCGCGAGCACTTCGTAACGGCATCTTGATTCCTGACGTCTCCCTCAATCACTTTCAGACGCGGGTTGCCCTTCTGGTGACCGAGATTGGAACGATGGCCGGAATGAAGATTGTCGAGGACTACAACAGACCATTCGTCTTGGAGCAGTCGGTCGACAAGGTGGCTGCCGATGAACCCCAACCCACCGGTGACGAGCGCCTTCTTCATTTGTTCACGGAGCCTCTTGGGTTCGAGCGCATATGTCAGGTGATTGAGGGTACAACTCGATTATCTGACTCCTCTTGGCGCTGAGCTAGGAGCTAACTTCCCGTGGACGGTGGAGCGGGACCAGGGCCCGTTACGAGACGAAATGGGCGCCAGACAGCCTGCTCTTCTCAGCGTGGTCTCCCATCGCCTTCACTTGACAGTCTCGTCCTTTCTCATCGCCAAGAAGTCCTGCCACGCCTTGTCGAACTCCTCAATCGTCTCGTCGGTCCGTTTGTTGAATGGCATTTGCTTCAGAATCTTGGCGGGCACGGTCATGATGTGGGCGCCGGCGGCCACAGCCAAGGCAACGTCGTCAGGAGTCCTGATGCTCCCGACTATCAGCCTCGCGGAAAGATTGCCTTCCTTTGCAACCGCTACGTAGTCCCTGATTATCTGCACAGGGTTCTCGCCGGCCTCCTTCGACCTGTTATAGAAGAGGGAGACGTAGGTCGCTCCGGCCTTCGCAGCGAGGACCAGCTGGTTGAAGGTCATCATGACGGTCATGTTCGTCCTGATGTGTTCTTTCGCGAGCTGTCGCACGACCTGCAATCCCCTACCGTCACCGTACATGGCAACCTTGACGACGATGTTCTTGTGCCATGAGGAGTACTTTCTCGCCTCCTCAAGAAGTTCTGGTACCGTGCTCTTCGTCGTCTCCACGCTGACAGGTCCGTTGACGAGGGCGCAGATCTTCAGGATGTGCTGCTTGAAATCAACCCCCCCTTCGGAGAGAAAGATCTTCTGGTTCGTTGTGACCCCATCGGCTATACCCCATCGAGTGAACTCTTCAATCTCTTTCAAGGAGGCAGTGTCTAGGAAGAACTGGACCATGAGGATGCGCCTGTTTGATGGCTGTCGCACGCCTGACTATAAGAATTTGCTAGGTTCTTGTCTGTTTCAGCGCCAAGATGAGACACATGCGATTGACTGCGGTCTGCTGTGTTGCACAATCATAGTCGATTATGAACGGGTTTTGATTCGAGTGTGCTTGAGCTTCCATTGTATCTCGCTCCTCCGTGACAGCTGCTGAGAGGGACTGGAGGGAGTACAACGACGCATTGGTGAGGAGGGGGTACATCGGCATCCACCCGTCGATGCTGGACGAGTGGAGGAGGGAGCTGAAGAGGGAGAACAGAGGGAAGGTTGGTCTCCCGTACCGCTACCCAGAGTCCTTCGTCAGGCTGATAGCCTACATGCGGACTATCTTCCACCTCCCCTATAGGCAGGCGGAGGGCTTCGTCCTATTCCTGTCGGAGCACATCGAAGGCCTCTCCGTCCCTGACTACTCCACGATTGCGAGGAGGACGAACAGCTTGGACATATCGCTGGGAGACTCCCTGGTCAGGTCACACAACCCGGTCAGCATAGCTGTTGATGCCTCAGGCATCAAGGTGCACAACGGAGGGGACTGGATTCGCAGGGTCTGGAACGTGAGGAGAAAGGGCTACCTGAAGTTCCACATCGCCGTCGACGTCAGGACTGGGCAGATAGTCTCCATGGACGTCTCCTCCGAGAGGGAGTCAGACGCCAGGAGGCTGAAGAGGCTGGTGAGGAGGGCAGGAGAAAGCGTCAGGGTGAAGAGGGTGCTAGGGGACGGCGCCTACGACACCAAGGCCATCTTCAACTTCCTGTCGGAGAGGGGGATCAGGCCTGTGATCAGGGTGGCCAAGAACTCTTCGCAGAAGAACAAGGGCTCCTGGGCGAGAAAGATGGCTGTTGTAGAGCAGCAGGCGTTCGGGCCCAGGGCCTGGTCCAGGATTCACAGGTTCGGCTTCAGGTGGAGGGTGGAAGGGGCATTCTCGTCGATGAAGCGCGTCTTCGGGGAGTACGTGTCGGCGAGGAGGGTTCGTAACATGGCCAGGGAGATGCTTCTGAAGTCGTCCATCTACAACGGGTTCATGGCAGCGCTGGTCAGGTGATGCCAAACGGACAAGGGCAACCAAGACCATCCGCCAAGAACCCCAGAATTATGCAACTGAGCACTGCGGTCGCAAAAGACATAAAGTCAGCACGGAGCGGCCCAGTCGACGACGATTCGACCAAGTCCAGGGGCACATGAGATGGGAGAGAGAAGAGCAGTATTCCTCGACCGTGACGGGGTTCTGAACGACTTGGAGTACGACCCTGAAGAGGGACGGATCGGTAGTCCCCTGTCTGCGAAGCAGCTCAGGATCTTCCCGTACGCGGGCGATTCCGTAAGAAGAATCAGGGAGCTCGGTTTCAAAGTGATATTGGTCTCTAACCAACCCGGAGTTGCCAAGCGCCAATTCACAAATTCCGAACTCGAAAGGATGAACGAGAAAGTCAGGAAGGAGCTCGCGAAGCATGGGTGTTCGTTAGACGCAGAATACTTTTGCCTTCACCATCCTGACGCTCTTGTTCACAAGTACAGGCTGGACTGCGATTGCAGAAAGCCGAAGCCAGGATTGCTTCTGCGAGCGGCGAGGGAGAACAATCTTGACCTCGGCAACTCGTTCTTCGTCGGCGACGCGCTTGTTGACGTGAAAGCGGGAAGAGCCGCGGGCTGCAGGACAATCCTCCTCGGACACCCTACGACCTTCCTCAGCAGGATGATTGAAAGGGAAGACGCAAGACCAGACTTCATGTTGCCGTCTCTCAAGCAAGTCCCGGACCTGTTGCGAAACTTGAAACCTAAACGCACAGCAACAGGAAGAAGGACCTGAAACCAGCAACGAGCTCTTGCGCGTTCGAGCAAATTCGTTCGTGCCCAAGGTCTGTACTTTGTCCCGTGTCGAAGGGCCGTATGTCTTCGCCGAGTGCACGAAGTCAATGGGTCGGCGCTTCCGCCCTTTTCTCTAGGATGAGATGAGGCCCTTCAACTGTTCGCACACAAGATGCGTCAGGACCAAGTGCATCCCTTCAACGTGCGGGGTGGAATTCGCAGGGACAACTATGCATGCGTCTGAGGCAGTCTTCAACGCCCCGCCGTCGAACCCAGACAACCCGACGACCTTCCCACCGTTGTCTTTTGCGTATCTCACGGCTTTGAGCAGGTTCTGAGACCAGGGACCAGCTTTGTCGCTCCCCGAGCCGCCGTGGACGCTTATCGCCACAAGCACATCCCCCCTCCTGAAGAAATTCCTGAGCTGCTCGTAGTAGATATCACCCCACCCTTTGTCGTTTGTCAGGGCGCTCACGAGTGGGATGTTGTCCACGAGGGAGAACGCGCGGAACTTCCTGACCGCCTCGTCCGACACCCATTTGTTGAGGTCACAGGCGAGATGCGTCGCAGTAGAAGCGGAACCTCCGTTGCCGATAGTGAAGACTTGTTTGTCGTTCTTCCAGGCCTCATAAAGGATTCCCACCACCCTGTCTATCGAACCCCTGTCCAGCTTTGCCGCAATCTGAGACACTTCCTCAAGATATTCGTGCGTTCGGGACAAATCGGCGACTTTTTCGATTGGGCCTAATTAAGTCTGTCAGTTCCGCGACTATCCCTAATACTCCGCGCAAGACGGGAGGCCCTCTCTCTTCTAGAGATTGAGATTGGTTAAATACTTGAGGTGAGGCGTGGCTTTGGAGCGTCTGCAGTTTCTTTGATCGTCTCAAGGACCCCTTTCAGACTGTCGCTCGGAGGGGGCGGAACGGACCTTCCCGCGTATTTCACCAAGTATGGCGGCTTCTTCGTCTCAGGGGCGGTAGACAAGTACATGCACATAGTCGTGAACGACAGGTTCGAGCCGGGGATAAGGTTGAGCTACAGCCGGACAGAAATTGTCGATTCCCCTGAGTCCATACGCCACCCGTTGGTGAGAGAGGCGCTGAAGCTCCTGAACCTGAGAGACAGGATCGAGATAGTATCGCTAGCCGACATCCCGGCGGCGACTGGTCTCGGGTCTTCAGGGAGCTTTACCGTTGGGTTGCTCAATGCGCTCTATGCACACCAGAGGATAGTCAAGACGCCCGAACAGGTTGCGGAGATAGCTTGCGACATCGCCCTGAACCGGCTGCACGAACCCTCGGGAAAGCAGGACGAATACACGGCCAGTCTGGGGGGTATCAGGTCTTATGAGATAGACACACGGGGGAATGTCACGTCCAAGAAGCTCGACATTTCAGACCACACGCTGTCCGAGCTGGAGTACGTGATAATGATGTTCTACACGGGGATCACCCGGAGCGCAGGGAAGATCCTGGGGAAACAGCAGAAGAGAGTCTCCGATGACGATGGGAAGGCGGTCGAGAAGATGCACGCCATAAAGGCGATCGGCTTGGAGAGTAAGAAGGCTCTGGAAGCTGGTGACCTGAGGAGATTTGGAGAGCTGTTGCACGAACATTGGACTGTGAAGCGTGGACTCACCGACAGCATGACGACGGACCATATAGACTCGTGGTACTCCGTCGCGAGAGAGAACGGGGCCATAGGCGGAAAACTCGTGGGAGCAGGGGGCGGAGGCTTCCTCATGCTCTACTGCGAGGAGGGGAGGGAAAAGGTCAGGGCTGCCCTTGCCAGTCAGGGACTAACTGAAGTGAGGTTCAGATTCGAGTTCGAAGGCAGCAAGGTAATCTACAACGTCTAGGATCGCAGAGTGAAAGACCAAGAGGTCTTCTTGGGTTGCAAGCCGCCATACTAGCCGGGGGCCTGGGGACACGGCTCGGGCATTTGACGGAAACTGTTCCAAAGCCGATGGTTCCGGTAAACGGAAAGCCATTCCTCGAGTATGAGGTCGGCCTGCTGAAACAAAGTGGCATAGGAGATTTCGTGCTGTGCGTCGGCCACCTCGGCGAGCAGTTAGAAGACTACTTTGGGAACGGCAACAAATGGGGGGTCAGGGTCAGGTACAGCTACGACGGACCGAAACTGAGGGGGCCAGCAGGCGCGCTGAAAGGAGCCGAACCGCTCCTCGAGGAGTGCTTCTTCGTCACTTACGGCGACGCTTACCTGCGGGCCGACTATCGGAGCATCATGAAAGTCTTTCTCGATTCGGGGAGACTCGGGTTGATGACCGTGTATGAGAACCACAACAGGTATGGTAAGAGTGATGTCGTCGTGAGGGGGGGTCATGTCGTGCGTTATGACAAGGAAGGCCGGGGCAGGAACATGGACTGGGTGAATTTCGGCGTATCTGCGCTCAAAAAGCGCGCTCTGGCTCTTATTCCATCGGGGAAGGAATGCAGTGAGGAGGAGTTCTACTGGGAATTGATAAGACGCAATGAACTCTTGGCGTTCCCAGTGGAGGAAAGGTTCTACGAGATAGGAAGCCCCGAGGCGCTCAGAGAATTCGAACGATTCATCTCGGGTCAACCCTGACGCAGCGTCCCGAGATTGAAAGATGGCGCGACTCGGTCAACGGGGAGATTGCTACGCTGTACGAGTTTATGATCTCGACGCACTTTTCCATTCCATTGTACTTTTTCGAAACGAGCCTGACAGCCTCCACGTTCTTCCTGTATTTCGGGTCCCGCATGCACAAGTCGATGGAATCCGAGAGCGTCTCAGCGTCCAAGTCCTCTGGACGAACGGCAATCCCGAGTCCGAGCTTCTGGAACTTTTCAGCGTTCCCGAGCTGCTCTGAGTGATTGCGTATCGGGACGAGAACTGCTGGCTTCCCTGCGTCGATGCACTGCCCTATAGTTCTGTGACCGGACCTCGAAACTAGCACGTCTGAGAGCAAGAACAGCTCGTCCTTGATCGGGCACCAATCGTAGAACAAGGTCCCGTCGGTCAGCATCCTGGACTCCCCCGAACCCCATGGATAACCCATCGAGACGACGACCTTGTATCTGCCAGAGAGCGCAACAGCCGACTGGAGGACTGTGTCTATGAACCTCTTCTTCGTCGCGTCTGGTCCGCTTATCTGGAAGAAGACGAGCGGCCGTCGGTCAAACCCGAGCACTTCCCTCGCCTTCTGAAGCCTATCCTCGCTCACTTCCAGGCTCGGGGATGTGAATCCTACGTATCTTACTATGTTTGAAAGGTCGGTTCCCGCGACGTTAGCCTCCCCAATCGTTAATGGAGGAGGAAGGTCTGTTAGTAGAACCTGTTCGCTCAGAGACCACATAAGGCCCAGAACGTCTCCACCAATCCTCTCGTAGAGTCGCCCGAGCGCGTCCCCCCTGAACCTCGGGGGCAGATTTACCTTGAACTGGTTCAGCATCGTGATGGCAGGACAGGATTTCAACTTGGCCGCAAGGACGGCCGAGAGCCTCGAATCGGACACTACGACTCTGGGGCCAAACCTGGTAATGCTCTCCGCTTCGAACGTAACCTGCTTCAAGAAAGAGCGAAGCATGAAAGGAAAATGAAGCATGAAATCCCTGGAAGAGAAGCTTCCCTCTTCTGTCCACTCCACATCGAACGAAGGGCACTCTACTGCGTCCATCTCTGGTTTGTGCGTCCTGATGTACCTCAGACCCTGGCCCGAAGATGAGCAGCGAGATCTCATCTCCGTTGACACCGACGCGCTGGGCGATGTCGATAATCCGAGTCATGTGACCCAGCCCTGACCCGAAAACGGCGAAGTAGACTTTGTGCAAGACCGTCGTCTTTCTCACTCGGTGCCAGAGGCGCCTATTTATCCACGGACCAGCTGGGGCACTTGATTGGAACTGGGATGTGCTTCCGAACCTCTCAAGGCGATGCACATCGTCTGAAAATTTACATAGCGGATTGCGGAGGTTCCATCTGCTTGTCAGGGGACTGAAGGAATGGTAGTACAGATCTGGCTTGCAATCGAACTTGTCACCCTTGCCCTCAGCATCCCAGTGTTCGCCCTGGGATACTATTGGCTCTTCCTCCTCGTAAATTCGTGGAGGTACCCCAGGGACTTGGGGCGCGATGATGTCCACCTAGAAAACTATCCGGCCGTTTCGATACTAATCGCTTCGTTCAACGAGAGGTACGTCATAGGGAGGTCCCTGGAGGCGATTAAGAGCATCGATTATCCGAAGGACAAGCTCCAAGTCGTGGTCGCGGACGACTCCAATGACGAAACGGTGAAGATAATTGATGAGGAGGTACGTGACCTTAACCAGTCTGGAATAAGGGCGATAGTCTCGAGAAGGCCAACCAGGGAGGACTTCAAGTGCGGCGCCCTAAACAAGGCTATGGAGAGCGTCGTAGGAGACTACATCCTCCTGCTTGACGCGGATTCGATTGTGCCCCCAGACATCATCACAAAAGGATTGGACACGATGGAGAAACACCCCCGTACATCGTTTGTCTCATTCCGATACGGGCATTACAACAGGAACTACAACGTGGTGACGCAGCTGTTTGCACTCTCCCAAGACATAGGAGATACGTTGTCCAAGATGGGGGCGTATCGAATCGACGCCCCGTTCTCACTCCAGGGAGGGTTCACACTCGTGAGGACGAAGGATCTCAGGGACGTTGGGCAGTGGTCCAACGAACGGGTGGCTGACGACACAGACATCTCGATAAAGTTGTACCTCGCGGGAAAAAGAGGCATCTACCTGAGCAACGTTAGAATAATGGGGGAAGACCCCTCGACGCTGGAAGCTTGGAAGAAGCAGGTGGCCCGGACATCTCAGGGATGGTGGAGGTGCATAGCGAAGTACTGGCGTACAATTCTCACCGCCAAGGACATGGGCATCCGCAAGAAGCTAGGTCTCGTACTGATGCTGATGGCCCCCTTCTCCAGCCTGAGCTGGATAATCGTCACGTTCCTATCAGCGCTCGCGGTAGTATTCAGCCTCGTCCCTCCCGCAAACTCACTCTTCAGCAATCCAATCTATGTGGTGGCGGTTTCTGTTCCCATAGCTATCTCGCTGGCGTCGGGAGCATGGGCGCTCTGGGTACAGGGCCTGATGACAGCGCGCAACGTGATACTGATTCCCTTGCTCGGTTATGCCTCCGGCTGCATGCTCACCCTGGGTTCTATGGGATTCTTCTATGGGGTGTTCGACAGGATGGGGTTCTTCCTGTACAGGACTCCAAAGTCCGGGTCTGGAGAGTTCACCAGGAGGAGGTACTTCCATGCACTCACAAACGACAGGAACGCCTTCGTCGAAGGAGCGCTTGCAGTCTTGGGAATCGCACTGGCAGCGCTTGTGCTGTTCCGTGGCGTCTGGTTTCTGTCTCTCTCGTTGGCAGGATTCGGTTTCTTCACTCTGAAATCTATGAACCTTACTAGGCTCCCGCAGCCCGACTCGGAATCTCCTTCCCCTCATCGAGAACTGTAACCGAAAGCAAATCAGGAATAGAGTCGAAGAAGAAGAGCCGTCTAGTAGCCAGTGCAGTTTGACTTCGAGTGATGGCTATTCTACTACAAACTCCCTTTGGACGTAGTCTGTCATGACTCTTGAAGCGTCCTGAGTTATGGGAGGCCCATGCCCGGGAAGCAGAACGGTGTACTGATAAGTGGAAATCTTCCTAACCGACTCCTTCGCTTGCTCCATGTTTGCAGTCATGGAGTCCGGGGGTAGACGGGGCATTCCTTTGGAGTCAGTCCTCAAGGCATCTCCGACGAAAATCGCTTCCTTTTCCCGGTACAGGCTTATGCTTCCGTCCGTGTGCCCGGGGGTGTGGATGACCTTGCAGTCGAGTATCTTGTCAGAATCCTGGAGAAGCACGTCTGCCTTCACGGACTTGAAGCGCATGAAGGGGCTCATCAGACCAAAGAGTACACCCGTGGCGCCCTTGACCTCCTTCAGCTTCTTCTCGCCAGAGAGTCTGGGCGCGTCCGCCTCGTGAATGGCCACCTTTGCGTTGGTCAGACCTTTCAGCCTTGCAACGCTTCCGGAGTGGTCTATGTCTGGATGAGTGAGGACGATGTACTCAAGTCTTTTCGGGTCTATCCCCGCGCCCTTGACGTATTCGAGTATCTTCTTCTCATTCCCAGGCATCCCAGTATCGACGAGGGCAGCACCTGCGTCGGTGAAGACCAGATAAGAGTTGGCGCCGCGCACGTTTTCAATCCTGTGTATCCCATGAGCAATTTCCATGCCGGGTGTGCTGGGCCCTAAATCATATACCTTTCTTTGGATTTATGTGACAAGCGATTCGAGCCTGCGAAGGTGGTTGCGACGCTTTGCCGTCAGCGCTGCTCCGAGAGCGCAACCCCCAGTCACGACTCAGCGCCTGCCAGAGAAGTCAGTCGATGGCTACTTGCGCTTGCACACAGTCAGTGGGGGGATTTGCCCGAGACGTGAAAGACAGCCTTTTATGAAGGGAAAAAGGGACAAGAGTGATGAATTGTCCACAATGCGGGACCCAACTTCCAGACGAGGCGTCATTCTGCTACAAATGCGGAGCGAGGATTGGCAACAGTTCAGGTGGAGGACAGGGAGCCGGCGGCTCAAATGCGCCTCAACCAGGCGTCACGTCTGCGGCTTCTCCTAAGACGACTGAGCAGATCATTGCCCCCACTGGGGCGACGTCAATGAAGTGCCCGAATTGCGGCGCTCCGATTTCTCCGAAATTTGGCGAGATGGTGATAACCTGCGAGTACTGCGGTAGCGGGGTCGTCTTGGGGAACCAAGGATGGACCAACATACAGAAGCACACTATGCTTCCTTTGAAAATCGCCAGCGTCGACGAGGTGAACGGGATCATCACTCCGCTCATGGATAAGGGTCTTCTACACAGACACCTGCAGCAGGATTCCAAACAGGAGGAGATGAACCTGTCGTACGTGCCTTACTGGATTGTAACTGTCTCTGCGCGCACGTCGGTTGTGGCTGCCAACGTAGCAGCCCAAGTTGGGCAGACCGCTACGACTGCGGCGTTGATGGGCATCATACTGGGCGGAATGGGAGGGGGCGGTGGTCGCGGTGGTTTCGGTGGAGGAGGCCGCAGGCGCTCTTTCTCGGGTCTGGGGGAAGAGGCAAGCGCCCTGTTCCAGAGCGCATTTGCGTTCGTGCCGATAAGGGCATTCGGGATGGGGATGGGGTACGGCGGCGGGATGAGGAAGGCCGAGCAGATGGACGCGAGTTATAACTTCCCCGTGGTCGCACTGAAGGCCCTTATGGAGTACCAGCCGCGGGACTACCAATTCGATCTTGAGGGTAGAGCGCTGTTCGACATCACGAAGCTGCCTAAGAACGTCAAGGCCCTCAATGGGGACATAAGCGAGGACGTTGCGAAGTCTCAAGCAAAGACCCTAGTCGACCAGCTGCAATCAGAGAAAGCGCACGCGAAATATCATATGATTCAACAACTGACCACGCAGTCGGACATCGGGGACGCCGAGTTGCTTCACGCTCCAATCTGGTTCACAAGGTATGATCACAAGGGAAAGAAGATCGTGCTAGTCATCGATGCCAACTCCGGCAGAGTAATCAACAGTCTAGGATTATAGAGGCGGCTCGTAATGATGGGTTCCCTGGTCGGTCATCGAGCGCGCCCTTAGTCAGGTAGCACGAGTGAAGCTTTCTAGAGCATTTGTCCCAGTTTGGAGAATAGAGCCTCTTGGAGTTGTCGATCAACAATGCAATATGGGAATTCTGCTTTGAGATGAGTAAGTTCAAGAGAGAATCTCGGCTCAACCTTATAAAAGAAGGCAAGTAGTAATGGTGGGGGTAGTTACGCTGAGCTTGCCACTTTTGGAGGAACAGATACTGTGTAGTGGATTGAGCAGGAGAAGATGAAGACGTTGATATTTCAAAGAGTTCCTTCGCGATGCAGATGTTGGTACTGTTCGAATAATAGATCTTGCCTCTGCGGGGACTGCTCAGGTTGTCAAAATTCGATTCCAGATAGGATCCTACTGAGAAACGTCAAAAGGACGTCAATACTTTGTTGTGGTCTTCTTGTAGTGATAGGATTTGCATTCTTTGCTCCAGTCATGACGTTCCAGGCAACAGCCTCAGTTGGGATGGGTTCAATTGCCTTCTGCTATCTTGGCCAAGGAGCTTTGCTTATCAATGGAACGTATTATCCATTAGCTAATTCTACAATGCCAGTCACAGGCGGTTCTTGCTCCACACAGACTCCAAGAGGATAAACCTACATTTGCTGTTGGCTCAGGTTCGTAATTACTAGCTTGGGAGTGGGAACCTGACACAGCATCTCGGGCTGAGGTTTAGCCTTCGACTCAACATATGCGACAATTCAAAGTAGAATCTACTCAAATGCTTCGATATGTTGAATGGGTTTGAACCCATCGCAGACTTTGGATAATCCGCCTTAGACCAATTCGAGTTTGACGGCTTGCATGCGAACTCGCATGCTTCAGTGCGTTGATGCACTCATGGTCACATCAGAGGCAGATGGCGACTGAAATCTGGGCCTCTGCTGCCTGGTCATCACCCTTTCGACAGCATACACCGAGATCCCCGCGTACGCAATCCCGCCTAGCAGGTCGACCAAGAAGTGCTGCCCCAAGTAGATTATCGAGAAGTACACGCCGCCTGTGATGGGGAGAGATACGAGACCGTATTTCCTGCCAAGTTTGAACATGAATACAGAAAACAGCGTCACGTAGGCCGCGTGCAGGCTTGGAAACGCGGCGACGACATCGGATTCCCCCGAGAGCAGCAGGGCCTGCACTTCTTGGAAGGCAGTAGGGAACATCTTGTCTCCGGTCTTGAGCAGGTTCTGCGCCGTGCCCGCCATCCACGGAGGAGCAGTTGGAAGAATCACGAACGTTAGGAGGGCCAAGTATGACGTCACGACAAGCGAATATGTGTATCCACGGTAGACCGTCCTGTCCTTGAACCAGAACAACACGAAAGCAATCACAATCAGGAACGCGTGCATCCCGTAAAACACGGTCGAGACGAAAGTAGTGGCAGACGAAAGAAATGTCTTCTGGACATCCATAACGAAATTGGAACCTACAAGCGCCTGATCGAGTGAGGCCAGTGAAACCACGTTCCCCGAATGGACCAGAGTGCCGGTGATCCCTTGTAGAGATTCATAGGTGAGGAGCACCGCCACGATGAGCGCTGAATTCTTCATGAATTCCTTCGACCTTGTTGCCAGGCCTATGAAGGGCAGGACTAGGACCGCGACTATCCCATAGCTGACCTGTGGGAGCGTCCCAAATCTCACGTAGGCAGCCGCGACGACGGTCACGTAGATCAGGGCCGCAGCGAGTAAGGCAGAATTGAGACCGAAGAGACCATTCCTGACCTTCCGCTCGGCCGCATCTATCTCGTCCATCGCTCGAATTGCGACCTCGTGCCAAGGTTCATTTAAACGGTGTACGCGACCGCGTGAGCGACCGACATCACCGAGACAAAAGCCGCTTCACGCCCGACGGATGACCGGGGACCAATCGACTCAGTAAGGTCAGCGAGACAACGACATTAGCTTACTTGGTAGACCTTGAGGGCCACTCTAGAGTCGTCAGACGGTTCTTGCAGGGTTGACTCGCGATCGGCGGAACACCGCCGTCACGCACATTCCTTCGACCAACTTGGGGTCAGCTTATTCCCACGGCTTTCCTGAGCTGTTCGACCATGTCGGTCCTTTCCCAGGTGAAGTCCGGGTCATCCCTGCCAAAGTGGCCGTAGCAAGCGGTCTTCCTGTAGATGGGTCTGAGCAGGTTCAGGTGGTTGATGATCGGCCCGGGCCGCATGTCGAAGACCTCTATTGCGCCATCGGCGATCCGGGAATCGGGAATCCTGCCGGTCCCGAAGGTGTCGACCATGAAGGAGACAGGCTTAGCCACGCCGATTGCGTATGCGGTCTGCACCTGACACTTCTCTGCCAGGCCCGCGGCCACTATGTTCTTGGCAACGTACCTAGCCATGTAGCTGCCGGAGCGGTCCACCTTGGTCGGGATCCTTGCCTGAGAAGCAGCCTCCACCGTGAGAGGCGATGCCCCCGTAGGTGTCCACGATGATCTTCCTGCCCGTCAGGCCCGAATCGGCGAGAGTGCCGCCTATGACGAACCGGCCTGTCGAGTTCACCAGGAATTTCGTGTCCTTGTCGAGTAGGTTGCTAGGCACTGCCTTCCTGACGACCTTCTCCACCACGTCGCGTCCCACGGTCTGTGGGTCCACATCTTCGCTGTGCTGGGCAGCAACCACGACCGTGTCGACCCTCACTGGCTTCCCGTCGTCGTATTCGACGGTGACCTGCGACTTGCCGTCGGGGCGCAGGTAAGGAAGGACGGCCTTCTTCCTCGCACTGGCCAGCTCCCTCACTATACCGTGAGCAAGCATGATAGGAAGGGGCATCAGCTGCGGGGTCTCCCTCGACGCATATCCGAACATCATCCCTTGGTCTCCGGCCCCCATCTCTCCGATGGACCTGGTCACCCCCATCGATATATCGGGCGACTGCTCTTCGATTGAAACGAGGACCCCGCAGGTCTGCCAGTCGAGTCCGTCCTTCGCGTTGTCGAAGCCGATGTCCTGAAGGACGTCCCTGACTATCTGTTTTATGTTGACGTAGGCTGACGTCGTAATCTGGCCCGTCACCACCACCATGCCCTGCATGATTAGAGTCTCGCAGTCGACCCGCGCCTTCGGGTCCGACGCGAGGATGGCGTCCAAGACAGCGTCAGAGACCTGGTCTGAACACTTGTCGGGGTGCCCTTCCGTGACGCTTTCCGAAGTAAAGAGGTGCCTGCTCATGACGGGCTACTCCTCCTGCCCGAAACTCGGTTTAGCGCGTCCCGGATGGCCGGAGCTTGGGCGTCCGCCCCTCCCATGGCTGTTGGAATGGACCGTGGCCGCGAAAATGCTCCTCCCAGACGTACAGATTGGCCCAGAAGACCGCTGCCGCTGGTCTCCTGGTTCGTTGTCACCCCATCGCGAGGGGCTGTGATTACGCGTTGCATTGCTGAAGCAGACGGGCAAGTAATAGCTTATATGGGTTCGTGATGAAGATATTCCTGAGAGAATAATGGCGGTGCAACTCATAGACCCCAAACAGCTGAAGCGGATACGCATACAGCTAGGGTACACTCAGGCAGGTCTCGCTGAAGCGGCCGGAGTCAGCCAGTCAATAGTGGCGAAGGTGGAGGCAGGGCAGTCGACCCCACCTTCAAGACTCTGAGGGCAATCTCGACAGCTCTGAATTCAAGGATCGTCGCTACGGGGAAGAAGGCTGCCGACGTCATGTCCTCGCCAGTTGTCGGCGTGACCAGTGACGCGAAGCTGTCTGAGTGTGTCGCGATAATGAAGAAGAAGGCGTTTTCTCAGATGCCGGTCTTTTCGGAAGGCAGAATGGTCGGCACCATAACCGAGGGGCGCATCCTCGACCTCTTGGCGACGGCTCCCGATCCAGCAGAAGTTCTGAATCAGAAGGTCAAAGACCACATCCAACCGGTCTTTGCGGTCGTCGGTAGAGACACTCCGCTGGAAGCGCTCTTCTCGCTGTTCGGCTACCTGCCCGCAGTGATGGTGGTCTCGGGGGAGAAGGTGCTGGGGATAATCACGAAGATTGACATGCTGACAGCAGGGACCTGATGAGTGGCCCTGACCCTGGTAAGGAGCCTTCTCGCGCACCAGGAGATCCCACCCCAATCTTCATTTGCGACGAGCTAGACGAGCCAACGGTCCTCCAACCCAGGCAGGAGGCGCTGGAAGGTCTCGTTCTGATCAGGGTCCCTGATTGTCAGACAGGGGACGGCCCACTTCGGGGCTTGAAGTGAGGAAGGTTCTGATGCTCTTCTTGTAGAAGATGAAGTAGGTGATTATGACGAAGTCTATCAGAATCGACAGGTGCATGATCGTGCAGTATATGCAGACGGTCTTCAGAATGATGAATTCGACAGTCATCAGGTAGGGAACTATCGCGAGGCCTACGAACCTCCACGCGAACAGTACCTTGAATGCCTTCCCGTAGAGCCAATCGCTTCCGAAGGCGACGAGGAAGATCAGCGCGAGGTTGACGATGAAGTACGTGACTGCCAGAACGTCGAGGTTAAAACCGTAAATCGAATTGTAGCTACTCCCGAGGACAACCCCGCAGTTGAGCGATATCCCCCAGAAGGTCTGGGTAGAGCTGCAGTACGGTGGCAACTGATGGAGCGTGTTATAGAGATAGAGCACGATCGCGGAAGCAATGAGCCCTACGATGGACATCACTACCAGAATCAGCAACTTCAGAGGACTTGCTCTCATCTAGTTCCAACCGCTGTGAGGCCGTCCGGCGATGAAGGTGTCTGGCAACACGGTGAAGGGGGCGTAGGTCAGAAGAAGCTCGGAGCCCGAGCTCGTGGACGAAGGAGTGTATGATACCGTGAGCGTTATGCTAGGATCATTGCAGACTGAGGACGGTTTGTTGTTCGTGAGCCTACAGATGACAGCGGTTATCACGTTGGCCGCCTGCTTGATCTGGTTTCCCAGCGTGTCCCCAGCCTGGATCGAGGAGATTATCTGGGTCTGGTTCTTCGTGCCCAGTATTTTAGGATCGAGAATGGCCCCCGAGATGTAGTATTCGTCGGCGAAATTGAGGAACGGAAAGCTTGACTTCCCGTACTGCGTGAGGGAGGACGTGTAGTTTGTCGGCAGCGTCGCGAGCGCGTTGCCTGCCCGGTCATAGACCTCGTAGGGCTGGAAGACGATGTAGGGGCTTTGATAGCTGCTGTTGCTGAAGGTGAAGGTGGCGTAATTACCGTCCCCGACGCTGGAGTGCATGTATTCGAGGCCTGTAAAGTTGCCGAAACGCATCAGCGCCATGATCAAGGACCACCTCTGGACGGCGCAGTAGAGACAGTAATCTGCTCCTACATAGACGACAATGGGTTTTCCGTTCGTAGAGAAGATAGTCTGGTCAGTCAAAGCGTGTACATCTGTCAAATAGCCCGAACCTGACGCGCCGTACGACGTCAACGAGGTCTGACGTAGATCAGTCAAGTCTGTCGTAAAGACACCCTTGCCGTCGAGAGCATCATTAGAGTTGGTGTTGAGCGCCAGATAGAAGCCGACTACAAGAGAGACTACGACCACGGCCACGACGGCGATGATCTCGAGTCTCCTGACAGTCTGCCTCCTCTTTATCCTAGCACGCAAACGTGATACACCTGAGCATAAGCCCTCTTCGTGCTCGTTCTTAAGCCGAGTGGCGCGAGCGGACCAACCACAGGCCGGCCTGTCTCGGTTCGCCCGTTCTAGGAAGGCTTTTAGTCGAACCACGTATCGACTGGAACAGAAAGGATTCTTTGCTTGCAGATAGCTTCAGGGCCCGCGAATACCAGAAGAGGATAGCCAGAACGGCCGCTGACACCAACACCCTGGTAGTGCTCCCGACTGGGCTTGGTAAGACAATGATAGCCATCATGGTCGCCTCGGAAGTGCTCCAGAAGCGCCCCGGTTCGAAGGTGATGGTACTCGCGCCGACGCGACCCCTCGTAATCCAACACTTCCAGACCTTCAGGAAGCACGTTCACCTGCCGGAAGAATCCTTCGCCGTGCTGACTGGGACGGTGGAGCCGGGGTCACGGGAGCTGCTCTGGCTAAGGGCTCGACTCATCTTCGCGACGCCGCAAACGGTCTACAACGATGTCAAGCATGGGAGAGTCTCACTGAGGGAGGTCGCACTGGCGGTCTTCGACGAAGCGCACAGGAGCGTGAAGGACTACACCTACACCAAGCTGGCAGAGGCATATCGGGAGTACTCGGACCACCCTCTCATTCTGGGGCTGACAGCTTCGCCCGGCTCCTCGAAGGAGAGGGTAGACGAAATCAGGAAGAGCTTGTTCATCGAGAAGATCGAGGCGAGGACCGAGCAGAGCGAGGACGTTCGAGAATACGTGGAAAAGACCAGCATCGAGGCAATCAAAGTGAAGGTCCCTGACGAATACTACGATGTCACGCTGAGGCTGAGGGAGCTCTACAACGAGAAGGTGAAGAAGCTGATCGCCGGCGGGTTCCTGAGAGACAACAGGGTCTCGAAGAAGGCGCTCTTGGAAGCGAGGTTGACGATTTCAGCGAGGCTCAGGACGGCTCAGGCGCAGGATGGCCAGAGAGGGTATATCTTCGGGGCGATCATCAACCAGGCCCAGGCTGTGGTCGTCCTCCACGCGCTGGAGATGATCGAGACCCAAGGTGCTCCATCCCTTGAGAGATACCTGAGGAAGTTGAGGGAGAAGGAAGACAGGGGGAAAGCAACAGCTTCGTTGATGAAGGACCCGAGATGGCTCAAGATAGAGGAAGAAGCCGAGGCACTCAAGTCCGTAGAGCACCCGAAAGGTGGGCGTCTTGTTAAGAGTAGTCAAGGAGCAACTGGCGAAGAAAGAAGACTCCAAGATCATGGTCTTCACTCAGTACAGGGACATGATCGAAGACATTGTGAAGGCCCTTGCACGAGAAGGACTCGTGGCCCAGAGATTCGTAGGGCAAGCGGACAGAGTGGGAAGCGAAGGCATGGACCAGCAGACGCAGACCAACATTCTAGAAAAGTTCAGAGAAGGCGGGTTCAAAATCCTGGTGAGCAGCAGCATAGGGGAAGAGGGCCTTCACGTACCCGACGTCGACCTCGTGGTCTTCTACGAGGCGGTCCCGTCGGAGATCAGGTATATCCAGCGGAGAGGGAGGACCGGTAGGACCACCGAAGGGAAGGTCGTCATCCTTCTTGCGGAGGGAACAGTGGACGAGGCGTACTACTACAGCACGCTCGTCAAGGAGAACCGGATGAAAGAGCTCGTTGGTCGGAGCTGACCAGAAGTCTCTGAGGCGTCGCACGAAGAATCCGACGCTCCTCGACTTTGCCTGACGCGGACTGTTCAGGCTCGGCTGCCCACGACAGCGACCTTGATCAGATTCGTGGTGCCTTTCATCCCGAGGGTCCCAGACGTGACGACTATCCGATCTCCCTTCTTCGCGAGGCCCAGCCGAACGGAGGCAAGGTCCGCCCTTGCAAAGAGCCGGTCCACTGTCCGGGCCCTCCGCGCGACCACGGGTATGACACCACGGAATAGCATCATCCTCCTGGCGATTCTTGGGTCAGTGCACATCGCCACTATCGGCTGGGCTGGCCTGCACATCGCCACCCTTCGGGCGGTCGAACCCGTCTGGGTCGGGGCGACAATAGCCTTCGCGCCCACGTAATCGGCAAGCCTACAGGCCGCCCTCCCGATCGCCTCCCCCGTGTCCTGGGTCTCGGACTCGTTCCAGGGCCTGACGTACGACTCGGGCGACCTCTCGGTGGCCCTGGCAATCTTATCGAGCATCCTCACGGACTCCACCGGGTATTTTCCGACGGTGGTCTCGTCGGACAGCATCACGGCGTCGGTCCCGTCCAGGATGGCGGTGTAGACGTCGGTCACCTCGGCCCGGGTGGGGACCGGGAAGTTCACCATGCTGACCAGCATCTGTGTCGCGACAATGACGGGCTTGCCCGCCTTGTTGCACTTTCTGATTATCTCCTTCTGAATCGCGGGAACCGTCTGTATGGGCACTTCGATGCCTAGGTCACCGCGCGCCACCATTATCCCGTCCGCCTCGGCGAGTATCAGGTCGAAGTTCCGGACCGCCTCTCTCTTCTCGATCTTAGCGACGAGGAGCGGCCCGTCGTGGGGGAGGAGCCTTCTGAGGGCTCGTATGTCG
This sequence comes from uncultured archaeon, assembly GCA_963794985.1. Lineage (GTDB taxonomy): Archaea > Thermoproteota > Nitrososphaeria > Nitrososphaerales > Gagatemarchaeaceae > UBA183. Next base: position 48,163 of record CAWCFU010000001.1, read on the forward strand.
ACCGCTGTCTTGACAAATGAAGCGGCGACGAAATCGACTCCTTGGCTGATCCCGAACCTCAGGTGAGCGACATCCGCGGGAGTCGGAAACTGGACGCCAAGTCTGACTCCGGGCGCGTTGACCCCCTTGTCCGAGCCCAAGGTGCCGCCCGCGAGAACAGTACACCGGACGCCGTCCCCCTGCTTCACATCCACTCTGAGCCTGATGATACCATCGGCGAGGTGGAGGACGTCGCCTCTGTGCACAGAATCGATGAGGTCAGGGTTGTTCACGCTGACACGCCTCGAATCACCCTCCAGTACAGACTTGGTCAGAAGAATCTGGGAGCCTCTTGCGAGGTCGGCGGACCCATTGAGCATCCTGCCGACCCTGATCTTTGGACCTGGCAGGTCCTGAAGGATGGCGATTGTCTTCCCGGCCCGCCTTGCCTCCGACCTGATAGTCCCGATTTCGCTGAGATGGCCTGCCGTGTCACCGTGAGAGAAGTTGATTCTGAAGACATCGACCTGGGCGACGAGGCTCCTGACGATTCTTGCCGCGCTGCTCGCCGGCCCTATCGTGCAGACAATCTTGGTCCTTCTCACAGGGCATAAGGATGCTGGCGATTCAATCTAAGGTTAGCGGATTGTCTTCCGGCGCGTCTGGATTGTCCTCCGAGGGCCGAGGCTCGACCTGACCCAGTCCAGCTGATTCTCCGTTATCGTCCCCAACTCCCGGAGCGCTGCCGTCCTGTCAGGTTCGGGCAGTTCTGCAATCTTGGAACGGAGGAATTCGGCACTGTCCCTCACACGATTCAGGAGAACGGGCACGAGCGTCCTGCTCGGCATGAGGTCCGAGGCAAGCCGCATTATGACCCGCTCCTTACCGCCGAGGGAAGCCCTCTCTGCGCGCATCGCAACGAGCTCACCCTCTCCTGTAGGTGTTATCGTATAGGAGACCCTGGAGGTCTTCGAAGTCTTCTGCGAGGCGCTCACGAGTTTCTCCCTGACGAGGCTCTTGAGGAGCGGGTATATCGTGCCTGGCCCGGGGCGCCAAGCCCCTTCCGTTCTTTCCTCTATCCGCTGCATTATCTCGTAACCCGTCGCGGGACCCCGCGACAGGGTCGTCAGGATGTACACCCTAAGGAAGCCCCTGGGAATCGCCTGGGGATGGGTCCAGTGTCTGGCAATCGGGGCGGGCATGTGGCTGCGCGCCAGTTGAAGGGCTTCTTTTTAACCTGTTGTTATGCGATATACATACCAGCATAGTATTCGACATGTTTAAAACCAATCAGACTTCGGGCAGCCCTCGGAAGAAGGTAATCGAGTACCGGGGAAGAAAGTATGTCAGGGTCCTCAATCGAAGCAGTGAATCTTTCAAAGTCGTTCGGGTCCTTTGCCGCCGTCTCGAGCCTTAGCCTGAGGCTTGAGGGCACCAAGTGCATCGGCTTTCTGGGTCCGAACGGTGCAGGCAAGACCACGACGATGAAGATGTTCACGGGCCTCATTTCACCGACTCAGGGGAAGGCCCTGATTAACGGTGTCGATATCAAAGAGGACAAGAAGAAGGCCCTCGGCTCATGCGCATCACTGATAGAGACGCCAGAGATCTACCCTGCTTTGACGGCCAGGGAAGCACTGATGATGCTGTGTGAGTTCCGGGGTGTTCCGAAGGGGGAGAGGACGAAGCGAATCGACGAGGCCCTAGGGAAGGTCAAGATGCAGGAATGGACGGACAAGAAGGTCGGTAGCTACTCGAAGGGGATGAAGCAGCGGGTAAACGTGGCATCCACCCTGCTCAGCGACCCGCAGGTCATAATACTGGACGAGCCCTCAACTGGGCTCGACCCGCGGGGCCAGAGCGAAGTCAGAGATATAGTGAAATCGCTCGGAAACAGGCTCGTATTCATGAGCTCTCACCTCCTGAGTGAGGTCACAGAGGTCTGCCAGGAGGTCGCGATGGTAGACCACGGAAAGCTCATTGTGTACGATACAATCGAGAACGTGACCGCGAAGTTCGCCGGAGACGGAGGCGCAGCGGAGGCTGGGTTCTCCCGCGACGTGGACGAGGCGACTCTGGCGAGGATATTGCGCCTGGAGGGGGTGGACAAGGCGCAGAAGAGTGACCCGAGGCACCTCAGCATCAGGTTCAAAGGAGGACTTCAGACTCAAGAACGACTATTCGCACAGCTAGCAGACATGGACATCGGCATAGTGAGCTTCAGGGAGACGTCAACCGGGCTGGAAGACGCCTATCTCAAATTGATTCAGGAGACTCTGTGATTGCGATGCCGCTCAGAGAACCAGAGCAGCAACGCGAGGGTCAGCAGCCTGAGCCAAGTCAGGACGATGACAAAGTATGCGTTCCTGAACTACTTCAGGTCCAGGAGGTTCTACGTCATGCTGGTGATAGTCGTGCTGATCGGCGCACTGCTCACCTTCGTGGCGGCATACTACAGGCCTGCCGTTTTCGGGTTCGGGACCCCTAGCTCACAAGACCCGGCATTGACATTCTACTCCGCCTTCTGGGGGAGCGTCCCTACCCTCGTGGTACTCCTCTCAGTGGTCTTCTTCGGGGGAGACGCGATATCAAGCGAATTCCAGAACAAGACTGGCTACTTCCTCATCCCCAACCCACTCAGGAGGTCGGTCGTGTACATCGGAAAGTGGTTGGCCGCCTTGGGGGCGTCAACGCTAATCCTGGCGGTCTTCGCGCTGATTGCTTTGGCCAACGGGACGTACTTCTTCGGAGTCTCTGTTCCATATCAATTCGGAGAATCTCTAATCTTCGCTTGGATCTACCTGGTTTCGGCGCTGGGCCTAACCTTTTTGTTCAGTTCGCTCTTCAAGACCAGCATCATCTCGATACTGACGACAGTAATGCTCTTCTTAATCGTCTTCAACGTGATAGACACAATAGCCTCCTTGGTTGCCGGGATTGAACCCTGGTTCTCGATTACCTACGCGGGTGGCATCATCACCAACGTCCTTGAGGCCACGTATCCCCCTCACAGGTGTCACTAGGCCATCGGAAAACGCTTCACACTCACTACTTTCAACGCCTCGATTCCGGAAGGGCTGGCGATAATGGCGGTCTACTTCGTCATCTCGGCAGCTCTGGGCCTGTGGCTCTTCGAAAGGAAAGAGTTCACTTCCTAAGCCGGGAGATCAGCCGCTCGTCAAGAGGAATTCCTTCACTTTCCCGTCGACCAGGTTCACTAGCGCACCCCTGAGAATTCCGTCAGCGTACTCACTGCCGGGATTGAGGCAGAGAGTCCTCCCCAGCCTGACAAAGCCCTTGGACTCGTGGATGTGGCCGTGGAGTCCCAACATGGGGGCGTGCCTCTCTATCGACTCCCTGACCGCGGAGCTTCCTGCGTGGATGAACCTGATGCCAAGACCCTCTTTCACGTACTCGAAGTCCTGGGACACTGCCGGGGCCCTGTCCAGTTCGGTGTTGATCGGCGGCACGTGCAGGTTGAAGACGGCAGTCTCCATCCTCTTGACCTCCGAAGCCAAGGACTCGATCATCTGGCCAAGCTTCTCCTCGCTCACCTCTCTCGGGCTCTTCCAGGGGGTCGGGTTGGCATACCCGAGGGTGAGCATCTCGAACCCTCCCTGCAGCTGGACTACCCTGTTCTCGGGGTTGACCAAGATGTTCCGAATCGGTCAGCAACGTGTCGATCTCGAACTTGTCGTCGTTTCCCGGCGAGATGTAGCACTTGACGTTAGTGCCCTTCAACCTCTCCTGTGCGAGCTCAATCCAGGACCTCAAAACTGAGACCATCACTTCGTTGAAGACACACGCCTCCTTCGACTTGTCCACCTGGATTTCCTCGAGTTCCTTCGGGCTCGTGACGAACGAGTACTGACCCGCGTCGAGGAGGATCTTCTGAGTCTCCTGCAGCCGGTCCTTCCTCACGGTGCTGTCCTTCTCGAAGAGCCTGAGAGCTATATGTCCCGTCTTTCTCTTCGACGATGGGAATCAGGACCTTGCCCGTGATGTCTCCCCCGAGCACGAGGCAGTCTGCATTGTAGAACTTCGCGGCGTTGAGGAACTTCCTGAAGCACCTGTCGGAGGCATGAATGTCGGTGATGAAGAAGAGGCGGGTCAAACGACTCGCCGCGTCTGCCGTTTTGTATTTAACGATGATTTCAGCCTAGCCGCAAGGGATCGGGCCGCGCAGGTGGACCTCGGTCCGGGAATCCGAGCATCGCCCGGCCCTTCGAGGCCAGGATACGAAGCCGCACGACTAGAAGAACGGAAAACCTCATTTAAGCACCGTCGACACAAGCCACTCGACGAAACCATCTTGGCACATCGTCGCCTGGCGAGCGTGAGAGGAGCCCATGAAATCAGGGACTGACGTGTCCCCGATGTACATGACGTACTTCATGATGAACTGGGATCAGGTGAAGCAGATCTCGTCAGACCAGAAGTGCTCTCAGTGCGGGAAGACCATGAACCTGGTGGAGCAGCCACTCGACTACAGGGGACAGAAGTATGAAGGGTACGTCTGCCACACAGACAAGAGACTGATCTGGGTGAAGTCCGGCTAGACACCTTTAGCGGTCTTCTCTCTGAATCCCTCCCCGTACCTGTGGGGCCTCGTCATGTTCTTCGCGAGCTTCTCTTCGAAGACCCGGTCTAGGTCGGCATCAGGAGCGATCAGCCTCGACGCGTCGAGCACATAGAAGATCGCGTCGATCAGTTCTTCTATCGTCTCTTCCGTCGGTTTGCCCTTCTTCCAGGAGTCTCCCGCCTCTCCCAGCTCGATGAAGGCGAAGAGGAGCTTGTTTGGAATCTCCTCGGGGGTGTTGCCGAAGCCCTTCGCGACAACCAGCTCACCCACCTTCCTCTTGGCTTCTTCGAAAGAAGGCATGATTCGAGGCAGCCTCGAGAATGCTAAGAAGTTTAACCCTTCGGCGCAACTACCGTTTGATAGTACCTGCACTCGCTCCTGAGCGTGCACGACCCGCACCGCGGACCTATCGGCCTGCAGGTCGTCTGTCCGAACCTAACGAAGAGGTCGTTCAGGTCGAGCCAGTACCTGCGCGGCACCGTCTTGACGAGCTGTGCCTCGGTCTCCTCCGGCCTCCTAGTGTCGACGAGCCCGAGCCTGTTGGAGATCCTGTGAACGTGCGTGTCTACGGGAATTGCCGGCTTGTTGAAGCCGTACACGAGGACGCAGTTGGCAGTCTTCCTGCCTACCGAATGCAGCTTCAGGAGGTCCTCTTCGTCGGCGGGGACCCTGCCCCCGAACTCCTTGAGCAACTGTCTGGAGACCCTGATGATGCTCCTCGCCTTCACGTTGTAGAATCCGGAGGGCCTGATCAGTCTTGCGGACCTCGCCGATGTCTGCTCGGGCGAGCTTCTCGGCCGTGCCGTACCTTGAAAACAGGTTTTCAGAGGCCCGGGTTGTGTTTTCGTCCCTCGTTCTCTGGGAAAGGATCGTGCTGATCAGGATGCGGAAAGGGTCTCCCTTCTCGACGTCCTGAAGATGCGCCAGGGCCGTGGCTCGCCTGTCCTTTGAGCCGTAGACCATCAGCCTGATCCTGCGGAGCGTCGGGCCGATGCCAAGGCTGCCTCTGTCGCCCACGGCTCCTTTCTGTACCACTCCGGCTTTCAGGGTCACCGCCAGTGCGCAGACTTAAGAGACCTTTCTTTCCAAGCGCTTACGTTGAAAGCAACACTCATGGCGGTCGGGGGGTTCATCCTGGGTCTGGGTTTCGCTCTGATCTTCGGGAGTCCGAACTTTGGCAACCTAGTATATGGCGCTGCCTCCATTGGCGCAAGCATGCCTATCTCCGTAAACGACGCTTTCTCAGTTTCGTACTGGCTCCTCTGGACGGGGATTGTGCTGTTTCCGGTCGGGTTAGCAATCCTAGTGTACGGGATCGGGGCGCAGAAATCCCCACCCAAGGTTGTTTCGACTGAGACAGATATCTAGTCCATCCCCGGCCAATGCCTCCGGGGCGAGTCTCTCCTCGCTCGTTCCCTTTGACTTTGATTAGACCGTTATTGATGTTCGTGGCTGCCATAACGCCCACAGCCCCAACCTGCAGCCAATCCCTCCTCAGTTCACCCTAGATGCGGACCTGTGACTGGGGGTCGGCCCCGCTACATCTCAAAGTCCGGAGGCCGGTAGCGGGCCTGCACCATCTCCTTGAGAGACGTGACGAGAGCAAAACTGGAGTTCACGATGTCGGTCTGGGTGACGATTCCGACAAGGTTTGCCCCGTCCATGACCGGGAGCTTCTTGACGCCGGCGGAGGCCATCATCTTGGCGGCGACCTCGATCTTCTCGCCTGGTTCGACTGTGATTAGCTTCTTCTTCTGTATAGAGACGAAGGTCTTGGCAGGGTCGAGTCCCCTTGCCACGGCCTTCGAGATGTCGCCTTCGGTGATGATCCCGACTGGCTTCCTTCCGTCGGCAATCACGAGCGAACCGATCTTCCATCTTACCATCTCCTTGGCTGCCTCCCTTATCGTGGCCTTCACGGGGATGGTCCTGACGCTCCCGGTCATCACATCCCTAACGTGAATCAGGCTCTCACCTGACCACCAGGACCGGGCATTCGGAATGGCTCACCAAGCCGCTCGAAACGCTTCCGAGGATGAGCTTCTTAAATCCAGTCATCCCCCTCGTCCCGACAACAATCAGGTCGACCTTCTCGCTCGTGGCGAACTCGAGAAGGGCCTGGACTGTCGAGCTGGCTTGCAGGAGCTCCCCCTTGGCTTTAATTCCTTGCGACTCCACGAGCTCGATTCCATCGGCCAGGACGCCCCGAGCCCTCTCCTTGGACAGCGCCTCAGCCTCCTCGATCTCGGGGACTGGGACAGGAGCCACACCACTGTAAGGTGGAAAGGTGATGGAATAGACGTGGACTATGATGAGGGTCGACCCGTACTTCTCAGCCAGAGAGCAGCCGAAGTCGACCGCCTTGACCGAATCCTTGGACCCGTCGAACGCGACCATGATCTTCCCGAAGGCCAGGCCCTCCTGTCTTGACATAGTCATTCGGGAGGTCGGATTCGATATTTACGCGTGAGCCCAATTCAAGCCTATACGTGAGCCTAATTCCTAAGTTTGATTCCCAGCCATGGAAAACGTCTCACCGCCTTTTATCGACCCGGGGGTGTCTCATGACCATGACTACCGCGTCCGTTCAAAGGGAGAGTACAGATGCACACGCTGCGCCTCAGCAGAAGTTCTGCGTCATACTCTCGAAGGCTACGCTGGACATGGTGTATCCTGCGTTCATGTTGGCGACGACAGCTGCCACCATGGGCTATGAGTCGCACGTCTTCTTCACGTTCTGGGGCCTCCAAGTCTTGGACAAGAAGAAGGTCGCCTCTCTCAAGGTGTCTCCGGTCGGGAACCCCGGGATGCCCATGCCGAACATTCTGGGCATGCTTCCCGGCATGACGGCCATGGCGACAAGGATGCTCAATGGCAAGATGAAGCAGGTCAAGATGCCATCGATTCCCGAGATGATCAGCAACGCACAGGACCTTGGCGTCAAGCTGCACGCCTGCTCGACCACGATGGACGTGATGAGCGTGCCCAAGGAGAACCTGATCCCCGAGGTAGACGACATAATAGGGGCTGCCACGTTTCTGCAGATCAGCAGCGGGGCCCAGACGCTCTTCATCTAGGTGATGAAATGAGCGCGCCTTCAGCAAGGAGGACGGTCGACTCTCGCGGCAGCTTCTGCCCTGGTCCGATCACAGACCTGTTCAAAGCGTACAGACAGGCCAGCGTCGGCGACGTAATCGAGCTCTTGGCGACCGACCCAGCAGCCGAGAGCGATGTCCGAGCCTGGGCTGAAAAGAGCGGGAACAAGGTCCTTGAAGTCTCACATGAGAAGGACTTCCTCAAGATAGTGATCGAGATAGACAGAAAGGGAAGGTAGATGGTCAAGCGGCTGGCCGTCGTCGGGTCTGGAACCGGAGGGACGTTCGCAGCCAACTTTCTGAGCACAAAGTTGCGGGAGCGCGTCCGTGCGGGAGAGGTCCAGATTCTACTGGTCGGCGAAGGGTTCAGGCACCACTTTCAGCCAGCCAACTTGAACGTGGCCTTCAAAGGCTCTCATCCCGACACCGAAAACAGGTCTGAAATGGACCTCCTGAAGCCGGAGGTCACCTACATCCCCGACCCCGCAGGGAAGATCGACCTCGAGAACAGAACGATCCTCACCGTCGGGGGCGACGTATTTGACTACGACCACCTGATAATGGCTACGGGCGCCGACGTCTCGCCCCAGATAATCCCGGGACTGGCCGAGGGGTCAGTCAACTTCCACACGGGCCCCGTCAACGCGACAAAGGTGTGGGACTCGGTAAGGAACTTCAGTAAAGGAAGGATAGGGGTCCTCATCGCCGGAGTGCCTCACAAGTGCCCTCCGTCTCCTGACGAGGCGCTCTTCCTTCTCGACGAGTACTTGAGGCACAGAGGAGTCAGAAAGGACGTAGAGCTCACCCTGCTGACGCCCTACCCCAAGGCGTACCCGGCAGACAAGATCGCCCAGGTCGTCTCCCCTCTCTTCGAGGAGAAGGGAATCAAGGTCTTGCCGTTCTTCAACGTCGACTCGGTCGACCCGTCAGCGAAGAAGGTCTTCTCGCTCGAGGGCGACGAGTATGCCTACGACCTGCTGATAGCGATTCCGCCCCACAGGGGAACCCGCGTGGTCAGGGAGTCGGGGTTCGGGGACGAAGAGGGCTGGATAAAGGCAGACAGGCGCACCATGAAGGTTGAGGGACACGACGACGCCTTCGCGATCGGCGACGCGACGAACATCCCGATCTCGAAGTCAGGGGTCGTCGCCCACCTGCAGTCCAAGGTGGTCGCGACGAACATCGCATCGGAGGTGGAGGGAACGGATAGAACATGCGAATACAACGGGAGAATAAACTGCCCCATGGAGGTCGGCGGCAGGAGGGCCATCTTCGTGTCCGCCACCTACAAGAAGCCTCCCTCCGACCAGTCCCCTTCGCTGGTGAAGTACGCGATGAAGAGGGGTTTCGGCGCAATCTACTGGTCCGCCCTCTCAGGAAGATGGGAGTGGATGATGGACGCCTACCTCGGCAAGACGAGCGAGGAGGTCGTGAAGGGGGGCCAGCAGAGCGTTCCACGAACTTGATGATCAGATTCGGGTCGCGCTGAGTGGAGCCCAGCTCTCGGTGAGGCCCTCTAGGAGGCGGCCAGGGGCCAGTCAAAGCGAAGACTGTACCAGGACAACCAAACCAGAATAGACTCAAATACGGTAATCTGGGCTTTCGTCGTGTTTGGAGATAACAGAGCCCGACCGGATCCAATCGCTGGTGCAGGGTCTGGCCGACGAGTACTCGAGGAAGATCCTGCTCTCAGCCATACCGGCCGCCAAGTCGGTCGAGGACATGAGCAGGGAGAATGACATCCCCCTCAGCACTTGCTACAGGAGGGTCCATGAGCTCCTCGACGCCCAGATACTGATAGTAGAGAAGATCATAGTCACCTCAGACGGCAAGAAGTACGAGCTCCTGAGGAGCGCGTACAGGACCGTGACGGTCAGCTTCGACGGCGGCGTCATGAAGGTGGACGCGACAGTGAATGAGGACGTGGCAGAGAAGCTCAGGCGTCTTTGGATGAGCATGAGAGCGGAGAAGTGATTTTCAGCGTTGAGAATGGGGGTTCATGCTTCAAAAGTCGGAAGACGAGGCGATAGATGAAAGATGGATCTGGCCTATCTAAGCGTGGCCCAAGGGCTGATTCTGATTCTCGGTGGGATTGTCGCCTTCTATGCCATGCGTGCCTACGGCAGAACAAAGAGTAGGGCAATGCTCCTGTTGGGACTTGGCTTCGCATTCGTGACTGCGGGCGCCGCCATCGCCGGAGTGATCTACAACGTTTCTGGGGACCTGGCTACCGCGGAATCGGCGCAGGCAGCGAGTCAGGTCGTGGGTTTCTTCATTATCGTGTATTCCCTGACCAGAACGAAAGACTGAACACGGGGCGTTCAGAGACAACCGGTGCTAGGATCAGAGGGGATTCGATTGGCGATGGAGAAGTTCAAAGGGGACGCGGTCCTGAAGGACGGTTCGCTGGTCCACATCAGGCGGACCACGGGCAACGACCGGGAAATACTGTCGGAGTTCTTCGGAGGCCTGTCAGAAGAATCGATACTGTCGAGGTTCCTGAAACCTACGATCGATAGGGAGAGCCTGCTTGACGAGATTCTCACCCCCGACAGGAAGTTCGGCCTGCTCGCAATCAGGGACAGGAAGGTCGTCGGGGAAGCTGACTACAATTCCGGGAGCGAACCATCAGAGATGGGGGTCAGCGTCGCGGATGGTTTTCATCGCAAGGGCCTCGGCTCAATCCTCCTGGGGCAACTCGCGCAGGCAGCGGCCGACTCCGGAATCACGACTTTCACCGCAGCAACTGCGGCCGAAACGCACTACGCCCTGAACTTCGTGAGGAACCTGGGGTTCCTGGTCCGGATACATGCTGCCCCGGGATACGTCAGGGTGACGTTCCCGACCTCGATGCAGCCGGCCGGGCTCGCCGCGTTTGAGCGACGTGAGGCTGATTCCGCAGTCGCGGCCGGGAGGCGCTTTCTCGAGGCGCACAGCATCGCCGTAATCGGAGCGTCCCGCAACAAGATGACCATCGGGGGCGCGCTCTTCAGGAACATCATCGAGGCCGACTTCAATGGCCCAGTCTACCCGGTCAACAGGGATGCGGCCGTGGTGCAGTCGATCGCCGCGTACAAGTCCGTCCTCGACTGCCCTGACCCGATCGACCTCGCATTCATAGTGGTGCCGGCCAAGTTCGTCGTCTCGACGGCAAGGGAATGCGCGCAGAAGGGAGTGAAGGGCATCGTGGTGATCTCATCGGGCTTCTCTGAGATAGGAGGGGATGGCGTCCGCCTCCAGGAGGAGCTCGTCAAGGTCTGCAGAGAGTCAGGGATGCGACTTATCGGGCCGAACTGCATGGGAATAATCAACACGAAGGCAGGTGTAAGCCTTAACGGCCAGTTTGCACCGCCCAGGTCAGTCCCAGGCAGGCTCGGCTTCCTCTCTCAGTCTGGCTCCCTTGGCTACGCGATAATCGACCAGGCCAACAGGCTGGGGCTGGGCATGTCGAGCTTCATCTCGGTCGGGAACAAAGCGGACATCTCCAGCAACGACATGATCCAGTACTGGGAAAGCGACGAGGACACCGACGTCATCCTGCTCCACTTGGAGTCCTTCGGGAACCCCAGAAAGTTCGCGAGGCTCGCGAAGAGAGTGGCCAGGAAGAAACCCATAGTCGCCGTCAAGAGCGGCCGGTCGGCCGCAGGCTTCAGGGCGACGCAGTCTCACACCGGGGCCCTCGTCGCTGCCTCGGACGTCACCGTGGAGGCGCTCTTCAGGCAGTCCGGGATCATCAGGACAGACACGCTGGAGGAGATGTTTGACGTCGCTGCCTTCCTCTCGACTCAGCCCGTCCCGAAGGGGGACAGGGTCGCGATTATAACGAACGCCGGGGGTCCGGCGATACTGGCGGCGGACGCGTGCGAGAGCCTCGGCCTTCATGTGCCCGAGCTGTCCGGACAGACCAGAGCGGAGCTCGCGAAGTTCCTCTTGCCCATCGCCGGGACAAAGAATCCGGTCGACATGACTTCGGTTGCGAAGGCTGTGGACTACGCGAACGCGATTCGCGTGGTGTCGAACGACCCGAACGTCGACGCGCTAATCGTGGTCTTCATCCCCCCAATAGCGGTCAGGACCGAGGACGTTGCAGCTGCCATACTCAATGCGACCAGGGAGCTCAAGGGCAGGATTCCGATCATGACGATCTTTATGGCTGCGAAGGGTGTATCTGGGCAGCTCTCTGACGGCGTTGTCCGGATTCCATCCTACCCGTTCCCGGAGCTGGCGGCGCAGGCCCTGGCCCAAGCGGTGAACTACGGCAGGTGGGTGGCTACCCCTCCCGGCTCCGTGAGGGAGTTCCCGGAGGTCAAGAAGCTGCAGGCCGCCGCCATGGTGTCAAAAGCACTGGCAAACAAGGAAAGCTGGCTGGACCCCGCCAGCACGAGCGCCCTGCTTGGTTGCTACGGAATCCCCATGGTCAGGACCGTCGAGGCTCGTGACCCTGTCCAAGCCGCGAGGGCCGCAACGGGGTTCCCCGGCAGAGTCGTGCTGAAGGCGTCGGCTCCCGGTCTTCTCCACAAGACCGAACTCGACGCCGTCAAGGTCGGTCTCGAGCCCAAGGACGTGGAAGCTGCGGCAAAGAAGATGGGGGCGAGGCTTGAGAAGAGCGGGATACTCGGGTGCGAGCTTCCTTGTCCAAGAGATGGTCTCAGAGGCGGTGGAGATGTTCGTGGGGGTCACCAACGACCCCAACTTCGGGCCCCTTCTCGCGTGCGGGATCGGCGGCGCCCTCGTGGAGCTTCTGAGAGACGTCTCAGTGAGGCTGACGCCTCTGACGGATGCCGATGCTCACCAGATGGTCAGGTCTCTCAGGACATTCCCCGTGCTGGACGGGTACAGGGGAGAGCCGAAGCGCGACGTAGAGGCGCTGGAAGAGGTGATGCTACGCCTCAGCCAGCTCGTCGAGGATATACCCGAGGTCGCGGAGCTGGACCTCAACCCTGTGATGGTCCTGCTGGAGGAGAAGGGGGCGGTTGTCGTGGACGCCCGGATCCGGGTGGCAGAGAGCGCCCCTCAGCTGCCGATAGGGGCAAAGAAGCGCTGAAGGACTCGCTGGTCGAACGAGAGGGAACCGAATGTCTTCGGGGCAACTATTTTATCTGCCTCGCGGAGGCGCACGCCTAGCATGACAGAGACAAGCAAGGAGATGGAGTCGAAGATTGGTGTTCACTGGAAGGAAGAGGCGATGATCAAGCCGCCTGCCAAGTTCGTGAAACAGGCGAACATGGCCGACCCTGACATTTACAAGAGGTTCAGCGAGAAGAATTTCCCTGAATGCTATAGAGAGTACGCCGAGGTCCTGACCTGGGACAAGCCGTTCCACACCACCTTGGACGCGAGCAACCCTCCGTTCTGGAAGTGGTTCGTTGGAGGCAAACTGAACGCGGCCTACAATTGCGTCGACAGGCACCTAGAGAAGTACAGGAACAAGGCAGCGATAATCTGGGTCCCAGAACCGGAAGACGAGCCCTACCAGGTGATAACCTACCAGGAGCTGTACAGGAAGGTCAACGAGTTCGCCCTTGTCTTGAAGTCCCTCGGCCTCAAGACAGGCGACAGAGTCACCTTCCATCTCCCTATGAACCCGGAACTCCCAATCTCCATGCTCGCATGCGCGAGGCTCGGGATCATCCACAACGAGGTCTTCGGGGGATTCAGCGCGAGAGCCGCCTCGGAGAGAATCGTCGGTTCGGGAAGCCATGTCCTGGTCACCTGCGATGGATACTACAGGAACGGGCAGCTGCTCGACAAGAAGAGGGACGCAGACCTGACCGTAGAGGAGGCGAAGAAGGCGGGAGTCACAGTGGACAAGGTCCTGGTCTGGAGGCGCCACCCAGGGAAGTACTCCTCGGCCGCGCCGATGGTAGAAGGGCGCGACTACTTCGTCGACGACCTCATGAAAGAGTTCAGGGGAAAGACGATCGACCCAGTCTCGATGGACTCGGAGGCTCCGCTCTTCCTGATGTACACCAGCGGTTCCACCGGGCGCCCGAAGGGGGCGCAACACAGGACCGGGGGGTACCTTGCCTATGTGGCCGCGACCGCGAAGTACCAGCAGGACATACACCCCGAAGACGTCTTCTGGTGCTACGCCGATATCGGGTGGATTACGGGTCACTCGTACATCGTCTATGGGCCCCTTGCCATCGGCGCCACCAGTGTGATGTACGAGGGAGTCCCGAATTACCCGGACGCCGGCAGGCTCTGGAGGATAGCTGAGCGCCTCGGGGTCACCATCTTCCACACTGCTCCGACGACAATCAGGATGCTCAGGAAGTCCGGACCGGATGAGCCGCGGAAGTACGACTTCCACTTCAAGTCCATGACCACGGTGGGCGAGCCGATCGAGCCAGAGACGTGGCGTTGGTACTACGACGAGATAGGGAAGGGAGAGGCAGCCATCAGTGACACATATTGGCAGACGGAGACAGGAGGGTTCCTCTGCAGCACCCTGCCTGCGATTCTGCCCATGAAGCCCGGGAGCGCCGGGCCGGGCATGCCAGGAATCTACCCTGTCATCTACGACGAAGACGGTAGGGAAGTCAAGGCCGGAGAAGGGGCGGGCAACATCTGCATCCGGAATCCGTGGCCAGGAATAATGCAGACAGTCTGGGGTGACCCTGACAGGTTCGTCCAAATCTACTATGAGAGGTACTGCAAGAACAAGGAAAGCAAGGACTGGAGGGACTGGCCCTACCTCACGGGCGACGGCGCGGTCGAAACAGCCGACGGATACTTCAGAATCCTCGGAAGAATCGACGACGTCATCAAGGTGGCCGGCCACAGGCTCGGGACCAAGGAGCTGGAGAACGCGGCCCTCACGACCCCCGAAGTGGGAGAGGCGGCAGCCGTTGCCGTCGAGGATGAGCTCAGGGGACACATCCCCATCATCTACGTGTCTTTGAAGCCGGGCTACGAACCGAGCAAGGAAATCGCCGAGAAGGTCAAGAACAACGTCACCCAGATGCTAGGACCCATCGCCAGGCCGAAGAACGTCTACATCGTCTCCGACCTTCCGAAGACGCGCTCGGGCAAGATAATGCGCCGGATCCTAGTGTCGATCTCGGAGAACAAGAGCTACGGAGACGTCACGACCCTGGCCAACGCTGAGGTCGTGGAGAAGATACGCGAGATAGTTCAGGGCAAAGAAAAGAAAGAGTGAGCCTCTGAGCCGGCTTCTAGCTAGCTCTTCGGCTTGACTGGGAAGATGGGTAGGACGGTCTTCCTGTAGACCTCGTTCAGAATCTCTGCTGCCGATGTGTACATTGCGCTCAGCCCGCAGAGGATTCCTTCATACCCGGCAAACTTCAGGAGGTCCGAGTTGTTCCAGGCAAACCCTGCCGAGAGCAGGAAGAAGAGGATGACAAGGGTGCCGAATACGAACATTAGGGAGCCGTTGAGCCTGAGGGTGCCCAGGAGCATGAAGAAGCTCAAGAGGCCCCAGATGAAGAGATAGGAGGAAAGCGAGGTGTTCGTGAATGAGGCTCCCAGCAACTGCGCTGGGGACAGGATGAAGACGAGGGAGATCCAGAAGAAGCCATAGGAGATGAAGGCGGTCATCCCGAATGTGTTGCCCTTCCTGAACTCGAAGATTCCAGCGATGATCTGGGCAAGTCCTCCGTAGAAGAGTCCCATCGCCAGAACTATCGAATCAAGTGGGATGGCGCCTGCGTTCGCGAGGTTGAGCAGGACTGTGGTCGTGCCGAAGGCCATTAGGCCGAGAGGTGCGGGGTTAGCCAGAAGCATGTCTGTCTTCGACGGCTCATTCTGAGCCATTGAGACCGCGGCTCCGACAGGCCGTATTTAGCTGATTCTCGAAGGCGTCAGGTCAGTGCAAGGCGGCAGCCTAGCGGAGCATTTCTGCCTGTATCAGTTCTGACAGCTTCTGGAAGTAG
Organism: uncultured archaeon; assembly: GCA_963794985.1. GTDB lineage: Archaea > Thermoproteota > Nitrososphaeria > Nitrososphaerales > Gagatemarchaeaceae > UBA183. The sequence goes on from CAWCFU010000001.1 coordinate 63,714, forward strand.
AGCCTCGTCGCTGTCGGCATCTCCGGAAGGTTCTGGTCAATCGCGTCCAAGACGTACTTGACGGCTCTCTTCGAGGTCTTGAACTCGAACTTCATCGGAAGGATCGGGTCCTGGACGACGTCGATTGAATCAGTCAGGTGGCTCGGCGCTTCCACCTTCGCGTCACTGGCAATCTTGTTGTACCAGCCCGCAAGGACCTCGGGGTCCAGCCCGAGCTTTACGTTCTCGATCTCCTGAAGGAGTTTCTGAAGGACGAGCATCTCCTCGTTCGCCAACTGCAAACCCTCAGGCCTGAAATCTTCTGTCGGGGCTTAAAGAAAAGGTGTGTAGATTTGTTGAGTTTCAACATATGTGTTCACGTGCACGTGCTTCTGCCGACGCCAAGAGAGGCCCGCAGTGGATGCGCAATGAACTCTATGCATGACGCAGGCGTCAGCCGTTGAATCAAGACCCAGACTTGCGGCATGGGCCGGGCCGAGAAACGCTTCAACCGCCTCGAAGTGGCTCTTCAGAGCATGCAAAACACCCTTGAATACCAGTGACTGGGCGGGTCAGCGAGCATGCCACGGTCGAACGGTTCTAAGTACTGGGAAAGAAGTCAAGAGCGCATCTCCAGGCAGGAGCTTAGGCGGCTGCAGAAGAAGAGACTTCGGTTCATTCTGAAATACGTCTATGAAAAGAGCGCCTTCTACAGGAGGGTCTTCAAGGAAAAGAAGGTCGACCCATCCGATTTCGGTGATTTGTCTGACATTCGGAAATTCCCATTCACGACGAAGGATGACCTAAGGGAGTATTCATACCCGTATGGAGGCGATTTTCTCTGCGTTCCGAGGCAACACGTGATCGGATGGCACATGAGTAGCGGAACGACTGGTCGGCCTACGGTAGGACCCTACACGCAGAGGGACCACGAGACATGGATGAACTTGATGGCTAGGACGCTCGTGACAGCTGGCGTGAGACGGGGCGACATACTTCTCAACCTCTACGGCTACGGCCTATTCACCGGGGGCTTGGGGTTCCATCAGAGCTGTCGTCGCGTGGGAGCTGCTGTGATACCCTGGAGCGTGGGAAGGACGGAAGCCATGATGCAGTTCATCCGCGATTTCAAGCCGACGGTCATGACGGGAACTCCTTCCTACCAGCTCTATGTGCTCGAAACCATGCGAAAGAATGGAATCGACCCAACTGAGAGCTCCATCAGAGTCACGATTCCAGGCGCGGAGGTGTGGACGGAACAGATGAGACAAAGGATAGAGCGAGGGTTCGGGCTAAAGAAGAAGGGCGGAGGAGCGAGGAACGTCTACGGCGCGACCGAGCTGCTCGGGCCAGGGAGCGGGCAGGAGTGCGAGTATGAGAACGGATTTCACTTCTGGACCGACCACTTCTACCTCGAGGTCCTCGACCCTGAAACGAATGAACCAGCCGGACCTGGAGAGGAGGGAGAGATGGTGGTCACCACGCTGACCAAGGAAGCCATGCCTCTAATACGATATCGACTGAGAGACCTAACAGTACTGGACGAAGGCGATTGCCCCTGCGGAAGGAGTGCCTTCCCCCGCTGCATGTGGGTCACAGGGAGGCTGGACGATGTGATTCACTACAGGGGAGCGAAGATCTGGCCCAGCGCCATACAGGAAGCCATGTTCAGATTCCCCGAAGTGAACGACTATCTCGTGGAAGTCGACAGAACAGGCCCCAAAGGCTTTCGGATAAGTGTGGAGATGGGGTCGGTGTTCGACACGCCAGAACTCAGAGAAAAGATAACGAACGAGGTGCGCAAAACCCTCATCTTCCTGGCGCCAAAGATCGAATTCGTCAAGGAAGGTACGTTGCCGAGGTACGAGGGCAAGTCGAAAAGAGTGGTAGTGGAGTAGCGCACGCGAGGGCCACCAATGGGCCCCCCATGCCCTATGCTATAGGGGGAAGACTCTTCCTTGAACGAACGGATGAACGAACGTACGAAGGAAAGAATGAACCTTTGAACGTGAAAATGAACACGAACCCAGTCACTTTGGACAGCCCGCTTCCGTCTCTTCTCTGCAGTCATCCTAGCTTTCTGAGCTAGAGCAGGTCCACGAGGTCGTCCACGTTTGAGATCGTTGCCATCGCGACCCCCTGCGCGTCCTGATCGACGCCCGAAGTGACAAGGATTGAATCTATCCCAGCCCTAGAAGCGCCCTCTAGGTCTGTGTCGACCTGGTCGCCGATCATCACGGCTTGCCTTCTCGTGCAACCGGCGCGCTCCAACGCGATCCTGAACATCAGCGGCGAGGGTTTCCCGATTACAGTCGCCTTCTTCTGAGTGGCGTATTCCAGCGCTCTCACAATCGGCCCCGTTGCTATCGCTGGCCCCTCGTTGTACATGTAGAGCCTCGCAGAGTGTGTCGCAATGATCGAGGCCCCGTTCCTCACCAGCCGTGCGGCCTCGTCGAGCTTGTCGTAGCTCAGTCTCCTGTCCAGCCCGATGACCACGAACTGGGCCTCCTCGCCTTCGGTCCGGGCGTGGCCGCACCTGCTCATTTCGGACTCGAGCCCCGCCTCGCCTATGAGGTAGTACGAGACCCTCCCGTGCTTCTTGCTGAGGTACTCGGCCGTTAGGAGGGCGCTCGTCAGTATTTCCTCCCTCTCCACGGGGATGTCGAACTCGGCGAGGCGTGTGCGGATCGTTTCGACAGAATCGGTCGAGTTGTTTGTCAGGACGAAGAGCTTCTTCCCAGACCTGCGGAGGGCCTCGATGGCTCTCGTGCCTCCGATCTTTTCCCTGTTCTCCTTGCCTGCATAGAAGACCCCGTCGAGGTCGAACAGGAAGAGGCCCTTCTTCCTCAGGATGGGTCGCTTCTTCAACCCGCCAGGACCACCTCTGCAGTGTCTCCTTTGACCCTAGTAATCGACCCCGCTTTCGCTTTCGCCTTCGCCTTCGCCTTCACCTTCACCTTCACCTTCTCGAAAACCCGTGTGTCGATTCCCGAGAGGACCGGGATGGCCTTCCCGTACAGAATCCCTGCCAAAGAGGATCCCACGACCGCGGCGAGGTCCGGGCGCTCGGTCACGACAGCCGCTGGGCCGTTGCCCAACCGGATGGCCTCGACGAGCCAAGACGATCCGGCAGTGGACCCCTTGCCGTGCCGGTAGAAGAGGACCTTCCCCCTGACGTTCGCGCCTGCCATCTCGCTGCGGGCGTCGGCGACCAGACCGGTGTCAGGGTCGACTGCAGTGGCAAATGCGAAGGCCTGTCGGCAGAAGAGCGCCTCGCCGGAGGCGTTTCCGCCGACGAGTACCTTGCACTTGAAGGTCTTGGAGCTCACGCCGATACCTCTCCGATGATGTCGCGCAGCGAAGAATACCTCACCTTGACCGTCCCTTCGGCCATGAGCGTCTCGGCGAGCAGGGCCGAATTCGTCAGGACGACATGAAAGCCCATGGCCTTGAGAGGGGAGACGTCTGCATCAGTCCCCCGGGACAGCGTTCCACCAGCGGCCTCGATGTCGGCGCGAATCCCGGCCCTAGTAGCCATCTCGTATGCTTGACGGGATGTGTAGGCGTAGAGCTTGATTCCCCGCTTCAACTTGCGCCCCTCCAGCAGTCTGGCAAGCGACCCCAGCTCAGAGACAGATAGATGGGGCGCGCCCAAGGCGACCAGGTCGGGGGTCTCCTCAGTCTGGTTCAGCTCGCCTTCGACGGCTTCCAAGTCCGATCTCGACACATCGACCGTCTCAATCTCCTCGCCTCCTGCAGCCTTCTCGGGAGAGTTCGAGCCGATGGTGACGCCCACATAGTGAATCATTGCGATGGGTCCGGCCGATGTCGCGGCTGCCCCTAAGTGCTTGAGGTCGTCTGACGTGGCGTCCTTGGGAGTGCCGGTCAGAGCAGGAACCCTCGAGCCTGCGCTCTTTCCAATCAGGTAGCCGAGCGACCTGTAGTCCAAGTCGGAGAATCTCTCATGCGGGGCCACGAAGGCGACCCTGGCCACACGTTCCTCGTCAAGAAGCATCCCGAACTTGGGCGTCAGCCCGAGAATCGCGCTGGCGACGTCCAGCCCGGCCATCGCCTTGTTGGTCCGGCAGCCGATGATTGAGTTGGCGAAGACCACGGAGCTGGGTTCGGCCCAAGCCACCGTCTCGCCAGCCTTCGGGAAGTTGCAGACCTGGTACGGGACGCACGTCCAACACCTAATCCCTCCCAGTCGGCGGTAGGCATCACAGAGTCTGATCTGCTTCCTCGCGAATTCGGCGGGGACACCAAAGCTCTCCCAGCCATCCAAATCGATGCTCGCCGGGTTCACAGTGGTCGGCACGCCGAACTTCCCGTCCGAGGCCGCGAACCGCTCGAAGAGCTCGATGCCAGAGTCGTGAAGTCCGCTGAAGTCCGCCTGGACGTGGGCCGATTTGATTGGGACGAGCGATTCGGCTCCTGCCGCGTCGCCGACCTTCGCCAGTATCTCCATCGCGAGTTGTCTCGCGTCTCCCCCCTCGCCTCGGAGAAGTCTCTCATGAGCGGAGTTCAGGTGCAAGTTCTGGAATTAGTCCCTGCAGTCGTCTTAAAACGATTCCCGGGACCGAAACCGTCTGCGTTAAGTGTGGTATCCCCGACAATTCTTAGAGAATATGGGCACCTAATTCCTGGAATGCAGAAAAGGGAAGAAGCGGACAAAGGTTCAGCGCGGATGGAAGAGCATGAAGACCCCCCCTCGCCGAAGGCCAGAGGATTCACTACAACTTCGTGAAGCCTCACATGGCGTTAGAAGGCCAGACTCCCGCAGAGAGGGCGGGGATCAGAGTCGAGGGAGAAAACAAGTGGCTCGTCTTATTACTGAACGCAATCGGTAGAGAGGCGCGAGCGAGTTGAAGACCGCCTTGTCAATCGGTGTCGTCTCTGAAATCCTGTTGATTGCGGGCATTATTTCTATTCTCTATGGGGTGAGTAAACAGCCCTTAATGGTCTGCTCTGGCTTCTCTTGCCTATACGCTCCTTTCCCCTACGGCCCCTATGTTGGCATAGGGGTCGTGTTGCTCATCATCTCTTCGATTGGATTCCTATTCACTCTATGGTCTTACCAAAAGACCCTCACCACGCGGAGTGGGACAGCCAATTGATTTACGGAAGGGACGGGACAGAACCCTGAATTGAAGCTATCTCAATACTGGAAACCGTCTCATTATGAGACAAACCGTGATTAAGTTCGGAAATTAATCCAGGAAAACATAGCAATTCTACACCTGTCCTCCGTGACCTTCCTTCAGATTGAGTATCGCTGGCTCCGAATAACCGAGAAAAATGGGCCAGAACAAGTTTGGGTATTGAGATAGCTTCATTGACGCAAATCCCTAAATAGAGTCAAGAGGCGCAGCTGCAGGAAAATGCCTCAGTTCGCCAGGATCAAGCTCACGAGCACGAACCTACCCGAGCTCGAGAGGGTCGCGAAGGACATCAGGGATATCGCCGACAAGACGGGCGTGAAAGTGAGGGGCCCCCAACCGCTGCCCACGAAGAAGCTCAAGATCACCACGAGGAAGGCGCCGACGGGTGAGGGGAGTCACACCTTCGACCACTGGCAGATGAGGGTCCACCGACGGATTCTTGACGTCCAGCCCGACGACAGAACCATGCGGCAAATCACGAAGCTCAGGATTCCCGAGGACGTGAAGGTCGAACTGATTCTGACGGCCTAGACCTGTTTCTTTACCCAGTCGATCGTCCGCTGAAGACCCTGCTCCAAGGTAAGTTCCTGCCTGTAGCCAAGCAGTGACTTCATCTTCCCCGTCGATGGATAGCTGACCTGCGGCTCACTTTCAAGTTCGCGCGCGCGCGCCTAGGCGAAAGCAAATAATACCATCTGTCAATACTAACGGCGATATCATGGTCCGAAAGGTGGTAGTGGTCGGAATGGGCTACGTCGGGATACCCGCGGCGGCGCTCTTCGCCGACGTGCCAGGTTTCACGGTGGTGGGGGTGCAGCGGCGCTCCAGGCGCTCGGGCTGGAAGATAGACTGGCTAAACAAGGGAAAGAACCCCATCGGCGGCGACGAGCCGGGCTTGTCGGAGCTCCTCCAACGGGTCAACAAGAAGAATACCTTCAAGGTCGTCGAGGACGTTGCGACGGTGAAGGACGCCGAGGCGGTCCTAATAGACGTCCAGACGCCCACGGAGGCTGACCACAGGCCGCGCTACGAGTCGCTAAGGGAGGTCAGCGCCGAGGTCGGTAAACATATGCGCAAGGGGACGCTGGTCGTCATAGAGTCGACCGTTGCGCCTGGGACGACACAGAACATCGTGAAGCCGATACTGGAAAAGGCCTCCGGAATGAAGGCTGGCCGGGACTTCTCGCTCGCATTCTCTTACGAGAGGGTAATGGTAGGGCGCCTCATCAAGAACATCGTCTACCTCCCTAGGATTGTCGGCGGGATTAACGAGAAGAGCACTGAGCGCGCTATGAATCTCTACGGTCACATAGTCAAGGCGAAGCTTTGCCCGACCGACGCGCTCACGGCAGAAGTGTCCAAGACTGTGGAGAACACCTACAGGGATGTCAACATCGCCTTCTCCAACGAGGTGGCTCTCATCTGCGAGTCGCTCGGAATCGACGCCTTCGAGGTCAGGGAGCTGGTGAACACGCTGCCGAACGACCCGTCGAACCCGATTTCGAATCCAGTCAGGAACATGCATTTCCCCGGGGCGGGCGTTGGGGGGCATTGCCTCCCGAAGGACCCCTGGCTGCTGAAGTACGGCTTGGACACGTACGGAAAAACCAAGGTCGCGCCCAAAATCATTGTCGATTCTAGAGAGCTTAACGATTGGATGCCGGTGCACGTGACCGACTTGGTCGAGGAAGCCCTAAAGGAGCGCAAGCGGAAGTTGAAGGGAGCGAAGGTGGCAATCCTCGGCGTGGCGTTCCTGGAGAATTCGGACGACACAAGGAACACGCCTTCGCTGACATTATACAACGAACTGAAAAAGAGGGGGGCCAAACCTGTGCTCCACGACCCCATAGTGCGGGATTTCGAGGTGCCGTTCACGAAGAATCTGGAAGGCGCATTGAAAGATGCTGACGCCGTCGTACTCTCGACCAAGCACAAAGAATACCTCAAGCTCGACCTGAAAAAGCTGGCGAAGATGCTTCGGACGCCAGTGCTTGTGGACGGGCGCAACGCGTACGATCCTGGGAAAGCTAGAAAGGCCGGTCTCACGTACCGCGGAGTGGGGAAGGGGAAGCGATAGTCGTTATGGCCGCCCGCCTGACTCAGCGGGGTATAATGAACTTTAGATGCGTCTCCGTCTCGCCGTCGGGCGCGCGCGCAGCATCCAGACGTTTTTCCTACACATGATGGCATGAATAATGGTGAGTTAATGGATTATGATCACTTTCCTGCCACCCACCAACAGAACCGGAAGGTGACGAATCTCCCTGTGAAGCGATAGAGTTGAAAGGCCGAAGCCTAGGTGCCGGGTTGCCCTGACCATAACTTCAGGAAGGCGCGAAGGACGATCTTTGAGTCAGGGGTCAGTTTCTGCCCAAGGAGAATTCGTCTGAGGTGGGGCAGGGAGACGTCCTCGACGGACTCGAGCTCCACTGGGTCGATGGTCGCAGCCAGGTCGGTCTTCGAAACGAACAGCGAGACCCACTCTCTCTCCGTCAAACCCCTGCTCGTCAAGGGAGGAAGGAGGAGCTTCGTGATCGCCCTGAGAGGCGACCGGAGGCCCAGCTCTTCGTCGAGCTCCCGCACTGCCGCATCCCTGTATGATTCCACACTCTTGACGTGCCCAGTAGAGGAGAGCGTCCAGAGGCCCGGTTGCCACAGGTCCCGCTTGTTCCTCTGTTGCAACAGGACCTTGCCATTGGTTCTCAACACGAGGACGTAGACCGCCCTGTGAAGGAGGCCCTTCTCGAGACAATCCTGAAGCGTCGCGGTTCCGATGACCGTGTCCTCCTCGTCGACAAGGTCGACTATTTCGTCAGCTGGCAGGAGCCACCACCTGAATCCCGGCGCAGAGGAGGACCGCCTGCGCCTCCTCCTTCGTGGAGAAGATCTGGGCCTGGAAGTCGACCCCTTTCCGCCCGATTCTGCTGAGGTCGTCGGAGGTCACGTTCGAGTTCGCGTTGAAAGACAGGAAGAAGGATATCTTGCCTCCCAGATGTGATTGTTCATTGCTCTCCGCCTTCATCGATAGAAGTTGGTGCCAGCTTCGCCGCCAAGCGTAGCTTCCACTTTTTCGAGAGAGCCAATCACCGCACGCTTGCCCCCTGATTCGATGAATCTGACTGCCGCCTCCACTTTGGGGCCCATGCTCCCTGCGGGAAACTGACCCTCGACAAGGTACTTCTTCGCCTCCCGAACGCTCATTCTATCCACGAGCCTCTGCTCAGGTGTTCCATAGTTCAGGAAGACTCCGTCGACATCCGCAAGAATCATCAGCAGGTCCACTCCGAGCAACCTTGCGAGCAGGGCAGCGGCAAGATCCTTGTCTATCACAGCTTCGACGCCGATGTATCTTCCTGATCTGGCGTGCTTGACGACGGGCACGCCACCGCCTCCTGCCGCTATCACGATAGTTCCCTCATCGAAAAGGCACTTGATAGTCTCGCTCTCAAGGAAGGAGACCGGGTTGGGAGAGGGTACGACACGTCTGAACCCCCTGTTACTGTCATTGATCATTGACCATCCATTCCTTCTCTCCAACTCCTTCGACTCGGCTTTGTCATAGAACGGACCAATTGGCTTCGTCGGGTTTGCAAACGCTCTGTCGGTCGCCTTCACGACAGTCTGAGTCAATACTGTCGCCACTCTTTTTGCGATTCCCACGGACTTCAGCCGGTTCTCGAGGGACTGCTGGAGCATGTACCCGATCATGCCTTGGCTCTGAGCTCCGCACACGTCCAGAGGCATCGGCGATAGAACACTTTTCGCTGAGTCGTATGCCAGGAGAATGTTGCCGACCTGTGGGCCGTTGCCGTGAGTGAGGGCAACTTCATGGCCCTCCCCGATCATCCTCACGAGTCTCTTGCTGGTGGAGTCTATCGTCGCCTCCTGCTCGGCCGCCGTCCCCTTTCCTCCGTTCCGGAGTATGGCGTTTCCACCCAGCGCCACAAGAATCTTCATGCACCGTCCACCTACAATCCGAGCTTTTCCAGCAGCTTCAGCATTTCCTGGTCTCCGCCCGCGGGAGGCTTCCAGTCAACAAGGACCACTTCAACGCCCTGGGAGCGGAGATCATCGGCGAAGGTCGAAATCCCGATATTCACGACTCTGAGCTTCTCTGCAAGAATGGTGTTCTCGTTGCTCCTCTTCTTTTCGGACATACTAGTCAGGCCTCCCAAGGATTGTGGCTTCGATCTTCTTCCCGGATGCAATCAGGGCCGAGACCCTAGTGGCCTGAGCGTTGCTTGGCATGATCAGTACCCCGGCTTCCGACAAGGCCTTCTCTTGGCTTGCGAGGCCCTGGAAGTCTCCCTCTGTACCGACCACCGAAGCGACGACAGGGAGATGCCGGCCGGCCTTCTCGGCGAGACTCTTGGCTTTCCGGATGACTGGAACAAGCTGTCCTGCAGGGTCGGCGTTTGAACCATACCCCAGCTCGACATCGATTAGGAGGACGGCTGTCTCCGGGTCTCTGGCTTCTTGGAGAATTCTCATGTTTCTCAAACTGAAGTCAATCATAGGGTGGGCCCTCCCTTCAACGAATTCTTCTGCCCCCATGTCTATGCAAGTGTGCATCCTGCTGGGAGCGTCGCCAGGAACCTTGTTCTCATGGTTGATGGGAGCGTTTGAGTGTACGTCTCCCAGCAATTGTTGAAGTATGCTCTCCGACTCGTAGCAGAGCGTTCCTCCGGAAAAGAGACCACGCAGGTATCGCTGACTCCTCGCGAGTTTCTTGTGCTCCGCCAGAGCGACGGAAATCGTCTCCCTAGGAATGGCACCAGCCTCAGACCGAGGTTTCAATCCAGCAAGCTCGCATGCGATCCTCGCGGCATCTTCGAGGGTATTCGCGGACCGGAGCTTGCCGAGCATGCGCGGGCTAACGTCTGTTCCCAAGAAGTTCACTACGACCGGCTTTCTGCATCGTCTCGCGACCCCGAGGACCTTTTCCATTGTGCCAGGGGCGGGCGGCTTCGAAATGACCACTATCACCTTTGTTTGTCTATCCGCCTCCAGCAACTCGATGCTCTGAATCGTAGTAATCCCCCCGACCTCTTCGGAGAGATCCCCTCCTCCTGTGCCGATAGCTTGAGAGATTCCGAGACCAGCCTTGTGAATGAGCGTCGCGACCTCCTGTAGGCCGGTCCCCGACGCTGAGACCAGACCGATCGAGCCTTCACGGATTGCGTTTCCGAACCCGAGCACCTTGTGGTTGATTATGGAAGTCCCGCAATCGGGCCCCATCAATAGCAATCCCTTCTCCTTTGCTACCGTCTTTAGACTACGTTCCTCTTCCCTTGGAACGTTGCTGCTGAAGAGGAAGACGTTCAGACCTCTGTCCAATGCCTTCATCGCTTCTCTATTCGCGAACTGGCCAGGTACCGAGAGGACCAAGAGGTTTGCGTCCGGAACTTGCTCTAAGGCCTCCTCCAATGATGTGGGCAGTGCCTTCTCACCCGCCGGTTTCTCACCTGGAGAAAGCAACTTCTCAGTCTCCGCCATGGCCCCGTCCAGCGACGTGGCGTCCTTGGCCTCGACGGCTACAATCATGTCATCGCTGGTAGCGTTGCCGATGGCTGCATCAGCGAATCCAGCCTCAGACAGGACCCGGCGGTTGAGCTCAGTCGCCATCACTACGGCAGCTTGGGTGATGCCTGGAAGCTTCGGATATGCTAGTTCGAAATTTTCATTAGGCTAATCGAGTCCCTGTAGGTTGCTTTCTTCACAATTACTCTTGTGGTCATCCAGATTCCCTCCATGCCAGGGTCGGCCGTCTACCTATGCAGAGCATCGTCCCTAGGACGATCCCCAAGACGATGTCCGTGCCTGAGGTCCCTCCAATCGCCAAGACGCGCCTCGTCTCTCGCTCGACCGATTCCTGTCGTCCTGTCATCATTGCAGCGCAGAGTCTCATGACAGGCTCGTTACCTCTTCCCGAACTCGCTTGAATGAGGTACTCCTCGCTGAGGATGGTTGTCCTGCCTGGAGCCTCTGCGGCAGCAACTTGCGCGAGTAGCTGGCAGGCGTGCTGCCCGCGTCCACCGTTCCTCGCATAGAGTACGCACAGAAGCACTAGGCCCGCGAGCATATCATCGGAGGAAGGTGTGAGGCCTGGGCCGAGGCCTATGAGTTCACGGACCGCGCCAGCCAGCGCGTCCTTCTGTTCCGAGAGAAGCGCCTGTTCGAGTCGAATGATGCGGTCGATGGCTGCAGATGCGAAGATGTTGAGGTTCCCGGCCTTCGTGCTGGCCGCTCCTAGTCTTGTCAAGGGGAACAGCTCTCCCAGCCCCGCCATGTTTCCGTAGAGGAGAGCCGTCTTCTTCACGACCTCTAGATTCGCTTCAATTTGATTCTCCTCGAGCATCGGCAGCGTGAACTTGCGTTTCGGTGAATAGATTCCTGCCGAACCGAATAGGATTCGAACGTGATTGCCAAGTTCCAAGGTCAATCCCTGTGCTCTCACCTTCTCGCCCATCCTTACTCCGAAGGTGGAAGCCATGGGCGTTCCGACCGGCAGCCGCAACGTGATGTTCAGAGGGCCCCTTTCAACGGCCTCGGGAACCAAGCTGACTAGCCCACCGGCGAATAGGATGTTGATGGCGCCATCAAACGCCCCTTGAACGGTCCCTTCTCCGCCTTCTCTTAGGCGTGAGTAAGCTGTGAATCCAACGGAAGAAGCCTCTAGGATAGAGGGTCCGAATTGGCTGGGCACGGTGCTTATCGACCCTGAATCCGAGTTCAACTCTTCGTAATGCCCCCCATCATCAATCCGATCTCCTTTAGCTCCGCCGTTGCGGCCGGCACGATTCCCATGATCTTCCCCTCAAAGATGCAAGCTATTCGGTCGCTCATGGACATAATTTCATTCAGGTCACTGGAAATCAGGAGGATTCCCACTCCTAGCCTTCTCTGTTCTTTGAGTTTCTCCGTGATGAACTCCGTCGCTCCAACGTCCAAGCCTGATGTCGGTTGGGCTGCAATCAGGACCTTCGGGTTCCGGGACAAGACCTTCGCCAGTATCAGTTTCTGCATGTTCCCCCCCGACAGAGTCCTGGCGGGCGCGTCTACACTTCCACACGAGATGGAGTACTCTTCGACGAGGCGCCTGGCGTTTTGGTGAACCTGCTCACTGTCTAAGCAGGTACCTTCTCTCAAATCTTGGGTCCGTCCTCACTTCGAGGACAAGGTTCTCGGCTATCGACATGTCGAGCACGAGGCCAGAGCCCATCCTGTCTTCTGGTATCTGACCGACGCCCTGCTTTTATCATCTCCCGTGGGCGAAGCGTTCGTAACGTCGCTTCCTTGCACGAACACCTTCCCGCTGGTGACCTTCCTCATCCCTGTCAGGATTTCGGCCAGTTCTGCCTGGCCGTTCCCAGCCACGCCGGCCAACCCAAGTATCTCTCCCGCTCGCAGCGAGAACGACATGTTGTCAAGGGCGAGGATTCCCTTGTCGTTCATGGCCGAGACCTCCCTGATTTCCAGGGCCACATTCTCCGAGGGTTTTCCCTCAAGCGTTCCTTCCATGTGTGGGATTTCTCTCCCGACCATCTTCTCGGCAAGCTCGTTGGGGTTGGTATCTTTGGTCATGAGCCGTGCCACGACCTCACCATGCCTGAGGACCGTCACCCTGTCGCTCACTGCCATGACCTCGGGCAGTTTGTGCGTGATCACGACCACGGCTCTTCCCTCGGCTGCCATTGAGCGCATGAAATGGAACAGGCCCTCGACTTCCTGAGGAGTCAGGACGGAGGTCGGCTCATCAAGTATCAGTGTGTCCGGCTCACGGTAGAGCGCTTTGATTATCTCGACCCTTTGCCTCTCTCCCACTGAGAGCTGCGCTACCATCGCGTCCGGATTGACGAGGAGACCGTAATCTTTCGCGAGCTCATTTATCCTCTTGACCACGCTGTCGAGGTTCAGCAATGGCTCCCTCTCGGCCTTGAGCCCCAGCCCGACGTTCTCCGCGACAGTGAGGGTTGGGACAAGCTCGAAGTGCTGGTGGACCATCGCTATCTTTAGTGCGATGGCGTCTTTAGGAGACCTGATGGTGACGCGTTCTCCACGGACCAGAATCTCGCCTGAGTCGGCTCTGTAGAGCCCGTAGAGGATGTTCATGAGTGTCGTCTTGCCGGCCCCGTTCTCACCGAGGAGAGCATGAACCTCGCCCCCGTATATGGCGAAGTCGATGGAATTGTTGGCCACGACTCCCGAGAATCTCTTCGTGATCCCCTTCATCTCTACCAGAGGAAGAGAGTGTGTGGCGGGGAAATGTCGCTCAGTTGCGGGTCAGTCCTTTCTGAATCAAAAAATGAGGAAGTCCGACCCACTCCACTAAGGAGTAGGCGGAGGATTCGTAGTAGGTGCGCTGGCTTCGTATGTGAGGGGACGAAGATGCCGTTGGTGGCGAGGACTCCGGTGGGGTAGACGCCGTAGTATTGCATTCTGCCGTTGGCGATTGCCTTGGCGTCTCGTAGTAAGCCGTGTCATGCACGGATGCTGGGATCGAGCTGGCGTAGGCATGGAAGGGCCCGAGGGAACCAAGTTGCATGTCTATCTATGTGACCTCCGATTTGGCTCCATGTCCCGGACATGATGTGCTGGATGACTGGCTGTATGAATGCGGTCATGTCCAGGAGGACGCTGGTCATCATGTCGTCTGGCGACAGGCCGACTTGGTCTAAGACGGTGCCTATGAGAGTGGTGTACTAGTCCGTTCTGCAGAACGATTGCCCCTATTCCAGTGGTGTCGGCAATTGGGACGAGGATGTCGATGTGATCTGTGTTGATCATCGTCTGTGCGTCATCAGCTGCCCGAGGGTTGCGTCGCCCCAAGTTTCTGTGACGGTAAGGTATACTTTCGCTGCGGAGTTAATGCTGTGTCACGCCAGCCTGATACGCGTAGAACTCGAAGGACTGTTCAGCGGTCCACTGGCCGATATCATTCCGACGGCCCGCTTTGCGTTCCGTGTGTTCGTCATCTTGCCCGACAGTACTCCTGCCAGGTAATAGCCCGTCGCTTGGTTTTGGGCGCCTAATGCTACGACGTTTGAGCACAATGCTAATAGTTGCCGCATTGGGCGTCTCCGTCGTATGTTGGCGTCATGATGAAGTGAACATTGGGGAATTGTGCGGCGATTGCTTCAGTGGTTCCGATGAATTGATTCCCGTCGGTCCATATCACGTTGTAGCCTTCTTGTGCAGTGGGATGTCATCACTGCGCCCTGCTCAGAATAGGCGACGTCTTGCGAGATTGAGACGGTCCAACCGTAGGTGGTGCGAATCCAGTGTGCAATCTGAACGCCTTGATCGTTCAAGCCATCATCTGTTGTGTCTCCACCGACAAGAAGCGCGAGCTTGTATGCGCTGGTAGATGCCGTCCTACCTAGCACCCCCAGACTCTTCTTGTTGTATCCGTCTCCGCCGTAGGCTGCTTTGATTGAGATGCTTCCTGCTTTGGATCCTCTCGACCTTCACGGAGCATGCTCCTGACACCAGTGTGCAGGTCGTGGAGGAGAACGTGACTTTGCCGGCTCCCGAGACCGACCATGTGATGATCCCGGTGCGCGGGCTGAACGAGCCCTTCACTGTCGCCGTGCATGTCGAGCCTAATTTCAGGGGCGATGCGGTGCATGATATGCTGGTTGTCGTGGAATGTGTGGCTGTCGCCTTGACGGCCAAGGGGGCCGTCCCCGTGCTAATGCTGTTCCAATGGTCTCCTGAGTAGGTCGCCTTGATAGTGGGAGACCCAGCCGCGGACGTCTTCACTGTCACGGAACAGCTACTCGAAAGCAATTCTGGCATCGAAGGAGAAACTGAGAGTGCGCACTTTGCGGGAACGATGACGACAGCTCCGGTACCGCTCTTTGACCAGGTTATCTTCCCAGTCGGCGAGTCACCTATCAACGACCCTTTCACTGTGGCCGTACAGGTGATGATTGTCGACGGAAAGGGGGTGACGGCACCAGATTTCGGTGTGCAGGAGACGGTTGTCGAGGTCGATGATGTTGACCCCGCAGATGCCACTGGAATGATTGCAGCAGAGGATGAAAACGCTAGTAGTAGTGTGAATGCAAGTACTATGAACTGCTCATGAATTTGCTTTTCAGCGTGTTCATATTTTCGAAGCGGTATGGGTGGGGAGCGATATAAACGGAGAGTACGATTCTGGCTTTCGAGAAGAGGGCATCTACTGAGGCAAGATTCCCGCCTCTCAGAGCGGGGCGCCTATAAGGAGGCTCAGACCTGAGCCTTCGGCTACTTGCGCTTGTATGGAACGGTAAGCGACGATGGGGATTTGGTTCCCCTGTGAAAGACCAGTATGAAGATGATGACGAAGATGTACGGTATCGCCAGCCAGGAAGTACCCCGACGCCGTTCCGAAGTTTGAGAATAGGCCGGAGCCTATGAAAATCGAGGCTATCGAGTATCCGAGTCCAAACAGCCAAGCTCCTGCGATCGCCTTGTACGGGACTCCATCTTGCGAAGATCACGACGACGATTGCAATCCACCCCATCCCGGCTACGAGAGTGTCTCCGGTGGAGTAGAGACCAAGGTAGCCGAGCACGAGGGATGCTCCTGCGAGGCCGGCGAGGGTAGCACCCAGGATCACACACAGGTGCCTCACCAGATTGACGTTGATTCCGGCCGAATCGGCAGCTTCGGGGTTCTCCCCTACGGCCCTGATCTTCAGGCCCCAGGTCGTCCTGTAGAGGACGAAGCCCAAGAGTATGGCTACGGCGAACGAAGCATAGACCAGGACGTTCTGGCTGAATAAGATGGGCCCTACCACCGGTAGATTACTCAGGATGGGGATGTGCACTGGTGATATGGGGCGGACATGCAGGTATGTAGTCTTCGTCACTATTACGTAACCGAAGTCACCAATATAGAGCGCTAGGAAGTATATCATAAGCCCCGCGATTAGCTGGTTGACTCCCATCCTGACAGTTGCGAACGAATGCAGCGCACCCATGGCCGCCCCGGCAGCCATCCCGGCGAGCAGCCCGTAGAGAATAGGAGCCTGTCGAGAAGGTAGTATACAGGGAGACGAACGCTGACAGGCTCATCACGCCCTCGATGCCCATGTTGAGCACGCCGGACCTCTCGGCGTAGATTTCGCCGATCGAGGCATAGAGTATGGGCATCGTCAGGGGCAGGCTGGTTGCCAGAATCAATACGACAAGGTCTGCCATAGTCAACCATCCCCTTCAGCGCCTCCTGCTCGTCCTATCGCCGATCCACTTCTGAACGATAAGGACAGACAACACTATGACCGCCTGCAGGGCGTAGATCAGTTGGATTGGTACCGCCGCGGCACTGGCCTGCAGGCTCTCGCCACCAATTGTCAGCGCGGCGTACAGCACGGAGGCGATGACTATGCCCAGCGGATGGAACGCGCCTAGTGCAGCCACGGCGATCCCCTGATAGCCGTACCCGGGCGAGAAGTTCTGCGCGAGTACGTGGTCGACACCCGACACGACGACGATCCCGGCTAGCCCCGCCAGAGCCCCGCTCATTAGGCCCACGGCGAGTATGCTCCTCGAGACGTTGATGCCTCCACTCTGCGCTGCTCGCGGGCTCGCCCCGGACGCCCTGATTTCATATCCCAGAACCGTCTTGTAGAGAACGAAGTATACCGCGAGGGCAGCTGCCAGGGCGATTATGACCCCTACGTTGAATTCCGTGTTATTGATGAGGACTGGGAGCCAAGTCGATTGCGGCAAGGCCGGAGTCTGAAGGTTTCCCGACACCGGATTCTTGAGCGGTCCCGCCGTGGCCCAGTTCACTACGTCGTAGGCAATGAAATTCATGACGAGCGTCGGGAATAGCTCGTTTATCTGGAACTTGATTCTCATGAAGAGTGGCAGCGCGAGCCAGAGTGTTCCTCCAGCCGCCGCGGCCAAGAGCATCAGCGGAATTGCGACCAAGCCAGGGAAGCTGCCGAGCTGGGCAGCTGCCATGTAGCCGAACAGGGCGCCGATGTAGAGCTGACCCTCAACGCCGACGTTGTAGAATCTGGCCTTGAACGGCACAACGAACGCAAGAGCAGCGAGAAGGAGGGGCCCCATCAGGAAAAACGTCTCAGAGGTGAGGAAGGTCGTGCCGAACGACCCCGACGCGAGACCCTCCATGCTCGTGATGGGGTTGTATCCGAAGGCCAGGAGAATAACAGAGAAGAGCGCCAGCGACACAGCAATCCCGAGCAAGGTAGGAGAGGGGCTTCCCCAAGGATACCTGCATCATGAGACGCCTCACGCTCCCGTCTGGTTAGGCATACTCCGCCGCAAAGGCCGCGATCGCCTTCTTGAAGGCTTCCATCGGTGCATCAGCGATGCCTGTGCCTATGATGCCGTGGCCGCCGTCCTTGTGCGCAATCCCCGTGTCTATCCTGGGCACGGTGTTCATCTCCACGACCTTGCGGATGTCGATACCGACGGGGACGCCGACGAAGTCCATGTACGGAATCCGGAAGAGCGGGTCTTCCATGATTGAGACCTTCCGCATGGTCCGCGTGTGCTGCACCGCCTCCTGGAGCGCGCCTCCGAACAACCTTGCCTGGGACGGAGACGCTGAGAGCGCTGTTCCGCCGAGACCCCTCGATTCAGAGATGGCGCTGTCGCCTATGTCAGGGGCGCCGTCGGCTGGCGTGAATCCCGGAAACAGGAAGCCCTTGATCTCCCCCGCAGGACCCGTGAACCATCTGTCGCCGAGGGCGCTCACTTTGATGCCGAACTCAACGCCGTTTCTTGCCATCGCTGTCACGACCGTGCTGTGCTTGATTCCCTTGGCAGCGTCCATCATCACCTTGCACGCGCCCATCATGAGGTTGCCGCAGTACCATCGGCCTCCGTTACCCATGAAGTAGTCTCCGACTTTCCCGAGCGTCTCCTTCGGGAAGTCGGTCCTGACGATATGGGGGAGAATCCAGTTCATGAAGACTCCCCTGGTCGCCTCGAAGGAACCGTGGAGCTCGTCGCCCATGGTCAATCCCTTCGCGAGTAGCTCCTTGACGTTGAACCCTCCCGCCTGCTTGATCGTTGCGGCCATCACGGGAGCCAGCGTGTCCCTCACGAACTCGACTTCCTTGATTCCCCTTTCGTACGTGTCCGCGAATGAGGTGAGGTCGGTCTGCATCCAATCGGTGGCCACGTTCCCGTGAACTTTGTCCCTGAAGACCAAGACTGGGCTCGATGCCGAAGTTGCCCCGCACATTCCGCTCACGTTTCCGTACGAGTGGTTGGGCTCCACACGCACTTCCCCCCTTCTCACCAGCTTGTCTGCCTTCTGAGGCGTGTCCGCAAGTCCCTCCGACCTTATTGCATTGACCACCGCTATCTTCTGGACGTTGACCATTCTATCCCATGATATCGGCGGCCCGGCGTGAGTGATTAGGTCAGACTTGAAGCCCGCTATTGCTTTTGAGGCCGGCTTAAGATCGACAAGGACGGCCTCGGCTGCGAATATCCTCTCGACGGCCTTTCTGTTCGCCTCATCGATTTCAGATCCAAGTGTATTCAAGTTCCTTCCCTGCAAAGAATCCGCGTGGATGCCATATAAGTAGCCCAGTCGATTCTTGGACCTTAGAATGTGCCTCCCCACCGTCCCGATGATACCGACTCATCTGCCTGAAATGCCGCGTGCCAGGGTCTAGAACGTGGAATGGAGTCAGCAGCAAGGATTGTACACCTGTTGTCTTGCGGTTCCATTGTGCCGGACATGTCGAAGAAATGCCGAAGGCTTTGGGAGGCGTCGCTGCGCAGGTACTGTGCCGGAATCCGACCATGGCGTGGCTAGGCCAAGACAGTCGCACTGCACGCCGCAGAATGGCCTGCTGTGAAGAGTGACTCCCTCATTGAGGGTTCAGGCGCTTTCCGGAATTCTTGCGGATGTATCCACCGTATGCAACTGTCTAAGCGCTGACCACAATTCGTTAATCGGTCGGCGAACAGCTCGTCATCGAACTGGGTTCACTTGGTGTCTTCTATATTCGCCACGGTTGCGATGCTGAGGCCAGCAGGCCCCAACTCTACGTAGATGGTTCTTATGGTCGCCCTGTAGAGCGCGTGCCTCTTGCCTTCCGGCGTTACGATCATCCTTTCGCGTTTGAGCACCCCCCTTCCCAAGAGTTCTGTCACTTTCTCGTAGCAAGTACTCAGGGGAATCCGGCTGATCTTGCTAATCTCTTCGACAGATTTGGCTTGATTCATCGTGGAAATCAATATCGAACGAGAAGTGCAGCCAATCAAAGAATCCAATATCGCATCATCGCGTGTGGAGCTCACACTTGCTGGGCGAGCACTTTCATGATCGAGAGTCTCAGTTGCCTGCGTACTTCATCCACCTCGCGTTGGCGCCCTTGCGTGTGCATCTATCTTCAATCTCCGGTCGAGTAGCTTGCTAGCGGGAACAAACTGACTTTCAATCGGCAATTTGCCCATAACCGAGTAAAATTGCACAGCGCGTTGCGTATTAGCGTTCTACCGAGTATAATCGGCCTTTCGTCCTATGTATATAAGCGGGAGGCGATCTCTGTCTCCACCATGCGCAGGGTGGTCTTGGAACTATATGGCAAGGAGCTCGATAGCATCGTGGAACAGACGCCGTTAGTGAAGGTGAAATCATTGGAATTACTGCACTTTCTTAAGTTCGACAGGAAGGAGATAGCGGCAGTCGGCCGTGTGAGTTTCCGGGAAGCTGATTCGAAGGTGGAAGATCTGCTTGGCATCAGCTCCGTCACCCAAGTGCAGCGGTTGGAAGAAGAAGGAAGGTTCTGGATGATTCTCATCCGGTGGAGACCCAAGCGGGGCTCCTTAGTCTCCCACCACATTGAAACAGGGGGCGGGTACATGGTTGATCCATTCGAATTTCGCGATGGGAAGATTAGGATCACTTTCCTTGGGAATCAGAAGCAGATGCGGGAACTTATCAGCCGCGTAGAAGAACATGGTTTTTCCTGCAAGGTGGTCTCAGCAATGGATGCCAAGTTCTCGTCGATTTCGCCCCTCGTTTACTTGACAGAGAAACAGAGAGATATTCTCACCTCAGCGTTCAGACTCGGCTATTATGATATACCCAAGAGGTTGGATTCAGATCAGCTGGCTGAACATTTGAACCTCGCAAATTCCACGGTAGTAGAGCACATCAGAAAGGCGCAAAGGCGCATACTAGCTGGCATGTTGGGAGAATCGTAGAATCATCTATCGGAACACGCTGTCCCTAGAGAGATGAGACTAGGGTCGACGTTTGGAAGCTTGCATCCACTTCCTTTCGAAGCTGGGTTGGACTTTGACTAGAGGAGTTTTCTTCAGGCTTGTTCTGGCAGCCCAGCCAGGGTTTGGCCCTAAGTGGCCTCATTGGGTTGAATCTGATTGCTGGCGCCCTGGCCGGACCTCGTCATTCCACGTAGGCGCCCCAACACGTTAGCGCGCCAGAAGACGGGGACTGGAGAGTGGAAGAAGTAGGCCGAGTCAAGAGCCCCGAGACTTGACAGCGAGAAGAAATCAGAACAGGTCCCTTAGATTGGACAGAACATGAGGTTGCAGGTGATAAGAACCCCCGAAGCCAGCTACTCGCGCAAGGGACATCGCAGAACCCTCAAGACAAAGAGCCAAAAGACTCGCCAAGGAGACGGTTGCCCAGATGGGCAAGGACAGCGACTTCCTCGGCAGGGACATCCTAAGCATCAGGGACTTCAAGAGAGACCAGCTAGAACATCTCTTCCAGTCGGTCGAGGCCCTCGAGAAGAGCCCGAAAAGGCTCGACGGCCTCCTGAAGGGAGACCTCACCGCACTGCTCTTCTTCGAGCCGTCCACAAGGACCTACTCGAGCTTCCAGATTGCCGCCTCCACTCTGGGCATGCAGGTCACCGGCTTCGCGAGCCCCGCGGGGTCGTCAGTCTCGAAGGGAGAGACGCTTCATGACACCATCCGGATGTTCGAGGGATACGGCGCAGACTGCTTTGTGATACGGCACCCCATGCCGGGAGCCGCAAGGTTTGCCGCAGAGATCACCGACAAACCAGTAATCAACGCGGGAGATGGCAGCCGCGAACATCCGACCCAGGCCATGATCGACCTCTTCGCAATAAGGAAGGCTTTCGGGAAGTTGGACGGCCTCAAGGTGGGAATCCTGGGTGACCTGAAGTACGGGAGGACCGCATCATCGCTGGCCTACGCACTGTCGAACTATGACGTCGAGATGACATTCATAGCGCCTGAGGCGCTCCAGATGCGCCCTGAGGTGCAGCACTTCCTCAAACAGAGAGGGATCACTCCTAAGTCTGAGAAGGACCTGAAGAACGTGGTCGGTGGGCTGGACGTGCTCTACGTGACCAGAATCCAGAAGGAGAGGATCCCTGACCCGACAGAATTTGAGAAGGTGAGGGGGATGTACCAGGTCAACCTGGAGATGCTGAAAGAGGCGAAGCCGTCTCTAAAGGTCCTGCACCCGTTACCCAGGGTCGACGAACTCGCTACGGAGTTGGATGCGACCAACTTCGCCGATTACTTCATGCAGGCCGCGGCCGGACTCCCCCTGAGGATGGTCCTGATGAGCATAGTCCTAGGAGGCAGGAACTAGATGGGCGAGAAACAGAGGGAGGAGCGGATGCTCGTCAGGAAGATCGAGGAAGGGACGGTCATTGACCACATACCCGACTGGAAGGCTGAAACCGTGGCGAAGGTCCTGCGGTTGGACAGGCTGGCCAGGACCCAGGCTGGCATCTCGGTGGCGATTCTGCAGAACGTGAAAAGCAAGAGCCTCGGTAGGAAGGACGTAGTCAAGATCGACAAGTGGCAGGTCGACGAGAAGGACGCAGACATTCTTTCTCTCGTATTCCCCACGATAACCGTCAACTACGTGAACGAATGGAAGGTCTCGAAGTATCACCCGAAGGTCCCTGACATGATCGAGGGCAGAATCAAGTGCCCCGAAGTTTTGTGCATCACGAACGCACAAAGAGAGCCTGTGGTCCCCAAGTTCATGACGCTGAAACGCGACAGGATGCTGCAGTGCTTCTACTGCGACACCCTGTTCGATTTCGACAGCGTGCCTGACCATGTAAGGTCGTAGCCCGCATGAAGCACGACCTCGTGGTCGCAGGGAAGGTCGTGAGCCCTGTCGAGGTGCGAGAGATGGAGATTGGCATCAGCGACGGGAAGATCGCTGAGGTGAAGAGGCAGGGGCTCGCGGGGACGAGGGTCATCAAGACGGGGCGCGCGCTGATCTTTCCTGGATTCATCGACGTCCACGTGCACATGCGCGAGCCAGGATGGGAGCAGAAGGAAGACTTCAGGACCGGGAGCGAAGCGGCAGTGCATGGCGGAGTGACGACGGTCGCGGACATGCCCAACAACCCCAGGCCCGCGATAGATCCAGCTGTCCTTCGAGAGAAAGCGAGACTCGCGAGCAAGAAGGCGCTCATAGACGTGAGGTTCTATGGAGGGGTCGTTTACAAGGAGCTGGATGAACTTCAGAGAATCTCGAGCCTAGTCGTCGGGTACAAGCTGTACCTGGCGAAGACGACCGGGAACCTTACGTTTCCGCCCACTGAGTTGGAGAAGGCGTTCGGTCTGATCGCCCGCTCCGGAAGGCCGGTGAGCCTCCACTGCGAGGATCAGGGGATCATCGACGAGAGGACGAGGGAGCTCGCAGGGGAGAAGAGGCCCGACGTCTATTGCGACATGAGGCCCCCCGAAGCTGAGGCGGAGTCCGTGGGGAGGGTCGTCGCCGCTCTGAGGACTGCCCCGAGGCTGCGGGCGAACGTTTGCCACGCCTCTACCGAGGAAGCGCTTTCCATCGTGAGCGCCGCAATGTCTCGAGGCGCACACCTGCAATGCGAAGCTGCACTGCACCACCTCTATTTTGACCGGAGCGAGATGTTCGAGAACCCACTGCTCAGGACGAACCCGCCACTGAGGCCGGAGAAGGACAGAGCGGCGCTGCTGGAGGGGCTCAAGGACGGAAGGGTGTCCTTCTTGGTGACGGACCACGCTCCGCACCTTCGAGAGGAAAAGATCTCAGATGGGCTGAGCGGCGTTCCGGGCCTTGACGACTACGGGCATGTAGTGTCGTGGCTTATCAGGAAAGGCGAAGTCGACCCGACGGTCGTTGCGCGCGTGGCATGCTCGAACCCCGCCTCGTTCATCGGTCTGGGAGACAGGGGACAAATCGAAGTGGGCAAGAGAGCTGACTTCTCAATACTTGACATCTGGTCACCCGAAGTGGTCAGAGCCGAGGATGTCCGGAGCAAGTGTGGTTGGTCTCCATATGAAGGGATAGAATTCCCCGGCAGGACGAGGTGGACAATCCGGGGCGGCGAACCGCTTCTCGACGATTGCGAGCAGGTCAGATAGCAGTCGCTGCGGGCGTCCCGCCTGCCGGCGCGGGTGGGGCCCTTGCCGCAGCGATCATCCTGCCAGACCCTCCGACGTAAACGTAAAGCAGTATCAATACCACAATTGCGATCAGCACTAGACCAATCGTGTATCCGGCCGGCAAAAACGCAAACAGAGACAGGAACGCGATGACGACGCCCCATCCGCTGTAGTACCACCTGTCCTTCCGCTCGACGAGGAACAGCGCACAGACTATCGTCCACATGCCCACGAGGAGTAATCCGAGGGAGATTGTGTAGTTAGGGTGGAGACCGAACGAGTAAGCAGCGGCTGATAAGAGGATTGCAACGATTATCCCCACACCCCAACTTAGCCTTGCAATCCTCACACCGCGCCTCGTTGAGGCCTGATTATTAATGCCTCGCAGGCAGAGCCACTCAGGCCGACAGAGGCGGGTCTGGATGTGGCCCGTACTTCCCCTCAAACGCGTCTGCGAACCTCAGGAGCCCGGCCTCTTCGAAGGGCCTTCCCACAATTTGGACCCCGACCGGGAGTCCCGCTGCGAGGCCCGCAGGGATGGTGAGCGCAGGGAAGCCGACGAAGTTGAAGGGGAGCGTCAGCCTGTTCAGCGCGGAATAGACATCCACCCGCTTTCCATTAATCTCAACAGAGGCCTGTCCGATGGTCGGCGCCAGAATCGACGTGGTCGGCACGGCCATCAAGTCGTAGTCCCTCATCGATGAGGCGAACCTCTCCATCAGGAGGGGCCTCGTGTTCTGGGCGTTCACGTATTCGACGGCCGTCACCTGTCTTCCCAGCTCGAGGCCCTTCCGGACATCGTCGCCGTAGAGGCCGGGCGAGCTCCTGAGCCACTTCAGATGAAATGCGGTGGCCTCCGCCCTCCTGATCGGGAGCCACGAGTCATAGACCTCCCGAATGCCGTCGAAGTCGGCTTCCTTTACTTTGCAACCTAGCGACTCTACCTTGCCGATGAACCGGTCGAAGACCTCTTCTACTGATGGATCATTCGAGTCGTGGAAGTAGAGCTTCGGAACGCCAACCTTGACAACCTCGAACGGGGTTCCCATCCCTGACGTGTAGTCAGGGACCTCCGTCGCCGAGGTGGTCAGGTCCTCTACGCTGTGTCCTGCGAGTACCTGCAGGAGCGCCGCCGAATCCCAAGCGCATGAAGTCAGAGTTCCGACCGTGTCGAACGATGAAGCAAGCGGTACGACCCCGAGCCTGCTAATGCGCCCGTACGTGGGCTTGAGACCGAGAACTCCGCAGAGGGAGGCAGGAATCCTGACCGAACCCGCCGTGTCGGTGCCGATCGCCCCGACCGCCATCCCGGAGGCGACGGCAGCCGCCGAGCCCCCGCTCGAGCCGCCCGACATCCGCGTTTCGTCCCACGGGTTCCTGACGGGTCCGTAGTGGGGGTTGACGTTCGTGACTCCAGCCGCGAACTCATGAAGGTTGGTCGTCCCGATGAGTACAGCACCGGCGGCCTTGAGCCTCCGCACTGCGCTCGAATCGTACGGGGCGATGTTGTTGGCCAGAATCTTCGAGCCAGCGGTGCACTTGACCCCCTGGATGTAGAACAGGTCCTTGACAGCTATGGGGACGCCGTCGAGGGGTCCGCAGGGCATCCCCTCCTTGAATCTCTTCTCGGACTGCTCCGCCGCCGAGAGCGCGGAATCCCTGAGGATAGTGATGTAGCAGTTGATTCTAGGATTCAATCTTTCAATCCGGCGCAGGATCTCCTCGGTGATGGCAACGGGAGACACTGGTTGGGTCCTGAAGACCTTAGCCAGATCTCTGATTGTTCTCAATGCGCCCGCTGGAAATACCGGTATTGTGCACTTAAGAGTCTAGCAGGAGGCCTCCTATTGCCATCTGTGATATGCAGGGTGCCCTTCCTTCACGGCCACAAAAGAGTCCCTTGCCATCTTCGCTGTCTTTTGCCAGTCGGCCTCGACTTCACCTTCGACGAAGACCCTGTCCCCGTCAATCACGCATGCCATCCGGCGCTGATTCGGCCTAGAATCACCGGGGCGTGGGGGAATTGCTGGTCCTTCCACCGACCTCGGCGGCTGTAATCAAGTCGATGAAGACAAACGGGTCCTTGCCGATGGTCCACGCGTCGTGGCCTGCGTGTACGTCAAACCCATCGCCCGGTCCGACTTCGAGCTTCGCTCCATCGTCCATCGCAAAGCCCATTCGACCAGAGACTACGTATCCGATGTGACGCACCTGGCAGGTCTGGGTCTTCGCGATCGGCTTCATAGAGGTCGACCACCTCCACCCGGGTTGAAGGGTGCGGAGGCCTATGGTGAAGTCCCCGACCGTGATCAGCTGCAGCCTGCCACCAGGCGTATCCTTCACCTCGTCGGGCTCACCCATGCTCTTCTTGGAGGCTGTCCTGTCCAAGGCTCGCTTTCCCATTCGAGTGACCCTCACGACCATCTTGGTGCAGTCACCCTCTCGTCTGACTTCGACCAACTGGTTCCCGCTCTTCAGGGCCCAGGCCTTCACGTCGACATCTATGCCGGGTTCCGTAGCCCACAGCTCAATCTCGTCCCCTACGCTCGCTTCACGCCACGCCTTGAACAGGTCTGTCAACGGAGTGGGAGGGCACCACGTGCCCCTTGAATCGACGACCTTCCTCTTGGAGATCGTGCCTTGCAATTTGATTCGCCAATGGTGAGGCGTGGTTCATTTATACACGTGAGGTCAATTCTCATGATTGAGAAAGATACCTGACTTGTCGTTGTCGCTCGAGTAGCACGGTGGAGAAGGGAGCATTCCTGGGCTCATGCGCAGACGTCGAAACAATTCCGACCAGCAGGCTCGGAGCATCGTCTTGCGTGCAAGGTCGATCCTAAGATTGACTGAGCATAGTTGGGAAACAGTCCCAGAGTCCACCTCGTAGGGTCAACCAGCCGTCATAGAGACGATTTCAAAACCCTGTCCCGCCCCCTTTCTGTGCTTGTTTTATGGGAGGGAATAGTGGTTGGGAATTACGAATCCACGGTCAAACGTGCGGGAAGAACCAATTCCCAAGCATCAATTCCCAGATAATTCCCAGTGTGGACCCCTACCAATTCCCAGGAATTCCCAGGCAATTCCCAGATAATTCCCAGCCCCCCGCCATAACGCTCTTCTACCTAGTCGGGTCAACGAACCACTTGGCGTAGATGGAAAGCGATGTCGTAAACGCATCCCCTCAGAATCCCCCTAGAGAACCGCACGTTGCCGAAAGACCCACCTGCGAGCATCCTATGACACAGATGGCTCCCCATCTGAGTCGAAGAAACACGAAGGGAAGAGGATAGCCGGAGCGTCTCTTCAGAAGGGAGCCATCAAGATACTCGGGAAAAGGTCGGCGGGGAGACGAGGGGCCCGGAGCGCAAATTGGTTTCATGCTAAGGGGGAGAGCGCCGGGGGTAGGATTCGAACCCACGAGACCCGAAGGTCACGGGCTTTCCAGTGGCATCTCAAGGCCCGCGCATTAACCACTCTGCCACCCCGGCACATCCAGCCCCGACGGACTACCCGCCCCCTTCATAAGCTGTGAATCGTGAAGGGCAGAGAGAGCAGACGCGTCTGCACCAGCCCGAAGTCTCTCCATTCCTATCGGTTTGAGTCTTCGACGAAGTGTTATTACAGCAGGACAGGCGAGTTAGATCGGATGAATACCAGGGTCAGACTCGCGAGGCCGGCCGACAAGGGCCAGCTCATGAGCTTCATCAAGAACGTCTGGGGAGGGCACGACTACATTCCTCGAATCTGGGACGAATGGTTGAAGGACGAAACGGGAAAGATGTTCGTCGTGGAGGCGGACGGCGTCCCAGTGGGCATGAGCAGGGTCAAGTTCCTCGAGGACGGGTCCGCCTGGCTCGAAGGCGCCAGGGTCCATCCCGACTTCAGGGGCCGAGGGCTGGCGTCGATGCTGGGAGAGAACTCGATGCACATCGCCATGGACCGGGGAGTCAAGGTCTTCCGACTGACCAGCTGGTCGCGGAACAAGGCCGCGCACAGGTCGATTGCAAGGATAGACTTCAAGGAATCGTCAAGGATCAGCGCCTACGAACCTGGGAAGGGAGCCAGGTTCGCACCGCAGAAGGGCGTGAGGCTCGCGGGAATGGACGACCTTTCGTGGGTCACGAGGCTAATCAGGGAATCGCGGGAGTTCAGGCTCGGGTCGGGCGTCTTTTGGGACGCATTCACGGCGGCGTCCCTCAACCCTACCATCATCAAGAAGCTGGTCGGCGAAGGGTCCGTCTGGATTGCAGACGAATCGGTCGCCGTCGCCAGGCTAGGGGGAGAAGGAGGCGAGACCTGGAGGCAGGTCTGTTTTCTCACTGGCAAAGGAGACACACCCGCGAAACTCGTCAGACACGTCTTCGGACTGAAGGAGGGGGCGAAGGCAGCCAGGCGAATCGTCTACCTCCCTCAGGGCTCTCACCTGATTGGGACCCTGAGAAAAGCAGGGTTCAGCCGGCTGACATCCTTGATTCTTTTCGAACGAGAAGCAGCCAAGGGTTAAAACGAGCGCAAGGAGGAGCGGACCCATGGAACCAAGTGTCACCAAGGTCGCTGTGCTCGGAGCGGGACTGATGGGCCACGGAATCGCCCAGGTAGCGTCGCAAGTGGGCGGGTACGAGGTGTCGGTCCTCGACATCAACCAGGACCTTGTCGACAAGGGGATGAAGATGCTCAACGACAGCGTGTCCAGGTTCGTCGAGAAGGGTACGCTTTCAAAGGAACAGGGCAAGGCCGTGGTGGCAAGAATCCACCCGACGACCGACCTCGCACAGGCGCTCGATGGGAGCCAACTCATAATCGAAGCCGCGACCGAAGACCCCAAGCTCAAGCTGGACCTGTGCAGGCGGGTCTCGGAGCTGGCCGAGGAAGGCGCCGTGTTCGTTTCCAACACGTCGTCGATCAGCATCACGTTGCTGGCCTCAACGATGAAACATCCGGACAAAGTCTGCGGGATGCACTTCTTCAACCCGCCACAGCTGATGCCGTTGGTCGAGATAATCAAGGGAAAGAGAACATCCGAAGAGACGCTGGAACTGGTGAGAGGCGTTTCTGCGAAGATGGGAAAGGAGACGGTCCTGTGCAAGAAGGATTCGCCGGGGTTCATCGTGAACAGGGTCCTGGTCCCAGCGCTCAACGAGGCCGCCTTCCTCGTGCAGGAAGGGGTTGCCGACCCTGAGGACATCGACAAGGCAATCAAGCTAGGGCTCAACTGGCCCATGGGACCGCTGCAGCTGCTGGACTACGTCGGGCTCGACACGGCCTTCAACATCACTCAGGTGTTCATGGGAGAGTTCCAGGACTCGAAGTACAGGCCGGCGCCGCTGTTGCGGGAGATGGTCCGAGCCGGGATGCTGGGACGCAAGAGTGGGAAGGGTTTCTACGAATGGAGTTCGCCCGGCTCGACTAAGAGCCTATCCCAAAAATGACCCAGATAGCCAAGACTCTTTGATTCCGATGATGATACGCTTCACTCCCCCCTTCTCGTTGACGGGGGTGAAGAAGATCACAAGACAATTGGGAACAATCAGACGCATTCCAGACGACCTGTGGACAGAGATAGCACCGATACTCGGAGAAGAGAAGAGGCCGGGTACGAGAGGAAGGCCTCCCGTGCCGTTCAGGAAGGTCCTCGACGGAATACTGTACGTGCTCAGGACGGGATGCCAGCGGAAGGCGCTCCCGAAGGAGTATGGATCAGGTTCGACCGCTCACAGAAGGTTCCAGCAGTGGGTCGGCGAGGACGTCTTCCAGAAGCTGTGGGTCAGGCTCCTGCAGAGGTACGACGAAACGAAGGGAATCAAGTGGAAGTGGCAGTCCCTCGATTCGAGCTCGGTGAAGTCGCCTCTCGGGGAAAAGACCGGCCCCAACCCCACCGACAGGGGCAAGCTAGGGACGAAGAGGCATCAGCTGACGGACCAGAGGGGAACGCCCCTCTCGGCCGTCATCACCGGAGCCAACACTCACGACATGAAGGCAGCGATGGAGACGCTCGACAGCATCGCAACACAAAGGCCACCACCAGGACCGTACCACCGCCAGAACCTCTGCCTCGACAAGGGGTACGACTGCCCGGAGATACAGGCGGGCGTGATCGAGAGGAAGTACGTCCCTCACATGCGCCACAGAGGGGAACTGGAGGACCCGGTGAAGCGTTACAAGCCGAAGAGGCGGGTCGTGGAGAGGAGCGCGTCGTGGCTCAACCGGTTCAGGAGGCTCTTGATCGGGTGGGAGAAGAAGGCGCAGAACTACCTCGGTCTCGTCCAGCTGGCGTGCTGCATCACAGTCTACCGGAGAACGATCTTGGGATAGGCTAACTGGTCTGCTTGGTTGGCTAGGTGGAAGAGGATTGCATGCATAAATGCATGCATAAAATCTGCATAAAACCTGTTTTCCGCATGATACGTGCCTATGCATTGCTTATGCATGCGTTTATGCATGCAATTATGCATGCAATTATGCATGCAATTATGCAGCACACGACATAGAGGAGAATCCATCTCCCTGTCGACAGCCGGTCCGCACGAGGTCGACCTGGAGACCGCTTATGCACCCGTTCTTATGCAATTCTTAGACAATTGAGGATGAAGCCCGAAGCGAAGGCAAATCATCTACAAACGGCGGGCTGCTTGAGTTATTTTTGGGATAGGCTCTAAGACGAAGTGAGCCTCGACTTGATTTCTTCTGGAAACGGGACCGCCTTCCCTTCCTTCTTCGAAAGGACATGAACAGTGTGCCCGATGCAGAGGAGGCACATGTCTGGAAGTCTATAGATCTCGTTCTCGAACTTGATGCTGCTGTTTCCGACCCTTGCGATCCTCGTCTTTACAAGAATCTCGTCGTCAAATCGCGCCGAGGCCCGGTAATCGGCATGAGCTTGGACGACCGGCATCCTCACCCCCATCGCCTCCCAGTCTTTGTAGGAAAGACCGATGTCCCTCTGGAGGTTGATCCGGCCGACCTCCATCCAGACAAAGACCTTGGAGTAGTATACCACCTGCATGGTGTCGGTCTCTTCGTATCTCACCCTGAGCCTCGACTCGTGCCAGGAACCCATCGCGGGCGAGTCCCCCGTTCCATCTTTTAACGTGACGGACGGCACTTGCGGGTGTCGAAGTCGCTCTCGATCAGGAATACGCCTCGCGAGAAAGCGGAACGAGAGCGAGTCTTTTTACGTTCGAGGAGAGGCTCGGGAGGCATGGAGTATCAAGTACTGAAGGTGTCGCGCGAGGGTCCGTTGGGGCTCATAACAATCAACAGACCTGAAGCGATGAACGCCTTGAACGCGAGGATGGTCACCGAGCTGATCAGCGCCTTTGACGGCTTCGAGAAGGACGACGAGGTGAGGTGCGTCTTGATTGCGGGGAGCGAGAAGGCATTCTCAGCTGGAGCCGACATCAGGGAGATGGCCCCGATGACTGCCGTCCAGATGGCGATGACCGGACACTTCTTCCCTCTTTGGGACAAGGTGGGCAGGTTTCCCAAGCCGATCGTCGGGGCCTTGAGTGGCTTTGTCCTGGGCGGAGGGCTGGAATTGGCAATGAGCTGCGATGTGCTTGTGGCTTCTGAAACGACGCAGCTGGGGCAGCCTGAAATCGACATCGGGATAATCCCGGGGGGAGGCGGAACGCAGAGACTGACCAGGGCCGTCGGAAAGTACAAGGCAATGGAGATGATCCTGACGGGAAAGAGGATCGGGGCAGAAGAGGCGAAGACCCTCGGCCTCGTCAGCCGAGTCGTCCCGAAGGAGGCGTACCTGACCGAGGCCAAGAAGGTGGCAACCGAGATCGCCTCGAAGTCGCCGGTTGCGGTGAAGCAGGCCAAGATGGCCGTGAACAAGGCCTTCGAGATGGGGCTCAGCGACGGCCTCGATTTCGAGAGAGAGCTGTTCTACCTGCTCTTTGCATCTGAGGACAAGACGGAAGGAATGAAGGCGTTCATGGAAAAGCGGAAGCCCGAGTTCAAGGGCAAGTAGTTGGACCTCGAGACGGTCAGAGCAGAGTCGAGGAACGGCGTCCTGTGGACAAGGCTCAACAGGCCTGACAGGCTCAACGCCTTCAACGAACAGATGGGGAGCGACCTGCTGGAGGCGCTCAAGGAGGGAGAGAGGAACCCCGAGACACGGTGCATTGTGGTGACCGGCGAGGGGCAAGCCTTCTCTGTCGGCGAAGACCTGCACGCCGACAGGGCGGCCAAAGACAGTAGAGAGCCGATGCCGTTGGGCGAGGCCTTGATGCGGAAGTACAATCCCATAGTCCAGCGAATCAAGAAGATGGAGAAACCCGTCATTGCGGGGGTCAACGGGGTCACCGCTGGGTTGGGCCTGGGCCTTGCACTGGCGTGCGACCTGAGGGCCGCGTCGGACAAGGCCACCTTTCGTGAAGCTTTTGTCAAGGTCGGGCTAGTCCCCGACCCAGGAACGAGCTTCTGGTTGACCCGGATGTTGGGACAGGCGAAGGCGATGGAAGTCGGGCTTCTCGGGGAGCCGATTAACTCTACCATGGCCATGAACCTTGGACTCGTCAACTGGGTCTTCCCTGATGATAGGTTCGGGGAAGAGGTCGCGAGAATAGCAGAGCGGTTGGCGAAGGGCCCGACCAGGGCGCTCGGCCTCACCAAGCGGGTCCTCAACAAGGCAATCGTGGTCGACTTGGACTCGGAGCTCGAATACGAAGTGTACCTCCAGAAGCTTGCGGGAAGGATGGTGGACGACTTGGGGGGCGCAGGGGCCTTCAAAATGGGTGACGCAAGATCCTCCGGCTGGTGAGGGGAAGGAACGCAGACACCGCCCGAATGATACGCCATGTCCTCTACGTCGCACGCGTGAAGCAAGTGCCCGCCGACAACGGAATACAGGTTCAGGGCAGGAGCATCCGGAGGGTGCTCTTCTCGACTGATGCAGATGCTTCAGAATCGTTATCCCGAAGGAACACAAGGTGGAAGCCACGCCGTTCTGCGTACACGCCAAGAACGCCTCGGCAGCGTGAACTAATCAGCTTTCCAGACGTCTTCCTTCATGCCTGCTTCCTTGTTGGTCCAGCGAGACAGGTTGAAGAGATACGAGGAGAGCCTGTTGAAGAACGGGAGCAGCTCGGGGTTCATCTTCTCGGCCCGCGAAGCTGTGCGCAGACGCCGTTCTGCCCGTCTGCAGACCGCCCTGCTGAGCTGGAGGTATGCACCCGTTAGCGACCCACCTGGGAGGATGAAGTTCTTGAGCGTCGGGAGCCGCCCGAGGAGATCGTCGGTCAGCTTCTCGAGCCGGAGTGTGTCCGACGCTGCGATTCTGGGGACCCTCTGCGAGCCCCCGTATTCAGCGGCAGAGTCAGCCCCCGCCACGAACAGCATCTTCTGAACTTCCCGCAGCGAAGCGGATGTCTTTGCGTCCTTCGACAGCGAAATCGCAACCCCCAGGATGCTGTTCAGTTCGTCGATTGAACCATAGGCTTCGACGCGTGGAGAATCCTTGGCGACCCTCTTGGAACCCAAAGAGCGAAGTTACGCCCCTGTCGCCTCTTCGCGTGTACATCGGATTTCGAATTTATCCGTGAATTATAAACAATATTAGACGATGGGTCGCATCTTTTCCAGTCGGGAGTAATTTATGGGCTGCTCCAAGAGAGAGGGAGGCGAGCCTCAAAACGTCGTTCGACTTCAGAGATAAGCATCTCTTCACGCCACAAGAAGCGTCGAAACTTCTGCCGGACATCAAGCCGAAGGTAAAGGAACTAATCGAAAGGAAGAAGGTCGTCGTTGCGCTCCAGTCCGAATTGGAGAGGTACAACCTGCTGGGCTTCAGGCCCGCCGAGGTCGCCGAGAAGGCGGCGCAGCTGGACGCCATGGCCGAGGACGCGATAAGGAAGGTTGAGGAGCTTGAGGACCTAGGAGTTGAGGTGAAGAACCTGGACTATGGTCTGATTGACTTCCCTGCTGAGAGATACGGGAAGTACGTGCTGCTGTGCTGGCGATATGGGGAGCCCGAGGTCTCATACTGGCACAGGCCCGACGAGTGCTACGATGATCGGAAGGCCCTGAAGATACAGCTGATTCAGCCCTAGTCCGGGCCTCGCGCATTCGGACCCTCGGCCCCGCTGGGGGCGTATCCAGACTACACTTGGGCCACCAGTCAATAGTTGTTCTATAGAGTTCTGGGGCCCTTTTGTTGCGAAGCTGGGAGTCCTCTACAAAGACCGGATAACACTACGAGAACGTCTTCAGAATGGAACGGAGTTGCTGTGAATACTTCTCCAAGGTCCTGGGTCCGAGGTCCCAGGGGAGGCCCGCGGCCTCGAAGAGCTCTGGAAGTGGCTTTGAGGCCCCTAGAGAGAGTGCCCGCTTGTACGCACCTATCGCCTTGGCTCGGTCTTCTCTGTACAGGAACCAGATCCCCAGCGCGCCAAGGCTGGCAATAGCATACTCGATGTAGTAGAATGGGAACTGGTAGATGTGAAGCTGGCGCTGCCAGCGGTGGCGCAGCTGGCCCTCGACCCTCTCGTAGCTCTCGAGGCCAGAGAAGCGCCTGAAAGTCTTAACCCACGCAATTGCGCGCTCCTCGTGGGTGTGTCCGGGATGAGTATAGACCCAGTTCTGGAAGGAGTCGACGGTGGCCACCCAAGTGAACAGCTTCACTATGCCTATCACCTCTGTCTTGCTGGAACGCCTTGCATCTGTTCCGTCGTAGAAGATCCCTTCCAAGTGCTCCCCGCTCATTAGCTCCATCGAAGTCGACGCTACTTCGGCAAACTCCGCAGGAAGGTTCTGGCCGGAATTGTAGAACTTCAGACCGGCCTCCCTCATCAGGAAGGTTTGGAAGCTGTGCCCCGACTCGTGCAGAAGCGTCCTCACGTCTGAATCCTTCTTGGCCGCGTTCATGAAGATGAAAGGGAACCTCAATTCGGAGAACTCCTCTTGGAATCCACCTGGGGCCTTCCCCTTCCTGCTGTCAAGGTCGAGCAGGTCGAGCTCGACCATCTTGTCGAAGTACTTCGACAGCTGATCGTCGACCTTCTTCACGACTCTTGCGCAACCCCCCACGAGTCCGTTGATGTCGTCAAAGGGAGCCAGTGGTGGCCTGCCTTCCGCGTCGACGCTCATGTCCCATGGCATGAGCTCGTCGAGCCCCATTTTCCGCTTCCTATCCTCGTCGATCTCGCGGCTCAGAGGGACGAAATATTTCTCCACCGCATCATGGAGGGCGAGGCAGTCCTCGGGAGTGTAGTCGAACCTGTTCTTCTGCACGAACGCGTAGTCGCGGAAGTTGGAATATCCTGCGTTCCTGGCGATCCTGTCCCTCAGGCTGATCATCTCGTCATAGACCAGGTCAAGCCTCTCGCTATCCTTGAGGAGCCGGGCTTCGGAAAGCTCCCATGCCTCCCTGCGTGTAGCCCGGTCGGTCTCTTCGTAGAAGCGCGACATCTGCTGCAGAGTCCTCTCCTGTCCCCTGAATGACACCGTCATTGCGCCCCTGATAGTCTGATACTGTTCCGAGAGCTCTGCGTCCTTCTTCTCCAGTTCCACGTTCTCCTCCCTGAATATCCGTGCTGCGCTCTCCCTGCGCCTGCCCAGCATACCGTAATCTAGAGGAGGGAGCTCGTTGTGATAGGGCGACGCCACGTATTTCTTGAGCAGCTCGAAGCTCGAGATCTTGATCTTTGGTTCCAGGTTCTGCAGGAAATCCATGTAGGCCTTCTTGTAACCCGGATTATCCGTCTGCTGTGAGACGTTGACCAGACGCAACGCCTTCTGTTCGTAGACCACAGCGTCGAGTTCATCCTGATCTGCGAGCCAGCGTTTCAGGTCTTCCACAGACCGGATCTCTCTCCCCTTCAGTTCTTCAAAAGGACGTGAAAGCTGTGCCCATTCGAAGCCCATTCCGGCAGGGAGGTACCGGCGGGGGAACTCCCTTGGGAGCTTCGTGTAGTCAAAGGCCAATTGCTTCGGTCTCTCCACGGTCTGCTAGCGCGTTACTTATCCTTCTCCTCCATTGTCTTCCTGGCGGAAGAGTTCGCGGAGTTCGGCGATGGCACCCCCCCTTGGAGTTGGCGGGCCCGGAGGGGTCCGCCCCGCCGAGGACCTCCCAAAGCGCTCAACTGTCGGAGTCGTTTGGACCTGGGTTTCTTCACGCCAGGTAGAAGTGCCATTTTTCTCACCCCAAGACCATATTAGTGAGTCTTCCTAGGTTCTAGCCGGATTGGAGTCAGAGAGAGCCCGTGACGCAAAGCTCGGGGAGATTCTCGCCGCGTTCAACGAATCCTGGGTGAAGTACTGGGAGTCCTACGCAAGGCTGCAGGATCAACTCTACGAGAGCCTAAGGGCTGGGAGGGAAGTCTCCTGGCTCGCAGCGACGGACGACAGGAAGCTCAGCGAAATCAACCAAGTGCAGCGCGAACTCTTCTCCGGGATGCCTCGCAGGCTGGACTACTCTCCGCTCGGGCAAATCTCGCGCAATCTGAACACCGCCCCAACCAAGATCGCGGACCTCGAAGCGGCGCTCGCCCAAGAAGAGGCAGGGTGCAAGAGCCTTGAGGCAGCGATAGCGCTCATGAAGGAGAAGATCGAGGCGTTGAAGGAAGCCATGCGCGCCGCCGGCCCCTGAGCGTGCATCAGAAAACGAGTTCTGGACTTCAGGGCGTCGCCGTAAGAGGGCCCCCCTTTCGGCAGTCCTCCAATGCATGCGGACAATCTCGACCCTGGTTACGCAGTCGGAGAGTATCTCGTCAAGTCAGGTTCCGGCCCTCATCAAACCTTCACCCCAAGCGTCACTAAGAGCCGTCCGAACTCCTCGTCGGTGACCCAACTCACTTTCAGATAGTCGACTATTTCCCTCTCCCCCAGTCCGAGCCTCCTAGCCTCATTCAGGGCGACCCGGTAAGCCTCGAGTTCGGTCGGCCTGTCGACGTAGGCGTACCGCTTGTCCCACAGTTCCTTCCCCTCCATGTGCTGTCTGATGTGGACGAGCTCGTGGACGACGTCAAGGTAGAGATGAGTCTTATCGCCCTCCTTCAGATACTTGGTGTTGACTATGACCGAGCCCTTCTCGGCGTTGATCCTCATGTAGCCTCGACCGTCCTCGACGTCGACCTGGAGCGCCGACAGCACCCTGTCAGTGTCGCCTCCGAAGATTGACTTCACGGCCGCGACCTTCTCGAAACCCCCGAAGACGTCCTTGAACGGGAAGGAGCCAATCGGGGCGTCCCTGTCTATGACCACGCCCAATTCCAACTCAGGCTCACTCTCTCCCACGCGGGTTCAAGCCGGACGCTTCACGTCTCATGAGTTTCTTCAGATAGAGTCGGCGGAAACCCACTTTCTCGTAGAAGCCCTCCGCACCTTCAGAGGCTATCGTCTGCAAGATGAGCAGACGATCCTCGATGGCAGCCATCCTGCTCGCTTCGTGAATCAGGGAGCTGGCAACTCCCGTGCTCCTGTGTCTCCCAAGAGTCCCTACGCAGTAGACACCGAGCAGCCCCGGCGTCCTGAACACAGCAAGGACGCCCAAGATCTTCCCGTCTCTCTCGCCTGCGAAGAGTGTCACAGAGGGTTCCATTCTGAGTCGGTCCGCGATCAGTGAGACAGAGTCCTGCATCCCCGGGCCGCCATAGAAGGAAAGAGAGTACGCGGCTGCCCATTCGGCGGTCAGGACCTTCTCGCCTGACGAGACATTCAGGCCCGCCGCAGTCTTGAACTCTGGCCGGTCCAGTTGCATGACAGACATCCTGTCGAACGTGACGTAGCCGCGCGACTTCAGCATGGCAGCAACCTCCCCGCACTCTTCCTGCACTGAGAAACAGGATGGCCTCGCGAGGGCCTCGAACTCCGCTTCGATCTTGGGGATGGCGTCCTGCCCACCTGCGCAATCGACAAAACCGGCTCTGTTGAAGAAGTACTCGTCGAAGTCAGAGGAAAGCATGATGTACGACGTTTCTCCGGTCCAGCGCACATCGGCCCAATGGGACCACCAACCAATCTCGTTGAGCTCCAGGTCCCTGCTCTTAGCCAATCCCCAGGTCGACTCCCAGGATCTTCCCGGCTGTGCGTGCCGCGGCGAGCTTGCGCCCTGCCGTCACGGCGCTCCCCGCGTTGAGCGCTGACGCGAGGCCTTCGCCCAAGACCCGGAGGGCGAGCGGGGTGTTGAAATCGTCGTTCATCGCGTCGCGGAATTCTCCCAGCAGCTCCTCGTCGCTCTCTTTGGGCACTCCCCCGGCCGCATGCAGGGCCTTCTCTGCCATTCCCCTCAGACGCGTGTACCTTCTGGCGGCGGAGTCGATTCCCTTGAGGTCCATGTCCTTTCTGTAGTGGCGGCCCAGGAGGAACGTTCTGAGCTGGTCAGCCGAATAAGTGCGCAGGGCGTCCCTGACCGTGACCACATTCCCGGTCGACTTGGACATCTTCTCGCCTCTCATGTTGACGAGCCTCGTGTGAACCCAGTACCTCACGAAAGGTCTGAGCCCGGTGAGGGACTCGGCCTCCGCAATCTCGGCTTCGTGGTGGGGATAGATCAACTCGTAGGCGCCACCGTGCAGGTCGTATTGGGGGCCCAGAAGCGAGCTCGTGACAGCGATGTCTTGGATATGCCAGCCGGGCGACCCCGTCCCCCATGGGCTGTCCCACTTTCCCTCGACCAGGGTCTCAGGACGCCAGAGGGCGAAGTCGAGCAGGTTCCTCTTCCTGAGGGAGAGCTCGAGGGGCCGGAGTGAGAGCTGCCGGGAGGACTGGTGGGAGAGCCTTCCGAATTCTGGGAATGTTGAGACGTCGAAGTAGACCCAGCCACCAACCACGTATGCCTGCCCCTTCTCAATCAAGAGAGAGACCTGTTCGATCATCTGGTCCACGTGTGCTGAGACCGGCTCGAACCTGCACACCGAATCTGCCTTGAGCTTTGCCATGTCTTCGATGAAGTACCTCGAATACTCTCTTGCGAGGGCGAGAGGGGCCTTGCCCTTCCTGCGGGCCTCGTCTGTTATCCGCTCATCCACGTCAGTGATGTTCAGGACGAAATGGACTCTGTACCCAAGATAGGCCAGGTACCGCGCGACGACATCGTAGAAGACATACGTGCGAGCGTGGCCCAGGTGCATGTAGTCCTGGACCGTGGGCCCGCAGACGAACATTCCGACCTGTCCGCGGCGCAGACTTCTGAAAGGTTCCTTCTTCCTGGTGAGAGTGTTGAAGACGAAGAGCCGGCTCGGCAAGAGATAGTGAAATGCTGAGACGCGTGGGTATTAGTCTTTTTGAGCCAGGAGAATCTGGCGCGAGTGCGGGCAATGTTCTACGAGAAGAGAGTCAGGTCGTTCGCTGGACTGAAGCGAGAGATACGACGTTTGGACTCCGACGCGGGGATCAGGGTCGTCGGTTCGTACATGAAGCGCCGCTGCTTCGCATTCGTGACAAGGTTCGTAGGCAGGTACACGGTCATGGTCTACGAAAGGACGGGAGGCAAGGCCCGTAAGGTCGGCAAGAGGGTCCTTTCTAGGGAGTTCGAGTCTCCGGAGGAGCTGGAGGAGTTCCTGCAGAGAATCACGCAGAAGGGAGTCGATGCCTACGTCTACTGACCGAGGCGTTCGGCAGAAGAAGGTCTCAACTTAAGAAGAGGCGTCCACCCGGCAAGGGTGCAATGGTTGCCTTGAACGGTCTGTACAGGAGGGTTGCAAAGAAGGTGCTGTCCGAGACGCTCGCCGTCAAGAAGGGGGAGGCTGTCACGGTGGAGTCTTGGAACAACGGTCTCGAGTTCGCGCGGAGCGTGGTAGCAGAAGCCAGGGCGATGGGATGCACCGCGGTCCTGAGTCTGGAGGACGAAGAAGCGTACATCGAGGGAGCGAGCCGGGCACCCAAGGACAGAATCGGGACGATGGGGCGCAACGAGTACGGAATGATCGAGGGAACGGACGCGTACGTGTTCATTCCCGGGCCTCTTCTGGCGCCGTACCAGACGAGGATCAAGCCCCAGCTTATGTCGGAGTCCACGAAGTACAACCGATCCTGGTACGAGGCCGCAGAGAAGGCCAAGCTCAGGGGAGCCCGCATGGCCTTCGGATACGTCGGAGAGGAGATGGCCGGAGTGATGGGCAGGACGGTCCGGCAAGTGGTGGAACGGCAGCTGAACGCCGTTCTGGTCGATTTCGGAGGCATCGCGAAGACGGGCCAGCAGCTCTCTTCGCTTCTTTCGGACGGTTCTGAGGTCGCGGTCCACGCCGGTGGTTCACGACTTCGGTTCACGCTCAAGGGAGAGACGACGATCGAGGACGGCGTAGTGAGTCATGCGGATGTGAAGGCCGGTGACAACATGGCCTACGTTCCGCCCGGGTTCGTGTCGAGGAGCGTCGACCCCGCCTCTGTCTCGGGGACGCTGAGCGTCTCGAAGACACTGACTAGGCTGGGCCTGCTCGAGGACGCAGTGCTGACGTTCCGGGAGGGGAGGCTGGTCAGGTGGAAGAGCAGGGGCAGCATGCCGATGCTCACGGAACTGGTTAAGGCTGTGCCTGAACGGAACCGGAAAATGACCATCCTTAACGTGGGAATCAATCCCAAGATGGATTACCTGTTTGGACAGGACAGGATGGTGGCCGGGTCGGTGACTGCCGGTGGGTTCGGGTTCATGGCGGTCGTCAGGAGAGCAGACCTGATGGCCGGAGGAAGGCACGTCGTGACCGGCGGGAAGCTATAGCCGGCCGTGAGGCCCAGCACCCAACTGAGTCCGTCACGCATTCTGATTAGAAGCGGACCTCAGAACAGCCACTTCGGAACCTGTCCGGACCCACGACGCCGTACCGATGGACCAGGCCATCCTTCGGGTGAACCAAATCCAACAACTTTTTCACAAAGGTCCTTCGACAGCGCCTCATGAGCGGAATCCGTCCAGACTTGAAAGAAGGCGATACGGCCCCTGATTTCGAGCTCCCGTCGTCCACCGGAAGGCCAGTCAGGCTCAGTTCCCTGAAGGGGAAGGACGTCGTTCTGTACTTCTACCCCCAAGACGACACGCCCGGCTGCACGAAGGAGGCCTGCTCGTTCAGGGACAACCTTCCCAAGTTCGAAGGCCTCGGCGCTGTCGTCCTGGGCGTCAGCAAGGACTCGCTGGCGTCGCACGAGCGGTTCATCGGCAAGTACTCCTTGAACTTCACTCTTCTGAGCGACGAGGGGCTAGAGGCTCACAAGCTCTACGGCACATGGAAGCTGAAGAACAACTACGGTAGGACCTACTGGGGAACGGAACGGTCCACGTTCGTGATCGACAAGATGGGGAGAATCAAGAAGGTGTTCAGGAAGGTGAAGGTCGACAGACACGAAGCCGAGGTCCTGCGTGAGCTGCGGGCTTAGGAAAAAGCGATCATGGGTTCGCTGCTCGCAGGGATCAAAGCCGGGGCCCTGGGTGGCGTCCTTTACTTTGGGGGCGCTGCTGCGTTCAACGCGTTCCTGCTCTTCGCTTTCAAGGCAGACGTCCTGAACTCCATCTCGCAGTCCTATCCGCAGACTTGCCCGCCCGTCCACAGCATAGACGGCTGTTTCAGCTCGGTGGTGTCATCCCTTCCATACATCGCGTTCCTGGGCTTCTTCGTGTCGTTGTTCTTCGTCGGCCTCTTCGGTCGGTTCTACGAGAGCTTCCCCGGGGGGAGCCCCCTCGTCAAGGGAGAGGTGGCCGCCGTCCTGGTCGGGTTCGCCCTCGTGGTGCTCGGCATCACGGGGGCCCGCTTGGGGGCTGTCACCACAGAGGGGCTGGCGGTCTTCTTCGCCGTCTGGACGGTTCTGTACGGCGCAGTCCTGGGAAGACTCTACAGGAGGTACACCAGGAGTGTCAGGTTCGAAACCACCGACGAGAACCTGGTCAAGGTCATGATCGGCGGGAACGACTACACGGGCAAGTCGAGGACCTTCGCTAGCTCCTCGGCTCACAAGGTCAGGGCGGAGGTCGCCAAAGGCGCCTACTTCAGGGAGTGGAACGTTAGCGGAGGAGTGACAGTCGAGGATCCGAGGTCTGCTGAGACGACCATGGAGGTCAACGGAGATGGTCTGCTGAGGGCCCAAGGTGGAAAGAGACGTTAGCCAAGCGCAGAAACTAGGTAGGGCGACATTCTGAATCAGTAATCACCTGACTGCCAGTCTCGAGGCAGGTGCCCTTTCAGCGTGACAGCCCATCGGTGGTTGGCAGCATACTGATTCCGGCCTTGTGTGGTCCGTCGTGATGGCTGGAGCGTGAACCTTGTGGAGCGATCTCTGTTTCAGGTGGGAAACCGGGAGAGTTGAGTCCCGTTGCCCTACTTCAGCATCTCGCTCTCGGGAGGCATGGGCCTTATGAGCCCTTCCTTCATCAGCAGCTCCGTGGACTCCCGTGCGGACTTGATTATCGCAGACGCTCTCTGATAGAGTTCATCTCTGCTGGGCTTGATTCGGGCCACGCCCTGATCGATTGATTTCTGGGCGCACGCAACGGCTACGCGAGGATAGACCTCCCATTCGTTCATTTTCGGCATGATATCGTTTTCGTCTATTCCCCGTGCTTCGGCGAACCTCGCCAGTTCCTCCGCGGCGGCCACGCACATGTCGTCTGTCACCGTCTTGGCCCTCACGTCCAAGACCCCACGGAATATGCCGGGAAATCCCAGGCTGTTGTTGACCTGATTCGGGAAGTCGCTTCTGCCCGTAGCCACTACTCGAGCGCCGCCCTCCTTCGCTTCCCAAGGCCATATCTCCGGTATCGGATTCGCGCACGCGAAGACTATCGCGTTGTCGTTCATCGTCTGTATCCATTCCTTTCTTATGACCCCCGGTCCAGGTTTGGCTGCTGCAACCACCGCGTCACTGTTCTTGAAAGCCGCAGCCATGTCGCCAGTCCTGCCTTCGGCATTTGTCATTTGTGACAGCTCGTACTTCCAAGGGTCGTCCTCCTTGCGAATATCTTTACGACCCGGGTAGATGATGCCTTTAGTATCGACCAGGAGCAAGTTGCCCGGTTTCACTCCCCATAGTTTCAGAACATACGCGGCCCTGAGGTTGGACGATCCCGCCCCCACCAACGTTATGAGACTCCTCTTCGGATTCTTCCCGACTACCTTGAACGAATTGATCAGCCCGGCCAGAACAACCGTGGCCGTTCCCTGCTGATCGTCATGCCAGACCGGGATTTCCAGGCGCTTCCGTGTTTCTTCCAGGACGCGGAAACACTTCGGTTTCTCGATGTCCTCAAGATTGATTCCACCAAAAGAAGGCTGGATAAGTTCGCACGTCCTGATTATCTCCTCGGGGTCTTTGGTCTTCAGGCAGATTGGAAAGGCATCGACACCGCCCAGGTACTTGAACAGAATGCTCTTTCCTTCCATCACCGGCAGTCCCGCTTCAGGCCCGATATCCCCAAGGCCCAGGACGCGCGTGCCGTCTGAAACGACAGCAACGAAGTTCCATCGGTTGGTGAGCTCGAACGACTTCTCGGGGGATGCCTGTATTTCCTTGCATGCGGCGGCTACGCCTGGAGTATACCAAATGGCGAAATCTTGGTAGCTCGTGATGGCGCACTTGGGCATGACCTGGAGCTTTCCCTCGTAAAACCTGTGAAGAGGCGGCGCCAGCATGGATGGCTTCTTCGCCTTTGCCAGTAGCTCGTCTACCGTCGGCTTCCTCTCCTCGGGTTCTTGTTTGGGCATCCAATTTTTCGGATATTTACACCGTTTAAAAGTGTGACTGCGACTGTGAACATCCTCTCGGGTCGCCCCCCAGCGAGAGACGACTCTCAGAGTTGTAGGTCGTTGATTCTAGCCTGTTTCAGGCGGGAGCCTGTGAGCGGAGGGGCTTCTCTCGAAGGCCTTCTTGCAACCGGCGCAACAGAAGTAGACTTTCCTTCCCTGGTATTCGGACATGAAGGGCGTCTTGTTCGGATCTACCGTCATTCCGCATATCGGGTCTATGGCCATGTCGGCACCGCCACGCCTTTCGTGAAGGGGACAATTTAACTCAGACCCAGCGAGTGATGACCTAGGCGCGAAAATGGCGAAAGACCCCGTCTGCGGGATGTACGTCGAGGAGACTCCTGGGGCGTTGAGAACGGTCCAGAGGGGGACCACATTCTACTTCTGCTGCAAC
This sequence comes from uncultured archaeon, assembly GCA_963794985.1. Taxonomy (GTDB): domain Archaea; phylum Thermoproteota; class Nitrososphaeria; order Nitrososphaerales; family Gagatemarchaeaceae; genus UBA183. The sequence goes on from CAWCFU010000001.1 coordinate 107,297, forward strand.
ACCTGCCTCCAGACTTTCATCGCTCCCACCAAGGAGCTGAAGTTCATCAGCCGAATGACAGTGTTGAGCTTTGCGCTCGGGATCCCCATCCTCCTGCTGACCTGGGTCGTCACCCTTCCCAGTTGGGCACCGCAGGACCTCCTCCTGTTTGTCCTCGCAACCCCGGTCCAGTTCGTCGCCGGGTGGATGTTCTACAGGGGGACCTGGCATGCGATCAAGGCAAGGGCGGCCAACATGGACACGCTGATCGCGACGGGAACTACGGCCGCGTGGGCCTACAGCACCGTCGTGGTCTTCGCACCTGGAACGTTTCCAAGAGGCATCTACTTTGATGCCTCGTCCCTGATCATAGGCTTCATACTTCTCGGGAAGCTCCTGGAGCACACCATGAGAGGAAGGGCCTCTGACGCGGTCAGGAAGCTGCTCGACCTCAGCCCGAAGAAGGCAACGGTTGTCAGGGGAGGGAAGGAGGTGGAGGTGGCGGTCGAGGAGGTCGTTCCCGGGGATCTGGTGAGGGTGAGGCCCGGTGAAATGATTCCGACGGACGGAGTGATAGCCGACGGACAGGGCTCCGTGGACGAGAAGATGCTCACTGGGGAGAGCATGCCTGTAGACAAGAGGGCCGGCGACGAGGTGTACGGAACGACAATCAATCAGACAGGCATGATCACCATCGAGGCGACGAAGGTGGGGAGCGACACGACCCTCGCCCAGATCGTGAAGCTCGTCGAGGAAGCACAGGCGGCCCAGGCGCCGGTGCAGAGGCTGGCAGACAGGATTGCTGCATACTTCGTGCCCGCGGTCGTCCTGGTGGCGGTCGGCGCTCTGTTGAGCTGGTATCTCCTGACTGCGAACGGGTTCCTGCACGGATTCACAGCATTCATCGCGGTGCTCATCATCGCGTGCCCCTGTGCGCTGGGGCTCGCGACGCCCGCAGCGCTCGTGGTGGGCACAGGGAAAGGAGCGTCGAACGGGATACTCCTCAAGGGAGGGGAGTCCATCGAGCGGGCCAGCAAGGTGGACGTCGTCGTTCTGGACAAGACTGGAACGATCACGGTCGGGGAGCCTTCAGTCACCGACACCGTCTCGCTTGCAGGGCCGTCGGAGGCCCGAGTCCTCGGTCTTGCTGCGGCAGCCGAAGCAGGGTCAGAACACCCAATCGGAGTGGCGGTCGTCAGAGGAGCACGAGAGAGGGGAGTCGTGGTTGAGCCCGCGACTGATTTCCGAGCAGAGCCCGGGATGGGGGTGAGTGCCAGAGTTGCAGGGAGGCAGGTCATGGTGGGCAACAGGAATCTCTTCGCCGAAAGGAAGATGGAGTTCGAACCCGCCGAAGCCGCAATCTCCAGGCTGGAGGAAGAGGGAAAGACCGCGATGGCGGTGGGCCTCGAAGGAAGCGTAGTCGGAGTCATAGCGGTGGCTGATACGGTCAAGCCTCACGCCAAGGAGGCGATCAGGTCCCTCAAGGAAATGGGCGTGAGAGTGGTCATGCTGACCGGGGACAACACGAGGACCGCGAGGTCAATCGCAGGCGAAGTGGGAATCGAGGAGGTGATGGCTGAGGTCCTGCCTGCACAGAAATCCGGGGTGGTCAGGAAGCTCATGGAGGAGGGACACACCGTCGCCATGGTCGGGGACGGAATCAACGACGCGCCCGCCCTGGCCCAGGCGAACGTCGGCGTGGCGATAGGGAGTGGGACAGACGTCGCAATAGAAACGGCCGGCATAGTGCTGATGAAGAGCGACCTCAGGGACGTGGCGGGAGCGCTCCGCCTGAGCAGGTCGACGATGAGCAAGATAAGGCAGAATCTCCTCTGGGCCTTCGCCTACAACACCGTGCTGATTCCGGTGGCAGCCACGGGGTTCCTCAATCCCATTCTAGCAGGCGCGGCGATGGCCATCAGTTCGGTCAGCGTCGTCGTGAACTCGCTGACGCTGAACAGGGTCAAACTCACCGCGTAGGGAGATGAGCGGTGGCGTCGGAGACCGCTCGAACCTTTATTTCCCGTCGGAACGGAGCGCGCGAAGGTGAAGCGTTAGATGGTGGACAAGCGATTTGAGCAGTACGTGAAGGACAACCTAAGAAGATTTACCGACGACATCATCCGGTTGTCCTCCCAGCCGAGCGTTTCAGCCAGGAAAGAGGGAATCGAAGAATGCTCGGCACTCGTTGAGAAGATGCTTCGCGACATCGGGGCGACGACAAAGGTCCTGCGGATTGAGGGCGCAGCCCCTCTCGTCTACGGCGAGGTGAAATCGAACCGCTCGAACAAGACCATTCTCTTCTACAACCACTACGACGTTCAGCCCGAGGAGCCGCTGGAGCTCTGGAAGTCCCCACCATTCAAGCCAGAGATCAGGGACGGCAGAATCTACGGCCGGGGAGTCTCCGACGACAAGGGGGAACTCGTGTCGAGACTGAAGCTCGTCGAGGCCTACGTGAAGACAGTGGGGGGGCCGCCCTGCAACGTGAAGTTCTGCTTCGAGGGAGAGGAGGAGACGGGGAGCGTGCACCTGGAAGAGTACGTATCGAAGAACCCCGACCTCTTCAGGGCCGACGGAGTCATCTGGGAATACGGGACCGTAGACTTGGAGGGCAGGCCGATGGTGACCCTGGGAGTGAAGGGGATGATCTACCTAGAGTTCGTCGTCCAGTCGCTCTCGCAGGACGCCCACAGCAGCTATGCGGCCGCGCTTCCGAGCGCGCCCTGGAGGCTCGTCAGGCTCCTGAACCTGATAAAGGACGAGAACGAGAGAATACTCGTGCCTGGATGGTACAACGGGGTCGAAACGCTCTCCGATGAGGAGCTGAAGGTCCTGCAGGAGATGCCGTTCGATGCGGAGGCCTTCAAGAAGAACTACGGAACAGGAAGCTTCCTCGGCGGGATGACGGGCGAGCAGGCCAAGAAGGTCCTCGTACAGAGGCCCACGGCCAACATCGCAGGGATCTGGGCAGGTTACATGGGGCCCGGGTCGAAGACGGTCCTGCCGAAGGAGATCCATGCGAAGATGGACTTCCGGCTGGTCCCGGACCAGGACCCAGAAGACCTCCTCAAGAAGCTCAGGCAGTGCATGGACGCCAACGGCTTCGCCGATGTGAAGATCGTGCTCGAGAGCATGGAACCCGCCGCGAGGACCTCCTACAAGGACCCGTTCGCGCAAGCCGCCGTCAGGACCGCGGAGAAGATCTACGGGAAGAAGCCCATCGTTGAGATCTCGTCTCCGGGGACGGGCCCGCTCTACGTCTTCACCCGCAGGTACAAGATGCCATCGGTCGAAATCGGTGTGTCGGCGATGGACGGGGGGATACACGCCCCGAACGAGAACCTGAGGCTCGAGAATCTTCAGAAGGGAATCTGCTGGATCGCCGAGACGATGGAACTCTTCGTCGCTTCCTGAGCTACCATCTGCTGAGGTCGCCCTCAAGCAGGCCTAGGCCCAGGTGGGCATTGTCGATGTGCCTTGAGAGCTCGTTCCTGTCGCCCATGACCGCCCCGCAGTAGGGGCAGACGAGCGCGGTCGGCGAAGCGAGCTCGGGGAGGGCCACGTGCTGTTCGAGTCCCCCGGAGACCATCGCCTTCTGTGTGACCAAGCCGACGAGCTTCCCCTTACTCGTCACCCCGAGCCTCCTGAACCCGAGCTTGGACATCTTGGCGATGGCGTCTACGACCTTGTCCGCAGAGTCTACTGTGGCAACCGGTGCGCTCATCACGTCCCTGACCTTGATGGCGGATGGGTCCAGGCCCGCGGCGACCACCTTGTACAGGATGTCCCTCTCGGTGACGATCCCGATCGGGTCATCGTCGCGCATCACGACGGCTTCGGTAGCCGCGGCCTTCTGCATCACCCTCGCGGCGTCTGTCACGGAATCGTCGAAGCTGACCCTGACAAAGCCCGTCGACATGTAGTCCGAGACAGGCTGGTCGAGAGACCTGCGGAGGTCCATGGACGGTTGATGGAAGTAGTCCGTTACTTAAGATGTGCCAGAGTCCAGTTCATAAACGGCAGGGTGGAAGGCGAGGCGGGTTGAAGACTGCAGTGCTGGGGTCGGGCCTCATGGGAGGCGTGATCGCTTGGGACATGGCGCGGTCCGAGGGCGTCGACAGCGTGGTCGTCTCGGACGTCGACGAGGAGAGACTCGCCGCGGTAAAGAGGCGGTCGGCCGGCAAGAAGCTCTCCGTGGAGGTCCTCGACATAAAGGACAGGAGAAAGACCGCCAAGTTCCTGAGGCAGTTCGACGTCGCTGTCTCCGCCCTTCCGCACGGGGTGGTGCACAGTTCGGACCTCGCGGCCGTAGCCTCAGGCACCAAGATGGTCAATATCGCCTTCGAAGACGAACAGATGGAGTTGAACTCAGAGGCAAGGAAGACTGGCGCCCTGCTTATTCCGGGCTGTGGCCTCGCGCCAGGGCTCGGAGGCATTCTCCTAGCTCACGCGCTGGAGGCACTGGGCGGAGGCGACGAAGGGCACATCCTTGTCGGGGGCCTCCCTCAGGTCCCGCAGCCCCCATTTGGGTACAGGCTGGTCTTCTCGATCGTCGGCCTGCTTCGAGAGTACACCGATGACGCTCGCGTCTTCAGGAACGGCAAGCTTGTGAAGGTCAGGCCTTTCTCTACCGTCGAGTCGGTGCAATTCCCGGAGCCAATCGGGACGCTGGAGGCATTCTGCACGGACGGACTGGCGAGCCTTGTCCACACTATGAAGGGAATGCGGGTCCTGGACGAGAAGACCCTAAGATGGCCAGGTCACGCTGAAAAGATGAGCCTTCTGCAGGAATCAGGGTACTTCGCAAAGGACAAAGTAAAGGTGGGGAGCGCAGAGCTGTCGCCCCTCGAGATGTCCTGGGCCGTCCTGGGGAGGAAGTTGAGCGAGGGAGACCCGCACGACGTGACTGTGATGAGGGTCGTCGCACGGTCGGAGACAGGCGAGTTCGTCTGCGATATGATCGACAGATACGACGACCGGGACAAGGTGACATCGATGGGAAAGACGACGGGATACACGGCGTCGATCGTAGCCCAGATGGTCGGATCAGGCGGGATCAAGGGGAAGGGAACGCTCGCACCCGAGAGGGCAGTGGAAGGCCCGCTCGTGGAGACGCTCCTTTCTGAACTCGGCAGGAGAGGCGTCAGCATCACGTCGAGGAGACGCAGGTCGCTCTGAGGGCAGAAGTCGAGAAGATCGAAGCGACGGATAGGGAGATCGAGGGAAAGAGGCGCCCGAGCGCTTACAGCATGCTGATCACGAAGTAGGAAACGGCCGCAATGACTGCGGAGGCCGGGATGGTGATCACCCACGCCCAGATGATCCTTCTTGCGACGCCCCACCTGACCCGCGAAGCGCCCATGGTGGACCCTGAGCCCATCACGCCGCCGCTGACGACATGGGTCGTGCTGACAGGGATACCGACCAGCGAGGAACCGATTATTGTAACCGCCGAGGCTGTTTCAATTGAGAACCCGTGAACGGGGTCGAGCTTGGTCATCCTGAATCCGAGAGTCTTCACGATTCTCCAGCCTCCGAAGAAGGTCCCGAGAGCGATGGAGGTGGAAGCCAAGACAGCGACAATCAGAGGAACGTGGAAGGAGGGTATCCAGTTCACGGAGACGAGGAGGGCCGTCACCACCCCCATTGTCTTCTGCGCATCGTTCGTCCCGTGGCTGAGGCTGACCAGGGCAGCGGAGACGAGCTGGAGCCGCCTGAAGTATCGGTTGACGATGTGGAGGGGTATGGTGAAGAAGGCTCTGATCAGAGCGGTCATTAGGAGGAACGCAAGCAAGAAGCCGATGATGGGTGCGGCAACCATGAATGCGACCGTCTTGTCCAGTCCAGCCCAGACCAGCGAACTCAGGCCGGCCTTGACCACCGCGGCACCCACAAGGCCGCCAATCAGAGCGTGCGACGAGCTGGACGGAAGGGCGAGATACCAGGTAATCAGGTCCCAGACTATGGCGCCAAGCAGGGCGGCGAGGATGAGGTTCGGGGTGATCACCGACGAGCTGACTATCCCCTTGCCGACCGTGGTCGCGACTGCGACGCCGAAGACTATGAAAGCGATGAAATTGAAGAAGGCGGCCATCGCCACCGCGGCCACCGGCGTGAGCACCCTGGTGGAGATGACTGTTGCTACAGAGTTGGCGGCATCGTGGAAACCGTTGATGAAGTCAAAGCAGTAGGCGGCCGCTATTATCCCGAGCACGTAGACGGCCTGAAGGTCCACTGCGCTCGCCTAGGTAGACCTGATGAGGATGTCCCGGAGGACTAAGCTCAGGTCCTCGCAGCGATCTGTCACGGTCTCCAAGTGCTCACAGATTTCTTTCATCTTCAGGATGTTGATCACGTCGTCGCTCCTGAAGAGCTTGACTAGTATCTCGTTCAGGAGCTCATCGGCCTCGTTCTCCAACCGGTCTACCTCGATGCACCTCTTGTCGATTTCTGTCTTGTCGAGCTTCCTCATCGAGATGAAGGACTGGTGGATCTGCTCCACTGAGGCGCGGCAGATTCCTGCGAACCTGTTCAACGCTTCCGTCGGTCCCGAGACCTCGTAGAGCACAGCCTCGTTAATGACGGCGTACATGTAATCGAGCACGTCGTCGTAGAGAGAGGCGAGTTTCGTGATGTCCTCCTGGTCGATTGGCGTGATGAAGCTCCTGTTCACTTTTTCATAGATCTGGTGTACGATGTCGTCCCCGGCGTGCTCAATTTCCTTGAATTCCTTCCTGCGCCCTTCCATATCGTCGAAGGACTTCATTGCGTCTTCGAGCTTTGTCGCACCTAAGAGGACGTTCGCCGACTCTTTCTCGAGGATGTCGAAGAAGGCCTTGTCCTGCGGAATTACCCATTCCTTAAGGCCCATTCCAAGCTCGGCCCCTTCGTGGCGCCGTATTATGCTTTCCCGGAGGAGACCCCGTTCTATCCGAGGTCTCTCGCGGTGAGTTCGTGCCTCCCGTCTTCGCGCTTCTTATATCGGCATGGTTCTCCGGGGTCATGAGAAGCGGCAACAGATTGAACACCGACGGCAACGAAAGGCCCCGCAGAGGCATGAGATTCGGCTGGCTCCTGATGTGCCTGATCCTTCTCGCGGTTCTCGCCTTCGTCATCGCCCTGACCGTGCGCGTCTTCTTCCCACCTGCGACGACGCCCTACCATGGAGGCCGCCTCTTCCTATTCTTCTTCCCGTTCGGGATCCTCATCTTCTTCCTGATAGTCTTCGTAATTGCCCGGCTGATCTTCCGGCCGTGGGGATGGGGACACCGGAGAGCATACTGGCGCCACCACAGCGAAGCAGCAGAGATCGTGAAGACCCGGTACGCGAGGGGAGAAATCACGAAGGAGCAATTCGAACAGATGATGAGAGACCTGGAGCAGCACCCATAGCTCCTGTCCTTCGCTCTTTCTTCGGACCAGCTCCAAACCGGACTCGATGCGAATCGATTTAACACACTCCCCTGAAGTGGCTTCCTGAATTGAAATCGAACCAGGCCACCGTCAGAAGGGGTAGGCCGGCGGATTCGGCGGGGTTTCTGAAGCTGCTGATGGCCCTGGCCGAATTCGAACACCTTGATCCTCCCTCCGCTGACGGGCAGAGGAGAGTCGTTGCTGACATCTTTGAGAAGAAGAGACTGAACCTGTTTGTGGCATCGGAACAGGGAAAGCTCGTGGGCTATGCCCTGTACTTCTACGCATACTCCTCCTTTCTCGCCAGGCCCACGCTCTACCTAGAGGACCTGTTCGTCCTTGAAGAGCACCGCAAGAAGGGGCTCGGCTTCGCCCTCCTTCTCAGATGCATCGACGAGGCGGTCAGACAGGGCTGCGGCAGAATGGAATGGGCAGTTCTCGGTTGGAACAAGAAGGCGATCAACTTCTACGAGAGGCTGGACGCAAGAAGGCTCGACGAGTGGTACTTCTACAGGCTTACACGCGACGAATTGAGGCGGGTTTCCCGCGAGAATCCCAAGGCAACGCGGTTCCTGAAGCGAGCGCCTTAGTGCAAGGACGGGCGCGGGAGGGACGAGACAGGAGTCTTGGATCAGCACAGGGCCCTAAAGCCAACGGCACTTCCGATTCAGAAATAGTGGTCCAGAATACAGGCAGTTTTCAGCGGCCTAAAATACAGGTCGTTTTCTGCCTCTCCTAGGTAAAGGAAACTGGAAAGAGTCCTGCTCTTCGAAGAAGCTGCCGGCCGTGACAAGTTTCTGCTAGGCGGTAAGGGGTACGGCCTAGCGCAGATGACGGCAATCGGGCTCCCAGTGCCGCCAGGTTTCACGATAACAACAGAGGTGTGCAAGCAGTTCTACGCCCAGGGCGGCAGAATCCCAGCCAGCCTCTTCGACGACATCAGGCGGAAGGTCCGGGAAATCGAGGCCAAGACCGGCAAGAGATTCGGCGATAGCCAGAATCCCCTCCTCTTCTCCGTGAGGTCAGGCGGACCCTTCTCGATGCCCGGGATGATGGACACCATCCTCAACCTCGGGCTCTCGGACGCGACGGCCGAGGCGCTGGCTAAGAAGACGGGCAACGAGAGGTTCGTGTACGACTCCTACCGCAGGCTCATCCAGATGTTCGGAAAGGTGGCAATGGGCGCCGGCGGAGACAGGTTCGAGCGCGAGCTGGAGGAGCTCAAGAAGAAATCGGGGGCGAAGGCGGACACAGAGCTGGGGCCCCAGGAGCTCAGGAACCTCGTAGAGATCTTCAAGAAGATTGTGAGGACAGAGACGGGAAGGGAGTTTCCGCAGGACCCCTTCGAGCAGCTGGAGACGGCGGTGAACGCGGTCTTCATGTCATGGAACAATCCGCGAGCGAAGGTGTACAGGCGGCTCTACAAGATCAGCGACGACCTCGGGACAGCCGTCAACATTCAGACCATGGTCTTCGGCAACATGGGCCCGGACTCGGGCTCGGGCGTAGGCTTCACGCGGAACCCCTCGACCGGCGACAGAGAGCTCTACGGTGAGTATCTGGGCAACGCGCAGGGAGAGGATGTGGTCGCGGGAGTTCGGACGCCCGTCACCATCGAGAGCCTCGACCCCAGACTCCGGAAGGAGCTGGCTGATCTCGCCTCCAGGCTGGAGAAACACTTCAAGGACATGCAGGACTTCGAGTTCACCGTCGAAGGCGGGAAACTGTACCTGCTCCAGACGCGCAACGGGAAGCGGACACCCCAGGCTGCGGTCAAGGTCGCCGTGGACATGATGGGAGAGGGCCTCATCGGATCCGAGGAAGCCCTGATGAGGGTCGAGCCCGAGATGCTCGACGCGCTCCTGCACAGGCGTCTCGACCCGACAGCGGCAAATCAGCCGGTGGCGAAGGGGCTCAACGCCTCCCCTGGCGCGGCATCGGGGAAGGTCGTCTTCGACACGGATGAGGCAGCGTCGATAGGGGCACGTGAGAAGATCATTCTGGTCAGACCTGAGACGACGCCGGAGGACATCAAGGGCCTGATCGCCTCCCAGGGGGTCCTCACGGCAAGAGGAGGGATGACCTCCCACGCAGCTGTAGTAGCCAGAGGAATGGGCAAGCCGGCAATCGTGGGATGTAGCGAGATAGAGATTCTCCATGGGCGGGACCGCCTTCACCACCAAGAGCGGAGAGAGAATTGCAAAGGGAGAGACCATCACCATCGACGGAACCTCGGGGAAGGTGTACAGGGGCGAGGTAAGGATGGTGGACCCCGACCTCTCGCCGGAGTTCTCCAAGCTCTTGGAGAAGGCCGATTCCGTGAGGAAGCTCGGCGTCTGGGGCAACGCCGATACTCCCGATGCCGCGACAAGGGCTCGAGGGTTCGGAGCGGAAGGGATTGGTCTATGCAGGACGGAGAGGATGTTCAATGCCCCCGACAGGCTCCCGATCGTCAGAGAAATGATCATGAGTAGGGATGCAGAGGAGAGGAAGAAGAACCTCTACAGACTCTCCCCATTCCAGCTCTCCGACTTCAAGGGGATCTTCTCGGCGATGGGCGGAAGGCCGGTCGTCGTGCGCCTGCTCGACCTGCCGCTCCACGAATTCCTGCCCCCGATGGAGGAGCTGATTGTTGAGATCCAGCAGATGAAGGAGAAAGGCTCCACCCCGGAGCAGCTGGAGGCGAAGCAGGCGGTCCTGGACAGGGTAAGGCAGCTGGCTGAGCACAACCCTATGCTCGGGCACCGGGGGTGCAGGCTGGCCGTGACCTACCCAGAAATCTACGAGATGCAAACAAAGGCGATACTTCGCGCGGCAGCCGAACTCATGCGGGAGAAGGGCGAGACCCCGAACGTGAAGATAATGATCCCACTGGTTGCGCACGTCGGGGAGTTCAGGCGCCTCAGGAAGGTGATCGAGGATGCCGCCTCGGAGCTCTTCAAAGAAGTCGGGGCGACGGTCAGATTCCAAGTCGGGACAATGATCGAGACGCCCAGGGCGGCGCTGACCGCCGAGGAGATAGCCAAGGACGCTGACTTCTTCTCCTTCGGGACCAACGACCTGACGCAGACAACGTTCGGGTTCAGCCGGGACGACGTGGAAGCGAAGTTCATCCCCCAATACATCGAGCTCGGCATACTTGCCTGCAGTCCCTTCGACTCTATCGACACGTCGGGCGTGGGCAGGCTCGTCAGGATGGCGGTCGAGGCAGGAAGGAAGACGAAGCCGAGCCTAGAGGTCGGAATCTGCGGGGAGCACGGTGGCGACCCGAAGAGCATCGCCTTCTTCAGCGAGGCAGGCCTGAACTACGTCAGCTGTTCTGCGTTCAGGGTGCCGATAGCAAGATTGGCGGCCGCACAGGCAGTAATCGGCAAGAAGGCGGCGTCGTCAACAGTCTGACGCTGAGAATCACCTTCAGACGGAGATGAGCCTCGAAGCAGGGGATGGGACAGACCGTTGCAACCCCCTCCCCGCGTTGCCGTCGTCGGGACTTCCCTCAGAGTTAAGAAAAAGGGGGCTTTATCAAAACGCCAGTCTGAGTAAAGAGTAATATACCCACATGGGAGACGGAGGTAAAGGCGCGTTTACCTGCAAGAAGACACCGATGGAGCAACGCCGGAGCCGAAGGATGGAATCAAATCGTCCAACGACGACGTGAAGAACACCATGGCAGCTGGAGAGAAAACAGGGCCTGCGAAGGGGCCGAGCTACCTCGGACTGCTCCGCAATCACTCTTTCGCCGCGCTGTGGGTCGGCCAGCTAGTGTCGCAGTCGGGAGACGCAATCTTCGATGTCGCCCTGCTCTGGCTTGTCTGGGTGACGACGAATTCGACCGCGCTGGTGGGATTGACGCAGGCGGTGATCCTCGTCCCTGCCGTAGCGGCCGCTCCGATTGCGGGGGTCTACGCCGACAGACTGAACAGGAGAAACGTGATGATCGCTGGGAACCTCTTCCAGGGGGCGATAACTGGAATACTCTCCGTCCTGTACCTCCTGAACTACCTCACGTTCCCTCCGCTTCTGCTACTCGTCCTTCTCCTCTATGCGGGGGCGCAGTTCGTCCGCGCTGCCAACGGCGCGATCATACCCAGCATAGTGAGCAAGGAGAACCTGGGGGCCGCCAACGGGCTGTTCTCCCTGACCACCTCGGCCAACCAACTAGCGAGCTACGCGGTCGGGGGCATAGCGATTCTCGCCATCGGCTACACCGCCTCGATAGCCTATGACAGCTTCACCTTCTTCTTCGCTGCTGTGATGCTGACATTCGTGGCGAAGTCCTACGGAGAAGCGCGATCTCAGACGCATGGGCCTGACCCCGGAGCAGGAGGCGGATTCTCGAGCGACTTCCGCGAGGGACTCGCGTACGTTCGAAAGAGCAGGCTATTCCTCGAACTCATCGCCCTAGGGATGTTGGTCAACTTCTTCGGTGCAGGAATCACGACGCTGCTCGCGCCATTCGTGAAGGTCCGGCTAGGAGGAGACGCTTTATCATACGGACTGGCGCTATCCTCGTTTTCCCTCGGGATGATGGTGGGGGCTGTGGTGGTGGGCAAGTTGAACTTCAGAGGGTACGCAGGCAAGCTCTTGATCTTCTCATTGACGGCCGTAGGGCTCTTAACAGCCGCGGCGGGACTTGCCCAGACTGTCCCAGAGGGACTTGTCGCCTTCGTCGCGATAGGCGCCCTTTCAGGCATAGTGAATATCCCGATTTCAGTGATGATCCAGACACAGGTCCCGAGAGAGATCCTCGGGCGCGCCGTCACCGTTATGGGCGCCCTCCTCAGCGCAGTGCTGCCCGTCTCTGCCCTGATCTTCGGTTGGCTGGGAGGTCTTGTATCGCTGGGGGTCCTCTTCGAAGCCTCCGGCTTGGCTGTCGCAGTCGTGTCAATCGTCTTGTACTTCCCGTTTGCCGACCTCCGAAACGCGAAGTACTGATCAGCCCAAGGTCCCCGGCGAATTCATTTTTAATTATCAATACTGAGAATCCGCTACGCGTATTAAATACGCGAGAGCGGGGCGAAAAATCATGGGTCAAGCCGCAGGGCTGGTCCAGAAATCGATGGTGATTATCGACTCGGAGGTCTGCAAGGGCTGCAGCCTGTGCGTCGTCTCTTGCCCGCAAAAGAACCTGAAGCTCTCGGAGTCGCTGAACCGGATAGGATACCATCCGGTCCAGTTCCATTACCACGGCGAGAAGGGCGACTGTACTGCATGCGGACTTTGTTACTGGGTCTGTCCTGACTTCGCAATCGCAGAGGTAAGGAGGCTGAAGCAGTGAAGACCGAGAAGGAGTTCGTGAAAGGAAACGAGGCGCTCGCCCTTGGAGCGCTCAAGGCCGGAATGAACGCCTACTTCGCCTATCCCATCACGCCGTCGAGTGAGATCCCGGAGACCTTGGCCAAGGAATTCAAGAGCCCGGAGTATCCCGAGTTCAAGATATTTCTTCAGGCGGCCAGTGAACTCGAGGCAATCAACATGGTGCTCGGTGCAGCGTCGACCGGTGCCAAAGCGATGACCGCGACGTCTGGGCCCGGGTTCAGCCTCAAGCAGGAGGGCATCTCCTATGGAGCCGCGATGGAGCTCCCCTTCCTCGTGGTGGACGTCAACAGGGCTGGCCCGGGCCTGGGCAACCTCGGCCCTGAGCAGAGCGATTACTTCCAGGCGACGAAGGGGGGAGGGCACGGGGGATACAAGAACATCGTCTTGGCGCCGAATTCCGTCCAGGAGATGGCGGCCTTCCCGGCCCTGGGATTCTCGCTCGCATTCAAGCATAGGAACCCTGTCGTGATACTCGTGGATGCTTTCCTAGGCCAGTTGAAGGAGGACACAGTATTCCCGAAGATCGCTCAGGAGCAGTTCGAAACCCCCTGGGCCGCTACAGGCGCGAGGGGAGCTGAGAGACACGTGCTAGTCTCGTTGCACCTCGATTTCGCAGACCAGAGCAAGCACGCCGAGCACCTCATGAGCAAGTACGAGGAGATCGATATGACGGAGCAGAGGTCTGAAGGATACCTGACCTCTGACGCCGAAGTTGTGCTAGTAGCCTACGGAATTGTCTCAAGACTCTGTAGGCGTGCAGTCAACGAGCTCAGAGCAAAGGGAGTCAGAGCCGGACTCTTCAGGCCCATAACGCTCTCGCCCTTCCCCGCCAAGGAACTGAAGTCGCTAGCGGACAAAGGAATCAAGAAATTCGTCGTCGTAGAGCTGAACATGGGGCAGATGGTCTTCGACGTCAGGCTCGCCCTCGAAGGGAAGGGCTCGGTCGACTTCATCCACAGTTTGGGCGGCTTCCTTCCGGCTTCCTCAGACATCGTTCACAGAGTGGAGATGACATCAAGATGACAACATTGCAGGACAAAGCGACAAGTGAATACGAAGTCAAGCTGGGAAGGCTCCCGACACTCACGGGAAAACCGACCCACTACTGCGCCGGGTGCGAGCACGGAGTCCTCACCAGGTTGATCGCCAACGCAATAGAAGAGCTGGGAATGAGGGAGAAGACCGTCCTGATTGACTCGGTAGGGTGCAGCGTCTTCGCCCACGACTACATCAACACGGACGCGGTCCAGTCGCCTCACGGGAGGGCACCCGCCGTGATGACTGGGATCAAGAAAGTCAGGCCGGACCTGCTCGTCTTCGCGGTGCAGGGGGACGGGGACGCGGTGTCGATAGGCCTCCTTGAGCTGGCCTACGCGGCCAACAGAGGCGAGCCAATCACAGTCTTCTTGGTCAACAACGCGATCTACGGCATGACCGGCGGGCAGATGGCTCCCACGACCCCGACCGGGATGATCACCACAACGACACCCAGAGGAAGGGACTTGATTGACACCGGCCCAGTGATGGATGCAACCAAGCTGCTCGCGGGCCTTGAGGGGCCATCATACGTCAAGAGGGTCTTCCTGCCGGTCACACCGATGGGGTCCACTGACCTCTACAGCGCCAGGGGCTCCCTCGAGGGGGCCAAGAGCGTCCTGAATGCGTTCAAGGTCCAGCTGAAGGGAGGGTTCTCTTTTGTGGAGTTCATCAGCACCTGCAGCGTCAACTGGAAGATGTCAGTCCTCGAGTCGAAGCGCTACTCGAGCGAGGTCCTTGCCAAGATCTTCCCGCCAGGCCTCTACAAAGACAAGATGGGAATCGAGAAGAAATGAAAATCGAAGTCATCGCCGCGGGTCACGGTGGGCAGGGCGTTCTCGAGCTCGCGAACTACATTTCGTACTTCCAGATACTGAAAGGGAGGCACGCGGCCTACACGCCTTCCTATGGGCCGGAGACCCGGGGAGGGAAGGTGAAGTGCTACGTGGTCGCGTCCGACGAATTCATCGACTCGCCCATAGTCGAGGAGCCGGACTTCCTCGTTGTGATGAACATCCCATCCATGGACTTCGTGCCGATGCTCAAGGCGGGGGGGATGCTGGTCGTCAACAGCTCGCTCGTCAGTCAAGCACCGAACAGGGACGACATCAAGGTCTGTCGAGTCCCTGCAACGGAGCTGGCTGCCGGCCTGAAACAGTTCGGCCCTGCAGGTGGGAAGGACACCTCGATAGCAGCCAACGCGGTTATGTTTGGCGCGTACCTCGCCCTCACTGGGGAGGCGCTGCAGAACGAGCTCGGAGCCGTCAAGGAGGTCTTCGAACACTTCTTCACGGACCGCAAGGCCGTGTATATCCCTCTGAACGTGCGGGCGGTGCAGACCGGGTACGAATTCGTGGCCAAGAATTCCGAAGGGGCCCCGGCTTCGAAAGAAGTCTTGGTGGGTTGACCACTGAGTCCCCTTGAGACTGCTTAGAGAATCTCATGAATAGGGGCGGCTGAACTACAAGCTTATCCGCGCATCTTCAAAGGCTCGAAAGGCAGACCGGAGGAAAGCGCAGGGATGAATGAGGAGAATCAGGAGAAGAAGGGCGCGAAGCTGAGAGGCGCTGGTGGCGTCCTCTTCCTCGCCATCATGTTCCTAGGCTATGCTGTGTATGCGGCCGACAGGACAGTTCTCAGCTCGATGCTGAAGCCGATGAAGGACACGCTTCATCTGAGCAGCACCCAGATAGGTTTCCTGACTTCGGCCCAGTACATCGGAGTCCTGGCCTTCGTCTTCTTAGCGGGTCATTTCTCCGACCGATATGGCACGAGACGAATCATCCTGGTCGGAGTCTCGGTCTTCACTGCCTTCACCTGGCTCATCGGCTTCTCGACGAGCTTCTACGAGGCATTCGCCTTCCGACTGGTCAGCGGCTTCGGAGAAGGGCTCTTCTGGCCCGTAGCCATGTCTGCGGTCGCGAAGTACTTCGGGATGAAGAAGGGACGGGCCCTTGGAATCTTCTACGTGGGGTTCGACGCAGGATCTGCGACAGGGTCGTCGATAGGCGGAGCGACATATTCCCTGACCTCAGACTGGCGCTATGCATTCTTCGTGGCCCCCATTGTGGGGATCGCCGTCGTAGCCGGCGTTTTCTTCGCCAAGGACACCTTCGCGAGAGCCGACGGAAAGGTCGGTGCAATCGTCCTGGGCAGGGACGCGCTCGACCTGCTGAAGAGGAGGCAGGTCCAGCTGATGATGCTCTTCGCCCTGCTCGCCACCTGGGCGTCCATTTGGCAGGTGACCTACCTTTCCTATTACTTCTCGAGCGTCTACAGTCTGAGCGTCCCCCTCGCAGCCTTCATCATGTCTCCAGTCGCAATCTCAGGGGGGTTCGGTAAGGTGCTCCTGGGGAACGCGTCGGACCAGTGGAGAAGGAACAGGATGCTCGTAGTGACGTCTCTTGTAGTCGTCCTGCTCTATGCCATGTTCTTCTCCGCATCCAACATCTACGTCGCCGCGGCCGTCGTGCTTGCAATAGGATTCTTCAGCTCATCCATCTTCCCAGTGATGCAGGCGCTGATGTGCGACTCGTGTGACGGGAAGACGGGGACCGCCCTAGGGCTGACGACAACGGCCCAGTCAGTGGCGACCGTCATCGCGCCCAATACGACTGCCTACCTCTTCGCGCTGCTCGGAGTGGGAGGGGCGACAGCGATCAATGCCATCGTCCCAGCTTCGCTGATGTTGATGGTTGCTCTGCTGCTCAAGGACCCGAGTCGAGCAAGATGAACTTGAGAATCATAGGGATGCCAGAACGCCTCCAACGCTTAATAGGACACAAGAGGTGTTGAACACAGAATGTGCATAACCCGGGTCGGAAAGGTCAAGGCCGCATCGCAGGGGAGGGCATCAGTGGACTTCTTTGACGGGAGGGCCTTGGACGGGGTTGACGTTTCGATGGTGGCAGCCAAGCGGGGCGACTTCGTGGAGGTCTTCGGGAACCTGGCGCTTTCCGTGGTCAGCCCCTCGGACGCGAAGAAGCGGAGGGCGGCATGGAAAGAGGTCCGTGAGGCGGCGATCGTCGTCCTACCCAAGAGAGAGAAAATGCGTTGAACGAAAAGGGGATCCTCCTCCACGCGAAGCATGCCTTCATGCCAAACAGCCTGGGGTACTGCGGGCCCGACGACAGGGGAGTCATTCTGGAACACCTCGAGGAGTCTAAGGGCGGCGAGGACCTGACCTCGACGCTGAAGGACTTCGAGGCGGCCTATCCCTTCCTCAGACTGATTGCCAGAACGACTGGCAGGGATGTCTTCGACTACGCGGTGCCGGAGGCGTACTGGATCGGAAACGGCCTGCTGGACCGGGTTCCGGTCCCTGACTTCCACAGCTTCTCCCACAGGGAGTTGATTGGCAGGGACCCGAAGGAAGTGAAGCGGGTCTTCAAGACGGTGGGCACGGCTGCGCGGCCGCACCACACGTTCTACGTCATGAACACCTATGCTAGCTCGAGCGTTTCTGACGGACAGAGTCTGAGTAACGATAGCGGGAAGAAGATCGCGCAGATGATTGACAACTGCCGGGTCTCGTGGGGCGAGGTGAAGGGCGTCGGAGCCAAGAGCCTTCAGGTCGAGTACCGTCCAGTGGTTCTGGAAGACGGCCGACTGGTCCTTTCGAAACCCAAGCTCAAGAAGGTGAGATACAACCGCGAGGTGACGCCTTTCGGCTCCGTCAAGAAGGGGGACTCTGTGTCCCTGCACTGGGACTACGCATGCGAAGTGCTGAGCCGGAGGCAGCTCGTCAACATACGGAAGTACACTATGCTGGACATCGAAGCAGCGAACCTGCTACTTGCCGCCCGCGACTAAAGCAGACTCTAGGGAAGCCGTCAGGACTCCAGACTCTCCAGCAGCTTGAGCCGCTGGACTCGGGCCCTGTCAAGATTCTCGAACGACTTCTGGAGACCGGTCAGCTGCTCGATGTTCTTCCTCGATTCGTCGCAGAGCCGCTTGTACGCCGCCTTAGCAGCAGGCGTCTGCGCTTTGCCTGCGAGACCCTCGTAGCTGTCGGCCAGATCGTCTTCGACCCCTATCCAGTTGATCAGGGTGTCGATGGTCGTCTCCAGATAGCCCGTCTTGACCGTCTCTTCCACCTTCTTCGCCTGCTCGGCGGTGTTCACTTCTGCGATGAGCCGTTCCTTGCCCAAAGACGAACAGCATCGCGGAGTCTCAGGGGTCTATAAAGGTAGGCGAAAGCTCACAGAATAAGGCCCAGAATCAAGGCTGGGATGAGACCGGAGATGACGCTGAGCGCCAACAGGAACGAGGGCGGCAGCATGTCTCTCGAAGGCCTGTTCGTGACCGGGCCCGAGGATTCGGAGAAGACCACAGTGTTGATCACCCTGTAGTAGTAGACGATTGAGAGGACGATATTTGCAATCACAACGACAGCCAGCCAGGCGAAGAGGGGAGTCGAGGCTAGAAGCAGCGACTGGACGATGAGTATCTCGCTCCAGAACATCCCGAAGGGCGGTGACCCGACCATTGCCAGCGACGACGCAGTGTAGAGGACCCCGAGGGGCCTGTTCTGCCTTCCCGCGCCCTTCAGCTTCTCCAGGTCTGCGTCTTCGAACTCCTTCCTCCCACCGACGCCGGTGAGCATGAAGAAATTGGCCTTCACGAGCCCGTGGTTCCAGATCTGGAACGTGACCGCGACGAGACCCAGCACCGAGAAGGTTGAGAGCGCGGCGAGCATGTAACCCATCTGGGCAATTGAGCTGAACGCGAGCATGCGCCGCAGGTTGCCCTGTCCGAGAGCCCCGAAGTTCCCGACCAGCATCGTAAGTACGGCGATTGCGACCAGAGTCACTTGAATGCCGTGGACCACCAACCCCTGGGTGACGAACGGCTGGATCACCTTCAGCATGGCGAAGAGGAGAGTCTCGTCGACGACCCTGCCGTTGAGGGCACCAATCTGGGCTGGTGCGGCCCCGTACGCGTCAGGCAGCCATGTGTGGACTGGGAAGATTGCTACTTCCACGCCGATGCCGACGAGGATCATCAGGAGCGCAACGACGCCTATGGGGCCGTTGGAGGTGAGAAGTGAGGGCAGGGCTGCCAAGCTGATGTTCCCAGTGGTCGAGTAGACAAGCGCAACTCCGACTAGGTAGACGAGGCTCCCTGTTCCTGCTAGGAAGAAGTACTTCGTCACAGCCTCGAGCGAGATGTCGCGCCGCCCGAATGACACCAACCCATAGGCTGCTATGCTAAGACCTTCCCAGAAGAGGAAGAGGGTCAGGAAGTCGCCGGATGAAATCACCCCTATGGAGCAGCTGATGAGCAGCATCATAAGGGCGTAGAACGTCCCGATGTTGTCCTTCTGAGATAGTGTGAGGGCTGTATAGACTGCTACAGCGAAGCCTGCAATGAGCACAGTCAGAATCACCAGGTTCCCTAGCTTGTCGACCGAGTAGATGCTGGCGAAGATCGAGGTCAGAGGCTGGATGGAGATGGGGCCCCAGCTCGCGATGAGTTCGACGAGGGACAGGAGGAGGAAGGCCACAGCTATCCCACCGATGATGAGCGGTCTGCGACTCCCGAGCTTCGATTTGGCTATGTCCGCGATGAGGACCACCATCGCCCCGGCGAACTGGATCTCGAGGACTGTCGACAGCCAAGCCATCTGTTAGATCACTCCCGTCACTGCGAGCATCAGCAGAACCACGAGGATTGAAAACAGCAGGGCAACGTTCTTTCCGAGGTCCCCGCTCTGGAGCCCGGTGGCAAGGCGCGTCAGGGGCCCCAGTATAGACTTGATTATGTACGAGTAGAACCGGTCGAACCCGATTCCCTCGAACAAGAACTCCTTGGTTCCACTGAGGAAGGCGCTGGACTGCATTAGCCGTGCGGTCGCCTCGGACCGAGCTTGGAATGCAAAGTAGCAGATCGCGAACCCAAGCAACACCACGGCGACGGTGGATGTCGCGGTGAGAATTGAAGGAGCCTCGCTGAGCGAGGGCGCGAAGAGGCTCTGGCCACCCAGACCAATCCATCCAGCCACGACCAACACGACCAAGGCCATCATCGGCACCACCATCAGCGGCCCGGATTCGCGAACCTCTCTCTCACGACTGGGGCCGTGGAAGACCTTGACAAGTGCCCTGAAGGAATAGAATGAAGTGAGAATGGAGCCGAGGATGATCACAAGGAAAGCCGCCGCGCCGTATGTGGCGGCTACTGACAGGATTGCGTCCTTAGTCCAGAATCCTATGAGTGGGGGAAGACCGACCATCGCAAGTGCTGCGAAGAGGAATGCGACGTAGGTGTACTTCATCCGTCGTGCGAGCCCTCCCATCTCGTCGATCTTCCTGGTTCCGAGCGCTTCGATGACAGACCCAGCGGCCATGAAGGCGAGTGCCTTGAAGAGGCCTTGGCTGATCAATTGGTAGATTGCACCAGACGTAGCAATCTTCCATCCCACTACGCCCCCCAGCCCGACGGCTGCAAACATAAGACCCAGTTGGCTAATCGTAGAGTAGGCAAGAATCCTCTTGAAGTCGTCGGCTGCGCATGCGCAGGCACCCCCCACCAGTAGGCTTGTGAGGCCGACGACCAGGACCGAGGTGGAGAGGACCGCGGACGAGGCGTAGATCGGGTACATCCGGACGACCAGGTAGACGCCCGCGTTCACCATAGTGGCCGCGTGAATGAGCGCGCTGACTGGGGTCGGACCTTCCATCGCGTCCGGCAACCAAACATGGAAGGGCACCTGGGCGGACTTCCCCATTGCCCCGATGAGAATCAGGACGCCGATCAACACCCAATTCACACCGGCTGCGCCCACGGACGAGTTGATTGTGTTGATGTTCGTTGTGCCGAGTGTCGTGAACAGCATAATCACGGCAAGCAATAAGGCGATGTCCCCGAACCTCGTGACTACGAATGCCTTGAGGCCAGCCTTTCTTGCGGATTCCCTGTCTGTCCAGAAAGCGATCAGGAGAGCGGAGCAGATACCGACTATCTCCCAGAACAAGTAGAGCTGAATGAGGTTGCCGGCCATCACGAGACCCAGCATCGCCCCGATGAACACCAGGACGAGTGAGTAGAAACGAGCCTGCCCTTTCTCATGCTTCATGTTCCCCGCTGCGTAGACCACGATGACGAAAGACAGAATCGAGACGAAGGCCGAGAGCAGCACCGAAAGGCCGTCTACGTTTACCTCGGCCAGGACCTTTACCTGGCTCAACTGGCCCAAGACCTTCGCCTGGGCCTGGAAGATCGACCAACTCCCGAGGGACTCGGTATACGGCTGAGAAAACACGAGGGCTTGGTAGAACCCGATGGCCGCCGTCAACCCGCTTACGCCTATCGCGAACCACTTGCTTCCCCTCGGGTCGAAATAGCTCACGAGCGGGACGAAAGGAGCCCCGATGAGCGGGACCAGCCACACCAACCAAGCTTGTAGCATCAGTGCCTCAGCTTCCTGATCTCGGACGGGTTGAGCGTCCCGTACTTCCGGTAGACGTTGACCACGATGGCGAGGCCTACCGCCTCCACTGCGGCCCCGACTAGAATCGAGAGGAACACGAAGGAATCGGTCGTGAGGCGAGTGCCCACTACAGTAGAGAGAGACCCGTTCATGCCAGATGAGAACAAGGCCAAGTTGGCGCCCAGAAGGACCACCTGGAACGACATCACCGTCTTGATGAGGTTCTTTGAATAGGAAATCGAGGCGATGCCCAGGAAGACGAGGAGTATCCCCGTGGACATGAAGACTATCTGGTCGGTCACCATCTAGGTCTCCCTCGAGAACAGGTTGGCGACGGTCACCATTGCGGATGCGAAGACCGTGACGAGAATCAGTAGGTCCCAGGGCCTGAACTGCCAGAGGAACGAGAACGTCGCTAATGACACGTCAGTGTATTCTGAGGGCGACAGCCCGACGAGCCCCGGCGAGACCTGAGTCAGGGCCAAGATCACGAGGACTAACGCTCCAGCCACAGCCATGATTGTCAAGCGGGTTGCTCCGATATCCAACTTCGACTCTCCGGTCATCAGAATGACCGTCAGGAAGAGGACTGACACTGCGCCCGAGAAGGTGACGATTTGCATCAGACCTACTAGCGCGTTGCCATACGCGGTGAAGACCACCCCCAACAGAGTGGACGTCCAGAATAGTGCTATGAGGGAGACGGAAACTTTCTTGGAAAAGAGGGCCACCAAGACGGTGGCCAATATCGTTACTGAAATCGCGATTGAGAGTATTTCACTTGCCAATGGTCAACGCCTTCCTCATAATCGTGGATTCCTTCTTGAAAACAGCGAGCTCGAAGTTACGCGTTAGGGTGAGGGCCCCGAACTTGCAGTCGTCGACGCACTGGCCGCACATGATGCACGTGTAGAGTTCGAAGGAGGGTCGCTTGATTTCAACCTCTCTCGTACCAATCATCTTCTTGCCCACAGGCACCATCGTGATCACTTGGGCGGGGCAGACAATCTCGCAGATGCTGCACCCGGTGCATTTCACTGGGTCGATATCGAGCTTTCCCCTGAACCTCTCTGTGACCACCTTGTCTCCGAAAGGATACTTCTCCGTGATGGGCGTCTTTAGCAAGGTCCGGAACATCTCGCCCACGGCTTGGCCGACGTTTCTTCTCGACGCTTTTTTCGACACTTATTTCACCTGAACACCCAGAGTATTGCTACCGCGAGCTGAGCGAGACTGAGAGGAGTGATGATGGTCCAGAAGAGCTTGGTCGCTTGATCGATTCTGACCCGAGCCAGGGCCGTCTTTATCACGAAGAAGAGGAAACCTACCGCGAAGAGCTTCACCAGGAAGTAGGAAGCGTAGAAGACGGACTGCAGGTTCTGGTTGGTGCTGATGACAGGGCCTCCCGGGCCCCCGAGGAACAAGCTGACCGCGAGCGCAGACAGGAAGACGTAGCTTAGGCTCTTCGTGAGCTTCACATAGGCGAGGGTGTTGCCTGAGAACTCGGTCATCCACCCGCCGACAATCTCCGTCTTGGCGCTGGGGATGTCGAATGGAGGCTTCTCAAGCTCTGCGAGCGATGCTACGATGAAGACCGCAAAAGCGACCGGTGCCATGACGATGTACCACATCGAACCCTGCGCCACAACGACTCCCTCTATCGAGAGGCTTCCTGCGAGGATCGCAGGTGTTATCATCGCGAGAATCAACGGGACCTCGTAGCTGGTGTACTGAACGACCAGCCTTCCTACGGCTATGGTCGAGTATCTGCCAGCCGAAGCGTAGCCGAGCATAGCTGCCATCAGAGTCGAGAATGCGAGGATGAAGAGCATGAAGAGAAGGTCGAGCGGATGGTAGAGGATTGCCTGAGTGCCGAGAATTGGGATGAACGCGATGCCGATGGCCGGTGCCGCGAAGTAGAGGGCAGGACCCCATCGGAGGACGAACTTGTCGCTTTGGGCAGGGACGATCTCCTCCTTGGAGGCAAGCTTGAAGAAGTCTGCGACCGGCTGGAAGAGACCGAAAGGCCCGGTCACCACGGGGCCCCTCCGCCCTTGCATGCGGGCGTATGTCTTCCTGTCCAGCCACTCGAAGGCAAAGGCGAGCCAGACGAAGAAGGTCAGCCCGGGAAAGAGGAGAAGCTCGACGACCTGCAGCAGGTTCAATGGAGTCTCCTCTTGTAGTACTCTATCCCGTACTTGCGCAGTTCTTCGCCGCCTATTGACCACTCCCTAGACTTGTCGACGTCCAGAACCGAGATCCTGTCCATGCACCCGAAGCACGGGTCCATGCCGGTGAGCACTATCGGAACGTCTGCCAGAGTGTGGCCCTTCAGCATCTCAGTGGCAGTGAGGATGTTGGCCACGGTCGAACTCCTGACCTTCACTCGCTCAGGTGCGCTGCCGCCCCTTGACTTGACGAAGTAAAACAGCTCGCCCCTTGGGGCCTCCACGTGGAAGGTGGACTCGCCCTGGGGGACCGCCCTCGGAATGCTGACTTTGTAGGGGCCGGTCGGGAGCTTCTCGACTGCTTCACTGACCATCCGGCAGGAGTCGCGGATCTCGTTCAGCCGCAGCGTGAGCAGCGAAGCTATGTCTCCGTCGTTGCTGGTCTGGACGTGCGGAGGGATCTCGTCGTAGGCAGCGTAGGGGTCCTCGGCCCTTACGTCTCTGGCTATGCCCGTGCATCGAAGGAGCGGACCGACGGGGCAGAGTCGCCTTGCCGTCTCCTGGGTGATCCGCCCGACGCCCTTCGTTCGGACCGTGAATGTCTCTTCCGTTTCGACGAGCTTCGTGTAGTAGTCGGCCCTCTTCTCGATGTACTTCAGTTCAGTCTGAATCTTGGCCACGATCCCGTCGGGGAGCTCCATCCTGACCCCGCCGATGATGGAATACGACTTGTTGACCCTGTTGCCGGTGATCGCCTCCTCCAGGTCCAGGATGTGTTCCCTGTCCTTCCACACCCACATGAAGAGGGTGTCGAAGCCGGCCCAGTGTCCGACCAGGCCAAGCCAGAGGAGGTGAGAGTGTAGCCTTTCGAGCTCGGCCACTATCAGCCTAATGTACCTCCCGCGCTTCGGGACCTCGAATCCAGTCAGGGCCTCGACGGCGTGAGTGTATCCCAGGCTGTGCGCAAAGCTGCAGATGCCGCAGATCCGTTCAAAGAGATAGGTGTTCTTGACCCAGGTCCTCTCCTGGGCCGCTCGTTCTATCCCCCGATGGACATACCCAATCCTCGGTATGACCTGGACGATCTTCTCCCCTTCAAGGATGAGTTTGAAGTACTCGGGCTCCTTCAGCGATGGATGTACTGGCCCGAAGGGCATGGCGCTCTCCACCGAATATTGCATCAGCCCCGCACTCGATTCCCTGCGCTGATCGGGTTTGATGTCTTCACTCAAGCCCCATCATCTTCCTTATCTTCTCGGGGTCCGCTTCCTTCCTAAGAGGCGGCGGCGCTTCGGCCGGGTAGTTGTCTGGCAGGAGGAGCCTCTTCCCCAAGTACGGGTTCCCCTCAAAGGAGACGCCCAGGAGGTCTTGGATTTCAGCCTCGTATAGGATCGCAGAGGGCAAGGATCCAGTGATTGATTGTATCTTTGGGTTGGTCTTGGGCACAGCGGTCCTCACCACGACGAATCCCTTGCCCTGCCAGAACTGGTAGAGGATGCCAATCTCCTCTCCCAGATCGAGACCGGTAATCGTGCTCAAGTGGTAGAGCCCCGGCATGGACGAGACAGACTTGCAGGCTTCCAGGACCTTGTCCGGAGGGACGTTCAGCTCGACGGTCTTCAGATGCGTGGCAACAGACCCTCCAAGCTTCGCGGCCAGCCGGGTCAACTCTTCACTGGACAATTGCTTTCTCTCCTTCGATGGGGTCGGGCGGCCCTCCCGTGACCAGCTTCAGGATACCCCAGATTATCGCCTCCGGCCTGGGAGGACATCCGGGAATGAACAGGTCCACAGGGATTACCGTATCAACGCCGCGTCCCGCGTTATAGCATTCCTTGTACACACCACCGCCAAGGCCGCATGCCCCGATCGCGACCACATGCCTCGGCTCGGGCACCTGTTCATAGACGGTCTTGAGGCGGTCCTTCATTAGGGGGTTGATCGTCCCTGTCACCAGCAGGACGTCTGCATGCCTCGGACTCGGGACCAGCTCGACGCCGAGCCTTTCGGCGTCATAACGGGGGGTAAGCGCAGCCAGTATCTCGATGTCGCAACCGTTGCAGGAAGATGCATTAACGTGGAAGACCCAGATGGACCTCTTCCTCGCCCACGCGGTCAGGCCGGACCTAAAACTCGCCACCCCCGGCAGTGATGAACCACCACACCGTGACTGTAAGGACGCTCCCCCCGCCGACGAGGAAGAGGAGCGGATACGTGTCCGAGGGCGCCGCGAAGGAGCCTGCCAGAATGAGCGCCAGCGCCTCGACTATCATGAAGAGCATCGCAAAGATGAAGAGGTTCGACCTGTACAGTCCCCTGGGTGGGATCGATTCTTCGCCTCCCGCGAAGGGCTCGTACCTCACCCCCGTGCCGGAACTCCGCTTGCCGAGCCTGCCTACTAGTGTAAAGACCACGATGTCGGCGATGACTATGATGAGGGGCCCAAGAATGGCGTCTGTCGCGGCGGTCATTCTGCCTCCCCCACTAGGCTCGCAATCATTTCGACAAGCTTCATGCTCGATCCCTTGACGACATCGGAAAGCCCCTCGCCGACACCCACGGCGTCAGGCTGGATTCCCACGACATATGTGTCTGCCGCGTTCTCGGCGATGCCTGGGACTAACCTGAGCGGTACGTTGTGGGTGGCGAAGAACCCGAACTTCGTCTCGCTGAGACGGGCGCAGACGATGGTCCCCGGCTTCTTCTGCACCTCAACGGCGTCGATAATCACTATCCTCTCTCCTTTCGATGCAAGGTCAGAAATTATCCTTTCCGGGTTCGGCGAGAGCCCGTGTATTCTGACGGCCTTCCTCGACGCGGGTCCGAGCCGTCGCCGCAACGAGGAAACCACCTCGAGTCCGACGGCATCATCCTGCTTTAGGGGGTTGCCGATTCCGAAGACATGAGTGGTCCGGGATCCGCCGAGGATGCATTCCCTGAGTTGAGCGGACAGACCATCAGAGGGAGCCGTCGAGTCTTCCTCCTTCCGCCAAGTGTCTAGCGTACCGGATGATGACTCGCCTTCACGACCAGAATCGTGCAGTATCTTGGGTGAGCGGAGGCCCCCCGTCCTTGGAGCGGGCATCTCTCTACCAGTTTTGCCCCGTCTCAAACGCCGTTTAAGAGGGTGAGACGTTTCCTAATTTTGAGAATCGTCTTGTTAGGATCCGGTATCCGTCAGGAACTTGCTGTTCGACTCGACTGTCTGCTTCACCGCGCTCTCCCAAGCCTTCCGTTCGGCCGTGGACTTCACGCTCAGCTTCCCCAGGACGTCGTACACGTCGTCTAGGCTTGCGGCTGCCATCCCTGCCTTGTCAACGACGGAAATGAGCTCAGGGTCGTCAATCTTGATCTTGTAACCGTTCTTGCGGAGGAAGACCAGTCCTGCGACCAGTGCGGTCCTCTTGTTGCCCGCCCTGAAGTGCTGGCCGCTGGCGAGCTTGAAGATGAGGAGCGATGCCTTCTCATGGATTGCCTGTTCGAAACCTTGGTTGTCCGCCCGAGAGGCAACCTCCTTCAGCAGGGACCCGAGTTGCTCGCCGTCAGCTTTCGAGTATTCGTTGGGTTCGTGGGTGAGCAGAACGACCTCGCTGTTGACCGCGACTAGTGTCGGCAAGTCCATGTGGTGGACTGTTCGTTTCGCCACGCGCAATCACTCCACAGCCTTGCTTTTAACCGATTGAGATTCGCAGGAGCTACAGCCCGGGGGCGCGACGACCGGATGGAGGCCAGCCGCTGAATCGACGGAAGATGTCCTAGAGAACCAACTAGAACCGAACTGCGCAGATGCTGTGAACGCTATCAACGAGTAAGGCTTAAGTGGTCATTACCACTCACCAGTGGTAATGCGAGAGGAGGCCGAGGACACAGAGGCAAGCTCAGGCACAGCCTGCGACAACTCTGGGCTGGTGACGTCTTTCGGGCTCGGAGCGGCCAAACTCTTCGGCTGGAAGCCGGAGGAGATGGTCGGAAATCAGGGCGTAGTGGTCTTCCATGAGCCCCGTGCGGTGGCGACACTCGTCCCGAGACTCCTCAAGACCGCTGCCGAGACTGGCAAGTCCGAAGAGGAAGTGACGCTTGTTCGGAAGGACGGGTCGAAATTCGTGGGCATTCTCACGGTCCGCCCTCTCTTGAAGCGCGGAGAGATCGTCGGTTACATGGGCCTGACCCGGCACCTGAGAAACGTCTAGGTAAGGTGGCCTGCCCTGTCTCACGGCGTCTGGATAAGGGAGCTCAGGCCCCCATTCTTGCTGCTTCCGGTGGTCTTCGTGCCGACCGGGCTAGCAATCGCCTGGTCAACAGGTCACTTCAACCTAGTCTACGCCCTGCTTACACTCGTCGGGGCCGTCTGCCTACACGCTAGCGTCAACGTTCTGAACGACTATTTCGACTTCAGAAGTGGAATCGACCTCAAGACGACACCAACGCCATTCAGCGGAGGAAGCACGATCCTTCCGAAGGGGCTGATGTCCACGAAGGGAGTGCTGTGCCTAGGCTCGCTTCTTCTGGCGGCAGGCCTGGGAATAGGGTCATACCTCGTCTACGAGTTCTCGTTTGACCCTGTGCTCATCGCCCTCCTTGCGTTCGCCGCATTCTCGGTCGTCACCTACTCGCCCCTGACGTCCAAGCTTGGCATCGGCGAGATGGTCACGGGACTCGACTTCGGGCCCCTTCTGCTTCTCGGAACATACTACATCCAGACCCACAAGTTGAGCGTCGCACCGGTCATCATCGGGCTGCCGCTCGGCATAATGACCGCAGGGATTCTCTACGTAAACGAGTTCCCAGACACCGATGCCGACAAGAGCGCGGGGAGGAACCATCTCGTAGCCCGATGGGGGAAGGCCAAGGCAGCCAGCAGACTGAGGGTAATCCTGGTCAGCGCCTACGCAATCCCCGTGGCTGGAGTTCTTGTCGGCGCAGTCAGCCCCTTCGCCCTGATCGTGTTGGCTTCAGCCCCCAAAGCGCTTGCCATGTCTAGGGTGGTGAGCAAGAACTATGACAAAGTCGCAGAGCTGATACCAGGGATGGCGTCAATGGTGATGACGACGCTACTGACCGGAGTCTTGCTCTTCATCGCCTATCTCGCGGCGGGCTTGGCCTAGCGGGCGCGGGACCAGACCTCTTCCAAGGATGCCCTGACGGCCATGGCGAAAGGCTGGCTGGATACGGCGATCGCGATGGAGTGGTAGGCTTCTTCGCTGGTGGGGTCGGGGACGCCGATGATAACCGTCGATTGGCCAGCGACCATGAGGTCGAGGAAGAGGTTGTCCGCCCGTCTGACCTGAAAACCGAGGTTCTTCAGGAAACTCGCGTCGCCCTGGCGAATCGGAAAGCCCGATGGGATCAGAATCCTGACCGACTTGGGCATCTTCTTCTGGAGAGATGGCTTGAAGACCCGGGCGGCGTCAATCGACCTCTTCGCCACTAGGATTACATCGTCGGACGCAGCGATGACTTCGCTGAACTTGCTCGCTATCGCGTTGATTCCCCTAAGGATAGCCACCTCCTGGTCTCTTTGGAGAGGCCTTCGAGTACCCCCACTCAGAGACTTCAGCAAGGATTCGGTCGCCCCTCTGCGCGCTTTCTGAGCCTCAGCAAACTCGTCCTCGAACTGCCGGAGACGCATGCCCAGGGCAGCCTTGGCCGAAATCGCCGAGAAGACTTCACCGCGTTCTTCCACGAACCCCTTTTGCTGGAGGCTGCGGAGAGTGTCGTAGGTCCTCGAGAGAGGAACCCTTGCCGATACGGAGACCTGCTTGGGGGACATGCTGCCGGATGTCAGGGCGACGTACACCCTTGCCTCGTAAAGGCTGAGCTTGAAGTTCTCTGCGAGAGATTTCTCGGGATTCACTGCGACGTGCTCTTTCTTGGTTTGTTATAATAGGATTCCACGGCCTCACCTGGTTCAGTTGCATTAGCGAGGGAATAGGCTGTTGGTGTAGAGCCGGATGACAAATCCGCTAAGCGCGGGAATCTAAACGGTCCCCGAGTCCACCTCGGCAGGCCAAGCAGTAGACAAGGAGACGATTTCGATACTAGGTCCCGTGCTTGATTTGAGGGTGGAAAAAAGGGGGTGGAAAGCACGGGTCCACGTTCAATTGTGCGGGGGGGAAGTTTTTCCACTGTTTTTCCACTGTTTTTCCACCCCACGTCATAACGCTTTTCTACCTAGTCAGGTCAACTAACCATACGCCTAAACTGGAGCACGATGTCGTGGACGCAACCCCTCAGAATCCACCTAGGGACCACAACGCCGCGGACGAGGCCCAGTTGCGAGCATCCCGCCGGCATGATTGCGGAAGTCACGACTAGCATAGGTCCTAGTATCTCAAGAGCCATCCCCCCAAGTAAAGCAATTAGCCGAATCTTCCACAAATGAAGCCTCACACCTCTTCTCCCTCAGCGGTTCCTCGAGACACAGTCGGGTCTGCCGGCTTAAATCAGGGTCGCCTGAGCCGGTTAGTGTGGGGCCGTCGTCTAGCTTGGTAGGATACTTGCTTGGGGTGCAAGTGGTCGTGGGTTCAAATCCCGCCGGCCCCATTTACGATAAGCTCAGAATAGCCTCTGTTTGTCCAGATTAGCTAGATTATAGCTATTTACGCGGCTGGTTGCAGGGTCCGAATCCCACCGGGCCGGCTTCCTCTCACTTTCGCTGCTTCACATTACAAGTAATCCTCAAGAGACCACCTCGATTACTTTGTCTCGCGTCTTCGCCCCTCTTACGATGAAGATTTTTGATTTCGGAACCCCAAGATGCTTGGCCATGACCTCCAGAAGTCTCTTGTTGGCTCGGCCATGTATCGCCCTTTCATCGACTCTTACTTCGAAGACTAATTCGTCGACCCTTGTTACACTAACCTCTCTTGCGTTTGGAGTCACGTGAACCCTGATTAGCATGCGTATCTGACTGTAGGCGCCGCGTTCTGTAAACATTGCGACGCGCGCGCTAACTCCTGTGTCTCCGTATTCTTCCCCTGAGAGACGAGCTCTTCTTTTGCGTGCGAGGAAGCCTTGGCAGAGAATTGCATACCTTAATGCTGTTGTGAACTAAATTATACTTTCCACCACTTAGAGAATTTGAGCCCGCTTGATATTCGAAGCTATCGATGTCTGCGTTCGCAGGTAAATGGGAAAAGCAGAACAACCAGGGTTTCGGCGGCAAGGTCAAGGACTCCGTAAGGAATCCGGGACCTATGAAGCCGAGGCTCGATCTAGCAGTCCGACAAATCCAAGTCCAAGTCGCCAAACTCGATTCCACATCCACAAAACTCAGAGAGAGAGACAACTCGATCTTCGGTAAGGTCGTAAGCTCTCTACAGAAACACGACACACAGCACGCGTCTGTCTACGCGAATGAGCTGGCCGAGATCAGAAAGATGAACAAGATGGTCACACAGGCCAAGCTCGCTCTCGAACAGATAGTGCTCAGACTCAACACCATCACAGAACTCGGTGACATAGTCGTCACCCTGACTCCGGCGATGGCAGTGATACGCAACGTCAAGCAAGGCTTGGTGGGCGTCCTGCCTGAGGCGGAAAGCGAGATCGGCGAGATCTCTGGTTTGCTGAGTAGCATCCTGGTAGACGCAGGGACGGTCGGTGGGTACTCACTGAACTTCGAAGCTGCAAACGAGGACGCGGAGAAGATCCTATCCGAGGCATCCGCGGTCGCGGAGCAGCGCATGAAGGAGAAGTTCCCCGAAATACCCTCAACGCTGCCCTCTGCGGAAGCCGGGACGGAGACCAGCTCGTATTAGAGACGGGAACCACGGGTTCCCGGACTCTCTTTTTGCGAAAGAGGCCCTAGGCCGGGCTGCACTGCTTTGACTAACTGCCCCGCACTCACGACCGAAACCCGCTTTCAGAACCTGTTTGGGGGCGGACCCCTCCGGGCCCGAACTTACGCATGCGAAGGCGAGGGCCTTCTCTCCGCGATTTCCCTGCCAAGAGCTATGGATTTGCACAGTAAACTTGTCGAATCACGCCGGTTCCATTTCTCTATCACTAGGATGCTGCCTCTCTCTTTGCTAGCCTGGAGCAATCCTCAGGATCTCGATCATCTTCGAGTAGGTATAGTCGGACGTGTCACTCTTGTAGTCGGAGAGGAGTTTGAGGAGTGGCGAGACGTCCCTGATCCCCAGGACGCGCCTCAGACGGGGCGATAGCCTTCCGCCGATGAAGAGATACTGTGCGGCGGTCGTCACGTTCTTCGGCTTCCGATTCGTGCCTGCCGACTCGAAGTCGACCATCCACGGGACGCCCTCCGCGACGACTGCGTGCTTCCTGAGATTGCTGAGCTGGCCGTGGTCTATCCCCATTATGTCCAGCTTCCTGCACTGGTTCAGGATCGAATGGACCATGGTCCTGGCTGCCTCCCTGGTTCCCTGGCCGCGCAGCCCTCGGAGCCATTCCTCCAGTTCGACGTAATCGAGCAGCTTCATCAGCATGAAGTCCTTCGTATGGCCGTAGACGGTCGGCCCTATGCCCAACCTGTTGACCATTGATGTGATCCGGGTCTCCTGTTCCATGTCTGGCCTGTTCGCGTCGGTCCTCCTGATCTTCAGGGCCCGCACATTCCCTCCGACACGTGCCTTGACGACTACCCCGACTGTTCCGAGGCCCAGTATCCCAAGCCGGCCGATCTTTGCGCGTCCTTCGAAGATGAGCTCCTCTACTCCCAGCTTCTCCAGCTGTCTTATCCTCGACCGGGCGGTAAGCAGGGAGATCCTAGGATAGGTCAGGACCAGGATGTACGGCGTCTTCGTCAGCTGGTCAAGACGTGCGGGTTCCGAGCGCGTCGCTGACAATCTCTCTGATTCCATCGTCCAGCCATTTCGAAGCTGAAGCCGCCTGAGCTAACGAAGGGCCGGTGAGCACTGACCCGCTCCTCTTCATCCCTCTTCCTAGCTCGCCGGAGGCCCCGATCGGTCCAACCTTTCCCCGGACTACGTCGACGAGTAGGTCCGCGAGACTGACGTATCGGCGGGGCAGAAGGAGCCTTGCCCTTGCCTCCTCGTCTACCCAGACGAGCTTCGCGCCCTTCCTGTTGGACGAAATGAAAGCTTCCAAGTCCTTCTTCCTGTCCACCGTCGGGCCGACGCGCTGCTCGAATAGAGGAAGGACATCGTATTCTGGAATGAGGAGTATGACGCTTGACAGTCTGTTGTCTGACGCTGCCATCGACCGGGCAATCTTCGAACCCGTTCATTTCAAGATGTCTCACGATGTGCTTGGTCGTCTTTCTGAGTTCTCCCCAGAGCGTGTCTTCGCTCAAGAGTCTGTGAGAAAAGACGACCGCAAACACCATTCCGCGCAGCGGCGGGTGATTCCTGCCCCTCATCTTGCGGAAGTAGGCCCCGCTGGGGTTCCTTAGAAACCCTCTTGACGCCAGGATCATCCTGCCGAGCTTCTCGCCGGAGATGGCTATCGCCAGGTCTCTGCCTCCGTCCACCGGGTCCGGCAGACTGAAGAGGCGCTCTCTGCTGAATGGCTCGAACCTGGTGAAGTATCTCAGGACCCCCTCGAAGCTCCCGAGCCTCATCACCAAGACCTCGGCCGCATACCCGCTGAATCCCTGCGTTTCGATTTCGGCGCCGTAGACGCCGACCGCCATCATGAATCTCTTGAGGAGTCTGATCTGGGTCTTGCCCTCTGCAGAAAGGCGCCTGACGACCTGCACGTGGAAAAGAGACCTGTCTGCCGCGCTCTTCCATTCGCCCTTTCTGACTGAGTAGCACGGGACGATGTTGACCCGGATCCCCTCGACGGTCGCTTCCGTGTACGGGTGCTGGGCGAACTTCTTGCCGCGCGGGGACCCTCTTGTAGCGGCGGCTCCCACTGCCAACCCGATCTTCTCGAACCTGTCCTCAGGCGTCCCGGGATTGATTCTCACGAAGATGTCGAGGTCGACCTGTTGGGGGAGCCAGGTCCCCTTCGCGAAAGAGCCGCCAAGCAACACCCCACGAGTCTCAGAGAACCTAGCGGCAGCCCTTCTTGTCTTCAGCAACAGCAACCTTGCCAGTGCGCCGACGCTTCGTTCCATGTCAGCGGTCGGGGTCACGAGCCTGATTGCATTCCGTGACACTTCCCGTGAATCCCTCAAGCCAGAGGATACTCCCCTATGTCGGTATAGGTGGGTCCCTGGGGCCCCAAGACGCTGGATTTCAATTTCAACTCGACGAGCCTGATCCCTCCAAATGAGCGGTCCGAGTTGGAGCGCAGGGCCGAAGTGAGCTCGCCGGCTCCTCTGACGGATCGGACTCTGGTCAGGGTGACGTGGGCGGTGAAGGGTCGCTTGTCACTCTCCCCGATTCCTTCGAGGGCAGCGATGGCTCCCTGTGCTATGGCTCTGACCCGCTCTTCGTGCGCGGGAGGGACCCCTGCCCAGATGACGCTCGGCCTGGAGATGCTCGGGAAGGCCCCGACTCCCCTCACCTCCACATCCGCCCCGCTCAGATGGAGCCTCTTCAGGTGCTCGTCGGCTTCCCGGGCCTGGGCCGGAGAGATTTCGCCGAGGAACTTCACGGTGAAGTGGAGGTTCTCCCTTTCCACTGTCTTCAGGTCAGCCCCGGTCGCGGAGAGCTCCCGCTGAAACGCGACGATTGACTCGAGCACCCTTGGGTCCGAGATTTCTAGAGCTACGAAGGCACGCATCATCTTTCGGTGAGCAGGACTTGATTTAAATCCGCTATGGGCCCGGTAGCCGCAGACACGTCCTTGCTCATAGTCGCAATAACAGGCATGCCAGGCGCCGGCAAGTCGACCGCCGCGCGGGCGCTGGTGGCAAGGGGATGGAAGCGCGTCATCATGGGCGACGTAATCCGAGAGGAGACGAAGAGAAGGGGTCTGACACCCGATTCGAAGAACACGGGCGAAGTGATGAAGCAGCTCAGGAAGGAGCGGGGCGAGGCCGCGGTGGCTGAGCTCTGCCTAGAAACGATACGAGGGGGCGGGTCTGACAGGGTAGTGGTGGACGGAATCCGCTCGATGCCGGAGGTCGAGGTGTTCAGGAGGTCCGCTGAGGTGATCCTGATCGCCGTTCACGCCTCCCAGCGTCGGAGGTTTGCGCTGCTGAAGGAAAGGGGCAGGAGTGACGACCCGCTCTCCTACGAGATGTTCCTGAAGAGGGAAGAGAGGGAACTCGAAGTCGGGATCGGCGATGCCATCGCCCTAGCAGACGAAATGGTCTCGAACGAGCACGCGGCTCCGGAGAAGCTCGCCTCCGAAGTCGTCGAGGTCGTCGATCGCTGGGTGGAACAAGACGCGCGCTGACTTCAAGGTGAAGGTCACGCTGGAGGCGACGTTGGCACCCTCAGAGGACCCGAAGAAGGTCCAGGACGCGATGAGGAGCGTCTTCGTAGAGAATGCCGTGCTGGCAGATCAGAGCAGCCGAATGATCAAGTTGGTCTCGGACGAGGCAAGCTCTCTCAACGTGCTGCGAAACCAGTTGAGGGACAGGCACGTCAGAGGTGCTGCCAGGAAGCTGCTCCTGTCAGAGCTGAGGGGCGACTCGACCTCGCTTATGCTGAATAGACAGGCAGCCACCGTCGGAGTCGTGGCACTCTGCAGCAGCGCGGACCAGTCGCCTCTAGGCCCCATCTACGCGACGATCAGGTCAAAGCAGATCGCTGCTGTAATCGATTGGCTCACGGCCTACGAGGAAGGGTAATCCACTTCCACCTTCAATCCGTCTCTCGCGGCAATCGTCTCCGGGAAGACTGAGCGGGCCTGCCTGACCAGGCTCGCAACGCTGGTATAGCGGGCGCTGAAGTGAGTGAGGACGAGACGGCGCACGCCGGCATTCTTCGCGATTTCGGCAGCCTCGAGACAGGTGCTATGCTTCCTCTCCACTGCCTTGTCCCGATCCTTTCCGTGGAAGGTGGAATCGAAGATCAGAAGATCGCATCCGGAGAAGAACCTTGCGAGCCTCGGAGAGGGCCTGGTGTCGCCGGAGTACCCAATTCTCCTCCCTGGCCGAGGTGGGCCAGTCACTTCTGAAGGAGAGATTGTCCGACCGTCCACCTGGACCTTCCTTCCCTTCTGGAGCCTCGACCACAGCCTGCCCTCCGGGACGCCGAGAACCTTGGCCTTCTCCGGAAAGAAGACCCCAGGTCTCCTCCTTTCCTCGACGACATAAGAGTAGGCCTCCACGGAATGTAGCGCCTTTGTCGCCCTGACCTTGAAATCGCTCATGCGCAGGACCGTCCCTTGCCCTGCCGGCGAGAAGTTGACCGGGAAGGTCAGGCCGATGTGCAGGAGTTCCTCGGTCACTTCGAGCCACTTCAGTAGCCTCGCAGGCCCGACGATGTTCAGCGGCTTCCTCCGCTGGGCGAGGCTCATCGTCTGTAGGAGCCCTAGGAGACCCGTGACGTGATCGCCGTGCAGATGAGTGATGAGGATCGAGGTCTCTCTGTTCAGGCCGACCTTCTGGGTCAGGACCTGACGCTGGACCCCCTCACCGCAGTCCATCAGAATGACACTGCCTTCTCTCTGAATCGCGATCGCCGGCAGGCCTCGCCCCTTTGTTGGGGCGGCTGAACTGGTTCCGAGAAACGTCACCGTGAGCTTGGTCAAGCCTATCTTCTCCTCAGGACTGTGATTGTCCTCGTGAGGAGCTTATGAACGTAAAGGTGGTGCTCTTCTTCGAGGGTCATCTTGGCCGACCCCTCGATCCTCAGCGTCTGCGGATGCATGACGACCATCCGTGAGCCTTCCTTGAGAAGCAGAGGCATTGTTGCAAGTGTCCTCTCCGCTATGTCCCGTGGGTCGGCTCCCCTGGTGCTGGAAGCCCGTCCATAGGGGAGGTCGGTCGCAATCGCGTCCACCTGTCTCACGGGATGGCTGAAGGCGTCGGCGCGGATGACCCCCATCCACTCCTGGCTGAAGTGTCTCATGTTTGCGAGGGACCCGAGCGCCATCTTTGCGGCCTGGTCCGATGCGACGACCCTCGCGCCAGCTTCGAAGGCTTCGATTGCAAGGCTGCCGGTCCCCGAGAAGGGGTCGAGGAAGACTTCGCCCTCCCTGAACCTGCTGAGGTTGACCAACGCGCGGGCCAGCTTGGGGAAAATGGCGGACGGGTGGAAGAAGGCACGGGCGCGGGGCCGTCGTCTGGACCAGGCCTGGCTCATCTCCCCGGGTTTGGTTAGGACCAGGTAGTCTCTCTTACCTCGGACCAAGCTGAACTCGAAGTCAGGATTCTCGAGGTCGACCGTCGCGCCGACGCCTTTGAGAACCGACTTCGGATCGAGATCGGGCTTCCCATTCCCCAGGTCGAAGTTGCGAAGCCGCACACGCGCTCCTGACACCTCCTTCCGGGCTTCGAGCGGACCCTCTATCAGACGGCCTATCCTTCGGGAGAAAGCGACCCGGGAGGCGACAAGGAACGGATCGGCGAGCGAATCGACGAGCAGGACCCGCTTCTCGGGCGACTCGAACCTGGATCGGGGGTCGTATGCGAGGAAGAGGGCCCTCGCCTCGGCCTCGGGGACGGACGTCCCTTCTCCCGACAGCAGGACTAGAGACCTATTCATCGAGAGTCTTCAGATGTGCGACAAGGGCGTCCGAGACGTCGACCTTGCTGAACTGGCCGGGGACCGTGTTGGTCGCGACGATAGTCTTGACCCCCACCTTGTGCAGCTTCTGCAGGGCGTCCCCCACGAAGAGCCCGTGGACGCAGACGGCCAAGACAGCCCTCGCCCCCTGCTTCTGGACGGCCTCGGCCGCGGCACATATTGTGCCGCCTGTGCTGACGATGTCGTCAACGATGATGACCTCCTTTCCCTTGACCTCGAGCTTGGCATCCTTCAGCTTCACGTCCCCGGTGACCCTGTCGCGCTTCTTCGAGAGCTGAAGGAACTTCGCACCGTAGAGCTGTGCGAAGGCCTCAGTCCTCCTCGAGGCTCCGAAGTCTGGGGAGATGACGACCGGGTCGCTCAGGTCGAGCTCGCCCTTGATATACTCGGTCAGGGTCGGAATCGCCGAAACGCTGTAGACTGGAAAAGAGAAGAGGGAGAGCCCCTCTGCGGAATGGATGTCAACCGTCACGAGCCTTCGGACTCCGACTGAACGCATCAGGTGGGCCACGACGCCCAGGGTGACGCCTTCGCCCTGGAGGAACACCTTGTCCTGCCTAGCGTATGCGAGGTAAGGCACGACAGCAGTAATCCTTGCTCCCTCCTGGCTCAGATGGTGCGAAGCGAGCATGAGCTGGAAGAGATGCGTGTCGACAGGCGGGTAGGTCGACTGGACTAAGAGGACGTTCTTCCCAGAGACCTTCTCCTCTGACGAGAATCGCGTCTCGCCATCGGGAAAGACCTTGAATTCCGCCTTGAGGAGAGGCAGACCAAGCTTCTCGGCCACCGTCCTGCCCAACTCTTCGGAGGCCGGGCCGGTGAGGACGAGCTTCTCCGTCATCGCTGTCGAGACGACTCCCCTCTCGTTCGTATTTAACGGATTGCCGCGACCGAAGAGGTTCTGGTGCTGACAGGAATGGTTAAGGCATAGTCAGGCTGGAGATGTCACGAACAATTGGACCAGATCTGCCCCGAATGCGGCGTCGGAGTAATGATGTACGACATGCCCACGAAGCGCTTCGGTTGCAAGAACTGCGGCGCGTTCCTTACCAGAGACCAGCTCTCAGACCTCAGGTACAAACAGAAGGCCCCTGTCGAGGACGAAAGACGCAAGCGGTCCAGACAGCAGTCTGACTATCTCGAATGGTGGCTGAGCGGGAACAAAGAGCAGTAGCCAGTCTTCCATCTAGTGGGAGCGGTGCCAGGACGGGCTCCTAGCGGAGCGTCTTTCTGCGTCTTCGGCGCCGGAAATGTAGCACGAGGACCTCCCGCGTCTCTTCGCTCATGTCCAGCTTCCGCACCTGTCCAACCGTGAACCAGCCGAAGGCTGAGGACTCGGCGTTCAGTCTCACCCTCCCCCCCACACGGCGAGCGAGGTAGTCGACGAGGACGTAGTGGTACTTTGGCCTCGACATTTCGTCGAGGTAGATGTCCGTCGCTACGTCCAGGAGCCCCTCCAGAACCACTTCAAGGTCGGTCTCCTCCTTGACCTCTCGGACCGCTGCGTCTTGGACTCGCTCGCCCAGCTCGACCAAGCCGCCCGGCAGCGCCCAACGGCCCTCGTTGGGAGGATACTTCCGCTTGACCAGGAGGACCTTGGGTCCGTCACACACAACAGCCCCCGCTCCGACGAGCGGCCTAGACGGGTACTCTCTCCTGGCCTTCATCGGGTAGAGTTGGTCTGATAGTCGTTTTAAGGCTGCGGCCCCGGGCTGCCTGCCATGGTCAGGGTCGAGATGCTGGCTGTGGGAAGGGAGCTCCTGATCGGGAGGACGCTGAACACCAACGCCCAGTGGATGGGGAGGAGGCTAGCCCGAAAGGGTACGCTGTTCGCCGAGATCACGACGGTCGATGACGACCTAGGTGAGATAGCGGCTGGGCTGAAGGGCTGTCTTAGAAGAAGGGCGGACTTTGTGATTGTTGTCGGCGGGCTCGGGCCGACGCCCGACGATATGACTCTCAGGGGGATAGCGAACGGAATCCAGAGAGAGTTGAGGCTCAACGAAGAAGCTCTCTCATTGATCAGGGAACACTACGCCAGACGTAACCTGAGTAGCATCAAGATGACGCCCGCGAGGAAGAAGATGGCAACCCTGCCAATCGGGGCGAAGTCCGTCCAGAACGAGGTGGGGACTGCCCCCGGAGTCAGATTGGAACTTGAAGGAACGACGGTCTTCTGCCTGCCCGGAGTTCCTTCGGAAATGAAGAGCATCTTCAGGAAATCCGTGGAGCCGGAGATTGCCAAGAGGTTGGGCAGGCTCTACAGGAAGTACATCTCGTTGAAGATCGAGGGAATCTACGAATCGGCGCTGGCCCCGATGATCGAATCTGAGCTGAAGAGGTATCCAGGTGCTTACATCAAGTCGCATCCGAGGGGGATTCGGGAGGGGAAATCCAGAATCGAACTCGACGTAGCGGTGGTGAGCGAGGACAGGCAGACGGCGGAGGAGTCGGCGGCCCAGATCGTGCGCGAGATTAAGAGCGAAATCGAGACCGCGGGAGCAACGGTGGTCTCGGAGAAGGAAACTGCTCCGAGCGGGCGGAAGTGACACGGGCTGGACCTGATATTCGTGACGGGAACAGCGGGTTCCGGCAAGTCCCTCCTCACCAGCGCTCTCAAGAGATGGTATGTCAGTAGGGGGGAGAATGCGATAGCTGTCAACCTGGACCCTGGGGTGGTCACCCTACCCTATGAGCCGGACGTGGACGTCAGGCTGAGGATCAATCTCCAGGAGGTGATGGAAGACTACGGCCTCGGCCCCAACGGGGCCCTGATCCTAGCGACTGACCTGGTTGCGACCAAGCTGGGAGAAATTCAGGAGGACATCGACTCCTACGGGGCGGAATACGTCATCGTCGACACGCCTGGGCAGACGGAGCTCTTTGCCTACCGGGAGAGCGGCGAATACATAGTGAAGGAACTGAAGGCCGACTCCAAGACGCTGCTCTTCCTTCTCGATCCGCTGCTGGCGAACACGCCCGTCAACTTCCTCTCAATAGCCCTGCTCTCGGCGTCCGTCGGTCTCAGGATGAACGTTCCCCGAATCTCGGTCCTCACGAAGAAGGACATCGCAAGAGACACGGTTTGGCAGATTGTCAAATGGAGCAGGAATGCGAGGGCCTTCGAGGACGCTCTGGCCAGCACCAAGGACAGCGATCAGTATTCGCTGTACTCCGAGCTCTTCAGGAGCCTACGGAGGCTCGCATTCGGTTCGGACCTGTACCCAGTCTCTTCGACGACCCTGGAGGGGCTCATCGCGCTCGTGGGAGAGGTCTCGAGAATAGGCCGAGGCGGCGAAGAGTTCACGGATTGAGCCTGGAAAGGAAACCCTGGATCAGCCCGGCGCAAGTCTCCGGCTTCTCCAGCGGGACCATGTGCCCGGTATTCCTCACAAGCTCCATCGTCGAAGAATGTATGTTCTGGTTCAGGTAGGCAGACCACTTGGGCGGTGTCATCCTGTCGTTCTCCCCGCAGATGATGAAGGTCTTGGCTGTAATCTCAGAGAGCCGAGGCCTTACGTCGAAGTCGTCGCATGCAAGGTAATCATTCAGGAAGATGGGGAGGTTGGCGAACGAGAGCGCAGCCCTCGCCTCCCTTCCCATGCCAAGGTCGATCTTGAAGAAGCTCATCGGTGTTATCACCTGCTCGATGGTCCTCATGGGCTGGGTCCGCAGGCCTTCGACTATGGCCGAATCGACGCCGAGCTTCGCTCCCGCTCCGATTAGGATCAGCCCCCCGAGATCGTCCGGATGTTCAAGAGCCAGAGTCAGGGCGATGGCGCTGCCCATCGAATGCCCGCAGACGACGGGTCTAGTCGGAAGACATTCTGCGATGTGGCGATGAATCGTTTCAGAGTAGTCGTGAATCGTCCTGCAGGTTACGTCGCCGGAGGGATGTCCAGGAAGGTTGACGGCCACGGCTCTTCCGGTCCCGGTCAGGTATTGGAGCGTCCTCTTCCAGAAGATATTGTTGCCCCCGGCGCCGTGAACTAAGACAACGTCGCGGGGAGCATGCCCTGCAATGAAATCGAGCACTGCGCCGACGCCACCTACCTGAACCCGAGGGAACTGAAATGTGTGCCGGCGAAGAACAGGGGCGGGTTCACCTCGCCAGCCTGGCCGCCGCCTCGTCTATGCTGAGCTCGCCCTCGACGACCAGTCGCGCGAGCCTCTCAGCCTCCTCCCGAGTGACCTTGCTCAACCGCTCCATCAGGGCCCATCTGGCCGTTTCGATGATCATTCCTCTGACGCTCCTCAGCTTCAGGTCAAGGTCGCCCTGGTCGAACCTAGATCTAACCACCTCGATGGCGCCC
The DNA here is from genome assembly GCA_963794985.1 of uncultured archaeon. Classification (GTDB taxonomy): domain Archaea; phylum Thermoproteota; class Nitrososphaeria; order Nitrososphaerales; family Gagatemarchaeaceae; genus UBA183. The sequence goes on from CAWCFU010000001.1 coordinate 148,533, forward strand.
TCCAGCTCTTCGAGTCCCTCCCCCGTAAGGGCCGAGACCTTGATGACTGGCGGTGACCGGGACTTCATGTCTCTGACCACGCCGAGTAGGTTGACGACCATCGAATCCGCGCCTTCCATGTCCGCCTTGTTGACCACATACACGTCCCCGATCTCCATAAGGCCAGCCTTTGAGACCTGGACATCGTCGCCGAGTCCGGGCATCAGCACGACGAGGACCGCATGCGACACGCCGACGACCTCGATGTCTGACTGCCCTATCCCAACCGTCTCAAGAAGGATGATGTCGAAGCCGGCGGCGTCCATCAGCTGAATCACCTGCGAAGTGGCTCTCGAAAGCCCGCCCGACCATCCCCTCGACGCCATGCTCCGGATGTAGACGCTCCTGTCCCCGGCATGGTTGCTCATCCTGATCCTGTCACCGAGCAGCGCCCCTCCGGTGATCGGGCTGGTAGGGTCGACCGCTATGACCCCGACCCTGAGCCCCCTCTTCCTGTAGAGTTCGATCAGCTTGTCAACTAGAGTGCTCTTCCCTGTCCCGGGCGGCCCCGTCACCCCCAAGATGAACGCGCGGCCGGAAAGCTTCAGCGTCCGAAGGAGTTTCGATGCCCCCTCGCGCTCGTTCTCGACCAGCGTGATGCCCTTTGAGAGCGCCCGCCTGTCTCCTCTCCTAATCTCCCTCGCCAACTGTGACGACTGCAAGTGTGATGCTACCGGACCCTCCGTGACGCCGCTTTATCAGTTGGAAGGCATCGTTTATCTCCCACCGTTTGGGGTCATTGCTTGCCTTGCTTAGGAACGGCGGGGAGGCGTACTGGAAGAGGAAAGCGAAGGCAGTGGTAGAACGGAGGGCGAAGCGGGGCAGCCTGTATGACGCTTCCGCACTCGAGAGCATTAGGAAGGGCGTCAAGCAATGGGAGGAGGGCGTCTTCGGCGAGCAGGCGAAGAAACTCCCCGAATCTAGGTCAGACTTCCAGACTGCCTCGGGAATCCCTCTGAAGCCGCTCTTCACGCCATTGGACGTGATGGACGCTGACTACTCCGACCAAGGGTACCCAGGAATCTATCCATATCTCAGAGGAGTCCATCCCACAATGTATAGGGGAGGACGTGGACGATGAGGATGTTCTCCGGGTTCGGGACACCCGAGGACACCAACAGGAGGCTGAAGCTCCTCCTCGAGCACGGGGAGACCGGGCTCAGCATCGCGTTCGACATGCCAACACTCTACGGGTACGATTGCGACCACGAGAGAGCACACGGCGAGGTGGGGAGGTGCGGCGTCAACGTGTCCTCGCTCAAGGATATGGAGGTAATCTTCGACGGGATACCGCTGGACAAGGTCAGTACGTCGATGACGATCAACGCCCCGGCGACTGTCCTGACCTGCATGTACGCCGGCGTGGCGAAGAGGCAGGGCGTGCCCGATTGAGGGGCTGAGGGGGACCGTACAGGCGGACATGCTCAAGGAGTACATAGCGCAGAAGGAGTGGGTCTACCCGCCTGAGGCGCACCTGAGGCTGGTGAGGGACCTGATGGTCTTCTGCACGAAAAGGATGCCTCTCTGGAACTACATCAGCATCAGCGGCTATCACATAAGGGAGGCAGGTTCGAGTGCCGTCCAGGAGCTCGCGTTCACGCTGGCGGACGGGTTCGGATACGTCGAGCTGGGGATGGAGGCAGGTCTGAAGCCAGAGCAGTTCGCGCCTAGGCTCAGCTTCTTCTTCAACTCGACAATGGATTTCTTCGAGGAGATCGCGAAGCTCAGGGCGGCTAGGAAGATCTGGGCTACGGTTCTCAGGGAGAAGTACGGAGTCAAAGACCCTAGGAGCCTCCTGATGAGGTTCCACACACAGACGTCGGGTGCTTCGTTGGCATGGCAGCAGCCGCTCAACAACATCATCAGGACGACAATAGAAGCGCTGGCTGCCGTTCTCGGCGGGACTCAGTCCCTCCACACCAACTCATTCGACGAGGCGTGGGCCCTTCCCACAGAGAAGGCGGTCCAGGTCGCGCTCAGGACTCAGCAAGTAATCGCAGAGGAGACCGGTGTCCCCAGCGTCATCGACCCCCTCGGAGGGTCGTACTACGTGGAGTGGCTGACCGAACAGATGGAGGAAGAGGCGTACAAGTACTTCGACAGAATCGAATCTGCAGGAGGGCTCCTCAAGGCAATCAAGTCAGGATACATGCAGAGGGAGATCGCGGAGAACTCCTACAGGCTCTCAAGGAGGGTTGAAGAAGGGAAGGACAACGTCGTGGGGGTCAACAAGTACGCAATCGAGGAGAAGAAGCCGATTGATACGCTGAAGATAGACTTCAAGGCGCAGAGGAGCCAGGTCAAGAGGCTCGAGAGGGTGAAGAAGGAGAGGGATGGGGCGAAGGTCCAGACAGCGCTTGCGAAGATCGGCAGGGCATTTGAAAACGAAGGTGCAAACTCTATCGAACCGATGCTGAAGGCAGTGCTGGAGTATGCGACGCTGGGAGAGATAGTCCAAGTGGGGCGAGAGACCTTTGGGACCTGGAGAGAGCCCCTGATTCTGTAGCGTCCCGCAAAGGTTTTCAAACCCGCCAAAGCCCGAGCCCTTCGGTTGGCCAAGAGGGCAGTTTCAGTGGAACGCAAGATCAGAATTCTCGTTGCGAAACCTGGGCTGGACGGGCACGACAGGGGTGCGCTCGTGCTGGCCAGGGCGCTCAGGGACGCAGGGATGGAGGTGATCTACAGCGGGCTGCTTCCCTCACCGGAGCAGGTCGCTCAGATGGCCGTGGATGAAGACGTGGACGTCGTGGCACTATCTCTCCTGAACGGCGCCCACATGACTGCCTTCCCGCGAGTGAAGAAATGGCTAGAGAAGATGGGAGGAGGAGACATCGTCGTCGTCGGTGGGGGGATAATCCCAGAGGACGACAAGCCCAAGCTGCTGAAGATGGGGATCACCGGGCTTTACGGCCCGGGAAGTTCCCTCGAAGAGATCGTAGGCCACATCAAGGAAAGGGTTAGGAAGGAGCGCCGGGGGGAGTAGCCGCATGTCCGAACAGGACGAATTCGTGAATCTTTCAAAGATGGATTTCGACATCTCAGAAGAACAGGGGATGATCCTTGACCAAGTGGACAAGGTCTGCAGGGAAATCCGCCCGATCGAAGACAAGTGCTATCTCGAGCGCAAGATCAACGACCAGGCGAGGCCGATCTTCGCGAAGGCGCACCTCCTGGGCCTCCCCATCTCCAGGAGGTACGGGGACGGCCAAGGGGCGGACATGGTAACCTTCGCGCTAGCGATCGAGAGGATTGGAAGGGAGGGGACGGGGCTCGGGACCTTCTTCTCGGTTCACACTGCGCTGGGACAGATGACGGTGCAGCAGTGGGGGAGCGAGGAGCAAAAACAGAGGGTCCTGACGCCTGCAACGAAGGGCGAAAGCATCCTCGCCTTCGGACTGACGGAGCCGAATGCAGGAAGCGACCCTGCCGCGCTGACGACAAACTTCGAGGAGAGGGAAGGGAAGTTCTTGCTCACTGGACAGAAGATGTGGATTTCGCTCGGGTCGACGGCGAAGTACGTGCTGATATTCGCCTACCCGAAGGGGAAGAGGGAAGGGATGTGCGGATTCATAGTCGACACCGGCAGTCCTGGATTCAAGGCAGAGATCATGCCCCACAAGCTGGGGCTCCCCACAGGGGACACCTCGACCCTCTACCTGGACAGGGTGGAGGTGGCGAAGGAGGACATGCTCGGACCGCCTGGGAAGGGGATGGCCGTGGCCCTGTCGGGTCTGATGCACGGAAGGCTCGGTCTGGGTGCCAATTGCGTCGGCGTGATTCGGGACTGCCTTGACGAATCGGTGAGGTACGCAGGGGTGAGGTCTCAGCACGGAAAGCTGATTGGAAAGCACCAGCTCATACAGAGACACATTGGGCTGATGTCGATGAAACTGGAAGCGGCAAAGCTCCTCGTCCTGAAGGCAGCCTCCACCAAGCAGAAGTACATGGAGAACCCGACGAACTTGGAGCTCAGAGACGCGGCGGACGTCGCGATAACCAAGGCGAAGTACTTCGCGGCCAACGCGGCGTTCGATGCGGCGAACCGCGCAGTGCAGATCTTCGGCGCCAACGGCTATTCGTTCGAGAGCAGGCCCGCCAGGCACCTCGCGGACGCGAGGGTCACCATGATCTACGAGGGGGCCAACGAAATTCTGGAGCAGAAGATAGCGCTGGGATCGCTCGGCCGGAGCTTCGGAGCGTACTCCTAACCTTCCGCTGGGCGCCGCAGCCCGACGACCGTCCCTGCAGTGCATGCTGACAGAGAAGCTAATCACACCCTGAAGATGAGGGGAACACTTATTCCGCCTTTTTCGTCTGCGCCCTGCATGGAGGCCCAGTTCGAGGCTATTGTCGTGGGCGCCGGCCTCTCCGGCTGCGCCGCAGCATACAGCCTGGCTAAGCAGGGAACGAGCGTCCTCCTAATCGAGAGGGGCAAGCACCCAGGCTCGAAGAACGTCAGCGGAGGCCTGATGTACTGCCACGCGCTGAACAAGCTGATCCCCGAGTTCTGGAAGGAGGCGCCGGTGGAGCGGCATGTGAGAAGGCACGTAATCTCCTTCCTTTCGAAGGACTCAGCCACGTCGCTGAGCTTCGACAGCTCGCGGTTCTCCGTCCCTCCGTACAACAGCTACACCGTTCTTCTCTCCAAGTTCAACGAGTGGTTCGCCTCGAAGGTGGAGCAGGCGGGAGGAATAGTGACCAGCGGCATTTACGCGGAGGACCTCCTCTGGGAGGGAGACAGGGTCGTCGGAGTGAGGGCGGGCGGGGAGGAGATCAGGAGCGACTTGGTCATCGCTGCAGACGGTGTGAACTCCCGTCTGGCAGAGAACGCGAAGCTCAGGCGAAGGTTTGACTCCGGATCCTTGGCGCTGGGCGTGAAGAGCGTGCTGGGTCTGCCAAGGAAGACCATCGAAGAAAGGTTCGGCGTTCAGGGCGACGAGGGGGCCGCGTACACGTTTCTCGGCTGCACCGGGGGCATGCAGGGCGGAGGGTTCCTGTACACGAACAGCGAAAGCCTGTCAATCGGCGTGGTCGTCAACATCAATTCGTTGGTCGAGGCGGACGCAAAGAGCACCGACCTGCTGGACGGGCTGATCAGCCATCCGACCGTGAAGGGGCTCATTGAAGGAGCCAACCCGCTCGAGTACTCGGCCCAGCTGATTCCGGAGGGAGGAATTGGCATGAAGCCGCAGTTGTACAGGGACGGCCTCCTCGTCGTGGGCGACGCGGCAGGATTCACACAGAACAACGGTTTGCTCCTGCGAGGGATGGACTTCGCAATCGCTTCCGGAACAATGGCTGCCGAGGCCGGGAAGAAGGCCAAGGAGAAGAGAGACTATTCGGCCGCAACGCTCTCGCAGTACGAGAGTCTGCTCCAAGAGACATTCGTCCTCAGGGACCTGCAGACGTATCGGCACGCACCGCACTTCCTCGAGAACCCCCGCCTGTACTCGACCTACCCCGACCTCGCTTGCGACCTCATGGAGAGAATGTTCGCCGTCGACGGAGGCCCGAGGCAGAATCTGTTTGGAGCGGCCAGGAAGGAGATGAAAGGGAGAGTCTCCCTGATCCGCATGGCCAGGGACCTGCTAGGAGCGAGGGCGCTGTGAGTCTGGACAAGCTCAGCGTCGAACGGAGGCTAGGGCTGAACAGTTTCGATACGGACGAGGAGAGCCACATCAAGGTGAACCGTGAGCTATGCAAGGAACGGGACGTCAAAGTCCTCCTCAGAGTCTGCCCTGCCAGCTGCTTCACGCTCACGTCGGGCGAGCTCGTGTTTTCCAGACTGGGATGCCTCGAGTGCGGCGCGTGCAGGGCAGCTGCCTCCCCGGGAGCCATCGACTGGAGTTTCCCAAGGGGAGGCACGGGAATCAGATATCGCTACGGGTGAAACTTATGTGCGATGAGAAACGGGGCAGGGGCTGGCAATGGTGCGCACGATCGTCTGCGCAAAGCAGGTCTACAACGTTGAAGGACTGAAGGTCGATCCGAAGACTCGGTCTCTGATCACCGAACGCGTCGAGCGCAAGATCAGCGACTTCGACAAGAACGCGTTGGAGGAGGCTCTGCGAATCAGAGAGAAGCACGGCGGGAGCGTAACTGTGGTCACTCTGGGCCCTCCGACTGCGAGCGACGCGGCAAAGGAGGCCCTGAACATGGGCGCGGACGATGCGTACGTCATACGCGGCGCCGACATGGAGCAGCTAGACGCACGCGCTACGTCTGACATGCTCGCCGCCGCCATCAGAAGAATCGGGGAATTCGACCTCATCATCTGCGGAGATGCGTCCATCGACATGTACTCTGGCCAAGTGGGGCCAAGGCTTGCGGAGAGGCTCGGCATACCGCAGGTTTCTCACGCGAAGAAGGTGACGGTGAATGGAGGCGTGGTGACGGCGGAACGCGATTTGGAGGAGGCCGACGAAACGATGGAGGCCCCCATGCCCGTCCTGCTGACCGTGACGAAGGAAACCAACGAGCCAAGAATCCCCACCATAACCATGATCATCAGGGCGTCGAAGAAGACAGTCAAGACGCTGGATGCAGGCGAGCTAGGAGTTCCGTTCGCGACATCGGTCAAGGTGCTGAAGGCGCTGGCTCCAATGACCGAGCGAAGGAGAGAGGCCATCGAAGGGAAGCCCGCCGAGATCGCAGAGAGCCTGGCCCGTCAGTTGATCAGAGAGGGAGTCGTGGACGGATAAGAGAATGACTTCGAGCGGCTCTGACGTGTGGGTGTTCTCTGAAAGGACGGATGTGACGCTCGAGCTGCTGGGGAAGGGAAGGGAGCTCGCGGACGGTCTGGGGGCGAGCCTCTGCGCACTCGTCCTCGGCACGGCGCTCGAACACGAGGCAGACACCTTCGCATCGCACGGCGCTGACAAGGTGTTTCCTCTGTCGAGAATCAGGCGCTTCAGAACACTCTGCCGGAACCGTTTGCCGAAGCCATAGGCAAGCTTGCCTCTCAGTACCGACCTGAGATCCTGCTGATCGGAAGCACCAGGAGGGGGAAAGACATAGCCGCCAGAGTTGCTGCGCGGCTCGAGACCGGAGTCATCACGGACTGCGTGGCACTGGGCCTGGATGAGGAGAGACGAATGCTGGTGGCGGACCGGCCCTCGTACGGCGGAATATTGGTCTCGACCGAGATCTGTACCACGAGACCGCAGATCGCTACCGTTCCCCCAAGGGTATTCGAGCCGGCCGCGCCTCGGCAGGGCCAGCGCGGGGAGATCATCAGGACAGACGTCGACTTGACGCCACCGAAGACCAGAGTCGTCCGAGTCGCCTCCAAGGAGGTCAGAGGCGTAGGACTGGAGGACGCGAGCGTGATCGTATCAGCAGGAAGGGGCGTGGCGAAGAAGGAGGACCTCAGGATACTCCAAGAGCTCGCCAGCGTACTGGGCGGCGAGGTAGGATGCTCATCGCCACTGGCAGAGGACCTGAAGTGGCTGCCGCTGGAGCGCCTCGTGGGCCTCACGGGCCGGAAGGTCAAACCCAACCTGTACGTGGCGTGCGGGATATCGGGTCAGGTCCAGCACATCACAGGCATGAGAGGTTCGCGCACAGTCGTGGCCATAAACACCGACCCCGAGGCACCCATCTTCCAGCAATCGGACTACTGCGTGAGGGGAGACCTGTACGAGATAGTTCCCCTGCTGACAGAAGCGTTTCGGAAGATCCGTCAGAAGTGATCAGCAGAGGGCGGCCTCGCCCTCTGTGAATCACCTCGCCGAAGACCGAGTCTAGGTGATGCGTTTTTATGCTCAGTGGAAGGAGGATGGTCAAGCGAAATCAATTTGGACTTCAATCTAACGGCGGAGCAGGAAGGGTTCAGGCGGGCAGTTCGAGAATTCTGCCAGAAGGAGATTGCGCCGAGGGCACGGGCGATGGACACGAAGAGGGAGCTTGACGAAGGGCTCATCGACAAGATGGCCGCTCAGGAGCTACTCGGCATCACAATCCCTCCCGAGTATGGCGGACCCGGAGCTGACTTTGTAACCGCGGCGATCGTGGCCGAGGAGATCGCGCGTGCGGACGTCAGCTGTGCCACGGCCGTGATGTACCTTCTGACCACAGGCTGGAGTTTCCTCCTTACAAAGCACGCGACGAATCAGCTGAAGGAAGAGGTGCTGCCGAAGGTCGCCAAGGGGAAAGCCCTCGTAGGAATACTGTCCACAGAGCCCCAGGGCGGGTCCGACATCGCAGGCCTGAAGACAAGGATCACACGCGAGGGGGGCAAGCTCGTGGTGAACGGCCAGAAGTCATACATCAGTCTCGTAAGAGAGATTCAGAGGAGGGGAGGGGGCTACCTGGCGCTGGGTTCCTCCGAGCCGTCGCTGGGGCACAGGGGCATGACAGCATTCTACATGCCTCTCGACAGGCCCGGGGATAAGCACAGGATCTGGTCGAAGACATGGGCAGGATGGCTCTCTCGACAGGCAACATCGACATGAAAAAGGTGGAGCTGCCCGAACACTACATCGTCGGAGAGTGGAACAAGGGGTTCTACGTCGGCATGGAGGGCTTCCAGGCCGCAAGAGTCCTCGTCTCGGCCGCGTGCATAGGGTGCTGGGAGGGCGTACTGGACATGGGGATGAGTTACATAAAGGAAAGGGAGACCTTCGGCACTCCCCTGGCGAAGTACGAAGGGATTCAGTTCCCTCTGGTGGACAGCTATGCGGCTCTGGAGGCGGACAAGCTGCTGGTCTACAGGGCGGCCTGGGCCGTGGACGAGATGTACCGAAAGGGCGCGACCAAGCAGGAGTCCAGAAGGGTGGCCATGCTGGCGGCGCAGGCGAAGCTCAGGGCCCCGGTCGACGCCTTCCAAGGGTGCAGCACCGTCATGGACATGCTCGGCGCATACGGCTACACAACCAAGTGCGACGTCGAGATGGCGCTCAGAGGCGTGAAATCATACTCTGCGGGTGCTGAAGGAGGGCAGAACATCATGCGAATCATCATTGCAAGGGAGATCCTTGGAGACGACTTCGTGCCGCAGCATTGATTGAGCCATCGCCGGAATAGTGCTCACCAGCCAGAATCCCGTTCAAGAGGGCCCAAAGGGCCATCGAGACGCGCATGCGAAGCCGGAGCATTTCCAAACCTGGGAACCGACCCTCATCTTTAAATCAAATCTGTCGGGGCGCCCGCCATCGACATGTCACAGAAAGAGGACCTCGCAGGGCCCGGAATAGGCACGTATGAAGAAGTCGAGAAGGTTCTACCCGACGGACTACAAGTCCCTCCTCGACAGGAAGGAGACGCAGCGTGCTAGTCTACCTTGCCAAGAGCTACATCGAACAGCACCTCTGCAAGGAGCTGAACCTGATGATGGTGCAGGTCCCTCTGATTGTTGACGCCGCTAGCGGGATTAACGATATGCTCGACAGAGACGGCTCCCGGACGCCGATTCAGTTCCACATATCTAACGACTACAATAAGCACCCCATCGACGCTCAGGTCGTCCAGGCGGCGACCAAGTGGAAGCGCTTCGCCTTGAAGCAGTTCGGGATGGGCGTGGGAGAGGGCATCTGCACCGACATGCGGGCGGTCAGGAAGGACTACTTTCTCGACCATGACCACAGCGCTTACGTCGACCAGTGGGACTGGGAGAGGGTTGTAAGCGCCGAGCAGCGGAACCTCACCTACCTGACTGATACAGTCACGAAGATCTGGAAGGTCCTGAAGGGAGCGGAGAAACGGGTCCAAGAGGACTACCCCAAGCTGAAGGGGAAGTACCCGAGCATGGCAGACAAGATCGAATTCCTGCACGCTGAGGACATCCTAGAAATGTACCCCAACCTGCCGAGGAAACAGCGTGAGACCGCCGTCCTTCAGAAGCATCCAGCCATCTTCATCATAGGCATAGGCTGGGTACTGAAGAATGGGCACCCCCACGAGATGAGGGCGGCAGACTACGACGACTGGGTGACAGAGACCAAGTCGAAAGACGGGAGACCCATGCACGGGCTCAATGGCGACATCCTGGTCTGGAACCCGGTCACGAAGCGGAGGCACGAATTGAGCTCCATGGGAGTGAGGGTCGACGGGGCAACCTTGAAGCAGCAGCTCAAGTTGAGCGGGCAGCTCGACTTTCTGAAGTACGAATACCACAAGGGAATCATCAGTGGCGACCTGCCTCTTTCCATTGGAGGGGGCATCGGACAGTCCAGGACTCTGATGCTGCTTCTCAAGAAGGCACATCTGGGAGAGGTCAGCGTCTCGGTCTGGCCAAAGATCCTCAAGGACATGTGTACGAAGAAGAACATTCACGTCCTCGAGTGAAACAGCGATCTCCTGGTCCGGCAGGATAACTGCGAGGGCCGGGCTCCCGGACTCCTGAGTCAGGTCAGGCCGGCGGCTCGGTCAAAGTCCCATATCCTTCCGACAGAGCGGTAAGGTTTCTGTCTGAGGCCATCGAGCAGACCACTCTCGCGGAGTCTGGCGACGAGGTTTGCAGAGTACGAAGGAGCACCAGTGGCTCCCGGCGAGTTGTAATTGAGTATGTGGACCGACCTCTCGTCTTGGACGAGAATCGCCTCCGGAACGAAGCCTTCATTCCCGACGACGGATGCCCTGACCCCAGATACACCCCGTGAATTGAGGAGCTTATGGTCAAGCCCAGGAATGAACCTCCTGACACGCTCGCACATCGCCTTCTTTGACAAGGAGGTATGCCATTCGCTCGCGACCATTGAAAGAAAGTCTGCATCGCTCAACAGGTTGAGTTTGGGGCCGTTCGGCACAGCGAACAACCCGGGAAGAGAACGCAGACCCATCCCCTCGTAGACATAGGGACCCGTGACCATCACCGCGTTCGGTCCAATCTGTCGTAGGCCGTCAGAACGCACGACAAAGTGCGGGTCGAGGAACGGGAACCGGGGATGCCGAGGGAGCGAGTAGACATTCATGCCGACCCTCGAGGCGAACGGCTGGTCAACGACCCAGTACTCACCCCGGAAATTGAGCGTCGAATACTCACTGGCAAGCCCCATCATGTGGGCTACGTCGACCGAGCCGCCGCCGGCCGCATTGACTAGAAGTCTGCACCTGACACCAGCGAGCTCTTCGTTCCTCGAGAAGGAGACGCCAAGAGCTGCGCCTTCGGCCTTCAGCGAGGATACCCGAAGCCCGCCTTGGAAGGAAAGACCCTCGTTGAGGGCGAGTTTGTGGACGCAGGTGGTGAATCTCCCAAAGTCGACCGAAGCGTCGGTCTTAGAATGAAGCGCGGCCCTGCACTGTACCTCCGGCTCCAATGACTTCACGGACCGTGCGTCGAGCAGCTCCAGATCGGTCTCCTCCATGCCGTTGTCTGCTCCCCATCGAACGTACTTCTCGAGAAGGGGAACATCATCGTCGTGAAGCGCCACTTCGAGCGTGCCTACTGGTCTCCAAGGGAGACCGTACGCGTTGGCGAGGTCGCGCCAGAGAGGATAGGAGAGCATCGCGGAAAGGGCGAAGGTCTTCTTGGTCTCCGGATTGAGATAGAAAGGACGGTGGATTACGCCTGTGTTCCGCGAGCTGGTGTGCCCTGCGACCCTACTTTCCAGGTCCACCAACAGGATCTTGCAGTCATAGAGACTCGATAGCCAGTATGCTGTTGTGACACCGAGGACCCCAGCTCCGACGACAAGGATGTCGACGTCTTTACGAAGGCTGGAGGAGGGCGACATCGGCTTCAGGGCCTCTGGAGCGGATTGATTAGTCTGTTCTGTTGGAGGCCAAGGCTGCTCTCAGAACCAGTGGAGGCGTGCTGATGTCTTTCTAGTCAGACCGTCTTCAGGTAGCCGTTCTGATCTAGCCATTCTGCGTGGGCCTTGATGTAGCGCCAAAGTATGTCTGCCTTCCTGTTGTCGAAGTCCCAAGGAGCCACCAGAACGATGTCGCCTTCACGTATCCACATTCTTCTCTTTAGTTTACCCCTGATTCTGCAGTTGCGAGTCTCTCCGTCGGCGCATTTCACTATGACCTGGTCTCCCCCGGTCAGCTTGATCGCCTTTCCGAGGATTTCTCCCTGGCCAGGCATCACGAGCTCCTTCAGATTGGACTCGCTGAGCACCTTCCGCTTACCCAATTACGCCCACCTACTAGCCCTCTCCCCACCCCGGACTGCGTCCGGATTAAAGCACTTCACCTGTACCGCCTCCATTTCATTCCGCCGCCTCGCGAGCCTCGGCCATATCTGCGTCCGCCCCGCCTCCGATCCCGCCTGGAGTCTTCGAAGTCGGTACGCGAGAAGTGTATCTCGTCCTCAGGCCTCAGTGGTCTGATGGGCGCCTTTGCCAGGCTCATTATCCTCGCGAAATCGGGGTTCTCGTCCCGGCTCACAAAGGTGTACGCCTTGCCCAAGTCCCCTGCCCGCGCGGTCCTGCCTACCCTGTGGAAGTAGATAGTGGAGTCCTCGGGCACGTCGTAGTTTACCACGCACCCGACCTGCCTTACATCGATGCCTCGGGCGGCCACGTCGGTGGCCACCAAGACGTCGACCCGAGCCGTCCGGAATAGGTTCATCGAATGATCCCGCTGGTTCTGGCTCAGGTCGCCGTGAAGCTGAGCGACACTCAGAAAGCGCCGCTCGAGTTCTTTTGCCAACCTGATAGTCCCGTATCGGGTCCTGCAGAAGATCACGGTGCTTCCCCTCTTCTCCCTCTTTAGGACCTGAAGCAACAGCTCGAGCTTCTCAGGCCGCTCGGCCTTTGCGTAGAACTGTTCGAGTGTTGCGACCGTAGGCTCGTTCTCGTCCACCAAGATGTGCTCCGGGTCCTTCATGTACCTTTGGGACAGCTCGATGATCCTGCTCGGCATGGTCGCCGAGAAGAGGCTGAGCTGGCGGTCATCGGGAGTGGAGGCCAAGATGAAATCGACGTCGTCGATGAACCCCATGTCGAGCATGACGTCGGCCTCGTCTATGACCACGAATCTGACGGAATTGAGGTGGAGCGTCCGATGCTTGAGATGGTCAATCACCCTTCCTGGAGTACCCACTACGACGTGTACCCCCCGCCTCAGAGCCTCTAGCTGGACATTCATCGACTGCCCGCCGTAAATCGTCAGTACGCTGATGCCCGTGTATGCGCCAATCTTCTTGAGTTCCTGTGTAATCTGGACCGCGAGTTCGCGTGTCGGAGCGAGGACGAGTGCCTGCACGCGATGGTCGTTGGGATTGACCGCGTGAAGCAGAGGGATCCCGAAGGCCGCGGTCTTTCCGGACCCGGCTTTGGCCTGCCCGACGACGCTCTTCCCGGCCAAAAGGGGGCCAATCGCCTTCTCCTGAATCGGGAAGGGTTTCCGATAGCCAATGGACTCGACGCCCTTCAGGACCTCAGGACTCAGTTCCAATTCGCTGAAGCTTTCCAAGTTCTCTCACTCTTGCTACAACGTCGTGGTCACAGTATCAGTCAGGTATTCTCCGCTGAAACATTATGACGCAGAATTGCAAGGACTGATTTGAATCGTCCCGTATTTAAGCGTCCTTAACTCGATGAGATTCGATCACTCTTCGTGCTTAGTCAACGAATCCCAGGGCGAACTCGCAGTCACGGCATCGCCGCGGATGCGTCGCTTAGGGTGGGAGGCGAGGGTCAAGAGGCCAATTGGATATGTTGGGGATTGAATCCGGAAGGGTCGCCGGCTTAGGCCGCGGCGAGCCTGCGGCCATCCGATTGTGGATGGATCCTTGTCGCCCTGAAGGCTGATTCGATGTTGTCTGAGCGGAGGACCTTCAGGCCATACTCAGCGGCGAGCTTGCTGGCACCCTCTGTCATCTTCTTGGTCCGACAGATGATGCAAGCAGAGGCCCCAGTGTCGAGCTGCTTGATGTAGGTCTTGATGACATCCGTCTCACTCAACTGTTCGCAAATATCAAACACGAGGCTGTCTTGTCCGTCCATGGCGACGAAGTCGAACCGATGCGCAACTCCTGAGCGTCCCATGAGTGTCGGAGGACTCACTATCTGCCAGTGTGACTTTGCCGCGATTATCTCTAGTGAAAGCCTCTCGTAGTACAATGTGGACTCGCAACACTTTTGTTCGCATAGGAAGTATATACGTGTAACTAACAGAGAACTCATTGCAACATTCTTTGTGCTGAATGACAACCTTACCTCACTCTGCTATTGAGTAGGTCTGACCCCGCCTTTGCTCGCGGGGGTGAAGAACATGGAAGAACTGACGGATCGGCAATGGAACATGATACAGCCCATCATACCAAAGCAGACAGGAAGGGGAAGGCCCAGGGCAGACGACAGGACGACGCTCAACGCCATCCTGTACGTCCTGCGCACAGGATGCAGGTGGGACGACCTCTCTGAGGCCCTGTACGCCCATTGCTACACCACGGCATGGAGGAGGCTGAAGAGGTGGGAGGAGAACGGCGTCCTGAAGAGGATACTCGACTCCTTGATAGCCAAAGGGTACGCCCTGAGAATCGTGAAGATTGACTCACTCTCCATAGACAGCACGACCGTACCTGCCAAAAAGGGGGAAGGCTTGTTGGCTTTGACGGTCACAAGCGCGTCCAAGGGACGAAGGTCCATGCGGCGGTGACAGCGCAGTCGCTGCCCGTGGCGGTGACTATGGGCTCAGGGAGAGAGCACGAGGGAAGGAAGCTCATACCTGTCATGGAGTCGATTCACATCTGCCACGGAAAGGGCAGGCCCAGGAAGAGACCACGGACGCTCTACGCAGACACCAAGTACAGCATGCCCCTGAATCGGTTCTACCTTGACGAGAAGGGAGTCAGGTCGCAGATTCCGGACAACCCCACCAGGAAGAGGAGGCCAGGAAGACCAAGGGCGTTCGACAGGTCAATCTACCATCGAGTCAGGTCATCGATAGAGAGGTTCAACGCCTGGATCAAGGCGTTCAGGAGGGTCATCATAAGATACGATAGACTCGAATCTGTCTACATGGGATTCGTCCATCTGGCATGCATCGTAATCTACCTTAGAAATCTGCAATGAGTTCGAAGCGTCCTGCAGCTTGCCCGAGAAACTTGCCCGAGAAAACAGGTTGGCAAGCGGTCCTAGAGTCGATCCCGTGCGGACTGGCGGTCGACATGGAGACGGATTCTCCTCTATGTCGTTTGCCTGTCCCGAGGCTTAGAAAACTGGCCTAGAAACTGGCCTAGAAACTGGCCTAGAAACTGGCCTAGAAACTGGCCTAGAAACTGGCCTAGAAACTGGTATAGCACTCCTTTCATGTTGTCCAGACAGTGTTTCTAGGCCATGTTTCTCGACCAGTTTCTCGACCATTAGCAAGAATTTCTCGACCAACGACCAAAAGTTTCTCGAAAGTTTCTCGGGCACCACCAAACCCCTTTCTACCCAGTGAGCCAAACAAGCTCCCGGACCTTGGAAGGAGACGTCGTCGAAGGACCGGACAAGCCCCAGTTCCCAGACAAGCACGCCAAAGACAAGAAGAAACTAGCACAGTCTCACAAAGGTAAGCTCCCCATCGAAGAGCCAGGGAAGCACGAAGGGGTGCCGATCACCCCGGCGAGGCTACAGAAAAACGTCGCTGGAGAAGCCGCCCGCATAGTCCCAAGAGACCAACAACGCGAATATTGCAATGAGTTCAGAGAGCGTTGTTGAATAGCTCAGAATAAGACCATTTCTATGCTAACTCCAACGGGAGTGACTTGCCAACTAAACCGATGGAATTAGCACAGACAACGTAGTTATTCAACAGACCTTAACAGAGGATTCTGCTCCGCAAGGACTAGCCCAAACCGTTAGCCCGAGTGCCAATCCGAGATTTCACTTATGAGTACAGGGAAGAAGGAGTCCAGTTATGAGCGAAATAGGTCACAGGGTTCCGAATGACAGAGCGCCCTTGAATATTGAAAGGCGCCCTGGCCGGGAACCTGCGTTTGAGCTTCGACTCCCTGCATCATGCAGGGATGTCATACTATGTCAGGTACTATATGTCGTAATAAACACAACGGAAGATCTCGACTAAGCATTGTCCGACGGTTCAGGTCCCACCGGGCCCGCTATCATTTGATATCAGGCCCTGTTTCTTAGAAAGTCGGGTTGCTGACGCTGTCATCTTGTTAGAGATAATCTCGAGGCAGTATAAATACACCAACCCGACGTAGGAAAGAACTCCCCGGCCGGGATTCCAACTTTATGTTAAGACTCCTCATCCAACGGGGTACTTTGGCGAAGACGCAATTCCGGTTCTATTCCTATAGGCCCTCGTAAACATGCCAAAGATGCTTGGCAATCGCGGCCGATGCTACCTCAACCCAGTAGTCAGGAACACGGGGTCCTTCTTCGTTTTCTTCAATAAGCATGTTCACAATTGCCTCCTCTACGCACTTCCGTGTCTGCGAGACATCGGGATCCTTGGAATCTTTGACGACATGTCCTATCTTGTCGATGAACACGCGTGAGTCGATCTCCTTGATGCTCAGAGATTGCATTGCTCTTAACACATCACTATCTCCGTCGAGGAACCTCCGGGCGCACGACCCTACGTGGTCTTTGACCCAGCCGTCATTCATTACTTTCTTTGCCACATTCCCCATTTGATATCATCTAGGCCGCGAAAATTGATCCGACGAAAATCCCGATGAACACCGCGGACACAAGGAGTAGATTCCTCTTAGACAGGAATCCAGCGGCAAGGCCTATCAAACCGAAGGTCGCGGAGACAATGACGATGTTCGTAGTGTACCCTGTGAACTCATTCTCAAGTACGTAGGTCGCCACAGCGGATAGGAATACGATCAACATGAATGCTCCTGCAAAACGCAAGTTAGACTTCGGTCGGCTGTACTTCTCAGCTATTCGACCTAGAGGACTGTTACTGGTCAGTGTTCTCTCCCTTGATAGCAGATTCGAATTTTTCCTTCGACACGGATTTCGGCCCGGTTTCTCGCATTGACTCTTCTTTGGCTAGTTCAGAAACCACAAAGGTCTGACGTTCCTTTGGAGGTAAACGTTGCGCCAGCTTTTCTACATCGTCCTCGCTGGGCATCCCACCGGCTTCTATCAACGAAAGCAGCAAGGCCTCAGAATCAACCTTCTTACCGAGGATCAGTACCCTGCCCAGCACGGCATCTGAGACAAGTGTCACCTTGTTTCCAGCTTTGCTGTTCTTTGCAGCTTCGATGGCTTCTGTTGAGAACCTTGGGGAGACAATCACTGAAGCGACGCTCGACTTTTGGCTCAATGAACGAGCGAGGACAGCCCCCAGCTGTGTCACTGTCAGTTCCTGAGGGGAAAATCGGCACTCGACCGACACAGTTCTGCCATCTGGTCTGGCTATCACGAAATCGGGCGAAACAGACCTGTCCGTTCCAGGTCTTCCCACAGATCTTGCCAGGAGCCTGAGAATTTGGTATACTGAGCGCTCGAACTCTTCCGCATCTCTACTGAAGAAGAGGCGGAGAACTGGTCCTTGTACTCCTGCCCTTTCGGCCTCAAAAACCAATGATTGTTTCTTGATTACCAAGGGATCGCTCAATAGTTCCGACGCTTTTTGCTGCACTCTCTTGGCAGAATCAATTGAACCGAGACTTGAGGCGAGCTTCTGTGAAGGTGTGTCCAAGATTGCCCTCAAGGTGTCTATCTTTTCGTCCCCAAGGCGCAAGATTCTGTTGCGGCTGAGCGGGTCAATTCCCAGAAAAGCAAAGGTTCGTGCGACCCCGAGGTATTTCTTTGGAACCCCGTACTTGAGCTGTTCCACTAGATCACCTATTTGGTTAACGAGCCCCGGAGCCAGGGGCAATCCTGCCGCCGCTAAGCTATCTGCGATTGCTGAACAGAGCCAGATCGCTGTATGAGCTTGGTTTGTCTGTATGTCAGATGGGTATACCCCGAATTCCTCTTCTGTGGGTTTCCCTTCTATCCATGCTTCCAAGACGAGGGCTGTCTTCGCTACTCGTTCAAGTTGTTCCTGATCCTTGTAAGAAGTCTGGGAGATTTCTTTCGCGCGATCGATTATTGTTCCCACGTATGCGCCTTTCTGCCAAGGCATTACCTGGAAGAGCGCATTCTCGAAGTCAGCAGTCGAGCATGCCAGATGCAGCAGAGTGAAATCGGTGAAATTCCGTTCGGTCTTCAGAATCTCCCTGAATCCGTCTACCAGTCTCCGGATGGTCAATGGGTCATAACGTCTTGACGCGCAGACCCTTCCGAGGTCGGTGGCTCTGTAGCCCGAAGCGAGGCCACCAGCTTCCAAAGTCTGATAGATCCTAGCTACCAGGTCCTTAGACACGTTGCCGCCAGTCGAAGTCACATAGTAGGTCTTAGAGAGGAATTCCAAGATATCGTTTAGTGACTTGTAACTGCCGCTGGCAACCAATGCCATCAGGTTCCTACGCAATTCCCTCTCGTACACAAGTTGGGAGACTACAGCTTGTGGTGAGCCTTTGACATAACGCTCCATAGCGTCCCGCGCGACCCTCCGAGTGATTGCTATGACTATGGCCGTCCCGACTTTCACATAACCGATTCTTCCAGCCCGGCCAGCCATGTTCTTGAAATCATTCACTGTGAGTTCCGTTTGTCCCTTCAAAAGCGAAGTGAACAAAGTAACGTCGGCTGGATAGTTCACTCCTTCTGCCAGGGTGGTTGTCGCACAGACCGCGGCTAGCCGACGTTGTTTGAATGACTCTTGGATGAACCTTCTTTCGCTTGATGAGAGGCCTGCATGATGGAACCCGACACCCTTCCGAAGAGAGTTCGTTATACTCGGATCCACATCTGTCGATATCGCATCCTGTTCAACGAATCTTTGGATCTCAGAATCAGTCAGCCGTTTGATGCCAGGAAGGTCGATTCTGCCGAAGGCATTCGCCAGCTCTCGAGAGTACTTTTCCGCATTGAATCTGCCAGAGGCAAACACCAAGACCTGTCGTTGTGATTCAACCACACTTGCAACATACTGGGCGAGTTGAGCGTCGATCCCGCCTGAAACCGATGTTTCCTCGACCTCTCCATCGTCGTAGGCAATCTTTCCGTTATAGAGAACGCCCATTCTAAGCGGAACAGGCCGATAGTCGCCCATGTCCAACACTTCGGTGTCGCCGCCAATCCACTTTGCAAAGGTTGAAGGTTCAGCGATGGTGGCGGAAAGTCCTATGAATTGCAAGTTCTTGTTTCCAAGAAGTTCGGTTATGAGAATCTCCATCGTAGGCCCCCGATTCTCGTCCCCAATGTGATGTAACTCGTCAACTACGAGCAGGCCGATGGACTTTGCCCATCTTGCATTGGACCTCACGAGGATTTCGGCTTTCTCATATGTTGCAATCAGCAGGTCCAGCTCATCTAGTCTGTCATCGAACTCCGCCCGGTCGTGGGTGCTAATCCCGATACTCAGAAGTTCTGCATAGTACTTTTGGAATTCGTCGTACTTGTCGTCTGCAAGCGCTTTTTGAGGAACGATGTAGAGTGCTTTCTTTGATGAGGATAACTTGGCAATCGCAAATTCCGCTACGAGGGTCTTTCCAGTTGAAGAGCCCGAGGAAACGATAAGGGATTTTCCCTCCAGGACACCCGCACTTAGTGCACGGTCTTGAGTAAGAAGCAATTCTTTGATATTTCGATCCTTAAGAGCTCTGAAAACCTCTTCAGGGAGATCGTATTTTCGTCGTAGCTCTTCGACGGTGGTCAAGGTGCCGCTGCTTCTACGGCGATTCTGTGAGTTTAATGGGTTTCTGTTGGGTCGCGGCGACAGGAACTTTCAAAGAAGTAGAAGACCGCATGCAGAGGCCATTGCCTTCGCGTTGGAGTGAATGTAGCTACCAGCCTTCCCCTTTAGTTCCAACTCTGTGACCAACTTCACGACGAAGTTGCATGCCCAAAGTTGCCTGCCGCGGTCGGAGGCCTGGGTCAAGAGCTCTTTCGGACTCTTCATCCCTTTTGAGAGACAAACGGAGCCAAGCCGCCTCAGGCAGACGTCCGCGGTTATCTTTGAGCCCCTGGATACGTTGTCGTACCATCTCCTGATGTCTGGGTCGGCGATTAAGTTCCTGTACTTCGGCCGCACGCGGACAAGTATATTGTAACCTATGATGATGCAAAACTCTTCTACTTGCTCACTGCCTCCACTGTGTCCTATCTCTCAAAGGCAGCAGTAAGAGCTGGGTAACCCGGTTAGTCAGATTAAAATCTTCGACCATAGTTCGTTGTCGAGAATGCGGCCGAGAGAGTGCGTCGCGTGTTTGGGTTCGGGCCCGGTAGGGCCAGCACTAAAAGGGTCCAACCGCCGGCCCGTTTCGGTCACCCGACTCAATGGGTACGAAGACCGCCCAGACCTTCCTGGCCAGATTGGGTTGGCTCAATAACTCGACTGCAAGAAAATCTTAGTTGTCCCTCGTAATTCCGAATTCTGATAGGCGCTTGAATTCCAAGTGATAGGGATTCCGAAGGGCGTCATTCTTAGTGTTCACATTCTGAATCATGTTCAGTACGCTCGGCGGCGCTTCCAATGCAACCAGTCGACCAAGGATAGGACTCCTACGTTCATCGGTCACCACTCCATCCCAATACATCAAAAGCTGGTATACATCCAATGGGACTGCCGTACCTGTTTTCACCTCGTATATTTCTACATTTGGCATCTTATCATGATACAGATCGATCTTCACGCTTGTCCCACTCCATATCGGATAGTCTCTCGTAACTGTACTTCCTGTGAACATCCCTTCCAGAATTACCTTGAGTCTGTCCTTGAGATCCTCCTCGTTGTGATGTCGCGCTTGCCTCTCAGGGCTGAATTGCTCCACCTCCTCGATGTTGAACTTGCGAAGCAGGGATTGCCAGGATTCATTATGAGGATCAACTGCAGTTTTGTTGTTGACAGTTCTGAAATTCATGTCTAGCGACAATTCTCCTACGAACGCATTAAAGTCGTTGTGACGAATCTGCTCGTTCCAGATCTCGGGGAGCTGGCCAGTCTTCACAATTCTGTTTCGAACGGCGATGTCAATCCCTTGGGTTGCTAGGTTTCCTTGATAGTAGATCTTTAGGGGATAGGGTTTGCCTTGGGAATCGTCCACTACTTTACCTCTATCAAGAGATCCCGCTTTATAGACGGCCTTTGCCGTCCCATTTGTGGAATTCAGCGTAATGGTCCTTTCAATGCTGCCTCTTACGTCGTATGGGATAGGGATTGCACGAATCCTGTGCTCATTCCATTCCGCTGCATTATTGGGGTTCTGAGGATCGACACCAAGGTCTTGCCATCGAAGCCACATCTTGTTGTACTCATTGGCTAGGAAACCTCTGTACATGACTCCTAGATGTTCTATCAGCCTTGTCATCAGGGGATCGTCGAAGTTTCTCCCACGCCGGTAAAGAGTGTTGAAGTACTCGTAGGTCGTTTCTGCATAGATTCTCGTTCCTCGTTGGTATGTCGCCTTTGCAACACCCATGTTCCAGTTAGAAGAGTCATCGAGCCGAACAGTCATATCAGATGAAAAAGGCCCATCAATGACGTAGTAGCGCGACAATCTGACAGCCTCGTCATCACGCGTCTGAATTCGGAAAGGTAGTTGATTTCCCATGGACAGCATACACAACGCATTCTTCAGCCCAAAACCATGCTCGTTGAGGAGGCCGGGGTTCTCGCCCTTTCCTCCTGGCGCAAGGACTTTGTTCTCGAGGTCATTCAATGTCATCCCAACACCCTGATCGACAACTTTCACCCTTACTCGTTGCTCAAGTCGCTGGATGATTATCTCGATGAAGAATGGAAGAGGGTCTCCCGAAGGGTCCTGTCCAGAAGCTGAGATACTGTTATCCACGAGTTCGCCAAGGACTTGATGGAAATCCATTTCTTGCTTTCCGAGGCCTTGCCAGTAACGTTCTTCATCGATAGTAAGATTGACAGGCCGAGGGAAAGTTGACGCCATAAGATTTCTAGCAAAAAGTAGTGATTTAGGTTTTCTCTAGATTGAGCCCTGTTGAATAACTACTGTGTCTGTGCTAAATCCATCCGGTCGGGGGCGAGGCCACTCCCACGTGAGTTAACACTAACCTAGTACTATTCCGAGTTATTCAACAACGCCCTAGATTGCGTTGCTTCATTGGTCTTGGTGTCGGTTTCCTCTGTCCACAGTGCTGGATTCAGAACGCTTCGAGAAGTGAGGTGGCAAGGGCTTATCAAGCAAGCGATTCGGTGGAAGGTTAAGGAGAATGGAAAAAGAGACGACAGACAGACAACCGGGCGCGGGTGGCTCTGCCCATTGGGGCAGTTTGGAACCCGAAGCGGACATCTCGGAGTCTAAGGTCGTTGTCAGCGATGAATATACTCCTAAGTTCGATGTTCTGCTCTCGAATACCGATGTGGCCGACTTTCTCAGATCAGTTCCCGATGAGACTTTCCAATTAATAGTAACATCGCCACCCTACAACATTGGCAAACCGTACGAGAAACGACAGGAGTTAGTCGATTATCTTGAGAAGCAAAGGAAGGTTCTTGTCGAATGTGGCCGGGTTCTCAAGAAGGGTGGAAGTCTCTGTTGGCAGGTGGGGAACTACATCGAGAACAGCGAAGTCTATCCACTCGACATTTTCTTTTACGGCCTGATCCGGGAGATTCCCGACTTCCATCTTAGGAACCGGATCGTATGGTTCTTCGAGCATGGACTACACGCATCGAAGCGTTTCTCCGGGAGATACGAAACGATCCTATGGTTCTCGAAGGGCGACGAATACCTGTTCAATCTTGATAATGTCCGAGTCCCGCAGAAGTATCCCGGCAAGACATACTACAAGGGGCCGAAGCATGGACTCCCTTCCGCGAATCCTCGTGGCAAGAACCCCGGCGACATTTGGAGGCTCAAGGAAGACTGGGACTCGTTAGTTTGGGACATTCCTAACGTGAAGTCAAACCATGTAGAGAAGACGATCCATCCTGCACAGTTCCCTATCGAACTTGTCGAGAGGTTGGTTCTTGCATTGACCAAGCCGAAGGACATCGTTTTCGACCCATACGCCGGGGTCGGCTCTACCGTAGTGGCTTCCCTGATTCATGGGCGCAGAGCCATAGGAGTAGACAAAGAGAAGGCATACATCGACATCGCGCTTGATCGGGTAAATCAGGCGAAAAGCGGAAGACTGAGATACCGTCCACTCGGAACCAAGAAGCACATTCCAACAGGAAGGGAAAAGGTGTCTCAGATACCCGATGAGTGGAAGAATAGATGAGAGTAGTTAGCACCTATTCCCACAAGAACGGCGAGCAATTCATTGGGGAACACTTCAGGCCCGAACTTGTCGAAGTCTACGAAGTGATACGGAAGATCGACGCATCGAAGGCTATAACGAAGGTAAGCAAAGAGAAGACGATGCCCGGTAAGAATCTCTATGCGCCTATCCAGCTAAACAAGCTCTTCAAACAAGAGTTCAATCAGGTCGGGTGGCGAAACTCGAAGATCAATGTCAGAACATCAGTGAACCTCCCTGATGGTAAGATGCTGACTCACTTCGGATTCAGGGACATGGACTTCGTAAAGCACAGGTTGGGCGTCGAAGTCCAATTCGGAAAGTATGCCTTTATGGTGTATAACGTCTCTGCCAAAATGACGATCTTCAACAAACAGGGGATCATAGACGCGGGAATCGAGATAATCCCAATGAAGGAAATGGCCGATCATATGTCCACAGGAGTTTCATTCTTCGAGCAGTTCAAGACGGTATCTCGAAATGAGGGGAAGCGCAGACATCGACATTCCGGTTCTGATAGTCGGGATAGTCGAATAGCCATCAACCGACTTTTCACACCACCCTGATTCCTACCCATCAACCGAAGACTTCACAGAACCCGGCAGACCCAAGCAATCGAACTTAAATGGTCTAAGAATACTCTCTCAAGCCCGGATGCTACGGAGCGTTTCAATCCCTCTGGCAGACCTTAGGCCCTACAAAAAACTGAGAACCATAAGATACTTAGGGAACAAGAGACGTATTGACGATTTCATCCGACAAACAGTCATCAACCACCTCCCTGAAGGGTCCACAATCCTCGACCTGTTTTCAGGCTCCACCGCCGTGGGGCTAGCCCTCCAAGACAAATACGCTGTCCACAGCAATGACATCCAACAGTACAGCGAAGTAATTGCGCAGGCCCTTCTTTGCCGAGGTGAGAATTTCATAGACTACGAGGATCTGATCTCAACCATTCAACCCTTCTATGAAAGGAATCACAAGGCTCTGTCTTCGCTTTTTGATCAATGGCTCGAGCAAGAAGATGAGTTTCTGATCAAGATCGATCGCCGTCGATTTTCTAGTTATGAGGCATTGTGCAACTCTTTCCCATACTATTCGAATCCAAATGGTGTCGCTGACACGAAGCTTTCCTCAATAATATCATCTGAAGTCGCTCTCAGGAAATCGGATCCAAGTCTATTCCCGTTCCTGCTCTTCTCAGGGTACTTCGCGTTGGGATACTTCTCGCTCCGGCAATGTTTGGAGATAGACAGCCTGCGCTACGCTATCGAGAGTACGCAACTGGGGATCCGAAAAGTGATGAGTCTCTGTGCATTGATATATGCGATTGACGAGTGCGTAACAAGCACAGGACACTTTGCTCAATTCAGGCATTCAAACAGTCCAGAATCATTCGCGTCAATTGCAGAGCAAAGGAAAAAGAGTGTTCTGGAGTTATTCCGCAAATCGATCGAGGAGCTCTTTAGCGAACCGATGCATTCAAAGTTTGAAAACAAGGTGTCTTGCGAGGACTACACATCACTGTTAAGACGACTCGACCGCAACCGATCCGATGCCCCAGCACTGATTTATGCTGATCCTCCATACACGGCAGACCACTACTCTAGATACTATCATGTCTTAGAAACGCTATGTCTCTATGACTATCCAAACTCTGTGAATAGAGGCAGGTATCGTGAAGACAGAACAAACTCAGGCTTCTCACTTAGATCGAAGGTAAAAGACGAATTCAGGAGTTTAGTTGACCTCTCAGCAACATTGGGTTCGGACTTGCTCATCAGTTACACCAATGATGGCATGGTTCCAACATCATTTATCAGCCAAAAGTGCAGAGAAAGATACACGCAAGTGGAGGTCAACTGGAAAGAGAAAAACCATTCAAATCAAGGACGTCCTAGTGGAGCATGCACTTCCAGGAAACCTCTACGAAGAGAGTATCTGATCTACTGTAGAGAGCCGAGGAATCATGGCTAGCAAGTCTTCGGAGCCCCTCGGACCTAGACTGATCAAAACTGCGCTAATTGAAGCCAATCCAGAGAATCCACGCATCATATTTGACCCAGTCCAAATGGACGAGTTGAAGGCGTCAATAAGTGTAGTCGGCATACTTGTTCCACTGATTGTTTACCCGACTGAAGATGGCAAGTACGTCCTCCTCGACGGTGAAAGAAGACTACGCTGTGCAAGGGAGCTCAACCTACCTGATGTCCCTGTCAACATCATCGCGCCACCGACACCCGTTGAAAACATCCTCAGAATGTTCAACATTCACAAAGTGATCGCTCAGTGGCTTCTGATGCCAACAGCCCTGAAGCTGGAGAAACTGATGGAATTTCTCCATGAGCGAGGAGATGAAAGACTCTCACAACTCACTGGGATGAAATTGATAGAGGTTCGAAGGTGCAAAATCCTCTTGGCGTTTCCCGATCGCCATAGAAAAATGGTTCTCGATGCTGATCTTAAGACTGACTTCCTGATCGAGATGTACCCCGTTGTCACTTCGATCAAACGTGTAATGCCAAAGTTATATGAGGAGTACCAAATAGGTGGATTAGCAGACGCTTTCATCAAAATGCAAGAAGCCAAGAAGATGAAAGCAGTCACCGACTTCAGAATGCTTAGCAAGATTCTCAACTCTGAAAAACTTGGGGTGAGCCGAGATCAGAATCTACGATGTCTTTGAGAAGCTGTTCAATGATAAGAGATACACCTTCCAAGATGCATACGACGATACCGTTGGCGCGCTCTATGTAGCTAGCGACCTCAACAAGCTCATCCTGAAAGTCTTGGACGAACTGAAGGAGAATGAACTAGAACCGAGAGCATTCTCTAAACAGACAGAGCTCATCAGGAACACTAGAAAACTCAGAGATGCACTAGACGAGCTGCTTGCCAAGGTGGGATCATAGTTGTCCACGAGAGCTTCCTCAGCCTTTGCATTTGATGTCATGGTTCAAGTCTGTGAAGACCACTTTCGTCAACATGAGTTCAAGGTATCACGAGATGCGCAATTACATCCCGATGTCCAATGGGCTGCTAAGAATCTTCGCAAGCAAAGGAAAACAGAAGATTGCCATCGAGGTGCGCTTCACACCAGATCTTCCCGAATACCTAAAGGAGGCAATGAAGACTGCGCGGAAGTTACGGCCAGATGTCAAAATCTATTGCGCCGCAGAAAGTGAGACTGCTGACGATCAGAAATTTCAGGGATTATTGAAAAGAATCGGTGTGGGTCTTTATCGAATTCATCTACAAGCGGTGAAAGAGGTTTTTCCTCCAGAACGAGTACACGACACCATGCCACGCTCAATTAAGCTTGCTTCGGGTCGAACCGTCAGACCAATTCAGGCCCTTGAAGCGAATAAGCCTTATGATGCCTACCTAAGAATCGGCCAGATAATTGGTCGAGCCGAGAAGATCATACGGATGGTGGATCCCTACTCTACAGAAAACACCCTGCGATGCTTTCTCCGAGCGAGGCAAGGCATTTCAATACAGTTGATAACGGAATTCGACGGGAATCGTGCTGCAGAGGAACTGCCATTCGTCGCCTCTGCGCAGATTCTGAAAGGGCAAACTCAGAATTTGGTAATCAGAAAATGTCCCCGAAATCAGATGCATGATCGAATGATCCTGACTGAAATGGAGACGTGGGGAATTACACCTTCAGTCAAGGATGCCGGCAGAAAATTCGGAACGCTTTTTCTCATCGGCAGCGCTTCAGAGAGAAGGAGATTCGAGAAAGAATTCTCTCGTCTTTGGAACCGCTCGACCCCATTGGTCTAAGCAAATCTCCTATCCGTTTCCTTAACGCGAACCCATTTCTCGCTATTACCCAGAGAGCAATCGTCAGTCAGGGTCTTGAGTGGGTCACCCGTAATGGCGGTGCCTAAAAGCCGCGAACTTCCCCCTCATCCTGCAGACACTTTTCTGATTTGCGTGGGGATTCTGTTACCTCTGTGGTTGATACTTTCTCCGGTTCAAATCTGGGGATTCATGAAACGGGGGTAGGATTGAAACCCACCGGAAGCCATCAACCGGCAAGGTAACGGTGCCTCGATGGGTCACATCTTCCTGTCGGGGGGAGTCGCCAGTTTAGGAGTGGCCTCTTGAATGTCGATTCGTAGGCCCCACGAACTGAACTTGGCGGTCAACGATTCCTTGAGTCGTTTTCTCGCGACGGCCAATGCCTCATTCTCGGCCTGAGCAGGGACGACAATCCCCACCGCCAGTTGCATGTCAACTTGAAAATACTTGTCGGACATGCCCCGGAGTTAGCCCAAATACTCTGTTAAGCGTTCGCGTCAACGCCAAGTGACCATGATAACCGTTATACAGAATGCCGAAGCGACCATGAATCATGAGAACGCCGAAATGGACGGTCAAGTTCGAAACTCCTCTTGAGTCTAAGGAGTTCAGTTACAAGGACAATATCGAAGGCTACTTCGAGAAACATTTCTCATTGTTCGCCGAGGGGAAGATAACAGCGATTGAGTTTGAGGTGAGTGGGCGCAAGGCCAGCGGCTACACCCTAACTGCCACTGTCACCTATGAATCTAGGGAGGAGATTCACCCCCAGTTCATGGAGAAACCGATTCGGTGGAAACCCATCTTTGACCCCTCCGATTGGAGCAAACGAAACAAGTCCAGAGTCTGGCGGAGGGAGAGCCGTGGTGAAAGGGACTCAGATGGTGATGAGGAAGAGGAATGAGCCGACGCTTGACGGAGAACTCCGTGAGCCGCTATCTTGACAGTTCCTCTCTGGATTGGGTTTTAATACTAGCTGGAGTGCTAGCTACTAGCGTGGGCGCTAGTGTACTTCGATCAGAAACCCAAATCAAATCCGGATGAGTTCTTCAATTTCGATAAGGAGAGGAGGTCGATGACCGAGGCTCTCAATGCTGGGACGCGTCTAATCTTGATCGAAGGACCGAGGCGAAGTGGCAAGACTTCTCTAGCGAGTATCACCCTCAGAGAAATCCCGCATGTCACACTCGACATGAGGGCGCTAGGGTTTCAGCAATTCATAACCGCGTCCGACCTCCTCAAAGGCCTCCAAGCAGCCATAGAAGCATTTCTGAGAGAGGAAAGCGGATGGAGGGAACAGGTCAGTAACACATTGAAGGGGATCAGGGGCGTCGAGCTCTCGGCAACGGGGTTAGGACTGTCTTGGAAGCGCAAAGAAGGAGGGGAACTGGCGACGGACATTCCCGAACTCTTCCGCGCATTGGGCAAAGCAGCTAGGATGAAGAACACCAATCTCGTGCTATTCATTGATGAGGCACAAGAGTTTTCACGATTAACGGGTCTCGACTTCACATCCATAATGGCCTCCGTGTATGACAACCTACCGAAAATCCAGATGGTTGTCAGCGGTTCACAAAGCGGCATGGTCGTCAAATTCTTGAGGTTTAACGATCCGAAGGCGCCACTGTACGGGCGTTCTCACCTATCGATCAAGATGGGGGGGCTGAACGAACAGCGAGCGATAGAGTTCCTTTCTCACGGATTCCGGCAGGCCGGAATTGAAATACCGGAACGCACACTTCGAACAATCGCGTCTTATTCGCAGTGGGTAATCGGATGGTTAGCCTTCTTTGGTTTCACCATAACAAGCCGCGTCAAAGCTAGTCGGTTGTCAGAGAAAGCCCTCGAATCATTGGTTCATTCTGTGGCTACCGAAGCTGCTGATCAAGCTGTCCGGGAACTGCTTGAACGTTTTGCGTCCCTCCGCCAGCCTGCGACGCGAAGGTACCTAATGATACTCAAGTGCCTTGGTGATGGACCGCTCCCATGGTCAAAGCTCAGGTTCGCTCTTACTCATCTTGAGGGAAGAGTGATTTACGACCGGAACTTCAGTACCCTATTAGAGAATCTCGTCGCGGGTGGTTTCGTGGAGAGAACTGAAACGGGTTACGGCATAGCGGACCCACTTCTAAGGGTGGCGGCGAAGGAGGGGCTGTTAGATGCGAGAATCGGCGTTGGTCGTGCATAGGTTACATTGAACCCATTTACGAAAGTAATCGCCAGACACTAGCACTCGTGCTAGTTAATGGTGCCCCCGCTAGCTCCGAATCATTCCAAGACGCATGGGGTGCCTATACATTGGGTCAGGAATGTAGTAAGCGGAATTGCCGTCAACCGAGACGAACCCAAAATCCACCAGGTCTTTGAGCGACTCAGAAAGAGATTCGCTTCCGATCGTACGTTTCATATCGTTCTCCACAA
This sequence comes from uncultured archaeon, assembly GCA_963794985.1. Taxonomy (GTDB): domain Archaea; phylum Thermoproteota; class Nitrososphaeria; order Nitrososphaerales; family Gagatemarchaeaceae; genus UBA183. The sequence continues at coordinate 177,980 of CAWCFU010000001.1, forward strand.
ACCTCTTGACCTCAGGGATAGTAAGGTGAATTGCCTCATTCCTTGGCCCGGTGAGATTGCTCAAGATGAAGAAGTTGAAGCGGCGCGCCTTCTGGCGTCCTGCCAGGAACTTATTGAGTTCTCCAGCTGCGAGCTTCGCCGCCTCAGATACTATCTCCTGAACATCGGCACCTTCTCTTGTACGGATCTGATCCCCTGCAATAGTGAGCCACCCCATTATCCCTCCGACCTCCTCAGCGAGTTTTTCTATCGTTGCGTCATCGAGCTTCTTTGAGATTTGATCCAATCCCTTCGCTAGGAACTCGACCCGTTTTTCTTGGTTGAGAGGCTCTAGCCTCAGCGGTGTGTAAGCCCTTCCATCAAAGAGGGTTTGTCCTTGAGAATCAGTCAAACCCAAGAAGTTGTGAAGCAGTCCGACTTCAGATCCTGAGAAGACCAAAACCACGTTTTTCGGGGCGTTATCGTAGATAGACCTAAAGAGCCTACGAAAGTCATACCCTTTAATCTCGCCAAGAATTTGAGCTTCGTCGAAAGCCAGGACCAAACTCTTCTGCGGATTCCCTTTACCAAGAGCAGCCAAGAGGCCGCCAATATCCGGGGCTGCGACTTCATGGCCTCGTCTCCATTCTATTTCGGCAATAAACGGAGGCTGGGGTGAAACTTTGAACCCCTGAACGCCTCTCAAGACATCTAGAGCCCTCTCCCGCCAACTCTTGTTCTCGGATAAGAAACCGTTCAACCGTTCAGTGACGAACGCCAGGAAACCATTTGACGTGAGACGCGTGATGTCGCGCCCATCCAATGATAAATGGTCCAAATTCTTCCAATTCAATGCCGTCCTCAACAGAGAGGTCTTGCCCGTCCTTCGGAGGCCTTCGATGACCACCATCCTTCGACCCTTGGCAATAAAATCGCATAACTCCTCGAGTTTGTCCCGGTAATTATAGAAGTCGTCTAAGTTATTCTTGGGACCTGTATCAAAATACATTGGAGACCCACGTTCTGGGACAGTCTCACTTTAAAGTGCTGTCGCCTAGCATCGACCGCAGACAACCTCTTTGTTTCTCTCCCTTCCGAGTTCCTTGCGCTCTCTCTTGCGTACCCTTTCACCCTTCGTTGGTACACGCTCATGCGACCACCATCACCCCCCGATAATGGCACGGTACGTCCCAAGAAACTCTTTTGGTGACTCCTCGGGGTTCAGGCCGAAGAGGGCCGTTTGCTTGACCCCCCTTAAGCACTTAACCCCCTAAAGCAGCAAGGCTTCCCGAAGTAGGATTCCAATCGGAGGCCACGTTTGCGAGGCCTGCTCAAGGGTCCGCTTCACCACGATCTACCTCATCTTCTTCCTTGACTGTTTCGGATCTCTCGAAGTGGTCATCCTCCTGTCTCCTGGAGCATGAGCCTTCTGCACTGTAGGAACTGTTCATCAGTCGCTCCATCCAGACATATTCCACTCGGAATATATTCCAACTGGTATAGTCTGAGCGTTTCCGGTACCTTTCTGCTCGCGTCTTGAACTGGCTTGGCAACCACTCAAATCACTCTTCCGCTTTCAGCCTCGTCCCTCCTGCGGATGTTTCCCCGCCCCCAGAAATTGACTCAGGGTTATCCTGTTTCTTTACGACAGTGCGTTGTTGTGCATGAACCAAGAAGTCTGGCCTACGGCCGGTGGGAGAGGAACTTGAGTACACAGGGATGTACCAAGTACATGGGGATATACTTCATAATTCGATGAAGCGCCCAAGACTGGCAGGAATGATGTCTTCAGCCACTCGGAGCAGTTCCAGAGACTTGCAGTCAGTTCCGCACGTGGAATTTGAAGACCCCTGCCGTTTCTCTTTGCGCACGCCGGCTCGGTTGCGTCCTGGCAGAGCCTTAAATCGCCCCGTCAACTGAAAAGGGGTCCGACGTTGCCTCCTCCAGCAGTGAAGACCATGAGGGACCTCCTGTTCTGGCAGTACGCAAAGATAATCTCCAACTCCGCAGGCGAAGGCAAGAGCAACTACGGCTTCATCATGGACAGGTTCAAGAAACTCCGGTCCGGCGAGATTCAATGGTCGTCCTCGATCAGGGAGTACGTCAAGGAACATGAAGAAGCAGGCGCCTGCGTCTATTGCGGTTCGGGCGGCGACCTAACGCTCGAGCACATGCTTCCCAGAGCGCGCGGCGGCCCTGACATCCCTGAGAACGCAGTCTGGGTCTGCGCGGGCTGCAATTCGAGAAAGGGGAGCAAGAGGCTCTACGAATGGTATGGCCTAGAGAGCAGGAACGACCTACCGAGGATAGCCGAGGGGAAATATCTGAAGCTCCTCTATTCCCTCCATAAAGAACGGGGAACACTCGCCGCTGTTCCGACAGACCTCTGTCCCACTTGCGATCTGGGCACCAAGTGCCCCGTCGAGGGGAAACTGTCAATGTACTGCGTTGAGGGATGTTTCGTAAAATCCTAGCCAAACCCTGTCAGCGTGGTTATGAAGTCCTCCGGCGGAGGCACGATGAAGCATATGCACAACAGACCATGTCAGAGTCAGTAAACACCATGTCTGTGATGGTATTGCGATCTCACCAGGAAATTCGTGTGTGTTCCCTCCCGTCGCCGCCCTGCGGATGCTCCCCGCCTCTAGAAATCGATTCGAAGGACCATGTTGTGACAGCATGACGGACGTTGTTAGGTCGGAACCAAGAAGTTTGGGCCTGACACCGGAAGGATCACAATCCGAAATAATTGCAAGAAAAGTTACCAAAATCTGACCCGTAAAAATGGCCGGTTCAAGCCGAGCAGGGTCCAGAACAACGTTGGAGTCGTTGGCCGATATCGAACAGGCCAGCAGTGTCGAACCGGCAGTGGCCGTTGCAGAGCAGGACAGGTGCCAAGCCCGTGGACCAGGATGTGACAGGTTTGTCGGGAGATCGTGCCATGTTACCGGTTGCCAAATGGGATTTAGGAGAACAGAATATCCGCATGACTATACGCTTCTGGCAACATTGTGGCTCGAACGGTTTGGCGCCAAGTGACAGACGAGGGGTTCCGATCAGGACATGCTCCCTGTCAAGGAGACATTCTTCTCACAGAACAGGCATAATACTTTCCCAGCTCTTCCTCCTTCTCCGCCTGTGCTCGGTCGGCTGGGATTCGTAACTGAAGGCATAAGCCCCTCCCATGTCCATCTTCAACAGCCTCCTAACCTTCCCTTCGTCGTCAAGCGTAAGCGACCGGCAGCTGAGGCAGAAGAAGCCCAGCCTCTTGACCCTTACGCGCATCGCCCCTTCCGTCTCCCTGAACTGGATGTAGACAGGCAGAAGGTGCCCGAACTTGTCCTTCGCGCAGGCTTTCAGCCTCATTCTGGAATTCATAACCCTCTCCATCACCAGCTGCGTATAGTCGACTTCCTCAGATGAAATCAGTCCTGCCCCCACCATCGGCTTCAGCAGCGTCTCTTCAATGTCATACGCGAGGCCCCTTACTCCTGCCTTCCAGAGCCTGCGGACCATCCGTCCGAAGGGTAGTGGCCCGTCCTTCAGGATCGAGAGCACAAGGGCGCCTGCTCTGCTCTGAACAGCGCCGCTTGTTTCAGGGCGAATGGAATAGACCTGCCTTGTCCGGTGTATCACCGGGTCCCTTCCCTCCTTGAAGCACTTCAGGCAGAGCATGAAGACCTCTTCCCAGACCTGCCTCCCTCCCGAGAGGGGCAGCTTAGCGTAGACAGTCCGCTGCTTGGTGGACGTCCTGCAGTTTCTGCAGAACTGCATGGGTCCGCGAGGGATCTTGGGCCTGAACCTTCTCCTGCGCCCCTCCTCGCGCCACTCCTCGTACCTCTGCCTGTCCTTGAAGTTCCTGGCGCGGATCCGGTCTATCTCCCTCCTCGTCAGGGGCCGTATCTTCATGCGGCTTCAGTCAACCGATGGGCTTTCGTCCTTCCTGCGATCGCGCTGACTCGAGGCTCCTTTGGATAGCGAATGGATTCGCAGCTCGGGCCGAAAATCACCGCCCTCATCACGACTATCCCGCCGCCCTGACGTGCCCTCCTCGGCTGCCCCTTGATTGAACTCAGTTCGTCCTTCTCGATACAGATCAGAAACTCCTTCCTGACAGAAGCCACGAGGTGCTCCTCCCCGTTTCGTCCGAGAAACACGCTGTACCGTCCAAGTATCTCAGCGTATGGTGGAAGGTCGACGACATCTTGCGCCGTTTGTTCGCTCTTTCTCACAAGACGCTAGAAGGAACGCCCATTTAACGGCGGGGGGCACATTTCGGAAGGAATACCGGAATAGTGAGTTCGCTCCCTCATTGTGTAAAATGCAGGACTAGGGAGGGCGTACGAGATTTGGACGAGGAAGAAACACCGCCATTCCTTTTTGGCAACGTCATCGAGCCAATTTGGCAACCTCCTTGGCAAAGTCTTCGGCAACATGGACGAAAGGCAGGTCGTCCTTCATGGTTTGCACTCTCACTTTGAGATAATTGCGAGAATTGCAAGCGCTGACCACAAACGAACAGTTTTCCCCCTCCCTCCCCCCGCAAAGGCTGGGTGTAGTCTAGTCCCCTTTAATCCGATCACAGGACTGAGTTTTTGGAACGCATGAAGTACGAGGACATCGTCCGGATCACCAACGAGATTCTGAGTCAGTACCGGATCAGACTCACAGTCAGGCAGATCTACTACCGTCTCATAAGCCCGCCCTATCAGCTGTTCCCCAACACTCAGGCCAACTACAAGGGCTTCGACAGGATAATCACGAGGGCGAGGGAGAACGAGGACGTCGACTGGAACAGGCTGGAGGATAGGGCGAGGACGACCCTGGGAGGCGAAGGAACGGTCTTCAGTAACACCGGCCAGTACGTCGACTGGCTATTCAGGTGGCTGAACAGGGGAGACTTTGAACGAAGTTACTGGGATGACCAGCCCTCATACGTCGAAGCGTGGGTCGAGAAGGACGCCTTGTCTGCACTCTTCGAGATAGCTACAGAGCCCTTCCGCGTGGTCGTATTCCCTTCCAGGGGCTACAGCAGCTTCACGAAGGTCATGGAGGCCGTGAAGCGCTTTCCCGCTGGCAAGGAGGTCGTCATTCTGCACTTCGCAGACCATGACCCCAGCGGTGTCGACATGACGCGAGATGTAGGGATGCGGTTGCGCCGGTACGGCGCTTGGGAGTGTAGGGTGAAGAGAATGGCGCTGACAATCGAGCAGGTGAGGGACCTCGCCCTCCCTTCCAACCCGACCAAGAAAGCGGATGCTAGAAGCCCGGAATACATCTCCAGATACGGGGACGCCTGCTGGGAACTCGACGCGGTCCCTCCGGACAGGCTTCAGACGATGGTCAGAAACGCGGTACAGGGCGAGATAGACATGGACGCCTGGGAGGAGACGACCAGACAAATCATGGAAGAGAAGCAGAGGATAACGGAGGTCATGCACACGCATTGGAAGGACCTGTCGGCCCTGCGCGAGCAGATCAAAAGGGAGCTCGATTAGCGCGCGCCTTAAATTGCGGCGTAGGCTCTACATTCATGGCAGAGGTCGTAAGCGACAGCGAGACCATACAGGTCCCCCGCTCGGTGCTCGAAGAGCTCCTCAGAAAGGTGGAGTCCCTGGAGGCTAGGCTCCAAGTCTCTGAGAAAGAAGGGACCTGAGGACATCCTTGATCTCGCCCAGCTCCTTCTTCATCTCCTCCAGCTCGAACGTCTTCGCCGCCGGCTCGAGCGGCGAACCGCAGGTGAAGCAGTAGTTCTGGCCCGGGTGGTTCGGGGCAGAACACCTGGGGCACTTCACCGTCTGGGGTCTGGGCTTCTCGACCTCCTTCCCTCCATAGACCTCCATGATCTTCTGCCTCAGGTCGGTTCCAGCCAGGTGCAGGTAGATCCTCGGCATCCGCGAGCCCATCACCCAGCCGTACTTCAGACAGAGCTGCGACTCCGTGAACCCGAGCCTGGCGTCCCTGGTCGCCGCCGAGTGCCTGAACAGGTAGGGGTAAACCCTCTTCCTGACCCCGGCCATCTTCGCGAGCCTTTCGACGGCGCACTCGCAGGCGCGGCAGGTCCATGGCTGGTGCCTCCGGTTGTTGCTGAGGTTGAGCCAGACCGGGGCGTTCAGGTTGCTTTTGAACGGGTGGAGGTCGAGCCACCTGGCGAGCATCTGGACGCTCTTGACGAGGTAGATCTGCCTCTCCCCGGTCTTCCCTCGGAGCCTGCATATCACGTCCGTCCCGTTGAAGACCACGCTTCCGATGGTCATCGAGAGCGCCTCCCCCTCCCTGGGGCCGACCTCGTCCATGAAGGCCACGAAGGCGCTCAGCATCGGGTGGTCCGAAGCTGCCAGGAGCGCGTTCACGTCCTCTGGGGTGAACAGGCTGGAGGGAAGGATCATGTCGTTCTTCTTCAGGGTCGCTGTGAGGTCGTCGACCTCGATTGGGTAGAGGTGCTTCCTCCTCCACCTGGGGTACTCCTCGGGCGGGGCCCTCAGCCACTGAAAGAACCTCTTCAGGACCACGTTGAAGTCCTTCCGCGTCTCTGGCTTGAACCTGGGCGAGCTGTTGAGCCAGGCGACCAGCTTCGTTATCGCCTTCGAGTCCGCGCCCGTCAGGCTAGCGGAGCCTGAGAGCTCAGTGATCTTCCCGGCGCAGACCCGGAGGTGGTAGAGGTACTTCATCACCCTGCCAATGTGGAGCCCCTGGGCCCTCAGGACTTCACTGAACTCAGTGAGGGCCCTCTTGTCCTCGTCGGGGATGCTCGACTCGGCTATGAGGACGAGGTAACGCCTCACCCTCTCCTCGTAGCCGTGGATGTCGGGGCGGGGAGCCTCCGTGTTCATGGGAGGCAAGCCCGTGCCGCCTTTTAACGGCAGGGAGTCGAAGTTGAAACGTAGGCGCCCTGGCCGGGATTTTCGTCTTGAGATTTCGAACCCGGGTCACGACCGTGACAGGGTCGCATACTGACCTCTATACTACCAGGGCGTCTGAGAACCCCGTTCTTTGACAGTTATTTAATCCCCCCATTATATACGCTTACGATAAGCCGGTTTTGCAGGATATGTGCCAGGAACCGCGCCCGGTTCCCGCCAGCCACTGCCCCCTGACCGTCCTGGAACTCGAGTTCGTCTGGCTAGCGAGCGAGCGAGCGAGCGCGCTCTCGTCTCACGTACCGATCAAGCCTTGCGTGCCCCGAAGTCATCGTCCAATTCCCAATCACGCTAGCATGCTATATATGTCGTCGACTCTTTACGCCCCCGTAATGCCCCAAACGAAGGCAATGGTATGCATCGAGAACGTTGTCGCTACCGCCTCAATAAACCAGAGGGTAGACCTCAACTTGATAGCCAAGACCTTTGTCGACGTAGAGTATCATCCCGACCGATTCCCTGGACTGGTCTTCAAACTGAAGAGCCCAAAGACAACTACCCTAATCTTCAGCACGGGGAAGATGGTCTGTACGGGTGCAAAAACGGAGGAGCAGTCAAGAAAGGCAGTGCAGGAGGTTGTCAGGAGGTTGAAGAGAGGGGGCATCCCCATCAAGAACGAGGCGAAGACAGTGATACAGAATATGGTGGCATCAGTGAACCTTGGGGGGAAGATTCGCCTAGAGGAAGCGGCTAGACTGTTACCAAAATCGATGTACGAGCCTGAGCAGTTCCCCGGTTTGATCCACAGGATGGCAGACCCCAAGACCGTGATACTCGTCTTCACCTCTGGGAAGCTCGTCTGCACTGGAGCGAAGAGGGAGGCCGACGTCTACAGGGCCGTGAACAACCTGCACGTGATGCTCGAGGAAAAAGGGCTCATGACCTACTGACCCTCCGCGCGACCATAAGTATCAGAAAGAACCAATTCTCGGGGCTCATTCAGGTTGGTTGGTTATGTGCTCGAACATCCGAGTCTTCTAGTCGATCGACGCTATTATCTTGCCGTTTGACTTGTCCATGATATTGATCTGTTGGGGGTGCTTCATGAAGACCACCTTGCCCAGACAAGCTATCAGCTCCAGGCCCTTGTTGCTGTCCAAGTCCTCGGAAGTGCCTGAAGCAACCATGTCCCTGAATGCGCCTCTGGTCTTTGGTATGCCGACGGCCTTGATGTATTTGGCTACCGTCTGACCGTTGTAGAATTCGGACCTGGTATCCTGTTCTTCTTTCTCGTTTGTCATGCTGTCTTTCGTCGGACAGCTGCATACTAAAGGGACGCATTGCCCATACCCCAAATGAAAAAGGGGAGACGGAGTGATCCTCCGTCCCTTGCGGGGAACGAGTTCTAACTCGTACCCTGAGAAGCCGTGCCTACTATCGTGGCGTTGGCGAATCTCGGGCCCACTTGGGTGATCTTGATTCGCGCCTTCTCTCCTTGTTTTCCGCCCGCGACAAAGATCACGAAGCCGTCGATCTTGGCCACTCCGTCGCCCCTTCTGCTCGTCTCGGCAATGGTGACGTCGTACTCCTTGCCAACCTCTACTGGCGTGGGTTTTTCCGACCTAAAGCCTCCGCCTGAACTAGATCGCCCGTAACCGCCTCCGCGTCCGTAACTCGTTATTTCATCTCCCAGTGCTTGGACGACACTGACCTTCCAAGCAATCGCATGCTATAAAAGAAGTGGCTTGCTGGCATGCCGATTCGCAGAGAAAAGGCAAACGCGGAATAGCGTGTCGTTCCTCACACGTTTTGACCCCTTGGTCCAGGCCGGACAAGAACCGACAACGAAGACCTGGGCACTTGGCAATTGCCTTCAACTCATAGGGAAAACGGGCACTCGTAGCTTATATATCAGATGAACCATTTCGTATTCTGAGACCTAAAAGTCTCAGATTTGTGATGCAAAATGTCCCATAACACGAGTCTTTCGAGGCTGCTGAAATCAGAGAGGATACTGGATAGATGCCCCAAGTGCGGAAAGAGGCTAATGGTAACTGACAGCCCCAGAGGGGAGCTCTTTTGCGGTAGTTGCGGCTTCGTAATGAAGGAGAAGATCGTGGAGGCGGGTCCGGAATGGAGGTCTTTCTCTAGCGAAGAAGACGGCAACAGAAGCAGGACCGGAAGCCCCACCTCCATAGCAAAGCATGACATGGGGCTTGCCACGGTAATAGGAGACGTGAACAGGGACGCGTCAGGGAAGTCGTTGTCTGGTTCCATGAAATCCACGGTCGAGAGGCTGAGGACCTGGGACCGGAGAAGCCAGGTGCACGAGTCAGCGGACAGGAACCTGAGGCAGGCGTTCAGCGAGCTGCGAAGGTTGTCAGACAAGCTCGCTGTATCGGAGGCGGTCACGGAGAAGGCCGCCTACTTCTACAGGAAGGCCCTCGAGAGGGGTCTTGTGAGAGGGAGGTCCATCACGTCCATCATGGCGGCATCGCTCTACGCCGCCTGCAGGGACATGGAAGTTCCAAGAACTTTGAAAGATGTGGCAGCGGTGAGCAACGTCAAGAGGAAGGACCTTGCGAGGTCCTACAGGCTCTTGCTCAAGGAGATGGACATCAAGATGCCAGTGGCAGATCCATCGAAGTGCGTAACCAAGATAGCGTCCAGGGCAGGACTGTCAGAGAAAACACAGAGAAGGGCACGGGAGATACTGGCCAGGGCCAAGCAGATGAGGATAACGGCTGGCAAGGACCCGATGGGATTTGCGGCTTCGGCGCTATACGTCGCCTGCGCGTTGGAAGGCGAAGATAAGACGCAGAAGGACATTGCTGAAGCCGCCGGGGTGACCGAAGTGACCATAAGAAACAGGTACAAGGGTCTCAGGTCAGCTCTCGGCATTTGAGTTCGAGTGCCCCAATTACTTAATCTGCGAGGAGACGTGCGACACCACTCAGATCTTCATGAAGAAGTTCTCGGGGTGGTCGAGAGGTCTCACGGGTCGCTTGTGGCTGGAGCCGCACCTGCCGAGGTGCCGCTTGTACTTTTTGGCACTGATCAGCTTGCCGCACTTCGGGCAGAGAGGCATGGAACCAATCTTCTTCTGCTTACAGATACGTATTGCGGCTCCCCATTAGAGTGGCCCACGAAGACTGTCATCAGGGTCCAGAGGGATGTTTCAAATCTAGCTTCTATCTCACACTGGAGGAAGAGCCTCTTCCTTCCCGTCAATCATCTTCATGTAATAGCGTCCCGAAGTCTTCCTGGTATAGTAGTAGTCATAGAGAGAAACGTGCTTGGGCTCGAGGCTCATCATGTACTCGTGGACTCTCTGGGCTGCCTCTCTCCCTTTCGCCATCGCCTTTACGACCAGGCTTTCCCCTGTGACGACATCACCTGCGGCAAAGACACCGGGCATTGAGGTCTGATAGTCGTCGTTGATTGCTATGGCGCTCTTCGGGCCGACCTTAAGCCCCGCCTGCTTCTGGATGAAGGAATTGGGGCCCCTCCCGATTGCAACGATTACGGAGTCGCACTTCAACTCGACCTCCTCCCCCGTCGGCTCTGGGCTCCTTCTGCCGCTCGCGTCCACAGCGCCGAGCCTCATGACCGTCATGGTTACGCTCGAGAGTTTCCCGCCTGAGCCGTTGTAGGACTTCGGAGCCATCAGGAACTTCAGCTGCAGGCCTTCCTCCTTCCCCTCCTCGACGAGGATGGGGTCGACGGGCATCTCGACCTCGGTCCTTCTGTAGACTATCGTCACGTTCCCCTCCGTCAGCCTCAGGGCCGTCCTAGCGCAGTCGAGGGCGCTGTCGCCTCCACCGATGACCAAGATATCCTTACCAAGTTTGTACTTCGGGTTAGCCAGATACGCTTTCACACCCCTGCTGAAGACGTCCTCCAGGAACTTGTAGCCATCATAGACGCCCTTCAAGTCGGAGCCGGGGGTGTCGAACTTGGAGACGTCCTTAGCGCCCGTGGCCAAGATCACGGCGTCATATTCTGACCTGAGGTCGGCGAGGCTGACTTCCCTGCCCACCTTGACACCTTTCTTTGCTTCAATACCCATCTCAAGGATTCGTCCTACTTCGTATTGCAGAACGTCTTTCGGCAGGTGGTAGTCAGGTATACCATACCAGGCGGTCCCACCGAGAAACGGTAGCTCTTCGTAGATTGTAACGGAGTGGCCGTATCTCTTCAGCAGCTCGGCAGCCGCCAAGCCTGCTGGACCTCCGCCGACGACAGCAACACGCTTTCCGGTCTCCTTAGTTACCTTGGGGTCGGGCTGTCTTGACTGCGTCCGCTCCCAGTCAGCAACGAACCTCTGGATCATGCCCGAGGCAACGGGGTGCCCCTGTGTTCCGACTACGCATGCAGCTTCGCACAGGCTGTCGAGCTGAGGACAGCACCTAGCGGTCGTACCAGGAAGGGCGTTAGTCTCCCGGACGCGGTGGTAAGCTGCCACGAAGTCGCCCCTCGCCACAGCCTCGCACATGCCTCTGATGTCGGTCTGGACCGGGCATATGTCTATGCAAACGGGGTTGCCACACGTCACGCACCTGTCTGCTTCCGCTATCGCCTCCTCCATGGTGTAGGGAAGCTGTACTTCCGAGAAGTTCCCCTTCCTCGCTTCAGGCTCCGACTTCGGGAACGGGAACTCGACCGCCCGGACTGTCTTGAGAGACATTATCTCTGCTGAGTGGCCGCCTTGGCGTTCTGCTTTTAAGCAAATGAGACGATTCTCAATGTTGGAATCGGAGTTCGGGGAGAAGACGGCCTTCGGCTCGACGATGAAGTGCCACCCATGTGGCGACGTTCAAGTGGTTTGGGAATGTCCCCAGGAACCAACCAAGGCTTTTATTATCAGTGGAGCGTCCCGCCGCCTCACTGTGAGGTAACTGGTTACGGCAAGAGTTGTGCTCGTGTCGGACACGACGCTAAATCGGCAGTATAGCAACTTCCCGCTGCTCGACTTCCTGCCCTGCGCTCCCTCTGGCAAGATCCCGTGGGTTGTCTGGGAGTTCTTGAAAGGAAAGCCGCCCCCGGCGATTGGAGGCCGGGCTTCAGTCGCCCCCTACGCTCTTAGGAAGCTCGAGTCGGCACTTCTGACCCGGCACAAGCCCGAAGAGGTCGTCGTAGCCCACGAAGATCACCTCGAGGAGGCCATCCGGGACGACACGGAAGTGATCGGAGTCTACACCATGGACCCGCTGGGCATAGGGCCCCTGGCGATGAGCTACTCCGCCCTGTTTTCGGACACGTCGAAGCCGTGGGTCAGACTGGAGTTTGAGTACCTGATGGCGAGGCTCAACAGGGCTAGGGCCGGCAAGAAGGCAAGACTCGTCGTAGGCGGTCCAGGCGTATGGGAGCTGACTGTCCTACCTGAGCAAATGGAGGCACTCGGAATCGACCTCGCCTTCCAGGGCGAGGCAGACGACATTGCCAACGAGTTGTTCGAGGACTTCGCTACGGGAGCAATCTACGGGAGCGAGTACTTCCATGGGTACTCGAGCTTCGGGGAAGACTTCAGGCGCAATTGGATCTCGCAATCAAGGTTCGTGACGCGCAAGCTGGGGCAGAAACAGTTCCCGAACCTAGACGAGATTCCGCTGATCAAGGGCCCCACGGTGAAGGGGTTTGTCGAGGTGATGAGGGGTTGCGGGGTGGGTTGCGATTTCTGCGAAGTGACGCTCAGACCGCTCCGGTACTATACCCCTGAGATGGCAAAGAGTGAGGTGACGGTCAATGTGGCGGCGGGCAACACAAACGCGTGGGTGCACAGCGACGAAATCTTCGCCTACAAGCACGAAGCGCACTTCGTTCCCAACCAAGATGCCATCGAGGAGCTCTTCAGGGCGATAATGTCTGTAGACGGACTCGTGTCAGCCAACCCAACTCACGGGCGGATTTCCATTCCTGCAGCGTATCCAGAGGTTCCGCGGGCCATCAGCCGCATCGTCAAGGCCGGCCCTGATCACTGGGTGGGAGTCCAGACGGGCATAGAGACTGGGAGTGAAAGACTCGCGGCAATCCACATGCCGAACAAGACCCTCCCGCTAAGGATTGGGCCGGACGGAGGATGGCAGGAGATAGTTCTCGAGGGGTTGGTGAACCTGAACAGGGCTTACTGGAGACCAGCGTTCACGTTACAGGTGGGTCAGACGGACGAGACCCCGGAAGACAACTGGGAGACTGTCAGGCTGGTCAACAGGATGGGCGCGTTGGAGGTGCGCGGTCGGCCGGCCGAGTTCACGATCACGCCTATGCAGAACATATCTCTAGGAACAATCAAAAGCAGGGGAGTCAATCATGAGACGTTGGATGCTTCTCAGCTTGCGGTCTATTACGCGTGCTATCTCCAACTGATGAGAACCACCGCGAGGGACGCGCTGAAGGACAGCAGCGGGAATCCGTTGAAACGAGCGATAGTGGCCACGGCTCTCAGTCTCGGCAGCTGGCGCCTGCTCGGGCTCATCGAGAACATCTGCAAGAGGCGGGGAGTAGACTTGGAGAAGGTAAAACGGTACGGCCTGGAACAGCGAGAGAGCATCCGGCTGGATGCCAGCTGACCAAGCGAAGAATTCAATCCATGAAGGAAGGTTCTGTCATTCAAAGGAATGTCGAGCTGACATCTCGAGCACTATTGAGTTCGGGTGAAGAATAATCTAAGGCCGCCTGGACTTTGGCGAGCTCTTCGGGTTTCGAATGCCGCAACAGCCTCGGTCTGAGGCTTTTCCGATGGGGCGAGTTCGATTCGAACTTCTTTTCTGCGGGCCCGACGGGGCCCGTACCCGAACGAGTGCGGTATCCCACCTGGATTCCGCCTTCGTTGGCCAATGTAAGCCCGCTAGCGCGGCCTCCCGATATTAACGTTCGCCAGGTTTGACCTCAAGGGCTCCACATCCTGCTCATAGGTCAGATTCCCGAAACTTCCCAACACGTGAAGTAGGCACGCTTCCACGGTCATCATACCATCTACTCTGCGTCTGGAGGGTATATCGTGACCACTCCCTGCCCCTCTACTAGGCCAGTCGTGTCGGACGGCGTGCGTGAAGTCCATCTGTGATCTCCTTTCTCTGACTACGGCAATCCTTTCACGAAGGACGCTGTCGTTGATTCTCTCAGTGCTGCGCTCGCGCATCTTAGATAGAGCCGGGCCGATACTTCCCTTCTCACTCATCAGCAAGAGACCCGCCAGATTGTCTTGGGCGAACCTCTCGAAAAGATCAGCCTTACCGTAACTGGTCACAATCTCCTGAGAATACCATGGAACTGCTTCTCTATCAGAGAGGTAGTCAAGCGAGAAGCGAAGTAGATGAACGATGTTATCGAGCGCTCAGTTGCTGGGCCTTCCACGGCATACGTCAGAAGCATAGCCGCAGTCTTCCTCCCCACTGACCAAAACTGCAAGTCTGCCCGACTAAAAAAGCTGGGCAATCCTCCTGCGTACAACTCAGTTCAGTGTTGAACAGTCTTGACGACATTGCTCTGAACTGTCAAGTTCGTTTGTAGGTAAGTATAGCTCACGTTGAGTTATGGAAGCATTCTGAGTGCGTACATTCTTAACGTAGTGGGCTAGTTGGTTCTAGGACCCATTCACTAGGATTAGTTGCCGTCATAGAACTAGCAAACTTGCCGAGGAATAAACCACCAGTTGTCAATGGTTTGTTTTGATGTGGGAATACAGATCATCTGTCTTTTGGAATTCTATTGTCACTCCATTTCTCCAACAGAGCTCGCACCTGATTGGGGGCGCTGAATCGGTAATCATCTTTAGTGTGGCGTCCGTATCTTCCAGGGCTTTGTATGCTGGTTCTCCTGAAGTGAGCATCATTCCAAAGTCTCGGTGTCTTGTCAGTATCGTTCTTAGCCCCTTAGCGAGTCTCTCGCCCGACTGGATTTGTTTCTCAACATATTGCCAGAAATCGGGCTGAAAGTAGTAGTAGACTTGTGCCGTTCTGTCATAAAACGAGACCATGAAGTGGAGGCCATACATGTTGTTGGCCGTGCTGATGAATTCGCCCCACATTCTTGATAGGACCCACGCCTCGTGAATTTCATCCTCAGCAAGGTGGTAGACGTTGATTAGGTTGTTATAGACCGAATTCGGTGCCGTCTTCCAAGCCGCATATCCTGCGGTGTCTTGCATGAATCTTGCAAAATCCCTCGGGAAGGAGGAGCTGGGTTCGTACAGATTTCTCCATAAGTAATCGAACCACATCTTGAGGTCGTATATTGCTGTAGAGATCGCCATTCTGTCTCTTGCAAGAGAGTAGTCGAGTCCGAGAGCAGCACATAATTCTGCCTTCGTTGGGCGGCGGCCGCTTGCAGTCATCTGGTCCATGACCACACTTAGGTCGCGTTCCATTCTAGTCAGTGAGTTTATGACTCCTTGCCAACTCCTGGGCCCTCTTGGGGTCAGTGACAGGTTGACCTTGACGTTGCATTGTGGGCTTAGCACGCTGTTGCATCCAGCAACAAATTGGAAGTCTCCAGGACTCTTCATAGAAACTTGAAACATCACAATTCCCTTTTGGTCAGTCTGTTCTTCTGATATCCTCAACGGAGCTGGATATGCAGGATTATTGATGTACAATATGATCGTTTGATTTGGAACGACATCCCTGTTCTGGTCTAAGAGGCGTGCGGTAAGGAGTACAGTGTCATTCTGTTCGACGACGGGCTGATTTGATACCAGGTTAAGGTCGGATGGAATTATGCTAATGGAATTCATGCCCTTTCCTTCTTGGTGCCTAGCAAGAAGTGAATCTTTTCGTCAATCTCTTTGAAGTATCTTGTCGCGACTTCCCATCTGTTGGCTCCTACAAGCATCATGTCTTGCACGCCCCACCTCTTGATTCTCCATGCTGTGTCGCTTACTTCTTGGATGAAGCTATTGCCGGGGTCGACAACTCTGAAATCAATTGACCCCTTCCTCCCACTAAGTACTGAGGCTCTGGCTTGTGTCATAATTTTTTCATGAGCTTCATCCAATGAATTCTGTCTCTTGACTTCCTCCAAGTCCCTCCTTACGTCGTTCTCGTCTAGCCTGACGCCCTTTTTCTCTAGTTCAGAGTATAGCTTTAGAGTCTTTTCTGCGGAACTGATGTTGATATCACCGCGCTCAATCGCTCGGGCGAGTGGTTTCACATTCTTGCTGTCTGCAGTCTGATAAAGTTCGATAGCTTTGTTTGCTTCATCTGTTGAAATCTTGCCCCCTAAGACGCCATCCACAATTCCGGGTGGTGCTTTGTCTATGATCTCCTTTAACTCTCTGACTGTTCTGACTTGGCCGTACTTTCCCTCATCTTGGGTAACCCTAAGAAGGACGCGTTTACGGACATCATCAGTCAGACCCTTGGATGAGGTTATGGTAGTGGTAGCAATCGAGTCAGGCAGTTTGTACCTATCTCTGAATTCACGGGCTTCAATGACGTTTGCACAGTAACCACTTCCGTATCCTAATGCCTTGTCTAGTTCTCGCGTAGTTTTGAATTTCCCAGTCTTCCATAACGAAACCAAGGCATCCTCTTTCTCGCCCGGTGTCAGGTCTTCTCGGTGAGCGTTTTCGAGGTAGGAGTCTATCATCGTGTCGATGTCATCAGATTCTTTAACGATTACGGGAATCTCTTTCAACCCTGCTAGCTTCGAAGCACGAACTCTTCTTTCGCCGGCAATGATTTCGTACCTTTTCTCCCCCTTCCTTCGTACTAGAATAGGTTGAAGGACGCCATTCGCCCTGATTGAGTCAGAAAGCTCTTGGAGCTTTGCCGGGTCGAACTCCTTTCTAGCTTGTTTCTTGTTCGAATCGATCAGACCTATGTCAAGCATCTCGGATTGAACCATGTCAATTACTTGCGTAGAATCCCTAATAATGCTTATTGCATTCTGCCACGTAGAGCTCAATGCCGGGATGTTTGAATGATGACTTCAGCTCTTCGACCAACACAGCATTTCTGAAGCTATGACTCACGAAGAGACGGTAGGCCAACATTCCTTCGATGTCCCGGTATTAGAAGAACCTTCGTTCCGGGTATCCTTTTTACAACCTGAACCAAAGCTGCAGATGTGGCGCTTCCCCCCAAGGACAACATCCACCTGCCGCTCCTGAAGGTCATGGCCGAAGCTGGAGGGAGCCTGAGCGCCCACGATGCAATACAGCAAGTCAAGAGGTTCTACCCAGACCTGACACCTGAGGACCTTGCCAGCAGATTGGACTCCGGCGGCAATCGGCTCAACAACAGGATACAGTGGGCAAGGCAGGACCTAGTTCTGACTGGAGACAGCGAAAGGGGGACCACCGGCATATGGAAGATTACAGACAAAGGAAGGCAGAGGTTAGAGAGAGAGTGGTCATCCTGGAAAGCTGAGTACTACAAGACATCGGGGCACGCCGCGAGCACTCCCGCACAGAATACCATCCCGCTTGTTGGTCAATTCACCGTCCCGGCCATCGACCCACTCGAGGCACTCGAACAAGCGAGGCTTGAGCTAGTCAGACGAGTCCAAGAGGAGGTGCTGGAACGGCTGCACAACGTCGACCCGAGCAACTTTGAGAGCATCGTTGCGCAGTTGCTTGAGAGGCTGGAGTACGGCAGCATAGCAGATGGCACGATCAAGGTCACGGGAAGGTCCGGCGACGGCGGCATCGACGGCGAATGCGCCATGGACAGGCTGGGGCTCTACAAGGCCAAGTTCCAGGCCAAGCGGTGGACAAACCAGGTGAGTTCCAAAGAGGTTAGGGATTTCATCGGAGGTCTCACCACGGAACGAGTGGAACAAGGCATCTTTGTCACCACATCGAGCTTTACCCTAGATGCCATACAGACAGCTCAAAGGGCAGGCAAGGTCAAGCTAATCGACGGAAAGGAACTCGCGAGGATCATGGTTGAGGCGGGGTTGGGGGTGAGGAAGACTAGCCTTGAGATACCAAAGCTCGACGAGGACTACTTCAGCGGTCTCACATGATGGCAGAACCGGAATTTACACTCACGTAGTCCCATTCCCAAGACGTTGCTCGTGAGCTACACATAGACTCTGCCTATGGCCTGAGGTTCCCCTTTCTCTGCAATGCAGCGAAAGCAGCCCGGCGTAGGCCAGTACCATAGGCTTCAGGGCAACCTGTCGTGGCTCAACTCCTACTCAGAATAGGACCAAACTGATTGGCCGCTGTATCCTAGTCTGGCAGACGTCCTCTTTTGGGTATCATGAGGCCCCCAGGACGGTCTATTCTGTCCGGGTCAGTCCCAATCCGGACTCGATCGGCACATTTACAGCCGTTTTTGGTACTAGTTGGCCCCAGTATTCGATTAGAAATTCTGCGTACTGGCGGCCCTTTGCCGGAGGCCAGACCATCTGAACAAAAGCCGACACCAACTCTATTAGTGAATACTATACCGGAGGATGTCACGTCGGCTCATTGAAGCGGAGAATACCCCGCAAGTCATAAGGACTCCCGGCTTCCCGATACTAACGTTCGCCAGGATTGATTTACATCGTCGCTTTTTGAGTGCTTTAGGTCTCACGCATTACCGTCAAAGTCATGTATCTCGTTGTTCGCTTTGCAGGCTGGGGCTCAACGCAAGCATCTATTCTGCCGGGGTTCGAAGGGCTTGTTGGATTTGTTTGGACTTTGCGAACGACAGATCAATTGATTTGATTTCTTGTTCCATAGCTATCCTAAGGATTGTTCGCAGGGCTGACATCAGTCTTCTCGGGTTTCCGTCCACTTCCTTTGTAAAGTATTCGACGACCGGTGCCTTGAAGGGTTCGAGTTCATTGTCTGTAGCCCTGTATCCCTTTACCCTCGTAGCGGCCAAATAGGCTGCAGCCAGCCTGACCCCTCTTTCTTGGCTCATGGCGGGAACAATGACTTGAGAATCACCGGTGATTTCAGCAAGCTTGTAATTCGTTAACTTCTTCATCATAACTTGGGCTTGACCGTGCATGCTGACGACTATGCTCGCCTTACCCCGGAGCGACTCGAGGAGGGTTCGCCAATCATCACTAAGCTTCTGCATCATTGAAGGGCCCTGGGCCTGAACGTAGTCTTCGAATTGGTCGATGAAAACGACAATCCGGCCTACCTCCGCTTCCTTCAGTATCTTGAGATAATAGCCGAAGATGTCGACCGGGCCGTATAACACTATCGACCTTCTGATATTAGCAAGTTTTGTGGACTGTTCCAACTTTTCCGCTTGGAGAACCTTCATCAACCCGTTGATTTTCGCGAGTGAAGGGGTTTCTGTCTTCTCTATAATGGACTTGAGATTGGCCTCTGTAACTTCTTTCGTGAATTTTGAGAGCTTCGCATCTGACCCCTTTCCCAGGCCGTATGAGAGAATCGAATCGAATATTCTCCCTACAAGCCCGCCCGGGCTGCGTTCGCCCTGTGCGCTCGTCCAAACCGCTGGTTTGTTCTCCTGTTGCAGCTGCCAGAATACATGTGCCATCAGAGCTGACTTGCCTGCTCCCCTTATCGGACCAACCGAGGAGACGTAAGTTACGAGGTCACCGAAACTGAGCCTCGAGAAGACGCGATCTACAATCGCCTTCGTAGCTCCATTGACATAGATCTGTCCATTCTCCTTCGGCTCCAAGGAATAGGGCTGGAGCGTTTGCAAATCGACAAACGGAACATCCGTCAACCCATAGTCTTTGAAACTAAACACCAAAGTTACGCACCATTATCTTGGTTAATTGTTCCTCCCCATGGATTTCAGGTAGGCTACTCAATTTCTTAGAGTATCCTATAGGTGGGCGCTCTACCAAAGCACCCACTCCGAACAAGATACCTACTCTTCTCTGTTCCTCGTCCGTATAGTTCCAATGTCAACCTTGCGAAAGTCTGATCGGACATCCGAAGCTGCTGGCAGACTTCGTCTCTAACTATTAGAAGTTCTTGATACACGTCCTTCTCCAGCCCAAGGGTGTCAAAGGCGTGTTCTACAGAGTTCACAAAACTTCCCACCGTGACTTCGCCTTCCGGCAGGCTATTCTTCAACTCCAGTATTCCTTCCTTCACCAATTTGATACTTACATATTTATGCAAATCCCTCGTGAGGTAGAGTATCTCTTTCCGATTGAAGAATCCGCCAATTCAGGAGACCGAAGTCGTAGAATAGGTCCTTAACGGTGTGGAAGCTCGCCACGTCCATAGGGAATCCCGACAAGTGCACCAGATTCCTTGAGTTCTTTTCCCTATTCAACTGTCTCCCCGCAATCCTGACCAGTCCTCGATTGCTCGCCATGTTCCTTAGGAACGCCTGATACGAACGGTAAGGCGATTCAATTATCAGTTGGAAGAGTGTTACTTCGGGCGCCAATTTGTCAGATTCCAGCTTTCGTTTGAGAAGTCGCCCCTTCTGTGTAAGTGAGATTCGACCATTGTGTGCGTCCCAGATACCCAGGACGTGCGCGAATGCTACCCTGTCCTTGGCCAATTCCATGAGGACCGTCTGGTCTTCGGAAGCCGGATTGGACCGTCGGCGACGCTGGAGGAGACCCAGGTATGTCGCAGCTTCATGAAGTCTCGCTTTAACGAGTTCCTGCCTGAGCGTCTCCAACGGGATGGACTTCGAACCCGGAACGATTCTGAAAAGGTCGGCGAGTTCACGCACTGTTCGAATCTTCCTCACACTTTCCCCAGGTCGTAGTTTCATCTTGGCACACGATTTCTACCGAAGTCGCGCACAGGGTCGAGTCGCCTTGATTCAACTCTGACTGGGATGCAGTTTGAACGGTGTCCACGGAACTTGTCGGCGATGATTCTGTTGGCGTGGGGCGAACATATGACGAGCGTGACGTCTCTTGAGGAAAGAACGTCTTTGAACACTGTGAGAATGTGAGGGTCGTTGAAAGAGTATCCTACCACAATTACCCTGTTGGAAACCATCAACTGCTCCTTCATCAGATACATCAATTCGAGCTGCGGTGAGTTAGAAGTATACTGATAGCTCTCCGCGTATACAAGATCGGGGAAGGCGGGACGACCGTTAGCGGTTATCGATCCATCAGCCGGTAAGGACGTTATTTCATCAAGATAGCCGTCGGTGTTGCGCACGTATCGCACGGTGCCATGCAACTTGTATACTTTGAAATGCGTCTTGTATTCGTCGGCTCCATACAGAGTATGGTTGAAAATCATGCCACCCCAGCCCTGATGGTCGTACCCATCAAAGAAATCGACTACTTCCCTTCGGCAGAACTGCTCGAAACCATTATCGAAGTTTGTAGTGAATATTGGGACCTTGGGGAATCTCTGATAGTGACCTTGTAGCTCCTCCTCTAATCTAAAGTAGATTCTGATACCTCGGAGGAGCCTCAAGAAGAACTCCTGGGCTTTGTCGATCTGTTCGGCGTCGTAAACGAAACACTTCTTGAATACGTAATTCCTAATGGCCTTGCTAACTTCCTCATCGTTCGCTTGAGGCACCAACGCTCTCCATTTGGCGAAGTCGCCAATCTCTGGCACGAAGGCCCCTGCCTTCTCCTTGATGATCAATGGGTTCACCCTCGCATCGATGAGGGTGAGGAGGTTCTCGAGAGTAGAATTGACTCCAAACCGGTTCAAAGCCCGCATGAATGAAGCTGACCGAGCGCGAAGCCCTTGATCGATGACCCCGTCTTCAAGGAATCCTTCCAGCAGTTCATTCGCAAGCGGCACATCGAATGGTCTTGATGCGCCCGAGCCCAAGAAGACGGAAACGTGATTTGTCACGGCCGGGTCTGGGGCAATCCGCCACCTGCCTCACTTAAATGAACTGTGGCCCCTAAGCAGCGGTGATTGGCTGGGACGCCCAACCAGAGTCTATGGGGTTGATCCGAGGATGTCCCTTCTCGAGAACTACCAGTCGTTCGAGTCTCATTCCGTTCTGCGCAATATCGTAGTATCGTTTCCTACCTGATTGCGTTCGGTCGGTGATTATTCCTTTGACCTTGAACTCAGCATTACGAACCGACTCCCAACGGTTTGCAAACTCCTCACCAAGCCTGATGATTCTCCCATTTTTGCGGATGTCTCCGAAGACGACAACGGCGGCAGAATCGTCGTCCATGTATGACTGCATGTGAATTAGAACCCGCTCAATTCCCCCAAAGTAGCGCGAATTATCATCGGACATATTCATCATCCTGTCCACGTACTTGTATTGGTAGCCCAGATACCAAAGACGAATGCGATTGTCATAGGCATAGGTATGTGTGCCCATATAGGGTGGCGAAGTGATAAGCAGTTTGATTCCTTCAACGGCGGTGAAACGAGACGCGTCTTTCATCTGAACGCGTCCTCGATACTTTGGAATTGGGTCTTTCAGGACTTTCCTTGCCTTCAACCGAAGAGAGTCGATTATGTGCCTCTTGTATTCAGGTGTGAATTTCGACGGATTCTCTTTGATCATCTTCCTAACGTGAGTTGGTGAAATCGCCTTCGAACTGTCCATAGGCAGCGAAATCGATTCGTTCCTGTCCCCGTGCAGGACACCGAGCATGAGTCCTTCTGCGAAACTCGCAGTGCGGCTCTTCCCTTCCGAATCAGCAATGTCTCGTTGGACAATTTGACGGACTTTCAGAAGTTCAGCAAGCGTCTTCGGATGATAATAGATCGGTATCTCCAAGCTTGTTCCTATCGAATCTAATTCGGGCTGAGGTCCACTCCAATCTTGCATTTCAGATTCTACTGATGAAAGATAACTCCCGAGGTTGGACAGAGTCGGCGGATGAATCTTTGCCTTCATGATGGCGAATGCCTCTGGAGAAATGTCGTTAGCGGCACCATACCTGCCAGTTAGACAAGCCTCCAGTGGAACCGAGCCCATTCCGCCCCAACAGTCTGCCACCACGTCGTTCGGCATCGTGTATCGTAGAACGAAGTATCTTACAAGCTGGGGAGGGAACATTGCTATTCTTGAACACATGGAATGCATACTGTGCCGCCATAATCGTGGCAAGCCCTTGTATGTGTTTGGGAGGCGGCTGGCTGCCATCCTCTGAACTCGAGGAACCAATCTCACTCCCTACCTGACATATTGTCCAGGTGGCAAGGTCGCCACCATGTCCCGTGTCAGTCTGTCGAGAGCCCCACATGTGAGGAGTCTCAAGCTGATGTTGTCGATCAACTCTCCTGTTCCTTGAGTCTCTGGAGGGCGTATTCGATAGCGTGAGTCCTTGTCGCGAATCGTTTCTTCCTTATCTCAGAGTCGACCCAGTCCAGTAAATCCGAATCCAGGGCCACACTGGTCTTGACCTTCTGGATTCGGTCCCCCAAGAATAACCCCAGAATACCCCAATATACCGCACGGTATATTAGGCTTCACACCGCGGGGTATGATAGTAGGGTATAATAGGGTATGCGCGAACCATCGATGAGCGAGAGACGAGGTCTTTCAGCCGCAAACAGACCAGGCGCAGTCATCAGAGTGAGTGAAGACGAGTGCCTTGTGAGGTCTGAGAATGGTGTTAGGAGGTATCGTGTTCGAAGGATCGACAGCGATGTCTGGGCTTGCGAATGTCAGTGCTACCAGACAAAGCGAACAATAGATTCAGCGAGGATCAGGAAGGAATGGAAGCCTGAGGATCAGAAAGCTGACCTTCAGGCCTTAGTAGATGGACTCTAAAATAGGGGCTGCGGGAAAGTGGATTACTTCGGACCTTCGCCTTCTGGTCTAGAAGGCGTTTGCTCTCCTTTCTCTTGGAGAGACAAGTTAGCGTTCTCAACCGGGGCGCCTGTCTCTTTCGCAGTCACGAACTGAGTACCTCTTAGTGCCTTCTCGAAATCGGCTGAGACTTGCTTTCCCACGGAATCAGCAATTGCGTCTAAGGTACCAATCAGGTTGTTTACGTCGCGGGGTAAGACCCACAGACGTAATCTAATGCGTTCATCACTGAGTAGTTCCTCTCTCAGCTTATTCGTGGCTTCCGCTGTCAAGTTAGTTGCAATCACGAGGTCAGTGACACCCAAGGCCATTAGTCGGACGATTTTGTCCCTCAAGTCGCCGACGATGCTTCCGGCAAGAGACCCTGAGAAGCTGCCGAATGGGTCTCTGAATACTTTGCATTCTAAAGCGATTCTGAATTGAGGAAGATAGACATCTACCTCCATTTGCCCTGCTTGTAAGTTAAGGACTGCATTGGGATGGACGCTAATCTCCTCCATCGCCGTCAGGTAAATCAGTTTGTTCCTAAGATACGCCGATATGAAGATTGGCAAGTCAGAACTCTCCACTTTCAGTTTGGACAGGGTACTATCCAAGGTGTATAGAGTAAGGGTTGTCCACGGCGAGCCGCACTGAGCACACTTCTCGGAATGTGGTGAGTGTCTCGAGACTATCAGCCTGAAATTGGCACAGTTTGGGCACACGCTTACCTGAAGCTGTGGGTGTGCCACATCCAACCTACGGAGCAATTTTACAACGTCTTCGTACTCGTCTTGGTCAGTCATGACATGAATCTGACTCTGCCTAAACGTTAAGAGAGATTGGAAGATGGCGACTGCTATCGCATCGGAAAGTGTGAACCCACTCTGGATGAGCGTCTTTGTGAAATCATCTAACCCACGCTGGAATACCGGCGCGAAACTCGAGAAAATAGCTTGTGTCATCTTCTCATCCGTCTTACTTCCGGCTTCGGCTATCTCGGCGTTCTGCATCAATGACTTCAAACCAGGCATCAGCATGGTTAAGATTGCAGTGGCGAATGAGGGCGCCGCAGCCGCGCCCTTCCCCTTCATCAAATCAAGAGACATCTTCACGTCTTCCGCCCTCCCATCGAGAGACACGAGGACTGGCATCGACACTTCAGAGAGAACCATTCCAGAACCGTTGATGTAAAGCAGATTCAGCGCTTTTCTCCATTCCTGAGTGTTAGCGGCTACAACAAAAGGCCTAACCGTATCTTCATATCCGGAATTGTCCCTCTCTATTCTTGGCAAATCCGAGTTCGTTCTGGAATCGGTCAGTATTACATATTGCTGTTTGATTCTAGCAATGAAGGTCCATCGAAGAGCTGAGTATTGAGATGAACCCTGGGAAGGGAACGCAGCGAACGTGGAATACGGGTCACGTCCCTAGTCTTGGGACTTCTTCTTTGGCTCGACTTTGGCATTTATGCCGTATTGAACGAGTCCTTCCTTAACAGCAAGGTCAACAGTGTTTGCCGAGATTCCATCTGGTGAGGAACCTTCCACAGAAACTCGCACCTTGAGGTTTGCGCCAGAATTCACAAGGGGTTGAATAACCGCATCGTGAAATTCTGCCCACTTCTTCCAATCTAGGTCGTCGCTAGAAACATTGACCGACTCGTAGAAATCAGGGCCGCGCACCCCTTGGGTAGCCCGTTCACCTGGAGATCTAGATGTCTCAGGGATAGATTCGCCTTTCTTAGGCTCATTTTGAATAGTACCAGTTAGCTCATAGGCAAAGTCAGGCCTGAGAAGGAATACATCGTCAACGAACTCGATAGAATCGCGGTCAAGCATCGACGCTATTCGAATAGAATGGAATTTCTTAGACTCGAGTGAGCCAGTAGCATATCCGAAGTTCCCGTTAGATACTCCCTCGACAATCGCGTCTCGTAGGACGTCAACAGAGGGAATCATCGGCAAGTTCGTGAACGTCAAGAACGCATCGCGAACCATTTTCGTTGTGGTGGCCTTCGCTTCTTTGGGCCACAACCCGAAATCTGCGCTCGGTAACCTGGTTGGTCCAATCCTTGGAGCCAGCCGCTCTTTGTCCACAAGTGCGTCCCAGATTGAATCCGAGATTCTTTTTTGCCCTTGTTGGATTTGTGGGGCCATATCGAATGCCTCGAGCCTGTTTTCGGCGGCAGGAGTTATGACGAAGCGGTACGCTCTCCAGATAGACTGAGTTAGAGCTTTTTCGCCATCCTTCATCATGTCTTCTAATTGCGATTTCTGTGCCTCTGAAAGTCTGTTTGAACGTGCGTAGAGCCGTTCTATGTCCCTCAGGGCGATAAGCCTGCGAGCGTATTCTCTCATCTTGTGACCTTCTTCTGGTGCGACAAAGACTAGGCAGTTACGGTATGTCCGGTAAGTGGCGGCCCCCTTTACTATCTCTCCCATTTTCTCCTCAGTAGGTTTACGTGTTTTCTTGCCGAATGTATCGTCTGGTCCCAAAACCACCAGTGTGAGGTGGGGCTGATCAGGAACATCGCGGGGCTCGGCTGGAAACAAGACCGGTTTGAATTTGTCCCCAATCTGCTTCCCAATTGATTCCAAGAGTACTTTTTCCGCATCTTCAGCATTCACGGCAGCCTCTCTTTCCGTCAGAATCATATTGAGATTAGGAGTGACTGCGAATCGAAAGTGGTCGCCTTCGACTTCCAGATAGAAGAGACCTGTAATGGGTCGCCTCAATGAATTAACCGCATCAGGAATGAAGGCGGGTTCTAGTCCGGGCCGGAGAACGGCGAGGCTCAGATTGGGAAGTGTCGCGGAGGGCTGAGCGCCCGTTCCGCCAAAAGAATAGAAGAATATCGCCGTAGCTACGCCTTCGGCAATGTGTTCTCTCTGGTAGGTGACGTTGCCTTCTTCATCTATTCTTGCAGCTCTAGCCCCAGTTCCAGCTATGTCTGACTCAATCACTGTGTCGAATTGTCGAGCATCAAGCTGTTCCAATACCTCAGACCTGAAATCCCTGAAAGAGAGCCTAGCCGAAGAGATTTGAATTAAGGGACCAGTGTCACTCTTGTAGAGCTGTCCGACAATCAAGGCAAGCATCCGCAACACAGCCCTGGTTCGTTGAAACTGTGGGATTGAGGACCAGCGCTCATTCAGCACATCGAGAAATTCGGGGTGGAAAGGGTATGCTCTCTGAAGCTTTTCAAGGTAGTTAGGGGGAGTTACATACTGGGGAAATGACTCTCGTTCCTGTCTGTAGTAATCGAAAAACGAGTTCGCAATGAGTTTTACCTCATCCGCGTCTCCTACATCTTCGAATAGTCTTCTCCTGACAATCTCGTAGATCTCGTCTCCTTCTGCGAGTCGGCGGGTACGCTCAACTCTCTGAAAGAACTTCTTGAGTCGCTTGAAATCCTCTTCGTCTTCGCGCGTCATTTCAAGAAGACTCGTGGGTAACGTTACTACCAAAGAAGTCCTCGGCACTCGAGAAACAGCTTCAGTTAGTGAGAGAAAGAAATTGAGAGTTTGAGAAGCTAGGCTCGTCTCGTGGACTTCGATTCCGCGTGCTCTGCTCACGTATCGAAGCGCCTCATCAATCAGGACAAGGTTTCCCGAATTGAGCGATAGTATCTTGGTGATAATATCTGCAGAGGGTGGGGTGAGCTTCTGGTCATTCTCTTTCACAATGTCATATCCTTCCTGTCCGCCGAGCTGCCATGCCAATTCTCCCCACAGTGTTCGCCTTGAAGGCTCCCCTTTCTTGCCCCTCTCCCCTTGGATTGGATCAAGGTCTTCGCCAGATAGGACAGCGACTTTGGCTTTGGGTAAGTCTTCCAGACCAGCTTCTTTGAGAAGTTCAGCGATTCCAGTCCATTTCGCTGCTTCAGGTCCAGCTTTGGCTAGGTGATACAAGCAGAGAAGCGCATGCGTTTTTCCGCCCCCAAAGGTAGTGACAAGGTCGGAAACGGGCTCAGTGTTCGATTGCCCGTCCAGCCTGCGAAGGACCGCAACTATCAGGTCTTTCAACCCTCTCGTTAGGAATGTCTTAGAGAAGAATCTGTCAGGATTCTGATAGTCGGGCGGAGC
The DNA here is from genome assembly GCA_963794985.1 of uncultured archaeon. Taxonomy (GTDB): domain Archaea; phylum Thermoproteota; class Nitrososphaeria; order Nitrososphaerales; family Gagatemarchaeaceae; genus UBA183. Next base: position 205,538 of record CAWCFU010000001.1, read on the forward strand.
GTTGCCTCTGTAGACAGAGTAGATGTTTACTGCAAAGACCGACGGATCAAACCGACCCTCTATGATGTCGTTATGTGGCCTCGCCACCTCGCGCCACGATGGAAGCCGCTTAACTCCAGGCATCCTCACGCCTTGCCTCCTGTATACTCGTCGAGCGTACTCGTGCCCCGTGCAGGTTCTCTGTCCGTAGTCCCAGCCGCAATATGCGCCAGGAGGCCATCGAGTAACTGCTTCTCATGAGACTGTAAGGGCAGGAGATTGGATAAGGCTTGTGCAACCCTCCTGAAGGTATCGTTCGATGTCAGCCCTGAACTCTCTAGATACGCGTCCAATGCCCCGCGTTCCTGACCGGCCCATAAGTTAAGGGCTTTGTGAATCATGTCTATTACGGCCGGTTGCGAACCATCTCGAGAAGGTTCCCCGAGCCCATGAATATCTTTCCTTTCGCTCGGCCCCAAGAGATATACATATTCGTTCTCCTGCTCAAGCAAACGAGTTTTGATTAGGGTATCTACCTCTGCTCCGACCGAATGAGCTAATTTCAGGGCATCGTCGAATGGTATCGCTAAGTGGTTCCCATTCAAGCCCTTGGACTTTCTTGCCGGTCTTGCATCCTCGTTTCCCTCGCGGCTTTGCGATTCGTCTTGTACCGGGCTTGAAATTCTTGGCTCATAGGTCCACTTCACAAGCACGTAGAAGGCGGTATCTGAATCTAATCTCCCAAGCTCCTGTTCAGATAACACCAACGTCAAAGCATGATGGGCTACAACTTCGCGAATCTTGTCCAAGAACTCCGAAATGGCGACTACTTCACCAGTCACCTTCTCCACCTTCTCATATCTTCCGAAGACCTCGAGTGCAGGACCTATTGCTGAAAGAAGCGCATCTGCTCCCCTTATCCCCTCATTCAGAAAATAGTCCAGTCTATTCTTGACTCGGCTATCGAGTTCAGCTTGAACGCTCTTCCATGATCCGACTCCGGAATCAGGTCTTCGCTTTCGACAGACCAACCAAACACTTGACGCAAGCACAGCGCTTTCATGTGCACGGAGTCTCGTTCTCATTTCTGTGTGCAATGGCCATGAGGAAGACACCGAGAATCCTGCACTTAACAGAGCGGAGATAAGAGTCTCCCACGCGGTGGTCGTCTTGTGAGCAAACACCACTGTGCAAATTCCTTCTGGCTTGAGAACGCGGTTCATCTCGGTTAGAGCCTTCGTCATCTCTCTTTCAAAGAAAGCCTTGTCCTTTCTGTTCCTAAGCGAAGAATGGCGCATTTGTTCGACTATTTCGGGGCCTTTGGGAGTGAGTGGAGTGCTGAATAGCTCAGGGTAGAATGGGCCGATAGTGCGCTTTAGCCAGACGTAGAAAAAGTCACTCAAATCAGCATAGGGGACTGCGCTATAATAGGGAGGATCAGTTATTATCGCGTCGAACGTAGAGTCGTCATATGGCAGCTTTGTAGCGGTCCCTTGACTAACCACGCAAGGCTGTCCTGCGGACCACTTTTCAATGACCCGTACAATTGCCTCGATCATTGGTGACCAGCCCCCAACCGTCCGAGTCAGAGGGTTTACCTCGGCATAGTCCCAAACGAATGGAATGGCCTGACGCCCAAAAGTTCCCGCGATCATTTCGTAGGTATTGTGCCACCGACACGCTGTAGAACAGTAGTCTGCAACCCGGTCCAAGGCTAGAGCAAGGTATGTGATCACAGCTTTCGCATATTCATCGTCACCTGTTTCCTGAGAGATTACAGCATACGACTGTCTAATCTTCGCAGCAAGCGTTACTAGTGTGAGCAACTGACGGGAGTTGAATAATCCGCCCCAAGTCTTAATTCCGTATAGAGGTGGTAGTATTGTGCGCGGCCAATCTCTGGAGATCTGCTCATCGGGCACGAGCGAAATCTTGGCGCTACTCTTCGCTTTTAGATTCTCAAGAAGAGTCTTTGCACCAGAAGCCAGATTTTGGTCAAATGGAGTGGGCTCTCTATAGACCTTCTCAGAGGCCTTCCGAGAGGATTTGACGGAAGTCACCACGGCGACCATTCTTTCTCCCATCTTGCCCTCACTACTTGCTTTCTTGATGTAGTCTCGTGTGATCCCAGACTTGCAGACAGGGCATTCTGCGCTCCCGTACCTCATAGTACCGGCGCTTGGGTCAAAGTCGAATTTGCTAGCCTTCACGACTGTTATTCGTACGGAATTGGTTTTTTTGTCTGGAATCAACTTTAGTGAAACGCTTTCTTTCGGCTTGCGCTTCAGCCAGAGTTGCCGCAACAAAGGAACCTGAGCATTGCAGGTTGGGTTGGTGCAGGTTATCGTTCTCGCCCATATATACGCTAATGGAGTTTCATCAGCCTCCTCTGATAGATATGAGCTTCCAACCTCCTTTTTCGTCTCCTCCAGTATCCTGGCGCCCCATCGACCAACGTCAAAAGCAAGCCGATTGGGAACTATCTTCTGGCTTCTACCGGTTAATCCCTTTTCAACCGAAGCAAGCTCGAATGGCTTACCATATTTCTGGGGAAATACCACAGTGCAAAGTTCGATCAGGACGGCGACCGGGTTTAGTTCTAAAGCATGGGCTTCGCATCCGGCCCTAAGAGCTTCCAGCGGAATCGCTCCACCGCCAGCGAAGCAGTCCAGAATAGTGGGTGATCGTCCCCCGTTATTTGCAGCTATCAAGGCACGTGCCTCGTTGACCATTCTCGAATCGTTCGAGGCCTCCCACGTGCAGTATTCTACAAGAAAATCGAGTAACCTTCTGCGTTCCGTTTCATTCCCTGGGTCGCGGAGTAGAGACCCTAAGATAGCTGCTCTGCACGCTACGAGTGGTCTCCTCGCCCACCAAACATGAAGAGTACTAATGGCGCCTCGTCGGATGTTCTTTTCACGCACGCTTTGAGCCGAGATCTCGCGTAAAGGAAAAACCTCCTCGAACAACCTGCGGCCACCTGTTCTCACCTCACGTTGAATCAGTGGCATTTCCCACCTGTGTTGTCCTGAATTGAGGACGCGTTGTAGTTTGTTCCTTTAGCCTTTTCACGACTACCTCAATCCGACCTGAAGGTGTGTCCGACAGGTGAGGCCATCGATTCGGGTAGTAGATCGGTCTTTGAGGCCGGACAGAACCAGGACCCGTGTACCCATAAGTCGAGAAAGAATGATACTTCAAGACATCTCTGATAGGCCGCCATTCGCTCAGCGATTGTAACGACTTTGGGAAAGCTGTCAAGTTTGCCAGATTCGTGAAATGCAGTGGGTCCCACACGCTCTTCTCATAGATGTGACACACATAGAAGTTCTTCACTTTGTCCCTCTGTTCCCCTAAAGCTGTCCAGAACGCATAGTTAGCAGGTTCATTATTCCACAGACGAATCCCATCAATAGTGTCACCACGCTTTTCTCCGGTACCTCGTCGCCTTCTTGTCTGTGGATACACGACTTGGATTTCTTTGTAAACCTTGGGAGGCACCCACCACGAGTGCTGCGCAATCAAGTCCGTTATTGGCTCGAGACCGACCTCTTTTAGCTCGTGCTCCAATAACTCGTCCAGATCAAGTGCATTGCTGTCCTTGACCACTTCCTCAGGCCTCCTTGGTCGCGTCTTTGATTGAATCCAACGATACTACGTACCGAACAACTTCCCTCTCTTCAACAATAGGAAGGTTGGTGATGGGATCCTGTATCTTCTTCAGGTTTGGAGCGGTCTTCGCTTTGAACACAACGTAAAGCCAGTAATTGTTCGCAAAACGAGCAGCCATCTGCCACTCGTTGGGTGTAAGCCAGACGCTTCCTTCTCCTGCCCGGCCCTTGACCTCGATGTACCGTAACTCACCTTCTTTTCCTTCGGAGCGAATGTCAAACCCAAGGTTTTCTTTTGAGATATCTACGGGAGTGCGCCCCGCCCTTCTTTCGTTTTCCATCACATGGAGCATCGCTGCCAGTTCCACCTCCTCATCCCTTGCCATTTCGGCGTTGTTTCCCTCGCTCGGAAAAGGGAGAAGAAGCGCGGTAGCTACTAGTTCGGGGCGCCCTAGGCTCACGTTCTTCTCAAGCTCCATCTCCTTCAAACGTCTGGAAAGTCGTTCCTCAAGGTCTCTCTTCCTGGTTTCTTCTTGGCGAATTGCGACTGCCATGTCCTGTCCCAAGCCTTGCTGCCTCTGGTATTTCATCAGCTTATGCTGCGATTCCGCAATTAACGAGTTGATAGAAACCTCGACATGGTGGCGGGCCAGAGAGATATCTCTGTTGCGCCTTGACTGAATCTCTACGAGATATGGCTTGAACACACTCTCGTAACCCCACTGGAGCAGCGCTGCCTCTTCGACTTTGATTGGATCAAGGGGGCTGGAGTCGACTGACTTGGCAGGCTTACAGTCGAGGAGCAATGAGGGATTGGCTTTCTGCGGTTCTCCTGTATCAGGCACTTCTAGAGCTACGAGCCTCTCCCCAACAACACTACCCTTGCCGTCAGACACGGGTACTCGGAAGAACGCCGCCACCGATCTAGTCCTCCTGTCGGGATCGTAAAACGTAGCGCCGTCTCTGAGATCCGTGCTGTAGAGGCTGGAAACCCTATCGACAACGGCTTCAAACAAAGAATGTCCTGGCCCAATTAGCTCTGCACCCGGAAATAGTTTCAAGTCTTCCTTCCGGAAGGTTAGCTTCTTGTATTCCTTATCAACGGGACCGAACCTCGACCTAGTCTCTGGTGATACCTGGCGAAGCTCGTATGGAACCCTCTCAATCCTCAGAAGGCCGTCCGCGCGAGTTTCAACGGTACCTCCAAGGGATTGAAACGCTTCGATGAAGAATCTCTCGATGTACTCGGGCATCAGACGATGTTCTTTCGCCCTAACCTCTTCCTCCTGTATGCTGGCCAAGTCTATGTGTTGCGTAGCCAACCCAAGATTCTTGGCTTCGTCGAGGGCCCTCCTGACCTTGTCTGGTGAAAAACTCTTCTCGACATAGTCTTTTACGTCCTCCCAGGTGCGTTGTTTGGCCAGGGCCTCTCTGAAGAGTTGGTCCAATCTCGCCCCGGGGATGATGTCAGAAATGACATCGTACACCTTGTTTGTGCCCAGTGCTTTTCGAATCTCCTCTATCTTGGCGAGTAGGCGTATCATCACATCGCCCTCTCTCGTGTCTTCTGCCACCAGGTTGAATATTATCACGTCCTTTGTCTGACCGTAGCGGTGAATACGTCCCATTCTCTGTTCGAGACGGTTCGGATTCCATGGGAGATCGTAGTTTACCATGACCCAGCAATTGTAGTGAAGATTGATTCCCTCACCCGCGGCTTCCGTGGCGACCAGTATCTGCGATCCCTCAGGATCCTTGAAGTCTCTCTCTGCATACAGGCGAGTTCCGGGCGTTACCGAGTCTCCTAACTTCATCTGACCATGGATTTGCGTGACCTTGAAGCCCCACTTCTGGAATTTCTCCACCAGGTAGTCCAATGTGTCGCGGTGTTCGGTGAATACGAGAAGTTTCGTCTTCGACCCAAACAAGCCCTGATCCGTGAGTAACTGCCTCAGTCTCTCTAGTTTTGTCTCCTCTTCGGCCTGTTCAGCTTCCCTTGCAAGGGTAATCAGCTTCTGGAGCTCGCCACACTCCCACTCAAGGTCTGACTTGGACTCTGCGACCGTGAACCTTTCAAGCTTTGACTCAATTTCCCATTGCTCCTCTTCTGGAAGGTCCAAAATATCGTCCGGCATGTCAACGGTTTCCTCAATCTGCTCCAGGTGATCCTGGAGTGCGGAGAGCCGCCTGTATCTTCTTTCTAAGGAGCGCCTAATCGCACGCACGCTAGAAGCAAGCCTCCTTTGGAGCAAGGCTAAGGTGAAACCCAGGAGCCTTCCCCGGTCGCCCTTGGCTGCCGCCCTCTCCGATTGAATCTCGACGTAATGGGTTACAGCGTCGTACAGGTTTCGCTCAGGCGGAGATAGCTTGAAGGTAGCCGTTGTCACAAATCGGTCCAGGAAGAGCCTGTGACCGTTGAAATCAACCATCTCTTCCTTGACTCTTCTGATGAAGAATGGCATTTCCTTGTTCCTTAATGCGAGAGTGAACCCCTGTGGACTCTCGAAAGTCTCCTTATCGAGAAGGCGCATAAGCAGCCTAAAATTCTCTGGATCGCCTTTGTGTGGGGTTGCAGTCAGGAGAAGCATGTGGTCGCTCTTGTCGGATAACATGTCTCCAAGGCGATATCTTCCGGTCTTAGTGACGTCCTCTCCATACTTGTAGGCGGACATCTTGTGAGCTTCGTCAACGATTACCAGGTCCCAACGGACCTCCTGAAGCGTCGGCAGAACGTCCTCACGCTTCGCAAAGTCGATTGAAGTGATGCACTGCGAGTTTTCGTTCCACACATTCCTTCCATACAGTTCGTCTATCGTGGTGCGACGCACAACTTGGAAGACTTCATTGAAGCGGTCTTTCATCTCTCGTCTCCACTGATCCGTGAGCATTGCAGGTGTCACGATCAAGACTCTTTCAACAAGACCCCGGAGTTTCAACTCCTTGAGAATTAGTCCAGCCATGATTGTCTTCCCAGCTCCCGGGTCGTCCGCCAGCAGGAACCTAACTTGGGGTCTGGGTAGCATGTAGTGGTAGACTGCTTCTAATTGATGAGGCAAAGGATCTATCTGAGATACAGAGACTGCGAAATGCGGGTCATACTCGTAGGCAAGCCTGACCCTCTGTGCTTCTATCGCTAGTTGGAAATGTTTGGCATCGCCGGAGAAAAGAACCCCACTAGGTCTAGTAACTCTCGCTTTCTGCTGAATCTCCTCGAAAGGCAGAAGATTGGAATAAGCAGTTCTGTTGTTTGTGCCTCTGGATTCTATCTGAAACAGATTGCCCATTTTTCTCAAAGCTATAACTCGAACGGGCTCAGGCCAGTAGGCTCCTTCCAGAATATCTCCCTCTTCGATGAAGTCCCCTTCGTGGTCCTGTGCTCGTTTACCAGCGTTCTGCTCGGTCACGTGCCCTTCTCACTCGGATAGTTAATCGAAGGCAGCACTTAACCCTGTATCTCCCTTAAGCCTCGGTGACGGCTGACAGATACCCGAAATCTTCGCTAATTAGGTCGGGAGTTCTCGGCAGCTGGGCGCTCTCATTCTTGGGTTATTTTGCCGTTTTCGTCTATCCTCAGGACACTCCAATCATATTTTGCGCCGTCAACGACCTTACCGATGCTATGTTGGACATTACCTCTGAAAGGCCTGTTTAACTCGCTATCTAGCAAGACAATTCGCCGCAGGTTTTCATTCGTGATCAGCCCATCGAAGCCGATGAAATCCAAAGGGTGTGAGACGACCTTGATATCCTCCGGCTGGACTTTCTGCTTGAGATAAAGCGGAGATGCAGATCTTAGCATCTTTGGCAAGACGGTTCGCCTTGCCTTGTCAATGTACCTCTGCTTGAGTTCCTTTTGCTTTTCCTTTAGCTCTGATTGTTCTTCTTCCCAAGATGTTGTTTGGTCATCAACGCGATCTAACCAGTCCTTCACATACTTTGCGCGATAAGATACTCTGATCTCAGCGAGCCGGGCCACTGCTCTGCACTCTGGGTTGGGGCAGACGCCAAAGATGTGGCGTTGTTCCCTGAAATAGGCGTCGAAGGGCGTCTCCATTTGCTAGCACCTCAATAAAGCGTGAATTCGACGTGTTTCTTTTCTATCGCGTCTTTGACCTGTTTCTGATGGTCGTTCAGCGGACTTGCGCCTGTCTTGACATCAAGGAAGTGTATGCTGGTGACGTTTCCATCCTTGGCTAGACCGTCGAACACGACGTAGTCGATCGGGTCCAGGAGACTCCTGCAGTCAGCCCCATGGTACGGGAAGGTGGAAAGCCCCGGAGCTATCTCCTCCATTATCTTTCCAAAATTGACCACGACTGAACGCTTTGCAGCCAGAGTAGTCAGTTTCAGCTTGAGCTTGTCGTATTCAATCTTCGCTTCAGCAGGTCTAGAGAGTGCCACGTCTATTGCATCCTTAACAGCAGCGGGGTACATGTCCTTGTAGAACAAGTTCCAACCCGGTAATGGGCTCTTTTCTCCGCATTCTGGACATTCGCCCATGATCTTATCGTCACTGGACAACTGGTTGAGAATCCGCTGGATCTCCTTCGGAATTGAACTCGGCAACCTTCCTAGCCGTTCCTATAACACTTAAGTCAGTATTTAGCGTTAATTCATGGAAGTTGGAGATAAAGTTCTACGGTGGGGTCAATCAGATAGGAGGAAACAAGATACTCGTCACGGACAAGAAGGCGGATGCGACCGTCTTCCTGGACTTCGGGATGAACTTCGCCGTCCATTCGCGATACTTCGAGGAGTTCATCCAGCCTCGCACTTCGAACGGTCTCCTGGACTACCTGGAAATGGGAATCATCCCCAAGATCGAAGGGATCTACAGAGACGACCTTCTAGAATTTGCGGGGATGAAGAAGCACAAAGAGCCTTTGGTGGATGCCGTGGTGCTCTCACACGCCCACCTTGACCACTCCTCACACATCTCATTCTTGGACGAGAGGATCCCCATCTATTGTAACGACACGACTTTCGCCATCCTCAAGGCAGTTCAGGAGACGGGACGCAGGCAACTGGGGAGCGAAATAATTGACTTCAGGAGGAGACCCATTCATGACTACAAGGATGAACCCGTAAAGAGAAAGTTCGTCCACGTAGACAGAAAACTGCAGATCAACGGACTGGAGATCGAGATGCTGCCGGTGGACCACAGCGTTCCCGGCGCGACTGGCATGATAATCCATGGCTCGGACATGACCCTCGCCTACAGCGGAGATCTTAGGATGCACGGAACCGATGGGCACCTCACTGAGGAGTTCGTTGCGAGGTTGGGTGCGGAGAAGCCGGACGTCTTCCTTTGCGAGGGGACGCGCATCGATGAAGTTGATAGGAACAGTGAGGCTTACGTGAGGGATACTTCCACCAAAGTAATCGCCGGCACGTCGGAATTGGTCATAGCAGATTTCGCCTTCAAGGACACGACCCGGTTCAAGACCTTCCTCGAGGTGGCAAGGAACAACAATAGAAAGCTGGCGATCGAGTTCAAGGACGCGTTTTACATCAGAGAGCTATCCAGGTTTGTATCAGGCCTGCCTGACCTCCATGATGACAGCCTTCTGCTCTACGAGTCGAAGAAACGGAGCGGGACATATGGTGAAAGGGACTATGAGAAGTGGGAACGGGAATTCCTGAATTACGAGAACACCGTGAGAGCGGACTATCTGGGAGCCCATCAGGGAGACGTCGTCGTCGCCTTGGGATATTTTGATGTCGCAGAACTCATCGATTTGAAGCCCAAGGCAAACAGCGTCTACATCAAGTCCGCCTCAGAAGCATTCAACGAGGAGCAGGAATTTGATATGCAACGACTCAAAGCATGGTTAGACCATTTCGGAGTGGGGTACACGCAGGTCCATGCTTCCGGTCATGCGCCGAGGGACGATCTTAAGCGCGTCATGGATCAAAGCAACGCGGAGAAGATCATCCCTATTCATACCGAACATGCGGATATGTTCTCCACACTGACCGACATCCCGATTCAGCAGCCAAAGCTGTCGGGTTAGGTTTCATTGCGCCTCCGCCCATTTTCCTCCTTTGGCGTCCTCTACCCCGAGTTTCTTGGGCTTACGAGGAGGGAGAGCAGGGACCGAGACCAATCATCCCCTACGTAACAAAAGTGGAAGGCGGACCAGTCCGCCCTCAACCCTGGGATGTCGTTGTGCTCGCCTGAGGAGCGCCTTATTTGGTTGCAGCTTGAGTGGCCGGAGCCGCCTTCTTGGCTGCCTTTCGCTTGGCAGCCTTCTTTGACTTCAATTTCGCCATGTAGCTGTAAATCCCTGGCCCTTGCTTAAATTGTTTGCAGCTCGCAGGCCACCCTCCGTTGCGGATGACTTGCCCTTCCCAGAAAGACAATCGGGAATCCCCGTTACCGTAATCAACGATCCGTGAGACGTCCAGGCGGCGTGATACGGAGAATGAGGTCGATATTCTCGAATGTGCCAATGAGGACCATCGAAGAATGAAGTGAATGACAAGCTCCCAACGGTTTGTTCTGTCGCAAGGACCAGGTGATGATTCAGGGTTGAGTATTATTACAACCCGCAGGAGAATGGAAGGTTCGAACCAGCGGTACGGGAGGTCGTCCAAGGTCCAGGTTCGGACCGTGGCGCTAAGGAGTTTGAGGCTAGGTTCTCAAAAAAGGTTCAAAAAAAACACAGGGAAAAGGAGAAGAACATCCGCATTTCAAGTGAGCCCAGGAAAACTCTTCGCTTTCTCTTGTTCCTTTGACTAATACCGGTATTAGGAACCTATGCCACTATGAGTTCATGCGCGCAAGGCCCCCGAATTCAGCGCGTGCACTAGGACGGGGTCTTCTATGGCGTACGAGCCGTCAGCGTTTTTTGACGCGAGGGTTGCTTTGACAAGATTCGATAGGAGCGAATTGAATACGTAATCAGATATCGACCTGCCTTCTTCCGCCTGGACACTTCTTTTGAGTTCCGACCAGCTGGCTGGCCCTTGGGCGAGTCGGGTCAGGATGGCCAGATATCTGCCCTTCGCGATCAGTCGGATTTCCAGGAAGTGCGTGACTTCTGAGGCCGCGAGTCTGGCTGCCTCTTCTAACGTCTGGTCCACTGTCTCCTCCGTGAACTTGTGGGTTCTCCTCGCCGTTGCCCCTAGGAACGTGAGCCATCCTATTATCCCGTCAAGCTTCTCCAGCGCTGAATCCATCTGGTTCTGATTGGGTTTGACCTTGATCTGCGCGAACCCCCTCTCGAGGAAATCGCGCGCCTGCTCCGGCTTGAGACGTGGGGTTTGGATCTCAACGCGGACGCGCCCATAGAGTGGGCCCTTCGGGTCTTCTACGCTGAGGAACTCGTGCAAAAAGCCGACCTGCGAGCCAGTCAGCACCATCTGCACCGAAGGGATGTAGTCATAGACGTGAGCCAAGAGTTTGGCGAGGTCGTAACCCGCCAGCCTCCTGAACTCCTGGGCTTCATCGAATGCGATTACGAACTTCGTCTTCTGGCTTTCTGCCGCTTTCCCGAGGGAGGCGAACAGACCCGGCAGGTCAGCCGCTTCCTCACGGGTTCTCCCCCAAGTGAGAGTGAGTGAAGGGGGCGGCCCTGAATTCACTTCCACCCCTCTGACCGACTTGAGGGCGCTGAGAATCCGGCTACCCCACCTTGTTTGGGAAGCAATGAACTCGTTGAGGCTCCTCTCCAACGCTGAAAAGAAGTCGGCCCTCGAGATCACTGGAGACTGGGCAAAGGCCCTCGCGTCGATGATGAGAGATGGCTGGTCCGATGCGTTCAGACCGGTCATGAGCAGGGACGACTTCCCGGTCCTCCGTAGGCCAACTATCGTGACGAGCCTCGCGCCCTCTTCGAGCGCCTGAAGGAAGCTATGCTGTTCATCTCGGAAGCCATACAGGTCTGGCCGACTTGTCTTGGGGGCTTCGTCGAAGAACATGTGCTAATACCCCCATTAGTGACTAATAGGGGTATATGTAAAGCCATGGGCGGTTTAACAGCCCTGGCCCAGAGGCCCAATTCCTAGGGATCACGCGAGCTAGTTTCGTTTGCTGTTGTGTTCCCGACACGCCCTCCACCACCGTACACCCCGTCAGCGGGTTAGCACGGTGGCTTCAGCAGACGTGTTTCGGCGCCATCATCCGTTAGATGATGGAACCAACCCCTTCAACAAAGTTGAAGGAGCACCCTCGCCCTTTCGGGCTTCGGGATCGTCAGGGGAATCTTCAGCCCATCTGGCTGGTATCGGCTCACGACCCTAGTCGTGGGCACCTTCCCTGAGTCTAGGTTCTATTCAGAACCCGTACAGTTCCTTCATTCAGGCTGCTTGTCCAGTTCTCTCAGTATTTCGCGGTGCAGCAGCGCCTCGCCCCTCTGCCTGACGTCCTTGGAGAGGTAGAGCACCGCGCTCTCGCTCGCGCGCACATCCTTCCTCATGAGCGCGACCGCTTCGTCGTACTTGCCGAGCTTGAGGAGCCTGTTCAGCTCGTCGATCAGCTGCCGTTCTGGCTTGGCCACCGGTCACTTCACCGCCGTCTTCTGGGTTGGGAACCGGTTCAGGAACCGCTCCTTGCTGATGCGGTAGTGCCAGCCGTCCAGGATGGCCTCCTTCTCCTTCCTGAGCTTCTCGATGAACTCTTTCGAGGGCTCGAGCTCCGGGAGCAGTGCGTCATCCGGTCCGAGGAGGAAGGTCCATTCTCCGTCTCCGCTCTTGAACTTCTTCCAGTGAAGCGAGTTCAGGACGGCGGTATGCGCTGCCCCGCCGTTGCCCGCCTGTCCGTTGTTTCCGTTGCCCTGGACGCTTCGATCGCTGACTTCTTTCGGCAGCCCGACCACGTAGACCATCCTGTCCATCACCTTCACGAGGACGAAGCCCTGCGCCAGGAGACGGTTGGCCTCCTCCAGCGTGGCTGCCTCCTTGATCTCGGTCATTCCTGAATATGGCGTCTCCAATCGGCAATCACCTCCGATTCATTCTTCCTAGGTTTCTCCATCTTGACCTGATACCATTGCCGCCTGATCGCTTTTAACGTCGGATTCGGGCAAGAGCTTCTGGTATTCCTCAAGGAACCGATCTTTGTCGAGGGACCCGCTGATGAAGTCAGCGAACAGCTCCTGTCTGCTCTGATTCCTCTCTCTGTCTTTCCCCTCGTAGCTCCCGTACGCGGCGACGCCTCCCCAGGCCACGTAGTTGTCGTCGACTATCATGTCGCGGAAGCTTTCGGCGTCTCCCTCGGCAATGTCATCCTCGACCTCGCTTAGGGCCTTGTCCTTTGCCGCCATCACGAAGTTCCCGAAGTTTATGCTGCCGAGCTCCTCCTTCAGCTCGATCGCTCTCTCGACAGTGCCCGGATGATTCGTCTCCATGCCGTAAATGCACTCGAGGTCGAGAGTTCCGCAATCCAGCACATAGGAGAGGATGCTCTCTGCGGCTTCGAGCTTGTCCCGGAGCTTGGGCACCTCGTCCCTCAGCTCCAGGACCCACCCGAAGAACCTCTTGGGATCCCTCTGGAGATCATCTTTCAGGAAGTCTAGCCTTTCCGACTGACCGTTGCCTTCGGCCATCGGGTCCTCACCTCCCTATCTCTCAGTGGTTGCAGGAGCATCTGCAGTCTTCGTTTCCTGAGGCCTTGTGCTCGTCTCTTCCTTTCTGATGGTGGCAGAATCGACACGGCCTCTTGCGCATCTCTGCCGTGAGCTCTCTTCCCTTCTCGCTCTGGAAGGGTATGAACTCCGGCATCTCGCCGAAGACCATCCTCCGGAACTCCCCGAGCCGTCGGTCCACCGTGTAGCCTTCGAATTCAGGCAGTCTGTGTGCCATTTTCCGCACCTCCTCTACTTGTCGTCGAAGGTCATCCTCGGTCCGACTTCTTCTCGCAGCTTCATCAGCCCCACGACATCGTTGTGCGTAAGGCCCTGAAGTCTGGCCGGGAACATGCCGAATGCGACACCCACCTTCTCGCTCTGGTTCATCCCGTCGAAGATGGCTCTGAGCTCCCCGGGCGTCTTGTCTGCGGGCTGGGCTGGACTCGGTCGCGCAGACCCGGCGTTGGCAGTGGCGTCTACGATGCTCGAGCCTGTCTTCCTTTGGGCTCCCTCTCTGTTTGCCAGCCTTTCTTCCTCCTTCCTTACGATAAGGGTCTTGAATTCATCGAGGGTCGCCGGAACTAGAGCATCCTTCCTGTTGTTCATGAGGAAGATGCTCTCGCTAGCGGTCGACAGGAGAAAGCTGATCTCTCTCCCCGAGTTGCTGGAGCCCACATAGACCAGGATTCCTGTCTGTCCATCAGCTCTGAGCTGCCCGCGCGGGTGGTCCGACATCGAGTAGTTCTCCCCTTTCTGCCATTTCCAGTCGTACCGACGCAGCCATTCAGGGAGTCGCTGGAGGGCGGCCCGCATCTTGGCCTCGGTCACCGCCTTGCCCGGGTATTCGCAGACATACCAGCTGGTGTAGGGCGTGTCCCTGGCGAAGTAATCCGTCATGATGTCTGAATTGTCGTATACCGCCTCAAGCACCACAATTAGATCTGACAACCTCTCACCTCCACTTGCTGTCTCGCTATTCCGAAATCTGGCGGTCCAAGGAGAGCACGTCCTTCCTCATCTTCGCGACCTCTTCCGCGTTCTTGCTCCACTGTGCCGCGTTGAGGAAGAGCCCTCTCAGGCGCCCGTCCTTGACCGCTTTCTCGACGTGTATGACGCTGTAGAGTATCTCGGAGTCGCCCAGCTTCTCGTAGTCGGCGTAGCCTACGAAGTGATAGGCGTACAGCTTGCGGGGTTCTCCGAACTCCTTGAACTCCTCGTGGCCGGAGAGGTCCGTTTGGAACTTGGCGTCCCTGTAGGTCAGGAAGACGGCCAGCTCGAACAGGAGGTCATCGTCGCCGAAGACCAGAAGGTCGTCTCTCTCCTTGAAGTGCTGTGGAAAGCGCGGGGTCGCTATAGAGGACGAGGCGCGGGTCGCGTTGGAGGGTAGCCACTTCGTTGAAGGTGAGCTTCCCCCTGTTGGTGAGGACCTTCTTCCCGTTCAGCGTCTCGACGAACTCTTGCAGCGAGGTGCCGCCGCCCATCCTCCTGTCGTCCTTCACCAGCCTGTGCCTCGTCTTGAAGGTCGAGAGCAGGCAGAGGTACGGCTGCATCTTGCCCCTGGGGAGCCTGATTGTCGTGCCGTCGAGCGCGTCGGCCTCCACTCTCGTGACGTGCCTCCTCACCGTCTCGAACCTGCCCCAGCTGTAGTAGGCCGTGCCGGCGGTGTGGACCACAGCGTCTCCGAGCGGCACCTCCTCCCTCTTGACCAGCGGCTTGTTCTCGCGGAGGAACTCGTCGGCAAGCCTGACGCCGTGCCTCTGGACCAGCTCGAGCAGCTCTTCGAGAGGTGTCTCGTTGTCTCTCACGAACCTGAAGACCTCGGCTTCGGGGTCCACCGACCTGATCATCGCCACCTTGTGCCCGTTGAGCGTGGGGAGGTAGAACAGCCCGCCCCTCGCCGGGAGGAGCTCCGAGAGGCTCTTCTTCTCCTTCTCGCCGTAGCACTTCACCTCAAGGGTGACGAACCTGCAGACGTCGAGCGTCTCCGGCGGGAGGAACTTCTCCAGTCCCAGGGCGTGGTACCCCTTCAGCACTTCCTTGAACTGCGAGTCGCTGTACTCTGCGACCGAGCCTACGAAGATGTTCCCGATGGCCTCCGGGATTCTCGACTCCACCCTCTGCTGGATCGTCTTCGTGGATTGGTCGGTCAGCCTTTCCCGGTCCGCCGTCGGAGGGTATTTGCGCTCGTCCTTGAGGTTCAGAATCCAGGCCGAGAAGGGCAGCTCCATCCTGGAGTCGACAGGGGCGCCAAGGAGGCGGACCTCCTTCTCGTCCGAGCTCTCCGAAGTGACGGAGAGGCCGTTGTAGTCCTTCCTGACGACGAAGGCTGCGTAGAGCTCGAAGTCCTCGTCTGATATGTGCACTGGGAAGTAGCTGACCACGTCGTGCCACGCGTTCGTCTTCCTGACCATCTGCTCCAGGCGCTCGTCGAACTTCTTCGGGCCGAGCCTGTGCCTTCCCTTCTCCTTCGGGATGTCGGACCTGTAGTAGCTCTGCGGGTCCATGCTCTCTGCCAGGTTGAGGAAGGTCTCCACCCCGGAGAAAGCCGTGCAGTCGACGATGTACTCCAGCAGGTCGGGGAGGGATATCCTCGCGTCGAGGATGAAGGTCACCCGCGTCCCGTAGCAGTCCAGGTCGGGCTTGCGGCAGCAGGTTGTATGCCACGCCGCTCTTGCCCATGACCGCGTACCTGGTGTTGTCCTCCCGAGAGAACGTCTCAAGGACCATCGTGTCGGTCAGAGTGGTGTATGCGGCCCTGCCCAGGCCGAACATACCGACCTCGTCGCCGGAGAAATTGTCGCTCCTGCCCAGGACGGAGTAGACCTGCAGGAACTTGTCCTGCGACATGCCCAGGCTGTCCACTCCCTGGATCACGAGCTTCCTCTGAGATGGGATGATGGTGACCTCGACGCTCGGCTTCGCGCCGTAGACGCGAGAGGCTGTCCTGCACGCCCTGCACTCGTTGTTGTAGAACTCCCTGAAGCCCGACTTCGGGTTGGCGTAGAGGTCCCGCGACACCCTCTGGATGATCACGTCCTCCTCCAGCTTGACCTTGATCATCCCTCCGCTGGAGGCCTGCTGCAGCTTCGGAGCGTAGGAGAGCTCCTCGCTCCCCAGCGGGAGAGGGTTCTCCTCGACAAGGGTGGGCTTGAATATCTTGATTTCCTGTGTCATGCTTCGAAAGCGCCTCCTGAGACGCGAGGGGGCGAGCGTTTGCCCCCTCCTCCCAGACTCGCGGTCTCGCTCAATCCAGCATGACCCGGCCGATGTAGTCCCTTACGGTCCTGACTTCATACGACCCGGGCTGGAGAGACAGCGGCGCGTGCTGCGGGTGGGTCATCTCGAGTCGGCTCGTCGAGCACGACGTACTGCTGACTCCCTGAGGAGAAGACCTTGCCCTTCAGGACGTGCGGGTTGCCCGTCTCGCTCGCTATTCGGACCTCAGTCCCGGTCTGCTTCGCGCCCTTCGGTATGCTGCACGGCGCTACGATCACGTCACCTTGTCGGAATATGTCCATTCTACATGCACCTCCAAGTGCTTTCTGGATTTGTCAATCTGTTTCTCGAACGGTTTTCTCTCATCGCAACGCTCAGAATACGACTGTGTCTCCGAGCCCGCCCCCGGCGAGCCAGATTTCGCAGTCGATGAGCGCCCTGTCCCTGTACTCCGGCGGCGTGTAATGCATCCACACCTGAGCGGTCTCATCGCGCCCAATCAGAGCGACGGCGTAGCTGTGGTTCCTGAACGCCCTGTACAGCCAGTCGTTCTTTCCTGTCGCCGTGAAGAGGATCTTCGCGACCTTGGAACCGTCTGGGTAGACGCCGCGTACGAGGACGTCGACGCGAACAGCCGCAGGGAGCGAAAGGACGCCCTCCCTGGTCACGTTGATCGTGCCTGAGTTGGGCAGGACCGTCAGCTCCAGCTCCTCAAGTAGGGCGTGCCACTGCCAGAGCCTGAGCAGGGGTTCGATGGAACCTGTGGCCGCTTGCTCGATTATCGCCTGCGACACCGAAGTCACGTCGCATATGCGAACCGCACGGCCGTTGAGTTCGCACAGGAAGGCATCACCGCCTCTTTCTTCTTCGACCCTGAGCGTGTCGGTCCCGTTTCTTGCTATGTATCTTATCGTCAAGCCGTTGAACATCTTGTACTTGACGACGTTGTAGGGGTCTTTCTTGACGACCCTTACGGCGGAGTCGTCGAGGAAGACCAGCGACTCGGCCCTCTCTTCAAGGAACCTCAATGGACTTCAAATTCCTCGATGCCAATGCCTTGCAAGCTCAATATTCGCTCGCAAGCATGAGGATTCCGTCGGTGAAGTAGAGTTTGGGCTCCCTCTTTGCGTCCGTCCAGTCGTAGCTCTGCTCGAAGAGGAGGTTGCCGTTCCCGTCGTCGTAGACGACCTTGGCCCTTCCTTTTTCCTCCAGCAGCTTCAGGCGGACGACCACGAAGTCCTGTCCGCGCACCGTCGGCTGGAGTCTGAGGATCGCCGCCGCATCCGTGACCATCCAGGAGTATCCGTTCTCCATTAGGTAGCGGACCCCGTCGGTCACGTGTATGCCACACATTATGGGATAGTAGTGCTCTGACCCGTGGAACTCGTCGAGGTCCTTCAGTTCCAGGTCTGACTCGTGTTTGACTTCCAAGCTCTCATCTCCCTTGCTTCACTGAATTCGCGGCTTGCTCTCGCACTTCGGAAGCTGTTGGGCGGCCAGCTGCGGGTAGCGAATCCCGTGCTTGGCGAGCAGCTGGCTCGCGATCGCCAGGTCCCTTCCCCTGACCTTCTGCGTAAGCTCAGAGTAGAGCCTCCCCTTTATCGCGTCGACGACCTCGCACATCGCCCTGTTGATGTCGGCGTAGTCTCCCTCCAGCCACCACGTGCTCCCGTACTCGGCAGACCGCAGACCAAGGTCGCTGTCAAACTGGTTCAGGAACCTGATCGTGGCTTCGGGGTTCTCGAAGTAGGTGCTGTAGAAGCCGTTCCTGTTGAAGTGCGCTATGAAGGAGCAATGGAGCGTGAGGTGCTTGTAGATTCTGTCCGTGAAGTGTTCGAAGCCGAAGCCCCGCTCCATGAACCTCTTCCACTGAGCCAGCACCAGCTCCTTCTCCCTGGCGCTCATGAACTGCACATCCTTGAAACCGACCATCTTTCATTTCGCCTCCTGTTGCTTTCTGAATTTGCTGCAGAACTCTCTAACGGTATACTCGGCGATCCCGAGGGCCTCCGCCGCTTCTCTCTGCCTGATCACCTTCGGTCCGAGGCTCAGGGCCGCAAGCCAGACCGAGCCGGCAGCCAAAGTCTTGGGATTGAAACCTCCCAGGCCGCCGGCGTCTTCGGCCGTCTCCCTCGCCGCCTCCAGCAGGCTGGCGAAGTACCTGCCTTCGTCCAGGTTCGCCCTCTTGATCCGGTCCAGGACCGCGGCGTCAGACTGCAGCTTCGCCACGGCTCTCTGCACCAGCCCCTCGGCTCTGATTGCCGGAAGAGGAAGGGACGACTCCCTCCCGATGCGCAGCAGTTGAGACCTTGAGACCGTGTGGCCTGTCTCTGAGTACGCCTTCTGCAGGTCGCCGAACCCGACGTGGGAGATTCCCGCCGACCTGCAGGCGTAGAGGAGCGAATAGGCAGATATCGCTGGCATCGCGACGCGATACATCCTGCTGTCCGGCAGCAGTCTCCCGGCGGTCTGGATCGCGTTCTGAACGATTCCCCTGGGCAGTAGGAACCTGCACGACACCCTCTCTATGAGCCTCGAGCACCGAATGGACGAAAGGTCGCGCCCGATTGCGTTCGCCCTCAGCCTCGTTACTCCGAAGACGTAGCCGGCCTTGGGGCCGTGTTCTCCCCTGCTCGGTACTCGCCCGACGTACGAGCCCAGAGACTTCCAGCGTCGTCCCTGACGCTTGCGAGATTCCAGACGACAGGCTGGTTCCCAGCACCAAGCCGCAGGAAGGGCATGCGAGCTCCCCTCCGGCGTCCACCAGCTTCGTCCGGCACTCGGGGCACTTGTCCTGGCTGGCGAATTCTTCGTACGCAGTTAACCCTGGTCTTCTCAAGTTTCGATACCTCCTTTGGTCGCTGGATTGATTCGGCTAGTCGGAATGCCCGGCGTGTCCCGGGTTGATGCAGAACAGCATCCATTCGCCTCTCTCGTCCTGAACGGCGAATGATCCCGGGACCTGCCTCGCGCTCTCCACGTCTTCCTCAGACCTTATCGTCCCGAGGTAGGTGGCACCCTTGGGAAGGCGCCCGCAGTACCTCAGGTGGCCTTTCACGTAGTCCTCGATGTCTAAGCCGTCGGGTTCTCCTGTGGAGACAACGGCGGGTATGCAGTCGCAGACGCCGTTTGGCGGGCTTATGCCCTCAGCAGCCGCTTCCCTGAGCGTCTGCTCGGCTATGACTTCGTTGGGGATCCTTACCCCGTTCACGGTCCACGTAACCACGTCGGGCCCGCATAGCCCGAGCCAGGTCCCGTGCCTGGGTTCGTTCACGCGCACACTCGCGCTTGCCACGGGGATGATGGCACCCCAGTGGCGGACGCGCCTGCGCACCTTGGCGGGAAGTCTCCCGAGTTGCCTGTCCTCGATCTTGGAGAGGAGTTCGGCAACTCCCTTCTCGAGGAGTATCCTTGCAGTCACCCTGCCCCCGAAGAGCTTCTCCCCATCCTCCACAATGGGGAGAATCGACTCGTCAAGGAGCTTGGCCAGCCTCCTCGCGCCCGCAGTGTCCCCCCTCATCATCCAGAGGGCCTTCATCCATGTCCTGTGGGGGACGTTCTCGATGTTGTAGGGAACCGAGAGCATGGCCGTCGTCTCACTCGCCCTCCTTCTCCGGTCCCTTGCCCGCTGGTTCTGGCCCTGGCGCCGGCTTGGTGCAGACCCTGACCGACGGTCCCTATCCTCTCCATGACTACGTCAAGGAAGGCCAGCCTGCCGTTGGTCCATGCCACGACCTCGGTCGGCTTGAGGGAGTCCATGCTTGCCAGGATGTCGGCCGCAGTCGTTCGCGCTGTTGCCGAAGTAGCCCCGGTCCAGCGCCTGCGCGTTGCCTAGGACTCGTGTTCGGGCGGGCGGTACTCGACTGCCGTGACTTCCCTGACGCCGTACCCGATGTTCACGATGAACCGGAGCAGGCCGAAGCACCGGCCGCTGGCGGTCCTGCGGACATCGATGTGCGACTCCTCTGGCGATAGGCCGAGCTTCTCAGCCAGAGCCTCCATCCTCTTGGTCACGAGTTCTTCCTGGATGCTCCAGAGCGCCGCCTCGTTGGCTGCGCCGAACCTGCTCATCTGGCTCTTTGATGCCTGACCTGTTTTCGCCCGGATGTCTGGGTCGGATGGGACGGCGGCCTTGCCTTCGGCCAGGGCCTTGATCTCCCTCAGCATCTTGTCCCGTCCTCCTTGGGAGTCGCTTCCAGGACTGCAATCCAGGCATCGGCCTCCTGCTCCTGCATCCTGCAACCCCTGATCGACTCAAGGGCCCTGACGCTGTCCCGGGGGTCTCCCCCGAGCCCACTCCTCAGAAACCTAGGAACCGCGTACATTGAGGTACCTCCTGCCTTCGTCCTGGCGCGCGTCCATGGTTCGACTGGAGACGGCGCACCACCTCCTCTTCTCGGCTAGAAATTGCGCAGCAAGAAATTGACAGGCTTCGGAAGCTTCACTTTCTCCCCAACGGGAAGGCACGGGCCAAAAATGAGCCCGGTGCGTTCTTTCTTGCAGGTCCTCCGGTCACAGCGGCGTTCCCTCCCGTGGTAGGGTTGGAACTTGGTTTCAGCTGTGGCCCGGACCGGTCAAGGTCGGGGGTGGAGCCTCCGTGCATGTCATTCTTCCTGAGGCCGATAGCAGAGGAGTTGTTTTACATCCGTCTGGGTGGATAGAGGGCATCAGCATGCCCAGAGGATGGCCGTTGGTCCCGGATATTGACATCCCGGTGGATGACGGCGCGGAAATCTAACTCGTGGCTTTCTCCCGGCTCGTTCGGGTGAAGATTCGTCGCGCTGACGACGTGTATTGTAGTTGGCTTCGTAGAGAAGATTGTTTCGGAGCGCACGCTGGCGCTTGCCACTTCACACACGGTTTGTCAGAGAGAGAAATTGGTTAGACTGCCCGTAGAGTGGGCGTGGGTATTTAACGCGGGGGAGCGAGGTTGCCAAAACCTCGGGCCGGGTTGCCACGTTGCCAGCCCTCAGGCCGGGTCTGGGGGCAAAAATGGCAACCTGATTGCCAAATTGGCAACCTGGGTTGCCAAATCAGATTCGGTCTGGCAACGTTGCCAAATTGAGCGTGCCCCGTTAAGAATCCTAGCCGAGCAAGTAACAGATGGCCTCCCCATCCTGGCTGTTCCTATACTCTCCCCTTCCGTATTGGGCGATCTTCACCCTCCTTGCCTACAGGCACGACCTATCGCGGCTCATCCATCCAATGAGAGAGCACGCCAGTCTGAAGACGTGGTGGTCTGTCTGCAGGTATCTCGGGCTCATCGGACAGGCAGAGGTCCCGAAGCCGAGTGGCAGAGGAGACCTCATCCCTTACCTCGCCAGCCTGCTTGTTGCCGCGGCCGTAAGCCTCTCCTGGAGCCTCAGGTTCTTTCCGCTGATGTGGTACAATCTCCTAGTCGCTCAGGCGGTTTCAGGACTGATTCTCTCAGTCACGGCAGCCAGGTATCTGGGGCCGCTCCCGAGCAGGCCGCACGCCGACGCGTTACGATATCCCCGCCTCGGTTCCAGAATCCAGCACCTCCCGAAGTTACCCGATTCAGGAACGTACCAGGAGGATCGGACGCCTGAAGAAAAGCGGGCAGAAGCTGGCCCGTTGCCATCGGGCATGCAGAAGCGGGACGAGTTCTCAGGAGAGAAGTGACCCCGGTGAGAAAGACTCCGCCAGACGGCCAAAGCGATAGAAGGGTGCGCTTCTTCAATTTCTCGCTGAGAAACGGTGTCGTGATGTCGACCCCCGTGTATGAGGAGGGGCAGGGGCTGATGGCGAACCTCATCCGTTCGATCGAGACATTGAACCCAGAGTTCGCCTGGGTCCAGTTGCTCTTCGTCAGAACAGACTATTCGATTGCCCTGATCCGCCTGAAGAACGCGATTCGTACCTCGAAGCTGGAGATCGAGCAGCCTGCCACGGACATCATCACAGGAGAAGAGTACGAGAGAAGAGACCTTCATCGCGACTTCTACGGGAGGGCCGACGCCAGGATCAAGAAGATCGACGAGACGGCGACCAAGCCGACCGTGACGATGGCGATACAGGGAATGTGGGTTGGCGGCAAGTCGAGCTCTCCGAGGGACCTCCCGTTCGACCACTGCGTGGACGAACACGACGCATTGGCCGCGTTTGTCTATCGAGATCCGAGACTCCTGTTGGAGCTTGTTTCCCGCAGGATGGTTGTCGACATATCCGACTATTTCTACAGATATGTCGGGTCGAGGCTCGAAGCTCCCTCTTTCATCGTCGCGCCGGAGGGGTTGCCTCACTACGTGCACCTCCCGGCCGGGGAATGCGCGGGTTCGCTCACCTCTCTCTCATACGGCACGTTCACCAGGGGTCTCACTGTCGGGACGGTAGGGGGAGCCCAAAGATCGGGGCTTCACGACGACATCGTATCGCCTCTGGTCAGGCTGCTGAGAGTTCCCAAAATCGAGAAGCCACTTGAAGACCCCGAAATCCAGCCACTGGTGCACCTCGCCTCGGCCGCCGTCAGGAGCTTTGAGATAGTCTACGACAATGGAAGGACGGATCTGGTGCTCTCAGCCAAGTCTGTTGCTGATATGAGACGCTACGCCGACCTTTTCGACGCTGTCTACGGACAGCTGAAGTTCGAAGGAGTGGACCCACTGCCGACCTACCTGAGGACCTTGCCGCGGCTAGTTGGCTTGTCAGAGTATAGGGAACCCGAGTTCTTCCTAGCAGGCCTGAAGAGGCGGATTAGATCTGCAGTGGGTGCCCTGATCAGGCGTTGACAGCCCCGACTGACTCTCCATCATGACTGACAATGAGTCCCCTCGCAACATCGGGTTGCCTTGAACCCAAAGCAGATCTTGGATGGCCCGCTTAATAGTTCTGACCACGCCTCTTCTTGTTGGCTGCCTCTCTCACGGATGAAGAGATGGTCTTCCACGCGCTCTTCATAGGCGCGACCGGGGCCGGGAAGACCAACGCGCTCCTGTACTGGCTCCGCCAGCTCTTCACCACTGGACAAGTGGCCTTGGTCCTCATAGACCCGCACGGGGACGCCGCGTTAGAGCTGGCTTCCGTGATACCAGATTCCGAGCTGCGGAGAGTGGCGGTGCTTGACCCGAGCTACGTCACGTTCGGCCTCAACCCCCTCTCCCTGCCCAAGGGATTCGAGGACCAGGGCAGACCACAGGTGCTGCAGAGGCAGGCGGAGGAGCTGTCGATCCTGTTCTCGGACGTGTTCAACACTGACGCGGCGAACGCCCCGAGGCTGATGTGGATCTTCAAGGGCGCGCTCTACTACCTCTACACGCTCTCGGACGACCCCACCTTCAAGGACCTCTACCATATCCTGACCGACTTCATCTCCAGGCCGAAGGAGCAGATCGAGAGGATGCTCAGGTCGAAGGGCCTGCAGGACGAGATAATCGCGAGCACGATCGACGCCATCTCCAAGCTTCCCAAGGACGCGTTCTCGCCCGTGATCAACAGGATATCGAACTTCGTCCTCCCCCCGAAGTCGATAACCTCCAGGACCTTCTGCTCGAGGACGACCCGGCTCGACCTGGACGAGATGCTCGTCCCAGGGAGGCTCACAATCTTCAGGATACCGAAGACGCTGCCCTTCGACTTCAGGCGCCTCATCTCCGCTTCCATCGTGATGAAGTTCTACTTCGCGGTGGAGAAGAGGGCCCTCAGGCTGGAGCTGTCGGGCGAGGCGCCCTCAGCAAGGACGCCCGTGGTCCTGGCCGTGGACGAGTTCCAGAACATCAGCGACCTGAAGCTGCTCGACACGATCCTCTCCCAGTCCAGGAAGGACGGATTGTACCTGTGGATGGTGAACCAGAACGTCCAGCAGATAAGGCAGGACCTCTTCAGCTCGATAGCAGGAAACGTGGGCCCCGTGCACGCCTTCAGGGTCGGGCCCGAGGACGCCGGGAAGCTCGCGGAGCTCCTCTCCCCGCGCTGGAAGGACGAGGTCAGGAAGGCGCTCGTCTCCCTTCCCGACTACACCTGCATCGTGAGGAAGAGGCTACACGGCGAGGACGTCGGGGACAAGCCCCTCCTCCTCGAGCCCTTCCCCAAGCTGAGGGACCCGGTGAGAAGCGCCCGCAACGTGATCGACTACATGAAGTCAAAGATGGAGGAGAAGTACGGCGGGGCCCACGAGGCGGCGGACCTCGTCTACAGGGGCCCCTTCGACCCTGGAGACGAACAGGACGGCTCCAGAGTGCCCTTCATGCCGATCCACTGGAGGATACTCACGACAGGCTACCTCAAACTGTTCTCGGACGCAGACTCGCTGGAATTCTCCCGCCTCAGAACCGAGTTCTACACGAAGTACACCTGGACCACGACCGCGGTCCAGCAGGCCCTCAACGAGCTCGTAAACGCAGGGTACCTCACCCTTCGCTTCGCGTACCAGAGCTACGTGATGATGGGCAAGGACGCGTACGGGAACCCGATCATGCTCCCGCCCGATCCAAAGGTCGCAGACCAGATGGACAGGGCGAAGACGATCATCTACAACCTGACTCCTCCGGCTCTCGAGCTGTTCCAGGTCAAGGTCGGCCCTACGAGGGTGGGAGACCCGAAGCACGTCCGCATGATAGAGAAGCTGCTCAAGGAGGAGTACTGGCCGATGGGTCACTACTGCATTGTAGACTGGGGAGAGACAGGGGGCGAGAGGCCTGACATCGCGGTCCTCATGCCCTCGACGATCATGATTCTGGAGAAGGGAAGGAAGGATGAGACAAGGGCTCCTGACCCCAACACCTGGGATTACTCTTCGGTGACGGCCGTGGAGGTAGAGATGTCTCCGGGGAAGAACAGCGATCAGGTGAAGCAGAACTACAGGAAGAATGTGGGCGGGTACGCAAAGATCAGGTTCGTTGTCACGACGGAAAGCGACGATAAACAGGTCCGGAGAATCCTCTCGGAAATCAATGCTGACCCGGCCAAGTACAGAGTTGACAAGATAGACTTCGAGAGTCTTAACATAATCTCGCCGGGAGGGAGGCAGGAACAGACAGGGGGCGCCGAGTCGGAACACGACTCTGGCGCGAAGGCTGGAGCACAGCCTGATGGTCGCGAGGAACCGGGAGCCACGGGCACACGAGAAGAACCTCCTAGGCCCACGGTCGGAAGCGAGAACAACCCTGAACAACCGAGGACCGTGGGGCAGGTCGAATCAGGTCAGCCGCTTGGGACGGTCGAGAAGGCGCTAATCCGGTTCATCCTGGACTACAGCTTCACAAGCCGAGAAGACTTAGTGGAAAGGTGCAGCCAGGCTGGAATGAGGATCAGCGCCAGGTCAGTTTCCAGGCGCCTCAAGCTCCTTACGGAGAAGGGCTTTCTGAAGAGGACAGGCAACGTGTATACGCGGACAGAGATGTCCGAAAAGGCTTCGTCCTGATCGCACAGTTCCATGGTTGTTCCGCCGAAGGAGCAAGGCATCAATTCCTCTTGGCGCAAGGTCGTAACGCCGCCGCGCGCCATCGGAGACTAGCCTGACGATGACCTTTCTGGCGGCCTCGCCTCAAAATGGGCTTTGGCCCTTGCGACAGCGTCTGTGAATCCAATCAAGTCGGACTTCTCCAGCGGCATCTGAAGCTCGGAGGCTAGTCTAGAGACGATCTTCATTTCGAGAAAGACGGTACCGCTTTCCCCAAAGATTGTGGTGAGAGCGTCGTCGAACGCGGCCGGATGACTTCCCAGTTCATTCAAGTTCACCCCCAGTCTCTCGAGATGCCAGAACGTGGCCTTGCAGCCACTCTCGCCAAGCGCGCCGGAGATGACCGACTCGCAGACTTCTTTGAGGAGCGCCTCGAAGTCGGACATCGTAACGGAAGTCATTCGGGGCTTAAAACGACGGACAAGATCGACCGGAGGGAGTACCGTTACCCTTCCAAATCTCGATGGTCAGGTACTGCCTATGGCCTTGAGCAAAAGCTCGATGTATGGATTCCCGACAAAAACTATGAACTGACCGTCCGCCGAGATGTCCATCACGGTGTATCCCGAGATGGTTATGTTCCGCCACAGTTTCAGGTTTTGAAGAAGTGAACCGTTTTTACCGCAGGAATAGCCGGCGGTGACGACCACGTAACCTCAGTAATGACATAAGGCCATGGGCGACGGTGTGAATCCGATATCGGGATCGTATCTGGAGCGATATGCACCAGCCCGAGCATTAACTGCGTTGTCGCCCCTGTCAGGCCTACTCGGAGAGGTCGTTTGCTCCGGCTTGGACATGTTACTAAGCCAGACTTCGGGACGAAGACATTGTAGACATAGCTCCAAGGCACCGTAGAGTTGAGCGTCCACGACTGGAACGTAACTCGTCCAGTTGCTATACAAAATCCAGGACGTCCAGTTGCCTTCCGGATGACGGTCGTGACGGAGCTCGAAGGAGGGGATCCGCACTCGTAGGTCGTGGAGCCGCTTGTGCAATGACCGGAAGGACAGGAAGTCTTAGACGCGGAAAAGATGTAGCTGTACGATTCGTTGGTGGAGGGGTAAGAGTAACTGGCGTTGACAACTCCCCCGACGCTGAGCACGAACGTAGAGCCGTCTGTGACGAGGTTCGCTCCCGCGGATGGAGACCAAGAACAACAGATTTCGTCTACCCGTGCGCCAGGGCTGTACACCCCGAACGGATACTGGCTCAAGTAATCCCATCCAGACAAAGTGAGATTTCCGAAGGTGTCGAAAGGCGGATACGGGCTCCCTGAAGTGTTGTTGTAGCCGTAACCTCCCAGACAATAGAGCGCAGAGACGAACACGCACGACGAGCCCTGGTAGAAGCCCAGTTCCGCGTCGTGTGGTACGATCGACGCGCCGAATGCTGGGCCAACGACTGTCGCGTTCAGCATGGAGCCTGTGGAATTGACTGGATACAGCAAAGTGTCGTTCAACCAGTATGTGTCTGGATACGAACCTCCGATCCCCGCTTGACACTCCAAGCCTGCGGACACACCGACGCATGCACTCGAGCCCCCGCCGTTGCCCCGGACCCAAATCGAGTCACACGCGGGGTTGTGGAACCAGTCGTAGCCACCGTAAGGCAGCACGCATTCACTTGGCATGCCCGTCCCGCCGGTGGAGTTCAACGGGAAGGTGTACTCCCAGCCAAGCTCGGTGAGACAGGCCATGAGAGAGCCTACCACCCCACAAGACTCTGCTACCGAGTCGAATGCGTTGTTCGCGTCGCCGAGGATCGTCCAGTTCCCGAACCCGCCCGTGGTCAGCGGACTCGACGTCCAGTCTCCGACCTGATCTACGCAATACATGTATCCCGAGTAGCTCGTGCAGTCGACCACTTCCCCGTTCGTGCCCGGTCTGCAAAAGGGCTCGGCATACGAGCAGGCACTGGAGTTCGTCCCTTCCCATGTGGATATCCTGCCGGCCACGACTTGGCCGAACACGGCGCTCGACTCCGGGTAGGAGTCGGTGACGCAGAAGTCGTATCCTGCGTTGTATGCGCAGTAGAGGGCGTTCCCGCACTTCGAGGAAGGGAAAGGAGCGTTCTCGTTCCACTGTCCCGCAAGGGAAGGCTCCAGACTGGCAGAAGAATAGCAGGAAGTTGCCGTCGCGGTGTCAGGATCGGCGTCGGAAGCTGATGTGCCGCTAAACGAACCCTGAAGGCTCGGCGATGCTGGAACAGACGAATCGTCTTCAACGTACGTATCGGAGGAAGCAGAACTGACGCAGGGATTCCAGAAAGTGTTACCGAGCGACGTGACGAAGCCGACCAGGCTGCCGGGCGCCGCGCCCGACACTATCGAGTCGTACTTCTGAACGCAGGCCGACCCTCCACAGCTTCCATTTGGGATCAAGGATTGTGCGAGGACCGACGCGCCGGACGGCAGTGACAGGTCCTCCGGGAAGGTATAGACGGTGCCGTTGGCGAACTTCAGGACCACCTCCTTCACATCGGAGGAGACTCCACCCTTGTTGGTGACTGTGAGTCCGGCCGCGGGCATGCTGTACACGAGACCCTCCGCGCCTTTCCGATTCAGGAGCTGTTGCGCCTGCTGGGCGCCCTGACTCGACTGCTCCTGAAGTGACGACATGTACTCCTGCGCCCCTATCGCGGCCACGAGGACTATGACGAAGAGTATGGTCCCGATCACCGAGGCCACCCCGCGCCTCCTTGCGGAACTGAACTTCAACGACTATTCGGTCTGTTTCTGCTTTTAACGGCTAGGTGGGGAGAGCGACGCTTTGGAGGGAGGACTGGGCGCCCGATGAGCTGACGATTACACCGTAGGACTCGCCGATGGCGAATTCACTGGCGTTGACGATTGTGATGGTGGCCAGGACCGACTGCCCGGGTGAAACGGTCGCGTTTTCCGTGATCGAACTGTCCCCCGTCGCGCCTGACGCGAGGGACGGCACGATGGAGGAGCCGTTGGCGACGTTGGTAAGGGTGACGTAGAACTGGGCGTCTGAGATGCCCCCCGTCGTGCCCGCCGTCGAGATCGTGAATGAGCTGAATGAGACGGTCCCGGTGTTGGCTACGACCATGCTCTCGACGGCCTGATCCAGCCCCTGCCTGATCGAAGCGTCTGAGACCGAGATGGACGGTCCCTGAGAGACGGGTTCGTACTGGGTTACGGCTGAGAAGACAAGCACGGTGACAGCGGTCACGATCCCGATCAGGATGAAGACCTCGAGGTAGGTCGAGACAGCCTTCCTCTTTCTAAGTTCCAAACTCTATTTCATCTCCGTACGCGTCGACCAGCAGGATGGTCTGCCCCGACTGCGTGGGCGCAGCTGCCGAGGTTCAGCGAGTAGGTGGTCATGCTCGCGGGCGCGATGTCGCCGTACCCGGTGCCGGAGTACAGCAGGGTGCCGTTGACGAATATCTCCGTGGGGTTCATGCCGACGGACCCGAAGTTGTAGAGCGCGAGGGTGGCGTTTTCTCCCTCGGTCACCCCCAGGTACGTCCTGCTGCAGGAGCCGCTGCCGGGTGCGATCACGAAGTAGACGAAGGAGATCTGCTTACCGGCCGAAGCCTCCTGAACCTGCGCCGCCAGCGAGCCCGAATACGTGGAGAGGTTGAACTGGTTGATGGCTGCCGAGGCGACGAAACTCCCGAACGCGAGCGTGACCCCGACCATCATGATCGCGGCGTAGAGTTCGCTTACGCCCGACCTTCTCTTGAGTCGCATATCTGGGGAGGTCCTTGGGCCTTAAAACAAAAAAGGGGGAGGGGCTAAAACTATCCTCTAGCCCCTTCTTCTATGGTTGGACGGACGCAGAGGCGGACGCGGTACCCATGATGATGCTCAGCGTCTGGGCGACGCCTGAGCCGTGGACCGGCATCCCGTTGGGTTGGTTCCAAGCGTGAGTGGGCCGTCGAGGACGAGGGTTGTCTGGGCTCCTGGGGTGAGTGTCATGGTGCCGGCATTGAACGAAAGTGAGCTGTTGGTGCCTCCCCCTATCGCCCAGCCGGTGGGTGACGATGTTATCGTGCAGGGGGCGCTACATGCTGGTGCCGTGGTTGATCCTGTGTTGGTGCCTGCGAAGGTGAGGGTACAAGTCGAAGGTGAACACGTGATTGTGCTGGTTCCGGTGTTCTTGATGGTGACGGCGAACGCTGCGGGACTGGCCGTGGTTGACGTGCCACCGGTCAGTGAGACCGCCACGACTTGGACGGAGGAGTTGGTTGTTGCTGAGCCGATCAGGCCGAAGATGGTCGCCGTCACTATCCCGCCGACAGCGAGGACAGCCGCGATGATGATGAACAGGTCCAGACTCTGCGAGATTCCTGAACGTCTGCTGATTTTCATCACGGACTAGGCTGAAAGCTGCTTATAACGGACAGGCGGACAGAAAATCTGCGACTAGCTCGGAACCGCTTGAGTTGAAACCTGTAGTTTGACTTCGGACGAGGATTAGTCGTCGCGTGCCCAAGGTCGGATTATAGCAATAATTTGCCGACAAAACTTTTGGGAGTTTCAGCTACGAGTAATCTATCTGTGGTGTGTGACCAAAGAGCGCGCGCTCTGCAAGGCATTGAAGATCGACTTGTATGGTGATGTCCATCCCATATTCGAGATATCGCGAGAGGTCCTTGTGGCGCCTCAAGAACCTGTCGAAGGCATTCCGGGGTTCTATCGCCGAGCATCAGAGCTCAATCTCTATTAGGCGTGAGGCATGTTCCAATGCGGGAGAGAACTCACGGGAGACCAGGAGAAATTCAGCAAAGTCAGAGTGCTGTTCGTCTTCAAGTACGACCTTGGGGGGCCAGTAGACGAGCTTGAAACCGCTGAAAGTCTCCTAAAGCCTCACTTCCCCGAAGTCACTCCTGACGAAAGCTCTCTCCTTGAATTCAATCTCTCCTATCTGTCAATTAGAGACCCTGTTATGACACTCGAACGCAGTCAGATACAACTTGTGCTCGAAAGCCAACAGTTCTCGTTCGTACAGACGGTCAAGCTTTATCCTTCGTCGGGCCTTCTAACCTTCATTCTTGAGACGAACCTAAGTGACGTCTCGTCTTCAGAGCTGGTTGATTTCTACGCATCTTTCTACCGGGAAAAGAACAAGGACTACCTTCCGTACATCAAATCTAAAGGGAAAAACACAAGAGCGTTGAAGTTGCCGTTACAGGAGATACCCGAGAAGCAGGAAGCTCAGCTCCACTTCAGTGAAATCGTCGACAAGGTCACGGGTATTCTTGGCCCCCTCCTAAAGAAGAATAGACGTCCTTACGTCTATAACTTCCACGATGTCAGAACGATCTTCGCTGTCAATGGAGAGTACAGGGAAGATGATGTCCTAAGAAATGCAGACAACCTGTACAAGTTAGTCTCCTTGAACAAACAGGCAACCAACTGTACGAAGGAGGTGGCGTCCTTGCTCGAGAAGTCTCCCATCAAACTGCAAAACAAGCATGCATTGAACGGTAGTTGGGCGTGCGTCTTCCTTTTCAACGGAGACACGGAGCTCGAAGACAAGGCGGTTCTGGCTTTTGACATCATCCATTCCTATTGGTACATGTGTCAGTGTTGGATATTCATTCTAGACTACTTGACATCCGACAAGCGCGAATCTAGTGACGAGAAAACACTTCTAGACACAATCGAGTTGGTTCGTCGTCAAGACCATGACCGAACGGAGTTGAGTGAAATCCAGCTTTCGGTCAGCGAGCGATTGAGAGAGGTCAAGAACATGGACATTATGCTAAAGGACCCTCAACTCTCAAGGATTGCGAAAAGCTTCTACGACTCTCTCGGGATAGACGCGCATATTCGCCTCGTTGATGATGCCCTGTCGCTGCTCGACAAACGCTACCAGCTTCGTTTTGAATCACTATCCCAGAGAATTACTTCAATTACTCAGAGACAGACGAAAATGATAGAGGTCTTCATTGCGATTAGCGCGGCCGCGGGAATTGGCGCGTTAGTAGCTAACACATACGGGCTTAGTCTTACATTTGTTGTATTGACTTGGGTGGTCGTCCTCGCTATCTCCATCGTCTACGTGCTCTACTTTCTGTTCTATGGCAGATTAAGGAGGATTTGGGGTGCGTTCCAACGATCAAAGGGTGAGGGTACCGACTCGCCATCGCTCGGGCCTTGAAGGCGCGACGCCAGCAGTATTGAAGGCGTTGGTCGGATTTGAGCTTTAACTTACGGTAGATTGAGAACGAAATCGCCGCAGACTAAACTCCTCACTCCAGCAGCTACAGCCACCGGTTCTCAGCTGCTCAAGTCACACGCAGAAGCCCTGTGCGTACTCACGACGATTCCCCTCGGTAAGAGGCAACAAGATATTGTTCTATTTCCGAGATGAATCGTGATCTTCGTTCCATCGAACTGAACAGGACCAATTGCTTTCTAGATCTCGTCAGGGCTACGTAGAAGAGGCGGCGTTCCTCCTCTAGCCTATCCGTTTCCTTCTGACCTCTCCTCGCGATTTCTAGAAGCTTGTTGTCTATGGCCTCTGAAGGGAAGCCGTCATTTCCCTTGACGCATCCAAGCAGCAAGACATAGTCCGCCTCTGTTCCCTTAGCTCGATGAATAGACAGAAACCTGATCCCGAGGCGGTCGTGGTCTGGGAACTCAAGCTTCAATCGATCCAGCGGGAAGTTGTATCTGGAGAGCACCATTATTTCTTCACCGGGTCTCCGCGTCTCGATCAATCGGTCTAGAACTTGCTTCGCTGTCTGATGCTCCCAATCTTCGTAGCTAGACGCGCTCTTCGTGGGCATCTCTACGAGGCGGATTGGATGGTTCTCTTGCGAGGCGGCAACTATGATCTTCTCTATCCTTGACCTGTTCAGACTGGCAATCACGTTAGAAGCCTCGACGACGTTCCTTGGGCACCTGTAGTTCGTTGTTAGAATCGTCTGTTCGGGATATGGGAAGATTTCCCCGAACCTGAGAATGTTCTCTACGTTTGATCCCGCAAACGAGAAGATGTTCTGCATGTCATCACCGACGCAGAAGAGGGTGCCGTCTCCTCCCTCGCTCAGCAGGCACTTGATCAGCTCCAGTTGTGGATCCGTGATGTCTTGGAACTCGTCAATTAGTACGTGCGAGTATCTCTCCAGTTTTTCACTGCCGCTCTTCGCGACCTCAAGCGCGAGATTGATCATATCGTTGAAGTCAAGCATGTCATTCTCCTTGAGTCTGGACTCGTATTCCTGCCAGACCCTCATCATCATTATCGCAAAGGCTCTCTGCCTGCGGCTCCAGTTCTTCTGTCGCAGTCTGGTCTGAATGCCGGTGGGGCTCAGACCGTTTGTCTTGGCCTTGTTGATAAAAGGATAGCATCAATTCGTTCAAGGGGTTTATCCGTGCCATCAGACTCTGTATCCGATCGAGAATCTCCTTCATGGGAATCTCTCTGAACTTCACTGGGTTCTCTTCGAGCTGACGTATCAAGTCAGAAATTAGTGTGCCTTCGTACCATTGATAGTCTGTAAGTTCAATGAGCTTCTTCCCATGCTTCTTGAATTGAGCTCTCTTCCATTCCATTCCCTCCCTATACCTAACACTCGGATCGCCGGATGGGACGATGGGGAACCAATCCGGAACCTTGCCCTGTCTGTCAACTGCCCAGTGTTCAATCCAGATCCCGTAATCGGGAAGGAAGAAGTCGGGTTGGTACGTCCGATATCTGTCGCTTTGATCCGCCCAGGTCGCCCGAGCTTCGTAAGCATAGTTCACGCCGTTGAGGAACAGGAAGTTCGCAATGTATCGTTCCGCCACAGATTTGACCTGCTTCCTCTCCAATGTAGTGTAACTCTGTCTTCGAAGGTATCGATAGTAGTCGACAGGGGACGCAAAGTCTCCGAGATCCTTCTCTTGCATGCTTAGCTCGAAGCTCAGCCAGATGTCGCGAAGTCTCGGTACGACCGAATTCGTCTCAGGCAATCCTTGATGTAATCCTGTTGCTGTTCAAGGCCAGCTACATCAGACCTGAAGCGAGGGGAGAGCCGAAACAGGTTCCGCCCAAACGAGTGAACGTTCTAACGTCGACTTCGTGATACCATATTCGTCTTTCAACCGGTTCATCATTTAATCCTTCGCGGGATGGTAAGCCAGTGCGAGTATCCCTTTGGCGGCATTCGAACCTTCTCACGAAGGCAACCCTTGTCGTAGCGTTCGCGTCTTGCCGGACCCCGCTGAGGCTATGACCAGGTTGTGTTCATCGTTCTTGACAATCGCCTCGACTTGATCCCGGTCAAGGCGTCTTCCCTCGAAGAAATCTCTCTCCCTCTCCAGCGTCGCCTTGGTGTACCCCGTGACGAGACTGATCCACGAAGGAGGTCAGCTCGCGGGCTCTGCTTTCGCTTGCATCGGCACGGCCTTGATCCTCCTTCCAAGGACCCTCTTGAACGGACGAACGGCCAAGATGGAACCCAGAATGGATCTCAGATAGTTTGCGTAGTGCACCCTCTCTCTTCTTTTCATGTATCTGCCGAACGTGAGATGGTTCGTTATTCCGTCTCGATTCGTGTCAGACGGCTTCTGTGCTCGCCTGAGATTCCTCAGAAACCACGAACCTCAGGCCAAAGTAGGGGAGAAGGACAAGGAGCGCCAGGAAGCCCAGCCAGAACAGGCCTACTGCATGTCACTCAACTTAATGCCACTCGTACGGCCTTGACAGAATCTCTGACATCTCGGGGGCACTCCAAAACGCTTCTCAAACCGGTCTCTGAAACGTCACGCGGAATCGAAGAGAATCCGAATTGTTACTTGATGACCGCGCCACAATTCGAGCACGTCTTTTGGGTTGCGATTTCGTTTAGAGCACCGCAGTACTTGCAGAGGACCTTGACCACCTCCTTCTGGATGATGATGGTCTTCTCCTTAGCGGGCTCTTCATCCCTAGAGAAGTCCTCCCACTGCTTGTGCCGATCTCGATAGGTCATCGCCCCGCATCTCTTGCATTTGAAGCTGTATCTGACGGTCGCTTTGACGATGGGTGCCCTCTCCTGCCTCGTGGTGGTCTCGTCCTCGTACCTGACCCTCCCATTGCTGTCCCTGTTCTTCCTAGTGGTGGTCTCATGCCGTGTCACTATCCCGTAAGCGCGTTCTTGATTGATGACCTCGGAGCCGGCCGCCCTCATGCTCCCCCTCGTCCTGCAGGATGGGCACCTATCCTGGAGGTAGTACCATGAGATGAAGGCCAGCGCGAAGAAGACTAGAGCGTACTCCCAAGAGATGGCGAGGCTGACGAACGCCAGGAAGAACAGGAAGACCACCACGACCCCGCGCGATGCCATTCCAGACGGCATGACAGTCACATGCT
The DNA here is from genome assembly GCA_963794985.1 of uncultured archaeon. Lineage (GTDB taxonomy): Archaea > Thermoproteota > Nitrososphaeria > Nitrososphaerales > Gagatemarchaeaceae > UBA183. The sequence goes on from CAWCFU010000001.1 coordinate 240,648, forward strand.
CGTCTTTTATACGCGGCCCCGTCAAACAACCGAGGATAGGTGGAACTGCGTCGGATATGCAGGCCGAGGCAATGACGTAGATGCCGGCTTCAAAGACATACGTTGTCGTCCCCTCCCGTAGGAACAACGGTTTCGTCGAAGCCTGGAGCACGAAACGGTTGCCGTTCGAGCCGAGAGGAGAGCTTCTGTCAATGCGCGATGAAATCGGCAAGGCGGTGGCCGAGCTTGAATGTGGCCCCGAGCAGATTCTCCATGGCGCCTACATTTCCAACGTGAGGGACCGGCAACCCGTCGATACGGAGAATATTCTCTATTACAACGTCCCGACGAATTGCTTCGCGAAATCTGCCCGCGTCGGAATCAAGTTCGAAAGGGTCTACGCGGCTCCACCGGTGGCACCCCCTCCTATGGGCCCGCGGGCGCTACATTACCAGTCATACCGGCTGCTGAACAGAAAGGCGGCCTTCTTCGAACTGGTCCGTTGCCAATGTCGCTGTCTCCTTTGTGGGGGCAAGATTTCGTTCAACCGCACCGGAAATGGTCTGGGAGGCGATGAAGGAGCACCGGAAGCTCGATGTCGCGACTGAGCGCTTGGGCAGTTACTTCGGCCTCAGCATCACCTGCCGCCGCGTGAACGACCTCTCTCAACCTCGCGAAGCTACTCAAACCGGTCTTCACGGGGTGGTTTCTTCCTTCCCCCAGCTCACGGAACCGAGCCCTGCCCCCCGAGGGGCCGGCCAGGTTGAGGGCGGTCAGGGCGTAGGTCGCGACGACCGCGATGACCACGTTCGCCGACGCCCTCAGCGTGTTCTTCACTGTGAAGTCGGTCATCTTGGCACCGATTATTCCCAGGGCGGCAGCGGAGACCACGATCAGGAGGTCTGACACCTGGAAGAGCTGAGGCGGGATGGTGCCGATCGAGAGGCTGCCCAGATGGGCGGCCGTAAGACCGGGGCGCACCCTGCTGCTGAACGAGGTGAGTACCGCGCCGATGAATGTGATGCCGAAGGCCAGGAGCAGCGGGGAGATGTAGGAGAGCATCATGTACGGGCGCATCTCCGCCTGGGTGTTCTTCTTCATCTCGACGACCTTTGTCGTGTAGGCCGTGAGCTGGTACACCGTGTCGATGGTCCCTCCGCCCGAGCGGCTCATCTGCCCCAGGATGAAGAAGGTCATCCGCCCCAGCCTGGTCCTGGGGTCGACGCTCACTTCGTCGAGCGGCGTCCCCGTCTTCAGCTGCGCGGCGACCCTGGAAAGCAGCCTGTCGAACGCGGGGGTGTACCTGTCGTGGGCGGCGATCGCAAGGACCGCCCTGTTAAGGTCGTACTCCTGCCTCTTGAACTCCATCACGTCCTTCATGAACTCGGGCAAGGCCTCATCGATCTCCTTCGCCTCCCTGCGCTGCTCCATCACCGAGTATCCGTAGACCGTGAAGAAGAGGAAGAGCATCGACGCGACCCCGAGCCAGAGCTCGCCCGTCAGCAGGCCGAGGGCCAGGCCGGGCAGGGAGAGGAGGAGGCTCCGCACGGGCGCGCCCGTCAGCGGCTCTTCCCCCACTGGCTGCATCCGTCCGGCCATGAAGACGAGCAGGATGGTGAACGTGGGGACGCCGATGATCGTGAAGGCTGTGAGGCCGACGACTGCTGTCGCGGGCGAGAAGATTCCGAGCACGAGGAGGAGGAGGGGAAGCACGCCGAAGACGGTCACCATCAGGCTCCCGATGATTCCCGCCCTGCCTGCGTACATCGTCCAGCTCTCCTCGAGCCCGCGGAGGAGGGACCCGCTCTCCCCCATGAGGTAGGAGGGGATGTCGCCCCCGCTCCTGACCTTGGCCGTGTAGCCGTAGAGGAGGGTGCTGAACTTCTTCGAGGGGTGGTACGACGCCAGCCGCTCGAAGGACTCGTTCGGGTCCATGCCGAAGACCTCCACGTCCCGCTTGACCAGCAGCGCCTCGCCCCTTATGGCCCTGAAGATCCTGGTGTCGGCGACGTCCTTGAATATCGTGTAGAGGGGGACGCCGGCGCTGCCGAGGACGTTCACCAGGATCGAGAAGAAGGGCAGCTCCCGCTCGACGCCCTCCAGCCGCTCTCCGCGCTTGCTCCTGAGCTGCACCTCGGGGTAGACGTAGACGAGGGCGGGGACCGCGACCAGTAGGGCCAGAGGGCGCCAGACCAGCAGGCTCAGGAGGGCCGCTGCCGGCACCAGGGCCGCCGCTGTCATGATCGCGTTGGTTATCGACCGCGCGGCCATCGTGTAGGGGTTACCTATGACCCCGGCCTGCGAGAGGAGCAGGGAGAACCTCTTCGCCCGGAACTCGGCCAGCTTCTTCAGCCGGCCCCTCGCCGTAACGAACCTCACGAGCCTGTCCTCGGTCAGCGGCTTCAGGGAGGGCCTCCGGACGCGCTGAGTCGACCTGCGGCCCGCTGTCGTTCCTAGGAAGGCTCCGGGAACCGAGGTCACGCACGACAGAGTAAGACAGCGCGACGAGGGCCCCCGCTCCGGCGCTGAGAAGGAAGATTCTCACGGCCTGGCTCTCGACTGTCGCGAGGTTTGGAACGAGAGAGGACGCGTACAGAGAGAGCATGGCGAATGCCAGCATGGCAATGTAGGTCAGGCTGGTTCTCGGGCTCACGGCTGAGGCCCCCCGGCCGGAGGCTCCTCGGCCGCCTGCGGCTCGCGCGGGAACTCCCTGGCTAGGTAGCTCCGCACCATCGCGGAGAGGTCCGCCGGCGAGAACCCACCGTTGCTCACGGCGTTGGAGAGGTAGGCCGCCCGGCTCGTCAGGTTGCCCAGCACGTGGGAGGTAGTCCACCCGAAACCCTCTGCAATCTGCTTGAGCCTGAAGCTCCGTTCCACGACCTCCTCCGGGGTCGTGGGGGAGAACGAGTCGGCTGCGTGGTCGTACCTGAAGACGTTCAGGATCTCGTGACCGTTCGCGCCCACCGGCCTGATCTCGTCGACGCTGACCACCCTCCTGACGACCCTCCCGTCCGGCAGGACGACCTTCCTCGTCGTGGCGATCGCGGTGATGTCGCGCACGTGCCCGGCCGCGAACCTCATGGGGGGCGTGGTCACGCGCTGGACGCACCTCTCCGCGTCCTCCGCGTGGACAGTGGTTATCGTGGAGAAGCCGAGGGTGATTGCAGCGGCCACGGTCTCCGACTCCTCCCCTCTCATCTCCCCGAGGCTGAGTATGGTGGGAGAGAACCTGAGGGCGAGCTTGAGGAGGTCGGACAGGTTGTACTCGTACCTCCCCGATGTCGGGGAGAGCCCGGCCCTGTAGCCCCTGGTCTTCAGCCTCTGCCAGTGCAGGTGGTCTGGGAGGTTGATCTCGAGGACGTCCTCCGCTGTGACGATCTTGGCCTTCGGGTTCATCATGGCCAGGATCGCGTTCATCAGAGTGGTCTTGCCGGACGAGGTCTCACCGGCGATGAGGACGTTCGTCGTCTTCTCGAGGAGGAGCCAGAAGTATGCTGCCATGAGTGCAGAGAGGGTCTTGTGGCTGGTGGAGGCTTCGTCGTACTTCAGGGGGGCTTCGACCGTCGCCGCCCCGCCGGGGGCGGCCCGGAAGGGCCCGGCCGGCTCCGGGGCAGCCAGCTGCACCATGGTCAGGGGATTCTCCTTCTGCTTCCTGATCGTGAACGTGGAGCCGGGCCTCGAGATCTCGTCTCCCAGGGTCACCGAGACCCTGCGGTCCGATGGCCCGTGAAGCGTCACTTCGAGAGAGGGCTGCGCGAGTGAGACAGTGGTCCCGCCGAACTGGGCCATCCTGCGGATGAACGCCTGGAGCCTCTCTTCGCTGCCGTATGAGATGTTGGTCTCCATGAACATGTACTCGGAGTACTTTCGGTGGAAGATCCTGACGGGCTTGTCCCAGCGGGTCAGCGATATCTCCTCGATCTGGTCGTCGTTCACCAGCGGGTCGACCTCCCAGAAGCCGGAGAAGTCCTTCAGCAGGTAGTAGAGGAACTTCCGGTGAGCCTCCTGGACCACGGAGAGGAGACCAGCCCTCTCGGCCGTCTCCCAGAGGTACCTTTCGAGGACCTGCTGCGGGGTGCCCGAAGTCTCGACTGGTATTGCGTTCCTCAGGTTGTCCTTGAGGAGGTCCAGGGCGCGCGTCTCCTCCTTCGTGAGGAAGGGGAGCCTGACGATGCAGCTCCCGAAGGAGTCGTGGTCGACTATCGTGAATTCGGCAGAGGCGTCGGGCTCCGCATTGGTAGGCACCCGGTAGGAATCAACCACGTCTCCCTGGACGGTGAGCGGAGCGGGTTGCTCGAGCTCAACGGCCTCCTCCCTGGCGACAGGTTCGGTCCGTTTGCTCTTTCCGCCAAAAATCCTCATGTTGCTACGCCCGAAGACCCGATTTGGACTTAAAACGAGGCGAATGGAAAATCCAACGTAGAAACCGGTCAGCCACCAAGACATCTGCGCAACTCCACACGTAGATGGCTGTCAGCGCCGGGAAGCTGATTTGAAGACCTGCGACGGCTAACTGGACACCATGCGTTCTAAGGAGGAGGACGACCCACACATCGAAGAGGTAGAAACCGCTGAGGGAGGGGACGAACAGGAACCCCAGGCGCATTCCAAACCTCTCCACTCTCTACTCGTTCCCGCCCGTGGCCGCTTCGAAGAGGGTCGGCCCCAGCTTCACCGCTGCGACTACGCCGAGTACGAGGGAGACGAAGATGAGTAGGGCGTTGAGGAGGTTGAGGAGGTAGACTGGCAGGGTGGGAGAGGTCCCCCCGACCGTGGTGGGGAGAACCCAGAGAGTGCAGACTCCGCCCGCGGTGGATGCACAGCCTATGCCGTACCCCACGGTCGGCAGCCCTGCTCCAGTAGCGCCGAACGCGCTGGCAACCAGGTAGATGAGGAACGACGCGATAAGGGGCACCATGAACAGCATGGCGATTATGAACGCGTGCTCGAAGAGCGCGCTCATCGAGCGGCTCCGTCTTGCGCTCATCGCTTATCGACCCTCCGTATGGTAATCTGGTCAGCGTCCCAGGCCACCGCGACCTTGTCCCCGGCGCCCACGCCGAGGCTCCTGAGCTGGCTGGTCAGCGTGAGAAGAAGGCTCGTCCCTGCGTGGGCGACGGTCGTGATGACCCGTTGTTTCTCTTCTGACATCGTCAGATTATTTCGAAGATGCTTTTAACGGGAAAGTGGGAGAACCCGCACCCTCCACGGCTTGTATGAAAGCGAGCCATTCATTGGCCCTTAAGTATACGGAAGGCACAATACATCTCAGGAATGGAAACGCGTACGATGCGGAGAGTCCGGCTGGAGAAGGGCCTGCCTGAGCTGAGAGAAGGAGTGTCCGTGGCTGGCTTGGGCGAAGGAACTCTGACCCTGACGAACGACACCCTCCTCTTCACTGACAAGAACGGACGATCGGTGGGATGCGACCTGGGCACGATGAGGAGCATCAGCATACCCGAAAGGCGCATCCTCGCCGTCGCATTCTCAGCTGGCGGGAAGATAGAGACGCTGCAGTTCGACTTCAAGTGCGAGATACCACCCCATGAGACAGATAGGCCGGGTTCCGTCACTGAGCAAAGGAGCGAAGCAGAACGCTTCTGCGTCAGACTCCATACCCTGGTGCCCGATGTTCCGGTGGTGGGCTACAGGACCATGAGAGACGAAGAGTGGAGGGAAAAGATGGCAAGGGTGCGGAAGATCCTGGCCACAGAGTACAACGGTCCCTACGGCAAGAGATACTGGGAGACGTGGAATCCCGTCATGGAGTTCATCACCAACACGAATTGCCACGAATTCATGTGGACCATTCAGCAGGCCATAGAAGTGACTCAATTGGACGCCGATCGCTTCCGAAAGGACCTGGAGATAATCGCACGTGGCGAAATGGTAGATCATCCGAAGGAAGAGGTGGAACAGTACCTGAAGAACTGTGAAGAGTTCCTCACTCCTCTGTTCGCGCGCTATGGGGAACTGCACGTCTGACTTCATTTCACTTACCGCTCCTTTGCCTACCTGTTAACCCTGCGTCTTTGGCCTGCCGCTGCCGGTATTGGCTGCATTCATGTTTGTTGCAATGCGGCCCAGCGCAGCTTCATCATCTTTGTATGGGCGAAGCGACTGGATGAAACGGGCACCAACTGCCGCCTTTGTCTCTGGCGAAACCGACTCAGTAGGAGACATGCCCGTCATCCCGAAAGCGTTTCTGTGCTCATAGGCGTAGTTGTACGCCCCAGCGAAGTCATCTGAGCGGGCGAGCCGCTGCAGAGACTGAACTGCCTCCGGGTGGGCGTTCTGGCCAGGGTCGAATGCCCTGAGGCCCTCCGATACAAGACCACCTGACGTAGGAGGTCCTGCGAAAATCGGTATGGTGTTACCAAACGCTTCGCCAGCCCGGCCAACGGCTTGCAGATGGATCGCCGCCTCCTGCTCTGCAACCTGAGCCTTCATCACGTCCCCCGCGCCTGTGGTACTAGGCATGACCATCCTCATCGCCCTCGATGCCTGCGACCCGCCTACGGCGGCCGTCAAGCCAGTGGCCCCGACTATCGCAGCGTTCTTGATGGCGGGCGCAGCCCCGAGGCGGGCGAACGTACCGCCGAACGAGCTCAAGCCGGCTGTCAGCTGACCCCCTAGTCCCTTGCCTGCGGCCGCTGCCGCGCCCATGGCCCCGGACGCAGCCTTTCCGCCGGCGATGGCGCCGCCAGCCGCGGGCACCGCTGCTCCCGCCCCTACGGCGACTCCCACCGCGCCCGCCGTCATCGCAGTCTGCGAGACAGTCTGCATCAACGTCGCAGTGAGGGGCGCGAAGACCGTGGGCATCAGGATTATCGCGAAGATCGCCGCTATGGCCACCCAGTTGGGGTAGGGGCCGATTGCCTCCTGGAAGTAGCTCCCGGAGAAGTGCTCGATTATCTGGAGCGCCACCCCGGCGATTATGGCCGACATGATCGCGGCCAGCATCAGCCCGAAGAGCGTGTCTTCGACCATCTGGCTCAGCTTCTTGGTGAACGGGATCATCTTCAGCGCGACTGCCAGCGGGAACGCAGTGACCATCACGGCGATCAAGAGGATCCTGACCGTGCCGAGGAAGTAGACCATCAGGTAGGCGATCAGCTCCATGACCCAGACGGCGAAATTGATCAGCGACGCCGTGATGATGGAGTCCCAGGAACCGCCCCTGGTGGCCGCGTTCCACAGGTTCTGTATCGCGACGTTGTAGAACTGAGGGGACTGGGGGTAGGCAATGATCGTCTGGGACATGTAGTTGATCACCTGGGCGACCTGGTCATACACGAGCGGGAAGATGAGGACGATTATCACTGCAGTGATGACCTGCATCAGGACTTGCGACATGCCGCCCCCCTGCTCCTTGTCGCGGCCGCCCCCCAGCCCCGTGAACAGCATCAGGGCAGCCCCGAAGGCGATGATGATCAGCGCTATCACCATGATGAAGTTGTAGATCCCGGCAACGGGGATCACCGGGCTCGGGTTTCCGACCTGGTCGGTCGGGGGGACCGTGGCCCCGAGCATCGAGTCGTTGATCAGGGGAAGCTGAATCGCGAGGAGGTAGGTCGGGTTCCCGCCTTCGCTGTTCGAAGTGATGGGTTGGCTCTCCCCGATGACCGCGCCGCTCTGGTCGTAAGCGTAGATCATGCCCGAGACAAGGCTGGCGCCGAACACGAGATACGGGCCCTCGGAGATTGAGAAATTGGCCGTGTCAGTAGACGGATAGTCCGCCAGCGACGACGGACTGAAGTTGCTGCTGGACAGGCTGTAGTTCCTGACACCCAGTGGCATCTCCGTGATTTCCTTCACAGCTATCCATCCTCCGAAGTGAATCGGCCCTCCTGACCACTGGCTCTGACCGGTGAGCTGGACCGTCCCCGATACGTCGACGTAGAGGAGATAGGAGGTAGACACGCTGACGTCGTAGACGGTCACCACGAATTCCGGCTGTGGCTGTACGGTCTGGGAAAACGCGATCACGACGAACGGGGAAGACATGATCAGGACCAGGACGAACAGCCTGGCTGCTTTGACGTACCCTTTCGCGGTCGACCGGAACGCCGCCCTGATTCCCAGATTCATTCATCGGTTGAGCGTTTCACGTCTTAAAACGAACGGGTGGGGAATCTTGCGCCAATTACGCAACTGGCTAATCACTTGACTTGCATTAGATGCTTGCTATCTGTTGACTGAAGCATCAAACGGTTAAAGATATGTTCATACTTTCTAATCTGTACAGGGTCAAGTGTTACTGTACCGTTTCCTTCTTGCGGAGGCAGCCAAGCGTCAATCATCAGTACTCTCCTACCAAACATGACAAATCCCTTGCCGAGATCCCTAACCAAATCAACATCCTTCGCTAATTTCTCTCTCTCGGCAACGTAAGCCATCAGGTTTCCTTTGTGTCTGCGGAAAACCTCCATGTTCTTCTCATCTTGCAACTTATCACTCGAAGTAACAAAGATTCTTTCAATCTTGACTCCTCGTCTTGCCGTCTTGATACACTCATCGAGGTAGTTTGATTGTGGTGTCACGTTCACCCATGCATCTTCTGGGATTACACTGACCGCTCTAATCGTTTCATCCTTCGTCGTCATGCGCAACATGTCCATCAGCCATTCAAAGTATTCACCGCTTCCTACGTCGATTGTCTGCGTACTTGACAGCTTGCGAAGCCTTTCCGTGCATTCCTCCAGAAACTCATTCCGAAGAGACCTGAATTCTGGTGGTTCCACTCTTTCGTAGGCCTGAAGGAGTTCTTTGAACTCTGGCGAGTTAGATGCCTGGTACATGCCCATCATTTCTTTAAGTTCGTTCGTCGTAGCGAATTCATTCTTCAATCTCTCCGTAAGAGTAAGATGACTGACGGAAAAGAGTAGTCCGACGAACCATACTACTACTGCTAGAGTAGTTTGGTTGAATAGTGGTGAGAAGAGGACCAGGCCAATAGCTGCGGCCAAGATTGGCTCCAGCCAAGGCGCAATCTTGCTAGCGGTTGAGACACTCTGGGGCAATCTAATTGACCCTCAATGCATCTGGCAATTCAGGAAGCCTACATGTGTCACAACGAAGTTCGGGGGTTGTCGTTAGACTAAGAGATTTCGCGCAAATCGCATCTCCCTCAAGTGCTTCGTTGTCATGGTTGTTACAGCAAGAAACGAAGTCGCCTTTCAAGAGAGGCCCTTCCACTCTAGTGGGGGGCTCCTCCAATCCCTTAAGTTTTGCCAAAGGGGTTCGTCTCAAAGCAAGACACTGCTTCCTTGAGTCCGACCTGGAGTGCTTCGGACAACTGGCGTCCGTCCGGCGTTGGAGCCGTTAATATATGCGTGGCAACGCCACTCTGAAATTGAAACAGTATGGACGATCTGTCCGTTGGACGCCGGCGATTGAACAAAGGCAGAATTGGCATCATATCTGGCTCAGGTCCCGAAGCAGGAATTGACCTTTGGAAGAAGATTCTCGACGTTAACAAGAAGCAGCTTGGTAAGCGATTCCATGGTGACCTGGAAGCACCTGAAGTGTGTGTTGATTCCATCCCAGAGCTCGGATTATCGATGGATTTAGAGAGGAACGAGAAGTTGGTCTGGAGCTTCCTGAAAGCCACTGCGCAAGACTTAGCAAAGAGGACCGACTTATTCTGTATCGCCTGCCACACATTGCATTACTACAGCGATGACATAATCAAATTGGGGCTTCCATCTAGATATGTGTCTATGGTCGATTCGGTTACAAAGTACATCAGGGATAATGGAATCTCGAAACTCGCAATACTTGGGGCGAGAAATATCATGGAACTCGGAAAGTGGTCAGCTTATTCTGCATTGCATAGTCTAGTGGAGGTTGAAAGGCCCAGGAATCGAATTGCCCAAACACACAAACTAATACTGCAGATAAAGCGTTTAGGGCCAGAAGCCTCTACCGTAAGAAATGGTCTACGGACCCTTGTATCTGAGCTGGAGTCAGAAACCGTCTTATTGGCGTGCACAGAATTGTCAATGGTCGACGTTGAGGTTCCAGGAAAGCACTTGATTGACCCTACACTTCTTCTGGCAAACGATGTGATCAGGCTTTCGTTATCAATGAACTGATAGTGAAAATGATGCAACTCTAGGTGCACTCAGCATTCATGACGAGGATTCATTCCCATTTCACCTTCTCTTAGGTGTGCGTGTTCTTCTTGGAATGACACCACCTTTCCATAATTGCGAGATAATGAGGTCATTCATTGACATTCTCCTTGCCCTGGAGATCCTCATCAGAGCCTTCTTCGTGTCAGTCTTCACTGTTACAATTTCCCATCCCTCTTCTGGCACATTACACACCTAACCATTTCATGTGAAGAACTCAGAGTCGCTACACATTCACCACTAGCAGCCGACACCATCAGTGTACACCTTCGAGGGTTCGAACCTTCAGAGGCATGAACCTATGAATTATGATACCAACCCTGGTGACAAAAACGCATCGGGTCCCATCGGGTCCGCAATGATTCGTGCATGATTTACTGGAAGGATAATGCGCGAAACCCGAATCCTTCAGCCTTGGGTGGCTCAAGTCTTCACGTCCCTCGGGGCGGTCGAGAAGAGCTTCTCCTCCCTGCTTCCCAGCCTGTTGTGGAACGGTATCCTCCCCTCCCCGGTCACAAGTATGCCGTCGCCCGGGCGCGCGTTCAGCGTGGCGTCCCTCTCGTCGTCGCTCAGCGTGAACTTGTCCCTGAGCGTGTCGGCCGCCGACTTCTGGTCCTGCCTAAGCAGGTACTTCGTCGCGCAGAGCTCCACCACTTCCCGCCCCGGGCCCTCCTTGTCGCCCACGCCGAAGAAGTCCGACACGAGCTGGGTGGCCACGACGAAGAGGAGGTTGTGGCGCCTCCCCGTCCTCGCGATTTCGGGGATGTACTTGACAGCGAGGGGGAAGTACATCTTCCCAGTCGAGGGGTCCTTCTGCATGAAGGCCCAGGCCTCGTCCAAGGACGAGGGCCTTCTTCCTCTCCGCTGGGACCCTTTTGAGCTGCTGCCAAACGGCCGACAAGGTAAGGAAGGCGGCTGCGTCCCGCGTCTTCTCGTCTGGGATGTCGTGCAGGACGAAGATCATCCTGTCGTAGATCTTCATCTCGCCCGCGAAGAGGAAGAGGTAGGGGTCCAGGTTAGCCTGCAGCCTAGTTAGGAGCAGGAGGAGCCTGTCCCGCGTCTTCTGCGGCAGCTCTTCGCGGTCTGTCTCTCTTTTGATCCTCTGTAGGAGCTCGCCGACGCTATTGACCTCCTTTTCGAGTACAGCGAGGTCCGCGTACAGTTCGGGGTCCTCGTCCAGCTTCGTGAGCGAGGCGATGAAGTCGGTCGCCATCCTCTTCTCCGGGAAGACCGAATACGGGTCGAGGCCGGCCCCCTCTTCGCGTTTGTAGTGGTGCACCACGCACTTCGTTATCCCGGCGAAGGAGTTCTCGTAAGATCCGTCTGGGCCAATAGAATACTCCGGCTTCACTATGGCGTCGAAGACATACAGCATCATGTCCGGGTTCTTGAACAGGAGCCGGGACATCATCGACTTGATCTGGGTGGACTTGCCCGAGCCGGTACTCCCGAGGATGCTCACGTTGAAGTTCTCCTTGTCGTAGAAGTCGTAGACGATGTACGCCCCCGTCTGTCCGTTCTGGCCCACGACCACCCCCATCGGGTCGACGATGTCGAGCCCGGCAAAGGGGAAGAAAGACATCGCGGTGGAGCCTGTCAGGTAGAACCACCGTCCGGTGGCCCACCCGGGCCCCTTCCCCGTGAAGAGAGGCCTCTGCAGGTATTTCGGGTGGTCGACCTGGCACATCAGGAGGCCGGTCAGCACCTGGTTCATCCTCTTCCTCTTCTCGCGAAGCTCCTCGAGCCTCTTAGCCCTCAGGACGACGCCGAACCTCAGCTTGAAGAGCCGCTCAGCCCCGGCAGCAATCAGCTCGGCCGCGAGCTTCGACCTGGCGTACTCGAGCTCCTCCTCCTCGAGGGGCGCCCTGCCCTCGTTGATCCTGACCCAGCGGCTGGTCCCCACAGAGATGTAGTGCCCTCTCGCGATCTTCCCGGCCTCGTATTGGTCCACGGGCTCCAGCTCGACCCTCACTTCGTGGGCGATGTCGTACAGCCTCGTGAGGAAGCCGATGCCGAGGCTCCCGCTGAGGTTGGTCACGTTGAACGCCTGCACGAAGTTCAGGTCGGAGTCGACCATCATCAGGGGGAGGACGGTCTTGACCTCCACGGAGGGGACGGAGGGGACCCTGACGTACTTCGCCCCGATGTAGGATATCGCAGGCTCGAGGGAGACGCCGCTCTCGATGAAGAACCTCTTGTAGGGGTTGTCCCAGATGTCCCCACCCACGTCGACCTCCCTCACGTCGCTGAGCACCCTGAAGGTCACGGGCTCGATGAGCGAATGGAGGAAGCCAGTGAAGCCCCTCCTGACGCGCAGCTGCTCCTCCGGGGAGAGGGTCCAGTAGTTGATCGACCTGAGCTCGTAGTTGTACTTGGCCATAGCTCACTTCTTCACCTGCTCGAGGAGAGTCTCCTTGCCCTGCGGAAAGACGGCGACGGACCTCTGGAAGATCGGTTCGGCCATCCCCTCGGCCCTGATGATGAAGTCGTGCGTCCCGATGTCCTTGGTCTCCGGCTTGTAGAGGAACCAGTACTGGGAAGACGACGGCGTCACGATGACACTCTGCCAGCTGTCTGGAGTCCAGGAAGGCGGTGAGCTTCGTCGGCCTTCCCACGCGCAGCCTCCCAGCCACGGTGTAGGGCGTGGGGTCGGTGAAGTCCTCGACCGGGAGCATCTCTACGTCTTCCTTCTTGGCATCCTTCTCTTGCTGGGCTTGGACGGAGAGGCAACAGCCGCGGGCTTCGTCCGGGCCCCGTAGCCGGTGAGCCTGTACAGGACGACGAGCTCCAGCGGGGTCATCTTCACCCGCTTGGAGGATATCATGAACCCTGCCAGCGCGAAGACGCCGATCACTCCGCCCTTGTAGATCAGGACAGGGATCGGGACCGAGACCGCCGCCCCGACCGCGAGCGAGAGGAAGGTCAGCAGCAGCGTCCTCGGGGAAAGGTGGAACCCGAACAGGTAGATGCTGTTGGTCTCGAGCCGGGAGTTGATGCGCCACCAGACGGCGCTGTCCTGGGGGGCGTCTGCCAAATCAGACGAGGACGCACGACGGCCTTAAAACGAGCGAAATGGTCAGCCGCCCTCTTCTCGGCGCGCTTCCCTCAGCTTGAGCAGAGATGATAGGGCGCCGATCCCCAGAAGGATGACCGTGATCAAGATGACGAAGTTCCAGGATAGGAGGGGACTGGATGAGACGATGATCATCACGGGAATCCCCGCTATGGTGGTCTTCGCTCCCCAGGCGTTCACCAGAGTCACTGTCATGCGTCCCGTCATGCACGACGGGTATGGCTGCGGTGTAAAACCCCAGGTAGCCTGGCGGGGAGAACGAGGTGATGCTCGGGGTCGTGGGGGAGAGCGACATGTTCGTCAGCACAGTCCCTTCGCTGTCGACGGCCCACAGGCGCGTCACCCCTCCGCTCTGGGGGCCTATCGCGAATGTGAGCAGGCATGTGCTGCCCTGTGTGGCTGGCGGCTGCGACAGCCCGATCCCTCCGCCCTCCGTGTTCACGTAGACCGTGGAGTTCTGGCCGTAGATGAACTGGTAAAGGTTGGTCAGCTGCCCCGGCTCGTACGTGACCGGCTGATTCGGGTTGATTATCGCGCCGACAGGAGAGGCGGCCCACCAGCTCACATAATCAATCGAAGCCTGAGGGAGCGTCGAGTTCGCGAAGCAGCGTCGAATACATGGGCAGGATCAGGTTCTCGTACAGCGGATCAAGGTAGTATGCTGTCGCGTTATCGAAGGGCAGCGACGGGAGGATGCTGCCGTTGACCAGGAAGAGGCTGAACCTGTTCGGAACGCCATAGGAGAACTCGTTGCAAGTCAGCCACGGCAGGGGCGCATTCGTGCACGGGGTCGTCGTCTCTCCGGTCAGGAAGGGTGACTGGCTGGTGAACTGGTACGAGGCTCCGCTCAGCTCGCTGGAGACGGTGATGTTGAACGACGGGAAGGCGCTGGCCCCTATCGTCGCCAGGTTCGTCTGGTTCACGAGGTAGGTGATGGTCCCGTTCAGGTTGGGTTGGAGCTGCTTGAGGGTCATCGTGTAGTTTGAAGGGTAGAGGTCCTTCTCGAACGCCTTCAGCACGGAAGAGTCGTTCCCGAAGGTGCTCTCCACCTTCCCAATGAGGTAAACGTTGAGAGGACTCGGGTTCTGGGCTGTTATGGTCACGTTCGCCGAGAGGTCAGGGCTGCCGTCGGCGTTGTAGAACTTGAACATGAGGTAGCCGTTGTACTGGATCGGCTCGTAGAGGTAGGTGGTGTTGAAGAGCCGCGTCGTGTTGCCGGCGAAGTCCCTCGAGTAAGCCGAGCTGGCGAGGTTGTAGAATGTCATGTCGTCGGGGACGTACGCCTCGAATTCGGTGAGGTTCCCCATGAAGTAGTACTTCTGGACCCGGTCCTTCCACGTTATCATGGGGTAGTAGGTCTCTGTTGTTGTATTCGGTCTGGTTATGCAAGTAGCTGTAGGATATGGAGACAGAGTAGTTGTGGAACAGGAGGTCTTGGCCGATGCTGGCATTGACAAGGCCGCAGCGTCGTGTTCCATCCTGTTGTCGCGAACGTGAAGTTGTTGATGTAGGCCCTCTCCCTGGTGTCGTTGCCGTTGATGATCGGGGCGGTGTTGCTGTCGCCGCCATAGGAATACCCAGGGTTGTTGCCGCCGTACCTGACGAGGGTGATGAACGGCCTTGCGTAGGTCGTCGAATTCTTCGAATTGTAGTCCATGTACGTGAGGTAGGTGAAGGAAGGTGAGTACTGCACCACCGCGAACGGAATGGCGATGATGGTGTGGGCGATCGACATCCCGAGCCAGTTCATCGCCTCGAAGCTGAGTGTCAAGTTGTATGGCTGATAGGGAGCGTTGAGAGCGACACTGTAGCAGAACATCCCCTGCCTGATGCCCGGATCACCTGGCGCGAAGGTGCTTATGGTGGTCGATGATGAGTTCAGGAGGACGAGGGACGACAGGGGGTCCGAGAGCACGCTGACGTTGATGTCCTTCCTGACGTCAGAGAACTGGAAGGTCGCGTTCCACTGGACGCAGAACGAATCGTTCCTGTAGAAGGAGCCGTCTGGGTTCCTCAGCACGTAGCCTGTCGACTCTGTCGGTCATGTTGACTATCCTGGCTGCCACCTGCAACTCGAGCTGGATCACCGTGACCTGCTGGGTAGTAGTCACCGAGGATTGGGCATAGGAGGTCGAGCAGGATGTAACCGTCGAAGCCTCGGTCGTCGTCGTGGTGGTGGTCGTCGAAGTGACGCACGTGGTGATCGTGACAGAGAACGAAGCGGTGGCACTGATGGTGAAGCTGCCGGTGGAGTTCCCAGTCACCGTGAAGCTAGCCGAGGTTCCTGATGTCTCAGCGGTGAACTCACTAGTGTCATACGACCACGTCAACCCGGAGAGAGAGCTGGACCAGCTCTCCGAGCACCCAGAGCCGCAACTGCCAGAACCGCTTCCCAGTGTGATGGAAAGGGCGATGGTGAACTGATCGCCGGGGTAGAGGCTGTCATCGGGGTTGGCCCTGGTGTACGTGATGCTGGAGCTCACACAGTTTCCATAGGAGCCGCAAGGGTCGGACGCGCTACGATGCGAGGCGACTGTGGCGAGTCCTGGCGCCAGCAGGACCAGACCGACCACGAGGATTAGGAGCGCTCTCAACTTAAGACAGACGATGCGCCGCGATAAAAGAGACGGCGTTTGCTGAGGGACGAGGCAGGGTTAAATCCGGCCGCCCCGTACTTGGGCATGAACGAGCCACGCTCGAAGTCAGTCGCAAAAGAGTCGCAGCGACGAAAGGAAAGCGTCCCGCGGCCCACCTTCACTCACTGCGTCGCGTGCAACTACGAGTCCAAGAAGGACTTCGACGTCTGCCCGAAGTGCCAGACTAAGGGAATGGCGGTCCTCGTGATACGGAAGACATAGGCGAGCGCGCGGAGCGCGAGGCGTGCTCAACGCTTGATCATGTGGATGATCAACCCTTGATCATGTGGATGATCAACGCTTGAGCAAGATTCCGATTGGAAATGTGCTCAACCCTTGAGCATGGCCATGATCAACCCTTGATCACGGAGATGATCAACCCTTGATCATGTACCGCTGCTTTCTAGATAGGTCGAGCCAGTGCTCCTTCAGCCTCTTGAGAAACTGCTCCAGCTCGCGCTCACTCCAGCCCTCGCACCCGCAGATATCGAAGATGGTCATGGCCGGGAATTGGAGTATCCCGCTTCGAGGCGTCTTCGCCAGTATCTCGCTCTTGAGGAAGCCCTGAAACTCGTCGGTGAACAGGTACTTCCTCGCGTTTATGCGCTCAAGCACTCCGGAGTTCTGGAGGGCCCTGAGCACCCTCGTGACATGGGCTGGCTGGAAGGGGAGCTTTCTCAGGTCGTGGGAGTCGAAAGAGACACCCTCCGCCAGGACCTCCAGGCCTATGAGGACGGCCAGCTCCTCCCTCCGCTTACTCTTTGGCAAACCTCCAGCTCATCTCCGTTGCTTCTCCGTGCCGCCGTTCAAGGTCAAAGGCCCGACTATCTTGTCCCCGACTATCTTCTGCCACACGTTCTTCTCGTAGTCGAAGCGGAGATCCGCGGCTTCCACAGTTTCCCGGGGGTCTCTGAATTTCCTGGACGCGGACGGCTCTACGGCGTAGCTCCTCCCGCCGATGTGCTTCACGAATAAGAAGAATTCTTCATTGCAGCTGGAACACTTGCAGTTCACCCTGCTGACGCTCTCGGTGACCTCGGTCCTGCTCTCCCCTCCGGGGTCGGTTGGGACGTGGGTGGCTTCGATCTTCCCCTTCATCTCCACCATGTGGACACCTCCGCACCTCGGGCACGGTACTGTGATCACGTCCTTCTCGTGAACCTCGAGGCCCTTGACCTCCTGCTTCGCCTTGGGCTTTGTTTTCTTGGCTGAATCATTCTGCGAGTTTCCGCCCCCACCGACCTGCGAGTCTCCGGGCGTGAAGTCTGGGAAGACACTCCTGAACCAGTCCAGCGCGTACGCGGCCTTCCTGTCCTCCCACGCTCTGTCCATGTCGTCTCCTCTGTAGCTAAAGCCCGCCGCCGTCGCAGCGGTCAGGAAGAGGTCCTGCTCGCTCTCAATCCCGCACAGATGCTCCAGGTGGGGGAGCCTGAACTTGAACCGAGAGGCAACCTCGATCTCGTAGAGTTTCCGAAACTTCTGCTCGGTGAGCTTGTCAGCGACGTCGACGAGGCGTTTCAGCCACTTGTCGAGTCCTTCAGGAGTGATGGAATCCCTGATTTTGGTTATCCCGAACAGCTCCTCGAGAACTGACAGTCCCTGCCTCTCTCCCCTCTCCTCGTCGTTCTCCCTCTTGGCCTTGACGAACATCTGGAGTTCGGTCATCCCGGTGTCGATGTAGGCGGAGTACGAGCCGAATCTCTCGTCCTTCGTCGTCTCGTAGAGCAGCTTCAGAGCGTGGTACCGCCTCACTCCGATGTACACGAAGTAACCCTCGCCGTCCTGTCTGAGAACGACTCTACCGGGGTTGAGCTGACCGTTGGGCGTGTTTTCGTCGGCTGCTGACCTTATCGAGTCCGCCAGTCCTGCGACGTCGTAGGTGAACCTGAAGGCGAGCCTCGGGTGAGGCTGGACCAGGTTGAGCGGTATCGAGGTTAGTTGGGCGGGCATGAGGTCCGCTCATCATCCTTGCCAGGCAGCCAGCTCGGATTTCACGACAAGCGAGGTCATCCCGGACTGTTTGAGGCGGTACCTCCGTATGATGGAATTGCTCACGCACCCAGGGACGAGATCCGCGCATGCCTCAAACAGCGCCTCCTCGGCCAGCTTTCTTGGAGACCTCCCTCTGCCGTCCCCGACCTTCTGCGTAAGCAGGGTTGCGTATTCCGCGCTCACCTGCTGGAACAGGCCCGCTTCCCTCAGGAGCTTCCCGGTGACGGGGAGCTTCGAGATGGAATATTTCCTGAAAAAGGCGCTCGAGTCGGCCCCGGCATCCGCGACTCTCCCCGAGAGCCTCGCTTCCTCCAAAACTTTGAAGAGCTCGAAGTTTCTTTCGTCTGTCCCTATCTGGAACTCAGATGGTCCCAAGGGCTCGACCCTCTTCGCGTCGAATCCCCTCTGCGTAAGCCGGGCGTTCCTGAGCTCGACCAGAGCGCCGCCGTCCGAAGCGAAGAGGGGGATCCTAAGCTTCAGGTAGAGCCCATCGGAGTACGACCTGAAGGGCCTCTCCCGTCCGTCGACCAGTACGCGCAAATCGCCCTCGGACGTTGGGTAGACCTCCACGATCAGATCCCTCCACTTGTCCATCCCGGGGTACACCTGGGAGATGCACGTGCCGACCTCTGCAAGGTTCCTGCCGACCCTCAGGAACTCCTGGGCGACGGATGCGATGGCCGCCTTCGTCGGCCCCAGGTCGTCCATGATCCTGACAGCCAGGTGTTCCGCGTTTTTCTTCACCGAGGCCTTCACTTCGGGCGGGGCGCTGAACCTCTCCACCAGCAGGTCGATTTCCTTCCGGAGAGGAGCCATCCCCTTCTCCTGCCCCATCGAGAGAGAATAGGAGCCGTGAGCCCTGGCGCCGACGCTCCTCCCAAGCACCTTGGAGAGCTCCCGCCTGTCCAGCGGGGCAGCTCCTACCGGGCTGGACCCGTCCTTGAACCCGGGCCCGCAGTTCCTGCAGGAGCCTTCCTCCAGGGGGGACCCGCATACCTCGCACAACTCCAGAGGCTCCCCGCCGCGGTCCGGCATGCCAGAGAATCCGGCACCGCCTTTTAAGACGGGGCAATCTTTCGTCGCCATGACACGTCCTGAAACCTCGGTAAACATTTAAAGATACCGTCAACTGACCGTATATCAATGCCAGAGAGAGGGTTCAAAACAATTACCGTGACGGCTCAGCTCTACCAGAGGGTCCAAGAGAGGGCCAAGAAGGAGAACAAGAAGGCCGCGAGCTACGTAAGCGAGATCCTCGAGACGATGCTGTACATTGAAGACAAATTCTCCAACTACGTTCCTTTTCTTGAACTGATCTCACTCGACAACAACGAGGTCGTTATCAGAGACAGTAAGAAGGACAGGATCGTAGGCGTGAAGGCCAAGAGTTCGGACGGCGGAAAAATCAAGTTCTACTGCGAAGTGGACAACAACACCGACTACTGCCCACACACGGCGTTTGCGGCAGCTTTGCCGCAGGTCAGGAATGCAATCAGAAGATAGGCGGAATCCTCCCCTCTAGGCGATCACTTTCAGCCTACCGACTGTTCCTGAGCGGTTCAAGGACCTCTCAACCTTATCTCGAAGTGACGGGCTCGGAGCCCCATGAGTTCGAGGAGCCAACTCGACGAGGAGATAGAATCATGGAAAGGGTTCCCGTGGGCCCTGCGAAGGGAGGACCGGGAACTGTGGGAGGCCATGGTCAAGGAAATCAAGGAGCAACTCGGTGAGGCGGTGGAAACGTCAGGCAAGGTTATCACAACCGACCCGTTCTTCATGGCCCTTCTTTTGGCGCAGCAGAAGGCGATTGTCAGGCTCAAGACTGAGCTCAAAAGTCTAGGAGTGGAAATTCCTTATTCGAAAACCACGGTTATGTCGACGCTAGATGCGGAGCCGAATTGGTTCTTGGTTGCAACACCATGAAGCCAAAACTCGTGTCAGCGAGAGCATTCTTAGGCACCCGAAGAGCTTGCCAGTTCGAGCCGACTTCCTTTCAGCCAACCCTCTCCTCTTCAAAGCGGTCTCGACAGAGCCAGGTGCTTATCAGAGTAAATCCATTGGTCTGGCCTAAGAGAAGGCAAGGTAGTCTGTCGCAATCAAGGGAAATGCCCAGTCACTAGGAAACGATTGAGCTCATCCTCTGTGAGCTCGTCAAGTTTTGGGAAGTTGTCGCTCGAGAAGGACATTCCCTGCAACATAGAGAATGTGTAATCCAAGTCCAAGTAGGCCCGGAATCGTTTGTCAGGGTCCAACGACCTGTTCTTTCTGAGCCAGCGTCGGTATCTTGTCTTCCACTGCCTAGGATAGTTTATCGTTGGCCCAAATGGCCCGGCTCTCATGTTTCTAGCTACTCTGACAGCTCTCTTAAGCTGAGACTCCTTGCCATTGAAGGGTATCGCCACTTTAGTCGCATATTCGTTCATCAGGGCAATGGCCTGGTCATAGTCTTTGAGGTGGTCCAAGTTCTGGGCCTTGTCATGGATCTCTGCGCCCAGATTCGTCCTTAGCAGACCCAGGTGATAGAGAACGAAAGCCTTCTTGCCCTTCTGAGAGGGAATCTTCCTAACATCGCTTTGAAGCCTCTCCAGATAAGGCACAGACCATGAAAGGGAAGGAGCTCCTACCGGGAGACTTGAAGGCAGCTGTGTAATGTCCGGCCTCGTCAGCATCGTCAGGCAATCCTCGTACATCTTCAGGAGGTATTCCACGGTGAACTCGTCCGTCACTTCGATCTTAGGTGGCTCTCGAGCAGGTGCCACGATGACAGGCTGGTCTGGGGGTCGCATTCCAGGCAGGACCTTCCTCTGCTCCTCCAGAAAGTTCCTCAGGCTTCCGATAACTGAGAAACTCCGCCTAATTTGGTAAGAGAGGTCTAGTTCTTCCATTTTGCCAAAATTCTGTTTCATTCCTTTGAAGTCCATCTCCATTCTCTTCATCATTTCCTCTTGTTCATCTGGGTAGTCGACTGGGCCGACCCAGTACCCAAAGCCAGCCGACTGTTGATAATCGACGTACAGGCTGCCTTCCTTGGATTCTTGGTCATGTTCCGCAAAGAAGTCTCCCATATTCTGCCAGGCTTCAGCCTTGAGGAAAGCCCGACCTGCGGCAGCCAATTTACGCGCATGAGCGCCCCCAGACCTGAAGATTTTCTTGTATTCTTCCGGAGAAAGGTCTTGTTTGGAGACCCAATGGTCAGCCAATAGGAATACCTTCCCAATCTCTTCTCTCGCCAAAAGCGTGAAGAACCTCGACGATGGGTATCGTTTGTTCTTCAACAACAGTTCTGCGTCTGAGTTCAATCGTTCAGCATTGGCGAGGACGTGCTTGATTCCCTTCTCCAGTTCCTGCCATTTGACAGGCCTCAGGATACCCTTAGGCCGCTTCCGCTCTTTCGCCACGGCGAGTCCTTTGGGACATGTCTCCCAAAGGTCTTAACTTTTCATCTGACTCATAATTTCGCTTGATTGGAACACGCGCGCGCGCGATGGAAGACATCAACGACCAGCTGCTTGAGTGGGTCAAGAAGGCGTACGAGTTATCATAGCAAGCCGCACTAATTCAAACAGAATCAACAGCAGCACGATTATTAGCAGTTCATCTTCTTAACTCATTCCGATGCCGTCGAAATATGCTGTAGTATACACCGTAAAGCCTTCCGTGAGGTTACTGGCCAACTGCGACTTCACCGTGAACCTGAAGGAAGAGTCAATCAGAATCCTTGCAGCAGACATGGTGGCTAGGAGCGACAATGGCAAATTCTATGCAGCCGGCTTGCGGGTCGAAATCAGGGTTGATGCAAACAGTCCCGATGAAGCAAACGAAAAGGCAAACAAGTGGGCGTCTGGGTTCGTGTCAACTCTCTCTTTCGTATCGAACATAGGAGTGGGAAACATACAGTCTGAATTAGTGTGTGATATTTCGGAATCACAAACAAAGAGAGCTTACTTGCAGTTCTTCCACGGGTTGCCAATTCCGACGCCTTCGGCAGGGAAGGTCGACGGCGCTGTGCTAATTGACGTACAAGGAAAGCTGATAGAAGAGAAACCCAAGTACAGTGACAGAGTTGGACGAGCCCTCGCTTTCTACACCAAAGGTCTACGCGAGACTCACCCATTGGAACGTTTCATGTCATTCTGGCTCGGGTTAGAGACTCTAAACGAACCGCTGAAGGATGCTCTTTCTGCCCCTGACGTATTCGTAACCTGTGATTGTGGGCGCAAACGTAAGGCGAGTATCCTGACGGGCGTGCGTGAACTGATGAAGAGGGAACTGCCAGCCGGTGAGGCCGCGTTCAAACGATTGAGGGATATTCGGGTTGCCGTGATGCACAGTACCAGGCCTCTTGCTCCCATGATGTCCGAAATTGGAATGGAGGCAGACCTGATACAAGAACTTCTGAGGAAGACTATTTTCCATTTCCTCGATGTACCATATCAAGGAGACATCATCAAGCCTCCAATATCAAATCTAGTCCCTTTGTGGACCGCTCTGGAAGGTGTTATCGAGGGCGTTCCTTCGATAGACAAGCTAAAGTCCAGCGGGGAATATCCACACTTGGTCCCATCGATTCGTTCGGTTCAGACAATCGTTGAAGATGACTCGTCAGTGACAATCAGCCCGAAAGTGGACTATAATCCAGCGGGTCTCCCCGAGGGAGCCAAGTTCAGCATTACAGGCTCAAGAATGTACGGCGAGAGGGGGAAGGTCAAGAGTGCGAAGATGACCAGTATCAGCACATCGAACCTAGGCGAGCAGAGAAAGGAATCAGGTTGAGGGCGCGCGCGCTGAGCAGTCCCACACGATGAACCTCCCGCTCTTTGGCTAGATTCTGAAGGTTTCGAACCGGCCAGAGGAGACTATGCTCTCCGCACGCCGTCTGAGGGGGTTGACTTCTATTCCGTTGTAACATGGTACCCCAAAGTCGAGCTGCTTGACCGCTCGTCTCAGTACACTTAGGGCGACCTCGTCCTCGCCCTTCTGGTGATGGACGAATGCTGCACAGACCAGAATGATTCCCTGTAGGTAACGCTTCTCGTCTCCGCTCGAGAGCCTCCAAGCGCCTTCCAGGACCTCGTGGCACTCCCAGTACCTCTCTGAATTGAAATAACGACGGGCCTCGAGGAAGAACTCCTCTTCGGTCTTGTACTGGGGCGCGACGTTCAAATCCCTCCAGAACTCCAAGCGTCCTAGAGGTTCGGCCGCGGCAAGGAAGGTTTCGAAGTCTGCCTTCGAATGCGCAAAGATGTCAAGTTCCAACGCCCCATACGAAGTCCGCTTCGGGTTGCGCGCATCGACGCCGACCGACTTCGCCGCGGCCCTGATTGAAGGGAGGAGTGCTTCCCCTGAGTCCTTGCGCTGGACCATCCTGACCAGATATCGCATCCTGCGGCACCTATGTCCGCATCAAGGCTTTAATTTTGATTAGAAGCCACGGTTCCGCCGGGACCAGCATTCCCTGCAACACACGTATTAGTTGCACAGACGACCTGTTCGCCGATTACCGTGGAACCATCAGGTTCCGAAATGAGATCTTCACGAAGAGATCTTCGGGAAGAAGGCCGAGGACTTCAAGTATTCAGATGATGTCTGTCCCATTTGCAACACTCGCATAGATGAGAAGTCCTGGTGCGCGTGCGACACCATTGGGGGAGACTAGCCTCCTGAATGCCACAAGCATCTTAAGTTCAGTCCAATCACCCCAAAGAGGGAACGTACCATGACTGAGCGGAGAATAGCCGAGTTTCAGAAGCGAATGAAGGCAAACGGGGTCGACGCTGCAATGATCAAGACAGCCTCCTCCTTTACCTACTTCGCCGATGTGATGTGGCTGAGGCCCGGCCTCATCATCCCAGCCGAAGGAGATCCGATTGCGTTCATTCCGACGAACGAGGTAGAAGCGTTCCGGGAACGTTCCTGCATCAAGAGCGTAGCACCCTACCGGGGCATCGATGAGCTGATGCCCGGCATCACTCGCGCGATTCGAGAAGGGGGGTACCACAAGGTCGGCATGGACATGAGCGTCGAGAGGGACGCGTTCGAGCTCTTCATGCACATCTTCACGAACCTGAACCCCAAGGTCGACGTCGTGGACGTCCACTCTCTGATCATGGAACTCCGGATGTTCAAGGACGCCTCAGAGATAGAGCGGATTCGGAGAGCCGCCCAGACCACTGACAGGGGAATGAAAGCGGCCATCGAGAGCATCGCACCTGGCGCGAGCGAACTGGAGATCGCTGCTGAGGCAGTGTACGCCATGATGAAATCAGGATCGGAGCGCCCTCACGTGTACGTCAACGCAGGTCCTGTTCCCAGGATCCATGCAGAGCCACGGGCAGGCGTCCGGGTCACAGGAGAAGATGTCGTGATGGTAACCATCGGGGGTGACTCTGAGGACTACTACTGCAACGAGACTAGGACCTACGTCCCTTCCGCTGCATCCAAGGAGAAGCATCGGGCGTTCGACTCCCTGCGATCCGTCTATGGATCAATTACCCCGAAGCTGAAGTCAGGGACAATCCTGGGGTCAGTGGAACAGGAGATCGGGGCATCCCTGACAGCTCAGGGCTACTCGGCCAACTACGTGAAGGGATTCGCCCACGGGGTCGGACTTCTCGTAGAAGAGGACCCGATCACGACGATTCTGATCCCTCATCGGCGAATGGCGCTTCGGGAGAACATGGTCATCGCCGCCATGCACGCCCCTCTGGCTATCCCGGGCGCGGGTTCGTTCAAGATCGAAGACACCTTCTTGGTGACACCGGGTGGGCCAGAGCAGCTCACTAAGTATCCGACAATCATTACCTAGGTGCTGTTGAAGGTCATGTCTTAGCGCGCGCTCGACGGTGCATCGATACCTGCAGGACCTCTTTCGAAGACTTTTAGCGTTCCCTGCAGTCACGATGCAGTGAAGCACCCTTGGACGAAGAACCTTCCAGTGCCCCTAAAGGACTGACGCCTGGCCAGAAGGGGGCCGTCGCCTCACTCGTGTCCTATCAGCCGGGGTCGGTGGTCAGCCGCACGATCATCAGCGACAAGGCCGGCACCGTGACGCTCTTCGCCTTCGACGAGGGCGAGGGCCTAAGCGAGCACACCGCCCCCTACGACGCGCTGTTGCATCTTCTGGAGGGCGAAGCCGAAGTCACCATTTCGGGGAAGATGAGCCGCCTGGAACGGGGAGAGGCGATCATCCTTCCGGCCGGGAAGCCACACGCAGTGAGGGCGTCGAAGAGGTTCAAGATGCTGCTCACCATGATAAGGTCGAAGTGATCCTTCCAGTAGCGGCCTAATCGAATCTGATTCTCCCTTCTGTTGCGGTCGTTTGGTTGGACAAGCAGCTCGTGCCGTGACCGTGGTCCTGCCATGAGATAGCTATGCGAGGAGGGAAAGGAACTCCTGAGAGAACCCAGTCAACCGCAGATACCTCGCCGTCCCGAACTCGCCGATAATCCTCCTGACCCCTTCTGTGGAGGCAGCCCTGGTCTCCTCATCAAGGTCGTTCCAGAACTTGAATACGAATATCTCCTCGCTATCATTATGGGATTCTACGGTGCTTGCATACAGAGCGACCTTGTCCTTGTCAAGAGCTTTCGTCCCCTCGACCACTGCCTGCTTCATGTTGCTGCTCAGCATCTCGACCAACTTGTGTTCCTCCTCGAGCTTCCTCGTCGTCTTGTCAATCTTCTCAGCCTCAGGACCGCCGACCTTTCTGAGCGCAGGAAAGATGACTTCGTCCTCGACCTTCGCGTGGCAGCCTAGGATGAAATCGTCGAGTTCGAAGAAGTAATCGGAGTTTAGGTCCCTCAGGTGCCTGAAATAGACCCTGAACACAGCGTGTTCCGACATGAGAAGCTCTATAGGGTCCATTTCTGTTCACTAGCTTGAGCACCTTCTGTCAATTTAACACTTTACACGAAGATTTCTGGCGTGTACCCAGAGTTTGAGGAGGTTCAGAGTTGTCGAGAAGACTTTTCTCAGAGATTCAGTTTGCCACGACTTTCCCTGTAGGTGGACAGAGCCCTCGGAAAGACGCGGTCCTCCTCGGCCTGGGTGTGTTTTTCTAGCATGTTCCTTAGGCTCGCCTCGTTCAGAGCCAGTTCCTCGGGTGACAAGGAGGCGAGTTTCTTCACTTCTTCCATCAGCTGGTAGATGGGGCGATGCTGGCGGAAGATCACGATTGCTTCGTCTGCACCTTTCACGCCGTAGACTCCTATCAAAAGGCGGAGAACCTGCGCCTCTTCGTCAGCTATGTGCTGTCGGAACAGGCGGTCCAACTCTCCCAGTGTCTCGGCGGCCGACGAGAACTCTCGGCCCTCGACCGATTTCTTGAGGCGCGCCAAATCTTTCCTAATCTCGACGTGCTCGGCTATCAGAACGGAGATGAGTTCTTCGAACCCAATCTTTCGAGGCGTGACTGCGGTCACGCTAGATAAGGCCGGGTTGTCTCGTATTAAAACTCCCGAACGACCTCAGAAGACTGCTCTCGATAGACCGAGGGCTTCCTAGAACCCCATTAAGTGAGCGTCGTCTTCCACAGGTAGTCCTCTGCCGGGACCAGCGTTCTCCACGACCTCACGGTGACTGTGTAATTCGGTCACGCCACAAGAGGAAAGACCTTTTCCTCTTCTGCCGGGTGATGGATGTTGAGCACTCGTTCCAGGTCGTCGAGTGAGGCCTTGAATTCCGGCACGTTCTTCAACCTGAGTGTCAGTTCCATCTTGCTAAGGGCCGCAGTAACTTCATGATGCTGCTGCATTATTGCGCTTACAGTCTCGTCAAATAGGTTACGCCTAACCAACTCGGGATAGAATTCGAACTCTTCCGTAAGCATGTGTTCGGTTAGCGTATCCTGGAGGTGGATGAAGTGTTCCCTGAGCGCCTCTGGCTTGCTTGTATTGCCAAGGTCGTCATTCAGCTCACGGATCCGTGGAGGGAACTGGCTGTGCTCGCGTATGAGCCTTGCGACGAGCTCATTAATCGACTCCACTTCCCCGGCTCCGGCAGGAATATCGCTCATGCGCCAATCGTCTCGTCATCAACCTTCGGGTTGCTCTGTAGAGGTGTTGATCAACAACTCGCCAGATAGACTGGAAAAGTCGACAATCGATTTCTTGCTCGCGGAACTGATTTGCTGCTTGGCAGGAGGCGAGCTGAGATAGGAACCGATTCTTTCCGAGATTCTCTCATGGTACGCAGGTACCATCTCGTTTTGGTAGAAGACACCTATCGGTATCTTGTCTCCCCACTCCTTCGATAGCTTGATTACCTCGAGCGTCTTTTCGTCGACGCTTCTCTCGTCCATCTCTTTGGTAATCTTCGGACTGTAACCCATCTTCTCGATGTCATAGCATCTGGGCGTCGCTCGGCCTGTGGTAGGGTCTACCCTGTCCTCTCCGCCGTAGAATGCCTTCGTCTCTATGTCATTGTATGTCGGACATGGCTGAAGAACATCAACCAGCGCGAAGCCCTTGTGAGCCACAGCCCTCTTTATCGTCTCTTTGAGGTGCTTGCTGTCGAAGGCATAGCTTCGCGCGATGAAAGTGAACCCAGAAGCTAGGGCAAGCATGATTGGGTTCACTGCACTGTTCATGTTCGGTTCAGGGAGGGACTTCGTCTGCTCGCCAAGCCTTTGAGTCGGGGAGGCTTGGCCCTTCGTGAGTCCGTAGACTCCGTTGTCATGGACTATGTATGTCATGTCGATGTTTCTCCTTCCGGCGTGGACGAAGTGGCCCGCACCTATTCCGTATCCGTCTCCATCTCCTCCGATGGCAATTATCTCCAGTTCTGGGTTTGCTAACTTCGCGCCCTGTGCGAAGGGGAGAGTCCTTCCATGCAGGGTGTGAATTCCAAAGGTGTTGGTCCAGTGGACGATCTTTCCGTGGCAGCCTATGCCCGAAAAGAGAACGACCTTGCGTATGTCTACCGGCAATTCCGTGAGTGCCATCTGAAGCGCTGCTTCGATGCCGAAGTCTCCGCAGCCTGGGCACCAGTCGTTGTGCAGGTCTGTCCTCACATCGGTGAGCCTAAGCACCATGTCTCAATACCACCCGTTCATTCTCCTCGGGCTTCGCGAGCACCTGACCCACAGATTCATAGATTTCATTCTGTGATATGGGTCTACCGTTGAACTTGACTATCCGGTTCTTGATGTTGAACTGCGTCTTCTCGGCTATCACCGCCGCCATCTGCGCGGAGTAGTTCTGCTCTATGTCGATTACCAGTTTGGCCTTGGCGATCTTCTCCCTGACAATCTGGGTTGGGAACGGACTGGCCAGCCTAATTTGAAGGAACTCTGCGCTGATGCCAGCCTTGTCCAGTAGCTTCATCCCTTCGAGGATTGCGCCTTTGGTCGACCCCCAGCTGACCAGGGTGACATCAGCATCAGGCTTGGCCTGGAAGAAGTTCGCCTTCTCACTGGCGGGTATCTCCTTGTCGGCTGTTGCCAGCTTCGACATTCTCTTCGTCATCATCCTGATCCTGTTATCCGGGTCTTCGTCGATGTGTCCAGTCTCGCTGTGCTCGTCACCAGTATTCCAAAACCGATATCCCTTGAGTCCGAGCACCGCTCTCGGCGATACCCCGTCCTCGACAAACGCGAACCTCTTGTACTCCCCTTCCAACCGACTTCCGTCGCTGGTCAAGATTAGTTTGCCCCTTTCGATGTCGAGCAGCTGAGGATCCGGAGGCATTATGGTCATGTTACAGTTGGCCAAGCCTTTGTCCACAAGATGGATGGTGGGTAGCTGAAACCTCTCTGCATAGTTCATTGCCCTGATCGCATCGTAGAAGCACTCCTCCAGGTCTCCTGAGCATACGACAATTCTGGGAAATTCGCCGTGCGAGGCGTTCAGGGCGAACTTGAGGTCGCTCTGCTCGCCTCTTGTTGGCATGCCCGTCGCAGGGCCGCCCCTTGAATAGAGCGTTATCACGACGGGCACTTCGTTCATCCCCGCCCATCCCATGCCCTCCGCCATGAGGGAGAAACCAGGTCCGGATGTCGATGTGGCCGTTCTCGCACCTGTGAGAGCTCCGCTAATCGCCATCGTGATTGCGGCTATTTCGTCCTCTGTCTGTACTACAAGAATAGAGCCCTTACCGACATCCGTCGCTCCATCGAGGAGGCCGAAGTTCTCGTGAGACTCCAAGAACTCGCTTTCGTCGCTCGCTGGCGTGATTGGGTAGTACGTTTGCATCCTGCAGCCGCCTACAAGCTTGCCTAAAGCTATGGACTGGTTACCGGCAAGCAGGAGTCTTGGCTTGTTTTTCATTGGCGCAAGTCTGCAGGCCATTCTCTCTTCGAAATGTTTGGCGGCATATTCGTACGCAATCCTTGCTCCTCTTAGATTCATGTCGATCAACTTCTTCCTGTTGCCGAATGTTTGCTCTATCGATTCGCCCAGTAACCTCGATTCGAGTCCAAGTATCGCAAGGGAAGCCGATACCGTAAGGACATTGATGATTCTGGTGATCTTGCTTGTCTCGATGCTTCCCAGTTCCTTAGCAGTTTCGCGGATAAGATCATCGTACGGCACCGGAAAGAGGTGAATTCCTCTGCGTCTCGCCTCCTCAAGAACTGCGTTCACGTCTCCTCCTAGCCCTTGGTGCTGGAGTCTGCTCGTAATCCTCTGAACCACCTCCTTCTCGATCGTATCGACCTTCTCGATTGGGGTCTGCGTCAAAGCCGAGTTGTACACGATTCCTCCGCTCGAGTTGACCGCTTCGGCGTGTCTGATCAGGGTCTCAGCGTCGAAGGTCGCAAGTAGGTCCACCCCGTCTACTTTGGATCTTATCTGTTCACCGCTGATTCTGACCTCAAAATAACTGTGTTGACCTTTTATGTTCGAATAGTACTCCCTCGTCCCGTATACCCACAAGCCTGCCAAGACGCATGCGCGCGCGAAAACATTGGCAGAGGAATCGACCCCGCTTCCTTGAGCACCTCCAATCATCCAATTGAGCTCATTAGGTGGGAGGGAACTCATCTGGCTTAGCCTCCCGTGGCTACACCAGGGCCTATAGCACAGTCACACTTCTCGACCTCGCCACAGGATGGGCATGCGCATGTGCAATTATCGATGGGGTTATTGCAGTTTGAACATACATCCAATCTCGCTTCTTCAGTTCCCACGCTCGCGCCTCCTACGGCTGCGTAATCTTGATAGCTTGAGTTGGGCAACTGGTTTCGCAAGCCATGCAGTAGATGCAGTCCGGCTCACGTATCGGCTCTGATTTATCCGTCCTGTAGGTATTCCATTCATCTGTGTCGGGCTGGATTATCTTGTCCTTGCCAGTGCCCGCTTGACCTTGGTTAAGGGCCCACTCGAATACAAAGACCGGACAGACATCCATGCATACTCCGTCTGCTATGCATGTCTCCCAATCGACAGCGACCTGCGTGCCGTGTATTCCTCGGGTCGTAGGATACGGGGTGCTCTCATCCCCACTAGTACGCCCCTTCCCTTGAGCCCTCACCTTGTGGCCGTTGTGCTCGCCAGTGACGGGATATTCTGCGGGCTTCTGTTGAAAGTCAGGGTCGATTGGTCTTGTCTTGT
Organism: uncultured archaeon; assembly: GCA_963794985.1. GTDB lineage: Archaea > Thermoproteota > Nitrososphaeria > Nitrososphaerales > Gagatemarchaeaceae > UBA183. Next base: position 271,012 of record CAWCFU010000001.1, read on the forward strand.
AATCTACCGGCCTTACCAGACGAGTCTCACCTTCTCCTCGTCCACTTGTACTGTGGAGCCTGCCCCTGCTGTGCCCTTCTAAAACTGGCAGCGGCGACGTACGCCGTCTGCTCAGAGAATTTGACGACGGGCACTAGGCTCGTGCGGACCCACTCGTGGAAAGCCGCAGCGTTGTTCAGTCGCTTGACTCGTTCCATCTCGCTTCTCACGCGACTATCCTCCGTCTCAAGTCTCGTTGCTATCGGGAGGCTGAAGTTTGCTACGTATTTCGCAAGCCAATCGCAGTTTTCCAATGTCTTCTCGGCGATCTTAGTCCGCGCCTGTAGGTTTTGTCGCTCATCACCCCTAGCTGCTTGCCAACGCTCCCGTGAGAAACGTGAAAGCTCTTCCTTCAGGATGAGGATTCTCTCCTCAAGCCTATCCAGTTCAGAAGCTCGCTTGGACAACGCCCTCTCCCGCTAGAAGCACTCCTCGCTGTTATTTACACGTAAGCATCGCAATGTAGGCCCCTAAGATTGTCAGCTTGAAGCTGCCACATAGCAACCTTATCGGATGCCTGAACTTGGAGCAATTTGTAGTCTTGAAATACAGAATGAGTCGAGATTGGCTTTGGGGGACGCGGAATGCCTAGTTCAGAATCGACTAGAACGCGCGTGTGGTGGAAGGCTCTTAGGTATCATTTCATTCCCCCGAGCATTTTTCCTGCGACATTGGGCGCTTTGGTGGCCCTGGCTGCCGACCACACCTTCTACCCGTTCTACTTCCTTCTCGTCTTGGTCGGGGTAGTGATGAATCACATGGCGCTGAACATGGCCGACGACTACTTCGACTACAGGCACGAAGTGGACAGGTCGAAGCCCGAAGAAAAGAATCCCTACTCAGGCGGCAGCGGCACCCTCGGCGGGGGGCTGATTCGCCCATCAGCCATGCTCAGGGCCTGCGTCGTCTGCTTCTCAGTAGCGGTCGCGATCGGGCTGTACCTGACGGTCGCCAGAGGCCTGCCCGTGCTGCTGTTCTGTCTGCTCGGCTTCTTCTGCTCCGTCTTCTACACCGCACCGCCGATAAGCTTCTCCCACCACGGGTTGGGCGAGCTCGGCCAGCTCGTGAACTTCGGCACCACCATAGGCCTGGGATCCTACTTCGTCCAGACCCAGAAACTGAGCCTACAGGCGTTCGTTGCCACTTTGCCGCTGGGAATAATGCTCTTCTCGATGATAATTATAAACGAGATCCCGGACTGCGAAGAGGACCGACTGTCGGGAAAACTCACACTCGTAGCGAGGTACGGAAAAAGGGCCGGCGTTCACCTGTACTTTGCGAGCTGGGTCTGCACCTACGCAGTCATAGCTCTGGGGGTGTTGTTTAGGGTGCTGCCTCTGGCTGCGCTGCTCGCATTCGCGTCGCTACCTCTCGTTCTGAGATCGATGCAGACCCTGCAAAAAAGTTACGAAGACCCGGTGGGCTTGGCCCCCGCAAACCTGGGCATGATAAAAGCCCACAGCGTGGCAAGCCTGGGCCTGATCGCCGCGTACTCGATACAAGTAGTAACTGGCCATGCGAACTTCGCGCAGGGACTTCTGCTCCTGTTGCTCTTGGCGATTTTCTATGCTCCCGCCATGCTCGCATTCAGGAGACCGCGCGCGCGCGCTTTTGCTTGAATGATGGACTACTATGGACGAGCGATAACCTTTCCATCAGTTCAGTCTCGGAGTATGAATTCCTCAATGTGATCCCTGGCCTTCTCCCTCTTTTCTTGATGCTCTCTTAGGAATTTGTTGACTCTTTCGGCCAGATCAGCTTTGTGTTCACCAGCAAGAATCTCACCCCTCCTTTCCTTCTCGAATATTTCCGCCAGTTTCTTGTCATCCTGTTCAAACAGGAAGAGATAGTACTGGCAGATAGAACAAATATCGGGATTTCCTCCCAGTTTCCTCTGCAGTTCTGCCGTTGCTTGCTGTCCGGTAAACGCGTTCATTACTTTTCTTTCAGCCTGTTGAGGTGTGTCAGTTACGAAGATAGCATTGCTTGGATCACTCGCGCTCATCTTGCCGCCTGGTCCGAGACCCGGAATGAACTTACTATGAATTATTGCGGGCTTGTAATAACCGAGTCTTGGATACACATCACGCGCTACACGAAAGTGTGGGTCTTGGTCAACAGCTAGCGGAATCAAGCATGGAATATTTCTTCCTTCCTTGGCAGACTTCAAGAATGCAGGTACTGCCTGCAAGCTGGTGTAGAATGCGATGCCGATATTGTCACTGTCCTTGAAACCGAATGCCGACTTCACCGTCGAGATTGTTATCCGTTTCGCTACCCCTATAGCCAAATCATACATTGTTTTAGCATACTCTGTATCAATGAAAATGAAAGTCTTCCGAGGGTCAAAACCCAATGCGATTACGTCTAGGATGTTGTCATAGGCGTATTTCGTTGCCTGTTCCAAAGAAAGTCTATCGTCGAAAAGAAACTTTTCATCGTTTGTCATCTGGAAATAGAGTTCAGCCCCGAATTTGTCCTGGAGCCACTTTGTGAACATCCACGGGATTAGATGGCCCAGGTGGACGGGGCCGGAGGGACCGCGACCTGAGTAGAGATAGAACGAGTTACCTTTGTCGTACTCTCTTAGTAGCCAATTCAGGTCCCTGTGAGCGAAGAAGACCCTTCTACGCAAGAGGTAGTGCAGGTCGCCTGTGTGTCTTTTGATTCGCTCCAACATTTCAGGCGTAATGCTCGAAATGCCGAATCTCCTTCGCAGCTCATCGTAATCGACCTTTCCAGCTACTTCATACGGAGTAACTTTGAATTGGTCTGCTGCCAATCTATCCGAGTCTCTGTTGACGACCGTCTTAACATTCTACTATTCAAGGACAACCCAAGTGTACGCGCGCGGATCCGGCAATGCCGAGGGAGGGTATCTCGCTGCAAACAATAATGAGCCGAACCGCTAGGAGTGGCTCGATTGAGTGATCTGACCCCATCCGAAGAAAGGGACCTTCCCGTCACCGAATTGCTCAAGAGGCTTTTGACAACCGAAAAGGGCTTGTCCTCCTCCGAAGCAGCCAAGAGGCTTCAACAGTACGGGCCCAACGACATCGTCGAGAAGAAGCGGAAGGTCGCGAAGGCGTACGCGGATACGGCGTACGACGCGAGGAAGAACTTCAACGCCCTAGACGACCTCTCGATAGAGCCGGCCATCAGGCTGAGGAAGAACGCGAGGACGAGGTCCCACGGCTCTCCTCTGAGGAGAGAGGAGGCCGTCCTGGTGAAGAGGCTCGGCTACGAGGGATGGAAGAGTCTGAAGGACTACGGGAAGAGGTGGCTGGTGGAGATGGTCTTCTCGTCGTTCAAGAGGGTGCTGGGGGACACCCTGCGGTCGAGGAAGTTCCTCAATCAGAAGGCAGAGGCCTCCCTGAAGGTCATGCTCTACAACAGGTTCCTGTCGATACGCCCCTAGGGGAAGGACGCAAGTGAAGGAATGGGGCATCATCTCCACGGCGTAGAATTAAGCTACAAGCTAGAGTCGGCCTCAAAGCTTTTATTGAGTCTGGATGCCCATTGTCATATGGCTAACAAGTACACACTTCCACCACTACCCTACAAGTATTCAGACCTACAGCCCTACATCTCTGAGAAGATAATGATGCTTCATCACGATAAGCACCACCAGGCCTACGTCAATGGAGCGAACGCAGCTCTCGAGAAGTTGGAGAAGGCGAGAGCGGGCGAATTGCAGCTTGACATCAGAGCCGTTCTGAGAGACTACAGCTTCAACGTCGACGGTCACGTCCTTCACAGCATTTTCTGGCCGAACATGGCACCGGCTGGCAAGGGCGGAGGCTCCCCCGGCGGCAGGCTGGCAGACAGGCTCAGAAAGGACTTCGGTGGGTTCGACAAGCTCAAGGCCCAGTTCAGCGACGCAGCGAAGACTGTTGAGGGCAGCGGTTGGGCGCTGCTACTCTATGACCGCGAGACAGACCAGCTTGTGCTGGACCAGATAGAGAAGCAGAACGTGGCTCATCTGGCCAACATGACAATCCTGTTGGGTTTGGACGTCTGGGAACACGCGTACTATCTCGACTATCTCAACGACAGGGGCAAGTACGTCGACACGTGGTGGAACGTAGTCAACTGGTCCGACGTGGACTCAAGACTGGGGAAGGCCTCGGCTTAGCTTTCTTCCCGTGCGCGCCCCGAGGGACGGGAGAGTGGTCGAGAGGTCGGCGGATGATTACGAGGGGTTCTTCACCCGTCCAATGGGATGGAGGAGGGCGGTTGAGAAGTTCCACACCTTGGCGTCGTATGACGTCGACGAGAGACTGAGGACGAAGATAGCAAGGGCGGTGGAGCACCTTGAAGAGCCGAAGGCTAAGAATCTTACCTCGCTACTCGGGCGTGTGAAGGCACCGCCGTAGGGGTCCTGCCTGATCATACTTTGAGAAACCAACCGGTTGTATCCCTTCATGCCGGCATCATGGCGCGCGCCAGACAAAAGCTGACGACCTGGGGTGGATTCAGCTCGTTTTCTTCTTGTAGTACTCTATCCCGTGGACGCGGAGTTCCTCGCCACTTATTGACCACTCCTTGGACCTGTCGACATCAAGAACTGAGACACGGTCCATGCACCCGAAGCACGGGTCCATGCCGGTGAGCACGACCGGGACGTCTGCCAAGGTGTGACCCTTCAGCATCTCAACGGCTGTGAGGATATTGGCCAGCGTCGGAGTTCTGATCTTCACTCGCTCCGGCACACTCCCGCCTCCGGACTTCACGAAGTAGAACAGCTCTCCCCTTGGGGCCTCTACGTGGAACATGGATTCTCCCCCCGGGACTGCCCTAGGAATGTTGGCCTTGCAGGGACCCGCAGGGATTCTCTCGACCGCCTCATTGACCATCCGGCAGGAATCTCGGATTTCATTCAGCCGCAGCGTGAGCAATGAAGCTATGTCCCCATCGTTGCTTGTCTGGACGAGCGGAACGACCTCGTCGTAGGCTGCGTAAGGGTCCTCGACCCTTATGTCTCTCGCTATGCCTGTGCATCGAAGGAGGGGGCCGACTGCTGAGAGCCTTCTTGCCGTCTCCTGTGTGATTCTCCCAACGCCCTTCGTCCTGACTGTCAAGGTTTCCTCGGTAACGACGAGCTTTGAGTAGTAGTCGACTCTTTTCTCTATGTATTTCATCTCGGTCCTGAGCTTCGTCGCGATTCCGTCGGGGAGGTCCATCCTGACTCCACCGAAGGTGGCATACGACTTGTGGGTACCTGTTGCCGGTTATTGCCTCCTCCAGGTCCAAGATATGTTCCCTGTCCCTCCATATCCACATGAATAGCGTGTCGAAGCCTGCCCAGTGCCCCATTAGGCCAAGCCATAGGAGGTGAGAGTGTATCCTTTCGAGCTCGGCCACTATCACCCTGATGTACTTCGCCCTTTTTGGGACTTCGAACGGGGTGAGGGCCTCGACGGCGTGCGTGTACCCCAAGCTGTGCGCGAAGCTGCAGATGCCGCAGATTCTTTCAAAGAGGTAGATGTTTTTGGCCCAAGTTCTTTCCTGGGCCGCTCGTTCTATCCCCCTGTGAACGTACCCGATTCTAGGTATGACCCGGACGATCCGCTCCCCTTCTAGGACGAGCTTGAAGTACTCGGGCTCCTTCAACGAAGGATGGATGGGCCCGAAAGGCATCACGCTCTCAGGCGAGTACTGAATCAGCCCCGCGCTCAATTCCCTGCGTTGCCTGGGTTCGGTGTCTTCACTCAAGCCTCGTCATCTTCCCTATCTTCTCTGGGTCTGCCTCCTCTCGGAGAGGAGGGGGCGCGTCGGCCAGGTATGATAGCGCGCGCGCGTCCCTTTTCAGCGATGCGAGGTCGTCCCCCTTTCCGTGTCGAACTTCACCCTGTACCTCTTTCCTTCCAGTCGTGGAGGGACAGCGAGCATGTCGGGTGTGTACTTGAGGCTCATCTTGTCATAGGCTGACAGCTCGTACTCGTTGGTCATTTCCAAGGCGTAGAACGGGCAAGCGTCCACGCAGAGGCCGCAAAAGACGCATCGGCCGTAGTCCACAGCTGGCCAGATATCCTTCTTGTTCTGTGGCTTCCCCTTCTGGATCTTCTGCATGTCGATCGCGACCGCCACTCCGTCGCATGCTATCGCGCAGAGCTGGCACCCCGTACATTTATCGAAGTACAGGATGTGCCGCCCCTTGAATCCTGGAAGGCCGACGCCCTGTCTTGGGTCATACCTGTAATTAGCTGCCTCCAGGTCGAGCTTCTGCTCGGGATACTGCAGGGTCATCCTCGGGTGGAAGAAATGTCGGATGCCGCTCCAGGTGGCTATGAAGACGCCTTTGATGTAGGAGAGTATACCCAACTAGACCACTCCAAGGGAGACTATGACGAAGGTGACGATGGGCTTCTCGCTGGGGTTCCTAGCCGTATTGGTCATTCGGAAGATTCTTCAGTCTCCACCTGCGCCGCAGGCGCATAGGCTAAACTCATCTATTCTGCTATTGCAGAAAGGGCATACCTCTGTCGTGTATTCTGCCTCCTCTGCTGCCTTACCGAACCTCATCCCATAATAATCTTGTTCCTTCCCCTCTGCCGCATCTTCGCTCATGAAACCACCCGATTCGCCAGCTGCCCTACACATATGTAGGGATTCGGAATCAGACGGAAAGGCAACAGTCCCGCGAACCCTTCAGTCTGGGACAATCCTAGGTCGCTCCCCAGGCGCGGGCCTCAACCGACCGCATTCGTCATTTCGAGCGACATAAGGCGGTTGAACTCTACGGCGTACGCCATGGGCAACTCCTTGGCGAAAGGCTCGAGGAATCCGTTGACGACCATGCTCAGGGCGTCTCCCTCTGAGATCCCCCTCGCCATGAGGTAGAAGAGCTGTTCCTCGCCGACCTTGCCGACGCTCGCCTCATGGGTCACGGTGGCATCGTCTTCCTGAATCTCCATGTAGGGGTAGGTCGCGGTCGTGCTCTTCTCGTCTATGAGGAGCGCATCGCAGCGCACGCTGGACTTCACGTTCTTTGCGCCCTTTGCGATGTACAGGAGTCCCCTGTAGGCTGTGTGGCCTCCGTCTTTGGAGACTGACCTTGAGAGTATCTTGGACGACGTGTCCCTCGCGAGATGGATCGCCTTTCCTCCCGTGTCCTGAACCTGGCCTGCTCCTGCGTATGCCACCGAGATGATGTCCGCCTTCGCCCTCGGCCCGAGAAGGTATATCGACGGATACTTCCTGGTCAGGCGGGAGCCGCCGTTGAAGTCGACCCAGGAGACTGTAGAATCCTCGTAGGCGTGCGCCCTCTTAGTCACTAGGTTGAGGACGTCCCTCGACCAGTTCTGCAGGGTCGTGTACTTCACGAGGGAGCCCTTCTGCGCGACTATCTCGACGACTGCGGAGTGAAGCGATTGCGACGAATAGACGGGGGCGCTGCAGCCCTCCATGTAGGTCACTTCGCTGTAAGGCTCTCCGACAATCAAGGTCCTCTCGAACTGACCCATGTTTCTCTCGTTGATCCTGAAGTAGGCCTGAAGCGGCATGCTGACCTTGACCCCTTCCGGGACGTACACGAAGCTTCCTGCGCTCCAGACCGCAGTCTGAAGGGCGGCTATGTAGTTGTCCTGATACGGGACAACAGTCCCGAAGTACTTCTTCATGATTTCAGGATACTCCTTTAGCGCCGTCACGGTGTCAGTGAAGACCACGCCCTGCTTCGAGAGCTCGCCCTGTATGCTGTGGTAGACTGCCTCGCTTTCGTAGATAGCACCTACCCCGGAAAGAAACTTCTTCTCTGCCTCGCTTATGCCTAGCTTGTCGTAGGTGTTCTTGATGTACTCCGGGAGCTGCTCCCAGGAGTTCGCAGCTTGCTTCGTTGGTCTCGCGTAGTAGTAGAAGCTCTGGTAATCGATGCTGGCCAATTCAGGAGCCCAAGAAGGGGCCTTCCTGTTCAGGAAGTGCTTGAGCGCCTTCATCCTGATCTGTTCCATCCAGGCTGGCTCGTCGTGGACCCGCACTATCTCCTGGACGACCTTCTCGCTAAGGCCCTTCACGCCCTGCACTGCGTAGGAGTCGATGGGGTCGCTGAACCCGTACTTCTCCTTGTAATCTTCCGTTACTAGGTCCACTTTAGAGGCCATCGTTTCACCTGTGAATATAACATATGTTATATTCCAGCTATTTGAACATTCCCGCACCTTGCTGGTCAGTACCTGAACGGGTTCGGCCGGGTGTGCGCAGTGTACTGCGAGGAGTTGATGTTCACGATGAGAGCCGCCATTTCCTTCCTCTTCGCGGCCTGGAAGGTGCAGGCGAGTCGCTTCCGGGTGTCGAATATAGTCCACACGATCTTGTAGCACCGGCCGAGGCTTAGCTCCTGTGCCCGGTAGTGCTCTATGTGTGTCGACAAGCAGACGGGCTTCGCGCGCGCTATGGTGAAGGCCGCCCGGACCCTGAGGGAGAAGTACACCTGACTCTCGAGTTAGACGGTCAAGCTTTTCGCAATTCGACGTATAGTGCACCGTCAGACACCTTCGTCCGATAAACACGAAGGTTTCCAGTCTCTCTCCATCTTCCATATCTTGAAGAATAAGGTATCAGGGTAACTCTTCCTGTGAACACGTCGAACTCGTATCCGTGCCAAGGGCACTTGATTCGATTCCCTATCAGTTCCCCATCTTCCAAGGGACCTCCCTTGTGCGGGCAGGCTGAATCGAAGGCGAAAGGCCTTTCATCAATCACTCCACAGACAACTGACAGGCCGTCGATCGTGTATTTGGTCAGGGGCGCAGCCTTCGCTTCTTCGACCCCAGCTACCCGCGTCCACGCGCTGTGGCGCTGGGATTGAATCGAACCAGTCAATCTACGCTTACTTTGAAGAGCGGGGGCCTTCGCCTGGGAATCTGCGCCTGAAGTGTCCGGATGGGCGCCCATGGAGCAGTTCCAGGAACCATGCTTCGTGCTCCACTTCTTCGGTCACTATCCTCTGTGCGAGGTCGTAGGTCCTTGGATCCTTCCCGATCGTCATGTCGCAAACCTCGGACCATACTCTTATGGCACACTGCTCAGCACCGAGCAGTACCTTCAAGATTGACCTAGGATCCTCCCAGTTGTCTGGCAGGAAGGCGTCGGGGCAGGCAGCCATATCCGCGAACTTTCTGATGTCATTCGGCAGCCTCCCTCCAAGCTCGTAGATTCGCGGCGTCATGAGCTCGAAATGCATCCTGTCCTCGAGCCTCGCGTCTTCCGCTATCTCCTTGAGACCTTCGCCCTCCAAACCTGTGAGGTGCATGCGAAGAATCGTGTAATAGTAGTAAGTTGTGAGTTCCGCAGCTACACCCTTCACCAGTTTATCGATCAGTTTGTCTAAGTTGACGCCTGCCTTCTTGATTACCTCTATACCGACAACTTTCGGTTTCTCGCGCGATTTTGGCACTCAATCACCGACTGCTGAATACCCTCACTCAATATATTTACCTTCCTGTGACGCTCAGGCACCAGCTCGTCGCATCGGTCGGGATCGCACGAGCGTACTTTCGTGCGACCTCACGGGTTGCTGCACCTGGAATGTTCCTGGTCCGACAATCCCAAGCAGACAGCGCAGAAGTAGGTGTTCCCCTGCTGATAATCCATCTCTGTCCCATGAATCGCGCACCGCGTCGAAGTCACCTGAGAGACGTCGGCACCCCGTGCCGTGTTCGTCATGATAGGCTCCTTCAAGAAATTAGGGATCCTAATGCGGGCTTTCAAATCGCGACCCTGACCCGACACCGAAGCTTCGCCGAAGCGGCCGCGGCCTCAGCTCTCGACCCCGACCACCTCATAACAAGCTGGAGCTCCTAATACACGCGGTCTGTCTTGGCCGCCATGATGAAATCGTTGCGATGCAAGCCCTTGATCTTGTGCGTCCACCATGTGACTGTGACTCGCCCCCATTCTGTCAGTATTGCCGGATGGTGATCCTCTTCCTCCGCGATCTCCCCAACCTTGTTGCTAAAAGCCAGCGCTTCCGCGAAGTTCCGAAACTTGAATACCCTTTCAAGGCGTTCTATGCCTTCTCTCTTCACTACCGACCATTCGATTACATGAGGATGGAGCTCGGCGATCTCAGATTCGGTTAGTGGCAGCTCTCCTCCTCGACATGCTGTGCACTTCATTTGACTGAGTTCCATTTCAATCACCTTGAAAGGCGCGTGCGACACCTACCAACTTCCGCGCCCATTACAGGTTCTGCATGGCAGAGTGAAATATGTTATCTTGGTTTCGTAGTCATTTGGAGGAACCAGGATGTCCGTCGAGCCTATGGCTTTGAATACGCCAGCACCTCCACAGGCCTCACATCTTGTAGTCATCGTCCTCCCCTGAAACAATTGTCTTCGAAACGGCCTATCCTTGTTTTCGAAGAGTCGGGCCTCGTCATTCCAGATAGGCATCTGCACTCTCAAGCATGGCAGGGCGGATGAGCGTCGAGACCTGCTTTCCCTTCGCCTGCGAGAGGGCCGATATACCCCCGCTGAGGCTCTGGGCATCGATTCCCCTATGGGAGAGCACCCGCGCTGCCCTCAGCGACGTCCCGCCGACCAAGCAGACCAGCAGCACCTTACCCTTGCGCCTCTGCAGAATCCCTCCCAGCCCCTCGGGCATCTCCCCCCCGTTGATTAGCTGTGCAACCTCGGCTGCCCCTGCAATCTTTAGGTCGCCCTCCCTGCATCCCAATGAGTTCGCGATGAGCTGGACTCCCTCTTCGCTTGGGACGAAGGTAGTGTGCGTCCAGAGGATTGTCCCGTACTGCCCCAGGCTGGAGGCCGCCTCATTCAGTGTAACCTCGTCCGGCGTCTCCTTTGCGATCTCCAAGCTCTGTCTGTACTTCGAGGCGCCGTCGGCCAAGATGACCACGTAGTTCCCTCCCCCGTTGAAGTTCGCCATCTGTATCACGGCGTAGAGGGCAAGTGCACCACTTTCGCCGATGTCGTAACCCCTGCCGACGAAGAACCTCATCAGCTTCCTCGCTTGGTCGAAGTCCACCTCGTGTTGCCCCGCATACTGGTTTGGGTTGTAGAACTTCAACCCGACCGCCTTTTGTCTTGTCCTTATCCCGGCGACGTCCTGCCCGGCCAACGGGAATACGACGTGAACCCCGTTCCTTCTGTACTTCCTGCGGACGTAATTGCTGACGCCGGCTGAGGTCCCGCCCGTGCCGAACGCGCAGACAACCCCAAAATCATCGAGGGATGAACCTCGGCCAGCGAGCTGGCTGTCGATCTCGGGTGCCGTGACAACCTCGTGGACTCTCACGTTTAGCTCGTTGTCATACTGCTCGGGACAGAAGCCGCCGTAGACTCTTGCGAGAAGCTTGGCCAGGCCTATCACGTCCTGCCTGGCGATAAGCGCCTCGACTTCCCCGCGAGCCCCGTCGAAGGTTCGCACGTCGAACCCCAGCCCGGCCAGGTCGGAGCGGAACTTCAGGGCGGTGGCTTTCGCGGCAAGCACGTCGGCGTCGGTCTCCATCCCGGGGGCTGGGCAGATATCAACGTCAAGGTTAATCGTCTTCACATTGCCTTCCCTCAGCTGGTCGATGACGCCTCCCTGCAGCCTGCGGGAGACCAGGACGACGAGGTCCAGCCCGAGTCCTGTGAGCTGCCCGAGCGCTATCCCAAAGTTGCCTGAGGTGGCCTCGAAGATCGTCTGCCCCCTTCTGAGTTTTCCGGTGGCGATGGCGTCATGGATTATTTCGACCGCTGGCCTGACCTTGACCGACCCTCCGGCAATCTTCGACTCGAGCTTGCCAAGCACGGTGAGCTGCTTGTCGGAGAGGTCCACGCAGTACTCCTGCTTCGCGCACTCCTTCAGGGGTACGGTCAGATCCACAAGGGGAGTCGGGTTGACCAGCGTTGGCCCTTCTGGGGTATCTTCAAAGTGAGGGACCCTTCTCCTCACCCCATTCTGAAAGCTCTCCAGCAAGGAGCTGTCCTGGCCATGCGCTTGAGTCATCTGAAGCCTTCCCGGATACTGTCGATACCATTTAATATAACTTATGTTATAATCTGAGGCATGAACGAGACTTACAGGGCGCCAGATGTAGCCGGGAAGAAGGTGACGACGACACTGGTGCGGGACGAGCTCCTGAAGTGCTTTGAGAGCGCTAACAGAGAGTTCTACGAGATTCTCGACCAACCCGTCGGCGACGAGGCGCTGAAGCAGCAGGTGAGGCAATTCGTGACGGGGGTGTTCAGCAAGTGCGGCGTCAGCTTCGACCGGCCGACCAAGGCGGGCATCATGACCGCGATCGAGGAGTGCAAGAGGAACGCCGAGTCAATGATGGGATCAAAGGGGGCATCGATTATTGAGGAGCACTATGAGGAAATGACGAAGCTCCTCAACAGACTGCCGGGATAGGGAGCTCGAGATAGTGAACTTGGAGAATCCCCTGCAGAACGGTCTGAAGCAGGCGATGCGCGCGTACCCTCAGGGAGTGACGGTAGTGACCACGCAGGCCGACGACGGTCCGAAGGGCATCACGGTGAGTTCCTTCACCAGCGTTTCGCTGAGCCCTCCTCTCGTCCTGGTCTCTATCGCAAAGGGGTCCGAGGCCCATGACCTTTACAGAAGGGCGAAGGGCTTCGCGGTCAACTTCCTCGCCGACGACCAGAAGTCCGTCTCGGACAGGTTCGCAGGAAGGACCGAGGCTCGGGACATGTTCGAGGGCCTGAAGTTCAAGCTCGGCGTTACCGGGTCTCCCATCATAGACGGCGCGCTTGCCGTCATCGAATGCAGGACCTGGCGGGTCTATGACGGGGGCGACCACTCCCTCATCATAGGAGAGGTCGTGGCAACGCAGGCCCCAACAGACAAAAGGCCCCTCGTCTACTACGCCCAGCAGTACACGACCACCGAACCCTCGGAGCATCCGGCCCCTACTTCTGACATCATCCGGTAGAAGTCAGTGCGCGGTCTTGAAGTCTCCGGTCCGCCGTCGCCTAACCAATTATAGAGGTGAGAGGGTGCCTCCCGTCGTGGTCTCAGGCAGACTCAGGGAATTCGTTCAATCCTTCGGGCCCGCCTGGATCGTAATGATCGCCGACGTCGATGCCCCAAGCGTGCTGACGGCGGCGACGGTCGGTGCGACGTACTCCTACGGCCTGATCTGGTTCTTCCTCCTGCTGATCGTCCCTCTCTTCGTGATTCAGGAGGCGAGCGGCCGGGTGGGCATGGCCACAGGGAAAGGGCTTGGCGAGGTAATTCGCGAGAACTACTCCAGGAGGGTCGCCCTCCTGGCGAGTCTTCCTATGGCCACGGTGAGCATCGTGAGCTACATCGCTGAGTACGCAGGAATCGCGGTCGGGATGGAACTGATCGGCGTCCCGCCCATCGTCTCCGTGCCAATCGCCTACGCCGCGTACGCCGCTGTGGTGGTCAGGAGGAAATACCTGACTACCGAGAAGGCCCTGCTCGCCGTGTCAGCCGTGCTGATTGTCGCCTACGCCGGCTCTCTCTTCGCTAGGGGCTTCGTCGCGTCGAGCCCGGTCTATTTCAGCGCCGACCCCCACTATCTGTTCCTGCTCGCCGCGTGCGTGGGCGCTGTCGTCATGCCCTTCATGCTGTTCTACCAGGCTTCGGCCACCGCTGAGAAGAGGACCACGCGCCTGTGGACGATGAGGACGGAGACGCTGGTGGGAGCCGTGGCGAGCGAGGTCGGGATGGTGGTCATCGCGATGGCCACCTCCGGTCTCAGCTCGTCTCTGGACTTCGCGGACCCGAAGGCGCTCTCCCTCGCCCTCTCGTCGATCGCAGGGTCCTATGCGCCATACGTCTTCGCGGTGGGCCTGGTGGCAGCGGCGTTCCTCGCGCTGGTGGTCATCTCTCTCGGCAGCTCGTGGGCCGTGGTCGATACGATGGGTTGGAAGAAGGACAGCTTCCTGTGGCTCTACCTCGCGGAGTCGCTGCCTGCTGTGGTCATCCCGATCCTCTATCCGGAACCTCTTTCGCTGGTCCTCGGCCTCATGGTGGTCTTCGTCTTCGTGCTCATCGGTCCCGGAGTCCTGATGGGGCTGCTTGGGTCGAACCGTCGGATAATGGGAGCATACACTTCAAACAAATACTGGAAGGTGGCGTACTGGCTCAGCCTTGCTGCCGTGCTGAGCTTCGGTGTGGTAGCCGTGGTCGCAGCGGTCTGACCAAGTCGCGTAGAAAACTAGAACCTAGCTGATGCAAACAAACAGAGGCCATTCTGAGCTTATCCTAGGCAGGCCCGGTGGGATTTGAACTAGCAAACCCTCCCAAGCATCAGTTAGTGCGTGGCTAATGGTGGAGGTTAAGTACTCAGGGCAACCTAAGAAATATACGAGAAAAGGAGTCTAAACGGGAAGAGCAGGACTCGTACGGAAAGACGGGCGGTTTCCTTCGGACCTGAACCTTCACGCCCTCCAACGACGAGAGACCAGTGACCGTGGCGTTTTTATCTCCAGCCCCGCGCTTTAGGGTATAATGGAACCCGGAGATTCAACGAAACTCCGGTATCGAACGCCCCGGGGTTCGATTCCCGTCGGACTCGCATCCCATCTAGCCAGCTGCTGACAACGAACTAGTAGGAAATCGCTACGTGCGAGCCGTCTCACGATCCACGCTTGAATGAACCGACAGGGCCCCCTTGACCCTTTCCGTGGGAAGGGCGAACACAGCGTGGACCCAGGGCGCGTACTTGCGGCCAATAGGCTCCTTTTTCGCGTCCGCCATGGAATCCTTCGAGATTTCCTCTGGCTCCACCCAACGAAGCTCGTAGGCGTTCTTTTCGTTCATATGAAGGGGACCGCTGAACTTCGCAACCAAGATGTGCAGCATTTCATTCTCGCAGTACCTTGGGTCGCGCGGGTCCCTCGCGGAGTAGGATACCGTGAGGGTCTTCTTCCAGCCCTTGATTACGGCTCCTAGGTCGTCCATGGCACACCTCCTGGCTGCGTGGTAGATGGTCTCCGCCGCTAGACTTCCGTACATCCTGTACGGGTGAGTGTCTCCAGAGAAGCTCCAGACCTTGTCGAATATCTTGTGCCTCCTGTGCTGCACAAGGATCCTTCCCTCATCGTCAATGCATGCGATGGTTATTCCTACATGTTTCTGCCCGAGCACGGGGCCTTCAGGGCCATTCCTCACCCTGTGGGTCAGCCATCTGTCCCCGTACCCAATTCTCCTGCCAGATTCATTGACGAGCGGTATCTCAAGTCTCCGCATGACCGGAGTGGTCAAACGCGGTGGCGGTTATATGCCGTTGCCCATATGATGAATCAAGAAGTTACGTAATCATCCCTCGTTCGAGTTGCATCCTATCGGCGGGGTTCAGGCCCTTTCACCTGGCAGAGTGGCGTATTAATACTCGGATAGACAGTCGTCCACCGATGTCGCCCAAGAAAGCTGCGAATACAAATGGGACCCGACACAAAAATGTGTCGGAACCCTCCGGGCCCGAACCCTCGGGCTAGTTAGGGTGCTGGGGAGTCTGTTGTTCGTTTTAACCTGTCGAAAACTAGTCTCCTACGCCATCAGAAATCATCAGCACGCGCAAGGTCAGCCTCTCTGGCATGAAACGGCTCGCTCTGGAGAAGCTGCCAGACGGACCCCTCCGCGACGACATCCTCTCGCAGCCGGACGAGGTCTCTTCAGGTGAGTTCCTGACTGACTGCAGGGTGTGGCTGAGGCTCGCCAGGGCGGGCGGCTGACCCTTCATCCGGTCGCGGGCTCGAGGACGGCCCTGCCGTCGCTCAGGTTACCGGTCCACTTCCATCCCTTCGTGAGCCACTGCTCCACTTCGTCAGGCTTCACGACCTTCTGAGCCGCGTCACCTATGATGCCGGCCACGAGCTTCTCTCTTATCAGGGCCATGACGTCCTCGTCAGACTTCTCGTTTATGCGCATCTTCTCGACGTCGGCCTGGTCGTAGACGGTGAGAAGTATCTGCTTGCGGATCTTCGTCACGAGGTCCTCTTCGGTCCCCTCAGCCGATGTGACGAGGTACCTGTTCGTGGCCTTCTGGTACGCCTCCCTCATCCTTTCAAGAGTGTCGTCGTCGAGACCCTTCTGCAGCGTGTAGACGAACTCTATGTCCCCTGAGTGCCCCATCCAGAACTGCCTCCAGTCGCGGATGATCAACCCGTCCGCCTCGGCGTGCATCATCCTTGTGTCCGCGTACCTCCGCAGGAGGTATGGCCGCCAGTCGAACCCGGCCTCCCTGATGACCTTGCGGATCGAATCGCGGATGTTCGTGGTAGTGATGTGCTCCCCGTAGGGTTTTTGGTGGTTCAGGGGCCTGCCAGCCTCCTTGACTGCGTTGGACGCCGTCACGGTGACCAAGGCAGAATCAGGGATGAGCCTCTCGCCCCGTTCCATCCTGTTCTCGAGGTACTGCTTCACGTACTCGCAGGCTTGAGAGGGGAGGAAAGTCGTGTACGCGCTCCTTGACTTGCTGACAGCCTTTCGTACGACCACGGCCGTGGGCACCTTCTCGAACTCCACGGCGCGCTTCTCAGCGTCGATCCGCACCTCTGGGAGGTCACGGACCTTGAGGCCGTCCGTCCCAACCGCGTCCCCGATGGTCGCCGGCCTCACGCCCCCGAAGCCGATCAGTGATATCGACACCTTCTCCCTGATGCCTGCGTGGTCGAGGACGCTCGCGAGCTCCTGCCGTGCGAAGACCTTCTCGTCGGCGTACTTCGGCGTGTCCTCCCGCAGTCTGGGCTCCAGCTCCAGCTTGATGGCGTTGAAACGAAGCCAGGACTTCAGGGCCTTCACGTAGCTCTTGATCGCCGAGCCCCTCTGGCCCGCCTCCTCCCTAGCGGAAATCAGCCCGCCGACGAACGTGTTCAGCTCGACTGGGCTCAGCTTTGCCAGGTCCCTGGGCCTGATGCCCTGCTCAGCACAGATGCTGCCCAGCCTCCTCAGGTACCCCGAGGCAGTGTTCTCCGAGCCGCGCCTGACGTTCAGGTACCACCGCAGGAAGGCCTCGTCCTCCTTGAGGAGACCCACGTACGGCGACCCTTCCGGCAGCTTGGCAGCCTTCGACACGCCAATGTAGTGCTGCTGGGTAATTAACGCTGGATGTCGTACTCGAACGGATGCGGGCCCGACGGGAATCGAACCCGTTTCGGGGGCGTCGCCTGACCCTCGGGTTAAAAGCCCGATGCTCTACCTGACTGCTTTCCTGCTGGAACTAAGCTACGGGCCCGCATCACTGCTCGCGACACTACGGGTATTTGACTCTGAAAGAAACTATCACCCGAGAAGCGAGCGGACGAGTGAGATGCTCTGTTTCATGTCTTTCAGGTCGCCATAGGGCGTTTCCATGATCAGGGGTCTTTCGGTGACTCCCTTGTACTGGAGGAAGGCCTTCATCCCCTTCATTCCGATCTTCCCTTTTCCGATGCTCTCATGCCTGTCGAGGCTGCTACCCAAGACGCCTTTCGAGTCGTTCAGATGGACCACCTTGATGCGTTCGTAACCAACGGAGTCTTCGAAGATGGCCATCGACTGGCTTACCGACTCTGGTCCCGAGAGGTCGAACCCTGAGGTGAAGGCGTGGCAGGTGTCCAGACAGACCCCGGCCCTCTCTTCCTTCTTCACCCTGTCTAGGATGAGCCTCAGCTCTTCGAATCTTGAGCCGACGCTGTTCTTCTGTCCCGCCATGTTCTCGAGCAGGATGATGGTCCCCCCGTCACTCGAAGCAAGTGCTTGGTTGACTGCGTCAGAGACATTCTTCACGCCGAGCATGGTCCCGCGGCCCAAGTGGCTCCCCAAGTGCGTCACTAGGTAGTCGATTCCAAGGGCGTCGCATCTCTTCACCTCCTCACCGAGGGAGAGCCTGCTTGCCTTCATCGTCACCTTCTCTGGTGAAGCCAGGTTGGGAAGGTATGGCATGTGAGCAACTAGGAATCTGAATCCCAACCTCTTCCTCTTGTCACGGAATGCTTCAGTTTGGTCCTTCTCTAAGGGCTTGAACCCCCAGGTGCGTGGGTTCCTGGTGAAGATCTGGAAGGTCGTGCACCCGATTTCCTGGGCCCTGTCGAAGGCGAGGTCGAGAGACTTCCCTATCGATATGTGGAACCCTATGAGGGGCTCGCTTAACATCCTAAGGAAAATGGGCAGAGAGTGGGTTTATGGGCGTTTCCGACCGTAACCCACGCTCTTCTTCTCTTCTTCTCGCTTAGCGCTTCTTCGTCTTCGCCTTCAGTGATGCCTTGGAAGCCGCGGTGCTCCTGACTGGAGCAGTCCTGCGCCTGTACGTTCGGGTCGGCTTCTTAGAGATGGATGGTGCTCCGAAGGAAGTGACGGATGGCGCGGTGTACTGGACTGGGGCAGGAGTCGGCTGCACAGTCTCGTAGATTGCCTGGACTGGGGACGGAGCAGGCTCAGCCACGGTCGTTGCCACCGCGGCCGGAACCCCCACTGCCTGCTCCGTCGTCGGAGTGTAAGACTCGGGTGACGTCACCGAATCGATGGATCCTCTCCTCCTCGGGTGTCCCAAGTAGCCCTTTGGTGCAGCGTATAGCACCGCCACGACGCCAACGAAGGCGCCAAGCAAGACAGTCGCTAATTCAAGGACCATTGTTGATGTTGATACAGTCTCCGAGGGCTCTTCTAAGCCAAAGTCAAACATGATACACAAACGCATCAGGTTCTATGAACCAGTCGCGCGTCTCCGCCTGGTCAAGATCCGACGGCGGGTCGGTCTCGACTCCTGAAGATTGCTTTTATATTTGAGATGCCCTATCGTCTGGGATAGTCATGATGCAGGTCCAGTACGAGAAGGTCTGCACGGAGATGTATAAGTTCGACAGGCGGGTCAGGTATGCAGCGATTCTCGATGAAACAGGGAGACAGATTGCCGGCGGCATGCGCAAGGGAATACCATCGCTGGAGCCTCAGAGTGAAGACCTACGGTTAATCGCGACTATCACGATTCAGCTGAGCACAGACAAGACCTGGGACAGGTTCTTCGGGCGGAGCCAGTACACCTTCATCAAGAGGGAGAAGGTCAACATCCTGACCTTCAGCATCGGGAACAAACTGCTTCTGGTCTCGACCGAGCCGGACTTAACGCTTCAGCAGGCGCAGGATCTCCGGAACCAGATAGTAACGAACCACGCGACAGAATTCGGATAAAGGGGGCGAGTTAGGTCAGTTAAGACCTAGCTCAGGGAACTTCGCTTGGGTGAGACCCAATTCGCTTTGGAGAGTTCTGATGCGCTCGGCGTACTTCTTCATGTCCGCCGTGTTCTTCTGAACCTTGCCGACCTTGTAGCCTCTCCAGGCCTTCTTTAGGGCGCCCCATGTCTGACCTTTGCTGTATTGCGACGTGTATGTTCACCTAAGAGAGGTTCTGCTCTCATGATATTTAAGGTTCTGCGGCACTAGGACGCACTTCAAAGGGGACCCTATTCCCGTTGTAGTCGAAGACCCCGACGTGCGATGAGTCACCGTAAGGATACCCCATTATCACCATGATCTTTCCCATTGAGTGGAGCCTGTCCTCGTGGGAGGGGTTGGCGTTCCCGGACGGGTGGGAATGGGCAACCCCCATGTAAGACATGTCCACGGGGAGCATGAACCAACTGAAGGATGAGTAAGAGTGGGCGTGCACTGCTGCCGGAGGGACCATCACGCTCGTGACCTCGACCACGCCCTTCTTCGACTTTCCCCGGAGGATCAGGATTCCCTCGTTCGGATACGCCATCCGCGAGTAAGTCAGGAGGCTGTCCATAACGTGAGACGCGAAGATTACCTTTTGGACAGGCAAACCATGCACCTATCTCAATAGCTTGACGAAGTTCCCTATGACTCTGCTTCCCGCAGGATTGTCTAGGGTGTAGCGTTCGGGATGAGACTGGACACCATAGAGTGGGCGCCTCTCGTGCTTCATCGCCGCTATGGGGCTCGTCTCGCTCCTTGCCAAGAGTTGGAAGCCCGCAGGCAATGTCTGGACTAGTTCGTCACGGGGCTCGAGAAGCATCGTGTCTCGGGGAAGCCCCGAGAAGAGAGGGTCCCTGACAAGCGCGGTTGTCTTCACAAACCTTAGCACGTTCTCCTTGTCCTTCACGACGCCCGAGCCAAAGGCATGGGCCATCAGCTGGTGACCGAAACAGACGCCAAGGAGCGGAACCTGCGCGTCTCTTATCGCATCGACCTCGGCCATGAACTTCCTCTGAGTCTTCTCCTCCGACATCATGTCCGGGGCGCCGCTTACCGCAACCCCGTCGAACTCGTTGAACCTCGAAGCCCCCGTTCCAACCCAGTCCGAGGAGGTCACTTCAACCCCGTTCTTGATGAGGGATGTTCTCAGCCTTTCGAAACGCTCGGTGGTTGGGTAGTTGTTGACCGCCAAGACTCTGACCAAGAACTGAGATAACCGAACGCGTCTGGATTTGAACTTTCGGAGATGGGTCATGCGGCGCGTCGGGAAGTCCGTCAGAGGAGGAATCCGCACCTCCGGACATCGAGACCCCAAACAGGTCAATCAGGGAAAAGGGTTTAAATGCAGAGCCGAGGGCGTTGGACAAAAGGAGTTAAGAAAAAGGGAATGTTTGCACCTTCGGCAGGATACGACAGGGCGATCACCATATTCTCGCCCGACGGGCGCCTGTACCAGGTCGAGTACGCCCTCGAGACTGTGAGACGTGGAAGCCTCGCGGTCGGCATCAGATCCAAGGAAGGGATTGTGCTGGCCGTGGAGGAAAAGGGGCGGAAGCTCCAGAGCGACGACTCCGTGATCAAGATGTTCCAGATCGACGATCATGTAGGAGCCGTCGGAGCCGGATACATCCCCGATGCGCGCATACAGGTCGACAGCGCGAGGGTCATGGCTCAGAGCAACAGGCTGATCTATGACGAACCGGTTGACGTCGAGGCGATAGCAAAACGGATCGCCGACATGAATCAGCAATACACGCAGTACGCCGGGGTAAGACCCTTCGGAGTCTCCCTCATCATCGCGGGGGTCGACGAGAACAACGGGCCGGTGGTCTATCTGGCAGACCCTACGGGGACCTATTCGGGCTTCCATGCGATCGCAATCGGGCAGGGGGGCGACCAAGTCAACGACTACCTCGAGAAGAACTACACCATGGACCTGTCTCTTGACGCTGCCGCCACGCTGGCCATCGAATGCATCTACCTCGTGAGCGAGGACAAGACGGGCACCGCGCACATTAAGGTCGCGGTCGTGGACGCAGTGTCCAAGAAGATGAGGAGGCTCACAGAGGAGGAAGTGGGCAAGAATGCCGCGAGCGCAAGGACGAAGTCGGACAAGCCCTCTGCAAAGAGCTCCTAGGTAACAGCGTTCGCGTTTGAGCGGGACCTTCGGGCACGGGGGCGGGGAGTTCAAGCCGAGGACGAGAGAAGCATCAAAGTTCACCACCGTCCGTCTGACGCTGGATGGGGATCACTTCGAAATACTCGTCAACCCCGATTCGGCGCTGAGCTTCAAGCAGGGGAGGAACGTGGAACCGTCTCAGGTCATCGTCTTTGATGAGGTATACGCGGACTCCACCAAGGGCCTCAGGGCCAACAGCGAGAAGCTGAAGAAGCACTTCGGCACCGACGACCACGCCAAGGCAGCGCTGGAGGTGCTCAAGCGCGGCGAACTGAACCTGACCCAGGAGCAGAGGAAGAGGCTTACCGAAGAGAAGAGGAAGGCAGTGGTGGCGTTGATCTCAAAGAACTTCGTCGACCCCAAGACTTCGCTTCCTCACCCCCCGCTGAGGATCGAACAGGCGATGCAGGATGCCAGGGTGACGATAGACCCGTTCCGGGACGTGAACGAACAGATGAAGCTGGTGATCGAGGAGCTGAGAGTGGTCCTGCCTCTGAAGTCCGAGAGGGTGAAGCTCCAGGTGAAGGTCACGGCCCAGTACGCGGGGCAGACCATAGGGATATTGAAGAACTTTGGAGACATCCTGAAGGAGGACTGGGGCGCCGACGGGGCGCTCTCTGCAATAGTAGAAATACCAGCTGGTGGACAGCCTGGCCTGCTGGACCGTCTCGGCTCTACGACGAAAGGAGCGGCGCAGGTTTCAGTGGTGAGATAGCGATTTGCCAATGATAGAGAGGAGGCAGGTGATTCCCGGAGACGTGATAACCAGAGGGAACTATCGCTACGGGAACTACATCGAGAAGAGGGGAGACGAGTACGTCGCGCTGAGGGTGGGGCTCGCCGAAGTGAGCCATGAAGGCGTCAAGCTCAACCCGCTCACGGGGCCCTACATCCCCAAGGCCGATGACCAAGTGATCGGAAAGGTGGTCGACATAAACGGCTTCGGATGGGTGGTCGACATCAACTCATGCTTCGACGGCTTCCTCCCGGCTTCGTTCGTCTTCGGAAGAGAGTTCTCCCCCGCCACTCACGACCTGAGCTCGAAATTCAGGGTTGGTGACGTCATAGGAGCGAGGATCGAAACTTTCGACAGGTCCAGGGACCCCCAGTTGAGCATAAGGGGGGAGGGGTATGGGAAGATTCCGGAGGGCGAAATCATTAAGATATCACCCACAAGGGTGCCCCGGCTCATCGGGAGAAGGGGTTCGATGATCAATCTAATCAGCGAGAGGACGGGTTGCGACGTCCAAGTCGGACAGAACGGTGTCATAGTCGTGGTCGGGCCGCCGGAGGGGATAGTAAAGACGATGAACGTGATCAAGATGATAGACAAGGAAGCGCACGGTGCGAGTCTGATGGGAAAGGTCGAAGAGTACCTTGGAGGGAGTAGCGGTGGAAACTAAGCGGAAGCTCATACGCGAAGACGGAAAGAGACTCGACGGTCGGAGGTGGGACGAGTTAAGGCCGATCTCCTTGGAGGTGGGCCTGCTGAAGAACGCAGACGGCTCGGCTTACATTCAGTGGGGCAAGAACAAGATCATGGCCGCGGTCTACGGTCCGAAAGAGGTCCACCCGAAGCACCAGGTCCTGCCTGACAGGGCCCTGCTCAGGACCAGGTACCACATGGCGCCCTTCTCAGTTGACGAAAGGAAAAACCCGGCGCCCTCCAGGAGGGAGATAGAGATCTCCAAGGTGATAAGGGAGGCTCTCGTGCCGGCCGTGATTGTCGAAAACTACCCCAGGACCGCGATAGAGGTCTGGGTCGAGGTGTTGCAATCGGACGGAGGCTCAAGGGTCGCCGGCATCACTGCCGCGTCGCTCGCTCTGGCCGACGCAGGCATCGACATGAGGGACCTCGTCGTCGGGTGCTCGTGCGGGATCGTCGATTCGCAGGTCGTCGCCGACCTAGACGACACCGAGGACAAGGAAGGGAGCGGAGACATGCCAGTTGCGATTATGCCCAACCTCAACCTAGTGACGCTGTTGCAGGTGGACGGGGACTACACGAGAGAGAACTTCCAGAAGGCGTTCGAACTGGCAATCGCGAAGGGGAAGGAGGTCTACGCGATGCAGAGAGAGGCGCTGACAAAGAAGTTCTTCAGCGGCGAGCCGGCTTCGGCAGAAATGGAGGAGGTTGTAGAGTAGGATGTCGATGAAGAAGAATTACGTCGTCGAAACGATCAGGAAGGCACAGATAATCGGGCTGCTCGCGAGGGGCAAGAGGCTCGACGAAAGGACTCCCGACCAGCACAGGCCGATAACGATCCAGACCGGCGTAATCCAGAAGGCGAACGGTTCGGCGATCGTAACTCTAGGGAACACCGAGGTCATAGCTGGCGTCAAGATCGCGACAGGGACCCCATTCCCGGACACCCCAAATCAGGGGCTGCTCGTGGTCAACGCGGAGATACTTCCAATGGCTTCGCCTTACGCGGAGCCGGGTCCCCCTTCCGAAGAGGCAATAGAGCTGGCGAGGGTCGTCGACAGAGGTGTCCGCGAGTCAGAGATGGTTGACCTCAAGAAGCTGTGCATCGTTGAGGGCAAGACTGTCTACACGGTTTTCGTCGACGTCAACATAATGAACGTAGACGGCAACCTCTTCGATGCTACAAGCTACGCCGTCGTCTCGGCGCTCAGGACCGCGAAGATGAAGAAGTATGTCGTCGAGAACGACAAGGTTGTCGCGAAAGACGAGATGATACCCGTACCGGTCGAAAGGACCCCCGTTTCGGTCACGCTGGCCAGGATTGGTGACACCCTCGTGGTCGACCCCAACTCCGAGGAAGAGTGCGTGATGGACATGAGAATCACCATAACGACCGACGACGATGGCAACGTCTGCGCGAGCCAGAAGGGAGAGGCAAGCACGATCACTCCAGCCAAAGTGCTCGAGGCCGCAGACACATCAATCAGAGTCGGCAGGGAGATCCGTGCCCAGATACTGGAAGCGATGAAGTAATGCCGCGAGCCAAAGAGAACCTCAGGGGCCTGGGAGCAAAGTACGGCGGCACGCTCAGGAAGAGGTACGCGCGGATCTTCAGGACGCTGAAGGCGGCGAGGGAGTGCCCCTCATGCTCGAGCATGAAGCTGAAGCGGGAATCATCAGGAATCTGGAAATGCAAGTCGTGTGGATACACAGTAGCCGGGGGCGCGTTCGACCTTAGCCCGCCGAAGGCCAGATAGGCCGCCGATAGAATCGGTCGAGCTCCGGATTTCGTTCAGGGCTGACAGGGCTACGGCCGAGGCCATCAAGCAAGCAATCCCTTCAGCGGTTCTGAGGAACGGAGTCTGCATTCTGAAGATTGAAGGCGAACAACCCGGGGACGTCGCGGACAAGGCACGAGAGACACTCGAGAAGATAAGGGGCGTGGCCGGGTCCTTGAAAGACTTTAAATGACCAGCGGGGTCGCCGATTCGAAGATTGAGCCAAGCAGAGCTTCCGCCGTACATTAGAGAGCAGCTGGCGCGCTACGACCAGGTGCAGCAGAACTTGCAGTCAGTGCTGATTCAGAAGCAACAGGTCGAGATGGAGCTTACGGAGACAGAGAAGGCGCTCGAGGAGCTCGCGAAGGCCTCGGACTCGGAAGACATCTACAAATTTGCCGGAAACCTGCTCGTCAAGGTCGAGAAAGACGCGATGGTCAAGGAACTTAGCGAGAAGAAGGAGCTCGGAAGCACAAGGAAGATGGTCCTTGCGAAGCAAGAAGGTAGGTTCAGGGAAAGCCTGAAGGACCTCCAAACCAAGATTGACGACGCCGTCAAAGGCAAGCAGGCCCAAGGACAGCCTCCCGGGGACGCCTAGGACTCTACCCTTCCTTGACTAGGGAAGCGGGCCCGGACGGTTTCCCTTTCGTGGACCCGAAGAACCTGAAGAGGGCCGCCGTCATCTGCCACCGGAACGCAGACGCTGACGCTTACCTCTCCGCTTACGCCGTCTCTTCGCTCCTGAGGAGCATCTCTCCCCAGTGCGAGGTGGATGTCGTCACCCCGGAAGGTATGACCACTTTGACCTCAATGCTGGCGAGGAAGTTCCCACACAAAGTGGTCCAGGAAAGCAACGATGACTATGACCTGTACGTGGCCGTGGACGTCGGCGACGCAGAGCTCCTGAAAGGCTGGAGAGGGAAGTTGGAGATGGGCAGGGGCGTCAGGGTCCTCGTAGACCACCATCCCTACCGTGATGCTAAGCTGTATGACCACGTGATAGTCGACGAGCAGGCTACGTCTGCAGCCGAGGTCGTCTTCAAGCTCTTCTCAGAGGCCGAGGCCAAGGTCGATCCCATGACCGCACAAGCGCTCCTCGAGGCCATAGTCTTCGACTCCTCACACCTTGCGATAGCCAATGGTGAAGGGCTCAGGATTGTGGTGAAGCTCCTAGACATGGGAGCTGACGTCACAGAAGCCAGGAGAGACCTGAGAACCGAACCGGACCACGGCGAGGTGATGGCAAAGCTGAAGGGAGCCCAGAGGCTGAAGGTCTACAAGGTCGGGAACTGGATAGCCTCGACGAGCATAATCGGTTCCTTCCAAGCACACGTTGCAAGGTCGTTGATCTACCTTGGGGCGGACGTCGCGGTCGTAGGAGGGGAATCGGAGAGCGAGGCAAGGGTCAGCATGAGATCGACCCAGAGGTTCTCAGATGCGACGAAGGTGCAGCTGGGGACCCAGGTCGCCGAGGATGTCGCGAAGAGCCTGGGGGGACACGGAGGTGGGCACGCGACGGCAGCCTCCTTCTCTGCGGCCGCAACCGAGGACGAGGCGGTAGAAGGCTGCCTGAAGAGGCTGGCCGAACTGCTAGGCGCGGAGATTCACGAGGTCACCTGAGACTGCGACCTACGCTCCATACTCCTTGGAGATTGGGTTCTTCACAAAGCCTTCGAACGACAGTCTGAACCAGGGCGTATATGAATCAGGATGAGCCGCGAGGTCCTTCGCGACCTCCTTGATCGTGGCCCACCTCACGGCCATTATCTCGTCCGGGTTGGGCCGCACCCTTCCATCGAAGGAGCCGACCAGCAGCCTGCAGAATTCATTCTCAGCGTTCTTGCCCTGAGGCGCGAAATACACGAAGGAGTGGACGTCGGTCAGGTCCCCGACCCTTGCGTTCAGCTCTTGGAGCCCCTTGCGGACCACCGCCTGGCTGTAGGTCTCCCCCGGGTAAACGTGGCTTGTAAACGAGACATCCCAGGCTCCAGGCCACAGCAGCTTCTTTGTGTTTCTCCGCTGCAACAGGAGTTTGCCCTCGTGAAAAAGGAATACGGTGTAGGCCCTGTGCCTTTTGCCGTTTCCTGAGTGGCAGTTCTCTCTTGTGTCGGTCCCTATCTGGTTGTCCCTCTCGTCGACGAGGACCAAGATCTCTTCTTCAGATGAAGACATCGCGGTCAAGTTTCTATCGAGTCTAGATAAGCGAATCGCCATCAGTGACCGCCAAGATGACGGTCTCCTGTGTACACGGTAACATTGACCCGATCGCCGTCCTTAAGAGAGAGAGTCTTCCTCAAATCAAACGGCGATATCACCTCTAGCACAGATTCACCATGGTGCGTTCTCTCGATAATCAAGGCACCGGCATCATACTTCGATTCCACTTTCGCCCTGAAACACTTGGCTGGGCCGTAGCTCCTTCCTCCCTGGCTGAATCCCGAAAGCTCAAGCGCGTCCAGAAAGTTCAACTGCCTCCTAAGCTCAATCTCTCCCGGGCCGATTGTGAGGTTCAAGGTTCCTGGGAAGGGCTCGAACCCCAGGAGCTTTACGAACTGCCGCCTGTATCCCGCGAGGGAAATGTAGTAGCCGCCCTCCCCAATTCCGGTAAATAGCGTGCCATGGAAGTCCAACACCCCAGCTCTGCCCTCTATTGCAGTCTTAAGCCTCGAGTAGACGGAGACGACGCGGTCTGCGCCTGCCCGGGACACGAGGACGCCAGTCCTCCTGCCGCTCCTCTTCCTCTCGATCAAACCCTCTTTCTCCAGCTGCAATAGATGCTTCGACACGCCCTGTTGACTGAGGCCGAGCTCCCGGGCCAATTCTGACGTCGAGAGGTCGAGAGTCCTGTTTGCTCCCCCCCGCTGGTACAGCTCGATTAGGGTCCACACATGAGGCGGCGTCTTCGTCATGTTACCACGTTTGTGGTTTCTACCAAAGAATTATAAAGTTACCGCATTCGGGTCGAGTCATGAGCTTATCGCCGAGTCGGGTGAAGCTGAGTACTCTCTCCTTGGCGGGCGTTGCTGTCTTTGGGGCGCTCTCGGCCATCCTCACAATCCTTTCCCAGTTCCTAGGGCTGAACTTTCCGCTTGTGCCTTATTTGCAGTTCGACTTCGGCGAAGTCGCGATAGTGTTGTCGCTCTTCATATTCGGCCCGATTCCCGCGCTCGTATCATCTTCGGTCGAATTCGTCACCCTGCTGGCGATAGGGCAAAACGCTCCCGTCGGGCCAGTGCTCAAGCTCTTCTCGATGGTCTCCACGATTGCTGGCATCTGGCTGGGGATCGGCCTTGCATCGAGCATCAGGCGGGCAAACATGCGGAACGTCTTCGGGCTTGGAACTGCCTTCGGGGCTGTGGTCAGAGCTGCCGTCATGACATTACCGAACTACTACATTCTGGTATTCTTCTACACGATACCGACGGTTGTCGGTCTCCTTTCCGGTGCTTTCAAGCTAGCGGGCATCACGCTCACCGGAACGAACGCACTCGTGCTCGTTCTGGGTTTCACTGCGCTCTTCAACGTCCTTCAACTATTGCTGGTGATGACGATATCCTTCGCCGTGCTGAAGGTCCCACAAGTCAACGGCCTCAGGATAGCGGGCAGGGGTCTCTGGTTGATGGCAATCACGCAGGGGCCTCCCGAAGGATCCAAGGTCTCCGTCGAGAAAGGCGGCGGATAAACGGAGAGGTCGCTTGGATTGGAGCGGAGTTGAACTCGAATGGAGAAGATTTTGGAAATCGAAGAACTCAGCTTCAGATATCCTGAAGCTACCAGGAAGGCTGTAGACTCGTTCACCCTCGACATTGGCGAGTCAGAAATCATCGTCCTCGCTGGGCCCTCCGGTTGCGGGAAATCAACTCTCCTCAGGGCAATCAACGGGCTTATCCCTCATATGTACACGGGAGATTACTCTGGCGATGTCCGCGTGGCTGGCTCCAGCGTGAGGACTTCGTCGATGCGTGACCTCGCACAGACCGTCGGCTTCCTGTTCCAGAATCCTGAGAACCAGATTTTCATGTTCACGGTAGAGAGAGACATCGCATTCGGACTGGAGAACCTAGGAGTACCCAGGCCGGAGATGAGAAGAAGGGTCGACGAGGCGATAGGCCTTCTCGGAATTGAGGACCTCGCCCAAAGGGCGCCTCACGAGCTCTCCGACGGGCAGAAGCAGAGGGTCGCGCTTGCGGGGGTCCTAGCCATGAGGCCCAGATTGATTATACTGGACGAGCCGACGTCCCTTCTAGACCCCAAGACTGCGATGGAACTGGTTGACCTTGTGGCAAGGCTGAGGAAGGAGCTGGGTACGACCTTCGTCGTAGTCGAGCACCGGCTGGACCTGCTGGTCAGGGTGGCTGACCGGATAGTTGTGATGAATGCGGGGGCGAAGGTCCTTGACGGGACGCCTCGTGATGTTCTCTTCGGCGAAGACGCCGACGGATACGGGGTCGCAGTGCCTGCTGTGACTCGATTGCAGAGGATGCTTGCGAAGGACGGACTCGTGCCGGGTGACAGGCTGCTCAGTGCGGCAGAACTCGCTTCGGTCGTGGAGGGGAAGGGTGCGTGATAGAGTTCAGGGATGTGGCCTTTGTCCATGAGAACGGCGTAAAGGCGCTCGACGACGTTACCCTAACGGTGGACACGGGCGAGACGGTCGCGATCGTGGGCGAGAACGGGGCGGGTAAGACGACCCTAATCAAACACGTGACTGGCCTTCTTAAGCCCACCTCCGGCACGGTCCTCGTGGACGGCATCGACACGCGCACGACGAGCACGGCAACCCTGTCGAGGAAAATCGGGGTCGCCTTCCAGAACCCGGACCATCAGCTCTTTTCCGAAAGCGTGAAGGAAGAGATGGCCTTCGCCCTTAGGAACTTTGGGTTCCAACCCCATCTGGTCGAACAGAGGGTTTCCTGGGGGCTGCAGCTTTTCGGGCTCGAAGAGTACAGGGAGTCGTCGCCACTGGTCCTGAGCGGGGGCGAAAAGAAGAGGCTGACCTTGGCCTGTATCCTTGCATGGGACCCCGGGGTAGTGATTCTGGATGAGCCGACGGTGGGCCAGGACGCGATTCAGAAGGAAAAGCTGGTGGGAACAATCAGGATGCTCGGCTCAGCTGGCAAGACGGTGATCGTCGTGTCGCACGACATCGAGTTCCTTTGGCCTCTTCAGCCGAGGGTCGTTGTGATGAAGTCAGGGCGCATCGTCGCTGACGGGCCGGCCCCGGAGCTAATGACGAAGAAAGAAATGCTAGAGTCTGCGAGGGTGGCCCAGCCCCAGCTCGTCACTTTCTATCAGGCGCTTGCAATGAGGCCGGAGTCGCCTTTCGTCGATGCCCTGGAGGCGAGGCGGTGGATAGAGAGAGGCCAGCGGTAGCATGATGTGGCTCAGCGGAGGTTTCATCTTCAGGAAGGGCACCTCGAAGTATCACAGGCTGGACCCGAGGGTCAAGCTGCTAATCTCCGCCCTGATGTTCGTGACGACACTGATAGTGAAGTCCGTCTTCCAGCTCGCGATAGTGCTTGCGTTCATGGTCACCGTTGCCGCGATTGCGACCGTCCTGAGGAGGGTCGCGAGGACGATGGCCCTGACCGCAACGTTCTCTGCATTCATATTCATCATCAACATGATCTTCACTAGGAACCTCGAAATGTCGGCGCTCTACGCCTCCAGGTTCGTGGCCATAGTGGTCTCGACGAGCCTCTTCTTCATCACCACGTCTCCGGACGAGCTCGAGCAAGTGATGAAGATGTTCAGGCTGCCCAGGGACGTGGTCTTCGCCTTTGTCACTGCGGTCAGGTTCATCCCAGTGATGATGCTCGACGCGCTGCAGATTATGGATGCCCAGAAGTCGAGAGGACTGGAGCTCGAGAAGGGGAACCTCTTGAGGCGGGTCAGGAACATGATTCCCATCCTAATCCCGCTAGTGGTCAACGCCGTCGTAAGGAGCGGGGAGCTGGCTGAGGCGATGGAGTCGAGGGCATACGGCGCTGTAACACGACCGACGTCCCTCGCCGAGTATCGAGCTAGGGCCGCTGACAAAGTGGTTGCTGTCGTCGCCGTTCTGACCTTCGCGTTAACGGCTTACTCCTTTTACTTCCTGCTGCCCACTCTTCTGTCATGATCCCCTCTCGGGTCGTTGCTGACGAGCGGGAGAGGGCAGGGGGTGTTCCGGAGGAGCTCTCGAAGCTCAACGTCAGGGTCTACTTCAGTCGGCTTCCCGTGGCCGACTATGTTCTCAACCCGGAGATAGCCATCGAAAGGAAGTCGGTCCGCGACCTCGTCTCATCGGTCTACGACTCTCGCCTCTTCTACCAAGCAGCAAGGATCTCGGCGTCCTATGCGAAGCCCTACCTCCTCATCGAAGGGAACTCCACGGAGGTGGAACACCTCGCGAAGAACCTGAAATCATTCTACGGTGCAATCGCCAACGTGACCCTCGCATACGGGCTAAGGGTCATCTACACAGCCAACGCGAAGGAGACCGCAATAGCCATCACGGAACTTCTTAGCCTTGCAAGGGCCAGACCGCCCTCAACGGTGCCCTCTGCGGCCCCTCCCAAAGCAAAGAGCGTTCCGCAGCAGCAGCTCTACCTAGTCTCTTCCATGTCTGGGGTCGGCAGAAAGCTGGCAGAAAGGCTGCTGACGAAGTACGGGACCCCGAGGAGGGTAATGAGCCTGACTGCCGGAGAGCTGGCTCTCACCCAGGGAATCGGCTGGAAGAGGGCAGACAAAATCAAGGAGTTGCTGGACACCAGGTTTACAAGAAGCCCCGAAACGAAGAGACAGATGAGGCTCGAAGAAT
Source organism: uncultured archaeon (assembly GCA_963794985.1). Lineage (GTDB taxonomy): Archaea > Thermoproteota > Nitrososphaeria > Nitrososphaerales > Gagatemarchaeaceae > UBA183. The sequence goes on from CAWCFU010000001.1 coordinate 302,370, forward strand.
GAAGATCGCAATAATTGGGGGGACTGGGAGCATGGGGAGTGGCCTCGGGGAGCAACTCGCCAAGAGCCACGAAGTGATAATCGGCTCAAGAGATCCTGCCAAGGCGAAGGCAACCGCGGCGGCAATTGAGGGCGCTAGGGGTGCGGACAACTCGACCGCTGCTAGGGAGTGCGACTCGGCGATAGTTGCGATACCGTTCTCCGCCATAAACTCGGTATCGTCTCTCGCCAACGAGCTCTCGGGTAAGCTGGTCATATCGGTCATCAACCCTATGAAGTTCGAGAACGGTATGCTGTCCTACGGACTCGAGAGAGGGTCTGCGGCCGAAATGCTGGCTGCCAAGCTTCCAAGGAGCAGGGTGGCCACGGCCTTCAACAACATCACCGCAGGGTTCTTCAAGAAGCCTGGGATATCAAGACCCGATGTCGTGATTGCGGCCGACTCGAAAGAGACCTTCGACGAAACGGCCAAGATCGTGAAGAGCATTCCAAATCTTAGACCGCTCTACGCCGGACCTCTCAGCGAGGCGCAGGCCGTCGAACGCATCACCCCGCTGATACTCAACCTCGCGAGGAAGAACGAGACGGGGAGCCTCGCGATCCGTTTCGTGTCGCGGAAAGAGTAGCCGCCGGGAGGTGTTGGCAAGTGAAGTTTGCTGGCGAAGTCGTCAGACCGTACACTTAGCTGTCTTCGTTGGTTGTCATGCCATCCCGCCATCCGGTGTAGAGGATTGGTCTGTACGCCTTGAAGTCCCAGAAGTCGCCGAACTTGCCCGAAGCATAGCAGGCTTTCACGAGGCCGACGAGCAGGACGTGGTCGCCCAGCCTCCTCTTCGAATGAAGCCGGCATTCCACCGTGGCCTCTGCCCCTCTTATCACCGGGACGTCCAGCTCCACCCCCGCGGTGTGACCCAGGCCGGCATCGCTGAGCTTGTCTGCAACATCCCTGCCGCTGGTCAAGGCCAAGCGCTCCATTGCTGAGATGTGGTGCCGGTCAAGCAGGCTGAGCGAGAAGGCTTTGGAGGCCAGGACCAGCCTTAACGTGAAGGCGGCCGGGTCGCACGCCACCATAAGCAGGGGAGGCGAGGCTGAAACCGAAGCGTAAGAGACTACCGGCATCGCAGAGACCCGTCCCGCCGACCTGGCGCTCAACACGGCCGGGACCTGGGGGTAGAAGAGCCGATGAAGCCTCAAGAAGTCAACCTTCAATTCAGTCCGAGAAGCAGGTGCCCATTAGATAGGCAGGAGGCAAGAGACACTCGGCCCCGTGAGCCACGTAGGCCTAGCCGCTCAGAAGACTTCCTTAGGCAGCGAGGAGTCTGTCTCGGAGCCTGGAGTTGACGTCGAGGAGTTCGAAGATCCTGCGGAAGGCCATCTCCCCGTCCTTGTACCGCTTTCCCGAAATGAACCTGTGGACGTCTGGTTCGCGGCCTATCCCGCACCGCGGAAGGACGGCGCTTAGGTAGAGGTAGAACTGCTGCGAACCGCCGTAGAGCTCCCTCACCCGGTCGTACCGAAACTTAATCCATTCCCAGAGGGCGCCCCTTGCCCTCGGATTCGAGGCGGCCATCGGCAGGGCGTACCCCGTGTCGGACCGGCTCACCTCCCCGCTGATGGTGAGCTCGAGGGTCCTCCTGACGAGCGCCGGGTCCTCGAAGGAAGTGAGGGCCGCATAGACCTTGGCGCGATCAGCTTCGCTCTTGGCATGCTTCACCAGCTCGAGAAGAGGTCCGAATGCCGCCTCGCCCTTGGTCGTGGCATAGGCCGTGGCGATCGCTGTCTTCAGATTCGCATCGACCGAGGCGAATTGGTCAAATTTCTGGGCGAGCTTCCGTGCGAATCCCTCATCGGTCTTGGCAAGCTGAGCTGTAATCACCTCCCTCACCATCCCTAAGTTCTCGTTCTCGCCCTGTTTCCTCGCTAGGCCGAGCAAGCGGACCTGAGATGTGTAGAAGGCGGACCATCCGTCCTTTACGATACGGGCATCGTCGGCGACCGCCCTAAGATTCACGAGGTGGTCGCTGACCGCAAGAGCGACGAGTGGGTCCACGACCTTCCCGCTAAGAGCGGCGAACCTGAAGTACTGCCCGGGCCGGACCATCTCCGCCTGAAGGAAGAGGTAGAGGTCATTCAGGACGCCCGCCCTATCGTGCGAGTGCAGCGTTGCGAAGCTCTTGGCAAGCTGATCGTACATTCGCTCGTCGTAGAGCACGCTGTAGAAGCCTGTCCTGCGCGGGTTCACGAGGACCTTCTCAGGCCTCTCGGCCTTGACCGAGGCAGACCTCCTGTCCAGGAGAAGGAATTGCCGTTTGCCGTCCGCGTTGAAGGTCAAGGGAATCGGCCAGAGCTCATCTGACTCCTTTCTGGAGAGAGAGAACTTCGCCTGGCTGAAGCTCACCTCGCCCCCGGATGTCTCCACCCGGACGAGGGGAAAGCCAGGCTTGGTTATCCAAGCCCTCGCGACCCTCGTGACCGGGAGCCCTGACGCCTTTGCGAGAGACATCCACAAGTCTGCGCCTGAAGCGTTCGAATAGCTGAACCTCTTCAGGTACGATGAGACGCCCTTCCTGAATGCCTCTTCGCCGATATATGACTCGAGCATCCTCAGCACCGACGCCCCCTTGCCGTAGCTGATCGCGTCGAAGAGCAAACCGATCTCCTCCACGCTCTTGACCCTGGCTTGGATTGGGTGCGTCTGTGAGAGGGCGTCCGCGTTGAGCGACCTGAACGTGTCTGCGCGGAGGAAATCCCGCCACGTGTCCCAATCGGGGTGTAGCCGGTCGAGCACCTTGGCCTCCATGAAGGTCGCGAAGCTTTCGTTGAGCCACAGGTCATCCCACCACTTCATTGTGACGAGGTCGCCGAACCATTGGTGGGCAATCTCGTGGGCCATGACCCGGGCTGCGTTCCTGCGGTCGGAGTCGCTCGCGTCGCCCCGCACGATGATGTAGGGTTCCCTGGAAGTAATCGCCCCCCAGTTCTCCATCGCGCCCGTGTGGTACTCGGGCAGCGCTACGAGGTGCAGCTTCGAAAGCGGATACGGAATCCCGAAGTAGCCCTCGTAATCCTTCAGGACTGCCGCCGAGGTCTTTCTGATGAACTCGGAATCCTTCCCTTGTCCCGGCCGGGACGCCGCGATGACGCTGACCTTTCCTGACATCGTGGTCGCTTCCTCGAATCTTCCTATCCCCATAAAGAACAGGTAGGTGGACATCCTAGGCGTCTGCTCGAAGGAGAAACTGACCCTTCCATTCTCCGTCTTCTTCGAGGCGACTCGCGCGTTGGAGATAACGGAGAGACCTTTATCGGTGACGACACGAAGCCTGAAGACGGCCTTGTAGGAAGGCTCGTCCACGCAGGGGAAGACGGTCCTTGCCTCCGCGGGCTCCAGATCTGTGACAAGAAGGTGCTCCTTCCCGTACTTCGACTTGTAGAGGCCGAAGATCACGTCGTCCCTGACGCGCTTCGTGAACCTGACGCCCACCTCCGACTCCGTCCTCGGAACACCCGGGATCGTCAGCTTCCCCCTAGCAGAGTCGTAGGAAAACCGGGACTCCCTACCGCCAATCGTCACGGCTCTAATCTCCATGCCCGCCGCGTCAAGCTTGAAGGGGCTCTTGGCAGACTTCACACTGATTTCGACGGAACCCTCTACGAGGGACTTCCTGAAGTCCACATCTAGGTCGAGGCCGTAGGACTTGATCTCCAAGCTGAGGTCGCTATTCCAAGGCCGCCCGAATGGCGGAAGATAAACCTGTGACCAGGGTCCACGCTATCTGCTTGGTATAGGCGGAAGTGCGAAGAACGCTTCACGGGCAACAGTCGCGATTGTTAGCAACTAAGTGTCAAAGGATCCAGCCGTTGGGGACATGCATAATGGGGCAGTAGCATCCCCGGGCCTTGCGTTTCTACTCCCTGTCGATGAACTCTTCGGCCTTTGGAGGGTCGGGCGGGAGGCCTTTGCGCTTCCTGATCTCTGTCACCAGCCCCCACAGCATGCTCTGCGGGACTGCCTGCCAGGTCTTGAAGTAAGTGTTCCAGACGGCCTTGCCTGCCGTAGCGCCTCTCATCTTCTCACTGAGGTCGAAGGTTTCAGAGGCTGGTATCTCTCCCTCAACGACTGTCATGACCTCCCTCTGTTCTATCTTGACGAGTTTGCCCCTCTTGGAGCTGATGACTCCCGTCACTGCGCCGATAAGGTCCGAAGGCCCCTTGACCTCAATGCCCAGAATCGGCTCGAGCAGGGTGGGGTTGGCTGAGAGCAGCGCCCCGAGTATCGCCCTTCTTGACGCTGGCATCAACTGGGCGTAGGTCCTGTGTGCGGCGTCCTCGTGGGGGACGTAGTTCGTAAGGACCACCTTGACGCCTCTGGTGAACTCATACGCGAGCGGCCCATTCTTCATGATGTCGTCGAAGCCGGCCCTAATCGAGTCCATCGACTCCTGCAGGAACTGGACTCCCTTCGTCAGTTCGGTCATTATATTACCCCTCTCGTCGATCGCCTGGAAGTTCCTCGCCTGGTCAGGGTCCCAGCCGTGGTCTCGGAGGACCTTGATGACCGTCTTCTTTTCGATGTACTCGCTCAACGTCCCGTTGCGAATCAGTTCGATGACGTCGGCCTCAAGAGGCTCCACCTCGATGAAGATCTTGTTGTGCCTGTTCGGAGAGCGTGCCATGATGGGACCCGCCCTCGAGCGGATCGTCTCCCTGTAGTTGATGATAGGCGGCGATGTAATGATGTCCAGGCCTGCCCGCTGGATCATCGTGGTGGCGATCTCCAAGTGGAGGACACCCATGCCCGACATCAGAGTCTCGCCAGACTCTTGGTTGATCGTGACCACGAGGTTCGGATCTTCGATGTTGAGCCTGCGCATCACTTCAACGAGCTTCGGGAGGTCTCTCGGGTGCTTCGCCTCCACCGCGACGGTTACCACGGGCTCACTCACATAGTGAATCGACTCGAAGGGAGCGACCCCCTTCTGGCTTGAAATCGTCTCGCCGGACCTGATGTCCAAGCCGAGGAGCGCAGGGATGTTGCCGGCAGGGAGAGAATCCACGATCTCCCTCTGGAATCCCATGAATATCTGGACAGACTGAATCTTCCCCTCCCTCTTCGAGTTCAGGAGATAGACCGCGTCCCCGTTCGAGACGCTACCGGAGAAGAGGCGCCCGGTGGCCACCAGCCCAGCGGCGGGGTCGACGACCACGTTGGTGACCATCATCACAGTCGGCCCGTTCTCGTCGCAGGCCAACAGTGCCTTCCCTACGTCGCTGTTGAGGTCGCCTCCGGACCAGATCTTGGGGATGCGGTAGGCCTGGGCAACATGCGGAGGCGGATGGTGCCTCACCACCATCCCGAGGAGAGCTTCGTGAAGCGGGAGCTTCGCGCCCAGCTCCTGCGGCGTTTCTGTGGAATAGGCGTTGATTATGTCCTTGAACGACATTCCCACAGCCCGAGCCATATCGAAGTTGAAGCCCCACCTGTCCTTGGAGGAGCCGAAGGCGACCTGAGCGTCCTGAACCGAAACCTTCCACTTCTGCTTGTACTCGGGTTCTGCGTAAGTCTCGATCAGCCGGTTGAAGTCCTTCACGATGTTGAAGAGCCAATCCTGCATCTTCTCTGGAGATAGTCGAAGCTCCTTGATCAGGCGGTCGATCTTGTTGATATAGATGACTGGCCGGACTCGCTCCTCGAGGGCCTGCCTGAGCACTGTGTCAGTCTGGGTCATGATGCCCTCGACGGCGTCCACGACTACGATCGCTCCATCCACCGCCCTGAGGCTGCGTGTGACCTTGCCGGTGAAGTCGATGTGCCCCGGGGTGTCAATCAGGTTGATGACGTACGGCTTGCCCTCCATCTCGTAGTACAGCGTGACGTTCGCTGCCTTGATCGTCATCTGCCGCTGCTGCTCCAGCTCCATGTAGTCCAGGGCCAAAGCCTGGCCGGCGACGCTGGGGCTCAGCATCCCGCAGGCTGCGAGAAGCGAGTCAGAGGTCGTGGTCTTCCCGTGGTCCACGTGGGCAATGATCCCTACGTTCCGGATCTGATTCTGGTTGTGGACCAGCTTGAGAGCCTCAGTGGTGGACTTGAACTTCGGCATGAATACCTCAGCCTTGGGCGACCTGTCGGCGTTTGGGTTATGAAGGTTTCCGTCTCATAAAGATTGGGACGGTGTCTGCAACCGGCCCGTTGAGAAGACGAGGCCGACTTGTGTGCTGTTCACACCGAATTCCTAAGCGATGGGCAAGAGCGAGAACGTCGACGTCCCTTCAATCAACGCGCGCCACACCAGAGCTGGCCTTCCCGGGAACCAGACTACCGATTTCTTTCGCGTTCAGGATCGTGAGACAGACCACCGTGAGGAGTGGTATGAAGCTGTAGTAATAGGGGGGAGTCGTGAGCCCCGAACTGAGGAGCATTGTAATGAACCCAGAACCGACTCCAGGAAGCAGGAGCGCGAAGTTCGATGCCAAAGCGAATCCCGCCGCACTTGATGCCGCCCCGCGGAGTCTTTGCCGGTTGTAGACCAAGAAGAGCGGTATGGAGATTAGGGCGAACCTGGGGTCGAACGCAGCCATTCCGAGCGCCGCTCCGGAGAGGCGCGGCTTCCCTTTAGCCCCGAGGTAGAAGGAGAGGAGCAGAAGGAACGTCTCGAGGACTTTCGCCTGCCCCTCAGCCCACTGCCAGTAGTAGCTGACTGAAAGCCCCCATTGCGGGGTGGGTGAGGGCTGAAGTAGGACTATTGTCGCGACAATCAGGGTTACCGCCACCCCCTTGCTTCGAACCAACCTGTAGATCATGACAGCCATGAGCGGAAGCAGGAGAAACTGGAAACCATCAAAAGCGACGATCGCGTTCTGATAACTCAACAACAGAAACGGTGAGACAATCAGAAGAAACGATGGGAGGTACTTGAAAGACTCTGGCCTAGGCAAGATCGAAGGACCGCCGTCACTTACGGCGCCGGGAGTGTATACGTTCGAAGTATCGTGAAAGAGTCTCCAAGCTCCAACGTAGTATGCCGAGAAATCCTTGGCGAGTACTTGGTTGCTGCAGCACCCTGAGTCCAGAGTAAAGATTTCTGGGTAGGCTTTTGCGAAGGTGAACAGGTTTAGCGTGATGAGGCAGAGCATCGCGGCGAATACTATCTTGTTCAAGGCTGCCTTCCTTTGGGCGTAGTGCAAGCGAGCCTCCGTAGCGCGCTCGCTGGACCATTCAACTTAAGACTTCTCGGGGCAGCCCGCCCCTATGGAAAGCAGTCGCCTCTACCTCTCAGAACCCCTGTTCTGCTCAGAGGCTTCAGCGACAAGGAAGCGGGAAGAAGACAACATCAGTTAGTTTCTTGGCCGTGCAAGAGACCTTGCAGAATCCACCTGCTTCAAGTCTAAATATCATTGTGCCGGTGCGCCTGCGTGAACAAGTGGCGGATAGTAGGAATATTGCTTATCCTAGTGGGGATCACAATTCTCGCCCTCATGTCTGGCTTCATCATCGCATTCATCGTGACCATCCTGAAGCTGGTCGCTGTTTTCATAGGGATCGTGATGATTGTGGTCGGGGTGGCGCTCCTAGTCGGGCGCCATTGGATGAGAGGAGGAGCCTGGCGATGGAATCCCCCGACCTTGAGCACTTAGCGGATTCGGGAGTTAGTCTACGGCTTGGAAGAGGGTTCCTCGCCCTTTCCGGCGAAGACGAAGAACGATGCCCCAGCTGAAGATGCGAGAGCCAATCCTGAGATAGATAGCGGCCTGATGGAGCGTTCAACTCCTCAGAGGCCCGGCAGTTACAGGCTTCCTCGGATGTTGGCGACTATCTGTAGCCCTGCTGTCCGTTCCCGAACCTCTGCGCCTGTCGGGATTCCAGGGGCCGGACCTGAAGCCTCCCAGACGACCCCATCCTATTGACATCCAAGCTGATGCTGCCGCCGGCAGGGACCTTCGAGAGTGCGAAGAGCAAGTCTTTCGTGTGCCTGACTTCAGCCCCGTCGGCGCCGAAGACCACGTCTCCCGACCTGAGCCCGGCAAGACTGGCTGGACTCCCGGGTGTCACCTCAGCGACAAGGAACCCAGACTCTGGTCGTATGCCGTATCTGCGCGCCAGTGGTGGATTGAGGTCGACGCCCGATATCCCGATCCAGTGCCTGGTGACGCTGCCCTTTTCGAGTATCTCCTGGGCGATCCGCTTGACCGTGTTGATCGGGATGGCAAAACCCATCCCTTGGGCATACGGAATCATCATTGTCGTGATACCTATCACCATGCCGTCCAGGTCTGCCAGGGGTCCTCCGCTGTTTCCTGGGTTGACAGCGGCATCGGTCTGCAGGAGTCCCTCAAAGATGAAATCAGAGCCCGGAAGGGGCCTCCCCTTCGCGCTCAGGACGCCCATCGAGACCGTCGGCCCACCGGGCAGAGCGAGCGCGTTTCCTATAGCAAGGACGAACTGACCCACCTTCAGGGACTCCGAGTCCCCCAAGTCGGCTGCCGGTAGGTCATCTGCATCAAGTCTTATGACAGCCACATCCGTTGCCTCATCCGACCCCACCACCTCTCCGACGAAGGTTCGGCCGTCCTTGAACCCGACATGCACCTGGTTGGCTCCGTCGATGACGTGGTTGTTCGTGATGATGAGTCCCTTTCTGTCTAGCACTATCCCAGACCCCTGTCCCTCAAGCGGAACCACCCCGAAGAAGCGCCGCTCTAGCCTCATGCTGCTGACGCTCACTATGCTCTCGCTGAGCTTCTCCACGGCTTCTGTGACGCGGTTCTCGAAATCCGTAGGGACCAACCTGCCTGACTCCTGGGCCCCGTTTTTCGCGCTCCTTTTTGGACTTATCTCGACAAAGGCCGGGTCTCCCTCTTCCGCGACCAACGGTGCAAGGGCCTTTGGAAGGCAAGTTTTATCTGCCAGTCGGAGCCTCTCGGGAAAGAGGCGAGAGAGGCTTGAGCAGAAGTGTTGAGCTGGACGAAGAGGTCTTCGAATCATGAAAGCTTGTCCATGCCACGTGGAACGAAATCACCAGGACTTGGACCCTGCCAACGATACATGCCATTGGGCTCAAGGAGCCGGCGAGGTTCAACGAACTGAAGAGGCGGATTGAAGGGATCAGCGCCACCTCCTTGGCGGAGCGGCTCACCCAGCTGGAGAAGTTCGGCGTCATTCAGAGGAAGGTCATCCCCGCGTCTCCCCCTAGGGTCGAATATTCGCTGACCGTGAAGGGCCATGAGGTCTACAAGATCCTATGCACCCTGGCAAGATGGTCAGAACGGTGGGCGGGCAAAGAGCCGAACAACACCGAGATCCTTGTCAAGCCGTAGAACGGCTCAGGCAGCTTCTGGAGGTTCCTCTCGCTCGCTGCGCACCCTAGATACCCTGTAGAGGACGAATCCGAACAGGAATGCGGCGAATATGGGAAGGAGGACGAACCCGGTAAGAGTAATCGGCTGTCTGGCAATGCCGTTCACCTGCGAAAGGGGAGCGGATTCGACTGTGGCGCCGGAAAAGTAATTCTGTCCTTCCTGGCCGGTGCTCGAAATCTGGCCGACTATGGTGACGAAGGTCGTGTTGGACCCGGTGGCTGCCACCGGACCCCCGCTCGTGTTTGTTGTGGTCACGGACTGTGTCGAAGTGCCATTTGTCTGAAGGGGGGTCGACCCGAACGTGGCGGCCTGCGTCATGAACGGGTTGAGGCCGGAACCAGCGGAACTAGCCAGAGCGACGACCCCTAGCCCCAGCAAGACCCCTGCCACGACCCCCAACACGGACCTTGCAGACCTCATGGTTACACACTACTCCATCCTATGTAATTAGTTCTAATCATCAGAACGGCTTCCTCCTCCAAACCCTCCAGGCCTCATACCAGAAGGCTGCCGCTCCACCCGCCGTTCCTATCACCGCGTAAAGGTCGAGCAGGTTCCTGCTGACGAGGAGGTAGGCCGCGGCAATGGTAGTGAAGAAGGCGGCGTAGAACCCCAGCCTCGGGAGGGTCAGGCCCCCGATGCTCACGAATGAGTGGAGGATGCCCGAATCGACCTTCCTAGCGAGGACGTAGCGTTCATACTGGTCCTTCTCTACGACCCCGAGACCTACCAGCTTGTCGAGGTGATGAAAGGCCACGCTGGGGCTTGAGAAGCCCAACTCCTTCTGGATTTCGCGGACGCCGACTGCCTTGCCGTACCTGAGGAGGTACAGGTAGACCTGGAGGGTCTTGCCCCGGAGCTCGTAGTCGACCCTCTCCCGCTGCGCCTCCGACAACGTACCGTATTCGAGAAGCTAACGAGATAAGGGCTTTGTTCGTGTAGACAGAACACGCCGTTCTCTACGCTGGGACTAAGGATGCCAGGCCCTACCCCTAGGCCAATGAACCGGCTCGAAGGCATCTCCGCCAAGACCGCCATCGTGCTCTTGGGCGCTCTCATAGTCATCGGCGGCTTCGCGCTTGCTCTGCTTTCCAACAACCTCTTCAGCGCAAATTCAACACTCGGAACGACCTATCCCGGCCAGCAGTCAGACTCCGTAGCGGCGAACGGGTCGATGGGCCTTGCTTTCGCTTCCCAGTCGGGTGGGTACACAAGCGTCCCTCAGGATGGGACCCAAGTCATCAGGTCAGTGACATCCATGACTACGACGGCCAACGGGCCCGGGCCGACCGCGGGGCAGACGAACTCTTCGCTCGGGACGGGTGCTCAAATTGAGTTCTCGAGCGACGTCTCGATCGAAGCCGCGACTCCGCAGCTGACAGCGTCCACGGTCGTCGCGCTCGCATACTCGGTAGGAGGCTACGTGGCCTACCAGTCGACCTACAAGGATTCGGCTTACCTGGTGATCAGGGTACCTGCGACGAGCTACCAGACCGTGCTGGCTCAGGTCCAGACCATGGGAAACGTGACCAGCCTTATCTCGAACTCCAACGACGTCACCGTCCAGTACACTGACCTCAACGCGACCCTTGTTTCTCTCACCACCGAGCAGGCTGCCCTTCTTAGGCTGCTCAACCTGTCAACCACCATCAATTCAACCCTCGCCATCGAAAACCAGCTTCAGGGGGTCAACCAGCAGATCAATGATGTCCAGAGCCAGTATCCTCCAGACCAAGACCTTGATCGACTTCGCCACGATTGACGTAACAGTCTCCAAGACCGCTCAGGAGGTCCCGCTATCCATGGCGCTCACCGCGACTCCCACGAATGGCACCGCCCCCCTCAGCGTCACTTTCAATGCCATAGTCAAGGGGGGTGCTCAGCCATACGTCGTGAACTACAACTTCGGCGACGGGACGGCAGACCAGGGGCAGATTCTCATCCACACATACTACACTTCCGGCGACTACAAGGTGACCGTTACTGCGACCGACCAGAACGGGACGGTGGCGCGTGCGTCAGCGACCATCCGAATCGTGGCCGCTCCCAACCACTACGGCGCAGCCAACTTCCCGACGATGATAGCCAACCTCTTCGTCAACGTGGTGGAAGGAATAGCCGAGGTCGCTGTAGTCGTGCTGCCTCTCGCAGCGGTGGGCGCCGTGGTAGTCATCCCACTGAGGCGTCGGAGCAGAGTTCAGAAGAACATCAAGCAGGGCTAGTAGGCGAAGCCGCCTTCACCTTCTCTACTTTTCTGTAACAGCAGTAGCCCGGCAAGCGATATAACAGGAGGCGGACCGTATAGATTCATGGTCAGCTACACCCTTGCGCCGAAGGAGATACTGAAGCAGTCCAAGGTCGTGGCCGTAGTGGGTGCATCGAAGAATCCAGAGAAGGAAGCCAACACGGTGCCCCTGTATCTGATGCATCATGGATACACGGTGGTACCAGTGAATCCCACTGCCGACATCATCCACGGCCTGAAGGCCTATCCTTCGTTGGCTGAGCTACCTCCAGAACTGGCAAGGCGCATCGAGATCGTGGAAGTCTTCAGACCCTCAGAGGAACTGCCAGAGATTGCCCGGCAGGTCGTCGAGTTGAAGAAAAGGACGAGGAAGACGCCGGTCTTCTGGGCGCAGCTGGGGCTCGAGAACGAAGAAGCAAAGCGAATCCTCAAGAAGGGTGGCGTATCTTACGTGATGGACATGTGCATGCGAACACAGCACGAGCTTCTTGGCGATGCATAGTGACATCGAAGCACCAGCCCAACGCAGAGTGGCACAAGGAGCATCCCATGCCGAAGAACCCGACCATGGCCGAACGGGTCGAATGGCACCTCGCGCACTCTGAGATGTGTGGGTGCAGGCCGGTCCCACCGGGCCTTGCTACGGATGTCGCGGGTCTGAAGGCGAGCAGGACCCGCAGTCGGGCTGGTTAGACGCGCGACGTGCTGCCCGACAGGTTGCCAGCGCGCAAAATTCGCACATGACGGGCCAATTCGCATGTTGGTGCAAACGACACCTTAAATTCAAAAGCGCCGCCTTTGGCCGACTGAATGGAAAGTGTAGTGATGCTGCCTGCGAGCGGTCTCGAAGCCGCGATTCAGATAATCGACCAAGCAGAGAGCATGGGAGTCAGGTTGAGGCTGCTTGGAGGGCTCGCCTTCAAGCGGCTCTGCCCGAGCTCAAACGGCAGTTACTATCGCGAGAATAAGGACATAGACTTGATGGGAAGGAGGGAGGACTCGAAGAAAATCATGCAAGTGATGGAGACGCTCGGTTACAAGCCCCGTGAGGTCTTCAACAAGCTCAACATGGGCCAGAGGCTGATCTACTATGACCTGGGGAACAGGCGCAGGGTCGACCTCTTCCTTGACGAGTTCGTGATGTGCCATAAGTTCAATTTCAAAGAGAGCATACTCGCCGGCACCTACACTCTGCCGATAACCCAGCTGGTGATGACGAAACTCCAGGTGGTCGAGAAGACCGACAAGGAATACCTCGACCTCATCGCTGCGTTCCGCGACTTCGACGTCACTGACGAGTTGGGCGACATCCGGGGGGACGAGATTGCCGAACTCTGCTCAAAAGACTGGGGGATCTACACGACATTCACGAAGAGCCTCGAGGCGCTACTGGCTAGGGCTCAGACCCTGAGCAGCGACGACAGGAACACAGTCGTCCCGAGGATTCAGAAGCTGATGGCGATGATGGGCGGAAGGCCGAAGAGTCTGGCGTGGAAGATGCGTTCCAGAATTGGGGAGAAGGCACGGTGGTATGATCTTCCAGACACAGACAGCGACACCATGCTCGGCTAGGACTTCCTCACTCTGATCACCGCACCGCCCTCCTTCCCGACTGCGTAGTAGACCTTGGAATCTGATATGCGAACCACTTTGCCTACGGCGGCGACGGCCATCTGGACTGACTGGGTCTTGTCGGCTTCAATCAGAGCGGAGACCCACGAGCCTTTCTTTACACCCAGCCTGCCGGCCATTTCATGGTTCAGGAAAATGCCCTGATTTCCGTCGTCGAAACCGATGGGCATCGGCTGACCCGAGAAACTCGACGTGCCGACGAAACCTTTCTCGGTGAACGAGGATACGTCAACCACGAAGACGATCTCGTCTTCCACGGACCTCGACACGCCCTCTCTACTCCGCTTCAGGCTCTCCTGCATCCTCTTCCTCGATCGCAATCGCTTCTTCGACGACAGTCTCGCCGTGCTCGCCCACAAGGTCGCCGATCGGATACCAGTGCTTCTTGCCGTCCACCTCCGACATCTCAACTTCGCAGAATCCTGCTAGCGTGAAGCCGGTCATCTCCCCAATCCTTGGACCATCATTGAAAGAGATCTTCCGAATGGAGACCGATTCGTCCCCAAAGACCGCTTCGCGCCGCGCCTTCACGACGACCTTGACTCCTTTGGAGGGCTTGATTTCCATCGGACGAACGCAATGGACTCGTGGGATACTTAAATCCTGATTCCGGGAATTCCAGTGCAGCTCCCCGAGTCAGTCTGCGATTTGTGTCGGTCTAGAGGCTCAGGGACTGGATTTCTCGCAGGGCCTTCCGCGTCTCCTGAGCGAGACTCTCCAGACTCGCTGGCTCTTTTCTCTTCATGACGAAAGAAGACGCTAGTAGCGCCACGCCGGGCACGCCCGAAATCGGGTCAGGAGTTACAATCAGAGCGATTCCCGCCTTCCGCATTCCTCCACTCAGAGACGGCGGCTTAGTCACGTTGTCGAAGTGTCGTCTCAGAGGCGATATGTCGACTGTTGCTGCGACGCGAGCCTTCTCGTTGACAAGCCTAGAAGCGGACTCTGTCGAAGATCGAATGAGTTTCCTCGCTGGCTGCTGAACCAACGTCGGGTTGAACTTCCGTGGCGACGCGTTAATGGCGGAAGTCAAGAGACCTTGTTAGTTGAATCAATTGTACACCCACAGAACGCCGAAGTTCGTTGCCAACTCTGGAATCAGGAAGCCCCACGCGACTAACAACAGAATCAAGAGACTGAACGGCCGGTGAGGGAGAGGGTAAAGGTTCAGAGGGGTTGGAAGACCATGAAGACTCCTCTCGCCGAAGGCCAGAGGATTCATTACAATTTCGTGAAGCCTCACCAAGCATTGGAAGGTCAGACGCCCGCAGAGAGGGCGGGAGTTGGGATTCAGGGAGAGAACAAGTGGTTAAGTCTGCTCAGGAACGCTCTAACACAAGGGAAAGGAGAGAATGGACTTGGAAGGGACGACTCCGCTTGATTATGGACATCGCCCTCATTCTCTTCCTCTTGATTCCCTACTTTTTGATTCCCGCATATCTCCAATTGACGGGAGCGCCCTTCAAAGGAAAAGGAGAGGGTTTCCTTTACCTCTGGGACTATTCGACTCTCCTTGGGGTTGCGTCAATAGTGGCATTGGCGATTCTGTGCTTGGAAGTGCTTCTCAGAAGGAGGGAAGGACAGCGGGTCACCACCAAAGGCGGGACAGCCTCATGAACCACCAAAGAGATGGGACAGAACCCTCTGGGCGGCTTGTAAACTTATAAACACATGGTTGTATACCGACCACTGATATAATGTGTCTACCACCGCAATACCAGCCATGACTTCTTCCGGACAGCCCGTCCTGATTCTTAGGGAAGGGTCGAGCCAGAACAGGGGCAAGGAGGCCCAGAGGAACAACATAGCGGCCGCGAAACTGATTGCAGAAATCGTGAGGACGTCGCTTGGTCCTCGAGGCATGGACAAGATGCTTGTGGACTCCCTAGGGGACGTGACAATTACCAACGACGGGGCGACGATGCTGAAGGAGATAGACGTTCAGCACCCGGCCGCGAAGATGCTCGTCGAAGTTTCCAAGACGACCGACAACGAGGTCGGCGACGGCACAACGTCCGCCGTGGTCCTCGCAGGAGCCCTTCTGGAGAAGGCCGAGGAACTGCTCGACAAGGATGTCCATTCGACGGTCATAGTTGAGGGCTACTCGAAGGCCGCCAAGAAGGCTACAGAAGCCCTAGAGGCCGTAGCTCAGAGGGTGAAGCCGGACGACAGGGCGTGGCTGATCAAGGTTGCCAGGACCAGCATGCAGACCAAGCTCGTCTCCAGAGAGGCCGAGCAGCTGGCGGAGTTGGTCGTCGACGCGACCCTCGCGGTGGCCGAGAAGGCGGAGAAGGGGTACAAGATTGACATCGACAACGTGAAGGTCGAGAAGAAGCCGGGAGGTTCACTCAAGGACACCACGCTCGTTCAGGGTATCATACTGGACAAGGAGGTCGTCCACTCCGGGATGCCGAAACGAATCGAAAAGGCGAAGATCGCGCTGGTCAGCGCGCCCTTCGAGATAGAGAAGACCGAGTTCGACGCGAAGCTGAACATCAACGACCCGTCTATGATGAAGAAATTCATGGACGAGGAGACCAAGATGCTGAAGTCGATGGTCGAAAAGATAACCGCGGTCGGGGCGACGGTAGTCGTCTGCCAGAAGGGTATCGACGATATTGCGCAGCACTATCTCGCGAAGGCCGGGATCCTGGCTGTCAGGAGGGCGAAGGAGAGCGACATGACCAAGCTCGCGAAGGCGACTGGAGCCAGAATCGCCAACAACTTCGAGGACCTCTCCACAGCGGACCTGGGATATGCGGGGTTGGTTGAGGAGAGGAAGATCGAAGAGGACAGGTGGGTCTTCATCGAGGGCTGCAAGAACCCGAAGGCGGTTACGCTCCTGCTCAGGGGTGGAACCCAGCGCATCGTCGACGAAGGCGAGCGCTCCTTGCACGACGCCCTGATGGTGACGAAGGACGTCATGGAGAAACCCGCGATTGTCGCCGGGGGAGGCGCGGCAGAAGCGGAGGCCGCTTACCAAGTGATGAAGTGGGCCGAGAAGCTCTCAGGAAGAGAGCAACTCGCCGCGCAGAAGTTCGCCGAGGCCCTCGAATCGATACCCATCGCGCTCGCGCTAAACGCGGGTCTAGACCCGATCGATGCACAGGTCGAGTTCAGAGCGAAGCACGCCGAGAAGGGCACCTGGTATGGAGTCGAGGCATCAGACGGGAAGATCAAAGACATGTTCCAGCGCGAAGTCTTCGAGCCCCTGGCGGTCAAGGTGCAAGTCATAAAGTCCGCTACTGAAGCGGCCTCGATGATTCTCCGCATCGATGACGTCATCGCATCCGGCAGGTCGAAGGGTCCCTCGGGGCCCCCAGGAGGAGCCGGCGGCATGGGCGAAGGCGGCGGCGGCGGCGACTTCGACTAGACTCTCGACAGTCGGGTAGCTGGAAGAAAGTTCCCCTGACGCTGTTCAATCGTTACATGCGTAGCGAGAACAAGATTTGCAGGACCACCTGCGCGGTCTTACTTCAGCCTAGCCGCGTAGTCCCGCAGCATCTTCGTGTAGATGCTCCGCGGCGGGAAGCCTATGCTGCACAGATAGGTTGAGAACTTCACCCTGTTCTTTGGGTCCTTGATCCTCCTTTCAATGTCTCTGATCTCCTGACCGACGACGGCGTAGCTTGTCGCGTACCCTGGGAAGATTCCCTCGTGTGCAGGGAAGAGCTGGAAGTAGACGCTGCTCCGGGGGATGCCGGTGTGCTCGTGGGCCCAGTCGACGAATGCGATGAGGTCCTTCTTCCCGGTGTTGACCCATACGTCGCCGAGCACTCGCAGGAACCTGACGATGCGCCACCGCCTCGTCATGAACTCGACCTCGAGGTTAATCAGCTTCAGGCCGCCGTACCTCTCCGTCAGGTCAACGTAGCCCTTCTCTGCCTTTGTAAGCTTCTCCTTCGATTCTAGCGATTTCGACGCAGCGTAGAACTCGAGTTCCCTGTTGAAAGAGAGCCCCTCCGTTATCGGACCACTTGTCGGCGCAATCGGGAGAAGTTGCAACACGGGGAGCTTCCCTACGAACCCGACCGCGCTGTTGGAATGATGGACACAGTGCCCGTACTCCTCGTGGACGAGGAGGTTGATCAGGGCCGAGACGGACTTGTCCGGGTCCCTCTTCGGGTCGGTCGTCTGGAAGAAGACCTGGAACGGTTTGCTCGTGTAGGTGTCGAAGAACTGGGCAGCCCCGGTCGGGATCGTGCCGGTGAGGTATGGAGGAGTCTCCATGACCGTAGTGTTGTACTTCGGGTTGATTCCGTGGACGTCCTCGTTGACGAACGCCCGGACGGCCTTGCGGATCTCCAGAGTCGTCTTCACGAGCTTCTTCGGGTCTAGCTTCATCCTGGCGTTGATCTTCTCCTCGACCTTCTCAGGGGTCGCCTCGCACTCGAACTTCCTCGCCAGCTTCTCTGTCACCTTTCTGAACTTCGGGAGTTCTTCGTCTATCCAGGAGAGCGCCTTCTTTTCCAGCTGTGCGGGAGTCTCCGAGTAGTCGAACCCTCTCTTCAGCGCCCGCGGGTAGAACTTCTGCCTTCCGAGGTCAGAACCGTGCTTCTTGAAGATCTTCTCGACGTTGGGGAACTCGCCCCTCCCGAACCCGTCGAGCGCGAACAGCTTGACGTAGTCAGAGACCTTGGCCTTCAGTGAGTCACACCGCGCCTTCAGCGCCTTGGACTTCGTCTCACCTTTCACGGTGTCCAAGATCTCCAAGACTCCCCCTAGCCTGTACAGTGTCAGGGCCTTGACGGCGACCGGAATCTTCCTCCTAGAGAACCTCTTCGCGCAGGCGTCGATGTCCATCCCCGCAAGTTCCAGGAGCGAGGTCATGTGGTCGTCCCTGATCCCCTCCTTGACTAAATGGGCGAAGACAGCGTTGACGATGTCGTCCAGGACAGGCTGGGGCTCTGTGAACTCCAGCGCCACTTCGATGGAATCCAGGACCTTCTTCTGGAGCTCCGTCTTTGCCTGCTTCCTGAGCGCCCTGACCTTCCGGAGGGACTTGTCGACGTTAGCCTGAGACGCGATGAAGAGCTTGCCCGCGTAATCGTTGAACCCCATCAGGTATGCAGCCGAAGGAGATGCCTCTTTCACTACGTCAAGAATCTGAGCGTCCAGAGAAGTCGTTGCCATGCCCTGGGCGTCGAAGTTCTGCTATTTCTAGTTAGCCGCGTCGAGCGGCTTGAACTTCGTCACGGTCTCTTGCAGCTCCTTCCCTAGCTTCTTCTTCCATTCGTCGAAGCCCTTGGGTGATTCGGGGTACCCTAGGTTTATCTCCACCAGAGCGGCGCTCTTCTTGACTGTGTACCTCAGCCCCCTTGCCAGGGAGAGCTGGGCCAGGATCCTCACCCACATCGCCGGGTTCATGAACCTCGCCTGGTTGAACTCGGGGTGCTTCCGCTCCGTAATCGCGTTGATGTCCTCCTCAGAGAGGAAGTGCTTCATTCCGTAGTTGATCTGTTCGTTGGTCACAGTCTGGAGGTATCGCCGGAGCACTTCGAAGCTGGCCATGGGGTAACCGTGGCTGTTCATGTACTCGACGTTGTACTTCCACAGCGAGCCCTCGCTGGTGTCGCCTGCTTCCAGGGCCTGAGCCACCACCTTGCCCAGAATGGTCCCGCCGTAGATGGAGGGGCTGATCCCGCCCGCATCTATCGGCCTCGGCATCCAGGCCGAGTCTCCCACGATTGCGAACCCGTTCGCCACCAGGCAGTCGTTGTGCCTTCTGACAGGGACCTGCCAGTTGCCCTTCGTGTTCCCTGAGTCGCTGTCGCCCTGTGGTTGCCTCGGGTTCTTGATCACGGGGTTGTCGGCGACGTACTTGTCGATCAGCGTCTGCAGGTTGTCGTTGAGCCCGAAGCGCCTGTTGCGCCTGTCCAGTCCCGACTTCGAGACGCCGAGCCCTATGTTGACCTTGTTCTTCCCTTTGGGGAAGATCCATGCGTAGCCGGCCGGCGCTATGAACTGGTCCAGATGTATTATGCAGTACTCCGGGGCGAAGAACGCAGGGTCTTCCTTTGCGGGGTCGAACTCGAGGATATACCGGCCCGTCCCCACGACGTCGTCGGCGTCAATCTCCTTCTCGATCATCGACGGGATCGGCAGGAAGCGCCTGAGGACGGAGGAAGACCCGGTCGCATCTATCACGACCCTTGCGGTGAAGCTGAAGGGCGACCCGTCCGCCTTCCTGCCCGAGACGCCTGTGATGTATCCGCCTTCGAAGAGGAGCCTCTCGGCCGTGGCGTCGAACAGTAACTCTGCCCCGAACTTCCGCGCGTCGTTGACCTGGCGCCTCGGAGCCAGCTTCCTGTTGAAGAGGAAGCCCTCTCCTTCGAAGAGGACCTTCGTCTTCCTGTCTGGCGAATAGACGTAGACGCCGCTGACATGGTGTTCCAGCTCGGGCGAGCCGTACCTGATGCCTATGTGCTCTGCGAGGTAGTCGAGCGACCGCTTGCTCGTCGCGTCTCCGCACGTCCAGCCGTTGTGAGTCTTCTTCCCGGGTTCTTCCTCCTTGTTCCTGTCAATGATCAGGGTGCGGGCTTTCCCTTTGGAGTAGAACCCTATTGAAGCGGCGGTAATGAGGCCTGCCATGCCTCCGCCGGCTACGATGGCGTCGTAATCCGGCTCCGGAGCCATTAGTAGTTTTGGCTACTAAATTCTATATAAGAGCTTTGCCATGGCACCGCCAGATGGACCGTAGGGCGATCATCGAGCAGCTGAGGAACATGGGGCTCACGGCCTACGAGGCGAAGTGCTACGTCTCCCTGGCCGGGCTCGGCCCTGCCGACCCGAGGAAGGTGGCAGCGGAGGCCGGGATCCCCTATCCCAACGCATACGAGGCCCTGAAGCGGCTCGCGGCCCTCGGATGGGTCGACCTTGTCGTCAGGAGGCCAGCCTCCTACAGGGCAAGGAGGCCCGAGAGCGTAAGAGCGATGGTCAGCTCGACGATTGAAGAAACCTTCGATTCGCTCGAGAAGGTCTACAGCCCGGAGTCTGCCGAGGAAGCCGAGCTTGTCTACACCTTGCGAGGGAGGCAGAAGGTCCTCGCCAAGGTGTACGAGATGTTCCGGGGCGCGAAGGAAAGCATAGTGCTAGCGGCGCCGACCATGGGCCTGGAGGACGCCAAGCTCCTCGAGCTCCTCGCAGAGGCGATCGACAGGGGCGTCAGCGTCAGGGCGATAGGCGACGAGAGCGCGCCGGACTTGCTGCCGCCGGCCGTGGAAATCAGGACTGGGAATCTCGTGGCGATCGACCTGCTCGTGGACGGCAAGACGGCGCTGATTTCGCTTCCCGACTATTCCGCGTGTGGCTGGATAGACAGTCCTGCCGTGGCGAGCCACTTCAAGCAGTTCCTCGAGCTTCTGTGGAACACGTCCTCTCCTGAGTGATTCACGGGTCTCGCGGAGGCCAGCGTATTCTATTCTAAGGCGGGTATGATGATCATAGAAAGAAGAAGGCCGCTCGGCTTTGGGCCGAACAGCCTCGTGGTGTCTACTCGCTTGTGAAGATGGACTCGCTCGAAGTATTCGGGACTTCGGGCAGGTTGTCGCTCATCCTCTTCTCGGCTATGGCCGCCGCCTCGGACAGGATCTTGTTCGCTTCTTCGCTGTTCTCGGCCTGGTAGAAGGTCGTGCCCGTTATTGTGCCGACATCCACCATGATCGAGTTGAGCTGTGCGCCGATCTCTCCGAGTGCGCCCTGCGCGTCAGGCATCGCTTCGCCAAGAGTAGCGCGGATGTTCTTGATCACCCCGATTGCCGGGGCGATCGTAGCCGCGAAGTCTCCGACGTCGGTGACAGTCTGCAGCCTCGTCGTGATCGCCTCTAGGGCGATCTTCGACTGCAAGACTATCTTCTGCATCTTGCGGACTTCGGCGAGCTCGTTGGAGTACGCCTTGCTGGATTCCTGGTCGTGAGTCTGGACGGCAGTCACGGTCTTCTTGAAGATGGAGTTCTCGCGCTGCTTCAGCCGGTTGCTGGCCTGGTCCAGTCGGTTGATCTCCCCAGTCAGCTGCTGGGTCGCCTTCTGGATCTGAGGCTTCAACGGCTGGGGGCCGCGTATCGTGTCGCGGGTCCTCTTCCCGAAGCTCTCGGTCTCCTGAGCCTTCCATTGTTTCTCGAACTTGCTCAACGTGATATTCGACGATGATATCCGCGAAGGTGAACATACCTGACGGTGGCAATATCCTTTGACATACTGCTTAACGAATCACACTATCGTGGCGACCGGAGAAAAAGGGAAGAGAGGCTCCTAACCGATCTTGTAGCGCTTGGCGGCCTTGACGATCATGAAGATCACGAATGCGACGATGATGAAGGTCAAGACGTTGTTCGCGAAGTCACCAACGCCGAACACGCTGATCATGTAGGTGTTGATGTTGGTGCCGGCCGGGAGTGCCAGCGCCACTATGGGAAGGATCAGGTCGGTGACGAGTGCCTTGACCACATATCCCAGGTAGAGGCCGAGGATGAAGGCGACCGCCAGTCCAAGGACATGGTACTGGGAGAGGAATTCCTTGAACTCTGCGATCGTTCCTTTGGGCGCAGGAGGAGCAGGGGGAGCGGGTGCGGGCGTTAGGAGCTCTCTTATTTTTCGAAGTTCAGCGAGTGTTTCCTCGTTAGAGGACACAACAGGGCGATTGCCTACATCTGATTTAAGACTTGACGAGTGAGCGTGACGGCGGTAGCCAGACGGCGATCAAACTTCACCTTTGATTGCAGGAGTCTCAAGGGGCCCAGAGTCAGTCTGGTTTCCCGAGAAGGATGACCTCGAGAAACTCCATATCGCCGAACATCTGTCGGCTACCAAGATAGCCGCTGCATACGGTCTGAAGTACTCGGGCCCCCGAGGTGGCCGAGTCGACCGTTCTCACCACCTGAAGAAGAATGGGATTCAGAAGCGAGACAAAGCCGAGCACGTCCGGAGGATCACCGAGCACATGATCGGAACTTGAGCCCGAATCGAAAGCTGCATTACCTATCTGCCTCTAGCGGCCAGTAGTTCAAGCTCCAATAGATGATAGGGATGTCAGCGATGTGCACGTTCCTCAGGAGGTGCGGGAGGACCCTCATGTTCTTGAAGCTGGGGCTCCCAATCTTCAGCCTGTAGGGCCGCGGAGAGCCATCGCTCACCAGATGGAAGCTCATCTCGCCCCTCGCCGCTTCTGTGCGCGCGTAGACCTCTCCTGCCGGGACCCTTGGCTGTGGGCCGAGCTTGAGCCGGACGGGTCCGGGGGGTATGTTCTTGAAGGCCTGACGGATTATCTTCACGCTCTGCCTCATCTCCAGCAAGGCCACGTATGCCCTCGACCACGAGTCGCCGCCGTCAAGCGAGGAGACTTCGAAGTCGAAGTCATCGTAGTGGCTGTAAGGTTCGTCTTTTCTGAGGTCGCTCTTCACGCCCGAGGCCCTGAGGACGGTGCCGACAGCTCCGAGCCT
This sequence comes from uncultured archaeon, assembly GCA_963794985.1. GTDB lineage: Archaea > Thermoproteota > Nitrososphaeria > Nitrososphaerales > Gagatemarchaeaceae > UBA183. The sequence goes on from CAWCFU010000001.1 coordinate 325,040, forward strand.
TATCGCGTCCTCGCTGGAGAGGACGCCGACCTTCTCCATCCTGGTGAGGACCATGGGGTTCTTGAAGAATATCTTCTCGTACTCGTCCATGCGCTTCTCGAACCAGTCGCATGTCTTCAGCGCTTTCTCGGTGAGCCCGTCTGGCATGTCGTTCCTGACCCCGCCTGGGATGATGTAGGCAAAGGTGACCCTCGCTCCCCCAATCCTCGATGCGAGGTCGATCCAGAAGTCCCTGTCACCCATGCACCAAGTGATCATGGTGGTGTGCCCAGTGAAGAGGCCCTCTATCGCGATGAAGTACATGTGAGAGATTATGCGGTTGATTTCCGACATTATGACCCTAAGGTACTGGCCCCTGTCTGGAACCTTGCTGCCCATCAGCTCGTCTACCGCAAGGGCGTAAGGGAACAAGATGTTCGAGCTGTCCAGGATGACAGGTCTTTCGAGGTGCGGGACATTCTGGATGTAGTTCCTGTACTCGCTCATCTTTTCCTCGCCCCGGTGGATGTAGCCCGGGTCGGGTTCCGATCTTACTAGGTAGTCGCCGTCCAGCCAGAGTTTTATCCGGAAGTGCCCGGCTCCCGGGTGCTGGGGCCCGAAGGCGACTGCCATTATCCTGTCAGAGTCTGGATCGTATTCTGTTTGGATGGCCATCTCCTATCTCCCCGGGGACACGTAGTCCTTCCGCAGCGGAGGGAGGTCGTGCCAGTCTTCGGGCAGGAGGAAGTGTCCCTTGTACGGGTTCCCTTCGAAGTTGATTCCCAGCATCTCCTGCCCCTCCCTCTCGTGGTACTCAACCCCGGTCCAGACGTCAATCAGGGAGGGGGCAACCGGGTTCTCTCGTGGTATTCTTTCGGCCAGCGCAACGACGAAGTCTTGGTAGCCCGGCCGAGAAGCTGAACTGACGAAGTAGATTATCTCGATCTCGTTCTTGGCTATCCAGTCGATTCCGCTGACTGCGCTGGGATGGTCGAAACCGAGCTCGTCCCGCACCATCGTGGCGAGCCCCCTAATTCTGGCGCTCGGGGCAGTGACCTTGAGCCTCTTCTCGCGCATGTAGTCGATCTTCACGTCCGGGAACTTCGATGCTATCCTAGAGGCGAGCTCCTTCGCCCTTGCAGGTTCGGGCTTGGGTTGAACGGGAGGAGGAGGCTGCACGGCAGGCGGGGCCGCGGCGGGCGGTGGAGATGGCTGGGGTCCTTGTTCTTGGGCTTTGCTCATGCCAGGGTCACGCCCCGCTCAGGCTGGGAGCTCTTCTGATCTTTTCTTGAAGAAGCACAATTCCCTGAAGGAACGCCTCGGCCCTGGGAGGGCAACCTGGAACGTAGACGTCGACCGGGATTATGTCGTCAATCCCTCTGAGGACGTTGTAGGAGTCGAAGTAGAGTCCACCTGTGATCGAGCAGGCACCCATTGCGATGACCCACTTCGGCTCGGCCATCTGGTCGTAGATCATCTTGAGCCTTGGCGCTAACTTGCGCGTGACTGTGCCCATCACTATGATCAGGTCGCAGGCGCGGAGCGAGCCGAACGCCTCCAGTGTCCCAAAGCGCTCCATGTCGAAGCGTGAGCCGGCCGCGGCGCCCACCTCCACCGAGCAGCAGGCGGTTTCAAGGTGGACGGGCCAGAGAGAATAGAGTCTTCCCCAGTTGGCGAGGTAGCGCAACGGATCGCCGACCGCATACTGAAGTATGTCGTCGACCTTGCCGACGATGACCTGGAGGGCCCCCGACTTCTGGACCTCTACCAAAGCTCTCGTTTCCCCGCGAGGTAGATGGCGAAGCCCATCGGGACGAAGAGCATCCCCATGAAGAGGGTTACAACCCAGTTAGATGAGACGCCGAGCCCAGCCCAGCCGGGTCCGGGCCGGTAGGCCGCGGCCCAGGCATACAAGAACATGGAAAGGACGTCGAAGACTATGAACATCAGGAGGTAGGCGTAGTACTGCATCATGAAGTGCATCTTGCCGGCGCCGACGGGGACTTGGCCGCACTCGAAGGGAGCGTTCTTTATCGGGTTGGGCCTCCTAGGGGCTAGCAGCCTCGAGGCGACTACTATCAGGGCGATGAAGGCTGCCCCGATAAGGCCCATCACGAAGACGGAACCGATGTCCCCGAAGAGAACCATCTCAGAAAAAACCGACCCTTTACGCTATTTAAGATTGGCGATGTCTGTTTTCATGAAACAGCCTTCATGGAGGCCTCTGCTTCGAATACAAGTACCTCTCGACCCTGGCCATCAGTTCCTCGCATGAAGGAGGAAGTCGAAGAGAAGAAAGGTGACTAAGGGTCAGGAAGACAGAGAGGAGGTACAGCACGAGAACGGGAGCAGAGGGAATTGAAGTCCAGGTCCTTACCAAAACCGTCTGAGACGCGAAACAACAAGTAAAAAGGAGGGGCGGGGACCTTACACTGTAGGGGTCACCATTCGGATTGAGAATAGCTGTGGTCGGAGCGGGGGTGGCAGGTGCCTACCTGCTCAACCGGATCCCAGGCGAACACCAAGCCGAGGCCTTCGAGTTGCGGACCGAGGCGAACTGGTACCCGGCCTGCGCGTGGGGGACGAGCCAGCCCTTCATCTCAGACCTAGTGAAGCAGGCGGGTTTCAACTTCGAGGACTACGTCCTGCACAAGGGTAAGAGGATGGTGGTCGACCTCGGGGACGAGCAGCTCGAGATCAAGCTGAAGGGGCTAGTCACGTACGACAAGCACAGGCTGACCCACGACATGCTGCAGGGGAAGAAGGTCCACTGGGGCGAGCAGATCAAGCAGGCAAACAGTAACTTCTCCGATTTCGACGTGATCCTTGACGCCACGGGGATCCACAGGTCGCTTCTCCCGAAGCTGAAGGAAGACTTGGTCGTGCCTACACTCGAGTACCAGGTCAAGTCGAAGGAGCTGCCCTACGACGACTTCGTGATCAGGCCGTATCCGGGGCTCTTGGGCTACTGGTGGTACTTCCCCCTCGGGGACGGGATGGCGCACGTGGGTGCCGGGGACCTGCTGCACAGGTACAGGGGGGAGCTGGACGAGTTTGTGAGGAAGTACAAGTGCGAGGTCGTGAGGCGGGTCGGGAGGCCGGTGAGGGTCACACCTCCCAAGCTCTGCGAACCGTTCTTCGACGGCAAGGTAGTAGGAGTCGGCGAGAGCATCGGGACAGTCTATCCGATGCTGGGCGAGGGGATAATCCCGAGCATGCAGTGCGTCGACCTTTTCGTGAATCACCTAGGCGACAGGGAGGGCTACCGGAGAGCTGTCCTGGACCGTTTCGAAATCTACGCCAAGGTATACAAGTTCATCAAGGCAAAGGTGGAAGGCAGGTTCAGCCTCCCTGCGATGTGGCCGACCCTCTTATCGATCTTCTGGCATATGAGGAGCAACGAGACGAGGTACGGGCTCGAGGTGAAGCTCTCGGACTTCTACAGGATCGCGACGAGGCAATAGTTGAGCTCCGAAGAAGCGAGGACGCACACGGCGGTCCACGTGCTCAAGGGCGCGGTCCAGCAGGTGCTGGGAGCAAAGTGGACGGCCTCGGTGTTCGTCTCAGGGACTCATGGGAGGCTGACGGTGCAGTTCGACAGAAAGCCGACCATCGAGGAGGTCGCGAGAATCGAGCAGGCGGCCAACGGCAAGGTGTCGGAGGGAGCTGAGGTGGTGGAGTTCGAGATGGAGAAAGACGAAGCCGAGGGGCACTTCGGGAACGCGATCTACGACCTTTTCCCCGTGCCTTCCAGCGTGACGAGGCTCAAGATTGTGAGGATACCAGAGTGGAACATCAACTGCTGCATCGAGAAGCACGTCGACAACACTTCGCAGGTAGGGAGGATCAGGCTGGGGGCACCAAGATTCAGGAATTCACGCAAGGAGCTGGAGCTGGAGTTTGACCTGGTAGATTGAATCACAGTGGTATGTTGCACGACTTGACTTTGTAATCCAAGGATTTCGGGTCACGCACGCTTGTATCGATAGGGTGATCTTCTTCTCATGTCAGCAGGTAAGAGAGATTGGCACAGCTACAACGAGGCGTTGGTCAGGAGAGGCGAGCTGGAGCTCGACTCATCCGTGGTGGAGGAGTGGAAGAGGGAGCTGAAGAAGGCGAACGACGGCAAGGTGGGCGAGCCCTATCACTATCCAGAGTCGTACATCAGGCTCCTCGCGTTCGTCAGGCTCCTCTTCCACCAGCCCTACAGGCAGACCGAGGGGTTCGTGCACTTCCTCTCCAAGTTTGTTGAGGGACTGCAGGCCCCGGACTACTCCACCATAGACAGGAGAGTGAACAGGCTCCAGGTAGACCTTGATGAATCGCTGATCAAATCGAACAGCCCAGTCAGCATAGCTGTCGATTCATCCGGAGTCAAGGTCCACAACGCCGGGGACTGGATTAGACACGTCTGGAAGGTGAAGAAGGGGTACCTGAAGATACACTTCGCCGTGGACATCAGGACGGGGCAGGTCGCCTCGATGGACGTCTCGTCGGAGAAGGTGGGAGACGGGAAGCGATTGAAGAGGCTGGTGACCAAGGCTGAGGAGAGCGTCAGGGTGAAGAGGGTCCTCGCGGACGGAGCCTACGACTCGAAGGCGAACTTCAACTTCCTCGCCAGTGAGGGGATCAGGCCAGTGATCAGGGTCAGGAAGGGATCCGCACCGAGGTGCAGGGGGAGCCGTGCGAGGAAGCTCGCCGTCGTCGAGCAGCAGACGTTCAAGCCGAAGGCGTGGAGCAGGATCCACAGGTTTGGGTACAGGTGGAGGGTCGAGGGTGCGTTCTCCGTCATAAAGAGGGTCTTCGGCGAGTACGTTTCAGCGAGGAAATTCGTTAACATGGCCAGGGAGATGGCGATGAAGGCGTACGTCTACAACGGGTTCATCAAGGCTATGGCGTGAGCAAGGAGAAATCGGGGGGTCGAAGCTTCACCAGTCTGATTCATGCAACACACCAAATCACAGTAACAAGTAATATCCTACTTCGGCACGGCCCTCGGCTGGGCCCGTAGCGCAGATCCGAGCGAGCGAAATACGGACAGCGCGGCAGCCTCCTATTCGCCTGAGGGGAAAGCTGTAGGTCGTGGGTTCAAATCCCACCGGGCCCGCATATAACTGGGTCTAAAACCATAACCTTATTTCAGAGAGAGGCCCCTTCCGAGTTAGGACCTTGGCCAGGAAAAAGGAGCGAAGTGACTTGAAGGAATAGGCTCCACTTCTGAAAGACAAGCAGGTCGAGAGGTGGTTCGACAACCTCGCCCGCGGATCGCCGATTACCGCCGAGGTCTATCTCCGAAGACTGGGCGCATTCTGCAAGAGGTACGATGTCACTCCGAACTCCCTGCTAAGATTGGGCCAGAAGGGGATCAAGAATATGCTCCTAGAATCTGGTGAATGACCTGTCGAAGGAGAAGAAGGCTGGCAGCTACATCCAGTCAAACCTGAAGGCGGTGAAGTCTTGCTTTGTCTAGCAGTCTTTCGGCTAGTTCCTTTAGAATGATGGACGGGTGGTTTAGCCCGTTCTTGGCTAGCTGTGCGGGTATGTCTAGGACGGCCACGTTTGAGTTCTCAATTAGGTGGACGGCGGTTAGTGGCAGTCTGTTGAGTGCTGTTCTGCGTTCTGCTCCGTAGGCCATTAAGTCGATTGCGTCTTGTTCGTCTGCCGTCAGGCTGTCGTCTAGCCTGATGGCTCTTGGTGTTGGTTCGCTGATTGGGATTGTTTTGTGGTCGCTCGAAACGTGTATGTGCATTTCTAGTGGTGCGAAGTTCCGTCTGAATATGCCGAGTATCCGCGAGATGTTCTCCTGATTCAGCGACTTTTCGGCTTTCCATAGTTTCAGTTGCCTTTCGAAGCTCGTGTCCTTTGGATTGTTTCGTTTGAAGTCAACTAGCTCTTGGAAAGCCGTCGTCGTGATTGGTTTGCCGAGTAGCTTGAGGAATCTTCGCGCGGCTGTCAACGTCATTCCTTTGGAAGTTGCGGTGACTGGTTTGTTTGGCTTGGTTAGGTCGGCCCAATACGTTCGTATGGCTAGGTCTTGTGAGACTATGTTGTTTTCGGCTGTGACTTGGGCGCGTCTGTCCCTGTGGGTGAAGCGACGTCTTTGCCCGTAAGGGGCGGCTCCAAGCCTATTATCTTGAAGATTTCAGGAAAGTGTGGGTCCTCCCTTATCTTGTCGTAGATATTAGGTGGACTTGACCTCGGCGATTTTCTTCCAGCCTGGTAATCTTTTCTCGATTTGCAAATCGAGACTGTACCGCGAAGGGCCGAAGGTGGCGTTTACGACAAGAAATAGGAGGGACACGAGCGCGTAGACGATTCCGGTCCCGATGTCAGTCGTGCCAAGTACGTACGGACCGCCGAAGCCCTCTGGAACTGACCAAATCAGGAGGCTGACAAAGAAAGACGCCGTGTAGACGAGTTTTCGCATGAGGCCAAGGATGAGGCAGGTTCCGATCGCGACTTCGAGAGCCCCAGTCGAATAGACGAAAAGAGCAGCATTCGAGGAGGTGGCTGATGCCCAGAACGAGAACCATCCCGCAAGCCAAGCGGGTTGTCCGCTCGTCGTAACTATTGGGGAAATAGCACCGACGAAACCCGGCTGGAACTTCAGCGCACCGTCTATCAACCAGAACATCCCGAAAAGTACCCTCAGGACCACTTTGAGCGCGCTGACGTTTCTGACAAACCAGTCATCTAGTCCCACTCGCAAAGACCGCGTCGCTATGTCTGGTGAGAGGAGACTTTTAGCGCTAGCGGGGAAGCTCATCCCCAGCGTTTGTATCGGCTGTAGCTACTTCTACACGCAAGGTCTTCCTGCATTATAGCGCCCACCTCGAGCTTGGGGTCCACTTCCTTTGTGCTCAGGTGAATGTAGGTCTGGGGCATCCTCGAAGACATCGACCAGCCGTAGACGACCTTCAGTTCCGAGTCCCCTACCAACTCAGGATGAAACCAAGGGCAAGAAGCAGTCCTGTCGCCACATGGAGAAGCACTCCCAGCGACGTTATAGGAACGTAGTCGAGCCTCTCTTTCTCTGACCTGGCGACTAGATAGAACAGGATTGGCAGCGCCAGAAAGGCCAGTGCGGTCGTGGCGGGGAGCAATCCGAAGATGTCCAGCAGGATGACTGACAGAAAAGTAAGACAGTAGAGCAGCACCAGGAGCCTCAATCGGGTGGAGAAGTTGCCGGTCTTCGCCGAGCGAACGTACAAGACCCGGTAGGTGTAGATCACTCCCGCCGAAGAGAAAAGGAGAGGGAGGCCTGCAAGAAAAGCGACCAGAGTGAATCTGCCGGTAAAGACGAAGTCGACGCTCAACGTCAGCAGCGGCGGGAGAAGCGCGGTCGAGAAGAAGCCGTACTTTACGGGAGACAGAGCGTAGAAGAAGCCGACCAGCACGGCCAGGAATCCGAGCAGGAGGATGGGCCACCCGCGCATCAGGGCAAAATATACCAGGACGACCGCAGCTGAGAGCAAGCAGAGCACCGAGGCATGAAGGGCGTGCTTGGAAGGAAGCATCCTCTCCGAGATCATAGGGCTTCCTTCTATCGCCGGCGGAGGGTTAGAGCCGGACAAGAAGCTCTTTCCTTCGCGGGCAGTCCAGTCCCCGAAGAACAGATTCGAGGATTCTATGAGGATCAAGCCTGCCAGGATGAGCAGAAATGTGCCGGCCGAGAACGAGCCATCCCTTTCTGCGATGGCCCCACCCAAGACCGCCGGGACCGTCACGGCGACGAAGAGTCTCGTCCTGGACAGCCCGAGCCAGCTCTTCAGTAATGACCGGGGCACAGAGTAACTCTACCCCAGGAGGGCGCTGACGACGAAGCCGGCTGCCACGAGGAGGGTCGTAGCGGCGAAGACCTTCACCGTCATCATGATCGAGGGAGCGTAGGCCGGTATGCTCTGGAAGTTCTTCGAAGTCAGTCGCAGGAGCTTCACCGTAAACGGGAGGGTCAGCAGGCCGAGCAGCGACAGAGGAGGAAGCCACCCTGCCAGCACGCCGGCCACCAGCACGAGATACGCGGCGCCGTAGAGCGCTGGGCCTATGACCCTCACGGCCTTCCTGCCCAGCCTGACGGTGATGGTCTTCTTTCCTACCTGCCTGTCGGCGTCATCGTCGATGACGTTCCCGATGTAGAGTATCGAGGCGACCAGCAGACCAGCACACACGGACGCCATCACGGCATCCGCCCTGACGGTGTGAGCCAGGACGAAGTACGTCCCTATCACTGGGAGCGGTCCGGAGCCCAGCCCAGACGCGACCTCTCCCAGGCCCCTGTACCCAAGCTTGACTGGCGGGGCCGTGTAGAAGTAGGCGATGGCAAGCCCGGCGAGAGCAAAGAAGAGGATGCGCCAGTCGTCGAACATGATGAGGTACAGTCCTATCCCCCCGGCGACCAGGAAGCTCCCGGCCATCGAATTCCTTGCCACGTCGTAGGTGAGGCCGTCCTTGAGCAGCACTTCGCTGCCCTGCTTGAACTGCCTACCTCCCTTGTCCAGAGCGTCCACGCCACTCTTGTAGTCGTAATAGTCGTTGGTGAAGTTCGCGCCGATGTTGCCGAAGAACAGGCCCACGAGAGCCAGCAGGAAGATCGGAACGTCGACGTACCCATCATGGTAGGCGATAACGCCCCCGAGAAGACAGGGCAGCACCACCGTGACTGAGAACAGGGCCCTGGAGGCAGTCAGCCATTTCCTGAACGGAAACATGTCCGCTGTCTTCAGGTCAGTCAAATGGGTCTATTTAGCACAATGTAGGTGTAGGTGTTGGTGTCACCACGACACCATTGGCGTATGCGGAGGAGAAGGAAGCCACGACCGGAACGCGCTCGCCCGACAAGAATCCCGACCTGTTCGGGTTTTTTGGGGCCTGGTGAGGTCCAGACCCATTATGGGTGCGAATCTCCTTCTGGCTGAAGTCCCTAGCAGAGACTTTTCGTCTCGCACGGTATAGTTCGAGAGAGTTGAAGCAGCGAGGCTACTTCGATGGTTCTTTCGCGTAGTCTACCATGCCCTGGAAGTCTATTATGGTCACGGGCTCTGTTCCGACGACCCACGCGTCATGGCCAGGCGGCACCCAGGAGACCTCCCCGGGCCCCACGTCCATCTCGGTCCCGTCGTCCATCTTGATATGCAGGACGCCTGACACATGGTACAGAAAGTGAGAAGCTTCGCAGCTCTTCGTCTTCGCGATGGGCTTGACGTGCTCCGACCATTTCCACCCTGGCTCGTAAACTACTCTGCCTATGGTGGCCATGCCCAGCTTGATCAACTGTAGCTTCCCTTTCTTGAACTTCCTCAGTTCATCTGGCTGACCAAACCGCTTCGCCTTGGCTTTCGGTGAGTCACTCCCAGACATATTAGGGGAACACCACGCAGGAGGTACTTAACGCCTCTATTGCTGGAGCAGGCTCGATTGCGGGAGATATGCGTTCAGTTTTTGTTTTGTCCTGGCCCCCCGGCCGCCTTCCGGATATATCTCATCAAGAGGAGGGCCCCACATAGAGCGGCCCCGACCAGAATCGCCATGGCCACGAGGATTGGCCCTGTCTCATCAACCTGTCCGTTGTCATTCCAGTTCTCCGAATAGTACCAGATCGTTCTGCCGCTATTCGAGGCAGAGACGTCGATGAATGCAGGTGGGGCGGCCCCGCCGACGACAAAGAGCGGATTGTGCAGCATGTCCCAGTCGGCAAACAGGTACCATCCCGACACCACTCTCTTTCCGTCCACGAGCAGCGATGACAGGGTCATGTTTCCCATGTCTTGGAAGGTGGATGAATCGCTCGCGTAGGATTCGAGCGCAAAGGCCTCCTGGTCCCCGCGCTTTGGAAGTTCGGTGGTGTCGGTGCCGAATGCCCCCTGAACGGACAGGCTGGCGTTGAGGTTGCATGCCCTGAAGCTCCAGACGTGCTCCGGAGACTGGTAGATTGAAAGCGTCACCACGTCTCCTGGTCCCGCCGCCGGCTCGCTAGAATTGACGGTCCAGGTGTAGTGCTGGGGAATCTGGTTGATGTTCTCGATGAACATCGAGTACACCAGCCAGCTGCCGTTGCCGGGATAGATCCCGAAGGCTGTTTGGAGGACGACCCCGTCCTGCGTCATGAGAGACACGACGGCGTAAATCGATCCGGAGGCGTTCGTGATCTTGGGAATCTGCACGACCGCGGTTACGTTGGTAACCGCGGCCCAGTCCACGGTTCCTCCCCCAGACAGGGTCGAGCCGTCGGGGACGACGACCCCTAGTCCCCACGAATTCTGCACGTATCCTGGCTGAAGGGTGTCTTGTCCTCCGTGGGAAAGGGTCTGGACTGCGTCCGCACAGCCCGAAGGCAGCATCAGGGCGATACACAGAAGGGTCAGGAGGTGTTTCGCGAGCCGGCTGGCAGGCGAGATCTCCTCAGCATGCATCTCAAGGGCCCCTAGCGCGGATCATGGCTAGGAGCACGAGGAAAGCGCCGGCCACCGCGACGACCGTCGTCGCCGTGATTGGGTAGAGATACGGCGAGAGCATCTGGTGAAGCGAGGGCGACGCGCCGTTTATCGAGGCATAGCCGCCGGAGGCGCCCGCGTAGCCCAGAGACACACAGCTCACGGTCACACCGAAGAAGAGCATGATGAAGCCGGGCCACATGAGTGAAGGACAGACATCACGGTTCTCTTGCTTCTCAATTACGTTGAGAAGGCTAGAAAGCCAGCCAAATGCCCCTCCTCCAAGCGAGATGTAGAGCAGGTAGGAGACCACAAGCCACAACCCTGGCCCTCCTCCAACCATTATCGGCAGGATCTCGGAAAAGGGATGGAAAGGTAACACCATGACGACCGTCCAGACCAACACCCCGAAGACGCTCGCATAGGATGCAGTGCGGAACGTCGCATACCAGTACCTCTTCCTGGACGGTGAACTCATTTTCCTTCTTGCACCCTAACGACGCCCACGGTCATTATAAGCTTCGACCAAGATTTCCAAGCCTGAGAACTTTGCGCCGCTTGCCGGGCAGGACTGCCCGGGCCGGTTGGACCGTTCGAAGAATCATTACGGGTCTCGCTTCGAAGAAACCAGATGAAAGAAAGATGGAAGCAGGACCTACTTTGCCCTGCTTCTGAGTATGTATCCGAGTCCGCCCATGAGGGCGCCTACGCACGCGAGCAGGATGAATGCTCCGATTGGATCTACTGTCTGCCCAAGATATTGTTCGTGGACCTGGAGAGCGGTGAGACCCGCGCCTCCGGAGCTCGTCGATGCCAGTCCCCAGCCTGCCATGTAGCCTCCCCACATCATAAGGAACATTGCGCCGGCTACGCCAACGTTCATCAGGATGAGGTGGCCCCAGGCCAGGTAGTTCGAGAGTCCCTTGTACACTTTGCCCATGACTCCTTCGATGTAGAAGTAGAAGATCGCCGTGACTGCCACTGCGACCACTCCGACGACGAGGTAGGATATGTACCCGGTGAAGAACCAAGTGCCTCCGCTCCCGCCTGCGATTACCTTCGCAGGAGAAAAGTAGTCCGGCTTGCCTGTGACGTATTGGAGAGGGTCGAGGACCAACACCGTGATGATGACCGCTGCGAGTCCCTGGATGACCGCTGCCCAGATGAATCTGCCCGCCCATTTGCCTTGAGTTGCTTGCATTTTCCGTTGCGTTCCTCTGGAAAATTTATGCCTACTGGCCGTTTTATATGCCAAGCAGTCGATTTCTGCGTCTGATTATCTCGTCTGATTATCAGGTTTGGGAAGACCTCCATAGATTTCAGCCGCGGGGTTCTGGTGCGTCCACGCAGCATACGTGAGAACCATTCTGTCTTCATTTACTTGCTTGACTTGACAGGCTCGGAGGAATTCGGGCTCTGCAACCAGTCACGCAAACAGCTAGAATCTAGCGAATCTAGCGAATCTAGCGAATCTAGCGAATCTAGACAATCTAGACAATCTAGACAATCTAGACAATCTAGACAATCTAGACAATCTAGACAAACAGAGGCTATTCTGAGCTTATCTTGAATGGGGCCGGTGGGATTAGACCCTATTGGATCCAGGTCCCACCGGGCCCGTTGAATCCTTCGCGGCCGATCTTGGAAGTGTCTAGAATCCTGCTGGGACGCCGTCGCCCCTCGTGTCACAGACCGCCTTCCGAGTGCGGCCGGAGACCTCGACAGCCTGGCAGACGCCGGTCTTCCCGGGCATCGGGAGCCAGTGGATGTCGAACCCGACCTGCCCGCTCCTTTCATACCCTTCTTCGACCAGGAGCGACTTGCCCCCGCCCCAGAGGAACCTCGGGTGCCCTACCACCTGTTCGAGGGGCATCGCGTAGTCGATGGCGTTAGTGACGAAGAGAGCGTGCTGAAGTGGTCGGTAGTCGCCTCCGCTGGTGCCGATGGCCAGGTAAGGCCGTCCCTCGCGTTCCAGAAGCATCGACGACAGCGTGTGGAGGGGCCGCTTCCTAGGTTCGACCTTGTTGGGGCCATCGAGGCTGAAACCTGCGCCCCTGTTGTTCAGGAAGATCCCGCATTCGGGCACGAAGACGCGCGAGCCGAAGTGGTGGAAGAGGCTCTGAATCCCTGAGACTAGGTTCCCCTCAGAGTCGGCTACCGAGAAGGCAGTCGTGTCGCCCTTCTTCACTCTTGCTCGGCGGACTCCTAATCTTGGCCGCGCGTCCATGAACCCTTCGATATCGATTCGTCCGAATCGAGGGTCGCCGAGCATCTCGTCCCTGCGCGCGTAAGCTGTGAGAGCGGCCTCCATCGTGATTTTGATCCTCTCTCTGGAAAGAGGCCCAGCCTCCGGCAACTGAGAAAGGGAGAGCAACTTCAGAATGAGAAGGCTCGTGGCGCCCATGGTGTTGGGCGGCATCTCGTAAACCGTCGTCCCCCTGTAATCGAGCTTGAGGGGAGTGACCCACTCCGGGGCGAAGTCCCGGAAGTCGGCTTTCGCTGTCGCCACTCCCAGCCCCTCGAGCGTCTCCCGGATCTTCTCAGCGGGCCAGCCTGAATAGAAGGCTTGAGGCCCCCCTTCGGCCACCTCTGAGATTACTTTGCCGAGGTTCTTCTGTCTGATCCAATCGCCTGGTGCCGGAGGTCTGCCCTTCGGCGCGAAGATCTTCTTCGCCCCTGGGGAAAGGTCGCTGTAGGCATCGGCGGTGGACCGGCAGATTCCCTCCCCAGCTGGGAACCCATTCGTAGCGTACTCGGCCGAGGCAGACACGAGGTCTCTGAACTCGGAGCTCCCGAGCTTTCGGTGCATCTCCCAGACGCCTGCCACGTATCCGGGGATGACGCAGGTCAGAGGACCATAAAGTGGGACGCGCCCTCCTGCTGACGACTTCACAAGGTCGATGGTCAGGCCAGAGGGGGACCAGCCGCTGGCCATGAGGCAATGGACCTTTCCCGTCTTCGCCTCGTAGAACATCCCGAAGAAGTCGCCCCCGAGCCCTCCTGCGGGGTGGAGGGTGACGGCGAGTGTGAGACTCGTTGCGACTGCCGCGTCGAAAGCACTGCCGCCTTTTCTGAGCACATCGTATCCTGCGAACGAGGCGAGCGGCTGTTCGCTGGCGACAGCTGCATGCTCGGCTATTATCACCTTGCTGAAGGCCAACGAGCCGTTCGACAATTCCTATCGTTAATAAGAAGTCTAGCTCAGATGGAGATTCTGTTCCGTTTGGTCCTATAGGGCCGGACACCCGCACAGGTCGCGGGGATTGACCTGAAACTGGACGGGAACAAGTGGATGGCGTTGATACAGAACGCCTCGAAGAAAGCCTAAATCAAGATAGAGTGGCCCTTTCTATCAGAGGCCATTCTTCTGCCAAACGCTGGCGAGGGCGAACGCAAGACCCGTCTCAGGACAATCAGACTCCCAGAATCGCTGGAACGTTCTCTTGAGAAGGAAGCCGCTGACGAAGGCACGACAGTCAATGCAGACATCAACTCAATCATCAGTCAACATTTTGGCTGGGACAAGAAAGCAAGGGAGTTCGGATTCGTCTGGGTTCACAAGCCAATCTTCCAAAGGCTAGTCGAGATCGCGGATGATGAGGAGCTGGCCCGACTGGGGCGAGAGGTCATATTCGCCACTTGGAAAGAGATGGCAGAATATTGGTTACAAGACTCCACTCCCGACGGGATACTGGACGCCTTGAGTCTGAGGTCTAAGTTTGGCTCCAGCACCCGAACAAGAGTAACGCGGGAAGAGGGCGAGTATACGATTGTCATCCACCATGAATTTGGCCCCAAGCACAGCATCGCCTTGAAAAGCGCTCTCCAAGAGCTTGCGAAGTCGTTTCACGCCACGCCGCGAATCAGCGCTGGGGAGTCGGTCATAACGGCTCGTTTCAAGGTCAACCCGCGAAACTTGTCCACCTGACAGGAAATCGTGCCCACGAAACTTTGTAGAACCTCTCATGCACACAAGACGCAACAACGATAGCTATTCGGGGGGATGCACAGCAGACGCATTGGAACCCCTGTAAGGCCAAGAACCTATTTATAGAAGAATAGGCAATTCATACGCAACCGAATGATGACACTTGAGCCAAGCTGAATTGGATTCTATGCTGGGGACGGTCGAGAACCCGATAAGGAGAAGGATAATCGCAAGGCTCAGCCAGAAGCCGAACTACCAGCTTCAGCTCTCGAGAGAATTGGACATCAGCCAGCAGCTCGTGGCAAAGCATCTAGGAAGCATGGAAGACGCCGGACTTGTGAGCACGGTCCTGGAGGACAGTCCCCGCGGGCCGCAGAGGAAGGAGTACCTGCTCAAGAAGAGCGTCTCCATCACTATAGACCTTGCGCCGAGTTTGTTCAGGGCCAGGATATTCTCATTCGGAGCCGTGCCAGGGATGGACCCCAACGAGCAAGGTCAGCTGACTGCGAAGGCCAACGAAGCGCTCATGTTCCCCGATGAAGCATCCGGGATAAAGCCACTCGCTCAGATCATAGCTGAGGTCGACAGGAAGCTCAACGAGATGGAGGAGCAGCGGGCAGTCCTCCTCTACTTGCGCGGTCTCGCCCTCCGGGAAGCGGCCAGGGTGACCATATCGCTCGGGAGCGCCGACAGGAAGAAGGTGCTGAAGTACATAATGAAGGAACAGAGGGACGGGATAGACGATATCTCGGCCTCGCTCGGCTTGCATCAGCGGGTCGTCGGAAACATCCTAGAAGAGATAGAGAAAGACCTGGGCGCAGAATAAAAAAGGTAAGAGGAGGGTTACTCCTCTACATTCCTATGTTGGGGAAACTTGCCTGAGGAACTCCAAGCTGGCCCTGGAGGGTCTTGATCCGGGTCGCGTACTCCTTCATGCGCACGTTGTCGCCCTGGACCTTCGCGATCCTGTATCCCTTCCATGCCTTACGCAGGGCTCCCCAAATTTGCCCTTTTTCGTAAATGGTCATTGATACGTGACCTCAGTCGTTTCATGGCCTTGCGGGTATTTTGCGGACGAAGTCTATACTAGTTGAGCCACTAATCAAAGCAGGCAACCCAGCGGGCAGGAATTCACCCTTCAGACCATGGACCTGAGTAACAGTAGGATGTTGCTCGGGTGCTCTGTGATTCGCCTCTTCGAGTAGGCAAACCACCGGTCGCCGTATGGAAGGTACTCGGAGACCTTGTAACCAGACTTCACCAAGTCGCCCTTCAGCTCGTCGCGTATCCCCTTGAGCATCTCGAACTCAAAGTCGACGCGCTTCGACCCCGCCAACTTCTTCGCCTCCTCAACCAAAGCCGAATCATGAGTCGCGATAGCGAACCCGTCCCCTCTGTCGAAGAGCATTTTCATCAGCCTGCTGAAGCTACCGGAGACTTCCTTCCTGCTAGGGTAGACCACCTCGCGACTCTCCCTGTATGCGCCCTTCACCAAGCGGACCTTAGCGCCGGCGTCCAAGAGCCTGGGGAGGTCAGACTCGCTTCGCCTCATGTAGGCCTGTAGGACGATGCCGAGGTTCCTGTGCTTGCTGAGAGCGGCCAGGTAGATCGAAAGCGTTCTTTCGGTGACCGAGGACCCCTCCATGTCGATCCAGAGGGCCTGATTGAACTTCTCCGAGTTGACAGCGATCCTCTCAAGCCTTTCGGCAGCCCCCGCGTCGTCAGCGCCCAGGCCGAGCTGGGTCAGCTTCACCGAAGCGAACCCCCGAATCCCGTCCTCAGAAAGGCGCTGCTGCAGCCTGAGGTACTCTCCCGTGTGCGATTCTGCAATGGCCGGGTCTGCGATCTCCTCGCCTAGAAAGTTCACGACGACGCCCATGCCCCTCGAATTTGCCTTCTTCGCGTCCGCGACAGCGGAGTCTAGGTCGACGCCTGAAATCCAGTGCTTCGCCAGCCTTAGCAGCACCAGCTCTTTGAATCCCATGACGTCGCCCGCCGATTGGACAAGATAATAACGGTATACTACCCATCGACGGCGCGATGATTGACAAGGCGGTCTGCGCAACTAGGTCGGCAAGGCTAAGGAAGAGGTTAGAAGATGAGAGGCTCGATGGAGTCCTGATCGTCCCCGGACCAAACATGCAGTACTTCACCGGGGTCGAATCGCTCTTGCTCGAGAGGCCTTTCATGCTTCTCTTACCGGTTTCGGGGGCCGTTCAACTGGTGGCGCCGGCCCTGGAGGCCGGGCCGTACAGGAATTCACCGATGCCGATGACCATCCATCCGTGGACCGACTCCGAGGGCTCACCTGGTGCAATCAGCAAAGCGGTCCTTTCGGCGGGAGTGCGGGGAAGATGGGGAGTCGAGGGGAGGGCCCCGTTCCTGTTTCTGCACAAGTTGATGAAGTGCGCTGAGCCGGAGTTCGAGGACGCGGAGCCAGTCCTGCAGAGGCTGAGAGCAACGAAGGATGATGCCGAAGTCAGATTCCTGAGGCGGTCGGCCAAGATACTCAGCAAGTCGTTCTGCCAGTTCCCCGACCTGGTCAGGGAGGGAGCGACCGAGATCGAGCTCGCGAAGGCAGCGACCGAGATCATCTACTCAAACGGCGCGAATAAGGTCGACGCAATGCTGGTCCAGTCGGGCGGAAGGGCCGCGGACCCGCACTCCCTTCCATCCTCCAAGAAGGTCAGGAAGGGCGAGAACATCGTCTTCGACGTGGGCTCCACGTTCGAGGGGTACTATGCCGACATAACGCGGACGTTCTGCATCGGGCGGTCCAAGGAGGTCGAAGATGTGTACCAGAAGGTTCTCGAAGCCGAGGAGAAGGGGATAGGAGCGTCTGCCCAAGGGGTCGAGGTGGGAAAGGTGGACGAAGCCGCGAGAGGAGTTCTCAGGAGGGCTGGCCTCGGGGAGTACTTCTTCCACCGGACCGGGCACGGGCTAGGCCTCGAAGTGCATGAGGCGCCGTACATAATTGAAGGCGGGAAGGAGAGGCTGGGGCCCAGCATGTGCTTCACCGTCGAACCGGGCGTCTACATCAGGGGGAAGCTCGGGGTCCGGATTGAGGACGACGTGCTGGTCGAGGGGAAGAAGGGCGTGGAAATCACGGACACGCCGAAAGAACTCGGCTGGTGGAGATAGCCCGCTTCGGCCTCGAAGGCTGGGACGTCATTGGGACAGTCCTCAGTATCCGCTAAGTGGCTGTGGTCCTGCCCATCTCTGGCGTGTGTAACTTCCCGTCGCCACAAACCCGCTCCACCCTGCGGGTCGGCGACAGCTGTCGCATTCCCCCAAGCTGCCCTTGCGACCATGAACGCCGTCTGAACCCTGCCTGCCTCGTGCCGACTTGCAGCACTGCTTTTATGACTCGCATTGTCCCGAGCGCCCAGGCTTGAGGAACCTGGAGGTAGCCGACCTTCTAGACAGGCTGGGAGAGATGATCGAAGCCAACGGCGAAGACAGATTCAAGGTGATCGCCTACCACCGCGCAGCGAATAGCATCAGGAACATGGAACAGAGCATCGAAGAGCTGTGGAAGGAGAAGAAGCTCGAGGAGATACAATACGTCGGCGCGGGAATAACGAAGAAGATCGACGAATACCTCAAGACGGGGAAACTGCGCCTGCTCGACGACCTGGGGGCGAAGACCCCGCCGGGAGTTCCTCTGCTGATGAAGGTGCAGGGAATCGGGCCGCGTACCGCGTACAGGCTCGCGCACGAGCTCGGAGTGGGCAGCGTGGAGGACCTGAAGAAGGCGCTGGAGGCCGGGAGGCTCGACGACGAGTTCGGCCCGACCGTACGCAAGTCGTTCTTGGTCGGAATCGAGAAGCTGCAGAGCTTCGAGAAGAGAATGCTGCTCCCTGAAGCCGAAGGGATCTTTCAGAAGCTCGCTGCCTACTTCGGCGCGCTAGGAATTGAGGTCGGGATGGCTGGGAGCCTCAGAAGGGGCAGGAACACAATCGGTGACATCGACCTGCTTTCGACCGACAGGAGGACGATGAATGCAATGACGGGCTGTCCTGGCGTCGCCCAAGTGCTCGAGAGCGGCCCCAAACGGGCCAGCGTCAAACTGAAGGAAGGCGTCCAAGTCGATGTCAGGGTCTTCGGTGAGGACGAGTACGGCGCGGCTCTGGTGTATTTCACTGGCTCCAAGGGCCATAATATCGCGCTGCGCAACCTGGCGATTGAACGTGGATGCAAGCTGAACGAGTACGGCCTGTTCGACGAGAAGGGGTCGAGGCTGGCCGGGAAGACCGAGGACGAAGTCTATGGAAAGCTGGGGCTGCGATACATCCCCCCCGAGCTGAGAGAGAACAGAGGCGAGATTGAGGCTGCCAAGAACGCGACACTTCCCAACCTGGTGAAGTTCGAGGACATCAAGGGAGACCTCCAGATGCATACGACCTGGAGCGACGGTTCCGCCGAGCTGGAGCAGATGGCCAGGGCAGCGATGGAAAGGGGTTACCAGTACATCGCGGTCACCGACCACTCGGTCTCGGTGAGGGTGGCCAACGGGCTCTCGGAGGAGAGGTTCAGAAGACAGTGGAAGGAAATCGAGAGACTCAACGATAGGCTGGCCCCTTTCCGGATACTGAAGGCCGTCGAGCTGGAAATCAGGAACGACGGCACGCTCGATTTTGAGAGGAGGTTCCTTGAGGAATTTGATCTGGTCGGCGCGTCGCTTCACCAGAACTTCAGGCAGGACGCGGAAAAGCTGACGGAGAGGGCGGTGAAGGCGCTTTCGCATCCAGCTGTGGATTTCCTCTGCCACCCCACTAACAGACTGATCGGGAGGCGGGAGGGAAACCCGATTGACCTGGCCAAGGTAATCAGGACGGCGAAAGACAACGGGAAGATGCTGGAGATAGACGGCGAACCGAAACGGCTGGACCTCGATGAAGTGTGGGCCAGGAGGGCGATGGAGGAAGGGATCCCGCTGGTGATCGATTCAGACGCGCACTCGGTCGGAGAGCTTGACAATACGGCGTACGGGGTCACTGTTGCAAGACGGGCGTGGCTGGAGGCGAAGCATGTCGCCAACACGAAGAACCTCAGAGGCCTGATGAACTTGCTGTCGTGACTCCGCCCTCCCCTTCTCAAGAGCGACAATCATCAGACGCGACATCAGGGATGGCGGTCGAAACGCTTTTGACGAGATGCTGGGTCGAAACCGATGCGGGGGTTGCAGAGCCTGGTCAAATATGCTCTGAGCATTGGATGCGTGGGACTTAAGTCAGGACACGGGTCTGCCTCGAGAGATCCCATCCCTTAGGGGTTCGTGGGTTCGAATCCCACCCCCCGCACTAAAACTCCAATAATCTACCAGCAAATTACAAAGTCTTGAAAGGACCAATTTTGATCTCGATTTCATGTGCGCCATTGGATTGTCACCATGAATCATAATCTTCATTCTCGTCCTCTGTTTCAAAGCCTTTCACGCCCATCGCTGACAGGGAGGTTGGCGATGCGAGGACTATCCGGCGTATCAACTGCAGGAGTTCAGGCCTCTCCATTTTGGCGAGCCTCTTGTTCGTCGCTTTGTCAAAATCAAGGAAGGATCGTGGGTTGATTCTGTAGGTTTCGAGTAGAGCGTCTACGTGCTTGCAAGGATAGTCATCGGAGGGACAGGAGCAAGAGGACTCTAACCTCTTCTTCAATGTAACCTGCGTCCGATAAGTCCCGTAGTTCCCATCAATCAGGCAGCAGATCTGGTCATCGACCTTCAAGCGCTGACGCATCCTTTCAGAGTCGACATACTCCGCAACCCTGTCCTCCCGTGAGCGGCCCATGTCAGGAGACCACCCGTTGGAACTACGAAAGGGTTTTCGCGTAGGAAGCTGAAGGTTCAGACGCCAACCTGCATCTAATTCACTGCATTACAGAATCTCTTAAGTCATACAAGCGGCGCCCAAAGCCACGCTTGGGAATCAAGAAGCTGGAAGACCTGGAGGCACACGCGTTCGCTAACATGATAATGACTGGTTCGTGTCCCAAGTGTGGAAGCGACAATGCCCATTCTTGCGAGTATGATCCTGAAGACCCTGACAGTAGCTTCATAGAGTGTGAGGTTGCCAAGGCCATCGACAATCCTGTGACAGGGCACTGCGAGGATTGTGGCTGCCTGTTCTGTACAGAATGTCGCACGGTCCTGCGAGGGGCCGAGGAAAAACCATTGAGCGAATTAGCGACCGCTGTCAACGCGCATGAGAAGAGCTGCCCCGAGCTGATGCCCAGGAGGTGGACCGAGAAGTATGGATTACCATGCCTTCTCGCCTCGGTGAAAGGGAATGTGGCAACGATAGAAGGCGATAGCGAGTTGGTCGGGAGAAACAGTGTGGGCAGATATGCACTGAAGATAGGCAAAGAATGTGGCATGGCTCCAGGGGAACTGGGAAGGTGGGTCGGGCAATACATGAAGTTCGATGTTGACTGGAGCGACAACGAAATCGTTGGCGTCGCAGAGATACGCGAAGATGAGTTGCAGGGGCCCTCAAACGGCGACGAACCACTCGAGTCTGCTTCGGAGGCCGCCGCGGCGCAGGTCGGGGTCATACTACACGCCGAAGGAATTTCTGCAAGCAAAGCAGGCAAAACTCTTCCCGAAGGGCGGCTTCGAAAACTATGATGAGTGGCTTAAAGCGCACAAGGAGCTCGTGGATAATTTGCTCCTCAAAGGCTACCAGGTGGCGGATATCGAAGTCAGAGTAGACGAGTTTCTCCAATGGCTGAAGGCACAGCCAAAGGGCCAGCAGGATGTCTCTTGGTACGTGGCCGACCTCCTGAACAGCGATAAGAGAATACTGAAACGGTACAAGGCTCTGGTATGTTGCACGACTTGACTTTGTAATCCAAGGATTTCGGGTCACGCACGCTTGTATCGATAGGGTGATCTTCTTCTCATGTCAGCAGGTAAGAGAGATTGGCACAGCTACAACGAGGCGTTGGTCAGGAGAGGCGAGCTGGAGCTCGACTCATCCGTGGTGGAGGAGTGGAAGAGGGAGCTGAAGAAGGCGAACGACGGCAAGGTGGGCGAGCCCTATCACTATCCAGAGTCGTACATCAGGCTCCTCGCGTTCGTCAGGCTCCTCTTCCACCAGCCCTACAGGCAGACCGAGGGGTTCGTGCACTTCCTCTCCAAGTTTGTTGAGGGACTGCAGGCCCCGGACTACTCCACCATAGACAGGAGAGTGAACAGGCTCCAGGTAGACCTTGATGAATCGCTGATCAAATCGAACAGCCCAGTCAGCATAGCTGTCGATTCATCCGGAGTCAAGGTCCACAACGCCGGGGACTGGATTAGACACGTCTGGAAGGTGAAGAAGGGGTACCTGAAGATACACTTCGCCGTGGACATCAGGACGGGGCAGGTCGCCTCGATGGACGTCTCGTCGGAGAAGGTGGGAGACGGGAAGCGATTGAAGAGGCTGGTGACCAAGGCTGAGGAGAGCGTCAGGGTGAAGAGGGTCCTCGCGGACGGAGCCTACGACTCGAAGGCGAACTTCAACTTCCTCGCCAGTGAGGGGATCAGGCCAGTGATCAGGGTCAGGAAGGGGATCCGCGCCGAGGTGCAGGGGGAGCCGTGCGAGGAAGCTCGCCGTCGTCGAGCAGCAGACGTTCAAGCCGAAGGCGTGGAGCAGGATCCACAGGTTTGGGTACAGGTGGAGGGTCGAGGGTGCGTTCTCCGTCATAAAGAGGGTCTTCGGCGAGTACGTTTCAGCGAGGAAATTCGTTAACATGGCCAGGGAGATGGCGATGAAGGCGTACGTCTACAACGGGTTCATCAAGGCTATGGCGTGAGCAAGGAGAAATCGGGGGGTCGAAGCTTCACCAGTCTGATTCATGCAACACACCACAAGGCTCAAGACATGAAGTAATTTGCTCGCAAATCAATGCGCGAATCCCCCACAATATTCCATAAGGGTCAGCGGTCTGGACTCCTTCCTGCTCCGCCTTCGAATCCCCCAGGACAGGTCCTTGACAAGATACCACCTGAAGATAATCCCTGCTACCATTTCGAAGAAGAATCACTCCATTGTTTCAACATGTTGTCTTGATTTCTCTCTGCTAATTTGACCTCCTTCGGTATTCGATTCTCAATTTCCTCTTTGATCTCTTTACTGTATCCCGTGTGATAGTGATATTCTTCGGGAGAGTAACCAACAAGTGCGAGTACCCGCGGGTACTTGACTCCTGATTGCGCGTTGGAGACGGCCCTTACTTCGAGGGTGACGCTGAGGTTGTCGCCAAAATCGTACACATAAGCAATCTTCTGCCCCACCTCTACGCGGAGCTCTGATATTTTCACGTCGGCACTTCTCTCATTGGCGTTGTCTGTTCCTTCTTGTCGTAGAGACTCGGGTTCGCTGTACACAGGTGAATAATCGCTGTCCCACCCGCGCCCGCTCATGAAGAAAGCATAGAGATGATCATCGTACCATTGAAATGCTCGCTGGATCGCTTGGTGGAGTAGCATTAAGGTTTGATTCTCTCTTATCTCAATCTCTCGCCAAACAGGGGTAGGCCAATCAAGTACGGCACGCACAATGATGACGCGATCTCGGCGGTCCTTCAAGGTGCTTTTCATTCTACGCTTAGACTGGTCATCATAAGTCTTCTGCCGTCGTCTTGCATCCTGGGCCAGGGACACATTCAATCAGATTTTGCGTCCCCCATATCCAAATCAGGTTCAGTTCAAGGCGTAGTTTACTGGTAGTTTAGAGTGCGAATCCCACCCCCCGCACCTAACTTGAGGTTCAGATTGCTGTACTCTCTTGTGCAACAAGCCTCCGACGACCCTCGGAGTCCTAGACGGGTGGAAGAATCATCAAGCCCTCTTCAGGGTCGCCGATGGCCCGGTATACGTCATTCCTGTACATGAGACCCACCAATGCTGATGTCACCGCGTCTAGCTCGTCTCCGCTGAATCCGCCCTTTCGCCGCCCCAGTTCGATTCCATACTGTCGCAGGGCCCTCTCTAGCTTGGGGAGGCCCTTCTGTTTGCGCGGCATGCCAAGAAGGTCCTGTATGGCACCGGGGAAGCTTTCTATCACCTCGAACCCGCGTGTCTCAAGGGCCGCCCTGAACCTTATCCCTCGGGCGGTCAGCATCCGCATCGGACCCAGCGAAATCGGGAAGAACCTGATATGCATCCTTCGGAGCTCCTTGTCGCACTCGCGGAAATGGGGAGGCCCGGGCTTCTCAAGGCTCTTCCTCCCCTTCGGGAGGAAGAGCGGGGCGTCGATGCTCACGACGCTCGGCATTGCCTCTGAGGTGAGGCGAAGAACCTCCTCGTCGGTACGAAGCACCGCCGTACTGCACCTCATGTGAGGGTCCATCACGCAGAATCCAGTGTCCCTCCTCTCGCTCCCCGCCAGGTCGATGCCCACGACTGGTTGACTGCTTCGCCGTGCCATCAGACCAGGGCAGGAAATGAGAGCTTTTATCGGCGTCGACCCATGAGCGAATTGCATGGACTTCCCGGCCGAGGCCGCATCGATCGAGAACGAGATGATCAGGACGAGGAGGATGATTCACCAGAAGCCCGAACTATCGTACCACGAGGAAGAGACCGCCAAGCTGGTCGCGGAGAAGCTCGAGTCGTTCGGGATCAAGGTCAAGTCGGGGCGTCGGAGGGACGGGAGTCCTCGGAATCCTCGAGGGCGGGAAGAAGGGAAAGGTAGTCGCGCTGAGGGCAGACATGGACGCCCTCCCCGTCGAGGAGACGGCAGACGTCGAGTTCAAGTCAAAGGTCAAGGGAACGATGCATGCGTGCGGGCATGACGCGCACGTAGCGATGCTGCTTGGGGCGGCTAAGCTCCTCGCAACCCACAGAGACGAGCTGCATGGGACCGTGAAGTTCCTGTTCCAGCCCGCAGAGGAGCACGGCGGAAGGGGCGGGGCGCTGCCTATGATCGAGGACGGAGTGATGAAGGACCCGAAGGTGGACTTCGTCTTCGGACTCCACATTGACAGCAACCGACGCTCAGGAGAGTTCGGAGTCAAGGAAGGAGCCATCATGGCGGCCCCCGACACCTTCAGGGTGAGGATAATCGGAAGTGGTGGGCACGGGTCGGCGCCGCACAAGACTGTCGACCCGATCTACGTAGCCGCCCAGGTCATACTTGCGCTACAGGGAGTCTCGTCGAGGATGATAGACCCGATGCGCCCGTTTGTAATCTCCGTGGGAGCCGTCCACGCTGGGACAAAGGAGAACGTCATCCCCGACGAAGCGTTGCTCGACGGGACGATAAGAACCCTCGATGAGGCGACGCGGAAGAGGGCGAAGGCCAAGGTCGCAGAAGTGGCGAAGGGCGTCTGCAGGGCCTTCGGCGCTCGCGCCGAGGTGGATTTCGAGAAGGACGCCTATCCGGTCACGGTCAACGATCCGAAGGCGACCAAGGATGCAGTCAGGGTCCTGAGGAAGATCCCAGGTACGAGAATCAGGAAGATCGAACCCGTCCTCGGAGGGGAGGACTTCTCCAGGTTTCTGCAGAGGGCGTCCGGCACCTTCTATTTCCTCGGCACCGGCAACCCGGCGAAAGGATGCGTCTACCCAATTCACGGCTCGAAGTTCAAGGTAGACGAGGA
Organism: uncultured archaeon; assembly: GCA_963794985.1. Classification (GTDB taxonomy): domain Archaea; phylum Thermoproteota; class Nitrososphaeria; order Nitrososphaerales; family Gagatemarchaeaceae; genus UBA183. The sequence continues at coordinate 349,964 of CAWCFU010000001.1, forward strand.
CGTCCTGAAGTTCGGAGCGGCGTCGCTCGCGATGCTAGCCTACGAGTTCGGGAACCCCAAAGGCCCGTCATAGGTGCCTCGGATGTACGCAACCAAGGTCTCCGAGAGGGTCTACGTGCTGGACACATACGCCCTGGGGCATCCCAACACTGTAGGCGCATACGTCATTACGGGACCCAAGGCGACGCTGGTCGACTGCGGCTACGCTTCCTCGTACCAGAATGTCCTGGCGGGACTAGCCGAGCTGGGCGTCATGCCCTCCGACGTCAGGTACATCGTGCCGACCCACGTCCACCTAGACCATGCAGGGGCGGCAGGGCGCCTCATGAGGGAGATGCCGAATGCCAAGGTGGTCGCCCATGAGAGGAGCGTTCCCCACCTCGCAGACCCTACCAAGCTCATCGAAAGCGCGACCAGGGTCTTCGGAGAGGCCATCATGGGCCTCTACGGCTCGCCCGAACCGGTCCCGCTGGATAGGATGACGCCTGTGGGCAAGGAGCTGCACATGGACCTCGGAGACGGACTGACGGCCACGCTGATACACTCTCCAGGACATGCCCCTCATCAGGTCTCCATGATGCTTGACGGTACGAAGAATCTCTTCACGGCCGATGCAGTCGGGATAGTCTACCCTGGAATGAAGACGTTGATTCCGACTACGCCCCCACCAAGCTTCGACCCGAACCAGCTCGTGTCCACGGTGCACTCGCTCAGGCAGCTTGGCGCGACCAAGTTGCTCACCCCCCATTTCGGAGCTAGGACTGATGTTGACCATGTCTTCGACAGCACCGAGGAGAAGGTCACCCGATGGGTGAAAGACGTGGGTGACATGAAGGGTAGAGGGGCGAGCCTCGACGAGGCGGCGGAGGCGATGCAGCTCAGGGTGGAACGGGAGGCCGGCGTCAGCGAACTTCCAATCTACGCAAAGGTCTCAATCCGGACGTCCGTGATGGGGATAATGCACTACCTGAGCAAGAACGTTTGAATATCCAGAGGCTACCTCCGCTGACGTGCCGCTAGTCTACGCTTGCATAGCACCTCACGGCGGAGAGACCATTCCGGCGTTGGCCGGCGACAAGCTCCAGCTCTTCGCGCCCACCAGGCTGGGGATGAGGGTTCTCGCCAGGCAGGTGAAGGAAGCGAAGCCAGACACGATCGTTGTCGCCAGCCCTCACAACCTGAGGCTCCCCAAGCACATCGGAGTGGTGATTTCAGAGCACTCGTCCGGGCCAGGTGGTCGAGGGAACGAAGAGAATCAGGCTCCGCGTCAAGTGCGACGTGGAGATGGGAAGGGCAGTAATAGACGAAGCCGAACGGCGGGGCTTGCCGGTCGTCGGAGCGAACTACGGGGCCCTAGAGGGACCAATGTCCGACCTAGCGATGGATTGGGGGACTTTGATACCGCTCTGGTTCTTCCTCAGGGCGAACAAACTGAAGAGCAGGGTGCTGGTCGTGACCCCTTCGAGAGGGATTCCTCTCGAACAGAACCACGAGTTCGGGAAGTGCATAGCCAAGGTCGCAGAAGACAGCAGAAGGCGGGTCGTCTTCGTCGCGAGCTCGGACCAGGCGCATGCTCACAGGAAGGACGGTCCTTACGGGTTCGACGTGCACGCGAAGGTGTACGACAAGTACGTGCTCGAAGCGGTCGAAGGGGACCAACTCTCGTCGGTGATGAGGATCGACCCAGACCTTGTAGAGGCGGCGAAGCCCGACAGCCTGTGGCAGTTGGCGATGCTCGCTGGGGTCCTCGATGTGGTGCAGATGAAAGGCCGCCTAGTCTCCTATCAGGTCCCGACCTACTACGGAATGCTCTGCGCTGGCTACAGCCTGTCGCCCAAGTCGCCTCGTTGACTGACGCGTTGCATCGGGAACGAGTCTCTAACGCAGCCGCTGGGAACCTTCGGCAGATCTTGCACAGATTCGGGGGCCTTCGAGACGTTCCTAGAGCCAACTCCCCTCAGCGCCGAACTTCTCGCATGCTCCCAGCGCGGAGCGCCAGGACCAGGCGCAATGTGCATTGGCAGTCAGCTCGACAAATGCCTTTGCCTAGCCGGCTCATGTGAGGAGTCGACAGTACGTCTAGGTGCCTTTCGGGGCGCCTCAGAATATGAAGAGGCCGAAGGTAATCACTGCGAAGACGAAGGATGTTATTGCGACATACTTCCAGTCTCTCTCGACGCCGTAGTACAACGCTGCAGCCATCACCCTGATGTATGGAGTGAGCATCAGGATGACGATGCCGAGAGACGCCAGCGCGACAGGGGTCAACCCTCCGAACAGCGACCTGGTGGTGGAGTAGGCGAATTCGAAGAAATTCCCCTCTTTCGCGTTCCAAGGCGAGCCAGGAGCGAGATTCAGGGAAGCACTGCCGGTCTGTGCGTAGTCGAGCAGGAGCCCGGCGGCGTTGAAGAGCACGCTCAGGATGACGCCGATTCTCAAGATCCAGCTTATTCCCAGCTGTAGCGACGTGGACCCTTCGCTCACAGCTGGATTACCCCCTGGTACAGCATCTCGGTGATGAGGATGGCTAACACTATGAGGAACAGCGCCTTGACGCTCTTGTTCCTCATTCTAGGCAATATCCTAGCCCCCGTCATGGAGCCTACCGTAGTCCCAATTGCGAGAGTGGCTGCCAAGTTGAGGTAGATGTAACCAGAAGTGAAGTAGATTGAGGCACCCGCGAGGGCAGTCATCCCGATTATGAAATTGCTCGTCGCGGAGGACACCTTCGAGGGCATCCCCATCACGAGCTCGTGAATCGAGACCTTGAAGCCGCCAGCCCCTATCCCTAGCATCCCAGCAGCGATGCCGGCGACGAACATGCCAGGACCGGCAAGGGCCGGCCTGGTGAGCTTGTAATGCACGTCCTTTCCCGTCGGCTTGTCAAAGTATGTCCCTTCCAGCTTGAGCCGCCGGGCCAGTTCGTCCTGTTTCACCTCAGGGAACTCGCGGTTCCGCTTGCCGAAGATGCCGTAGAAGGAAGTGCTGAGGAATGCGGCGAAGAAGAAGTACAGGGCGACCGGGCTGATAACGCGGGTGATGAGCGCCCCCACCATCGCGCCCACGGCCGTGAACATCTCCAGGTAGAAGGCGGCGCGGATGTTGGAGAGCCCCTCCTTGACGTAAGATGACGCCGACCCGCTTGAAGTGGCTATTATCGCGACCATGCTGGAGGCAATCGCGATCTTGATGGGCACGCCGAAGAATGTTAGGACTGGAGTCAGGATGACCGCTCCCCCCAGCCCGAGGAGTGAGCCTACGAAGCCGGCGAATATGGCGAAGAGGAGGGCTTCCGCGATGCCTATCATGAGGACGTTTTGCGGGGCATTCCCGGTCGGCTTAAAACCGTTAGCGATGATCGAGTGCGATTATCCGACTGCCGAAAGGGAAGGACCCGACTACCGAGAAGCGTCCTCTCTGCGTGCTCCGGCGGGCGCCTCACCAGAGGATGGCAGTCGGCTCCAATCACGCGTGCCCTGAATGGAAACCGTGCGTGGTTAATTAGCCACGGGGGAAAGGCAGAGAAGGGCGTACGTGCAGAACAGAGTCCTGACCAAGTCGGTGTTTGTCGACGCGACGGTAGATGAAGTCTGGCGGGCATGGACGACCTTGGAAGGAATCAAGAGGTTCTTTGCACCTGACGCCAGGTTGGACATCAGACCGCATGGAAAGTATGAAATCCTCTTCAATCCAGAGGAACCCGAGGGGCAAAAGGGAGCCGAAGGGTGCACCGTTCTAAGTTACGTGCCGCTGAAGATGTTCTCCTTCACCTGGGGCGCCCCGCCCGAGTTTCCCAACGCCCGCAAGGAAATCGCCCAGTGGGTGGTCCTGTTCTTTGAGGAGGCTGGTCAAAATCGGACGCTCGTGAGATTCCAAGAGTTCGGCTGGAAGGACGACGCCGAGGGCGAGCAAGTCTACGACTACTTCGACGAGGCCTGGGAGTTGGTCCTGGCTAGGCTTGCACACAGCTTCACTTACGGACCCGTGGATTGGAAACGTCCGTGGCGACCTGCCAGAAACGTTCGGAGTCAAGACGCATAGCCGAGTCCTTGAATCTGCGCTTTCCACTCCTCTAGAAGTCGGCAGCTGCGATCACCTTCTCGCTCAGGCGGTGTGCCCTGGGGTGAGTGAAGCATGGAAAACAGTGTTCAACTCTTTCTCTCGGAGTTTCACTTCAGGCAAGAGTCTCTCCGAGTCGAGTCTTGAACACCTCGCTCTTGAGTCGGGTGCGGAAGTGACCGTGCCCTGCCGGTGCACTGTACTGCGTTACCTCTACATCAGTGAAAGGCCTATAGTCGGATTGGCCAGACCGAAGGGCTGGTAATAATGACGGCGCGATGCGATTCCTCGGCATCCGATGCAGACCATGCGAATGGCTCGCTATGAAGATAAGAGAATTCTCGATAGAAGAATTCGCAGCCATATCTCAGCTTTGGCGTCGTTCTGGGATAGAGATCCGCCCAGGAGACAACAAGGAAGAGCTCAGACGAAAGCTTGAGCGAGATTCCGACCTCTTCCTCGTAGCGGAGGACAACTCCGAGATTGTCGGCGCGGTTGTTGGGGCATGGGACGGTCGAAGGGGTTGGATCTACCACCTCGCCGTCGACCCTAGATTCCGCCGAAGGCGCATCGCGAGGAAGATGCTCCTGGAGGTCGAGCGCCGAATGAGAGCGAAAGGCGTCCCGAGAGTGCACGCAATGGTGCTCCTTTGGAACGCCCCTTCACTGAATCTCTTCGAAAGTATGGGATACGAGAAGCAGAGCGACCTAGTCGTAATGGGCAAGACTCTCGGCAGCAACAAGCATAGCGCCAAGACAAACAGTCAGGGTCCAAAGGCTCGACTACAGAACCGTGATGTGGAGTATCTATCCAAAAACGAAGCGAGGGACGCCGAGTAATCCTCGGGAGAGCTCTCCTAGGATCCCCAAAGCAAACTATACGTCCAACTCATCGTTAATCCTTCTTCCTGTGCAGGAAGCCCGGTTTCCTCACGGGCCCTTTGTAGTGCTCGTTGCGGGGGCAGTGCGGGCCGCACTTCTCGCTGAACGGGTGGTTGTGCCCCTTCTTCTCCTCCTTCTCTTCGGTTCGCTTATGGTAGGAAGCCAATCTACGAGCTGCAATTGCGTTCGACCCGCACCTAATAAGTGCTGTCGATGGCCAGCAAAGACACTATGGAAAGAAGAAGGTGCGGATACCTTCCAACAGGCTGGAACCTTCGGATAGGCTCTTTGTCAGTGCCCTTCGGCAGATTCCTCAAAGGACCTCGAAGAGCCTCTCTATTTCGCGCTCGTCGTTGTAGAAGTGAGGAGAAATCCTGAGTATCTTCCTCTCCCCGAACTCCCGCTGAGCGATCGTCACTCTTGCCTTCAGTGCTCTCTGCACCACATCAGAGGGGCTCTCGTTGATTGTCTCCACTGGGATGATGCAGGTCCTTCTCCCGTCGTGAAAGTCGACGAGGAGCCTGTACGCATTCTTCAGCTCCGCGATTCTGTCCACGATGCCGAGGGCAAGCTTCATGTCGGTTTCGCGAATATCCTCCAAGCCGAAACTGTTCCAGACGTCAATCGCAACAGCGAACGCGTAGACATAGGCCCAGTTCCGGAAGCCCTCCTGCAATCTGGCAGCCCCTGAAAGAACCTTGTAGGAGAGGTTGTTGACGTACTCTGTCGCGTTTGCGCCGAAGTTCAAGGGCTCCAGCTGGCCGGCTGCCTCATCCCTGCAGTAGAGGAATCCTACTCCGAGGGGTCCGCAGAGCCACTTCGATGCCGTCCCTGCCGCGAAGTCGCAACCGATGGCGCTTAGGTCCACAGGGATGTTTCCCACGGACTGGGAGACATCCAAGAAGAAGGCGGCCCCCCTCTCATGGGCGATCTTGCACATCTCCTCAGCCGGCTCTATTGTGCCAAGGTTGTAAAGAACATGGCTCGTCACCACCATCTTGGCCTTCGTTTCTCTGATGGCGGAGTCGAACTCTGCGAGATCTGGGACACCCGCTGCGTCGACCGGAAGATCGTGAATCTTGACTCCTTTTGCGGCCGCGTAATATAGCCATGGGAGGTAGTCGGATGGATGCTCCGTAGTCGGGCCGCCTCTGGTTATGATTGTGTCGCCCCTGCCGAACCTGAAACCGTTCGCTACCAAGTTTATGGACTGGGTGGCGCTCTCGGAGAAGACGATTCCCTGGGCGCCTGCGTTCACGAGAGCCGCTAGCTTTTCCCTCGCGACGTTCGCTCCCGTCTTGAAGTTCAGGTAATACTGGTCGTCGGGGCCATTCTCTGAGAATTTCCTCAGTTGTCTCGTTACTTCAGAGATGGCGGAGTCGAACGCGGGAGTGTAGCTTGCGTTGTTCAGATAGGCGGTCTGTCGTTTGATCGGGAACTCCCTTTCGATGGTCTCCTGATTCACGAATCCATCGGCCGACGGTTCGGTAATAAGAGCTTGGTTGATACCGTGTTCCTGCCTTGGGGGGCTTGAACCGGATTGCCTATGAAACTGTCGAGGAGCTGTTCAATCATCTGTCGCCCGCTTTTTTGCATTCTTCTTGTTAACCCTTTCTGACAGTTTTTCGGCTAATGCGAGTCTTTCTTCGTATTCGGCATCCGTTAGTTCACTGATCGGTCTCCTACTAAGATAGTCGTAGCGTTCCTCTGCCATTTGAGGCGTGAGGCCGTCCAGTTTCTTCTTCACTTCTTCCTCCAGCCCCTTCCAGTCCACCTCTTCCTGCGTAGCATCGGGTGCAGAACCCTCCCCCTCGCCAACAGTTCTTGTCAGTCTTTCGAATTCTTCCTCCGTAATGTCTCCCTTTGCAAGCCTATTCCTGAGGATGGCCATCCGGTCATCTCCTGATTCACGAGGAACAGATTCCAGCTGGTGGCTAGTCGCCCTCATTTTCGCTCTGATCGGCTCGTTGTCGGCGAAGATTCGCCACTCTGACACCTTCTCGTCCCGAATTACTGCCCTCCAGACTGCAGGTGTCTCCCACCTGTTCTCTGGTCTTATCACCCCGCCATTTGCGACATAGGTTCCCCCCGCCGTCCCCAAAAGAATCAAAGCTGGTTCGTCGGCGACTATCCGGTCTACCCTGACCCAATAGTCGGGCACAATCGCGAAGTACTGTCGCCAGCCGGTCTCGATTGCAGGTCGAGCAAACTTGTTCCCCAATGAATCTATGAACACGTGGTCAGTTGACATCAGAGCGGCCAACCCATCCACATCATGTGCGTTGATGCGGTCTACGAACTTCTCTACCACTTCTGAGTTCGTCATGGTACGTCAGTCTTTCCATACGGGACCTACTTTGAGTTTTAAGCTCTGCCCTTCGCCTCTTCTCTGCGTCACTTCATGCACTTGACGTCCTCCATTTGCAGAAGCTTTCCTCCTGAACACCTAACAGCAGGTTGGCCTGTACCTCCCAAAAAAAGTTCGAATATTGCCCCTATTCGCAGAAGAAGCTTGAATCTGCCCCGGCCGGGATTCGAACCCGGGTCGCCGACTCGAAAGGCCGGCATACTCTCGGCTTGCTCACATGGAGTTGACCGGGCTGTACGCGCACAGCTCTATACTACCGGGGCCGAATCGGACCCCCGCCTTTTCGGCACTTAGAGCTTTCTCGTCACTCACTGACAGGCTACACCATTCACCCAGGCTGTCAGACAGTTCGACCTATCTTGCTCTTGGCGGTACCTGGACGGAACCGACCAACAGGACCCCCTTCCTAGAGAGACAGGAATTCAAGAATCTGCCTTAGGCCCCCTTCTGAGCGAGCCTCGCCGCAAGCGCTTCTAGCTACCCCCTGCTCAGTTTCGGGGGCAAGATGTGGAAAACCCCGCGGGCAGACGTCTTATGAAGGGCAAACTCAAGCAACGTTCCCACAAGTCGAAGAAACATTATATAGAATATGCGGGGGCGAAAATTCCAAGTTTTTCAAATGGACGGTCGCAGGTCTGTTTCACTGGAATCGATAGAGGTCAGGATGAGGTCCTACGCTGACAGGGCCGACGAAGCCCTTGCGCAAGAGCTCGCACTCTACAAGCACTCAAGGTTTCACGACCCGCTCGTCTATGCGGTCGAAGGCGGTAAGCGCGTCAGACCGGTCGTGTTGATGCTCTCGGCCGAAGCCCTGGGTTGCACCGACGATTCGGTGCTCGGGGCCTCGGTCGCCGTAGAGCTCCTGCACACAGAGTCGATCATTCATGATGACATCATTGATGAGGAAACGGCAAGAAGGGCGAAGATGACATTTCATGCCAAGTACGGATACAGCGCCTCCCTGCTGACCGCGGATGTCGTGTTCGCGATGATCCTGGCAATCGCGGCCAGATACCGGGACAGGCGTGTCGCTGAGGAGATCAGCAGCGCAGCCCTGCTTATGGCTGAAGGGGAGTACTCAGAGCTCACAATCGACCCGCATGTGTACAACCTCACCTGGGACGAGTATCTCAAGATAATAGGCGACAAGACTGCTGCCCTCTTCGAGACCTCAGCGAAGTTAGGGGCGCTGGTTGGCGGAGGAAGCGAGAAGGAAGTTGCGGCTCTTGCTGAGTATGGAAGGAGCTTGGGAACGGCATACCAACTGAGAGACGACCTGCTCGACTGGAGGTCGCAGGACAAGATAGTGTTGGGCCTACTGAAGAACCATAGTGAGAGCGAAGTCGTAGGCAAGATGACAGCGCTTTCCCAGACCTATGCAGAGGAAGCCAAGAGGCAGCTGATGCAGCTCCCCATGAGCAGTGCCCTTGAATTCCTGGAAGACCTGACGGATTTCACTGTGCAGAGAGAACACTGAAGTAAGAATGGCATCTTCTTCGCGGCAGAGTGTAAGAATCTAACCCGTCTGACCAAGGATGATGATGGCCATCACGAAACCATAGATGGCAATCGCCTCTGCGAGCGCGACGAAGACCAAAGCGCTCGTCCTTACCTCCGGCTTCTCTACCACCGCCGCGATTGCGGCCGAACCGGACTGGCCAAGTGCGTATCCCGCTGCCACGGCAGCCAGCCCAAAGGCCAAACTGGCGGCGAAGACCTTGCTTACATCAAAAGAGGCTGTGGTGCTTGTGGTGGCGTTAGTGGCACTAGTGGTGTTTCCTATCGCGACAGGCGCCGACAAGGCGACTACCATGAAGACGGCGGCGCCCAGCAGCAAGAGAGGAAGTCGGTTCACGACTAAACAAGCAAGCCATGTTGGTGTACAACTTATAAGCGTTACAAGCAAAATCGAGGTTCTGTTTCATTAGCGGAGGGGATAGGAGTTTGGCGTGGAGCTGGCTGACAAACTGCATAAGCACGGGTGCATAAACGGTCCCATAGTCTACCTCGGCTGGGCAAGCAGTAGACAGAGAGATGATTTCGATACTTAGTTCCGTGCTTGTTTTGAGCCTGTCTAAACGGGTGTCCAAGCATGGGTCCAGCTTCAGACACGGTAGGAAATCGCTTTCGACACCCGTTAACCCCCGTCATTCGACAGTTCTAGACATCTTTTCGACACCTCTTGTACAACCCTTTTGCACCCCCTCAGCTCAACAGACTACTCAGCCAAGATGGAGCACGAGAGGGTAGACGCATCCGTCCAAAATCCACCCAGGGACGACCACGCTGCGGATAAGGCTCACCTGCGAGCGTCCCACCGACGCAAGAGGCTCCCGGAGGAAGACCTAGACAAATCAGGCCATTGCGTCTTACAGACCTAGCTTGCTCATGATGTCCTTCGGAGACATCCGTGCCTCGACTCCCACCGCGATTGCGGCGAGGTTATTGACCTCGAATTCGAGGAGCTTTATCAGAGCGAGCGCGTAGGCCGGGCCGAGCTTCTGCCAAGTGAACGTCTTGGTCAAGGTTGCTTTCATTCTACTCGTAAACGCCTCTTCCACGGCATCGATGAGCTCCTCGTCATTTGTCTGCCCCTCCATCTTGGTGGGGTAGATTTGCTCGAATCTGCTTCACGGCATCGGGCACAGACTCAGAGCCAATCATCCTCATAAGGACTGATGTGGGCACCCTGAATGCCGGGGTGACGAGGAGGTTCTGGACCTCCTGAATTGGCAAACCCCACAGCTTCGCGCGGAGAACACTTACCACGTTGTAGGCATCGACGTCGATAGCCACGATTTCACCTATCCCAGCCACGTCTATGGCTCTCGAAGAGGAATACAGCTTGGATTCCGACGAGTAAGCTTCGGATATTCCAGACAAGACGGCATGGTCAACATAGATGTCGAAGAACCTCGCCTCACCACTGGCGGAGAAAGATGCGACGGCCTTCTTCGATGTCTGCATGGAACTCGGTCCCCGATAGAAGCGCGACCCCTTCTTGGAGGTTACTCGCGGAAAGGACCTTCACCATTAGCTCTCTTCTTCCGACGAGCTCTTCTGCTTTCATGTCGAGATATTCGATCGACTCCTCGTAGGATTTGCCCAGTGCCTTGGACTTCAGGACAGACTTCAGGTCCCATGCAATGTGTCTGAGGTAGTAGAGCTGAATCAGCCTGTACTCGCCAGCAGCTTTCATGAGGTCGTAGTGGGCCTTGTCGAGTCTTTTCCTCAGGGCCAGTTCGAGTTTTCTTGCCGTGAGTGGTGGAACGAGATTGGAGAGCGCGTCAGAATACGGCGTGGCCTTGAGCCTGTTAAGCAGCTCCTCCAGGGTGGCCGACTCCGCCAGCTTTTCGATTGACGCCTTGTCGAGAAGGGTCCCGCGCTGAGCTGAAGCTCTCGTCCCGACATATGTCCTGCCAGGCATGGTTCAAGTCACAACGGCGTGCTTCTGTCGCATTTGGCTCGCTTCCTCTATGACCGTTATAATACTTAATAGCGTAACCCGACTCGCGGCTTTGCTGAAAGCGTGGGATTCTTCTGGGCGTAACCCCTCTCTCAAAGGTCACCGTCATAGCGCCGAGGAGCGATTACGAAGAGGTTACCAGGACACTCGCCCAATTCGAACAATTCCATTCGATGGCAGACAAAGAATCAGGCTTTGACTCCCTCGTCCAGGAACTCGACGTAAGAGCCGTCAGGCTCTTCGCACTGGCAGACCAGACCGTGAAGGACCTCGCAGTGCCTCTGATGCCGGGTACCATGGACATTGTATTCCGAGGAGTGAAGATACCGAGCAGTGAGTTCGAAGCAAGGAACTGGGACGACCTGCTAAGGAAGGCAGAAGCCATGCTTAGCCCCATTATGGACGAGACAAGGAAGCAGAGGTCGGCCCTGCAACAGGCTACCAATGCAGAGACGACTACTCGGACACTTCTAGACGCGATGAAGGTTGTCTCGGGCTTCTCCGCGGATTTGAGCAACGATGATGCCTTGCATTGGTTCAAAGTCACCCTAGCTGTCGTGGAGAACTCGACGCTGCCCGAATTCAGCAGGTCGCTCTCGGACCTGATCGTGGTTACACAGCCTCTCTCACAGAGTCACAGCCTTGTGCTCGTAGCACTACCCTTGTCCGAAGCGGACCGCGTGGACAAGGTCATGAAAGCTTTCGAAGTGGAGCCGTTCGCGATTCCTGCCGACCTCCCGCAGAATCCGGCTGAAGCGTACAGCAAGCTTACCCAAGAAAGCGAAGCTGCCTCGAAGGAAAAGCAAGTGGTGAAGTCCGAAATCGCCCTGCTGAGGGCCAGTTCCGAGACTTCACTACTCGCAATCAGGGAGCTTGCGGGAGTCGCGAGAGACATGCTGGACGACGTGAGGATGGCCGGCGGTATGAGGAGGTTCGCCATCATATCTGGTTACGTCCCCACTAGGAGAGAGGAGGAGTTCAAGGACAGGTTCGCGCAGTGGATGGTCTACGGGGAACCGATTGGCCACGAAGAGACCGACGCCGGCGTCCCAACACTGATGGAGAATGCGAGTTTCATGGCACCCTTCCAGCTAATCACCGAGGCGCAGGGAACCCCGGGAGGGCACGAGGTCGACCCCACGCCCCTAATCTCGTTCGTGTTTCCGATCTTCTTCGGAATGATGTTCGGCGACCTCGGGCACGGCGTTGTTCTGTCACTGTTCGCCCTGCTGATAAGGCAGAGGAGCACCGGGAACCTGAGGAAGTGGGGCAACATCTTCCTCGCGGCGGGAGTATCTGCGAGCGTCTTCGGGATTGTCTTCGGCGAAGTCTTCGGGTTCCCGCTTTACCATTACGTTCCAATCCCGCCCCTGATTGAGATAGTCCAGAGGCTTCCGGGGACAAATCCTACTCTCGACGCAGGAGGCGTTGAAGTCATCCTCGTCATTTCCATACTCATTGGCATAGCGCACATAACCACGGCCCTCGGACTCGACGTGTACCAGTCGATTAAGGGCCACGAAACTGTGGAGCTGGCTACCGAGAAGCTCCCGACACTCGCGATGTACATCTCGGGGATCGGGTTCGGTCTCGCGTTCATTGGGGCAGGGTACAGTTTCAACGTGCTGAAGACCTCCAGTCCAGCCCCCCTCTTGGGAGTACCGAATGACATCCTTGGTGGCGCTTCGCTCGCTGTCGTGTTCGTGTCGATGATCATCCTGTTGACTGGCAAGGGAATAGCGATAATGGCAGGGAAGTCTTCAAGGTGAATCAGCTGGAAGTGCTTTCGCGAACGGCGGCATCGACGTCTTCGAGAAGATCTCCAAGTTCCTCGCAAACACGATAAGCTACGTTCGGCTCGCGATAATGCTGCTCGTGCACGCGTCGCTCCTCTTGGTGACTAACATGCTGCTCGCGTACCCGCTGTACATTTCCGCGGTGCCGATAGTAATCTTCAACATACTCATCATCGTCTTCGAGGTCCTGATTGTCTACATACAGGACCTCAGGTTGCACATCTACGAGTTCTTCTCGAAGTTCTACCAGGGGACAGGCACGCCCTTCAGGAAGATCTTCCCTGACAGGGTCAGAGTCAGGGTAAACTGGCTGTAGGACTTCCTCAGATGGACGCTCGGAGTGGGACCCGATGCGAGGCTGATCGGGGACGGCGGGGATGAATCGATTCCGAATGCAAGGGCGACTGCGAGCAAGAGGATTAGCCGGGCGACCAATCGACAGAACGGTCGTCTAACCCGGGAATATGTTCTTGACAGCACTTGAGGCGAAGTTAGTCACTATCTGAGGGAAGAGACCCTAGCCCTATAATCAGACCGACCGCGACGGCGAACACGATGACGAATGCAAGAGGTTCATTGACCTTCTCGGCGCTTTCTGGTTCGTCCATGTAGAGCCTCTTGATGACCCACCCGTAGTAGCCGAGGCTGAAAGCGCTGTTCAGGATGCCGGCGACGGCGAGCCACGCGAATGGGCCGTTTATCACTGAAAGGAAGAGCAGGAGCTTGCTCCAGAACCCGCTGAGTGGAGGCACGCCAGCGAGAGCGAGGAAAGCGATGGTAATGGTGAAAGCGGTGATGGGCATCCTCTTCCCCAGCCCGTTGTAGGCTTGCAGGTCGCCTCTCTTGAGCTCGAGCAGAACGAGCGCGGCTGCGAGGAAGGCGACGCCCTTCATGATCGCGTTATTCAGAATGTGGAAGAGCGCACCTGTCATCCCGATTGTGGCCGTTGAGGAGAGCGGGTTCGTCTGCGGGCTGTACGCATACGCTACGAAACCCACGAGGATGTACCCGGCTTGTGCGATGCTGGAGTAGGCAAGCAACCTCATCATGCTCTTCTGGGTGAGTGCGGCGACGTTCCCGAGCGTCATCGTCAGGACAGCCAGAACTGCTAAGACGTTGGCTAGCGTGAACAGCGGGTTCTGCGTCAAGACGTAGACCGTGGCGAATGCGAGGATGACTCTGATTGCCGCTACGAAACCGGCATTCTTTGTCGCGGAGGCGAAGAGAGCGCTTACTGTAGTCGGTGCGCCCTCGTAGACGTCTGGAATCCACATGTGGAACGGGACAATCGCCATCTTGAAACCGAAGCCTGCGACGAACAGGATGACTGCTACGCTGGCCAACGGGTTGAACGGCTGCGAGGCGAGGGCCTTGACCGCAGGGATGATCTGGGTCGTACCCGTCAATCCGTAGGTCAGACTAATCGCGTAGAGTATTATTGCCGAGGACATCGCGCCGATTATGGCGTACTTCACTGACGCCTCGTTCGACTGGACCCGCTTCTTGTCGTAGCCGGCAAGGGCATACGTCGGCAGGCTCATGAGCTCCCACGAGACGAAGAGCATCAGCAGGTCCTGGGAGTACGAAAGGAGGAGCATCCCAAGTGCGGTAAACGAGAGGAGACCGTAGTAGATCGGCGAATTGGCACTGCGTATGTAGCTCACTTGAGGCGACCACGACCATCAGCGTCATGCCGAGCGTGGCAAGTGCGAAGAAGCCGCCGAGTGCGTCAGAGCCGAGTAGGCCGCCAAACGAGGCGTCCGTCGCGGGCCATATGGTGTTGGCCCCGATTAGGACGAGGGACACCGTGAGGACTGCAATCAGGATGTAAGCAGGAATCTTTGACTTCTTGTCGTCAAGGAGCTGGAAGAGCGGGATGCCGAGCGACGAGGCGGCCAGAATGATAATCGTGACAGAGAGCAGATTCATCTCAGCCGCCCCTCAGCCTGGCCAGATTGGCTATGAACTGCGCAACGGGTACGCTCGGAGCGATTATCAGATACGAGAAGATCATCAGTATGACGAGAGGTACAAGGTAAGATGCGATGGCAAGAGCGTCGGGCTTAGGAATGTCATGCTGCGTCGCGCTTCCCTCAGGAGACGAGAGGATCGACCTCTTGATCATCCAGAGGAAGTATCCGCTCGTGATCACTGGGACCAGTATCGTCACCCCTAGGATAGAGTAGGCAGAGATACCCGCGGCGATTACCATGAACTCAGCTAGGAAGTTCGCGAATGGCGGCAACCCCATCGCCGCGGCACTCCCCAGGACCAGAAGCACGGCTGTCCTGGGCATTGTGACCTTCAGTCCCTTCAGCAGTGGTATCTCTCTCGTTCCGGCCTGCTCATGAACGTATCCCGAGAGCATGAAGAGCGCACCAATCGCCAAGCCGTGAGTGAACATTTGGAGGATTGCACCTTCGACGCCGAGTGGGCTACCAGTAGCCACGGTGGCGTAAGCCCCTAGGAGAACGAAGCCCATGTGGTTTATGCTCGTCATAGCTATCATCCTCTTGAGGTCTGTTGCCAAGAGAGCGACGATTGCGCCATAGAACATCGTCACTGCCCCGATTACGAGGAAGACCCACGCATACTGAAACGAGGCCTGTGGGAAGAGGCTGATGCTGATTCTGAGAAAGCCATACCCGCCCATCTTCAGCAGGACGCCTGCTAGGAGGACGCTGATCGGGGCAGGAGCTTCGACGTGAGCGTCGGGCAGCCATGTGTGGAAAGGAACGACAGGGAGTTTGACACCGAACCCGATGAACGACGCGAGTAGAGGGAGATACTCGAGGCTAACAGGTATCTGGTGGTTCTGAATCATTGCTTGGATGGTTGGCATATCGAACGAGGGCGAGGGCATCCCCAAGTAGAAGTAGAGGAAGCCCAGGAGCATTATCGTGCTTCCGGTAAACGTGAAGAGGATGAACTTCAACGCCGCATACTTCCGTCTTGGCCCGCCCCAGACTCCGATGAAGAAGAACATGGGGATGAGGACGAGTTCCCAGAAGATGTAGAAAACAATCAGGTTGAGCGAGAGAAACACTCCCATTATCGACCCTTCGAAGAAGAGGAGTAGGGCATAGTACTCCGCCTCGTGATGGTCGATCAGCCTTCGTGAGCCGATGATCACCAGTATCAACAGAAGGCTCGAGAGAGTAACGAGCGGTGCACTGAGACCGTCGAGTCCGACCAAGTAATCCAGACCGATGAACTGGAAGTTGAACCATGTGTGCTTCTCCACCAGCGCGTACTGGCCGAGAGCGGGAGGGTGAACATAGACGAACCAATAGGAGTAGAGGGCGAGCAGAAATGTGATTACCGACAGACCCAACGTGAGGTAGATTCCGGCGCGTTTGTTCCGCCTGCCGACGAGGTAGACGAATGGCGTCCCGACCAGTGGGATGAAGATGAGCAGAGAGAGGAGATAACTCATGGCATAATCCCCAATGCAAGAATCAGGGCAACGATCAGGAGTGACAGGCCGAGAGCGAAGACGAAGATGTACTGCTCGGTTATCCCCGTCTGCATCCTCTTAGCCGCCCTGGACAGGGCCTGCCCGAGGGTCGAAATGCCGTTCGCGGCCCCGTCGATCACCTTGGTATCTACCCAGTTACCAGCGGCCGAGAAGCTGAGACCGATGTAGGCGCCGGCGTTGTTCATCCTGTCCAGCCCATTGATCTCGACATTTGCGAGCAGCCACCTCGAGGCTCTAAGGGGCGGGTCGACGAAGACCCTGTAGTAGATTGCGTTGATGTACCACCTATTCTCAAGGAAGGTGTAGACGGCGTGCATGAACCCAGTATCCCCGACGAACTTGGTCGGGGGATACCTTCTCGCGAGATAAAGCAGAGCGGCAAACCCAAACCCGACAATCACGAAGGTGGCCGCTACCAGGGCGGACTCCACGTTGAACCCGACGGAAGCGACCACTGGTGCAGTGAAATGTGGGGAGAGCGTGACCAGGTAAGCGTTGGAGGCCCACTCGAGAAAGTTCTCAACGCCGAGTGGAGCCGAGATGAGCCCGATGAAGAGCGTGCCGATTGCGAGGACCATGTAAGGAGCCCACAGCAGTGGGCTGACCTCCCGAACCCCGTGCTCTCCACCCCCCCGCTCCTCCAAGTTCGCGCTTTCTTTCCCGAAGAAGATAATCCCGAGCATCCTGAAGGAGTAGAACGCTGTCAAACCTGCGGTCACCGCACCCACCAAGAACAGCCAGGTCTGCCCCGAATCCCATGCCACCGCCAGAACGGCGTCCTTGCTCCAGAAGCCGCTGAATGGTGGAATGCCCGCGAGCGAAGCTGCGGCTATCAGGAAGGCGATAAACGTCATATTCATCTTCTTCCTCAACCCGCCCATCTCATTGATGTACTTCGATCCGGAGACGTGGATGAGTGCTCCTGCCGCCATGAAGAGGCATGCCTTGAAGATCGCGTGACTCATCAACTGGTAGAGCCCCGCGGAGAGTCCCTGGGCGAAGTTGGTCGAGTAGGCGGTCAGCCCGAGTGCCATCATCATGTATCCGATCTGGGAAATCGTCGAATAGGCGAGTATCTTCTTCAACTCGAATCCGACGAGTGCCTGGGTGCCAGCCAGAAAGGCGGTGAACGCGCCAATCCAGGCCACTGTCAAGAAGAACGGCTGAATCAGCGAGGGGTTGGAAGCCAGCGCGAAGTAGAAGATCGGGCCGACCCTAGCCACGAGCACTACGCCCGCGTTGACCATCGTCGCCGCGTGTATGAGCGCGGAGACTGGGGCTGGACCGGCCATAGCGTCTGGGAGCCACTCGTGGAGCGGGAACTGTGCAGACTTCCCAACCGCGCCTCCAAATATCAGCAGAGCGGCAGGAATGAGCAGGCCCGACTGGGACAGGCTCGTCGCCCATCCTGTGTTCTGACCTAGCTGGGTGAAGCTGAAGGTCCCGGAGTAGATGAAGACGAGCATGATCCCAGCCAGGAAGGCAATGTCGCCTATCCTTGTCATCACGAAAGCTTTCATTCCTGCGTGCGATGGTGGGTACGCCTGGGCCTCTCCGAGGGCGGTCTGACCGATTGTCCCGACCCACCTATCCTTCTCATCGGTGAACCAGAACCCGATCAGAGCGAAACTGCAGAGCCCGACGCCCTCCCATCCGACGAACATCGAGAGGAAATTGTTCGAAGAGGACGATTAGCTGCATGCTCCCGATGAAGAAACTCATGAGGAACCAGTACCGAGTCAACCCGCTGTCCCCTTTCATGTACTCGAGGCTGTACACCATGATCAGCAGACCCACCCACGCGACGACGTTCGAGATGATTATGGTGAATGGGTCGTAAAGGACACCCATGCTGACGTTGAGCGTCGGAATCCACGGAATGCTGGTCGGGCCGGAGGGGGTGATTGTTCGGCCCTGTAGCGTCGGTATCAGAAGCTGGAGAGCGAAGAGCGCAGAAACTAGGGAGAAGAGGACAGCGACGTAATCCCTGACCCTCGACGCCTTTGGGTACAGAGCGATGGCCAGGGCGCCTATGAACGGGACCACGAAGATCGCCCAGATGTAGTAGGCGGAGACTACTGCACTCATCTACCCGATTCCTCCTTTAATCGGAAGTCCGGACGTGAATGATGAAAGGAACTTCATGATCAGTTCTGGGTAGATGCCGACCAGGAGCATGATCGCGGCCAGCATGAAGAGCGGGACTATCATGGTGAGTGGCGCCTCCTTCACTTCCCGGAGATGGTCGGGGAGGGGTCCGAAGAAGATCTTGCGGAGAGGCCAGAAAGTGTAAGCAACCGTCAGGATGGTCCCTATGATCGCGGCGAACGCCACGACCATGTTGGCGGCGGTGCCGAGTGTTCCTTGAGTAAAGATCCCGACAAACAGGATCCACTCTGCCTGGAAGCCGCTCATGGGCGGGACGGCAGAGAGAATCAGTGTGCCGAGGACGCAGAGAGTCGCCGTCAGCGGCATCACGGTGGCGAGCCCTCCCATCTTCCTTATGTCCCTGGTTCCTGTCTGCGCGAGGAGGATCCCGGCGACCGAGAAGAGGATGCACTTCCCGACGATGTGACTAAGGAAGTAGAAGACCCCCCCAGAGACGCCTAGAGCAGTGAGACTACCGATGCCGAGGAGCGAGTAGGCGTTCTGGCTTATCGTAGACCACGAGTAGAGGTACTTGGTGTCGGTCTGTACGAGGGTAACGGCGCCGGCGTAGACCATCGTTATGAGCGCCCAGACCATCAGAGGAAAACCGAAGGGCTTGAAGACCGTCGGCATCTCCTCGACGAGCAGCCTGGCCAATACGTAGTTTCCGACACCAACTATCATTGCCATTATCGGCGCGAAGGAGGTCGGATGCTCTGCGTGGGCGTAGGGGAGCCAAGTGTGGAGACCGAAGATCGCCATCTTGACGAGCCAGCCGACGAGAATCAGACCGACGATCCAGTATCCAACCGTGCCAGGTTGAATCGATGCGAGTGCCGTCACATCAAAGCTCCCCGTCGTGATGAAGACAAGGACGATTCCGGCGAGGAAGAGGAACGCCCCGAGATGGTTCCAGATGAAGTACATTACTGCGATTCTCTCTCTGTCGACGTAACCAAAGAGGCTCATGAGAAAGAACGAAGGGATGAGCAGCAACTCGAGGAACATGTAGAGCTCGATCAGGTTCGTCGAGAGCGAGAGACCGACCAGGCCTACCGTGAGGAGCAGGAAGTTGACGTAATAGAGGCCATACTGCGACTTCCTCTCCTCGCCATACATATCCTCAAGCCTGTGCTTCATGTACGGCATCGAGTAGACAGAGGTGGCCGTGCAGACAACGCTCATGACCAAGGCCACTGGGAGGCTCAGCCCGTCGGCGAAGAATCCGAATGTCAACCCGATGGACGGTACCCACGGGTAG
>CAWCFU010000002.1:0-443783 GCA_963794985.1 uncultured archaeon
TGCCTCCACGCCACCCGAAGGCAGCGCTTCGAAGGCTCCCAGCTACACTCTGCAACCCCAACCGCATCGCAGCAACAAGCTGCAGTAAAGCTCCACAGGGACTTCTCTCCCCGATGGAAGTTGATGGACTGTTCGTCCACCTTACGTAGGTTCGCCGGGTTGTAGATAGGGACGGCGGGGCCCTCGTTCGTCCGTTAGTTCACGTCGGAACTCACCCGACAAGGCATTTGGCTACCTTAAGAGAGTCAGAGTTACTCCCGGCGTTTCAGGCCCTTAGCCCAGTTGAACCCGGGTTTTAGGTACCTGCACTGGCCAGGATTCATAAAGCGTACACATCCTTTCGGACTTGCGCTTTACTGTGTTTTTAGTAAACAGTCGGGACCCCCTTGTTATTGCAACCTGCGAACGCCATTTTTCATGACGAACGCAGGCACCACTTCTAGCTAACGTACGTGGCTAATTTGCCGAGTTCCCTTACCTACGGTTCCCCGAGACGCCTTAGGCTTCTTACCTAGGGACACTTGTGTCGGTTCTGGGTACGAACTTCGACGGACCTATCCAACTCCGTTTTCACGGTCTCCGGGAATCTGGCGAACCACCCCAACGGGCGGCCATTCTCCACTCACCGTGGTTCTCGTCATTACGACACTCCCCACGACTAGTTGGATTAGACAGAGCGATAAACTCTGCACGCCATATCTCAAAGTATCGGAGTCGATGTCTCCCCTTGCGGGGAATCGGTCCGTCAAAGGCACTGGAATTTTGACCAGTTTCCCTGGTTCGTGTCTCCCTGTTGAGGATACACTTAGGATCGGCTAACCCCTGGCTGACGACGCATTGCCAGGGAACCCGTGCCCATGCGGCGATCAGGATTCTCACCCGACTACGCTGCTACTACTACCAGGATCTGCACTAGAAATCGGTCCACCGGACCTCACGGCCCGGCTTCCGCCCAATCTCTACGCCCACCTACCACAAACTTGCCTCAGGCAAGTTGTCCGGAGTATCGGCAGAAGGCTTTAGTCCCGTCCATTTTCGGGGCCCCTAAGCTCGGCAGGTGAGCTGTTACGCTATCTTTGAAGGATGGCTGCTTCTAAGCCTACCTCCCTGCTGTCTGAGCTCAAGGACGCCCTTTAGCTTGACACTTAGCCTTCATTTGGGGGCCTTAACTCCAGTCTGGGTTAATCCCCTCTCGGTTATGAGGCTTACCCCACATAAACCCGCTTCCCCGCTTCTCTTGCGCCGACACATTCGGAGTTTGAAAAAGAAGTGGACCCTTTCGGATCCTTGTTTCTTCATCAGTGCTCTACAACGTCGGCAACATCCACGGAGACAGGACTGGGGATCCGCTTCGGTGGGAACTAGCAATCACCGAGTTAGATAGGCTTTTGGCCCCTTGCCCCCGATCAGGGGACTAAGTTGCACGTTAAGACCCTTTCAGGCCTCCACCAGGCTTTCGCCCGGCTTCACCTTGTCGAGGGCACGATCACTCGGTTTCTAGTCTAAACCGCCATGACTCTAAGGCGCTTTTACACCTCCTCCCTGGAGCCTTTCGGCTTTGCGGAGAATCGCTTTCGCTTCGCCTCCGGGCTTCTAACCCTTAGGCTCGCCATGACAGCTAACTCCCTGGCCCGTGTTTCTAGACGGAATGCACGACCCTGGGGCGCTTACCCCCAATTGAGCTCCCTTGCGGGAACTCGCTCGAGGATCGCACTCCTTTCGGGCCGCGCACGTCTGTAACCGTATGGTTTCAGGCTCTTTTCACACCCCTTTCGGGGCACTTTGCAACTTTCCCTCGCGGTACTAGTTTTCTATCGGTCTTGGGTAATGTTTAGCCTTGGAGGCTGCTTTCCCCCAATCTTCCTTAGCCAATGACAAGGCCAAGTACTCTGTCTTCAACACGACCTCGATCTCACACAGCCTACGTGGGTCTCACACTCTGTTCCCTGCCTTTCCAGGTAAGTTCGGCCAGATGGTCCCAGGGTCGTATGCGTTGAAGGCGAACCCCACATCTCCATCGCCTTTCGGCGACGGATTCGGTTTGGGCTCTCCCGTTTTCGCTCGCCGCTACTAACGGGATCTCAATTGATTTCTTTTCCTGCTGGTACTCAGATGTTTCCTTCCCCAGCGTTTGCGATCCTCGCGGATCAAAGGGACGCCTTGCGGCAATCCCAATAGGTTCTAACCCATTCGGACATCCCCGGATCAAGGGCTGCATGCTCCTCCCCGGGGCTTATCGCAGCTTGCCACGTCCTTCATCGCTTCCCAAGCCAAGTCATCCACCATACGGCGTCGGTGCGTACGGATGAGTATTACATCCCGGCGGATGCTTGCGCGAACCCTATGCACGACTTTAATCGCGGACCTCTATCAGATGGCCCGCTGGCCCTTCACATCAAGTCCGAGGACCGGATGTTGCATCTTTCACGGGTCATGCTTTACTAGATACTACCCCTTTGCAGTGCGCAGTCGTACTCCCCGAGTTCGTTAACTAAGGAGGTGATCCGGCTGCAGGTTCCCCTACAGCCACCTTGTTACGACTTCTCCCCCCTTGCCGAACTTAGGTTCGATCGGCCCAATTAGAGCCGGCCTCGCCCAAACCCAACTCGGGTGAAGCGACGGGCGGTGTGTGCAAGGAGCAGGGACGTATTCACCGCGCGGTGATGACACGCGGTTACTAGGGATTCCATATTCATGAGGGCGGGTTTCAGCCCTCAATCACAACTGGGGTAGGGTTTGAGGATTGCCTTCCTCTTTCGAGGTCGGGACCCATTGTCCCTACCATTGCAGCCCGCGTGTGGCCCAGGAGTTTCGGGGCATACTGACCTGCCGTGGCCCTCTCCTTCCTCCGCTTTAGCAGCGGCAGTCCCGATAACTAGCCTCCGCGATATTGCGATCGCGGCTAGCAATTATCGGCAAGGGTCTCGCTCGTTGCCTGACTTAACAGGACGCCTCACGGCACGAGCTGGCGACGGCCATGCACCTCCTCTCAGCTCGTCAGGTAAAGTCTTCAGCCTGACCCTCATCCTGCTGTCGCTCCTGGTAAGTTTCCTGGCGTTGACTCCAATTGAACCGCAGGCTTCACCCCTTGTGGTGCTCCCCCGCCAATTCCTTTAAGTGAACTGTGCCGGCGAAAGTTGTCGCCGACAATTCAGCCTTGCGACCGTACTCCCCAGGCGGCGAGCTTAACGGCTTCCCTGCGACACTTCGATTGCGAACTGCAATCGAATCATCTAGCTCGCATCGTTTACGGCTGGGACTACCCGGGTATCTAATCCGGTTCGCTCCCCCAGCTTTCACCCCTCACCGTCGAGCGCGTTCTGGCGGACCGCCTTCGCCACTGGTGGTCTTCCGCGGATCAAAGGATTTTACCCCTACACGCGGAGTACCGTCCGCCTCTCCCGCCTCCTAGTCCAGCAGTATCCTCTGCACGCCAATCGTTGAGCGATTGGATTTAACAGAGGACTTACTGAACAGGCTACGGGTGCTTTAGGCCCAATAATCGTCCCGACCACTCGAGGAGCTGGTATTACCGCGGCGGCTGACACCAGACTTGCCCTCCCCTTATTCCCCGGCTTATTTACAGCCGAGAAAAGCCCTCCTCAGCGGAAGGCACTCGGACTAGCCTCGTCACGCTTTCGCGCATTGCGAAGTTTTCGCGCCTGATGCGCCCCGTAGGGCCTGGACCCTTGTCTCAGTGTCCATCTCCGGGCTCCTTCTCTCAAAGCCCGTACCGGTTACAGGTTTGGTGGGCCATTACCCCGCCAACAGCCTGATCGGCCGCAGTCCCATCCTGGAGCGGAAGACGCGAAGCATACTCGCGCCACCTTTTCGACGACCTCTCCTTCCAGATGAGGTCATCTATCGCACATTAGCCGCAGTTTCCCGCGATTGTGCGCGTCTCCAGGGCAGGTTGACTACGTGTTACTGAGCCGTGCGCCGCGTCCCCTGTAGCCAGGGAACGCACGACTAACATGGCTAAATCCCAATCCGATAGCAGTCGGGTCCGGCAGGATCAACCGGAGTCAATTATCGAGGAGTACGACCACGCATTTCTGCGAGGTGTAAAGCACAACCCATGTCAGATCTAACCAATGAAGTCAGTATCTCCACTTTTGTACGCGCATCTGGAGGTCGTGCATTCTCATTGCGTTGGGGCTATGCCCGTTTGCTCAAGGCAGACGCCGCCAATTAATGCGCAAACTCATGCACGGTTCTGGGTTCATATATATGCGTTCCCGTGTTAAATCGACATCCTTCATGCAAGGGTTCTACGGAGAGGCTCGCGCAGATTCTCAGGTAACTGTCAACCAGAGGATGCGACCGTGCGCGGGCGGTCTAGGGACGACGACCATCAGGTCCTCTTCCCGCCGAAAAGACCGTGAGAAGAATGTCCCTTGAAGTCTGAAGACTCCCGTGCCTGTGGACCCTGTCAGACCCGCATATCTTCGAGCAGTTTGTCGATGTTCGCTAGCGGCGTTCCGTCAGCGTGAGCGATCTCCTGGTCCGCGGGCGGGCTGGTCTTGTAGGAGGGCATCCTTGCCGCGAGGCGCTCGCCGAACGTGGGTACGAACTCGTTCTGGTAGAAGATTCCGATCGGCGTTCGGTCCCCGAATTCGAATGACTTCAGGACAGCCTGCTGGACCTTCTTCTCCATCTCCTCCTCGTCTGTTTTGTGGACGACTCCGTCGTAACCGGTCTCCTCCAGCTTGTAAGTCCTAGGCTGGGGCCTGCCGCCGGCGTCGAGGTTCCCCTCGCCTGCCCAGTACTCCTTAGTCTGGATGTCGTTGTAAGTCGGACACGGCTGTAGGACGTCCAAGAACGCGAAGCCTCTGTGTTGGATGCCCTTGATGATCAGGTCCTTCAGGTGGCGGACGTCGTAGGAGTAACCCCTGGCCACGAAGGTGTAGCCCGAGGCGATCGCCAGCATTATGGGGTTGACCCCCTGGTTGATGTTGGGCAGTGGGAGGGACTTCGTCTTCATCCCGAGTTTCATGGTCGGGGCAGCCTGGCCCTTCGTGAGGCCGTAGACCTCGTTGTCGTGGATGATGTACAGCATGTCCAAGTTGCGCCTGCCAGCGTTGACGAAGTGCCCGGCGCCGATTCCAAGGCCGTCGCCGTCGCCTCCCTCGATGACCACCTCTAGGTTGGGGTTCGCCAGCTTGATGCCTGCAGCGAACGGGAGCGCCCTGCCATGGAGGGTGTGGACGCCGTAGGTCTTGATGAAGTGGGGAGCCTTCGAAGAGCAGCCGACCCCGGAGACAACAACGGTGCGGGACGGATCGACGTTCATCTCTGCCAGTGCCATCTGGACCGCGTTGAGGATCCCGAAGTCTCCGCAGCCGGGGCACCAGTCGTTGTGCGCCGACGTCTTCAGGTCAGTGAGCTTAAGTGCCATGTTTCAACACCAGTTTCTTGGGGGCCTTTCCCTCTGAGATCATCTTGACGGCGTCGTAGACCTCTTCGGACGACATCGGCCTTCCGTTGTACTTCACGACCAGCTGCTCGACCGGGATGCACGTCCTTTCGCGCAGTATCCCGATTAGCTGTCCAGAATAGTTCATCTCGATACCCACGACCTTCTTCGCCTTTGAAAGGACCTTGGTGACGTATTCGGTGGGGAACGGGTTGATCAGCCTGATCTGGAGGAAGTTGACCGTTATCCCGTCCTCCTTGAGCCACTCCATCGCGTCGAGGATCGCGCCCTTCGTCGAGCCCCAGCTGACGACGGTGATGTCGGCGTCCTCGGGGCCGAAGAAGTTGACCCTCTCCTCGAGGGGGATTTCCCTGTCTGCTAGGTCGATCTTGCCCATCCTCTTCTCCATCATCATGTCACGAGTCGTGGGGTCCTCTGTGATGTGCCCCAACTCGTTGTGCTCGTCCCCCGTGTGCCAGTAGACTCCCCCCTTCGTTCCCACTGGCGCGCGCGGAGAGATTCCATTGGGCGTCGGCTGGAACCGTCTGATTTCACCGTTGACGGCGTCGGTTACTGGCCCCTTGACCAGAAGGCCCCTATCGATCTTGACCCTGTTGACGTCGAACTTGGCCAGCGTGGCGTCGGAGTTTGTCAGCGCCTTATCGACTAGGTGGATGACCGGCGTCTGGTACCTTTCGGAGTAGTTGAAGGCTCTGATGGTATCGTAGAACGACTCTTCGAGGTCACCGCTCGCCAGGACCAGCCTCGGGAACTCGCCGTGCCCTGCATGGAGGGCGAACCTTAGGTCGCCCTGCTCGTGGCGTGTCGGAAGCCCGGTGCTCGGGCCGCCCCTAGAGTACAGTGTTACCACCACCGGAACCTCGTTAATCCCGGCGTATCCGAGACCCTCGGCCATGAGGGAGAATCCCGGACCGGAGGTGGAGGTCGAGGACCTGGCGCCCGCGAGCCCGCCGCCTATGGCCATCGTGATTGCCGCAATCTCGTCCTCAGACTGGACGACCGTGATGCCGCCCTTGTTCTTCAGAGCTGCGACTTCGGCGACCTGGGGGTTCTCTCGGGCCGCAGAGCCATCGAGCTGTATCTCAGCATGGGACTCGAGGAACTCGCTCTCGTCGCTGGCCGGGGTGATTGGGTAATAGGTCTGAAGCCTGCAGCCCGCGAGCTCCTTGGCCATGGCGACCACAGAGGTGCCCCTGACGAAGAGCCTGTCCTCGCTGATCTTCGTGGGTTCCAGCTTGTAAGCGAAGCTTCCAGCGAACTTTTGGTTCATGTATTCGTACGCTGCTGCGACGGCCGCGATGTTCATCTCGACGACTTTGGGCTTTGACCGGAACTGTTTCTTGAGCGCCTCCTTGACGAGGTCCTCGTCGAAGGATACCAGTGCGAAGGACGCGGCCACCGCCATCACGTTGAGCATGCGCTGGAGAGTGCTGAGCGAGGTCTCGCCGAACTTGGCGCCGACTGCCTTCAGTAGCTCGGTGTATGGGATTGGGTAGATGTGGACTCCCCTCCTCCTGGCCAGCTCGAGGATGCCCTTGACATCGGCCGAGAGGCCGGCCTTCGCGAGCTCGTCGTTCAGCGCGGCCTTCACGTTGGCTTCAATCGTGGGTACCTGGTCGAGTCTCTTCGTGTCCTGGTCGGGGTCGTAGACTATCGCTCCCTCCTTCCTTACCTCCAGCGCGTGCCTGAAAATCGTCTCCTCTTCGAAGGTCGTCAGCATGTCGACGGTGTAGACGTGAGACCTGATCAGGTTCTTCGAGACCCTGACCTGGAAGTAGCTGTGCTCACCCTTGATGTTAGAATAGTATTCCCTGTTGCCGAAAACGAAGAGGCCTCCCATGGCCGCCGCCCGGGCGAAGATGTTCGCGGAAGTGTCGACTCCGCTGCCCTGGATTCCTCCTATCATCCATGAGAAGTCGCGCCTCTTCATGCCGTGTCTTGGCCTATGAGATTGGGTCACTGTTTAAAAGTATAGCATATATAGTGGGTAGTAGTATATAGAAGACCATGGACGAATTGAGGAAGGTGCAGAAGGTCGGATACTCGACCCTAGCCGTCTCGATACCCAAGAGGTTCGTGAAGGAGATGAACCTCTCCGTAGGAGACAGCGTCCTGTTCAGGGAGGACGCCGACGGTACGTTGAGGTTGATTCCGGCGACAAAAGCGAGCAAGTCCAGCAAGACCACAATAAAGGCCGACCTGATCGGGAACGACGAGACGCTGATGAGGTTGATTGTCGGGTCGTACGCTCTGGGCTATGACACCATAGAGGTCTACAGCAGGGAGCCTCTAGACAAGGTGAGGACAGACATGGTGATCGAGACCGTAAAGAGTCTCCGGGGGCTGGAGGTGGTTGAGTCGGACTCGAGGCATGTCGTCGCGCAGAGCTTCATAGACCCCACGAAGTTCCCGGTCGACTCTCTGATTAAGAGACTCCAGATTCTCGTAGCGAAGAGCCTCGACGACGTCATGGAGGCGCTCGACCCCGGGAAGACGGGGAGCCTAAACGAGATTAGGAGAGTCCAGGACGAAATCGACGAGCTGTATTGGCTGATAGTGAGGCAGCTGCTGGTCGCGCTGAACAGGAGGGAGCTCGCTGCGGACATCGGCATCGAATCGCCGTTGCACGCCTCCGGGGACAGAGTCTGCGCGAAGACTCTCGATGAGATAGGGAGCATCATCTTGGACATCGCTGCGGAGCTGATTAGGCTCAAGGAACAGGGGACCGAGATGGACCCGCGCGTGGTTGAGGACATCAGGAGACTCGGCGCCAAGGCGGGCGAGGCGTTCAACACGACGGTCGAGGGCCTGCTCACCTCTGACCTCGGGCTGATAGAGGGTTCTGCTGCCCTAGTCGCCGAGACGTTGAAGATGGAGAAGGAGATCACCCACGAGATGCTCAAGTCGGGCGAATATGGGTACGCCAGGGTCCTTGCATCGCAGTTCGCGCAGCTGGCACGCTACTGCAACATAATAATCGAGATAGCGTCGCACAGGCTCCTGAGGAAGAGCAGTAGAGTGGCGACGATTCAGAGATAGGGAGGGGCGCGACGTAGGTCAGTCGGCAGCAGTAGTGAATTCCAGCATCTCCTCGACCGGAAACTGCGCCGCCCCGGCGAAGAGCGCATGCGACCTATGACCTGCTAGGTCGCTTCCGGGCACGGTCAGCCTGCACGTCTCGCAGAACACGAACTCGGCGTTGATGAGGGACCTCTGCTCGAAACAGTCGCCAGAAATCCTGTCCCAGAAGATGGGCCTGCCGTAGTTGGGACTCCCCGAGGCGTGGCACTCCCCTAGATGAGGTTGCACGTCGAGGGGGTACCAGCCGTTGCAGTTGCTGCAGATCTTCTCTACCTGGAAGTCTCTGACGAACGCTTCGCAGGGCTCGCTGGAGGCTGGTACCCCCCTGTTGTGGTATCTGCCACCCGGATAATCGCACGTGCCGAGACGGTTGAGCTGCGGATATGGTCGCCAGTGTACGCAATCGGAGCAACGTCTCACACCAGAGCGCTGCACAGAATCCAAAGGTGACGGGCCGCTATTGAAGGTTCGCTATTGTCGCCCGAGGCCAATATTCAAAGCGATTTCGCCCGTGCCCCGGTGGACCGGGAACTCGATGTCGTACCAGTCCTCGAGTTTCCGAAGGACATTCACCACGTTCTTCTCGCTCATCATGGCGTCCATATGGTGAATCAGCGTCAACGCCTCGAGGACCTTCCTGATCACCTTGGGGCCGAAGGGCGCCGATTTGATTGCGTTGTAGGAGCTGGTCCGCTCCTCTTCGGTGAGTTCCTTCTGGTAGTAGCGTTTGAGTATCTGTTCGAGGTCCCTGAAGGCGTCGTCGAAGCACTTCTCCGCGCTCGAGTAGCCGTAGAAGCAGTTGCGGCAGTCGGAACCAAGTAGCTCCCTCATCGGCCCTCTTTCGTTCACCCGAAAGTGCCTGAGCGCTTGGACGTAGCCCTCGCGCTTGAGCTCCTCCGAGACCTTGTACACGGCGCCGACGGTCAGCTCACGCGGGAATGCCCGGTTGTAGATGTCATTCACAGACGAGCCCATCCCCGAGCAGAGCGACTCCATCACGAGCTCCTCGGTCTGCGTCGGAGTTTCCTCGAGGCAGCCTTCTAGCTTGTCCTTCAAAGCCGCGCCGTCCACCGTATACTCTCCGAAGGCCCCTCCCCGCGCCGGAGCGTCGTCCGCACTGCGCAGGCCATTCATGACCTCGGAGACGAGCTTTGGGCTGCAGTTGGTCATGCCTGTGATTGACTGAACGGAGACGGGTGGGTGGGTTCGGTCCAAGTCACGGAGAGCGTGGGCTAGGGCCCAAAGGACGGCGAGCTCCTTGTTGCGCCAGCTCCTCCTGACGAACCAGTTGAACATCCGGAGGGCCCTGATCGTCTCCGCCCTGCTGGTCAGGTAGCAGAGTTGGCCGTTCCTCGCCTTCTTCAAACCCAGTGTGGGGCTGACCAAGTCGAGGACGCGCTCGGCCTCAAGGGAAGTGGGAATGATCATGACCGTACCGTCGATGTCCTCCGTGACGAATGGAGGCGCCTTGACATATGCGTCCTCGCTCCACTGGTCCGGGGAGAAGAATTCGAGCAGGATTAACGAGCCCCGAAGAGCCCGGCGTTGCATGAGACAGAAGCGGACACGTTGGCATATAGGGATAACCCCTAATTGATTATTCGAATGAATCGAATAGTGGCTCAGTGCCCTGAGGCGTTGATGATCTGAACGAGTCTGGCTGCTACCTCACGGGGGGTCCCTGTCACGACCTCGGCCTTCCTCGCCGGCGAAGCCATCTTCCTCAGCTCCTCTACTGAGGTCAGCGACCCCTGCAGGCCGACCTCGTCCGGGCTGAACCCGAGGTCGGTCATGCCCCAGACCGTGGACTTGTACTCCTTCTCGGCCCACCTCTTCCTCCGGAAGTCGGGGAACCTGGGGGCGTTGCACCCCAGCTCGACGCTGACCAGCGCAGGCAGCTCGGTCTCGACGACCTCGTAGCCGCCTTGGACGCTCCTCTTCGAGACTAGCTTCGAGTCTTTGACCTCGACGTCGATTGCATAGGTCACCCGGGGGATGCCGAGCCATTCGGCGATGCTCGCCGGGACCTGCTCGGTGCTGCCGTCGGACGACGCCTCGCCGCATAGGACGAGGTCATACTCCTGGAGCTTCTTCAGCGCGGCAGCGAGGACGCGGGAGGTTGCGTATGTGTCTGCCTGGGCAAAGCTCCTGTCGCTCAGGAGGATTGCCTCGTCCGCTCCCATGGCGACGGCGAGCTTCAGGAACGGGTCGAAGGAAAGCGGTCCCATCGTCATGACCGTCACGGAACCTCCGTGCTTATCCTTCAGGAAGAGCGCGGCTTCGAGTGCGTTCTTGTCCGCTTCGTTGATCTCGTTCTCGACCCCCTCCCTGGCGATGGCCTTCTTCACCTCGTCGAACCTGATTTGCTCGACCTTGGGCGTGACCTTCAGGCAGACCACGTATCTCATCTGTGGCCCCCCTTCGATGCCTCAAGCGCTGAGATCAGCTCAGGCATAATCTCGAACAGGTTGCCCGTCACGCAGTAGTCCGCGTGTTTGAAGATTTGGGCGTTCGGGTCCGAGTTGATCGCAATCACGGTCTTGGCGTCCCTTATCCCCGAGGTGAAGTGGGCCGCCCCGCTGACTCCTGCCACGATGGCGAGCTCGGCGTTCACGCTGTAGCCTGTGGAGCCGACGACCCTCTCCCGCGGCGCCATCTTCTTGTCGGCCAGGGGTCTTGAGACTCCGAAGCTCGCCCCGAGAGCCTGCGCCAGCTTCTGCGGCAGGACGAGGTCCCCCTTCGTTCCCAGCCCCGCGACCACAATTCTTTGGGCCCGGCTGATATCCTCGGTCTTTGTGACCGACCTCTCGAGGACCCGGCATTTCACATCGGCCTCCGTGATGCTGACCTCGACAGGCTCCACTCTGCCGGTGCCCGAGTCTCTGGGAGGGAGCGGCTTGAACACCCCTGGCCTGACCGTCGCCATCTGCGGCCACTTCTTGCACTTGCAGACCGCGACGATGCTTCCTCCGAAGCCAGGGACGGAACCGAGGAGGGTCCCGGTCTCCTTGTCGACCTGCAGGTCCACCACGTGGGCCATCAGGCCGGCTCCGAGACGCACTGCGAGGCTCGCGGCGAGGCTGGTGCCGTTGTGGGTCCCTCCGATGAGTATGATCGCTGGGTTCCTTTCTGTGACGAGCGGGAGCAGCACCTTCAGGTAAGCCTCGACGGTGCAGTCCTTGAGCAGGGGCGAATCTGCGAGAAGCACGACATCGGCGCCCCTCTTGGCAGCCTCGTCGGTGATTCCTGATACATCGTTTCCTAGCACGAGGGCGATAACAGAGGCTCCGAGCCTGTCAGCAATCTCCCTCGCCTTGCCCAGGACTTCCAGCGAGACTCCTTCCAGTACGCCGTCGGTCTGCTCCATGAAGACCAGGACGTCCTTTCCCCTCTCGGGCGACTGCACCTGGACTGCCAACCTACACTCCACCTACGTCTAGGCCCAGTGCACGGGCGATCACTTCTGATACGTCCATCACACCCATGCTCACTCCGGCCGTCTTGGCGCTGTCCTCGAAGTTCTGTATGCAGTACGGGCACGATGTCACCATCTGCGATGCGCCCGTGTCGGCTGCCTGCTTCACCCTGTGCATGCTGGGCCGTTCGCCCTCTTGGTCGACCCACATCCCCCCTCCTCCTCCTCCGCAGCACAAGGCGTTCGCCTTGCTGTCGCCCATCTCAGAGAGCTCGAGCCCCGGGACGCTCTCCAGCAGCTTCCTCGGTTCCTCGTAGACCCCGTGGTACCGGCCGAGATAGCAGGGGTCGTGGTAGGTGACGGCGGCACCACCGTCCAAGCGGCCTGGGCTGAGTGACCCCTTGTCGAGTAGCCCGGCCAAGAACTCGGTGTAGTGGAGGGCGGTCGGCATAGCGCCGTACTTCGGGTAGACCGACCTGAACATGTTGAAGCAGTGAGGAGAAACGGCGATGATGGCCTCCGCGCCAGACTTTGTGAAGCTCTGGATGTTCCCTTGCACCAGCTCCTCGAGGAAGGCCTCCTCGCCCAACTGGTAGACGACGTCTCCGCAGCAGCTCTCCCCTGAGCCCAAGACCGAGAAGTCGACGCCGGCCTTGCCAAGAATCAAGGCCAGAGAACGGGCTACGTGCTGGAGCCTCGGGTCGAACGAGGCCGCGCAGCCGACATAGAGGAGGTACTTCGCGGGCTTTCCTTGGTTGATGCCCAGCCCCTCGGCCCACTTGCCTCTGTCGGCCTTCTTCCCACCCCAGGGGTTCGCGTCTTCGTAGACGCCCCAGAGTGCGCTCTCCAGCTTCTGCGGGACCTTCTTGCCCTCGTACGCGGCAATCCTGATTGCGTGGATGGTGTCGGTGATCTTCACACCACGGGGGCACCCCACTTCGCAGAGCTTGCAGGTATTGCAGTACCAGAGCCGCTGGTCGCCTGTGACGGATTCCCTCGCGCCGAGCTGCGAGCCGCGGATCAGGCTCCTGACAGGAACGCCTGCCGGACAGACTGCGGTGCAGGTCCCGCACTGGTAGCAGAGCGAGAGCTTGTCGTCCGACGCACCCTCGACTTTCTGGGTGAAGGCTGGTTCCAGCTTCATGAGGACCTCACCGTCATCTTGATCTTGGTCGTCGTGGACGAGAGCTCCTCTGGCGGTAGGGCCCGGATTATGCGGTCCATCTCCTTGACCTTGTCGGCGAAGCGCTTCGGCTCTGCCGCGCTCACCCACCAGAGCTGGAGCCTTCCCGGGTCGACTCCCCGCGCCTTTAGCATGACCTTCCACCTGGCGACCCTCTTCTCCGTCTGAGAGTTCGCGCTGATGTAGTGGCAGTCTCCGGGATGGCATCCTGTCACGAGGACAGCCCCAGCACCCTTCGAGAAGGCGTAAAGAACGAGCCTCTGAGAGACCCTCCCAGAACACATGGTCCTGACGACCCGTGAATTGGACGGATACTGGATCTTCATGATTCCGGCCAGGTCGGCCCCGGCGTAGGAGCACCAGTTGCAGGCGAAGATCAGGACCTTGCTCTGGGGCTCGTCCTCGAGGGCGGCGTCCATCTGCGACATGATCTGACCGTCGGTGAAGTCCTCCTGCCTGAGGGCGCCCTCCACCGAGCATTCGGCCACGCAGGTCCCGCACCCCGCGCACATCGCAGTGATGAACTCGATGCTCTTGCCCTGCTCCCCCCTTATCGCGTTGTAGGGGCAGACGGGGATGCACCGTCCGCACTTCGTGCATCTCTCCGGGTCGACGACCGCGATGAAGGGCTCCCGCTCGATTTCCTTCTTGGAGAGTATCGTCGACGCCTTGGCCGCCGCCGCGAGGGCCTGGATCGAGGACTCCTTGACGCTCTTCGGATACTGGCAGGTTCCGGCCAGCACCACGCCCTGCACGATGGATTCGGCCGGGCCGAGCTTCGGGTGGCTCTCCAAGGCGAAGCCCTGCTGGTCCGTGGGGACCTTCAGCTGGTGCATCACCCCCTCCTCTTCGTTCACGGGCGCCATCCCGACGTTCAGGACGACGAGGTCGGTGGGGAACTCGGCCTCCGTGCCGAGGAGTTCGTCCTTCATGACCAGGTTCCCGCCCTCGAATCTAATCGCGTCCTGGGGGTGGAGGTCCTGCGGGTACTGGACGAACGAGATGCCCTTGCGGGACGCGACCTCGTACTCCTCCTCCCCGAACCTGGCGAAGGTCCTGATGTCCTTGTAGAACACGTTGACGTTGTTGCCCATGTCCTTCAGCCGTATCGCCTGGTTGATCATGGTCTGGCAGCAGTACCGGGAGCAGCCCATCTCGCCGTTCCTCGAGCCCACGCAGGAGATGATTGAGACGTTCTTCTGCGGCCCGACGCTGTCGATGGACTTCTCGAGCTCCAGGCTGGTCACCACCGATGCGTTTCGTGGATAGTCGAACTCGGTGGGAGTGTACGGTAGGGCGCCCGTGGCAAGCACTACTGTCCCCACGTCCAAGTCTGAACCGTCCGTCAGGTGCGCGTGGTAGTTCCCCACGAAGCCGGTGATGCTTTCTACTCGCGTCGAGGTGTGGACCGAAGCCCCGCTCCTGCGGAGCCTGTCCAGCCCCAAACCTAGAAGTGTGTCCGCATTCACGCCGCTCGGAGCGACTTCTCCCAGGTCGAGCAGCAGGCCTCCCAGCCTGTCGCCCTTCTCGACGAGGTGCGTCTCGAACCCCTGTTCGGCGAGGTTTGTCGCCGCAGCGATCCCTGCGACGCCCCCGCCCACCACCAGCGCCTTCTGGGTGACCGAGAACTTCATCGGTGTGAGAGGTTTCATCTTAGACGCCTTCAGAACGGCCATCTTCACCATGTCCTTGGCCTTCCGGAGCGCCCCGGCCCTGTCCTCTTTGTGGACCCAGGAATCCATGTTCCTTACGTTCGCCATCTCCAACAGATACTTGTTCAGGCCGGCCCGATCAAGGGAGCCCTGGAAGGTCGGGTAGTGGGTCTTGGGAGAGCAGGCCGCTACCACGACCCTGTTGATCCCCTTGTCCCTAATGACCCCGCTGATGTCGTTCAGCGTGTTGGCGGCGCAGGAGTAGGTCTGGTCCTGCGAGTGGACGACGTTCGGCAGAGTCCTGGCAAAGCTCACCAGCTCCGGCAGGTCGACGACGCCCGCTATGTTCGAGCCGCAATGACAGGCGAAGACCCCGATCCGGGGTTCGCCTTCGGTGCTGAGCGGAACGATATTCAGAGGCTCGGGCCAGGACCTCGTCTTCAGGTGGGTGAGCGCCTTCGCGACCGCGGCACCCCCCTCGAGGACACTGTCGGGTATGTCCTTTGGTCCGGTGCTGCAGCCTGCCAAGTAAACCCCACCCCTGGTGCTGGTGACATACTCGCCCGACTCCTCCATCGATTCGAAGAAGCCGTCGTCTGCCACCTCGATGGCTAGGGCCGAGGCGAGCGCAGCGGAGCTACTCGACGGCACCGCCGCTGTAGCGAGCACCACCATGTCGTACTCCTTTTCGGCGTTCAGCTCTCCCGTCTCCGTATTCTCGAACGAAACCTTCAGCGTCGCTCCCGAAGGTCTGACCTTGGCTGGCCTTCCCCGGGTGAAGTTCACCCCGCTGTCGCGGGCCCTGTCGTAGAATTCGTCGAAACCCTTTCCGAAGGCGCGGATGTCCATGTAGGCTACGTCGACGTTCCCAATCCCGTGGTCCTTGAGCTGGTACGATTCCTTGATCGTGTACATGCAGCAGATTCTAGAGCAGTACTTCGCAAACCTCTGGTCTCTGGAGCCCGCACAGAGGACGAAGAGGACGTTCCTCGGATGCTTGCCGTCGGAGGGACGAACGACCTCTCCTAGGCTCGGCCCCGAGGCCTGCAGGAGCCTCTCGAGCTCCATCGAGGTCAGGATGTCGGGATGCTTCCCGTAGCTGAACTCAGTCAGGAGCTCGGGGTTGAGCAGGTCGAAGCCCGTCGCCACGACCACGGCGGCCGCCTTCACTTCGTGCGTCTTCGGCATCATGTTGAAGTCGATTGCATCGGGCCCGCACGCGTCCATGCAGCGGCTGCAGGGCAAGTAGTTCGGTGGCCTGTTCAGGCAGTGCTCGGCATCTATCACGTACGCCCCGGGGACCGACTGTTCGATGGGGATATAGATCGCCTTTCTCGCAGACATCCCGACGTCGAACTCGTTCTTGAGGCCGACCGGACAGACCGGGACGCATTCAGCGCACCTCGTGCAGGCATCGGTCACGTACCTCGGGTTCTCTCTCACCCTGACGGTGAAGTCTCCGGCCTCGCCCTCGAGGCCCTGGACCTCCGAGCAGGTGAGGAGTTCGATGTTGGGATGGAGCCCGACGTCGCTCATCTTCGGAGACTCGATACAGATCGAACAATCCAAGGTGGGGAAGTTCTTGTCGAGGATGGACATCTTCCCCCCGATCGTCGGCTCCTTCTCTACGAGGACCACCTTCGCGCCTGCGTTGGCAGCGTCGAGGGCGGCCTGTATTCCGGCGATCCCACCGCCTATGATGACGATTGTGTCCTGCTCAGACAAGCCGGGGTGCCTCCTCGGAACGCTTGGCCAGCTCGAAGCCGGTGTCAAGAGCCCGTGCGTTGATGTCCTTGGCCTTCGGGAACCTGTCAGCGAGCGCCTTCTTCAGTGCCTCAGGCGAGACTGCCGAAGAGACCGCGGAGAGGCCCCCTAGCATGACCACGTTGGTGAGAATCTTCTTGCCCAGCTTCTCGGCTGCCTCCGTTGCCGGGATCTCGACGACCCGCCTGGCAGGCCCCGCGCTCTTGGGATTGACGAGTCTCTTTTCGGTCAAGATGACGCCGTCGGACTTCACGAGTTTGAGGTTCAGGTCGAGGCCCTCTTGGTACATCGTCAGGAGGGCGTCGAGCCTAGAGACGAACGGGAAGTCGACCTGGTCATCGGAGATTATGACGTCGCCCCTCGACCAACCGCCCATGATGTAGGGACTGTAACCCTCAGTGACGACGGCCTCCCTCGAGTCGTACATGACTGCAGCCCTGCCGATTATGTGCGCGATGCTGATTGCTCCCTGTCCACCGATTCCGGTGATGCGGAACTCCCACCTCATTTTCCAGCGCCTCCTGCGGCCTTGACCTTCAGCTCGCTGAGGAGCTCCTGGTAGGAAGCCCTCCTCTTGTCGATGAAGTTGCCGACGACGATGCGGTCGTCCGGGCGCATGGAGATTGCAATTTCCCTCAGGTCGGCGTTGTGGTCGACGACCGACCTTTCCCTGAAGTACTTCATCTCGTCGAGCGCGTCAGGGAAGCCGTTGAACTCGCCGAAGGTCGGGGGGCACGGGGAGATGACCTCCAGGAAGGCGAACCCCTCGACCTCCATCATGCGCCTGATTGCCTTGTAGAGCTGGGTCACGTGTAGGGCCGTCCAGCGGGCAACGAATGAAGCTCCTGCCGCCGCCACGAGGTACGGTACGTTGAAGGGGGCCTCGACGTTCCCGTAGGGGGAAGTGTGGGTCCTGGCGCCTGTAGGCGTCGTGGCGCCGTGCTGGCCGCCAGTCATCCCGTAGTTGAAGTTGTTGACCATGATGACGTTCAGGTCGACGTTCCGCCTGGCCGCGTGAATCAAGTGGTTCCCGCCGATCGTGCCGAGGTCGCCGTCGCCGGCAATGACGGTCACCTCGAGGTCGGGCTTGACGACGGCGATTCCCGTGGCAAAGGCTATCGCCCTGCCGTGGGTGGTGTGATAGGAATCGAGGTCGAGGTACCCTGAGAACCGGCCGGTGCAGCCTATGCCGGAGACGACGGCGTGCTTGTCCTGGGGGATGCCTGACTTCGCGAGGGCGCGCGTGTAGGCTTCGAGAACTATCCCGACGCCGCAGCCCGGGCACCAGATGTGGGGGAGGCGTTCGGCCCGCAGGATTCCGTCTCTAACATGGCGCTCGACCTTGATTGCTGGCCCGCCGACAGGCGCTCCTATGGTGGCCATCAGGTCGCCAGCTCCAGTGCGTCTACTATGCTTCTGGGGTCGACGAGCGTTCCGGGCGCGCAGTTGACGCTCGACACTGGACACTTTGCGTTCTCCCTCACTGGGTGCACAACCTGGCCGTAGTTGACCTCGGGGACGATGAGGGCGTTTACCTTCCTGCTGACGTTCTCGATGACCTCGTCTGGGAAGGGCCAAACGGTGATTAGCCTGAGCAGCCCCGCCTTGATGCCCATCGACCGGGCCTTCTTGACAGCGGAAAGGGCAGACCTGGCGGTCGACCCGTAAGCAACGACCGCCACTTCCGCGTCGTCGAGGAAGGTCTCCTCCCACTTCCAAATCTCATTTGCGTGGTTCCTGATCTTGCCGAGCAGGTGGTCGATCATCTTCTGTGAGACGGAATAGTCGGTGCTAGGGTATCCCTTGGAGTCGTGGGTGAGGCTCTCGATGTTGACTCGGCAGCCTGTGCCCGTAATCTGCATCGGGAGGAAGTCCTTTGAGTAATCGAACGGAAGGTCATGGGGGGCCGCGGACCGATCTGGGTGGGCGACCTGCCTTTCTACGATTTCCACCTCCTCCAGCGGCGGAACCCGCAGGCGCTCAGACATCATCCCGACGACTTGGTCGGCCATGACGAAGACGGGGGTCCGGAACCGTTCGGCCGTGTTGAACGCCTGAATCGTGAGGTCGAAGAACTCTTGGACGCTGCTCGGACAGTATGCTATCGTCTCGAGGTCCCCGTGGGACCCCCACCTGGCCTGCATCATGTCGCCCTGCCCCACGAGCGTAGGTAAGCCAGTACTAGGGCCGCCCCTTTGGACGTTCACGATGACGCTGGGGGTCTCTAGGATGAACGCGAGGCCGATGTTCTCCATCATAAGGCTGAACCCGGGCCCTGAGGTCGCGGTCATCGCCTTCGAGCCGGCGTAGGATGCTCCGATGACAGCGGCGATGCTTCCGAGTTCGTCCTCCATCTCGATGGCGTACCCTCCCAGTTGCGGAAACCTCGTGCAGGCCCTCTCGAAGATTTCAGAGGACGGCGTTATCGGGTAACCCGCATAGAACCTGCAGCCAGCAACCAACGCCGCCTCCACGCAGGCGAAGTTTCCCATCATGAAGTACGTCCCGGGAGCGAGGGTTCCAGGAGCGTTGCTCACAGTCATGGAAGCACCTCGACGGTGTAAATCGCGAATTCGGGGCAGATCCAAGCGCACATCCGGCAGTCGACGCAATCGTTCTCTTTGCCGGGTTTCACCTGAGGATGTCGGTAGCCATTCGCATTGGTCTCGGTTGAAAGCTCGAGGACCTCGTTGGGACAGAAGGTCCAACAGAAGTTGCATTCCTTGCAGCGTTCAGGGATGACGTAGATTCGCGATACCGGCTTTGCGGCGCCGACTTTGATTGGCTGCCTTGTGAGAGAGGCTGCTACGAGATTCCTCTGAGGCTGCGGAGCAGTTCCCAGCTGATACCTTAGTCTCTTCAATTGAGAAGCGTCCCCTAAATCGAAGGTAATTTTGGTTTATTGGCAGAAAGCGGGAAGCTCTCCTATATTCAATTGAATCGAATAAATGCCGGTTGGCGGCAATGCTACCGCTGCGGTGCACAAAGCATGACCCCGATGGGCAGCCTAGGATTCGGAAGGGAAGACGCGGTGGATGGCGGATAGGTTCTTTATCGCAAGATGCGGAGCTAGGGGCTGATGCGGGGGTAACGAAGCCTGGTTAAACGTGCAGGACTCAAGATCCGGCAGCGCTTCGGATGGGGCATCCTGTCCCTCAGGGGTTCGTGGGTTCGAATCCCACCCCCCGCACTACATGTAGTTCTCAAAGCAGTCTAGAGAGAAAGAATCGTATATGACCGCGGCACCAAGAGTAATTGGAGCGCGCGCGCCGCACCACCACTAACGCAAAAACACAATCGATGGATGCCCACTACGTCCTCGCCGATATCTGTGGTCAGCTCCAGCAATCAAGCGTAAATCAATCGAGAATCATAGAACCGGGCATGAGGCGCGAAGCGGTCGCTGTCTTCGTCGTCGTTCTGGTCGCCGTGAGCGCAGGAGCCGGCTACTTTGCAGGCGTCTGGACCGCCGCCCAGCCCCCCCGCGGCCCTACGAGCGAGTGCGACTTCACGCTGTCCTGCTCCGTCAAGAGCCCCTCGGGTATCGTGTTGACCATGTCGATATGGGGGACCACCGTGAGGCCGAACACCTCGCTCACGTTCGAGATCGACGAGTTCAACCCGACAAGTCGCGTCGTGAACCTGTCATACGCGAACAGTTGGGACCTGCTCAGCCTGCGTTCCACATGGCGCTGCTTCAACGGGGCGCCACCCTACGGGATCGCCGCCTTCAGGGGCTACTATACCCTGCAGAACATCACCTCCGCCAAGGACGTCCTCCTCGACAACAAGGGCCCCCACAGCTGCCCAGCCAGCGTCCTTGCGATGCGTCCCACTGTGTTCTCTATGTCTCCTTGGTCCAACAGGATGCAGGTCCGGTATGACGACGGGTGGAACATGACGCTCTGGGGCTACAACGACCAGATCTTCATCGTCAATTATGGGACGACCTCGACCCCGGACATGCCCAACATCAGCGGGGGGTTCCTCCTCGGAAGCACCCAGCCGGGGGTATACACCATTGTGGGCGGCGACGAATGGGGAGCCCTGCTGCTTTTTCATTTCTCGGTGAAAGCAAGCGGATAGGATTCCCGCCCAGCATGTTGGGTCGAGTCCCACCCCCCGCACTGCATGCTAAGGCTGGAGTCCCGTCAGGCATGCGGGGGTAAGGCAACCCTGGGTCAGGAACGCCCGGTCTGGGAGGCCTTTCGGGCATTCGTGGTTAGGGCACCAAGTTCAATAGACGTCATTGGCTCTCGATCGGCCGTGCGGAGCGCGATTATCTTTGTCATAGTCCTTGCCTTGGCTTTGTTCCTGCTCCCTATAGTGCCGTACAGCACCGATACCACTGCATCTTCGACAACGCGAGTCAACGCGCAGGCCTCGTTGTCGTATGCGGTATTCCAGTGTGGAATCGTGATGAACCCGCAATTCGTCAACCCAGGCGGCGATCCCATCTTCGGAGCGCGACCTCCATGGACAGGCCCACGCTGGATATGCGGTGGGGGCATGTTAGAAGGGGGACCGTAAGTTGGACAATCAAAACCGAAAAAAGGACTCTTAACAGCGAAGCCAGTTGTTACTGTTGGGGAGAGCCGCCACTTCAGCTACAGCGTTAGCCTTCGGGTCCCATAGTCGAGGTGGACTCCCGCCCACGTGCTGGGTCGAAGTCCCACCTCCCGCACCATCAGAACCAGAGGCGCATACGTTCTACTGTTTGATGGACCTGAGAAAGAACCTAGTACGAGTCACCCTGAAGCTTCCAGTTCGGACTATGAGCCTGTGCAACTCTTTGAGCTTGCCGAGGTAGCCGTTCACACTAAATCCTTCGAGCTGCCATGGCACGGCCAATAGGAGGAACACCACCGCTCCCACGTCTCTGAAGCGTGATTCAAGGGTGGCTTCTCGGCCAGCCGTCACGTAGAGACCCGCTTCGCATATCTGTTGCCGAGCCACTTGCAAGTCCCAGACGGCTTCGGCCTTCGGTGCGCCAAGAAATTCGTTCAGCTCAGGGAAGTTGGCAGACCCGACTTGCTGGGTCAGGAAGACGCCGCCCCTCCTCAGAACCCTGTAGACTTCTTTGGCGACAAACGACTCATGCCGGTCGATGACCATGTCAAAGGTTCCAGTGTGGAATGGCAAGGCCCCTGCCTGGTGTTCTGTTCTGTTGTCCTCCGCGTCGGCCCGTATGACATCGATACCGAGGGGCTTCAGTCTGTCCCTTGCGATGGTCACATTGGGCAGATACCCTTCGGTGACGTATGTCTGCTCGGGAAGCGGTCCAAGTGACGAAAGCAATTCGCCACCTCCTGTTCCTAAGTCGAGCAAAGACCTGACGCCAGGGAACCCCTTTGTCACTTCCTGTTTGTAATCCCACGGCGGAGACTCTTCTACCAATCTGTCATTGAGCCATGAGAAATCCCATCCCGAGAACTTGTGTGATTGAGCCTCTGCAATCAATCTCTTGAATTGGTCCACGCTGCTCGCAACCAAGTCCCGCCTTGTTTATGATGCCCGAGATATAACCAAGGGGTCAGAGACCGTAGCAATTTTGCGTCAAGCCATTCACATTAGTGAGTACCCGTCAGACCTCTTGATGGGAACCGAATTCAGCTCTGACCTGATTCGGGATGTTGAGACTTCAACTGCGATTGTATCTGCTGCCAAGCCTGGCGCACCTCCTCCACCGACTCTTCAGATTCAATCGTCGACACGTCTCCGGGCTCTTGGTTGAGTACGATAGCCTTGAGCACGCGCCTCATAATCTTCCCACTTCGCGTCTTCGGGAGCGTGGTCACGAAGTTGATCTCTTCTATTACAGCCAGCGGACCGAATTCCTTCCTGACCGTCTCCCTCAGCTCCGACCTGACCTGTTCGCTAGGCTCGCGTCCGGCCTTCAGCGTGACAAATGCCACTATCACTGACCCCCGCAGCTTGTCTGGATGGGTAGTGACCCCGGCCTCGGCAACGGCCGGGTGTCTAAGGAAAGCGCTCTCAACCTCAATCACTCCGATCCTGTGGTCAGCCACCTTGATTATCTCGTCCGCCCGCCCGCTGAACCAGACGTACCCGTCTTCGTCTACGTAACCAGAGTCCCCTGTGTAGAATACGCCCGGTATGTTTCCCCAATACTCCCTTTTGTAGCGTTCGTGGTCGCCCCATATGGTGGGGGTCAACCCTGGGAACGGGCGGGTGATGACCACTATCCCCTTCTCAGTCGGACCGGCTCTGGACCCATCGGGACTCCGAATCTCTGAAGAGATTCCAGGAAGGGGGAGACAGGCCGAGCCCGGCTTGATGGGGAGCAGGCAGATTCCGTATGGATTACCAAAGACCGGCCCACCGGTTTCGGTCTGCCACATGTGGTCAACCACGGGAATCCTGTCACCAAACAATTCCTTCTGCATCCACGCCCAGGCCGGAGGGTTGAGCACTTCCCCTGCCGAAAATACACGCTGGACGGTCTCGAGATTGAAGCGCCTTGCATGTTCTGTTCCATAGCGCATGAGCAATCTGACCGCGGTTGGAGACGTGAAGATCCCCGTGACGCCGTTTTCCTCAACAACCCGGTAGAATGTTTCAGGCCCGGGATGGTCGAGCGCGCCTTCGAAGGCCACAGTCGTAGAGCCAAAGAGCAGGGGGGCGTAGACGATGTAGCTGTGTCCCACTATCCAGCCGATGTCCGAGGTTGACCACCAGACGTCATGCCGTTTCTCCCCGAATACCCACTCCCCGGCGCTCCGAATCCATACCTGGTACCCCCCGTGGACGTGTACGACGAGCTTTGGCTTCGCTGTAGTGCCTGATGTGGGCAGGATGAACGCGGGCTCGTTCGCTTCCATCTGTTCGAAGTCTCTCGAATGCCCTTGACCAGAATCGAGGAATTCCTGCCAGGTGATGTCACGTCCGCGCTCCAGCTGAGGCGTTTCGGCAAGGCGCTGAAGGACAACAACCTTCCTTATGGGAGAAGATTGTTCGGCAAGCGCTGCCCTGACGATGTTCAAGAGCGGGGTCGGACGACCTCTCCTCCAGGTCGCGTCTGCGGTCAAGAGGACTTCTGCTCCGGACATCCTTATTCTGTCTGAAAGCGCCCCGCTACCGAAACCTGCGAACACGACTATGTGCACGGCGCCTATCCTTGTCGCGGCAAGCATCGAGATTATTGCCTCGGGCATGGTTGGCATGTATACGGCGACACGGTCCCCGCGTTTCACTCCAATGCCCCTAAGGGCGGCAGCGACCTTCTTGACTTCAGTGAGGAGTTGGAAGTAGGTGTAGACGCGTCTCTGGCCAAGTTCGTTTTCGGCAATAAGGGCTGCGTGACCGCCCCATCCTTCCTGCACGTGACGGTCCAGGCAGTTGTAACTCAGGTTCGTGAGTCCGCCCGCGAACCATCTGAAGTTCGGGATGTCTGACTCGAATACCTGATTCCACCGCCGAAACCAGTGTAGCTTCTCTGCCTCTCTTGTCCAGAAGAGATCCGGATTCTCTTCAGCCTCTCTCTGAATCGCCCGAACCGCAGGGCTCACTAGGTCCGGCATGTGGCTGTCGAAAACTCGACCGACTACTCAACTATAAGACTGTTGACAACACGACGACTCCTGCCCATTGGGGCAATAGCATGATGGCAATCTGGGGACGGACAGCACCTATGGTTGGCAGGAAGATTCTGTGGTATGGTGGGCTCAACGGATTCCCTTGTCCGTTCTTGCCTATCTTGTTCCTTCCGCCCTGCGGAGGCGCAATGGGCCCATGCGCGGACTATGACTGCAGCCGAAGCCGCAGACCTTCCCTGAAAGCCTTGACGTTGGCCTCAACGTGTCTTTTCGCAAGATTCTCGCGGATGGCCCTCTCGACGGATTCGCTGGTGACGACGCCTGTAATCCCGGT
Organism: uncultured archaeon; assembly: GCA_963794985.1. Classification (GTDB taxonomy): domain Archaea; phylum Thermoproteota; class Nitrososphaeria; order Nitrososphaerales; family Gagatemarchaeaceae; genus UBA183. The sequence continues at coordinate 24,423 of CAWCFU010000002.1, forward strand.
GAGTGCTCCGAGCATTACCATGTTGGCGTAGAACCCCTCCCCAAGCTCCTTCTTCGCCGTCTCGGTGATCGGGAGCCTGTGGATTACCGCCTCGGTTTCAGGCACACTGGTCACGTTCGAGCTGTCTACAATCAGCGTTCCTGTCTCCTTCAAACCCTTCACAAGTGAGTTGGTCGCCTCTTGGCTCATGGTCACCAACAGGTCGAGTTCCCTGACGGCAGGAAATCCAATCTTGCCGTCCGAAATTATCACCTCGCTCTTGGTCAGGCTGCCTCTTGCCTCAGCGCCGTAGGCCTGGGTCTGCAGGACGTTCTTTCCGTCGAGGACAGCCGCCTCTCCGAGTATCCGCGCAGCCAACACCACACCCTGGCCGCCGCTGCCGCCGAACCTTATCTCAATCCTGCCCGCCATCGCCCTTCGCCTTCCACATCACTTCGTGCAAAGTCTCCACTAACGTCGGGCGCTCTCTCCGCCCTAACTCACCCACAACAATCCTTCCTTCCAGTTCCTTTTCGCCCAGTTTCCCGGCCTCTTCCAGCGAAATGGCGCTCTCTCTGAATCGCCTCAGCATTTCAGCCACGTCCTTGAAGCCCGCTCTCCTCCCGTAGGCCGTCGGACATTGAGTCACGACTTCGATGAACTTGAAGCCCTTGAGCTGAAGCGCCGTCTTCATCGAGTCCTTTAGCTCTTTGAGGTGCCCTGTCGTCCAGCGGGCAGAGTACGCCGCACCGGCGGCGACGGCGAGCTTGGCAGCGTCCAACGGGTGCTCGAAGCTCCCATAGGGTGTGGTCGCCGTGAAGGTCCCGAACGGCGTAGTCGGCGCGACCTGGCCGCCCGTCATTCCATACACCATGTTGTTGCCCATTATGACCAGGATGTCCGTGTTCCGCCTGGCAGCGTGCACGAAGTGGCTCAGGCCGATGCCTACTATGTCACCGTCCCCACCGAAGACCACCACGTTCAGGTTCGGACGTGCTAGCTTGATGCCCGTCGCCACGGGAATGCTCCTTCCGTGCAGGGTGTGAACCGAGTCGGCCAAGAAGTATGGAGACGGAATCCAAGAGGTGCAGCCTATCCCGCTGGCGAAGCAGAACCCGCTCAGGTCCTCGTGGCCCAGTTCGTGCACCGCCCGCAAGAAGGCATCGCCCACCGAAAAGAGCCCGCAGCCCGGGCAGAAAGGAAGCTTCAGATTCCTCATGTAACTGCGCGAGGAAAATGCTTCAGGCAGTTGACTTCGCTTCCTCTAGGATCACGTCGAGGATCTCTTCAGGCGTGATGAGCTCGCCCCCGCCAATCCTGTCTAACTTCACAACCTTCGCGGCGCCAGCAACCCTCTGAACCTCTCCCGCAACCTGCCCCATGTTCATCTCCGGGACGATTATCCTTCGGGCGCTCCTGGCCAGCCGTGTAATCGCGTCGTCTGGAAAGGGCCAGACTGTCTTGAGACGAACGTGGCCGACCCTTATCCCGACCTCCTCCGCGCGTTGGACCGCCTCGTACACAGCACGCGACGTGCAGCCGAACGAGACCAGGCCGATGTCACAGCGGTCAACGTTGTGGCATTCTGTCTCGACGATCTCGTCAGCGTGATCGTATATCTTCGCGACCAGCGCCTCCACCATCCTCCTGTGCACTGACGCGTCCTGGGTGAACCGCACTCCCTGCTCATCATGCGTCGAAGCCGTCGCCGCGACGTTGAAGCCCTCTCCAACAGAAGGCATTGGCGCTACCTCTTTGAGCCCGAAGAACCTCGTCTCCCCGGCCTTGGGCTTCTTGCGGTTGACGATTTCGATGCTGCCCTGTGGCGGGACCGCAATCTGCTCTCTGACGTGGCTTATTGTCTCATCTGCTAGCAGAACCACAGGCGTTCGGTACTTCTCCGATAGGTTGAACGCCCTTATCGTAAGCTCAAACATCTCCTGAACCGAATTTGGGGACAGAGCAATGGCAGCGTAGTCACCGTGGGTTCCCCACCGCGCCTGCATCACGTCCCCTTGCGCACCCCTGGTTGCCTGCCCAGTGCCAGGCCCGACTCTCTGAACGTCGACAACAACGCAGGGCGTCTCAGTCATGAATCCCCAGCCTAGAGTCTCTTGCATCAGACTGAAACCCGGGCCTGAAGTCGCGGTCATCGCTTTCTTGCCTGCCCAACTGGCCCCCATGACAGCCCCGATGCTGGCGAGTTCGTCCTCCATCTGCATGAAAATCCCTCCCACGACGGGCAAACGCTCCGAAAGTTTTTCGGGGATCTCATTAGCAGGTGAAATTGGATAGCCTGCGAAGAACCGACAACCGGCGATTATGGCGCCTTCAACACATGCTTCGTTCCCGGACCAGAAATGGGTTCCTGTCTTGATGGTTTGCATACATTCCTTCTCTTCTGTCTCACACGCCCAGACCGGCCGCCACGTCATTCCAAGTTTCCATCTGAGACCGAGCACGAACCGAGAACTGAGTCATTTAAGCACCCGAGACGATTGCTAAGAATGATAATGGTGTCACAAACCTTTTGCCACTGCAAGAACCAATAGAACCTGACACTTCAGCCTGACATCGCCCAAGCAGTGGTCCTCCGAGCCGAGAGGCGCCCACACCTTTACGCCGAACATCTGCCCGATGATGCTGGAGACGTTGACCGTCCCGATCACCCTGTCGCTCTCAGGTGACAAGCGTCCCGATCTTTTCGCCGTGAATCGCTTTCGCGACGCACCGAGGCTCTGCCCCATTCAGGACGACCAGCCTGATCCTCGACGCGATGAGCTGGTCGACCGCTACTGGGTCGATTATGCTGTGAATCCCCGGCCTGTGCTCGCCGCCGAGGATTTGCTTCATCTTCTCGTAGGAGATCCGGTCCAGCTTCCTTGCCTTCTTGTCAAGTCTGGGGTCGGCAGTGTATATCCCGTCTCTGTCCGAGGCCTTGACGAGCAGGTCGGCTCTCCACCTCTGCGCGACCATCGCCGCCACCGTGTCGGTCGTGATGCCTGGTCTAAGTCCACCCATGACGGCCACCCTGTTCCTCGAGAGCCTCTGGAGCATTCCATCAATCGAGGTGGGGACAGAGCTGACGCCTCCCAGCTTCATGGCCACCAAACGGGCGTTGAGCCTGGATGCGTGAATCGCAATCGTGTCCTGCTGGTACGGAGAGAGGCCCATCTGCTCGGCAGACCTGATGTAGTCTCTGGAGACCGCGCCTCCCCCGACAACGACCCCGACAGAGTGTCCCTCGTAGTTGAGGTCGGATACGACCGTCGCATAGGCGTCGACTATCTTGGCTGAAGGGGGGGAGCCGAGCACCGAACCGCCAATTCTCAAAACAGCTCTCATTGGTAGCAGCCTCGCATCTTGGGCTTCTCCGTGCGACAGGTTTTATAAATGGGTGAGGAACGAACATTCCGTTCTCATGGGGGCTTCCTCAGGTTCCGCATCAGGTTCTTCCGCCTGACTCAGGGGTAGCTCCGCATTGTCGACAAAAACCGACTCGGTCAAGCTATACAAGGTCAGGAAGCTCATTTCGGAGCTGGCGAGTAAGGAAGGAAGAGGAACAGAGCTGGTCACACTGTACGTTCCTCCCAAGAAACCGATTCACGAAGTCATCTCAAACCTCCGCGAAGAATGGGGTACAGCCGGAAACATCAAGTCGGACACGACGAGGAACCATGTTCAGGATGCCCTGACGAGGGCGATGCAGAGGCTCAAGCTCTACAGGACACCCCCGGCGACCGGACTCGTCATCTTTTGCGGGGCCCTTCCGACCAATGGACCCGGCAGCGAAGTGATCAACCTCTACGAAATAGCTCCGCCGAAGCCGGTGACCGCGTACCTGTACCAGTGCGACGACCACTTCCACCTGGAGTGGCTCAAAGACATGCTGCGTGAGGAGAAGGTCTATGGCATCCTGTCTATCGACGCCAGCGAGGCTGGTCTCGGCATCCTGAGCGGAGACAGGCTTGAAATCTCCGATCTGTTGACTTCGGGGATATCTGGGAAGACGAGGAAGGGTGGCCAGTCGGCCAGGAGATACGAGAGAGGGAGGGAAATGGAGTTGACCTACTACTACCACAGGGTCGGCGAGCACGCGACGCGGGTCTTCATCGACAATGCGAAGGTCACGGGCATGATTGTAGGAGGCCCGGGCCCGACGAAGGAAGAGTTCCTGAAGGGTGAGTATCTGCACTACGAGCTCCAGAAGAAGGTGCTGGTCGTCCTGGACACCTCGTACTCAGGGAGGGAGGGCGTGAGGGAGCTAGTGGAGAAGGCGTCGGACACGCTCGTTGACGTCAGGCTGGTGGAGGAGAAGAAGCTTGTCCAGAGGTTTCTTGCGGAAGTCAACAAGCCGGGCGGGCTGGCCATCTATGGTCTACCGAGGATTCTCGACGCACTGCAGAAGGCCAACGTAGAGGTCGTCATCGTGTCCGATGACCTGGACACCGTCAAGCTGGAAGCGAAGTGCAGGAAGTGCGGGACATCGAAGTCAGAAGTGATACAGGCCTCGGCCAAGGTCCAGAAGAAGCAGGAGATGATATCGACGGCGTGTGCGAAGTGTGGAGGGATGGACTACGATGTGGTCGAGAAGGACATAGTGGACATACTCGAGGAGCTGGCGTTCCAGATCAGCTCGAAAGTCGAGGTCATCTCTTCGGGCACCGAGGAAGGGAGCATGCTCAAGACTTTCGGCGGCATCGCCGCGATTCTCAGGTACAGGCCGGGCTAGTATTGAGCGACTCCAAGCCTGTTCCAGCTGATAGACCGACCCAGGGGATGGTCGATGCCGAGCTGAAGGGGAACACCCTCAGGGTCTACGTCTATGCCCTGAAGAAGAGGAAGGTCGGGGTGAGGGAGGTCCAGCGAGCGCTTCTCATGTCGAACCCGTCGCTGGCGCAGTACCATCTGAATAAGCTGAAGGATCTGGGCCTGGTCTCGGAAAACAACGGAGAGTACGAAGTCTCCAACGAAGTGAAGGCCGACGTGATGAGGAACTTCCTCAGAGTGGGGACGCTGATCGTGCCAAGGTTCACCTTCTATGCTGTATTCATCAGCGTCTTCGCCGTCTACCTGACCTTCAGGGCCTATCCGTTCTTCCAGTACGCGCCGATCCTCGAATGGTTCTCGGGGGCCCTCATCCTCTCCGCCCTCATCTTTTGGTACGAGGCGGTGAGGGCGTCGCGGTCAACGCCGTCGCCCTGACAGTCGCTCCAGAAACGAAACGGAAGAGCCTGGCTTTCAACTATAAGTAGGACACTTTTCCTCACGCGGGACAGCCGATGATCAGGATAGGCCTCATCGGAAAGACGAATGCAGGAAAGACGACGCTGTTCAACTCAATGACGCTCCTTTCGGGTGAAATCTCCAACTACCCCTTCACGACGAAGACACCTGAGACCGGCATCGCGAGCGCCGTGACGCCCTGCGTCCACAAGGAGTTTGGCGTCACCGACAACCCGGAGAACTCGAAGTGTGAGGATGGATGGAGGTTCGTCCCAGTCGAGGTGACAGACCTGCCGGGCCTGATCAAGGGAGCCTGGATGGGCAAGGGGCTGGGCAACCAGTTCCTGAGCGTTGCCGCCCAATCGGACGCCCTGCTCCATGTCATCGATGCCTCTGGGAGCGTCGACAAGGACGGAAAGATTTCTGACCCTGGGACCGGGGACCCCATCGCGGACTTCGCCGACGTCGAACTCGAGCTCGTCCTCTGGTACACGAAGCTGTTCACGCAGAACCTTCCGAAGATCTCCAAGCTTTCGAAGACCCCTGGCTACGGGGTGCCCAGCGCGGTCGAGGAGGTGATGCAGGGCATCGGCGTGAGGAAGGAGCATGTCATGATGGCGATGAACGAGGTCCTGCTTGGAGACAAGCCCTTCGATTCTTGGAGCGAGAAGGACATACAGAGCTTCTGCTGGTCTCTGCGGGAGCTCTCGAAGCCGACCCTTATCATCGCCAACAAGATGGACCTGCCCTTCGCTGCAGAGAACTTCCAGAAGCTGAGAGAGAAGTACAAGGGCCTGATCGTGGTCCCGACGAGCGGCGAGGCAGAGCTGACCCTTAGGAGGGCTGAGGGGAAGAAGTTGATCAGATACGTACCTGGGGAAGAGAGGTTCGAGATCCTGAAGCCCCAGGACCTGAATAACGCGCAGAGGAACGCCCTCGCCTACATCCGGAGGAAGGTCTTCGGAGAGTACCTGAGGACGGGCGTCCAGTTTGCCCTGAATATCGCGGTCTTCAAGCTCCTGAAGATGAACGCGATCTACCCGGTAGCGGACGCCGAGAAGATGACCGACACGCACGGCCGCGTCCTCCCTGACGTCTATCTGATGCCCGCGGGTTCCACGGTCGAAGAGCTGGCGAGGGCGGTCCACTCAGACCTCCTCAAGGGGCTTGTGTATGCACTGGACGTCAGAACCGGGCTCCACCTCCCGGTGAATTATGCCCTGAGAGACAGGGACGTGCTTTCGATAGTCTCGACCGCGAAACGAAGTTAGTAAGAGCCTTAAGGCGGAGGAAGGCCGATTTCGAAGAGAGAATTGCCCTTCGGAGGACCGTTGCTTTCGGACCTGGAGCTCAGGTATCCGTTTGCGCCGAGTTCAAGGAAATTCTTCGAATCCATACCGGTCGAGGACGGGCTGGCCAGCCGGGAGGTAGTCGCGCAGACGGAGAGCAGACTATTGAGCGCCTTGGGTCGGACAAAGTACGAACCTCATATCTCCGAGCTCATCGAGTTCTCGAGCTTCTTCGCGGCGGCGCTGGTTGCAAGTCAGGACTCCGTCCTAACATCGAGGTTTTCAAAGAAGGAGGCGGAGAGGGCGAAGCAGTTCTTCGTCAAGGAGGCACCGCCGGACAAGGTCGTCGCCATGCTGGAGTGTTTCGGGCTCCGAGCAAGACAGACAGACGACGGCGAGAACCAGCCTCGATACGCCCTTCCCTTTGAAAACTATCTGTCGCTGGTCTCCAAGTACGAGTTGGCGAAGTCCCCGAGATGGAAGTTGACAAGGCAGCAGCTAGAAGACGGGATAGTGCACATGAGCGGCAACCTGCTCAATGACTTCTTCGGAGACTGCGCCCAGATGGCCATATCCGAGGGCGTCAGGAACCTCAGGAGGGCCCCGTTCCCGAAGCAACTCCAGGGAACCAAGAGCAGAGTCATGGAGTATGTGCCCGTTCAGATAGCCAAGACCGGGAAGGGCTACCTCTACGTCGAGGACCTGTTGAAGCACCCGGTCTCAGACGGAAGGCACAGGTTGGTCTGGTTGGTGCTCGCGCCGTACCTCGTCAACGTGAAGAGGCTGGAGGATGAAGAAGCGATCGGGAAGATAAGGGCGTTCGTCGCAGTGGCCGGAGAGACAAGCGGCCTGAAAAGGTTCGTAGAATATAACGTACGCAGAGCCCGCAGGAACGGGCTCCTGCCGCCAACCTTCTCCACTTTGAAGACCGAGCACCCGGACATCTACGCGCTGCTCCCGAAAGAGGTCCTGACCGCCGAATCCGCGCCCAAGCCGAAGAGCTCCTCGCGGGCTGCGCCTTAGCATTCGGCTGTTCATCCGTTCGAAGGTGCTGGACTGTCTCTGCTGAAGGTGCACCTGCAGCTCCATGAGCGAGCGGAAGGAATAGGAATGGCTTTGGTGGATAGTACTCGGCAGTGGCAAGCGCGTCCTCTGCCTCGGGCTGGGGAAGCCGCCAAGGTCGACTGAGGTTCCGTTAATCGCTTAAATTGGCTGGCTCCGGACGCTGGCCAAGGCGGGTGAGTGACCTCCACCCGATCCGCCATAGAAATCACGGAGTGGGAGGAATTGGAACACAAGAAGAGAACTTGGAATTCGAGGGGCCTGGCACTCGCGGCGATGCTGGCTGCCTTGTACGCAGCGGGTGTTGTATTCTTCGCCCCAATCAGTTTCCAAGCCATCCAGGTCAGGGTTGCCGATGCACTTCTCCCCCTATCCGTGTTGTTTGGGCCCGCCGCAGTGGCCGGCCTTGGGTTAGGCGTTTTCATAGGGAACTTCTACGCCAGTTCCTTCGGCTGGGTCGATGTCATCGGAGGAACAGTCGCCAATGTCGTCGCTACTGCAATTGCTTGGTTCGTCGGGAGGAGAAGTTTCAGGGGAGCGTGGGTCCTGGCTACTTCTATCGAAGTGGTCGTCATCACGTTGATAGTAGGGACATATCTTGCACCGTTGACGCATACTCCCCTCGCGCTAAGCCTGCTCTACATCTTGGTCGGGGAAATAGCAGCGGTCGGAATCGGCGGCTACACCCTCTTGAGGGCCGTCAGTAGGGTTCTGCGCACTCCCCAACAAACCTAACTTGCAAAGCTAATTGAAAGGCACCCAGCTCAGCCATGAGACGGACCAGTTTCCTCTCAAGATGGGTTTTGCGGCTGGCCGACATTCTGCCCTCTAGAACCAGATTTATCATTTCGCGCTTGTACCTTCAAATAGGTCGGGGTGGGACTTCGCAGATGATTGCAGCCACAGTTCTCGGCGAAACTTGAGGCCACTTCTTGGGACCCCAAGTTGGAAGCCGAGCTAAGACAGGTCTGGGGAACGGAAAATATTTTTGAGTTCAAGCCGAGAAACAACAAGAATAGCAATTTTGTGATGGACACGCCCCCGCCCTATCCCTCTGGGAAACCTTGGCACCCGGGTGCGCTCACCCAATACTCTCAGATCGACATGATAGCGAGGGCAGCGAGGATGAGGGGTCTGCAGGTCCTCTATCCCGTGGGAATCGACAGGAACGGGCTGCCGGTCGAAATCTTCGCAGAGAGGAAATACAGGGTCCAGATGAGGAAGACGTCGCGGGAGGAGTTCATCAACCTCTGCAAGCACGCCCTAGACGACCTCGAGGTCTACATGGTAGGGCTCATGAACACACTGGGGATTTCAGGCGACTTTCAGAGCAAGTACAGGACGGACTCCGAAGAATACAGGAAGCTCACCCAGTGGTCCTTCATAGAGCTCTGGAAGAAGGGGCTCATCTACCTCGCGAACAGACCCAACAACTACTGCGTTGACTGCAACACGACGATAGCTGACGCGGAGATCGAATACGAGGAGCTTCCCACCTACTTGGTCACAAACAGGTTCAGGGTGAAGGGGACCAGGCAGGAGCTGCTGGTCGCAACGACCAGGCCCGAGCTGCTGGCGGCATGCCAGATGGTGATGGTCAACCCGAAAGACAGGAGGTACAGGAAGCTGATCGGGAAGACTGCCGTGGTCCCCATCTACGACAAGGAGGTGCCGATCAAGGCCCACAAGAGCGTCGACCCGAAGTTCGGCAGCGGTGTGATGATGGTCTGCAGCTATGGGGACTACAACGACGTTCTCATGTTCAGAGAGTTCAAGCTGAAGGAGGTCGTGGCCATAGATCTCGACGGGAAGTTGACCGCGGTCGCTGGGAAGTACGCCGGAGTTGCGGTGAAGGACGCAAGGTCGCAGGTAATCCAGGACCTCCAGGGGATGGGAGTCGCGTCGAAGGTTGAGCAGATTCAGCACAGGACGCCCCTCTGCGAACGGAGCCGGACCCCGATCGAAATCATACCGATGGAGGAGTACTACTTGAAGCAACTGGACTTCAAGCCGGCCCTGAAGAGGCTAGCGAAGAAGATTGACTTCCATCCTGACATGCACCGCCAGATCCTGCTGGACTGGATCGACGTATTGACGACCGATTATCCAATCTCAAGGCGCAGGTACTATTCGACGGAGATCCCAGTCTGGTACTGTAGCAAGTGCAACACTCCCCACCTACCCAGGCCGGGTAAGTACTACAGGCCGTGGAGAGACGAGGCGCCGTTCAAGAAGTGCAGCAAGTGCGACAACACGAAGTTCATCGGCGAGACGAGGACGTTCGACACCTGGATGGACTCGAGTCTCTCCCCGCTCTTCATTACGAAGTACCTGAAGAACCAGAGATTCCACAGCCTCACCTACCCCGCGACCGTGAGGGTCCAAGGCAAGGAGATTGTGAGAACGTGGCTGTACTACACCCTGCTCAAGTGCTACCTGCTGACGGGCAGGGCCCCGTTCAAACAGGCCTGGATTGGGGGGTTGGGGCAAGACTCACAGGGGAGGGCGATGCGCAAGAGCCTCGGCAATTTCGTGGACCCGGAACCCGTGCTGGCGAGGTTTGGCGCCGATGCGTTCAGGTTCTGGGGGGCCTCTGAGGCTGGCCTTGGGTACGACTTCCGCTTCAGTGAGGAGAGGATTGCCGGCGCGGGCAAGTTCCTGACGAAGCTCTGGAACACCTGCAGGTTCATCAGCTCCTTCCCGCAGCCGGAAACGGCCGAGCTGACCTGGACTGACAAGTGGATGCTCAACGAGCTCGGGAAGCTGATAGAAGAATGCACGAAGGCATATGAGAACTACGACGCCTTTACTGTGTCCACGAAGGTAAGGGAGTTCCTGTGGAACGTCTTCGCGTCGAACTACCTGGAGATGGCGAAGGGGAGGGCCTACGGAGACGGCGCGACCAAGGGAGAGCAGGAGGCAGCCTGGCACACCCTCCACGAAGTGGTGAAGAGCCTGTTGCTCCTGCTGGCTCCGATAGTCCCATTCATCACCGACTACGTTTGGAGGAAGCTGTACGGGGCTCAGAGCATTCACTTGGAGAGGCTGCCAAAGCCCGAGAGGTTCGACGTCAGCGAGAAGACGGGGCAGAGCATCCTGGAATTCAACGCCCAGGTCTGGAAGACGAAGAGGGACAAGGGGCTTGCGCTCAAGGATTCGATCAACGTCAGGATTCCCGCCTGCTTGGCGCATTTTGAGAAGGACTTGACACGCATGCACCACCTGACGAAGTGATTCTGAGAAAGGCCAGCCTGAAGCTCCGAGCACGGTTACTCGGTGGGCAGAGAGACTAGGCAGCTTGCGCATGTCTGGCACGACAGCCCGAGGCTGTTGGTTGGGTCCAAGACTCGGTTGCATCAGGCGCAGCGCTCAACGATGAGGCTCTGCAATCGGCCGGCCAACTCCGAATTCTGTATACAGATTGCAATGACTAACGATACATGAGTGCAAGAGCTGACGAAGCCGTCTAGCCTGCCTAGGTCCTTCGAGAGAAGACGGGAGTCGAGCCGCTCCCGATTGTCTGATACTCTCCCTCCAAGAACCGGGCCGAGACCGAAGAAGCGTTCTCTTCCATATGCCTGACATCGGCCGACTTCGGTATCGCCACTACGCTCTCGCTCCTTGTCGCCCAGTTGAGCATCACCTGGATGGGCGTCATTCTGTACTTCTCGCAGATGGCCCGGGGAATCATCGCCCCGGGCACCTTCCCTCTAGCGAGCGGAGTGTAAGCAATCAAGGTGAGTTTCTCCCTCTCGCAGTAGGGCAGGATGTTCGCTTCAGCTGCGCGGTTCTTGAGGGAGTACTCGACTTGGTTGGAAGCCAACTCGCTCTTCGAGAGGGCATCCCGTGCTTCGTTCGTCTGTTCGACGCTGAAGTTGCTCACTCCGATGTACCTGATCTTGCCGTCGCGGACCAGTTCTTCCATGGCTCCCATCGTCTCTCTTATCGGCACCCTGGGGTTGGGCCAATGGACCTGGTAGAGGTCGATGTAGGAGGTCCCCAGCCTCTTCAGGCTCCGCATACAGGCTGCGAGGACATCGTCGTGGCGCAGGTTCTCTGGCGAGACCTTGGACGCGATGAACACGTCTTTGCGGACATCCCTGACGGCCTCGGCGACTGCCTCCTCTGACCTGCCGTCGGCATACGTCTCTGCGGTGTCGATCAGGTTGCATCCCAGCTCGATTCCCCTCCTGAGGGCCTGAACCCGCTTTGCCCTCTCGGCAAGAAGCCTGTAGACTCCAATCTGCCAGGTCCCCATGCCGATGGTCGACACCCTTTCGCCTGTCCTGCCAAGCTGACGGAACTCCATGTTCGTCTGGCTTTGGATTGGGTTTGTTTTATGCTCTCACCTGCGCCGCAGCGTCAGTCGCCGTCGTTGACGGAACCGCGCGACCAAACCGTTGGATAGCCCAAAGAGAATCTCGCACAAAACATAGATTAAGGCAGAACTCGAGACGTTGAGAACGTCTTGAAGAGGATGGCAGTAGTCGCATCGCTGTTCCTGCTCTCTGCTGGCGTCTTGTCCGCGGTCTCTTATTCCACCCTGATGAAAGCCGCGCATGAAGGAGAAGGTCACAGATAGATTGAAATGTCATTGTGGGGAAGAAGTGGAGATACCACCAGGCGCGGGTATGAGCGTAGGTCACTGTAAGAAGTGCAATTGCACAGTCTCAATTTTGTATGGTTGCCGACCTGACTGGAAGACTGGCTGTCTCCTAGGGAAGAAGGGCCAGGGAAGCCCTTGATGTCCGTGTACATTATCGCAGCGAGTCTCCGCACTTCTTTTCTTCTATTTTGCTAGAGACGATTCCAAACTTCTACGGTTTTGGGTAGAAAAGCTGGTCAATCAAAGTTCACTCTAGGGACGTTGATGTTGAGTGGGAATCACTGGAGATGGTTAAGAAATCAGTAGTCCGGTTTGTATTTTCTTTCCATATTCGCCTGATTCCTGCGAACTTCAGCCAGCATCTCTTCGAACTCAGGATGGAGGAACTCACCCGGATCCAGAACCACTACATCCATACCCGTCTCCTTCAGAATGATTTCTCTAGCCTGATTCTTGACTTCCGGAATGAAGTTTTCTACCACGATAGTCCATTTCTTCTTCTGGCCGCCAAACTCGTAAATTGCCCCTAGTATTGGTGGCAGATTGCTGATAGCAGGTAGAACTGACTCGAACTGTAAGTCCCTCTGAACGGGATCTAATGATTGGAACTTCTCGGGGCTGATTATCTTGCCTCGTGATTTCAAGTTTCCTGGTTTCGATGGTTCGGAGATGCTTGTTCCGCCCACCTCCGAATTCTGAGAAGGCGCGCGCATCCCGGATGAGTGGCCCGGTGCCGATGGGTTGGCTTCATGCTTCGGAACCAGCTTTTCTACAAACCCACCCTCCAACCCCTCGGTGAAGGTAAGGGTCTCTGCGTTTATGCCCATCTTCATTTGTATGTCAGTCTTAGCTTGCTTCGCATCCTCCGGTTTCGTGCTTTTCATCACCAGAATCCAGATGATCAATGGCTCGCCAGAATCGTCCGTTGCGGGACTCCCGTCACGAGTCACTCTTCCCTTGACAATCCTTTCCACTTTCGCCGTGTCGATTGCGTAAGGCAGAATTGAAGTAAACATCTGCTCCTTCCCCTTAGGGTGAAGGGTTCGGTACATCTCGAGGAAAACCTCTTTCTCGTGCTCAGCCATCTCTGGGGGTAATGGTCCTATCGGACCCCACCCAGCGACCGAATCCGTGTGGGGTGTAGGGTTTTCCATTCCAGATTTCATCCTGTCAACCATCCTCTTCGTTACGAGTTTCCTGAATTCTTCCTGCAATTCGGACATGATTTGGTCGGTCATCGTGGGCTTCTTTTCGGGTGGGTCCGGGTTTTCGAGCTTCTTCCGCTTGGCTGCAATGACCTTTCGCTCATACCTATTCCTCTCGATCTCAGTCACACCGCGTTCGAACCTCAACATCCTCATCAACTCCTCGTCAACTGGGTCTTCAGGTTCTTCTGATTCTTTCTTCCTAGACATGACGGAGAGAGGAACCAAGTAAGAGTAACATATATGTGTAACTTTGGGCCCGGACGACTCCGCCAATGAAACCCCAGAAGACGGAGAGAAGATACTCTTTCCCTTACGCGAAGCCTGATAGATCGGGTAAGGTCGCAGCCCGAACCCTTGAGTACTTTGCAATTCACCCGTCCAGCCACACCGCCACCGACCTCCTCAGGGACCCGGTCCTGGGAAACATGCTAGCCAAGGATCGTGGTGACAAAGCTCTCAGAGTGAGGCTCCTTCGCTACACTAGGCAGGGATTATTCACAAGAAAGTGGGAATCAGGCGAGTATCAGTACAGCATAACTAGGTCCGGAGAGAAACGCCTGATTCACCTCTGGGAAAGAGTAGGGCTCCTCGACCCGGCGAACGCGGTTTCCCAACCCGAGAAAGCTGAGATGGATTTGAGGCTCCAGATCGTCGATTCGATTCTGAAGTCCCAGGAGGAAGAAGCACAGCTCTCAATTCTGGAAGTGTGACTTCGCATTCATCTCCTCCACCTTCGCAGTAAATTCCGGCAAAGCCTCCTGCATGTTGTCGTACCTATGTGACAGCCTTACCTTCAGCTTACCTATCTCTACCCAGCTCTGGTCACGGCTCCTGGCGAATGTCAGCCCGTAGGGCTTCTTCTCGCTAAGCCACTTCACCAGCGTGGGTAGCGTTTCGCGCTCCAGCCGGTCGCGCTCCCGCTGCTCGGCTTCCTTGCGCTTGATCTGTTCGTACTGGGCCCTGTCAAGGGTCTTAATCCCGAGACTCCTCACCGCGTTCCAGACTTTCGCGTACGGCAGCTTCGTTGCCTGCTGAAGTTCGAGTATCGCCGGGGCACGTCCATTCGTCTTCTCAAACTCAATTGCGGCCTGCGCAACAAAGTCTGAGGCAGTTGTAATCTTGGGTGTCTTGATGACGACCTTGTTTCGTTTCGCTTCCTGGACAATCAGCTCTGCCAAGTATGGGCTTCTGTCCTTGTTGCCCTTCATCTTGTCGAGAGCGGCCAGAACTTCAGGTGGCAGGGATACTGAGATGCCTACCAATGACTCTCATTTCGACGTAACAGTGCGGAGAGAAAAGGCTTTGGTGTCTCAGCTCCAGAAGCTTGCTATCATCCAGAGTAACAAGTGATCGGTGTATAATAGCTAATACAGGTCTCTCTTGCCTAAGTGAGGTGTTTTGCTAAGCCTCCAACTGACTGAATGATTTCAACTTCGTATAACTGGTCAAGCTTGTCCATCTTAGCAATCCTTGTCCACTCATTTTCGGTGACAACGACATCGCAGTACGGTATGGCAATAGACAACGCAAATATGTCTGCCAAGTCATTCTTGTCCACTGGTCTGTCCTTCTGTACGTCTCGCCTGTAGGTTAGTGTCCATGTAGTATAGGCTGTAGGGATTTGCTTCAACACTTCCTCAATTTTATAGGGGTCCAACTTCTCTTCAATGAACCTAGGCGACAAGCCTGCATCGATTGCCAAGCGGAGTAGCTTAGGAAGTATCGCTTGGCCGAAGTACAGAGCAGCACTTCTTTGCCGCCTTAGTATTGGGTCCTTGGTCAGAAACTCAACCTGCCTAGTTTGTTCCATTAGTGACACATATCTGAGGTCGTAACGACGATTGCGGACGCGATTAGAGATGACAGCCTCGTTCTTCAATGCCCACAGGATAATGCTAGGATCGTTCACTTTCTCCTCCAGCATCCTCTTGATAGCTGGAAGTTTCTTGACCAGCTCTGGGGGAAGCTCTCGACTAGGATGAAGGGAAACACCGGCCCGCTCCCCGAAGAGGTAGCTTATTCCTGGCCCAGTTGCCTTTAGCTCCGAAATCGGTAAGCCTGCCCATCGACATGCGAGGTTGGCAATCTCTTTGGTGATCATCCGGGAATATGGAACGATGCACATGCCGCGTGATAGTTCATACATCAGCTCGGCAAGTTGGTCTCTGCTTATCTTGTCCCCCCGTCTTAGTGTCTCAATCCTCAAACCCGACCGACATCGTTCTTGACCCATTCTGCGGATGCGGGACGGCTATCGCAGTTGCGCAGAAGCTCGGTAGAAGGTGGGCCGGGATTGACGTATCCCCGACTGCCTGCAAACTGATGGCGAAGCGGATGCGTGGTCTGAGGGTGAAGGTTAGCGAGGTCGGACAGCCAAGAACGCTGGAAGAACTGAAGGTGATTCAGCCTTTCGAGTTCCAAAACTGGGTTTTCGAGAAGCTTCACGGAAGGGTCAACCCTCGAAAGACGGGGGACATGGGGATTGACGGCTGGATTGAGCTTGACGTTCCCTGTCAAGTCAAGCAGTCCGAAGGGGTCGGGCGCAAGGTAGTGGACGAGTTCGAGACTTCGATTAACCGAGACCACCTGGGGCAATCGGGGATTAGAGGCGTGGTCGTGGGTTTCAGCTTCACAAAAGACGCTTACGACGAAGTCGCCCGCGTGAAGCTCAAGGAGAACATGGAAATACGCCTCTTAACGGTCGACGAAATCCTCAAGATGTCCTAATCCAGAGCCTCCGCCGTGACTCAAAAGAAATGACAGACCGTAAGAAGAAAGAGTTTCTATGTCCAAAGGAGCGTGGCAAATCAATCAGCACCAAAGACACCACTAATCAGAGGCTCAACCAAAAGGGTGTAATCGTGGACACAATTTCAGAAATGGAGGAAGGAAGATGGAAGAAGTTTCTCCAAGTGATAGAATGGAAAACAGGCCCACGCCAAGGCAAAATGGAATTCAGGGCTGGTTATTGTGATGGTAAAGATGCCGAGTATTGGAGTTGGCCGATATTCAGGTTCGAGACTTTCGCCTCCATCCTTAACCAGGCAAAACGGAAAGGCTACATCTCCTTCGACGGTAAGAAGTTCTCTGTCCACCCGCCACCAAAACGAGCATCAACCGACTTTTGACAGTCGAAGAAAACCCCTAATCAACCGTCAACTTGACAGCACCCTAGAACTTCTCCCAAGCTGTATATAACACAGATCCAACAGGACAACGGCTCCGAATAATGAGGCCTTACCGTTTCGCTGAAGGAGAGCGCAGACTCGCGCGTCGGTTCGGTGCGCTCGTGGTTCTGATGACGATGCTTGGGGTTGCGGTCACTCCGGGTCTGAGCGCTCAGACCGTCAACTCTCTGGTAGGAAGCCCCTGCCGGGGCTACAGGGCTCCCTGCATCAATGTGGGGAACTCCCCTAGCGGATTAGCGGTCACGTCTGGCCACATGGTGTACGTGGCAGACTCTGCCGACAACAACGTCACTGTGGTGAACGGTACGACCTACTCGGCAGTAATGAACATGACTGTGGGTGACGCTCCTGTAGCCGCTGCGTTCAATCCCAAGAATGGCTATGTGTACGTGGCAGACTCTGCCGACAACAACCTCACCGTGATCAACCCGACCACCACTCCACCCAGACAAGTCATGAACAGGTCCGTAGGGAGTGACCCCGTAGCCATCGCGGTCGACCCTGTCACGGGATTGGTGTATGTAGCGAATGAAGGCAGGAACACTCTCACTGTACTAAACTCGACCAACGAAAGACTGATCGCGACTGTGCGGACGGGTGATTCGCCTGCCGGCGTCGCAGTAAATCCCTCGACGGGCATGGTGTACGTGGCTGATTCTGCCGACAACAACGTCACCGTGATCAGCTCGACCACCACTCCACCCAGCCAAGTCGTAAACGTGACCGTAGGCCGCGACCCCGTAGCCATCGCCTACGACTCTAGCACGGGCAATGTGTATGTAGTGAATGAAGTCAGCAACACGCTCTCCGTGATACGCACGACTGGCAGTATGGCCAACACGGTCTCCGGAAACTTGAGAACCGGGAACGCCCCTGACGCCATCGCGGTGAACCCATCGACACAGATGCTGTACGTGGCAGACTCTGCCGACAACAACGTCACCATGATCAGCTCGGCCACCAGCACTCAGGTCGTAAACGTGACCGTAGGGACCGACCCCACAGCTATCGCCGTCGACACCACCAACGGATTGGTGTACGTGGCAAACTCAGTCAGCAACACGGTGTCCGTGATACAGGGCGCTACGAGCCCCCTTACGATTTCCTCAACCATAGTCACTTGTCCAACCTCTGTCGTTGCTCAGGTACCGAGCACAAGTACTTGTAAGGCCACAGTGATGGGCAACTCACCCACGGGCGCTGTGACATGGTCGCAAGGAGGCACCGGGTCCGTCTCCTTTTCCGCCACAGAATGCACACTCTCCACCGGGAGCTGTTCCATGACGCTGGAGGGCCTGAAGCCTGGGTCCGTCACCATCAAGGCGACCTACTCGGGAGACTCGAACAACAGAGGCAGCTCCGGGACGGCCAAACTTACCATCGTAAAGGCAACTCCCTCGGTCACTACAACCCTCTCACATCTGGCAATAGTCGCAGGCCAGTCGGTCTATGATTCGGCCGCTCTGAAGAGGAGCTTCCACGCTGGAGGAACTGTCACATATGAGTACTTCTCAGGCGGCACCTGCTCGGGTGCTTCGGTGAGGGTCGGCTCTAAAGTCACCGTAACAAACGGGGCCGTTCCGAGATCAGCTTCCGTCGTCTTCTACTCGGTAAGGGTCTACAGCTGGGAAGCCCTGTACAGCGGCGACGCCAACAACAAGGGTGCGACCAGCCCTTGCGAGCACCTGACTGTCACGAAGGCGCCCACGCATACCTCGGTTTCGTGCACAGCAATCACCAGCATAGAGATCACCTGCACTGCGACAGTGGTCGGCTCGTATCCGTCGCACACCGGGACCATCGCCTGGTCGAAGGTCTCGGGAACCGGAAGCGTGACGTTCTCCAAGATGACCTGTAAACTGACGTTAGGTAGGTGCTCGGTGACCGTCACGGCGACCGCTAAAGGGAGCGTCAAGATTGAGGTGACTTATGGCGGGGATTCACACAACCTGGGGAGTTCGGGGACAATCGTTCGGACGATAACCTAGGTTTCATTCCCTGAGTGTGCTTAGCGATTCATGAGGTAATTATACCTGCAGGTAAACTCATGAATTCCTGAATTCCTGAGAAGGCCTAGTGGGACAACACACAGGGGCCTAGAAGAAATAGATGCTGGGCCGCGGGTGGGATGTCAACACGCATATACGGGTTCAAATACACGGTGGAAGTTCAAAAACCCGCGGAAGACCGCTGCGAAGGAACCTTCACTCTTGAGTTTTGGCGCGTCCAAATTGGGCCCCGTAATGCCACAATTCTGCGCTCATACCCCTACCCACGGGACTGCTCGAATATAACTGGACCGGACAAATCTTGTCGAAACCGAGACAAGAATTGTCTGAAGCAGGAATTTCAGACCGACCCGTAGGACTGAATCGGATAGAACGTTCTACGACTGCGGGGTGCAAAGCCCGCTTGGGTATGAACCCCCATGACCGTTGCTGCTGCACTCGTTGAAGACATACGTATTGGCGGTTCCTCCAGTACCAGAACCAACTGAGAAGTCGGTATAACCAAACCCAAGACCACCGTAGTAGTTGTTGTCCGCCGTGTTTGTGGTGAGCTTGTTGTTTTGAGAAGAACTGAAGAGATAGAAGCCGTATTCGTTGCTGTTCGCCGTGTTCGTGGTGAAGGTGTTGTCAGAAGCTGTAACGCGGAAGCCAAAGCCATTGCTGTTCGCCGTGTTCGTGGTGAGGGTGCTGTAGGAAGAGTCGTTAAGTACGAAGCCATAGCTGTTCTTGGTTGCAGTGTTCTGAGTGAGAGTGTTACTGTCGGACAAGCTGGCAAGGAAGAAGCCAGCGCCTCCCGCCCCCACACCGTTATTGTCCGCCGTGTTCCCGGTGAGCTTGTTGCTGGAAGAACTGAGAAGGTAGAAGCCATAGTAGTAGCTGCTATTCGCCGTGTTCCCGGTGAGCTTGTTGCTGGAAGAACTGAGAAGGTAGAAGCCGTAACCGTTGCTGTTCGCCGTGCTGCCACTGACGGTGTTGCCAGAAGAGCTTGAAAGGTAGAGGCCGTAGAGTGTGTTGCTGTCCGCTGTGTTCTTAGTGAGAGTGTTACTGTTGGAAGAGCTGGAAAGGTAGAGGCCGTAGTAGTAGTTGCTGTCTGCTGTGTTCGAGATGAGATTGTTGCTGGACGATTTGTAGAGGTAGAAGCCCAAGAAATTCTTGTTTGCTGTGTTTGAAGTGAGTGGGTTATAGGAAGAGTCGTTAAGTACGAAGCCATAACCGTCGTTGCTCGCCGCGTTACCCTTGAGGGTGTTACTGTTAGAAACACCGAAAAGGTAGAAGCCGTCGTACCCGTCGGCAGTCGCCTTGTTCCCGGCGAGATAATTGCTGGAAGAGCGGAAAAAGAGGAACCCGTAGCTATTGCTGTTCGCCGTGTTCCCGCTGAGGGTGTTCTTGCTTGAAGAGCCGAGATTGAAGCCACCGTAGTTGCTGCTCGCCGTGTTCTTGGTGAAGGTGTTGCTGGAAGAACTGGAAGAGGAGAAGCCATACTGTTCGTTATTGCTCGCAGTGTTCCCGGTGAATGTGTTGCCGGAAGAGCTGTAAAGGTCGAAGCCATTGATTGTGTTGCTGTTCGCAGTGTTCCCGGTGAATGTGTTGCCGGAAGAGCTGTAGAGAGAGAAACCATGCTTTGTGTTCTTGTCCGCAGTGTTCCCGCTGACAACGTTGCCGGAAGACCTGAAGAGCCCGAATCCATCATAATAGTTGTTGTCCGCGGTGTTCCCGCTGAGGGTGTTACTGTTGGAAGAGTCGTAAAGGTAGAAACCGTCTGCGGTGTTGCTGTTCGCCGTGTTCTTGCTGAGGGTGTTCCTGGATGAGCCTTGAAGGAAGAAGCCTTGGTAGTTATTGCTGTCAGCTGTATTCATGGTGAGAGTGTTAGCCGAAGAGTCAAGAAGGCCGAAGCCATTTGCAAATCCCGTAACCTTGCAGTTCTTGACCGTGACTTTTGTCCTTCCGCCGAGGTAGACTCCTGCATGCGTGTTTGTGCTCTTGCCTGTAATGGTGTGCCCGTTGCAGTTGAGAGTTATGCCGTTGCGGCCTATGTCTAGCCCGTTACCTGAGCAGGGGCCGATGTTAGCAGTCAGAGTCGTGCTTGCCGTGATTGTATGGCCACACCAGGCTGTCCCTCCCGGGTTTGCGAAGGCAGGGACAGGCAGGATGGCGAGAGCAGAACCCAGGACGGTGAGGACAAGGAGGAAAGTAAGTGGGGTCTTGTAAGATAGGATAGTCCTATTCAGTAAGATCGCAATTTTCATGGCGGCTTGCGTAGCCGTGTGTATTATATCCGTTTGTCCTGTAACACAACTGCGAACTCGCGCGCGCTTGTGGTAACGGTCAGTGGGGCATCTGGTGTACGGCGGGCACAGAGCTTGTCGGTTTTGACAGCCTGCTGCCAAAGCCCAATGCCGAGGGCTATAAGCGACATCTGGAGCGAGCTTATGGTAGCGATCAGTGTCCAAGTGGCGTACCGTCAGTATGCGCATGACAGATGACCAAATCGCTAGCCTGAACCTACGCCTTCAGCAGCTTGGCTTTGAGACGATGGGCGACTATGCGCGAGCGCTCACAGACGGCGTTGTGGGCAACGAGCAGCTGGTGGGCACGCTCGCAGACGGTATAGCAGACAGGATTGTTGTCAAAATGACAACCAACCCCGCGCAGAGGGAGTTGCCCCTCGTTGTTGAGAGTGTGAAGAGCCACGGGTGGGATTCGATCCCACGACCACCTGCTTACAAGGCAGGTGCTCTACCAGGCTGAGCTACCGTGGCCTGACGCTGGCGCCCAAGAGTCTGCTTATCTCCTTTATCCGTACGCTCAGCCGCTCTTCGTAAGGACTTCGAAGACGTCATCGATGGTGGCACTCAAGTAATTCCCATATTCATCGTCGTTGAACTCCACGACGGCGACCCGGCCCGTCTTGACAGCAATCCTGTAGCTCAGGAGGTGGTAGCAGAGCTCTTCTCTCCCACCCATCACTCGGAAGAAGAAGTTGCTGCAGGAGCAGTACGGCCTTTCTGGGTCGATGAATTCGTCTCCCAGCGTGCCGACCACGCTGAAGACCTTCCTTCCGCTTGGGAGGAAGCGGCACTCCTTGACGCCGCCCGTGATGACCGTGTCGATCGCCTTTTCGAATTTGCGCCCGTGCTTCGCGAATTCCGCAACCTTCTCCTTGAGCGCCTGTCTCTCTTCTTCCATTGGCTCACCGGCTCGGCTGCAGGAATTCAGTGAGAGACCTCTGACTCAAGCTGTCGCTGAGTTCTGAGACGCGAATCCCGACCCTTCTGAGGTCCTTGTCAGTCGACTCTACAAGATCACCGAGCAGGGCGAGGGCGATCTCCTTGATCAAGGCTGGGTCCTTGATCGGGGTGTCGAAGGTCTTGCTCTTGGTCCTAGTCGAGAGGTCGGTCAGGATACCTATCGCCGATACTGTTCTGAACGATTTCCCTGAGTCGACAAGCTTGGTTTGAAGGGACGCCACCCCCTCTGCAAGCTGTCCCAGCGCCTCTTCGACGTCCCTCGTGTCGCATTTCAGAGTCACGATGCGGCTGAACTGAGTTGGTTCCAGATTTGCCAAGACGGGGTCGGCGTCGGTTCCGCTGGCCGCCGCCAGCAGGTACGAACCAAGCTTCCTGCCGAAACGCCTCTCAAGGAGGGACGGGTCGGTCCGGGAGAGTTCTTCAACAGTCTTCACGCCTATCTCGCTAAGGACCGCCGCGGTCTTTGGGCCCACGCCGTAGAGCTTGGCCACAAGGAGAGGTCCAAGGAAGGCCTCCGTCGACTCGGGGAGCACCGTCATCAGGCCGCCTGGCTTGGCCGAATCGGAACCCAGTTTCGCCACGACCTTGCTCCTGCCGAGGCCCACCGAGCAGGTCAGCCCCTCATTCTGGAGAATTGCGTCCTTGATTCCCTGAGCAATCTTCGCCGCGGCCGAGTAGTCCCCTCCTGACGATGCCGTTACATCGAAGAACGCTTCGTCAATCCCTGCCTTCTCGAAGACGTCCACACGCCCGCTGACCAAGTCCATCACTCTCTCCGAAACTGTCTCGTACTTCTCATGCTCCATCTTGATTATCACTGGGTCGTGGCCCTCGAGTTTCTTCTTGGCGGTGATGATCGGCATCCCTGATTTCACGCTCAGCGCCCGCGCTTTGTAGTTCGAGGTGCTGACCACGCCGCTGTCCTCGGTCCTGCCCGAGAAGACGCAGACCAAGACGGGTCTGTCCTTGATTGAAGGGTTCTCCACCTCTTCGACCTGGGCATAGAAGTAGTCTAGGTCGATGTGGCCTATGACTCTGGCCAAGAATGCGGAAGGCTTCTGTGTTCGATTTAAGGTGTTTTTGATGGTGGGGTCGGCCGGATTTGAACCAGCGATCTTCAGCGCCCGAGGCTGAAAGCCTAGACCAGACTTGCCCCAGAAGCCGGGGGAGCTGCCCCAGCTTCGAGGTCTAGCCGACGACCCCTGCTCCGCGGCTCCGTGAGGTTCGTCTTATATCCTATCGTGGGAAAATCCCTAGAGCTTGGCGCCCGGAGGGAAGCCCCGCCGCAGGAAGACCGGTGGAGCCGGCAGGTACTACCTTGCTGCCGTCCTGCTTGTGCTCGTAGTCGGCGCGGTCGCCTGTTACGCGTACCTACTGCCTCACTCAGGTCCAAGAACCAAGCCCGTAATCCTGTACGTAAACCAAGGGAATGGCGCCGTCAACGAGACGAACTTCGACGCCATGGCAAGCTACGCGAATTCGTCTGGATTCAACACCGTGTTCTTTCAGATCTACAGGCGCGGGGTCCTCCTATTCAGCCAGCAAGACCTCCAGATCTTCGTCGCTCAGGCTCATCTGAAAAATCTTAGGATTTTCTTTTCGTTGTGGATGACCAATTCCTCCCAGCAGATACCGTCGTCAATCTACGGGTTGGGCGAAGATGGAGTTAGCCTGGACATGTCGACGCTAAGCCTCTTTTCTCAGCAGTCTCTGCTGGCCTCACTGAAAGCCGATTACAGCGGCGAGACGGCCGTGACCACGACCGATATGAGTTCCCCTCTGAAGCCAGACTTGCTCGTGCTGGAAACGTACAGTACTGACCTGCAGTCCTTCATCAGGCCCGGTATAATCGGCGGTGTGGAAGTCGCCGCCACCAAGAGCCAAGCTGACTACCAGTCCCAGTTTGAGTACGCGCTGAAGAACAGCGACGGAGTGATGGTCTTCGACTATGCGGGTCTGTTGAAGAGTGGGTACCAAAACCTCCGTTGAATATCGAAGGCAGTTCCAATCAGACGATGGACTGGCCGGTCAATAACTGCCCAGAGAAATCATACGCCTGCAGATGTGATTCGATGACGTGCTGTCGCTGCTGTCCTCCCGAATGCTGCTCCTAGCAGGTTTCGGCTGAGAAGAAGGGCTGATGTCGTCGGTCAGGGTCCGCTGATCATGGCGATGCTCGTGACGTAGACAGGTGTTACGGGTTCATTTTGGCCATAGGGCGGAGTCCCAACATACTCTACTGGCACCCCCCCTAGCAATTGGACCACGTCCATCCCCTTGATTACTTTGCCGAAGACAGTGTATTTCCCGTCGAGGCTCAGGTTGGACGTGCTGTTCGAGAGATTGATGTAGAATTGGGAAGTTCCCGGAATGTATTTCCCCGTACTGGCCATCCCCAAGTAATAGGCGTAATTGTGCAACGAACTCGCGTTCTCAAAGACGGGGATTGGAACCCCAGAATCGCCTGATCCCCATTCGGCCCTAGGATACGACGCGTTCCTTGTGTTTGGGTCGCCGGTCTGAATCACAAAACCGGGTTCGATCCTGTGCCAGATCAGGTTGCTGTAGAACCCTTCGTTGACCAGCTTCACGAAGTTGGCGACAGTTTTTGGCGCAAGGGAATTGAAGAGCTCCACCTCGAACGAACCTAGGGTCGTGTTGATTCTGGCGTAGAGCACCGATGCTGTCGTGGTGGTCGTCGGAGTGGCTGTCGTGGTGGCGGTGGTGGTAGAGGTTGAGCGGTTGTTAAACGGTCCGAGTTCCGCCGTGTATGCATAAGCAAGGCCGCCCACCACCAAGACGACAACCAAGCCCAGGATGAGGTAGGTCCGGCCGTGACCCTGCTGCTTCCTGCGTCGGGGCTTGTTGACCATCGTCAAAGGCCCTCAGGAAGACGCACAAAAATACGATTCGGTTCCAGATTCGCAAGGGGAGCATTTATAGCACGAGTACAGGATTGATACGCTCAATGTCAGAAGAGACAAAGACGGTCATCGTCGGTCAGTCGAAGCCGCTCCTGAACTACGTCACTGCCTGCATCACCATGTTCAACGGCGGCGCACGACACGTCGTCCTCAGAGCGAGAGGCGAGGCCATCAACATGTCGGTCGAGGTCTACCAAGTGCTCAAGAAGCGTTTCATGAGCAACGTCGAAATCTCGAACATCGTGATCGACGGCGAGAACGTCACCTCGAGAGACGGAAGACAGCTGAACCTCCCCGTCCTCGAGATAGAGCTCTCAATCCCCCAGTAAGTATTTTAGCACGACAATTCTGGCGAGGGACAGGATTCTTCATGAAAGCCAAGCGGTTCGCTAAGGTCAGCCCGACACTCCCTGGCAAGAAGGGCGCAGAAGTGGTCAGGAAGACTGCAGAGTACCTGTCCCCTTCGATCTCTCGGTTCTACCCGCTGGTCGTAGAATCCGCCCACGGATCCCTCGTCAAGGACGTCGACGGGAACCAGTTCATCGACTTCGCGTCGGGAATCGCCGTCCTCAGCACGGGTTCGACCCACCCCAAGGTCGTGGAGGCAATCAGGAGACAGTCCGAGAAGTTCATCCACTACTCGTACACCGACTTCTACTACGAGAACATAGTGGAACTGTCGGAGAAACTTGTTTCGATGGTGCCGGGCAGCTTCCCGAAGATGGTCTACTACGGAAACAGCGGCGCCGAGGCGATAGAGGCCGCGATGAAGCTGACCCGCAACTACACGAAGCGGCCGATCTTCTTGGCGCATTCAGGTTCGTTCCACGGCAGGACGATGGGCGCACTGAGTCTCACAGCCAGCAAGCCGATTCAGAGGAAGGGTTCGCTCCCGCTTGTGCCCGACACGGTCCACTTCCCGTTTCCGTACTGCTACAGGTGCCCCTGGAAGCAGACTTTCCCGGAGTGCGACTACTACTGTGTCGACTACTTCAAGGAGCAGTATCTGGAGAAGTTCGTCCCGGTTGATGAGGTAGCTGCATACTTCTTCGAATCAATCCAGGGAGAGGGAGGATACGTGGTGCCTCCTCCGGACTACTTCCACAAGATGGAGTTCCTGAGGAAGGAAGGCGTGCTGTTCGTGTCGGACGAGATCCAGACGGGCGTAGGGAGGACGGGGAAGTTCCTGGGTATCGAGAACTTCGGCTTGATCCCAGACGTGGTAACAATCGCAAAGGGAATCGCCTCCGGCCTGCCGCTGAGCGCGATGGTCGCAAGATCGGAGGTGATGAAGAGTTGGAAGCCGGGGCAGCACGCGTCCACCTTCGGCGCGAACCCCGTCGCGGTCGAGTCGGCTCTGGCGACGCTGGAGATCATCAACTCGGAGCGCCTGATGGAGAATGCGAGCAGGCTGGGAGAGAAGGCGGTGAAGAGGCTGCTCGAATGGAAGGAGAAGTACGAAATCGTGGGTGATGTGAGAGGACTCGGCCTTTTCATCGGAATCGAGATAGTCAGGGACAAGCGGAGCAAGGTCAGGGGTGAGGAGGAGGCCAAGAAGATAATGGATTACTGCTTCAGGCACGGAGCGCTGGTGATCATGGCGGGCCGGAACACGCTCAGGGTCATACCTCCCCTGAACATCTCGGAGGATGAGCTCGCTGAAGGGCTGGACATACTCGAAGAAGGGATCGCCGAGGTCAACTCGACAGTCACCAGAGGTTAGGCCATGTATGACTTCGAAGCCTTAGTAGGCGAACTGCTCCAGAGCCGTCCAGAGCTGAACAGGGAAGAGCTGATGCGGCGGATTGAACAGAAGAAGCAGACGATAGGGGCAGGATACCTCACCGACCAGGGGGCGCTGTTCTTGGTGGCCGGGGAGCTTGGCGTGTCACTGAGGAAAGGCGAAGCGTCTTCCGACATGACGATCAAGGACCTCTACATAGGGGCCAACGACGTTACGGTGGTGGCGAGGGTGCTCGCAGTCTACCCCGTCTCGACCTACAACAAGAAGGACGGCGGAACGGGCAAGTACAGGAGGCTGGTGCTCTTCGACGACCGTCATTCTGTGAAACTGACCGTGTGGGACGAGATGGCCGAGGAGATAGTCAAGTCCGGAGTCGCGGTCGACGTACCCGTGAGGATAGCGGACGGATATGTGAAGCAGGGGCTGGATGGGAAGCCCAACCTGAACCTTGGGAAGAGAGGCAGGGTTGAGGTCATAGCTGACGAGAAGGTTTCAGCGAGGCTCGTCCCGATGTCTGCCGTGACCGAGAAGCTGACCAAGGTCTCTCAGGAACAACAGTTCATGGCGGTGGAGTGTGTAGTCAACACGGAGCCGAAGTACAGTGAGTTTGTCCGGTCCGATGGTTCCCCTGGTTCTCTCTTTCAGTTCGGCGTGACTGGTGAGGGAGGCAAGGCAGAGACCAGAGTAGTCATCTGGAGCCCTTCCGCTAGGCCGGAGCTGAGAAAGGGCCAGAAGGTCCTGATCACAAACGCGAAGACCAGGCGCTCGCCGAACGGGGAGTACGAGCTTCACGGGGACGCTGGAAGCGCGGTCATTCCGGCACAGAGGGCTCCGCCGATGGAGCTTAGGGTCGCGGCCAAGAGCGCGAGCTCATCGGGGACAGTCCTGCTGGCGGTGGACAAGAGCGGGAAGGTCTGGACTGTGGAGAAGGAGAGAGAAACAAACGAGCCTGCGACTGGAGAAGCCGTGGTGGTGACGCCTGACACCGAGAGCGACAGCAGGCTGTACTGTAGGACAAAGGGCTCAGTGAGTGTGGTGAGCGGGAGCTCGCTGCCAGGCCTGGACGTCATCGCGACGAAACTACGGGATGCCAAGGACGAAGCATCCCAGATTATGGTCGAAGTCATCGCACTGTCTCACGGTAGCGCCGAAGACGTCAACCTGAAGGATGGCACGATGGTGAAAAGGGGAGAGCTCATGATCGGCGATGACACCGGCGAGATGAAGCTCGTGGGGTGGAGGGAGCTGTCCGAGAAAGTCTTGGGGATCCAGCCTGGCGAGAGACTCAGGGTCGTCGGCGCGACACCCAAGATCAACAAGCTCGGAACGCGGGTGCTTCAGATGTCAAACCTTACCGTAATCGAGAAGTTGCGGGAACGCGGTTAGGTCTTCGTGCGTCTCAGGGCTTCATACTCGTAGACGAAGATTATTACCAGTGCGACAATGAAGAGCACGATCATTGTAGTGCTCAGGAAGTTGTAGTAGCTGTTGATGTCCAGGAAAGGTATGTGCAACTCTTTGAATGCGCGCCGATGACTCATAATAAGCCTTACTGGAGGCGCGGTGGGGATTCGCCCGTCTCATGCCAGCACTGCTGAAGACGGGTCGTTGCAGTCAGGGGCGGTTCATGCCCTATTGTTCAGCGCCGGAGCCCATTCCCTCCTCTGGTCGGCGCTCGGCGTCCAGCTGATTGTGATTCTTCCCCATTCGTTCGAAAAGCTGGATCGGTGCTTAGTCATGCACGGCCATTCTGTGCTCGCCGAATTCTGATGCGGAGACGGGCCGCCTTGAGGCAGATGGGGCATTACTGAGTTAGGTGCCGGGGGCGGGACTCTCGTCAGCCGATTCGAGCCCGCGATCTCCGGATTTCGCATCCGAGCTTGGATTATGAGTTACGCCCACGAGAGCGTGCCCGGCGCAGTAGGCCAAGCTGTGCTACCCCGGCATCCACTCAGGCGCCGTTCGGTGGAGATTAAAAGACTCGCGGCGTGGGTGAACCTGAAGATGCGGGCCCCGAAATCCTCTTCAACGATTAAAAACGGCATCCGGTTGGTCTCCGTCGAGCCGCGGTAGCTCAGCCGGTTAGAGCGTTGCCTTGGTAAGGCAAAGGTCGTGAGTCCGAATCCCACCCGCGGCTCCAATGAACAAGGTTTTTCCCGGGGTATGATGGATCCAGTCATGATGGGGGCGTGAGGGCCCGTGAAGTGAAATTCCTCCAGAGCCACGAGTTGTGCAGGCTCGCCACTGCTTCAAGGGTTGGCAGGCCCCATGTGGTCCCCGTGATCTATGCCCTCGATGGAGAGGACATCATCATAGCAGTAGATTACAAGACGAAGAAACTGAAGAACCTGAGGGAGAACCCGAAGGTGGCTCTGGTCGTGGACGAGTACCGCCCCAACCGAGGACTGATGGTCGAAGGAGACTGCGAGATCCTCGAGCGCGGCAAGGAGTACCTGCGCCTGCTGCAGATCCTCTTTGACAGGTTCGTCTTCTACAGGAGGAACCCTTGGGGCGAAGGCGAGTCGCCGATACTAAAGATAAGACCGACCAAGGTCGTCATGTGGTAGGGCCGGCGCCGGTCAGGCCAGCGGCATGTTCCCGCGCGTCTCGTACATGGACAGCAGCCCGGCCGCCGAGCACCGCGGGTCGAACGGCGCGAGGACGGATGAACAGGTTTCTGCGAGGAGCTCGATGTAGCGCTTCGAGTCGTACACGGCCTCGTCCCCTATGATGTCGACGGGCGCGGCCCTCTTCGAGTCTCGGCCCCCGTAGTCTGTGATGACGTAACGTATCCCTTCACCAGCGTGCAGCTTGACCCCCTCGCCGACGAGTCGCTTCACCGCGGCGTGCTGGACTGTCATGCTGGTGTACTCCTCTGGCCCCTTCGAGAGGTTAGTCGTGAATGCCAGCTCGGATGCGCGAATCTCGTGGCGCTCCAGTGCTTCCGCGTGCCTGAGGAAGATCTCGATGCATTCGGGGAGCCTGGTCCTTACCTCCTTCACAGAGTCGGCCTTCGCCATGACCCTCAGGATCGCCATCTGGCATTCTGCGAACGCCGGTGGCGTGTCATGGCGCCGCGCCTCTATCCCCCTGACCTTGAGCCCGCCGTCCTGGTAGGCACCGAAGTACCTGTTGAGCACGGGTATCTCCGAATCGACCTTGGAAGGAAGGAAGGCCACCCACTTGTAGATCCCTTCGAAGGACATGGCAAAGCCGGTCTCCGACTCGATTTCGGACTTGAGTTCGAGATAGTCCTCCCCTCCCGCCCTTTTCTTCAGCCAGAGCGAATCCACAATCCCGTGGACCACGTCGAAGCCCCTCCTCTCGGCTACCCTCGCTGCATCGAGCAGCACCTTCCTGTCCCAGGCGCACACCGCGATGTGGGCGTCAATTCGACCGAACTTCGCGTTGTTGAAACCCAGATAGCCGAAGGTGGTGACGCCGAGCCACTTCAGGGCGGCCTGGCGCGCGTTGTACCTGTCATAGTCGGTCCCCTTCGAGTCCTTCTTCAGCTCCTTGTAGTGGAGCCGCTTCTCTATGATGATCTCTACCGCGCGGGGGATTATCCCCTTCCTCTTTTCGCAGACGTTCCAGTCCAGCTCGGGTACCCTGTTCTTCGAATCGGGGCAGCACGGGCACCTCACCGTCTCCGCTGAGATGTTCTTCCTGAACATGATGTTCGGGTAGAGCGCATGAAAATCGAGCTCGCCCACCCACTCGTGGACGCCCATCTTTGGCTCGAAGATTAACCCACCCCTGTCGGCCACGAGCAGCTCGTTCCTGTCCTTGAAATGCTCGACCGACGTCGGCTTCCAGGGGACGAGCAGGTCGATTCTGGAGGCGTGGTAGAACTGGAGGCTCGAGAGGGCCTTCCCTATGCTCGCCCTGCTGGACGTCTGAAGGGGCATACGGCATACCCTGCTCAGCTCGAAGAGTCCCTCGAAGCCGGCCTCGGAGTAAGCAAAGGACGTGCTAACGTCGATGTGTATCCTGCCACAGAGCTTCATCGCCGAAGGCTTGTAGTGGATCCTGCCGTAGCTGAAGTAGGAAGTCCCGCCCTTCGTAGGGAGCTTCAGGATGGTCCCGTCCCTGTCGAGCGTCAGCCTGTCGGCGACACCGTTGACTTCCGCGCGCTGGACTGGTAGGGGAAAAGGAAGGCGTCGCCGTCGGTCGAGAGGACAAAGTCGGGGTCGGCTTCCCTGATGACCCTCACCAGCTCGAGCAGCTTGTCAGCTTCGTTCCCGCAGTCGATCATGACCTTTCCGGCGTCGCTCTCAAGACTGATCGCCCCGATTCGGTCGGTGAAGTGCGCTATTCTCCTCTCTTTCACGATGTCGACGTCTACTTTCACCTTCCTCAGGTTGGGGACGGCGTAGTCGTACGCCCGGACATCGTCGTGGAGGTCCCACCGCAGCGTGTCCCCGGCCTGCATCACTTCGCAGTATGCGAGCGGGAAGAGGTCGTGCTCGTATAGGTAGCTCTGGTTGGGCGGGACGTCGGCGTTGTAGAACCTGTAGGCGCCGAACGGGCCGAGCCGCTCTATCCTTCTGGCCACCTGCTGGGTCTTCCTAGCATCCCTGACCTTGGCTTCTATGACATCTGATTTCTCCATGTCGGTGACCTTCTCGAACTTCCGGACAGGCTTGGTCCAGGTGAATTCGGAGCCCACTATCTTCAGCGGATCCCCGAGGTCTGCCATGCTGCTGGTCGCGATGAATATCGATGGGGACCAGTGGTCCACCAGCCTTACTGCTTGGCCGTCTTCGCGTTTGAACCAGACGACCATCTCCCCGGGGTTCCCCGGATAGAGGTCAAGTATCCAGCCTCGCATCCCTCTCGGCCTTCATCTTCTCCACCTCGCCCGCCAGCCACACGATGGTCTTGTGCTGCATCAGCAGGAGACTCATGAAGAGCGCCTCGCTCGGGAAGGGCGACTCCCTCGCTTGCATCGCCGGGAGGTATTCGTAGCAGAGCCTCAGCATCTCCTTGAACAGCTCCCTATCTTCGGCCCTCAGGGCGCCTGCAAAGCGTCTCCAGCTGTCCAGCTCCTCGATGATCTCGGCGTCGGAGAGGGTCATCTGTCGTCCTCCTTCCACTTGATTTCCGAGATTGCCCCCAATGCACGCGCCAGCATTCTGTAGTGGTGGAAGACCAGAGCCATGGCCATCCCCTCGAATCGGGAAGTCCTGACGGCCGCCGATGAGGCCGACGTATAGAGCCTGGCCGAGCTGAGCATATCATCGAAGGCGACCCTGTCCCGCTTCGGGAGGGCCCTCCTGAACGCCCTCCACTCTGCTGCCTCCTGGGCCTCGGCTATCCTGAACGATGGGATTGTCCTCCCCATCAGCGGGCCACCCTGACCTTGGAAGGTCTCAGGAGCTGGTTCATCATGAAGCTGGAGGCTGTCGGAGGCTTTGTCGGGTGCTTGACGAGCTCTGCCTGCACCCTGCCTCCAGACGACGACAGAGAGACCACGGTATCGGCCCATGCCATGATCATGTCGTCGTACTTGTTTGGCGAGGCCAGGGTCGCAAGGACGAGCGAGTTCTTCTTCACCCGTTCGATCCCGTCTTCGACGGCGCCCAGGAGCCTCCTTGCCTCCCTCTCCTCCAGCTCCGGCTCGTTGAAGGTGCCGAGCAGGTCGGAGACGACGACCAGCTTGGCCGCGTAGTCCTCTGCGGCCCGGACCAGGTGCTCCGAGATGAGGTCGGCGAGCTGGTAAATCGTGAAGACACGGCAGGTGAGCCACCCTTCTCATCGCGACCGCCGGCTTGAGGCCGCGCTGCCTCGCGAACGAGGAGAAGAGGTACGGGTCTGACTGGTTCCCTCCGTCGATGAAGAGCACGGTCGAATCGAGGCCGCCTGCCTCCAGCGGGAGCTGGGCCCTGAACGCCATGAGCTCGGCCACTACAGATGCCGCGCCGCCGCTGAGCATAATCAGGTGCTGGGGAGAGAAAGGCCTCAGCAGCGAGTCCAAGTGTGGGAAGCCTAGGGAGAAGTGCGGGAACGACGAAGCCGAACGGAACGGCGAGGTCCTTCCTTTGGACAGCGACGGTATCTGTCAGGTGGATGTCTGACCAGTCGTCAGGTACCGGGGCCAGCCTGCATTCGATGTTGCTCTCGAGCCCGCGCCCGCATCCGACACAACGGCCGCTCAGTGAGTCTATGGTCTCACCCGTCGGCCCGAGGTCCCGCCTGACCCGCAGGATGCAGTTGCAGCTGGAACAGTAGTAGATGAAGCGCTCCTTGCCGCTTCCCTCTTGTTCGTACAGATAGTGAAGCCTAGCCATTGCGATGGGGGCAGGAAGTTTCCCCGGAATTTATGCGGGAGGCCGTGCGAGTGAATTTGGGCAAGAGGGAGACGGCCGAAAGTGTTGGGACGATGGATTCGATTATCAAGATAGTGCGGTAAGCCGTGCTGCGGAAGGCGGAAGCGTTATCTCCCTTCACCCGCACTTAATCGAGGTTACGTTGAAGCTCGCCAATGAAGCATAGAACGTTCGTGCTTGTAATCATCCTTGTGATACTGGCTTCACTTTTCGCGTTCGTGCCGATGGTCCCTGTAACTAATGACGGCTACGTAGGCTCTCTTATCATCAACTACCCAGCCTACGAATCGCTCAGTTGCGTCGTTTTTGGACTCGGCACCGGATACTGGCCAGTGCACATCTACTCACTTCAACCGCAAGTCCTAGGCCAGTGGACCTACAACTTGCGATGTCCTCCCAATCTACACTTCACGGAATAGCGCGTGCTGCCAAACACTGTCAAGAAGACAAAAGGAATAATATCGGATTGAATCCGTTACAACCCAATGAACGCGTCTGACGACGGAGACCAGGAAAATACTATCGTAGATAGAACAGCCGTTCAACCGATACAGCTCTATCAAGATTATTAACCCAAAGGATTGGCTCGACGAGACAACGCGGGGGTCGCCCAGCCTGGTCAACGGCGCGAGGCTCAGGACCTCGTCCCTCAGGGGTTCGTGGGTTCGAATCCCACCCCCCGCACCTCTCATCACGTTCGAGGGTCTCTCCAAGACTAGTCAGAATGTGCTATCTTCTTTGCAATAGATTGTGCAGCAGCTCCGCCTGGCACCAGAATCTGATGCGTATTGCGGCACGCACCTCTAATGCCCTTTCCCGGTTACGGCAGCCCCCTCGGAAACCGAAACATGTTTCTGGGCAACGGAAGGACCGTTTGATGTGAGCGTGATTGGATAGCACCGTAGAGACCTTTGGCCTGACCAAGTCCTATGGTGCGGTGAAGGCGCTCGACAGCCTGAGCGTCAAAGTGAGAAAGGGCGAAATCCTCGTCCTCCTCGGCCCCAACGGCTCAGGTAAGTCCACCCTCCTGCTCCTACTTTCGACGGTACTGAAGCCCACCGCCGGGACGGCGACTGTGATGGGGTACGATATAGTCAAGCAGCCCCTGAAGGTCAGAGAGACCATGGGCATCTCGTTTCAGGAGGCCCGAGGGTTCTGGAGGCATAAGCCTTACCACATCCTGGCGTTCCACGCGGCGATCTACGGTCTTCGTGGGAAAGAGAGGTCCGAGGTGGTCGACCAGACTCTCATGGACTTCGACCTCTGGCCTTCGAGGAACAAGAGGTTCATGGAGCTCTCAGGAGGGCAGGCGAAGAGGCTTGAAGTCGCGAAGCTCTTCGTACACCGCCCGGAGGTAGCCCTCTTCGACGAGCCGACCGCCATGGTCGACTTGGACGGGAAGAGGATGATCTGGGACAGGATAAGGGGTCTTCGCGAGCAGGGATCTGACGGTGGTGGTCGCCACGAATGAAGTGAGGGAAGCGGAGTATCTGGCTGACAGGATCAGCATAATGAAGGAAGGGAAGGATGTCGTCACCGAAGACCTCAGGACGCTCAAGGACAGCATTACCGGTGGAGACGTGGTAGAAGTCCGCATGTCTCCCGCCATCACCAGCGGAGCGCTGAAAGTCATCTCGGAGGTCCCTGGCACGGTCAGGGTCACACAGGCCACCGAAGACACCCTCAACGCCTTCGTCAATAGGTCGGAAGACTGGCTGCCGCAGATGATGTCGTCCGTACAGTCGCTCGACGTCAGAATCACATCCATCAGGGTCTCGGAACCTTCGCTCGACGACGTCTTCCTCCACTATACGGGCAAAGAGGTCGCGAGCGCCCGTGCGTGAGCTCCTCACTCTCTTAGGCTACGAGCTCAAAGAGACCTTCGATTCCGTTACTTGGACGGTCTACTTCTGGTTCTTCTTCGGGTTCCAGTACTTCGTCTACGGCCAGCTGGTGTCTAGGCTTGTCGGGAGCCATCTGCCCAACTACTACGTCTACTACGGCACGGGCCTCCTGATCATAATGACATTCAATGTGGCGTCATGGTCAGGAAGGCGGTTCGTCGAGGGGGCCCACGAAGGAAGGCTGAGGTACATCCTGTCCCTTCCGATTAGGCGTGGGGAGCTCTTCTTGGAGCAACTGATGCTGGGCCTCATAGCCAACATTGTCAGAATCGGCCCCCCACTAGTCCTCGTTCTCTGGCTCAACGGGATGCCCCCAATGGTGCTGTTAACGTCCCTAGCTGTGCTGTTGTCCATGAGTGTGGGTATAATGGGGATAATGATCTCGCTTTCGTTCGTAGCGTTCAAGTCGTTTGACATCTACAGCGCGATAGTAGCCAGCACGAGCGCCATCCTGCTCAGGTTCAGCACGATTCTGTACCCGCTCTCTTTCATGCCCAACGCCTACGCGTCGGTCGCCAGGTTCAACCCGCTCACCTATGGGGCAGATCTGCTGAGAAACGTAATGAACGTCGACGTCAGCCAGCTGCTCAACCCGGGATCTTCTGCCTTCATCGTTGCCGCCGTCGGGGTTTCGATGCTTACCCTCGGCATGGCCATTGTGCCCCGAACGCTGGAAGGAGTGAAGTCATCATGAGCCAACTGAACAGGATGCTCCAGATAACCCGTGTCGACCTGTCGTACTTCTTCAGGACGAAGTGGTTGGTCGGGACGTTGCTCGGCCTGAACATAACGGACATGCTCGTCGTCGGTATAATCTACAAGGGGATGATGCCCCCAGCCATTGAGGGTCTTCTCAACTATTTCCAGTTCTACGCTCCAGGCGTGATTATTACTGGGCTCTTCTTCGCATCGTTTGACGTCGGGAGGCGAGTCCACCTCGGTCTTACGGAGGGGGTCTCGCAATACTACCTCACACTCCCGGTCAGCCTGGATGAGGTGGCCTGGGCGCACCTCCTATCTGCGGGCCTCGGGGGCACCATCTACGCGGGACTGCTTACGATGATGGCCGCGGTCCTCGTCCCGCAGCTGGCCTCACTGTCGACATTGGTCCTGATCCCGTTCTTGTTCGTTCTTTCGATGGGCCTCTCCGGAATCGCTGCGGTCCTGAACCTTTTCTCGAGGACGGGAGACAGATACTTCGTCTTCGCCGATGGGATTCAGACTTTGATGGTCAGTATGAGCACGGTGGCATATCCTATCTCCGTAATCGGCTCCTACTTCCCCTCCCCACTGGTGACCATGATCCAGTTGAATCCGCTAAGTCAGGGGGCCGAAGCCTTGAGGGCGATCATCAATGGGGCCCCTTCAAGCCCGGTGTTCAACCTTCCCTCGCTCGTGCTGACTTCTCTCGTGTTGCTTGTCGCGGGAGTGGTCTCTTACCGACACGTCTTCACGAAGCTGAGAGAGGTTGGCAAAATCTAGGTCTAGGTGGTCTTCAGATCAACTCCCCGGCCAGACGCCGCAGCGTGCGCTGCAGGGGGAGCTTGGGTGGCGGGTTTCTGTTGGACCGGCTGGCCAGTAATCATCCCGAGTGCGTTCCTTCCCAGCTCGGTGAGCTGATACCGCGCAGGGCCGCCGAAGAAGTCTACCTTGTATTCGACAAAGTCGAGCGACGTTAGCTGCCTCACAGTCCAGAGGGTCATCCAGTTCGAATTGTCGGCAATCGCGTCGTCGAGCTCTGAGTTGCTGAGTCCTTCCTTGCTTTTCATTAGAGAGGTTAACGCTTGGAAGAGGCGGGGCGAGGCGGCGACCTTCCTGAGGACCTCTTGTTGAGCCTTCGCATCGGAAGGCCATATCCAGAGACCCGCGTTCAACAATCCCGTCCAACTCTCCTCGGTTGATAAAGGCTCTGAGGTCGAAGCAGTTGCGGTCCTTTACGAGCTTGTCAACTGTTTTTTGTCAGGCATGACAAGTAAGCGACAACTCCTTGTAATTTCGGCAACCAATGGAAGTTGTAACTGAATACGCCGACCAAAGGACAGAACTCGAGGAGAAGATCAGGTCGCTCGAAGCCGAAAAGGCTTCGCTTCTTGCCGGCATAGCCGCACTGAAAGAGAAGATCGCCACATATGAACTGGAGAAGTCCGCCACACAGCTGGAAAGCGAAGTGGAGGCACTCCGGACAGAGAAGGCTGTGCTCGACGAGAAGGCTGCGGCCTGCGAAGCCGAGGTGGGATATGACCTTCCGCCCAATGCGGTCGAAGGAGTCTAGGGCCTACCGAAGCTTAGATGCCTTCTGCTCGAGTTCGCCCTTTTCTTTTCTTAGGTAGCCGACGAAATTTTCTAGTTCGGCCAGCTTTGCCTGAAGGTGCCTGATCTCGCTCTCCTTGGCCGTCCGCTCCATCGCACTTTCCAGCTCCTTCTGCTGTTCGACCATTCCCTTGATTTTCGTGTTGAGGCCGTCGTTGTCCTTCTTCACAGCGTTCAGCTCATCCTGAATTGATTTCAGCTGTTCCTCCGCCACGATCAAGTATCTCTGTCTGCTAATCACCGTGGGGAACTTCGTGTCGCATTTGGAGCAGGTATACATCCCTACCCTCCTCTCGGTCATCCCCCGCTCGCCTTTCGAGGGTTCAACGATGACTGAGAAGGTCCTAGTCGGCAGAGGTTCTTTGTTCCCACACTTCGGACAGTTTGGCAAACGCCTCTCCAGCATGTGTGAACGTGTTAAAGGTTTACTGCTCGCGAATCGACTCGAGTTCAGAAACGGCCGACCAGAGTGTGACCCTTGCGAAGGATGGCATATTGGAGTCCTGAGCGACGTCGTCGAGGAGACTGATAGCATTGGCCGCCCTTACAGCCATGCTCTGCTTCTGGTCCTGGAGCATCAGAATGGAATCCTTGACGGTCTTCCTGATGTTGCGAGGCGTGATGTTCGAGTCGACAATCTGGTTCAGGCTCACGGTGGCCTTTGCGAGCTTCGCGTTGTTCTCCTCCTGCTTCTTCAGTTTAGCACTCATGTAAAGGAACTCCGTTTGTGAAAGGAGTCCACCATTTGGTGGGAATAAGTGCTTTTCGTCGCATCGGCTGGGCCCTCCTGTACTGTCTGTGTTCGTGAATCAGTTCGTGAGCCTTGTTCCACCCGACCTACAATCGAGTTGGGGGGTCTTGACACAAACGAGGTGCCGCCTTTTATAGAACCGAGCTCTTGGACGAAGCGATGAGCGGGGCCAGCAAGAACAGGATGAAGCTCGCAGTCGAATTGGTCAGGAAGGGGGCGACCATGCTCGGGGAACCTTGCGCCAAGTGCGGCGGAGTCAAGGTCAGCTACCACGGCAGGGTCGATTGCACCGGCCATGAAGACCTATCGTCGGTGGTCGCCGCCGAGACGGTGTCGATGGACACGGTTCTCATGGGGTTGAAGGAAGTCCTCCTCTCGAAGCTGAACGAAGCCGCATCATCGCTGGGCCAAGAGAAGGACAGTACCAAGCAGGAGCAGTTGGTGTCTCTGATGACTAGATACTACGATCTGCTTGAGAAGCTCTCCCAGAGACAGCAGAGGCCTTAAATCGGAACCCGCGCTTTTGAGCAGTCGTGGCGCCGCGGATAGGGCAGAAGGTGCCGGAGTTCGCTCTTCCGGACACCGACAAGAAGACCCGCTCTCTCGGTGAGTTTACCCAGCAGGGAGCGGCCGTGCTCGCGTTCTTCCCGTTCGCCTTCTCGGGCACCTGCGACAAGGAGATGTGCACGTTCAGGGATGGCTTCGGAATGTTGCAGGCCTCAGGGGCCCAACTTGTCGGCATCAGTGTCGACAGCAGCTACTCTCTCAAGGCCTTCGCTCAGACATACAACCTGCAGTACCCGCTCCTGAGCGATTTCAACAGGAAGGTCATGAAACTCTACGGAGTGCTCCAAGACCCCTGGGTCGACCTTGGCTACAAGGGAGTCGCCAAGAGGTCAGTCTTCCTAGTCGACAGGCGGGGCATCCTCCGGTACAGGTGGGTCACCGACGTGCCCTCTGACGAGCCTCCCTACCAAGAGGTCATGAAGGCGGTTCAGAAGCTGGTCGCCTAGCCCAGTATTCTTACGCGAGCGAAGCACCGATAATCGAGAGTTGACTCAAGAAACGACTGCGAAGCCAGTCATGGAGCTCACCGAAGGTGATTACGCGACGAAGGCCAGATTTGCCCATCTAAGCCTTCCCTTTCTTGGATGAGGCGCCGGGGGTAGGATTCGAACCCACGAGACCCGAAGGTCACGGGCTGACTGGTCGTCTGATCTCGAGTTGCGGACTCGCTTCGTTGCCTTACGAGTTGCCCGCGCATTAACCACTCTGCCACCCCGGCCGAGCAGATGCCTGACCCAGCCTCTATAATTTCTTTGAGTCGGTCTCGCCTAGCGCGCTTCAGCCCTTCGATTGGACTCCGTATGATGAGGCAGTCGACCGGCTCAGAGCTTTCCGCGCG
Source organism: uncultured archaeon (assembly GCA_963794985.1). GTDB lineage: Archaea > Thermoproteota > Nitrososphaeria > Nitrososphaerales > Gagatemarchaeaceae > UBA183. Next base: position 63,605 of record CAWCFU010000002.1, read on the forward strand.
TTCTTTCAAGGAACCATTCCGTCGAACCCATGTTTAAATTGAATTCGCACGCGGGTTCTGAATGCACGATGAAGGTCTCTCTTGTCTGGTCCAGCCCGAAGCCCGAAAGGACCATCGCAGTGGCGATGAGGAGATGTTACAGCACGAAGGTGATTGAGGACATCGAAGTCGAACTTGAGCAGAAGGGTGCTGAGTATTGGAAGTTCCTCCTGACCAAATGCCTGCAGGACAAGTCGCTCGATGTCTTTGAACACTTCACGATGTCACTTCTGGTCGAGGGCGTAGGCGAGGTTGAAGTGGGCAGACTCATCCGCAGGTTCCCGTACATACACACGACCTGCCTCAATGACACCGATTGGCTCTTTTCCATGAACGCCAGGACGCTCGTCGAGCTCTGGAGGGACCGGGAAGGGAAGCCGTTCGCCGAGTCCGTCGTCGCCGAGCTCGACAAGAAGAAAGTAAGCCCGCTCTTCAACGAACTGGTCTTTGGTGACAGAGTCCATGCGCGTTAAGCTCCTTTACAGCACCGACCTAGGGGCCCTGAAGAAGGTCCTAGCCGAGAAGGGAGTGTTCTTTGACCCCGAGGCGTTGATGGACCACGTCGTCTACATGTTCGAAATCGAGGATTGCAGCAGGGTCACGACCCATCAGCTGGTCCGCCACCGAGTCGCATCGTACAATCAGGAGTCACAGAGGTTCTCCGCAGCCACGAAGGAGGGCGTCGTGACGCCCCCGAGCATCCAAACCAACGAAGCGGCCAGCAAGGCTTACGGCGAAGCTCTCGAGACCGTCTACTCCGCCTACGAAAGGATGGTTGCGGCTGGGGTGCCCAAGGAGGACGCCAGGTACATACTGCCGACCGCCATCAAGACGAAGCTCGTTATGACGATTAACGCCAAGAGTCTGATGCACATAGTTTGGCAGCGCACGGCTCTGCAGGCGCAGTGGGAGATCAGGGAGCTCGCGACGTCCCTGTACGACCTTGCCCGCGAAGCGACGCCTGAGCTCTGGACCAAGATCATGGAGAGGTAGCAGTTGGTCAAGGTCTTCGGGACGGCTGGGGTCAGGGGAGTCTTCAACGGTACGCAGACGCCCGAGCAGGTCTACAGACTCGCCGAGACTATCGCGTTCGCTTCTGGGAGGGGGAGGTACGGAGTCGGCTGGGACGGCCGCAAGACGTCTTCCCTCCTCGCGAGGACCGTGATTTCGGCCGTCAACGCGGTCGGTAGCGAAGCCCATGTGTTTGGGGTCGTCCCGACCCCCGTGGTGGCCTTCGGGACCAGGTCCCGCGCCTGCATGGCTGGCTTCGCTGTGACCGCTTCTCACAACCCCGCCGAGTTCTCGGGCGTCAAGGTCTTCAACGCCAAGGGGATGGAACTCCCGGCATCCGACGAGAATAGGATTGAAAGAGCCCTAGCCGTGGATGTCATGAGAACCTCCGGCGTCTTCGGCCAGTTCGTCCCCGACGAGGAGGCGGTGGACGACTACGTGCAGGCACTCGTTTCGTACCACGGGAAGGCTCGCGAACCCCTCCGAATAGCGGTGGACTGCGCCAACGGACCTGGAGGGACCGTGACCCCGCAAGTCCTGAAACCTCTGGGTCATGATGTGGTTCCCGTCAATACTCAAGTCTCGTGGAGGTTCCCTGCGAGGCCCCCAGAGCCGACTGCTTCCAACCTTGCCGATTTTTCGAAGATGGTCCCTGGGCTGGGAGTCGACATAGCCTTCGCGCATGATGGAGACGCGGACAGGCTGGTGATGCTCGACGCCCTCGGGAGAGTGGTACCCGACTCAGTCCTCACAATCCTGGCGCTCCGAGGGTTGAACATCTCCAGCGGGGTCGCGGTCATCTCTGAGAACACGTCTACGGCCGTGGCAGAAGAAGCCGAGAGGCTTGGCCTCCAGATTACTAGGAGCAGGGTGGGGAAGACGTTCGCTGTACTGGAGGCCGGGGGAGGGGTCTTCGCAGCCGAGCCGAGCAAGGTCGTCGACCCTCGGTGGGGCCTCTGGGAGGACGGGATCAACGCTGCCGCAATAATCTCGGGCTTGATTTCAAGTGATAAGGGGGTGTTGGGCCGGGTGATTGGGGAGGTCCCGTGGAAGTACAGACAGATCAACCTCGACATAGCCATCAAGATGAGAGTTCTGACGGAGAAGGTGAGGGATGCCTTTAGGAAGTTCAAGATTCAAGACGAGCGGAGGCTCGACGGCCTCAAGTTGGTCTTCGCCGATGGTTCTTGGGTGATGTTCAGACCGTCGGGGACCGAACCGAAGACGAGGCTTTACTGCGAGTCGAAGGACCCGCAACTGCTCGACATCCTGGTCCAGCTGGGAACCCAATGCATCGAATCTTCTAAATAGCGTGGTGGGTTCGAGCGGCTATGCCTGAATCGAAGGTCATAGCGAGGGTCCTGGCATCAGGCTATCTTCTGGATGCGAAGGCCTTCGAGATGATTAGCCGGATTCCGGCAGAGGTCGACGTGGAGGGGCTGGTCGATAAGCTGTTGGAGCAGAAGGCGGGAACAGCGGGGGAGGCGAAGGTGATTACGGAGTCCGACGTGGTCAAAGTGATGCCCGAAGCGAGCGGTCAAAGCGGAGAGGAACAGGGGGTCCTCATCAGTGAGTCGACTGAGCTTGAGGTCGTCTCCGATCCGACACTGGCCATCGCGCCCGCGGAGGCTTCCGACGGTTTCAGCAAGCTCTTCCGCGACAGGTACCAGCGACTCCATTCGATTCTGCGGAACCGCCTCGATACGAAGGGTGCGGTAACGGTCTCCGCTACGAAAGGATTGCCCCCCAACAAGAAGGTCAGGGTCGCCGGCCTCCTTTCGGACCGCTCTAGTAGGAGGGGAAATGTCGAGCTGAAAGTGGACGATCCGACGGGAATGATGCGGGCCATCTGTCAGGACCAACTCGTCGAAAAGGCGGCCCTCGAAGTGCCTCTTGACAGCATGGTCGTAGTAGAGGTCTCGCGTGGGAGGACCGGCCAGCTGTACGCAAGTTCGGTTCTGCTGCCTGACGTCCCGGGGCGGAGGTTAGCGTCCTCCTCCCATCGGGTCTACGCTCTCCTCCTCTCCGACCTGCATATCGGGAGCAGGATGTTCCTCGCTGACGACTTCAAGCGCTTCATACAGTGGGTCAACGGCGAACTGGGCGACAAGGACGTGGTGAGCCGCATCAAGTACCTAGTTGTCGCTGGAGACCTTGTCGACGGAGTCGGCGTCTACCCGGGCCAGGAATTCCAGCTCGCCGAGAAGGACCCCAAGAAGCAGTATGCCATGGCCGCGGAGCTCCTCAAACAGGTGCCGGGTGATATACAAATCGTCATATCGCCGGGGAACCATGACGCCGTCAGACAGGCGCTGCCGCAGCCAGCCGTCTCGGTTGACCTCGCAGAGTCGCTCTATGGGATGGGGAACGTCAGGTGGGTGGGTGATCCTGCGTACATCAAGTTGCACGGCGTGTCATTCTTGGTCTACCATGGAAAGAGCCTTGATGATGTCATAGCCACGACGCCTGGCTTGACCTACGACAATCCGACCAAAGCGATGAAGCTCCTTCTCCAGTCGAGGCACCTTTCGCCTACCTACGGCAAGCGGACCGCCCTGTCCCCGGAGTTACGAGATTTCATGGTGATTGACCGAGTTCCTGATGTGCTTCATTCAGGGCATGTCCACACGTTCGGGGAGCTCAACTACAGGGGGACGCTTCTCATCAACTCGGGAACGTGGCAAGGGCAGACAGACTTCCAGTCGAATATGGGGCTCGAGCCGACCCCGAGTGTCATACCGGTCATTGACCTTTCCACCATGAGAGTTCTGAGGCGTAACTTCGGTGCAGCGGGTTACCAGCCCTATGCGAAGGCCCCAGAACCTGAAAGGCCCGCCTCCTAGACAGTCTAGCCGAATGTGGTGTCCTCGGAAAGAGTCTTTTCGAGCGTCTCGTTCCCGATCAGGAGTTGTATCCGTTTGGTCCTCCCGCGCCTTCCTTTGCTAACGACCGATGCTTCAATCAAGCCCATCAGGTCGAGTTCTGCGAGTATCCCGCTGACGCGCCTCTGTGTCAGTGCCTCGAGGCCTGCCTTCCTGCAGAGGCTGCTGTAGGCCAAGTAGAGTTCACCGGTATTGGTTCCGCCCGGGAACCTTGAGACCCCGAGCAAGATTGCTTTGTTCTGCACTGGAAGCGAACGTATCGCTTCTTCAACCCTGTCGTGTTCCATCTTATCCGACGCCCTGCGGATGCAGGAGTCGTCAATTTCCTTGAACCCCTCGCGTTCGGCGACCTCGCCGGCTATCCTCAACAAGTCTATTGCCCGCCTTGCGTCACCGTGTTCTGATCCTGCCATCGCCGCACAGAGGTTAATCGCCGCCGGTGATGCTGCCGCCGGCCTGAATGCCATCTTCGCCCTTTCCGTCAAAATCTCCCTCAGTTCATCGACGGTATAAGGCGGAAAGACCAGCTCCTCCTCGCTCAGGCTACTGAGGACCCTGGGGTCGAGGCTCTCTTTGAATTTCAAGTCATTGGATATCCCGACGAGGGACAGGAACCCTGGTGAGAGTCTTTCACCTGAGCGTGTGAACTCATAGAGTATGCTGTCGCCGAAGATCTTCACTAGGTAGTCTATCTCATCGAGGACCAAGATGACTTGCTTCTTTCCAGATTTCACCGTCTCGAAAATCCTCTCCACGACTTCACCAATAGACAGCCCCGTGAAGGGGATTTGCTTGTCCACAGGCAAGTCGATGAATCTTGCGAATTCTGCTAGGGTCCGGTATTCGGTGTTCGCGAGTCGCGTGTTGACGTATGCCACCGTCAGGTCTGGGCTGTTGGTTTCGGTTCTCAACCTTCCTAGGACGTAACGTGCGACCGCTGTCTTTCCTGTGCCCGTCTTTCCATAGAGGAGCAAGTTGGATGGTTTGGAGCCGTGGAGAACTGGTGCGAGGACCTCGGCAACGGCTTTGGTCTGGTCGTCGCGGAATGGTAGCTTTTCTGGAACATACTCTGGGCTCAATGCGTTACGGTCTGTGAATAGGATTCTGCCTTCCTTTGCTCTGCGGAAGATCTCGTCGATATCGTTTGGCATTGATTATCAGTGGAAACACTGGTTAGATAAGCCCTCCGCCCCAGGTCTTCGCCTGTTTCCAGTGTATAGGTCTGTGTATAAGTTGAATAATTACGTTAGTATAACGGTCTGTTCTTGGTGTGAAACTCTGAGAGGATATGCCTTGGGGTCTACAACAAGACACATCGGCTAGATATTCAATAACTGTGAAGATAGATCATGGAAGGTAGAGACTTCAGTGGAAGCATAGGGGCCGGGGGTTGACGGTGAAGTTCAGTGAACGATTGTGCCATTCCAACACGAATGCCACCCCACTGTTTCCACTGTAGCTCATACGACCCTTACTAGTCAAAAGGGCCAGATTCCAACCCCTCTGTTTCCAATGGAACCGATAATCACCTTTTCTGTTTTCTAAGGAAGTGAACCTCTGTGAAGTTGCTCGGGGTTCTCAATGCAATGTCAAGGAAACTTAGGTTCAAGTTCACAAGTTCACACTACTACGTGATTTAACACAGCGGGGGTCAGCGAGCGGGGCAACTTGCGTAGGCGAATCAAAATCGAAGTCGAAGACGAGGAGGGAACGAAATACACACTGGCGCTAGAGGGTAAAGTTTCCCGCGACAAACTGATGAAAGCGGTCGACATGCTAGAGATCATGGACGTCCCGATGGATCATTCCTACAGAGTCCCAGATCGAGGGACCTTCTTCGGTAAGGTGATGGCACTGCTGGAGACCGAGTTCGCGGCTGGAGACTTTTCATCTTCGGATGTAGCGCGTGGGTTTGAAGAGAAGTACAACCAGCCCGTCAAGCTCAGCACAATCTCCACATATCTGGCAAGACTCGCCGACAAACAGTACATCAAGCGGGAGAAATTCGGGAATTCATGGGTATACAGACGCGTCTATCTGAGGGCTAATCAGCTGGCAGGAAGGTAACGACGGCCAGCCTCCGTAAGCTGATAGACAAACGGCTTCTTTGAGGTATCTCGAGTGACAAGCCCCGAATCGAACAGGACCTTCATCAGACGTGCGGCGTGTTCCCTAGTCTTGCCGATGAGCTCCTTGATTTCAACGGAGCTCCTGGGTTTGACACTAAGGAGTTTAATCACAGACAGCTCTGTCTCATCCAACACAGTTCGTGATTTCTGCTGAGGAGTCATGACGCGCATCTCCATTATGGAGGCTGGCTTCGCCTCAGTAGAGGCCGACGCCGATGCTGGTTGCAGGCCAGGAGTCATAAGCCTCTCTGACACACGAGACTGGATTACTTCGAATTTGCCCATCATATCTAGGATACGCTCATCTTGCCTCTTCAAACGACGCTCAAGGGCTTCCCACAAGTCGCGACCGAGATCAGTGGAAGCATTGACTTTCTGCGAAACCTGTCTGTACCTAAGAAGCAATCCCAATGAGAGAGTCACAAAGAACACAGACAAAGCGAGCGCAACAAACGTTACGAGGTCGTCCAAGGCGCGTACATCACAAGGTCACGCCGAGCCATGTGATAAACATCACCCTACATCACGATCTTGTCGAGCAGAGTTTGCAGAATCCCTGTGAACTGTTTCCTATTCTCCTCACTGACTTCAGTGTTTCCTCTACTGGCCAGTTCGAAAAGCTTTCGAACGTCTTCTATCTTGACGAGGCCCATTGCAATGGCAACTAGGACAGTTACTATCGACTCTCTAATCTGATTTCTCCCTTGTTGGACGGTCCGATAGTATGACCCGATGGTGACTGCCTTCCCAGACCTCAATGCGGCCGCTTCTCTGTAGAGCATCTCACCCGTTACGACTCTAACGTAACTCATGAGAGACTCGAGTTGCTTCTCGGTCAGGTTCGATTGCTTTGCCAATACGTTTGGGAGAATCATCCACCCTCTTTGATATCGAAAAGTATTAAGAGTTCCTACCATCATATTAGGAGAATCTCATCTTATTTGAGCAACATCCAATATTATTCCACAATCGAATGGAAGAAATCAACAATTATGTAAAGGCGTACCTTCTCCCAAGACCATCATCTTATTTACTTCAGGAACCATACGCGTGGGTGAGGCTACTTGGGTAGAAGACGAAAAAAGACTCTTCGAATCACTAGGCGAACCCTGCCGAAGGTCTTCACATGTCCACGGTGCGGGATGATCACAATCAGGATAACATCACATGAAGACGAAACATCACAGGACACAGTCTTCCTCGTCGCCTGTGGCAACCTAGCGTGCGGGGCTAGGCGAGAGCTTAGGTACCCAACCAAGAGAGCTGATATCGACGTATACAATACGTTCGTAGACGACTTTGCGCGCGCAGGGGCTTGAGTTGAGCGGTCCGGGTGCTGTGGAGAAGTACCTGCTACAAAGAACGAGACGAACACCAATTTGTGCAGTATTGATAGATCCGGAGGATTTCAGTCCGAAGCAAGCCGCCGACACGGCGGAAAAGGCAATCAAGGCAGGGACCCGCATGATTCTAGTCGGTGGATCGACCCTTTCCAATCAAGGGAGGCTCGACGAAGTGGTGAGAGCCATCAAGGACATCACCAAAGACATCACAACATCACTGAACACATCACAGATTCCTCCAGTCGTGCTCTTTCCTGGGAACGTCACAGGTGTCTCCCGTTTTGCTGACGCGATTCTCTTCAGCAGTCTCCTTAATTCGACGAATTCGTACTTCATAGTCGGAGCACAAGCCCTTGGCGCGATGGAGGTCTACAAGGCTGGGATTGAAAGCATCCCGATGGGGTACTTGGTCTTCGGCAATCAGAGCGCGGCCAGTTTCATCGGACAGGTCAACGGTCTGCCGCCTTCAAAGCCGAATCTCGCTCTCATCTACGCCCTCGCTGCGAAGTACCTGGGAATGAGGACGCTCTATCTTGAAGCTGGTAGCGGGGCAAGCGAACCCATTCCGCCAGAGACCATTCAGCTGGTTAGAAGGTTCTACGACGGCATCATGATCATAGGAGGAGGCATCACATCGGGCGAAGCCGCCGGTAGAGCGGCAAAGGCAGGCGCCGATATTGTCGTGGTGGGGAATCTGCTTCGAACTCCAGGGTATGAGAAGACCCTGCGACAAATCGCAGCGGCAATCAAGCATAACTCGACGCGTCGAACACGTGTTCCCTTCAATCAATCCACATAAGAGCGCAAGTCTGAGGAACCCTTAATCAAACGAAGATAGCCTTTAAGATTCGCTTTTGGGCCAAAGACCCGAATGTCTTTTTCTGCAGAGTCGGCGTGGAACCGGGTTCGCAAACTCGCGCCGTTCCCCGCAAGACTCGACGCCTATTACAAAGACATCCTCGGACAATACGAAGCGGCCTACTTAATCGCATCCAAAGCCAAGTCCATGGGATTCGATCCCGTTGACACTGTGGAGAGCAAGACTGTCTTCGACCTCGCCGACAGGGTTAACCAGATGCTCCGCCTTGACCAGTTCGAGGGGCTCGTCGACCGTCTCAGAGAGCTCCTTCACTCCACTTCAAAGGAGCGCGCGGCCCTAGCCATCTCTCAGGAGATAGCCCTCGGCAAGTTCGGCACCCTCGACAGGCATGAAGCGCTGAGCTACGGGGTCCGCGCTGGCCTCGCTGTGATGACCGACGGGGTCACCGTCGCTCCGCTCGAGGGAATCTCCAGCGTCGCGATTAAGCAGAATGACGACAACAGCGACTACGTCTCTGTCTCCTACGCAGGCCCCATGCGGTCGGCCGGAGGCACAGAGGCGGCCTTCTCTCTTGTCATCGCAGACGCCACCGGGAAGAAATTGGGGCTGTCAAACTACAGAGCAAGGAAGGACGAGGCCGACAGGTTCGCAGAGGAGCTGAGAATCTACGAAAGGGACGTCGGCAGCTTCCAGTACAAGGTGACTGACGACGACATCAGGTACACCATATCCAACCTGCCTGTCGAGATAGATGGCATCGAGACGGATCCCATAGAAGTTGTCGTCCACAGGAACCTGAAGCGGGTAGCCACTGACAAACTGAGGGGAGGGGCGCTCAGAGTCCTTAACGATGGCGTGATCGGGCGAGCCCACAAACTCGCGAAAAAGCTGGCGACGCTCAACATATCCGGCTGGGAGTGGCTCTCCGACGTCAAGGGAGGCACCCAACAGACAACCAACGAGACGGAGCAGAGCGGGGCCCACTTCGAGGAGGTCATCTCCGGGCGCGCAGTCCTCTCGAAACCAAGGAGCAGGGGAGGCTTCAGGCTCAGGTATGGCAGGTCGATGAACACTGGGCTCTCGACGCTAGCGATTCATCCGGCCGTGGCGACCCTCCTCGACTACCCGGTCGTCCCGGGGACCCAAGTCAAGGTCGACATGCCTGGCAAAGCGGCGACCATCGCGTTCGTCGACTCGATAGAAGGGCCGACGGTCCTCCTGAAGGACGGCAGCGTCAGGCGCATCTGGTCCATCGCCGACGCCGAGCGGGAAAAGGAGAACCTAGTGAAGATCATAGACCTCGGGGATGTCCTCATCAGCTACGGAGACTTCCTGGAGAACAACAGGAACCTCCCGCCGTCCCCCTATGTTTCAGAGTGGTGGGTCCAAGACCTCCAACAGGCTATGGCCGGGGTCCCGGGGGCTCTCGAAAGGCTGGCTGAAACCGGTATCTCTCACGAAAGGATGACCGAACTGAGCCTCGGCGAACCTGACGCGGTCCCTTCTTCGGCCGAGGCCGTGAACATCTCCCGTCTGCTCGGGATTCCACTTCACCCAGCATACACCCCACGGTTCGACCGAGTCAGCGCCTCGGACTTGGCCGACCTCCGCGCCAGCAGCCGGACAGAAGGACGTGATGTGACGGTTGATATCACATCGAATCACATAGAGCAGACCCTCAGAAAGTGCCTAGTTGAACACCGCCTCGAGGGCAACACGGCCATCGTTTCAGGCGACGCCGCCCTGATCATGACCATCCTCCTGAAGCTGGAAGACAGGGCGGACATCCTCGTCCCTTCAGACCCGACTGAGCTCGTCAAGGCCCTTTCAGGGTTGGTTTTGGGCAGGCAGACCACGACGACGGTGGGTATCAGGGTCGGGAGGCCTGAGAAGGCGATGGTCAGGAGGATGAAGCCCCCGGTCCACACCCTCTTCCCCGTGGGCCTTGCTGGCGGCGCTTACAGGGACGTCATCACCGCCTCGAAGCACGGACCCGTGGGGATAGACGTCGTGAACAGGTACTGCCCCGAATGCGGCCAAAGGCGCCTCTCATCTAGGTGCGAGGTCTGCGGCTCAGGGACAGCGCCGTTCAGAGCCTGCCCGCGTTGCGGCTCGACGACCTCCGACGATTCATGCCCCAACTGCAGGGCAAAGACCCTCCCCTACTCGAATCTCGACTTCGACTTCCGCGCCAAGCTCGACGCCGTGAGGGCGAGAATCCCATTCGACACTTCGAAGCCTGTGAAGGGGGTGCGGGGCCTCATGAGCGTCTCCAAGACGCCCGAGCCTCTGGAGAAGGGCATCCTCCGGAGCAGGCACCAGGCCTTCGTCTACAAGGACGGGACCCTTAGAATTGACGTGACCAACGCACCGCTGACCCACTTCAGGCCCCGTGACATCAAGGCCGACCCCGCGGTCCTGGCGAGGCTGGGGTACGAGACCGACCGCGACGGCAAGCCCCTCGAAAGGGACGACCAGCTCCTCGAACTGAAACCGCAGGACATCATCGTCCCCATTGACATAGCGGACGACCTCGTCAGGATGGCCCAGTTCATCGACGATGAGGTGCAGAATCTCTACGGCCTGCCGCCGTACTACAACGTCCAAGGGCCGACCGACCTGATGGGGAGGATTGCAATAGGCCTGGCGCCCCACACGTCCGTCGGCGTGGCGGGCAGGATCATTGGTTTCTCTTCTACCCAAGTCTGCTTCGCGAACCCATACTGGCACGCGGCCAAGAGGCGGGACTGTGATGGCGACGGCGATTCGCTCCTGCTCCTGCTGGACACCCTCCTCAACTTCTCGCTCGAATATATCCCACACCAGATAGGCGGCCTGATGGACACACCCCTCCTAGTCCAACCCATCATCCTCCCATCGGAGGTCGACGAGCAGGCCCACAACTTCGACATCGCCGGTGTTTACCCGCGAGAGTTCTACGAGAAGACCCAAGACTCGCCGTCAGCCGCGTCGGTCGAGGGCCTGATTGAGCGCATTGGCTCGAGGCTAGGGAGCGAGACCCAATTCTACGGCTACGGGTTTACCCACTCGACGAACGCCCTCACAATCAGGCGCTCCAGGGCCTCCTACTCCACGATGCGGACCTTGGCAGAGAAGATTGCGAAGCAAATCGAGGTGGCCTCGAAGATTGAAGCGGTCTCCACCAAGGAGGTCGTCGAGTCGATAATCAAGACGCACCTGATCAGGGACATAATGGGGAACGCGAAGAAATACGCGACCCAGGCCTTCAAGTGCAGGAAGTGCGGGATGACCATGCGGAGGCCTCCACTGTCGTGGACTTGTCCTAACTGCGGAGGGCCCGTCAAGGGTACGCTGACCCGTGCATCGGTCGAGAAGTACCTCTCGATCGCCCAGAGGCTGGCCAGGGATTACGAGGTCGACCCCTACCTGAGGAGCCGTCTGGACATGCTCCAGAGGGAACTCGACCAACTCCTACATGGCGAGAGGAAGCCAGACCAGCTCGAGCTGACCGACTTCCTGAAACCGGCCTTAGCGGAAGAAGTAAGCCGGTGATTCCTGGAAGGAGTACTTGACTTTCTGGAACCCCCTCCTCATCTCCCTTATTCTCTCAGTCACTTCGCGCTTCTTCTCGCCCGTCATGGCGACGTGGATGAGCTCGGCCACCTCTGTCATCTCTCCCTTCCCCATCCCCAGCCGTGTCAGCTCAGCGACTCCCAGTCTTATCCCTCCGGGGTTGGTGTAGTGCCTCCCCGCCTGCAGGTCACCGGGAATCAGCTGCCTGTTGACGACGATGTTCTGGCTCTCAAGGAGCTTCTCCATCGCGCCTCCGTCGGTGTATTTCGTCACATCGACCGCGACTTGGTGAGACATCGTATAGCCACCCTTCTCGCCTAGGACCTTCTCGCCTAGCCCAGCCAGCTCCTGCGCGAGGGTCTGCGCGTTCCTGACGACATCCTTGGCGTACTGGTGCCCGAACTGGAGGAACTCGGCGAAGACGAGCGCTTTGGCAGCGACGCTGTGGAGGTGGTGGTTGCTGGTCGTCCCTGGAAAGACCGCCTTCTTCAGCTGGTCGGCGAATTCCACGCCTGAAACGATGGCCCCTCCCTGCGGGCCGAAGAGCGTCTTGTGCGTGCTTAAGGTCATGACTTGGGCGCCCTCTCGCAGCGGGTCCTGGAACATACCGCCTGCGATCAACCCGATGACGTGTGCTGCGTCGTAGCAGACAGTCGCACCCGCATCCCGCACGGCCTGGGACAGCTCCTTCACGGGATGGGGAAACAGGAAGAGACTCCCGCCGAACATGGCGAGCCTGAGCGACTTCAGGGTCTTGATCCTCTTCTTTGTTTCGTCAACATCAATGTTCATCCGGTCCCTGTCGAATGCGAAGTATTCGATGTCGAGGGAGTGGACCAGCCCGGCCGAGCCGGAGAACTCTTTCTTCCCGTGCGAGATGTGCCCCCCGTTAGGTATCGAGAGTGCCATCATCCTGTCACCGGGACCGCTAAGCGCCGAATAGACGGCGAGGTTGGCGACCACCCCAGAGATTGGCCTGACATCCACGAAATCCGCCTTGAACAACCTCTTCCCGAGGGCGATGGCCTGCAACTCAATCTGGTCGATGTACCTGCATCCGGCGTAGACCCTTTCTCCCGGCCATCCCTCCGCGTACCGGTGCCCGAGGTCAGATGACATGACCTCCCTGACATGCCTCGAGGTCACATTCTCACTCGCAATCATCGGCAGGCTCTGAGAGAACCACTTCTCGTGCGCCCTGACCTTTCTGATGACCGACCTGAACTCAGAATCGTAAGATGGCATGAGACGAGACGAATACCATTCATAATTATACGTTTAGAGTTGAGCACACCGGCGGGTTGTTGGGGTCATCGGGTTCGGGCCGCTACGCTTAAGAAGCGTAGCGGCATCGCCGGACTCGATGAGCGACAAGAAGAAGAACGCGCCGATGCCCGCCTCAAGCGCAGGCCTCCTCACTTTCTTCAACGAGGCTACAAACGGCATCAAGATCAGGCCTGAAATAATCCTAATTGGCTCGATAGTCCTCATCACCACATCAATTGTCATCAACGCCTTCTTCCGCTGAGCAGGGACCTCCCAGACGTTCGGCAACCGAGGCTCTGGCCAGCCGCTACAGGCACCTCTTTGTCCTTCCGTCCACGGTGACGTTGCTGCTCTATTCAGCGGTAGTGTCCTTCTTCCTAGGTTTCGCATCAAAGGGAGTCAACGGGACCGTCTCGTTCTTGTTGGCATTCTTCATCTTCATCCTTTCATCTGCGGCCGTTTCAAGCGCCCTCCTACTGGCTGATCGGAGGACTATCGCCAACTTCAGGCGGACCAGCGCCGTCCTGTTGGCGGGCAACGTCGTGTGGACCGTGTTCGTGGCTTGCGGAGCCGTCTTCGCTCGGCTAACCGGGTCCTCCAGTGCGCTCGGCAACGCCTTTCTCTTTGGAGCCTTCGCGTCTGTCGGACTAGAATTCTTGGTGATTGATGGCGTCTTCACCGAGCAGGTCTGGCTGGCCGCACTCCTCGCCGCAATTCATCCTACCGCGACCTTAGTCATCCTCAGGTTCTCTGAGTTCTCGCTCAAATTCGACCCATTCTCTGCACTGTTCGGGGCCATCACCCTCGCAATAATGGCCGCTTTTACAATGCTATTGAAGAGGAGGAAGACGAGCGAGGGCCACAGCGTCCTCAGTCTCTTCCGGGCGTTCGTGAAGACATGGACCGGCGGTGACGCAACGGACCTCGAGCACATAATCGCGGACCATTCGGAGGAGGTGCAAGTCGTTACCAAGGTGAGCCGTTTCCAGACCATGGCCGGTGACGTGTTCCTGGTGCTGCCCGGGATTCATCCGGGTCCGTTCCACCCGGTCGGCAGCTACGACCTGCCGGGGGTCATTTCCAGGGCTTTCAAGGAGCAGGGAGCGGTGATGACGCTTCACAGGCCAGGGGGGCACGAAAGGAACCTAGCCACACACGAGGAGACGGAAAGATACGCGGTTGAAACGAGCGAATTCGCCCAGATGATTCTCCCGTCGGCCGCGGGCGCGGAAATGAAGGGGCCGATTCAAGCATGTATCGGCAAGGCCAACGTCAACACCATGGCCTTTTCTACAGACATGATCCTCACTGTGTCCTTTGCTCCTCTGGGGTCGGACGACCTGAACGCGGAGGTCGAGGTGGAGCTCTCGGGACCAGCTTCCGCCGCCGGGTTCGAGGCGACGGTCATCGATGCGCATAATTCGCTCGAAGACCATCAGGAATCTGTCGACTCGACCAATCCCGGATGGAGACAGTTGTTCGAGCGGATGAAGCTGGCAGAGGCGATGCCTTTCAGGGTGGGTTACGCGCACTCAACTGAGTTCGGGTTCGGGGCGCGCGAAGACCTGACAGAGAACGGCATCAGCCTGATTATGTTTGAAACGCCCCGAGGCAAGTCTGTCCTCATTCTGGCCGACGCCAACAACGCTGTCCCATCTTTGCGGGCAGAGACCGATAAGGCCTTAGGTTCTCTGGGCTACGAACTAATCGAGTTCTGCACCTCCGACAGCCACAACCTTGCCGCGAGGGGCCTGACTGTCTCGCGGGGTTACAGGGCGCTAGGCGAGGCGACCCCGGTCGAGACGTTGGTCAAGCTGGTGGCAGACATCGCGAAGCTCGCCGAAACTAGGCTCTCCCAGAGCAGCTACGGTTCGGGCCGGTTCACGAGCACGGTCCACGTCTTCGGGGCCAAAGCGCTGGAAGAGTTCGCCGCGATCACCCAGTCCAGCTCGGAGCTGGCGAAGGACTATTTCAGGTTCGCCACGATCTCGGTCGCCGTCCTGTTCATTCTTTCACTCGTCCTCTGAGAAAGGGATTTAGACAGACAGGAAGGCAACGCGCCCATGGACGGCGACTCCAAGGGCATCCTCATAGGCATTGAGGGGATTGACGCCGTAGGCAAGAGGACGCAAACCTCGATCCTGAGCTCGTGGCTGCGCTCTAGGGGGCACACGACCCACACGGTCTCCTTCCCCGACTACGCGACTATCCTCGGAAGGGAGATCAAGATGTTCCTCGTCGGCAAAAGGAACTATCCTCCCGAAGTCAGGCACATGCTCTTCGCCGCTAACCGCTGGGAGAAGAAGGACGAGCTGGAATCAATCCTCTCTAGGACCGGCATAGTGATAGTCAACAGGTATTCCGAGTCGAACCTCGCCTACGGCGTCGCGAACGGTCTGAAGCTGGAGTGGTTGGTCAACCTCGAGGAAGGCCTCCCGAAGCCTGACGTCGTGGTCGTCTTGGACGCTCCTCCTGCTGCGCTCCATTCGAGAGGTGGGCCCGACAAGGACGAGTATGAACGGAACACCGGCCTGCAGGAGAGGACCAGGGAAGCGTACCTTGAGCTCGCCGGCTACTTCGGATGGAAGGTGGTCAACGCGACCGGAGGGATAGAGGCCACCAACCTAGCGTTGATTGGTGCGGTCTCGGATTCACTCAAGGCTGCGGGCCGAACCGTTTAAGACTACAAGAACCTACTTCAAGCAGGTTTGATCCTCAAACCGGTCGCAGAAATTCGGGACCCGGTCCATGGCTACGTCAAGATGACCGAGGTCGAGCGCGACCTCATAGACACGCCCTTCGTCCAGCGCCTCAGGAGGGTCCACCAGCTCGCCGGCTCGTACCTCGTCTATCCGGGGGCGGTCCACACTAGGTTCGAGCACGTGGTGGGGGCGATGCACGTGGCAGGTCAGATAGCGGAGTCTCTGGCGCCGACATCCGGGATCGGCCCGGACCAGGTTCAGGAGGTAAGGATTGCCGCACTCCTCCATGACGTCGGGCACGGGCCCTTCTCGCACATGTACGAGGAGGTCCTGGCCGAGAGGACAAATGTGACTCACGAGGACATCTCGCAGAGGATCGTGCTGGAGACGCCGATACACGACGTTCTAGAGAGGAACGGCTTTTCCGCGAAGAAGATGTCGGCTTTCGTTGTAGGCAAGCAGAGAAGACGACCTCCTTTCATGAACGAGATCATAGCTGGCGGGCTGAGCGCAGACATAATGGATTATTTGCTCCGGGACTCCTACTTCACCGGGGTCGAATACGGGAAGGTTGATATCAGGCGGGTGATAGATTCGCTGCAGGTCGCGAAGGGACGCCTGGCCGTCGAGAACGCAGCCCTCTACGCCTTCGAAGCTCTCTTGCTCGCGCGGTACGAAATGTTCAAGGCGGTCTACTTTCACAGGACGGTCAGGGCAGCTGAGCTGATGCTCGTTCAGTCTATGAAGCTCGCCGACGACGCCCTCGGGCTGACGGACCTATCGGACCTCGACAGTTACTTGGAGCTGACAGATGAGATCGTGCTGCAGAGGCTAGCCACGTTGAGCCCCTCCACGCCGGAGCTGAAAGAGGCGAGGCAGCTCGCCTTGGACTTCCGGAACCGGAACCTGGTCAAATGTGTCTTCGAGAGGCTGGTCCAGCGCAGGGACCAGATGGTTTCGCGCCTCTTTGCGAAGGAGAGGGTCAGAGAGCAGGTCACGGCCGAGCTCGCAGAGGCCGCTGGCGTGGACAGGATGCACGTCTTCCTCGACGTCCCCACGACGCCTTCGGTGCCCTACACCTCTTCGAGAGAGGCTTTCACTTCGGTCCGGCTCGTGCAGACCAAGGACGGGAGGCAGGTTGTGAAGTCGGTGCCCCTGAGCGAGTTGCCTCTGGTCGGGTCCATCGCCGGTTTCATGGACGTGCTGCGCATCTACACCACCTCGGAGAACAGGCGCCTGGTCGAGAGGGCCACGACCGAGATGTTCAAGGACAAGAGCTTCATCACCAAGATCTCGGTGTGACGAGGACGGTAGAATGGCGGCTGGCCCTCACCATTCGTGAGGCATAGAAGCGGTCTCTGTCTACAACTCTTTCCTAACCCTCTCATGCCTGCCTGCGCTGCGGAAAGCGTTCCAGGCAGCAAGACGCCACGGCGTCAGGAAGCCAGAGAAGAGGGAACTCGTTCCCCGTTCGACGACCGACTCAGCTACTCCGAGGCCGTCAGAGATCTGATGCCTTCATGGCCCAGAAGAAATCTTATCCTCGGGGCTTCACATGCGAAGACCTCAGGGAACTTCATACACCGGTTCTGCCGGTCCCAAGACTGACGACCTCACCCTTCCGGAAAGCTATCTTCGCGGCTGCGCCTTGGTCTCCCTGGATGCCTTTCATCCTCACCCGTCTGACCGAGGTGCCGGATTCGTCGACCGTCTCGATGGTCGCGTCGGGGGCCTCGAGTTTCAGTAATTCGATGAGCTTGGCTGCCATGGCGGGGTTGCCATTCCCCACCTTGATTACGAACCTTTTCGCAGGTACGCCGCGCACGAACGCCCCGACCCTGAGGCTGAGTCCCGCGACAGAACCGAACGTGTTGTACTCCAGGCTGGTCTCTCCGTAGAAGACGGCCAACCCAATTCTTGTCCCCGGGTCGACCCCCACGAGCACCACGTCGCTCCCCTCATTCAGCCTTGAGAGCAGTTGGCCCTTGAAGACTCCTGGGTTCTCGTCAAGGTCCTCCAAGGCGAGGGCCCGACCGTCGAATTGCCCCTTTTCCCTCCCACTAGTTATGATCAGGCTACAGTCTCCGCGGTCCGCGCCGGGCAGCACACTGGTGAAAGGAAGGCCAGCCTTCCTCATCCTTGAAACGATTGCGTAGTACGTCGTCGCCTTCGAAGTCACCACACAGATTCGGTTCACTCTGAAATACCCGCGCCGGGAAGCGAGGACCCGCAGCACTAATGAGTTTTGGCGCGCAGCAGGCGCTCTCCTTCCTCGGGCCGTTCAAGGGCAAGACCGCCACCTTCCTTGTCGACAGCAGACAAACCAACCTTTCGTTTGCCAAGAACATCGCTTCGCTGACCGCGATAATCACCGGCGGCTGTGCCATCTTCGACACCGACGCGTTCTACTCATCAAACTCAGGCGAGATTCTGTCGGCCCTCCCTCCGAGCGCGGTCAGGTCGACGCGCGTCTACATCCCTGAGCCCGGGTCGAGCGTCGAAACCGAACTCCCGAGGCTCTTCAGGGCCGAATCGGAGGTCTTCATAGTCGACAGCCTGAACACCCTCTACCATCTGTTCTCGTCGTCTGGTGTGAACTCAGGGAGCAGGAAACTCGCGTTCGCCGTGGCCAGCCTTTCGTATCTCGCCAAGACCAGTGGGAAGGCTGTCCTCTTCACCATGTACAGGCGGGAGAAGACAATGAGGACTGGCGGAGGCAGTTCCATCTCCGACCTTTCGGACACGACCATCTCAGTCGAAGCCACCGGCTCCGCACTACTGATGAAATGCGAGCGCGGAACGGCTTGGCCCGAAGGAAAGTTCTCTCTCAGGATTGCTTGAGCAGAAATAGCTGGGTTCCTGCCAGCAGCGAGACAACGATCAGCAGGAGAGCGAGTCCCAGGTACATATTGACCGCCCTAGTCCGTGTCGTCTGCCTTCCGCTCATATAGGTCAGGTAGATGCCTGCCCCGCCGAGTAAGATGACGAACGAATCCAATGTCGCTTCCGGAATCGTCTGCGCCCCCGGGCCGGGGTAGACCACAAGCCCTTGGTTCGGCACCGGCAGGGTGAGCGCGTTGACAAAGCCGCCCATGATTCCGACCAAGATGAGAACGTAAACAACTGGCAGAAGATTCCCGTTTCTCAGGACCGAACCGAAGAGACCCCGGAAGATGCCCCTCACGGTCCCTACCGTCCTTTCATATCCGGATTTGATGAACTCCCTGATCATTCTAAAGACCCTCCAGCATTTCCGCTATCTCCTTTGCCCATTGGCCCGTCTGATCGTTGCGTTTAACCTTATCCAGATAATCTCTCCATTTCATCTCTCCGTAGGCTTCGGCCCACACGCGATAGGCAGCCTCGATCCTTCGCTTCGCCCCCTCATGATGTCCACACAGGTCGGAGACCGCCTCCCCGTTACATAACGTGCACTTCACGTCTTCTTCTCTTCTCCTTTTGCGGGGCACATGGGGTTCACGCAGAGCCTCCACGGGGTCCTTCCGCCAACCACGTAAACGACAGGCCAGGAACAATGCGGACAGGCCTTGGGCGTCGTCCTAATTGTCCCTCTCTGCGGAAGGGGCGCCGATGCCCGGCATCCCGCGGAGTAATTTGAGCAGCCAACGAACCTCTTCTTGGTCTTCCTCGATCTGATTATCCTCAGCTGTCCCGACTTACAGACCGGGCACAGCCCCAGAACGTATGATGCCGTGACGGTCGCGGCGTCAATCTCCCTGCCCACCATGTCTTCGTTCACGCTGAGCCTCACCAGTTGCTCGGCTATCGAGCGGACCGTCTCCCGGATGAGCTCTGCGTCTCCCCCGGCCACACCTTCTACCTCCTCAAGTCTCTCCTCAATCTCTCGCGTCAGCTTCGTAGTCACAACCACAGGCGCGTACTTCTCCATCGTTTCGATGACCGCAAAACCCAGGTCGGTCACCCTCATACTGCCTCCTTCGACATAACCTCTCTCTATTAGGGTCGAGATGATGTCGGCTCTAGTCGCTTTTGTCCCAATGCTCTCCCTCTCCATCTTCTCGAGGAGGCTGCTCTGGTTGTACCTTAGCGGCCCCTGTTCAAACTTCTCTTCGACTTCCACGCTGACGACTCTGAATCTGTCGCCCTCGGCTACGCTCGGCATACTCGTGTCCCTGGCGCTCGCGTACTTGCCGTATGAGCCGATCCATCCCCAATATAGTGTCCTCCCTCCACTGAGCACGAACTCGTGTTCCCCGACAGAGAGCCTCACGGTGACCAACTCCCTCCTAGCGGGAGGCCCGAAGGCGGCGAGGAACCTCTTGGCGATTAGGTCGAAGATTGCAGCCTCGGGAGGGTTCAGGTGCCCGCGCGGCACCTCCCCTGTTGGATGGATTGCCGGGTGCGCCGGGTCTGCCTTGGCTCCCTGCGCCGGACTCAGGGCGCCTCCGAGGAGGTCCCTGACCACTTTCGAGTAACGGCCTAGCCTTCCAAGCCCTTGGAGGATGGTCCCGTAGTTGATTGACGGCGGGAGGCGCTGGCTCCCGGTTCTCGGGTACGAGATCAGGGCATTCAGATAGAGTCGCTCAGCTATCTGGAGTGTCAGGCTTGGGGAGAACCCGAAGGCCCTGTATGCCTCCTTCTGGAGGTCGCCCGTGCTGAAGGGTGGTGGAGGAGGCACTTGGACCAAGCTTCTTACGACACCGGTCGCTATGCCTTCCTTGCCTCTGCAGTCATCCCTCACTCTCTCGGCCGCTGCCCTGAATCTGACCCTCTCCTTCGAGTATCCGGCCGTGAACTGGGTCCCGTCCTTCTCGAACGTTCCAGATATCTTCCAGAACGGCAAAGGCACGAATCCGCGTATCTCCGTCTCCCTCTCCACGAGGAAGGCGAGCGTCGGCCCTTGGACCCTCCCCATACTGATTGTCCTGTACCCGTGCCCATAATTCAACACCGACTGGGAAAGTATCCGGGAGAGGTTGACGCCCCAGGCAAAATCGATTAAGTGCCTGGCCCTCCCCGCGCGCGCCAGCCCCTGCCCCGACTGGGGCCTCGCCTGCCTGAATGCAGCCACCACATCATCTTTGGTCAGGGTTGAGAACTTCGCACGGAGAGCCTCCGTTTCCTTGCCTCCGCACGCGTACCGGAGGATATTGAAGCCTATCGTCTCGCCTTCGGCGTCGAAGTCGCACGCATTGACGAATCTGGCCGCACCTCCTGCAAACTTGTGAATCACACTAATCCGGCGGGCAACGCTAGTACTCTTCTCCTCCACGAGATTGGATGGATACCATTCGACATCAAAGACAGGATAAACGGTCCGCTCCTCGAAGGGATCCGAGATGACGTAGACATGTCCCTGCGCCGAGCAAACTATGAAGTCCTCTCCCTGACTAGCGAACCTGAATACTTTCACTCCGTCAACCGCCGAGCTTTGTGCGCTTCCGCCAGACAGGGCTTCCGCGACTCGCCGCGCCACGTCGGGTTTTTCGCATACGACTAGGGTATAGCCCGAACCAGCGGATGCCAAACCCAACAGCTCCAGAGTCAACTATGCGAGAGTCTGAGTCTTCTATCTCCGCTAGGAGTAGGACCCGTCCATCTTCTTGACATTGACGCGGAACTTGTCAACGGAGAGCTTGGTCCCGCATTTCTTGCACCTGTAATCAACGGCCTTGAGCACGTCTCCTGGAGACCTCAGGTCGAACCCGGAGTACAAAGACGTCCCGCACGATATGCAAGCAATCTCGTAGGTCATCAGCGCGTCCACACGAACCGTCTTGGCTAAAAGCATATTCGGGTTCTACCCAACAGGTGTCACATACCTAAGGTTCCGAAGATAGACGCGTTCATTCATGACTGTCGCGAACTTCCACGCCGAATATTCGGTGTTCCTAATCAGACTTCTTTTCAACCCTTGACCAACGCAATCAGCGTCCCCCCATCCGTTTCTCCCATCAGCACTTCCGCGGCCGAACTTGCCACGATAGGCCCTTCCAAAATCACGATGAATTTGCTTGATACGATCAAGGCGTCTCCGTTCTTCATGACCCTCCCTGGCTTCTCTTCGACCCGTTCCACTATGTCGAACCCGGGACTCTTCGTAGGAACCGCACTGCCCCCAGTGAGGGCAACAGCCTCGCGGGGGCGATGCCCTCTTAAATGGACTTGGCGACCGCCTTGAACATGATGAGGACGACGCAGTTTCACCAATATCACTACGAGCACGCGAAGTTGGCGGAGTTCGCAGGCTACGAGATGCCTCTCTGGTACACGACGACCACGGATGAACACCTGGCAGTCAGGAGCGACTCTGGGATTTTCGACGTCTCCCACATGGGTCGTTTCGTGGTCAGGGGCGGACCCGCGTCTTCGTTCTTGGAAGGGCTAGTGCCCACCCAGGTCCAGAAGCAGCCGGTCGGCAGGGCCTTCTACACGCTGCTCCTCAACGACCAAGCAGGGATAATCGACGACTTGGTAATCCTCCGGTTGGGAGAGACGGAATTCATGCTGGTGGTCAACGCTGCGAACGCCGGGACTGACATGGGTCACATCAGGAGCCGCGGGCCCCCTAGGGGCGTCGAGATTGAGGACCTGACCGGCTCCTCAGCCATGGTGGCGGTCCAAGGGCCGAAGGCACAGCAGGTACTGCAACCACTTACAGGCATGGATCTCGGCCAGCTGAGGAGGTTCCGCTGCTCGGAAACGAGGGTCCTAGGACAGCGGTCGATTATATCTAGGACTGGCTACACTGGCGAGGACGGCTTCGAAGTGATAGTATTGGACGCTTCAAACGACGAACCGGGGAAGGCGGTCGAGTTCTGGGAACGACTCGCAGAGGTATCGAAACCATGCGGACTCGGGGCTAGGGATTCACTGAGGCTCGAAGCTGGCCTCCCGCTCCACGGCACGGACATCGACCAAGGGACCAACCCATTGCAGGCCGACCTCGCATGGGTCCTCTCGCCCGACAAGACAGGCTATGTCGGCGCTGAGGCAGTCTCCGACTTCCGGGCCAAGGCTCTAGACGCGATAAGAAGGGGCGTCATCATCGAACAAGGCATACCCAGGCACGGCTTTGACGTGCTAAGCGGCTCGGACTCGATTGGCAAGGTGACCAGTGGGACCTTTTCTCCGATTCTCAGAAAAGGAATCGCTCTCTGCCGTCTCAGGCTAGAAGGCACGGAGCCCGGGAGCAGGGTCAGGGTCGCGATACGGGACTCTGTCCAAGACGGGCATACAGTAAAGCCTCCCTTCTATGATGAACGATTCTACGGCTGGAAGAGGCAGGGCAACGGTAATTAGTCCGCAGACTGACTGCCCCACCACATGAAACTCCAGAGCTACGACATTCCAGACGACCTTCTGTACACGAAGGAGCATGAATGGGCGAGGGAGGTGGGTCCATTGGTGAGGGTAGGGATAACCGATTACGCCGCGAAGACCCTGAACGACGTCGTCTACGTGGCGCCGTCAAAGGTCAACGACAAAGTCATCCAGTTCAAGTCCATGGGGACCGTCGAATCCATCAAAGCTGTTTCGGAGCTCTATTCTCCCCTCTCGGGGGTCGTCACCAGGGTAAACACGGAACTCGATTCGCATCCGGAGCTGGTCAACAGGTCACCCTACTCCGAGGGCTGGCTCGTCGAGGTGAAGGCCTTCGATTTCGCTTCAGACCGCAAGCGGCTCCTCGACGCCAAGCAATACGCGGCTCATCTCGGGGCGCTTCCCAAGAAGTAAAGTCACAATTAAAATACCCCAACAGCACTCGCCGGAGGAATTGGATTCTCCCCTAGGAGGCCTTAGGTCCGTCATAAAGAGACCGACGGTGTCTCGGCGGGCCGTGATGACCTCGATGGCCCTCTCAATCGTCTTCGTGATTGCGGTGACGATGAGGGCTTACGCTGCGAAGTACGGGTTCTACCTGAACGAGTTCGACCCGTACTACGACTACTTCGCCGCCTCTCACATTGTGACGCTCGCGCAACAGCACGGCCTCTTCTATGCTCTCTTCAACAACCCGCAAGGCTGCGGGCCGACGGTAATGACCGCATGCCACAACCTGCAAGGCTACTTCAACTGGCACGACATCACGACGTGGTACCCCGAAGGGAGGAACGTAGCCACAACTTCTCAGGGAGGCCTCCAGGTCGGGGGTGCGATGCTCTACCTCCTGGTCCACAACGTCTTCGGCGTCCAGATATCGCTGTACGACTTTCTCGTCCTCCTTCCGGTCTTCCTGGGTGCGATCACATCGATACTATTCTACTTCCTCGTCAGGAGGATAGCAGGCGACGCCGCTGGCCTCTTCGCGGCGCTGGTCTTCGCTGTCTCTCCGCCGCTGATAGAGAGAGGCAATCTCGGCTGGTTCAAGTCGGAGCCCCTTGCCATCCTCTGCTTCGTGTGTGCCAGCTACCTGATGCTGACGGTCTTCGACAAGGAGAGGGTGGGACGCAGCAGGGTTCTGAGGGCCCTCCTCGCCGGCGCCTTTGCAGGCTACGCCAGCCTGTCATGGGGCGGCGGCGACTACTTCAGCGCCGCCTTTGGGCTTCTCTTCATCTTCATTCCATTCATGAACTTGGAGCTTTCAGGTCTCTCTCCTGCGATAATCTCCTTCACGGCCTCCACACTCTTTGTCAGCGCCCTCTTCCCGAGGCCGGGCATCGCGATCGTCACCAATCCGGTCGGCCTGGCCCTGATAGGCGGCACCGTCTTCGTCCTGATTGCCCAGTGGGCCAAGACATGGACCAAACCCGCGGACTACAGATGGACTCTGGTGAAGTTCCTCTTCGGATTCGCCCTCGCAGGCCTGGCGCTCATCAGCTTCGGCGCCGTCGGCAGCATATCGGGCCGGTACCTGACCGTGATAGCCCCTTGGATCAGAAGTGGCAACCCTCTCACGCAGTCTGTCGCAGAGGAGCAACTCCCGACAGGAAGCGACTATTTCACCTCGTACGCGATACTCCTATCCTTCGGGATGGCTGGGGCACTGATTGCCTTCAAGCGGAGGGGCGTCCCGATGGCATACGCGCTCATCTTCGGACTCTCGGGCCTCTACTTCTCCGCGGCTTTCTCCCGTCTCCTGGTTTACTCGTCGATAGCCCTCGGAATCTTGGGAGGCATCGGCTTCGCAGAGCTCGCCTTCGCAGTGGTCAAGCCGGGCGCGACGACACTGGTGAAGAAGAAACAGCCAGTCACGAACCGGAACGAGATGAGGGTTGTCTTCACGATAGCCATGATCGGACTCATGGTCTTCCCTGCGGGTGCCTTCTGGATACCGAATCCGATTCCCTGCACGAGTACGAACTCCCTCTTCTGCGACCAGAGCCCGGCCGACAGCGCCGTCAGCATCGTCAACGGCGCGACCGTCTACTCCAGAGCCGTCTACAGCGACTGGCCACAGACACTCTCTTGGGTAAGTCAGGCGACGCCCGTTAACTCGGTGATAATCTCGTGGTGGGACTACGGCTACTGGTTCGCCGTGATGGGCAACCGCACCACCGTTGCTGACAACGCGACCATAAACTCCACCAGGATTGCAGAAATCGGCCAGATGTTCATGTCGAACGCGACTACGGCCGCGAAGATGGCGAAGGACATGGGAGGAGGCAGGCCGACCTACGTGGCGATATTCCTCACCGGTAGCATAATACAGTGGAACTCCTCGACGTACTTCTACATCTTGGACGTGCCTAGCGGGGGTGGCCTCACCGCAGGGGGCGGCGACGAGAGCAAGAAGCAGTGGTTCATACGCATCGGCGGCCTCAACGAGTCCGAATTCTTAGAGTGTCCCAGCATATCGGCCACCTGCGAGAACGTCGACGACTTCAACCTGACGCCTTACGCGCTCCAGAACACCCTCTTCGCCCAGCTGTTTCCCTTCAAGTTCGCCGACTACATCTACGAATACAACAGCACCAGCGACGCCCTCTCGCAGTCATACCAGTTCGGATACAACGGCGCCCCGCCAATAGAGGCGTTTGCATACCCGGGAAGCTATACCTATCCCAGCAGCAGCACGGGGCCGTTCAGGCTTGCTTATGCCTCGCCCAGCATAGGCAGCCCGTACGCTTGTCCGGGGAACAGCGATGAAGCATGCTTCTCTGCGGTACTGATCTACCAGGTCGTCTAGTCCTATTTCTCGTAGGCCAACGGGCTGCGGTAGCGCGCGTACTTGTCGTCCGGTGAATACCTTGCCGGGTGGACTGTCACTGTCTTGCCTCTGCAGTTAGGACACTTCTCGCTGATTGTGTACTTACCACATTTGGCGCATTTCAGCATCAGGCTTTTCAGGAGGCGCCACCATGCTTTCTGGAGATTTCACGCTTGAAGCTGAACGCGTCATGCTTGCCGACGCCATCCTTGATCTTCTCCAGTACTCCATCTAGGGCCTTCTCAGCCTGCTTGTAGTCGTCAGCTGTAACCCTAATCCTATACCGCGGAGCGCCTGCATAGGCGATGTGGACTTCGGCTGACGGCGAGTTGGCAGCGGCCATCAGCGTCTTCTTGACCTGTTCGATGCCGTCAGGCGACCTTGACGAGATTTCAACCAACGCTCCGACCTCAAAGCTAGGTGGAACTATCTTCTCAGCAGCGGTCTCGGCGATCGCCTTGGCAGTCTTCTCGGGAAGTTCAATCGGACCAAGACCCTTCTCGCCCTTCCTTGCCGTCATCTCGAACGCCTCGTAGAGGGTTCCGAACTGGTTCTCCAGCCTCTCTTTCAGCGACTTGGTCTGTGCGTCGTCCAAGTCGAGCTTCTTCTTCACAACGTCCATTATCGCGACCGCCCTTTCCTCTCTCTTCCACTCGATGACCTTGGCCCTCCTCTCCTCGTTGGTCACTTGCCTGAGCGAAAGGTCAATCTCCCTCCTCACCTTGTTGGCTCTTATCACCTTCAGGACAAGCTTCTGCGAGACCTTGGCCACGCGTTCTATATTCCTCACCCACCCCGTCGTTATCTCAGAGACGTGCAGGAAGCCGTTCATCCCTTCGTACTGGTCTAGGTTGACGTAGATTCCATGAGAGGTGATCTCCCTGACCGTGCAGATTACGACCTCGCCGCCTTCCGGCATCGGCTTCTCTGTGCTCATCTGTTGCGCCTCGCTTGAGTTCGGCTAATAGAGGTTTCTGGAATCAACCGAAGTGAGACTAATGATGGCTACGACTGCTCTTTCGGATAAGGCTCTCATCCTAGTCTCTTGACCAGAGTGGCCAACACGACCGACCTGCCGCCCTTGCTCTCCGCAAGCTTCCTGCCGCAACCCCTGCATCCCACATCCTTTGCGGAGTTCGAGAAGAGTATCCTTTCTTCATTACAGTCGGGGCATTTCACTAGCAGAAATTCGCTTCTCATCTTCGGTATCGGCTCTCTTTCACGTTTCATGTGGCTATCTCCGCCTTCCTCAACCTGATGCCATCCCTCATAACTTCTTTGCTGCATTCCTTGCATTTTAGACGCAGGGTCGCCTTCTTGGTCGTCTTGGCCGTTCTGATAAGTTCAGGGAACTTCTGTCCCCCGTATCCCTTCTTTCTGCCCGCCTGCCTCCTAGCTCCCCAAGACCCCGCCCGTTCCTTCCCTCTCTTGTAGAGGGCTACGGAGTGAGTGGTGTGGCGCTTACAATAGGGGCAAAACGTTCGCATCTCCTTTGGGAATTTCATCTTCTCACTAGAGCGGAATGAGCACCGTCGACACTCCGTTTAAAAGGCTTGGTCCTACAGAACTCATCTGGAAACCCATCTGGGAAGAAAGGCGGGTTCTTCTCTTCGACTTGTCGGGGGCTCAGGCGGAGGGTTGCTCGTCCAAAGGATTGAGTTTGAGGCATACGACCCAACCGCATTGCGATCGGGTGCAAAATGCACCACCCGTTGCACTCCCAGGAGCTGCACCGCCATATCCCTATAGGAAAAAATCCCTCGACTAACATCGACTAAGTCCGACTGAATCAGTCCCGACTAACAGTCGCGACTAAACTTTGACTATCAATCAGAGGTGCATCAGTCGGAGCTGCCAGTCGTCGACTGTCGACTCAGTCGCGACTGAGTCACCGACTGAGCCGTGCGACTGAGTCGACCGACTAAGCGTATAGATGCGTAGGAGCCCGTTTACCGAGTACAGCCTCTCGTAAGCGGAACTCACCGACTAACAGGCGTCCGTTTCCGACCGTGAACATGTGATGCATCCAAGCGGTCAATCAAGCGACGCTTGGCGCCTAAGGGTTGACCGGTCCAGCTCGTTTCAAGCTAAGCTTGCCGTCTTAGGACTGACTGGTCCAGCTTTTATCAAGCGACGCTTGTAAGCGCCGCTTGGATTTGACCGTGGATCGGAGGTACACCAAGCATGCTTAACAACCGTCGCTTGCCGCTTGGGGCATGCTTGAAGCGCTGCTTGAAGCGTCCGCTTGAAGCGTCGTCTATAGCCGCCACCTGGAACTCACCTGGAGACCCGCCTTAGGAGTATCAGGATGCACCCCAGTTGGACGAACCCAAGGTACGTCGACGGTAGCCTGTCGTATCTGATTATGATCCTCCTGAAGGACTTCATCCATGCGAAGAATCTCTCTATCATGGACCTGACCCTGTTGTACAGACCCTTGTCGAAGAGCTTTGGTCTCCCAGGCCTCTTCCTCCTGTTCGGGTTCTCTCTAATCTGCGACTTGATGCGTTTCCCATCCAGGTAGAACCTGTTCAGTGGCATGTCGTACTTCGTATCTGCATAGAGGACCCTTGGTCTCTTCCTGGGTCTCCCCCCTCTCCTTCCATGCTTGACTCTGATTGACTCCATGAGCGGGATGAGCTTTCTCCCCTCGTGCTCCCTTCCCGACCCGATCGCGACTGCCACAGGGAGGGACTGCCGAGTCACCACCGCGTGAATCTTGGTACCGTTGATCCTCTTGTGGCCGTCGAACCCCACGAGCCCGCCCCCTTTTTGGCTGGCACCGTAGAGCTGTCTATCGAGAGCGAACCGACCCTCACCTTCCCCTCAGAGTATCCCTTCGCGACAAGCGAGTCCATCACGCGCTTCCAAGTGTCATTCTCGCTCCACTTCTTGTGCCTCTCCCACACAGACTTGTGCGAGCCGTACTTCTCCGGCATGTCCATCCACCTGCATCCCGTGATGAGGACGTACAGGATCCCGTTGACTGTCTTCCTGTCGTTGTTCCTTGGCCTCCCGGTGCGTGCAGGGGGAGGAAGGTGAGGCTCAATCAGCCTCCACTGTTCGTCTGTCAGCTCATCGAATTTCACGCAATCAGGCACTGACCCATATCATCAAACAAAGGGGGGTCTGGTCGACTAGACCCATTCGTCAATTGAGTTTCCAGATGAGTTCACAGACGATCCGACCTTCCCGTTTCCTAATTGGCTAAGAGCACGAGGGAATGAAGGCGGGAAGGTTACCCCTTTGCCTCCCACCACCGCCTATCATATTCTTCAGCTTAACCAAGACGTCCAGCGACGGCAGAAACGACCACATTCTCAATGAGTTGCGGGTCAACGGGCATGGGTCAGCTTCGACGCACTTCACAGTTTCACAGGACAGAAGCAGGCACCTGAAACACCGACCAATCTTTATTACGCCAGGTGAAATAGGCAGACAAAGGCGATTCATCCGAACTTGTTCCTAGCGAAGACATCAAGCTCCCAAGAATGGAAGGCTGTTGCCGCCGCCGTCAAGACGCTCGTCGAAGAAGCGACCTTCGATGCGACGACCGAAGGCCTCACATTCAGGGCGATGGACCCTTCTCACGTCGCACTGGTCGATCTCCTAATGCCAAACTCCAGCTTCGAAAAGTACGAAGTTGACAAGCCCTTCAAGTTCAGCCTCAGGGTTGAGGACCTTGTCAAGCTGATTGGAAGGAGCGACGCCAAGGACAGCGTCGAGATCGCCTCGGGGGAGGAGGAAGCCATCAAGGTGACGCTCAAGAACGGGTACAAGCGCGAATTCTCGGTCCACCTCATCGAGAGCACGGGAGGGACCGCGCCGCTGCCGAAACTCGAGTTTGATACGAAGGTTACGCTCACCAAGAGCATCTTCGAGAAACTCCTGAGCGACATTTCGGTCGTATCCGACCAAGTCACGATTCAGGCGACGAAGGACAAGCTTTCGTTTTCTGGTAAGTCCGACGTCGGCAAGGCCGATATATCCCTCGAGAAGAATGATGCCGACATTCTCGACCTTCAGGTCGGCGCGGAGAGCAAGGCCACCTACTCCATCGACTACCTGATGGGAATCACGAAGGCTATGGGAGGAGTTTCAGACACCCTCTTCGCGGAGTTCTCGACCAAGAAGCCGATCAGACTGGAGTTCAAGCTAAACGACCAGGGAGCCCGTGTACACTATTTCCTTGCGCCACGCGTCAGCGACTGAACTGCCTTTTCGAGCCTCACGCAAATATCGCATTTCGTGACCCGCGTCAGTGCCAGACACCTTATTTGCTTGTCCTGAAAAGACCGAAGGCGATTGAACCCTGATACCATCTCCTTCCTCAGGCAGGCGTACAGGGAATACTATTTCAGGCGGGCTGACTCCATCGAGTTCCCGGACGACCTCTATTCTAGGGAGTTCGGCTACATCCCGTTCGGCGGCGGCATGGTGAGGCACCTTTCATTCAGAAGCAAAGGCGAAGCCGTTGCGGAGGTCTTGAAGCAATCGCCCTCTTCTGTCTATTGCTCAAACGCCAGATACGAATCGCCCACGGCGCCTATGGAGGAGAAGGGGTGGCTTGGCGCCGAGTTGATTTTCGACATCGACTCGACCGACATACCAACGCCTTGCAAGAGGAGTCACGACCTCTGGTATTGCGAGAAGTGCCGCTCTTCGGGGAAACTCCCAAGGCCTCCGAAATGCCCGAAGTGTGGCGGACCAGCGGCAGAATTCCACGGCACATGCGACACCTGTCTGACCGCAGCGAAGGACCACGTTTTGCGCGTCGTCGATTTCCTCACCGGGGACTTTGGAGTGTCGCGCGAAGCCATCAGGCTGTACTTCTCGGGGAACAGAGGCTATCATCTCCACATCTCAGACGAAAGGTTCTACCCGCTCGACCAGCTGGCCCGAGCAGAGGTCGCAGACTACGTGCGGGGAGCTTCGTTGCCACCCAGCCAGACCCTCGCCTCCACCTTCAGGCGGAGGTCGGTAGACGCTAGGCCTCAGGGCGAGGGTTGGACCAAGAGGATTACGGGATATGTCGAGGTTAAGCGGGAGGGGCACCAAGGGACACTTCAGAAGCTCATCTCCGACGCCATTTCGTCCCAGAGAGCGATAGTCGATTCTTCGGTCACCACAGACGTCCACAGGGTCTTCAGGCTGGCGGGCACGCTGCACGGCAGCACCGGGATGTGTAAGATACGCGTCGAATCAATGGACAACTTCGACCCGCAGAGGGATCCGGTGGTGTTAAGCGCAAGGTCGGTCGCGGTCAAGGTCGATTTCTACCCGAAGTTCAGGGTCAACGGGGTCGAGTTCGGTCCCTTCAAATCACAGATGGCTGAGCTTCCGGCGTACGCCGCAGTCTCGATTCTTACTAGGGGACTCGGGGAGGTCGCCTGATTGGCAGACACGACTCTCGAGTACCTGAGGAAGGCGCTCGATTCGGAGATGCAAGCAGCCGCCCTGCTCCAACTCCCCAGCGATTTCTATTCGAAGATCTCAGTCTACAGCCAGAAGCTCAGGAGGTCCGCAGGCTCAAGCGCCTCCGAGGTCGCCAATAGGCTGATTGCCAAGCAGGCTAAGATGATTGATTCTATGGCTAGGCAAATCCTGACCGTCAGGGCGAACAAGGCCACCCAGCAGCGCGCGTTGCTGAAGCTTCTTCCCGAGGAGCGCTACGTCTGCTCCGCTCAGCAGAGGTTCCAGAGGAGGTTCGAGACCTTCGTCGAGGCCGTCTCGGCCGGCCAGCCCTCCTTCATCGAGTTCGCCCGCAAGAACGAGGCTGAAAGGAGCATCTGCGTGAGGTTCACGAAACACATTGACGAACTGGTCGGCCTTGACCTGAGGCGCTACGGTCCTTTTGAGGCGGAAGACGTCACTTCGCTACTCGCTGCCAACGCGGACATACTGATAGCCGGCGGAGACGCCGTAGAAATCCACTCCAGAGACTGAGCCTAGGAGTAGCTGCGCCAGGTGTGGTTGCACTTCACACACCTGTAGAACTGAGTCGGAGGCTCGTCTCCGCTCCTCGTCTGTAGGAACCACCACATCGCTTCGTTGTTGCCGCACTTCGGGCACTCGATCTTGGTGGTAGGGAGAGACGTCAGCTTGTTCTCCTTATCGCCGACGACCTTGATTGGGGCAACGTTTGCGATTTCCTCTTCCGTGGCCTGCATCACCGTCTTCCCTGCTTTGTTGGAGTATCCGCAGTTGTCACACAGATTGGTTATCGATACTTCGTGGGGACCCTTGACCTGCTTCAGCTTCAGACGCGTACCGCACTTCGGGCAGAACTTCAGCTGGATCCACCGCCGAGCGCCTTCTGTACACCTGCGAGGAGCTCTTGGGTTGTCTGGATTGCTCTTTCGACACCATTGGAAACCGCCTTCTCTGGTTTTATCCGCTGTGCCCTGACCTTGAGGACGAGCTTCTTGATCAGCGGGTGGGGAGGGAGCACTCCTGCGAAGGTGACACTCTTCTCTTCGAGGAGTTCATAATGGACAATTTCGGCCAAAGAGTAGTCCTCTCCCGTAATCTCCACGGTAAGGCCCTTCTCACCTTCGGTGGTAACCTGAATCTGCAATTTCCTGACGTGCCCTCGGTGTCTTGTTAATAAGCTCACGGTTGAATCGGGGTCGTTCCAAAATCTGCGGCCAGCTTCCTGTCCTCGACGTTACCGCATTCGTCGCACTTGGCCCTATCCCTTCCCCCTTTGAGCATGGGCCTCCCGCAGTTCCCACACAGGGCGTGGACAACTCCCATGTCTTCCTCATCAATCGAAAGGTGAATCATGCCGTTGACGAGGCTGAAGACCCTACACCTGACGATGTCCCCGAGCTTTACCGGCGGTTCCCTCCTGACCCCCCTGCCTCCACCGAACCCTCGGAGCGAAAGCGTACCCGAGAAGTCCTTGTCCATGCGCGCCCCGTTGACGTAGTAGATCTTGAGACTGGCTGAGTTGGACTGTGCGACCTCAATCTGCCCCGTCACCCAGTCCTCGACCCTGACCATGGAAGTCTCTACCGCAGGTTTCACGGAAATCTCCATGTTCTTCGTGTCCTTCTGGACACCCCCAACAACGAGCGCCCGAATCATGCCGGCGCCGTCGTAAGTGTGTTTCCCGGGCAGGAACTCCTCCGAAACGGCGACCTTGTCGCCCGGCAGGACTCTCTTTGCCTTTGTCTCTTTCATCGCCTCACCAGTCCAACGGTCAGTTCTATCCATTTCGGCCTCTGCAGGAACTCGCCTGTCGTTCTTCCCTCCATAAGTGCAACCAAGGCGTCTGCCTGCGGGATTGAAAGAACGGGCCTATCGAAGTTGAAGCCATCAATGGATATCCTCGGGCACGCCGTCTGTATGAAGGCTTCTATCTCGCGATGGGGCGCCAGTCGCTCTGGGGTCACGTCTCTCAGTGCGATCTGCACTACCTTCCTCCCGTTCATCTCGAGCCTCTTGGATATCCACTTGCTCCTGCCCAACATCTTCTGGCCTTCCTTCAACCCTGTGATCACTCCAATGACCCTCGCGTCGAGGGCCTTGTAGACAGCGAGCACCGCCCGCTTCTGTCGCTCCTCTGCTGCGGCCCGCATGTCGGTCACCTCGTTCATGTACGGATCCAGCATAAAGGTCGGCTTAGCCGTCGCGAGCGCCAGACCGACAGCGTGGAACTCGCTCTCACCGAGGAAAACGAGCGCGTCGACTTCATTGCGCAGAGGCTGCGACGTCGAGAAGTCGCATCCGAAGATCTGACCTTCCATCATCAAACCATTCTGTTTCCCTATGTGAACATCAAACCCCCGCTGTTCGAGCTTTCTCTTAACGGGCCCGAGCTGGTGCAGATGCTGGCTGAACGTTGCCAGGCCGAGCCTCTTGTAGGGAACCAACGTCGGGACCGCCGTCTCCACGACCTCGTCGAATTCCACATCGTCGACTGCGTCTATCAGGTAGGTGTAGTCTCCAGTGGCCTCGACTGTCGCGTTGTGGCCTATGTGTAGGGCGAGGTCGGCGCGCAACTTCTCCACCTCATCATCGACCGTGTCGCAGATCCCGAAGCAGCTGTCACCTGCGAGGATGCAGGTTACGCCGTACCTCTCCCCGATCCGCTCCATCAGGTCTTTGGTCTGCCTGAGGAGCCCTCCCGGAGCGCTCACAACCACCACTGAAGGCCGCTTCGCTTCGATTATCTCGAAGACCTTGGCCTCGTCAATCCTGACGGTCAACTAGCGATCTTCTTCTCTAGCTGGATTGTTTCCGAGTGCGTCTTCATGGGCAGCTTCGCTGACGCCGCTTTCATAGCCTCCTTCCCCTTGTCTAGGTTCTCAGACTTCACGCTGAGCTCGAGCACAGTGTCTCCAATCTCCACCCTTGCAGCAAGTCCGATTGGCTTCCCGAAGGCCTTCCGCATTCCCTCTTGGAGCCTGTCTGCGCCTGCAGTCGCGATCATCTTGTTCTCCCTGAGGATGATGTGAGGATAGGTCTTCACCAGGAGATGATAGCTTTCCTCACCGATCAGTGCCATCTTCTTGTTAGCTGCGACCCTAGCAGCCTCTAGAGCATTGTGTCTAATCTGGACCCTCCCCTCAGATATCAACTTGAGCATGAAGTCATAGTCGGGACTGGCTTTTCCAGTCGTGAACCTGGCCACCTTCGGGTTCGGGGCACCAGGGGCGAACTTCTTGCTGGTGTACGCCATTCCTCGTATAGTCCGATAGTTCTTACCGTGCAAATCTATTCAGTTAGGGTTACGGCACCGACTTCCACCCCTAATTAATCTTCACGCTTAATACTGCGACCCCGAGCCGCGGATTTGATGCCTTTCATCCTTCCGAGGCGTTTCATCGAGTCCGACGAGATCGCCTTGGTGCTCGCCTTCGGAAGGCTCTCGGTCCTAGAGGCCTGTTCGGTGCTTGAAGGGTCCGTCCTGAGGGCAGAAACTCCATGCGAGCGGGTCTCCGTCCTGAATGTCCGGTCGCCGGGTAGGGACCGAGTCACGGAGCTTGCTGGGGTCCACAAGGTCGCTCCGCTGATGGCAGTTTCCGACGGGTCTTCGACGGCGGTGGGCAGGCTGGTGGACAAGGTCACGGAACACCTCGGCGACAAGCCGACCCTATCCGTCAGCGGCTACGGCATCAGCGAAGACGACTACGAAACGATCGTCAGGTCGCTCCTCGACGAGGTTAAGGGAGCCGGGTTCAACAAGGCGCACCTCCTGAGGCCCGACAACAACGAACTGCTCGGGGAGCAGGTCCTCTCGAGGTCCGCCCTCGATGTCGTCGCGTTTCCCTACCATGGAGGCATTGCACTTGGGCCGACCGCATGGGTCCCCGATTCCACATCGATGCGCGAACGCGGAACACAGAAGCCGACACCGCATTCAGACATCTCGATGTCCCCAAGGCTCGCCCGGGTGCTGCTCAACCTGTCCGGCCTCAGGAAGGGCCAGACGGTTCTGGATCCCTTCTGCGGCTCGGGAACTATCCTAGCCGAGGCGTTCATCCACTCGATGCGCTGTCTGGGCCTTGACGTAAAGACCAACCGAGTGAGGGACGCTAGGGAGAATCTCGGATGGCTGGTGGGCAGTGTCAAGGACAAGGGCTACGACATCAGAGTGGGCGACGCCAGGGAGCTCCCACGCATGCTCCGGAGGTCGAAGGTCGATGCCGTGGTCACCGAGCCGCTGCTCCTCCCAAGGATCGAAGCCAGACCCAAGACTAGCACCGCGATTGGCCTGATCAACCAGGCAGGCGAAGTCTATGGCGACGCCCTTGAGTCGATGACCGAAGTCCTCCAGCCTGGGGGGAGGATTGTCGTGGTCGTGCCCGTGATACAGACGATGGACGGTGAAGAGGTCTCCATGACCCTCGACGGACGGGAGCTGGGGCTCAAGCTCTTCCAGCCCGGCCCTGTCGGCTTCCAATATCCCGTGAGGCTGTCGTTCGAGAGCACGCGCTGGGTGAAGAGGGCGGTCTACATCTTCGAGTCGAGGTCGTGAGGGTCAAGGACCGATAGGGCCTTCCGGAAGACCCCTGTCATAAGATTCAGCTGCGCGTCCGTCAGGTTCGAAGTGGTCGCGATCCTCTTTCCTACCTCGAAGAGGTTCTTCATCCTGTGCGGGGGCATCTTGGAGGCGGCCGCGAGTTCATAGAGGCTTTCCGCGAAGACTTCCCTCGCCTTTCGACTCTGGACCCTGCCCCTTCCTCCCCCTGCTCGAGAGGCGAGGTAGAGGACTATCGCCACCGCGTGGCCAAGGTTCAGGGCCCTGTAGGCCGGGGCCGTGTCTATCGTCGTAGTCACGTCGCACATTCTGATCTCTTCGTTAGTAAGCCCGGTCGTGTCCCTCCCGAAGACGAGGGACGACGTTCGCGAAGACGACAACAAGGCATGCAGTCGGTCCGGACTGACAGTCCTCCTAATTACATTCGATTTCTTCGAGGCCTTCACGGCGGTCGTAGCGACGAGGAGCTCGTTCTCCTTCCTCACCTTCTCGAAACTGGTGACAATGGTCCTGTCTAGGACATCCGAGGCGTGAGACGCATAGACGGCGGCCACCGAGATGTCGACCTTGGGCTTCACCAGGTAGAGCCTCTCAACCCCAAAGTTCTTCACCAGCCTTGCTGTATGCCCAACGTTGACGGGATAGTTTGGCTCGACGAGCGTCACGGACACGCCATCCGGGATCAAGCAGTGCTCGACGGGAACCCGGCCTCTTGTCGCTCTTAAATTAGAATCAACCATCGTCGCGGTAATAGACACGCCCTCCGAGACACCCTCCGGTGGTGATTCCCATGAGCAGCCTTTCAATCTGGGCCCAGTATCTGACGAAGTTCGTTTCAATGTATTGCGAGAGCAGAATCTCTGAGGGGATCACGTTCAAGGGGTACGGGCTGGGCGAACCTCTGCCGGGGTTCGCGGTCACAGGCGGAGTCGCGTTACTCTTCCTACTACCCATTACTGGGTCGGTCAGGGACGGAGTCATGGCGTGAAGACCCCGCGCGCGTCTGCCGGCTCATCCACCTGGCTGCAAATCTCCAAGACTTCCTCAGGAGTAAGAGAATAGACGCGCCTCTTACCATAACTGGTCTTGGGTCGAGCCATACCGAGTTTGGTCATCGCGGCCGCGACCTCCCTCCTCCTTAGGGAGAAGAGCCGCTTGACCCTCGAGATCTCGGCGCTTGTCATCCTCCTCTTCGGCTTCACGGAAACTACGAGAGAGCTGACCTTGGGCGGCGGCGAGAACGACTCCCTGCCCACTCTCATCAGCACCTTGACCTCGGACGAGATCTGCAAGACCACAGAAATCGTCCGATAGTCCCTCGCCCCCGGGGTCGCCAGGATCTTGTTCACGAAGTCTTCTTGGAGAAGCACAACAGCCCTGTCATATTCGACTTGGCTAATCCACTCGACGAAAGTCGTCGACCTCGAGTATGGCAGGCTCGAGACCAGGACGTCGAAGCGTGGCGTCTCCTTAAAGGCGTCGCCCAGATGGAGGACTGCCCTCGCTGTACCGAGTTCCTCGAGCGTGGCGGCGAGGTTCACCCGGTCGACTTCGTACCCTTCGAGGCCCGCACCCAGATGCACGAGCTCCTTGGTGAGGACGCCCCTGCCCGTCCCTATCTCCAGGAGCCATTCGTCAGGCTGGATGTTCGCGCATGCTAAGATCTTCTCTACGACCCGTTGGTCCGTAAGGTAGTGCTGGCCCAGCTTCTGTCTGCTCATTTCTTCACGAAGAGAGCAATATGCGATTCGCCTGCGAGCTCCTCCACTATCCTCTTGGCGATCATCCTAGCAGGCTCCCTGAGACCGACCCGTTCCTGTATATCGCTGAAGCTCGTGAAGGGCTGCTTCTCCCTCATCTCGACTATCTCCTTCGTGAATGTCTTCCCGATGCCCGGAATCAGCTCCAGCCCATGCAGCCTCGGCGTGAGCGGCTGCAGCTCGTTGAAATACGCCACATACTTCGCTTCGTCTCCCTTCACGACGCTCTCCACCACCGCAGGGAGCGTGGCCTTCGCCTCCGGCGTAAGCTCTTCA
Source organism: uncultured archaeon (assembly GCA_963794985.1). Classification (GTDB taxonomy): domain Archaea; phylum Thermoproteota; class Nitrososphaeria; order Nitrososphaerales; family Gagatemarchaeaceae; genus UBA183. The sequence goes on from CAWCFU010000002.1 coordinate 101,508, forward strand.
TACGCCAACTTGCCTAGGACGCTGACTATCTTCTCTCGCCCTTCCTTCCCAATCTTGACCCTTTCCCCCGGGTCGAAGCTCTGGTTCTCCATAGCGAGCAGCTCGAGCAGCGTCAGCCTCTCCTCACCGATTGCTTCGACCATCGGCCCCTCTCTTCCCTTGATCACCTCGGACTTCCCTCTAGGCAGGAAGTCCAGCACCCTGACGAATTCTTCGTATTTCTTGTCGACTGAAAGCATGTCCCGGAACAAACACCTCGACGAGAAGCCTAATTGGAGCCGGGCTCCTCCGCGTGCAGCATCATGCGTGCTTTCAAGCGATGTCCCCTTGGCTACCTGACTGTTTTTAGTCTCGACTTGCTATTTAACACTTGGGCGCCTGGGCTCTGTCTAATCTTCGGTAGCTTGGCCTCCCAAACTTTTCTGTCTAAAGTCGGTTGCTGACATGCTTGCGTTCTGAATGAGCGTCTTCCACTTGTCCTCCCCTTCGACCTTGATTCCCGCCGCCTCTGCGGGAGTCCTTCCCTGAAGGCCCTGATGCGGCTTGATGAAATTGTGGTAAATCTGCGTCCCTTTCAGGATGGGTGTATCCATGCGCTTGAGGCCCCTCATCACCTTCTCTCTGTCTCTGACTTCCCCGTTCATGCGCTCCATCTTGTTGTTGTGGACTTGGCCGCTAATCCTGATGTCTCTGATATGGACTGACCGCGCCCCCTTCCTCGAATAGAACTCTTTGGTGAAGGCATCTCGGTAGTTCTGCGCTCCGTCAGTTATCAGCCTCAGGGGTTTCTTCCCCGCTATCTCCCTCGACCTTTGGAAGAGGACGCGGGCGTCGTGGGTGTATTTCGTGTCCGCGACCTCCTGAGCAATCCAGTATCTCGTCTCGTCGTCCATCATGGCGTAGAGATACTTCATGTCGCCCTTCACCTTCACGAAGAGTTCATCGGCCCTCCAAGTATCCGAGACTTGAGGGGCGATGCGGTCAGCGTATCTCTCCATGAGGCCGACATACTTCGTTATCCAGTTGAGGACGGTCTGAGGGCAGACTTGGACGCCCATCAGCTTCAACGACTCCCGCGTCTTGCGTAGCGACTCTCCGCTAAAGTAGAGTTGGAGCGCGGTTGTGATCGCCTTCGGGTTGTGCTTCATCTTCTCAAAGCCTATGTTCACCACGAAGGTTTTCCGACAGTCGAGGCATTGGAACCTCTGAATGTCGCCCGACTTGTTGCGCCTGACTCCCGAGCGCTTCAGATGCTCTGAGCCACAGGCGATGCAAGCCTGACCCTGAATCGGCATTATCCTCCGCGCCTCTTCGACCCTCTTCCTGAGAGTCCATGAAATCTCAACCGCCCAGACGTGCTTGCACTTCAAAAGCCGGAACGTCGAATCGGGGCACTCACAAATCCAACCTGTCTCTGTCTGCTCGACCCTGTATTCCCTGTCGAGCCTCTGACTGTGAACCATGTATGTCGTCTCATCGACCCGTCTGACCCATCCGAAGTTCTGGGCGATTGACTGGCCCCGCATCTCCCTCTCGTTGACCTTCGGCGTGAGGCCCGTGTAGTTCATCTGTCCATCCACTCCCTTCGGTTCTGGTCGGCTTCGAGGGCTTGGAAATACTCCTCTTCGCCCATCTCGCTTCGGAGTTCTTCTGCACTCATACCGTATGCTACGGTAGGACATTACTTAAGCCTTATGGAAGGTCACGGGAGCTTATGGTATGCTTAAGTATCGTCCCTGTTTAGGCGTTGGTATGCCATACGAAGGATGGAAGACGGTAGCCGTCAGGGACGATGTCTACGCCAAGCTGAAGAAGAGGGCCGACAAGGAGCATCGGAGCGTTACCAACATGGCCGAAGTCATAATCTTGGAAGCGACCGAAAAGTGAGACCGAATGAGGTTTGAACGCCAGAAGTGGCTTGCTCAGATGGCTGTGAAGACTTGGCCGTTAGCAGCCCCTACCTAAAAGAAAATCTGGCGACAGAGTAATCAAAAACGGGGAGCCTGGGGGAGTTAATCGGTCTCTGTTGAGCCCTTTCTTCCCCTAAGCGTATCCAAAGGCTGAAGCATGATGGTCTTGGAATCCGAGATGACTGCCAGTTCAGAACCCTTTACGATGTTGATTTTTTACGCACTTTCCGATTTCGCTTTGGCTGTTCGGGTCTCTCTTCATCCGTCTTCGGGCCGAGATTTGGAGGTCCCGGTGGCTTGAGCAATTCACTCTCAGCTTCCTTCAATGCTATGTATGCATCTGCAAGAGCGTCGATTTTCCCTTTGCTGAGCTGTTCGATGAGACATCCAGAACTCCCTGGTTTTACAGTCCAGATATCTATTGGTTCTCCCAGCCCATAGGCGCCAACTTCGATGGCGTCCTTGACAACCTTGTATGCTAACAGCGCAGCTTCCTCGCTTGAGAGTCCGTTCAATCTGCGACCGTGGAGAACTGAATGCGCGAAAATGTCACCTATGCCCAACGCCACGAATCCCACCTCAGGCTCGCATTCTTCATAGTCGCCATCCTGGTAAACCTCGATTATCGATTGCCGCCCTTCAGCATATCCTGCAAGAATCAAGCTTGATGACGGTGCCAGTCGTTCGCCTCTATCCTCACCATAGAGTGTCCTATATCGGCCGAGGATTTCACTGCGCGACTCGACCACCAGCCGCTTCACGTGGGGAATTATGTCGTCCATGTCCAACCGTTTCGTTTCGACTGGGAGTGACTCAAGACCTCGTTCCACTTGTTGAATCACGGAAACATCTCCTGAAGCCGCCCAAAGCGTCGAGTCGTTCAACTTTCGTATTTTGGTTACGGTTTCCCTAACCGGACTTCCTGAGGTGTTTATCGTCACTTGTGTCTCTGAGGCGACGATTATGCTGTCCTTGCAACCAATCGCAACGATTAGTGTCATTACTTTGGAACGTTTAGAATGCTGTTCTTGGCGAAATCAGGATACTTTTGGTAGACGAACTTGATTAATTCGGTCATTTTCATTTCCCCGGTCATTTTCTTTATTTCTTGAATTGCCTTTCTGGTTTCAAGAGGAAGTCGCTTGTACATTTCTTGAGCCTCTGCCAACCCTCTCTCTGTAAGTCTGAAAGTCTTCCATCTCTGATTTGACCTCACTTCCTGAGCGATTTCTCCTGTCCCTGTGGTGAGATGGTTGAGGTCGTCGTAGACTTCCAAGCATAGGGGCCCAAACATGTCTGGTTTGAAGGTGTAAGGGATTGATATACTGCGGTCCTTTTCAAGGAGGAACAGACCCTTCATCAGGGGAATCGAGCCTTCCACCGGCTCGTTATACTTCCCAGTTCTCCCTGGAGAATACAGATAAGCAAGAATCCAGCCTTCCCGGTCCAATCCTGTCGTATCACTCACATTATGTATACTATTAAAGAATGCTACCTAACCCACGCTCTTACTGAGACTTGACGGAATAGTTACAAGATTTAAGCCAAAATTAGCAGAGCGCCATCAACACCAACCGAATGTTGAGTTGCCGAAGAATTAAGAGAGCCTTGAGCCCGAGGGGCACCCGATTGGAGACCTGTCCGAAGTGCGGCTCTACCAGCTTCAAGGCCAAGGACATAGACGAGCGCACAGTCCAAATCAGTTGCGCAAAGTGCGGATGGGCGCCCCCTCCGGTGAAGATAGACCAAGAGATGCCCGACAAGGACGCATTACGCTGAGTAGAAGGTTCTGCTTGATTACGCTACATGATTCATGGACTGGATTCCTTCGTCATGGCATCCGATTGAACCTCCTATCCCAGATGAGTAACAACTGTCCGAAGAGGAGTGCTTGGATTAGGAGTTCGACAGCCACGACCCCGTAGTAGCCAATGGGAATCTGAATGTAGTAGACTGATTGGTCGAGACTCGCTACAAGTTCACCAATCACGAAGATAACTAACGCCGCCGATAAACCACCGTAGAGCCTCCCCAGCTCAAGCATTCTCTTTCGAAAGGGGTAAAGCGCGACGCCGAGAAGAAGACCGTGAAGGATTGCCGCTGGAAATACAATCGTCTGAGATGGAATCTCACGAAGGAAGCCCAGAGCATTCGAAGATGGTGGGTAGTATTGGGCTTCTCCGAGTCCGATGCCAATGAATCCTGCGACGTAGGATGAAACGACGTATGATACGACAGCGCCCAAGACGAATAAGGAGACTATCCTCAAAGTGACCGTGTCTATGCTCATTGTCGTGGCTCATCTGATAATCTTGGTGGCGATTCTCAATCTTGAGAAGCTGGAAGAACCCTACGGCCCGACGCTTAACAGCGAGACGAACCAGAGCCAGCAACCGACTTTAGACAGAGAAGTCGGGGAGGCCAAACCACCGAAGATTAGACAGAACCGGCGCCTGCAACTTGAGTACTTTGAGGATCTTCTCGAGAGTCTCGGTCGGGAGCAACTTCCTCCATCCGGAGGTGAAAGTCCTCAACTCCTCGATAGACTTGGGCGTCACATTCACAACCTCGACAGCCTCCTCCTCGCTGAGTCCGCACTCTGTCTCCAACTCCTTGCGGAGTTTCTTGGCGCTCTCGGGGGTCGACTTCGCGAACTTCGAAGTATAGTCGAGTGTCCTCTTCTGGATCTGGTCCGCCTTCACGACGTCAATCTTCTGCAGGATTTGGTGGGCCTCGGCGATGGTCAGGAGCTTCTTAGAGGTCTTTTCGGCCATCATTTCACCTCCAGACGAACGATGTGCTCCTTCCTGGTCACGAGCGTCTTGGTTTTGTCACCTACCGGGACGTCCAGCGTCACGGCGCACCTCCCCACTTCCGTCACCGTCCCTACAAGGCCGTTGAATCTCCTGTGAGGCATTCCCTTGACCTGAGACGGGTCGATTTTGACCACAACTCTGTCATTCGGAGAGTATTCTATGAGCAGACTGCTCAGGCCCTTCTTGGTCTTAGATGCCTTGAGAAGAGACCTGGTTCTCCTTCGGAACCCGTGCGACTTCGCCAATTTCGAATTTTCCCGTTTCGGTGACTCCGCAGATGTCGAATCTGCGGCACCTCACTTCAGTTTTTAAGACTTCCGACACAGACGGTGAAACGAGCTCGCCGCTGACGAACCTCTTTACCGGCAGCCCTCCATCAAGCTCAGCGTGTATGACCAGCGTCCTCCCTCTGGCTGCGGCATCCACCCTGTAGACCATCTTCGAAGCCGGCTTGTCGTGAGGCCTCTCGAACCTGACCGCGGTCCTCCTGAAGGCTGAGCGGAGTCCCGCAAGAGCTTCCGCCTCGACCTTCGAGGCGGCCGTTGCCAAGATTTCGGTCCTGAACCTGAACGACGGAAGCCTCACGGGCTTGGCTGAGAGGACCCTACCCGCCGAGACCGACACTTGGCCGCCCTTGTACCTGGCCGCGAACCTACGCGGAAAAACCCTCTTCACGGGGTTCTTCACTTCGGCAATGAACGGCCTCCCGGGCGGGAAGACCCTGCTTCCCCTATCCTCGCTCCCCAGCCAGGTGAAGGTCATCCTGTCGCTCCCACTGTAGCCTAAGAGCTTCTTGCGCAGCAACCCCTCGACGCTAGGCTTGCGCTCGAACCCCGTCTTCCCACACTCGCCGCATCCAGCGCCTGAACAGTCGGGGCAGAGTTCCCTCTTCTGAGACGCTCCTCGCGGCTTTGTGTACCTTCCATAGAAGAAGACTGGTCTAGACGAGACAGCGACCTCGCCCGTGCCGGGGCTGGCGAGGAGCGTCAAGTCGGGCCTGAGCCTGTCGACATGTTTGTGAAGCCTTGCGGAGACGTGCGCGGCAATCAGCTTCGCCGTCTGCGTCTTGATTGTCTCGTTCCCCTTGAGCCTCAGGTCAGACCTGAGCTCGTCCTCCCTCTCCTGGACGCCTTCCGGGAGCGTAATCCCGACCGCGAAGGTTTCGAACTGGTAGCGCCTGATCTTCCGGGCCGCTGCTTCGGCCGTCACGGACACCCTTTCCATCAGCCCTTCGCAGACGAAACAGCTGCTCCCTTCCACGACCTCTAGGGGTCCAGACCCGCCCTGCCTCTGGACACAGTAGCCACAGAGACGGTAGGTGTGCGCCGTCTTCGACATGCTACTGCGCACCCGCACGGCGCATCATCTGGCGGAACTCGCGGCCCTTACTCGTCTTTACGAGGGACTTCATCTGCTTGTACCTCGACAGCAGCTCCCTCACCTCCTTCTCGCTCCGGCCCGAGCCTCTCGCGATCCGCTTGAGGCGCGATGAGTTGATTCTTTCAGGGTCGACCTTTTCGGTCCCAGTCATCGACTGGATAATCGATTTGTAGACCTTGACCCTGTCCTCGGCCTTCTCAAGCTCTTGAGGGTTGACCGCCCCAGAGAAGCCCGGTATGTGTTCGAGCACCTTCTTCAGGGAGCCGAACTTCTTCATCTGCTCGAACTGGGCGAGCAGGTCGTCCATCGTCAGCTTGCCTGACATCATCCTCTGGGCAGCCTTCTCGTCGATTTCCACCTCGGACATGCGGACCATGTCCATCAGAGCCTTCAGGTCTCCCATCCCCAGCAGCCTGCCGACGAATCTCGTCGGGGCGAACTCCTCTAGGTCGTCGATTCTCTCCCCCGTCCCGATGAAGAAGACCTTGGCCCCCGTCGCGGCGGAGGCTGCCAGCGCCCCACCGCCCTTTGCGGCACCGTCAAGTTTCGTGACCACGATGCCACCGACCGGCGCCGCTTGGTGGAACGCCAGGGCCTGGCTGTAGCACTGCTGGCCAATCGTCCCGTCTATCACGAGCAAGGTGGCGTCCGGCTTGACGTTCTCCACCACCTCCTTCATCTCCTGGAGGAGCTCCTTCTCTTCCTTGTGTCTGCCCGCCGTGTCTATGATCACTAGGTTCTTCGACCTATTGAAGTGCTTCGTTCCATCCTTCGCGATCTTGACCGAGTTCTTCTCCTTCCCATCGCTGTAAACGTCGACCCCTGAACTGGAAGCGAGGGTTTTCAGCTGGACGACGGCTCCGGGCCTGAACGTGTCCGCGGCTACGACCCCGACCTTGAACCCCTTCTTTGTGTAGAAGCGGGCCAGTTTCCCGGTCGTTGTGGTCTTGCCCGAGCCTTGGACTCCCAGCATCACTATGACGCTGGTCTTGTTCTTGTCGAGGTGCAGCCCGCCCTCACTGCCTAGAAGCCGAGCCAGCTCCTCATACAGCACCGAGACGACTTGGTCCTTCCTAGTGACGCCCGCGGCCGGTTTCTCCTCGAGGACCCTCTTCTCGACTCGCTCGGTCACTTCGAGCGCCATCTTGACATTGACGTCTGACTGGATGAGGGTACGCTGGAGATCACGCACGAACTCCTTGACGGCCTTCTCATCGACCGTCGTGGAGCCAACCAGTTTCTTGACCGCAGCTTGCAGCCCCTCTCTGAGCGAATCTAGCATCCGAAGTGGCAACCCGACTCCGCGTATTTAATTATCTTGAGGCGGCCTGAGGCGGCAGGTGATAAGAGATGAGGGTCGGCGCGCTCTTCTCTGGCGGTAAGGACTCGGCCTACGCCGCCTACTTGGCTTCTAGGAGCGACCGACTCGCCTGTCTGATTACGGTCTTCCCGAGGTCTGACGCCTCGTACATGTTCCACTTCCCGAACCTAAAGTGGACCTCGCTGCAGGCCGAGGCAATCGGGGTTCCTCAGCTCACGCAAGAGACGCTTGGCGTCAAGGAGGATGAGCTGGAGGACCTCGCCGCGGCGATTCGGAGGGCAAGGGAGGTCTACCGGTTGGAAGGGGTCTGTACGGGCGCTCTGGCGAGCGTCTACCAGAAGAGCCGCGTCGAGAGGATCTGCAAGGACCTTGGCCTGGAGTGCATCTCGCCTCTCTGGGGGGCCGACCCGGAGCAACACCTGAGACGGCTGGTGAAGGACGGCTTCGTCGTGATGGTGGTCAGCGTGTCGGCGCTCGGGCTCGACAGGAGGTGGCTCGGGCGCGTCCTCGACAACGCAGCGATAGACGAGCTGATGGCACTGAGCAGGAAGTTCAGGTTCCATCCAGGCCTGGAGGGAGGTGAAGGAGAGACCTTCGTGCTGGACTGCCCCCTGTTCAGGGCCAGCGTCGTGGTAGAGAGAGCGGAGGCCCGCTGGAAAGGCGATTCGGGCATCTTCGAGATCCTCGGCGCCAAACTGGTGCCGAAACTTAATCCGAGGGGGGAGGAGGCCTCGTCCCAAGGACGAGATGGACCGTCATCGTCTGCCCTGACCTTATGATTTGGACGGCCAGCGTATGACCGGGCAGAGTCTTCTCCTGCAGGTACGAAGAGAGAGCGTCTAGGTCCACTATCTTCGTGCCGTTCAGCGCCACTATGATGTCTCCTCCTATGATGTACTGGCTCCCCTGTACTTCCATCGTTTGCGTGCCAGCCTTCAGGCCCGCGCTGTCGGCAGGGCCTCCAACTGTCACGTTCTCGATTAGTACCCCATAAGTGACGTTGGTCCCTTGGAGTTGGGCCAGCTGGTAGGTCATGTCGGTCCCCTCAATCCCCATCAGCGAATGGAGTATGTAGTGACCGGTAGCCACTAAAGTCGGCAACTCTCTCGCTATCACATTCGATGGTATCGCGAAACCCACTCCCTGCGAGCTGGAGATGATAGCGGTGGTGATGCCGAAGACCATTCCGTCCGCGTTGAGGAGGGGACCGCCAGAGTTCCCGGGGTTGATGGGCGCACTGAACTGGATGACGTCGGCTATCGCGAAGTTCCCGGCGAGGGACTCGGAAATGGTCCTCCCGAGTTGGCTGACAATCCCGAAGGTCATGGAACCTGCCAGTCCGAAGGGATTCCCGATAGCGACGACAGGCTCACCGACGACCAGCTGAGAGGAGTTCCCAATCTGAAGTGGATGGAATTCAGTCTGCGGGGCTTGAACGGATACGACAGCCAAGTCCACGTACGGGTCGGTGCCTACGACGCTGGCCGGATATGCGTTCCCATCCGAGAAGGTGACCGTGGGGCCGACCACGCCCTCGACAACGTGATAGTTGGTTATGACGTAGTAGACGCCTTGGAGCTCGGTGACGAACCCCGACCCGAGGATCATCGTGTTGCCCGTGGCATTCGTCTGGACACCCTCGATGGTCACGACGCTCGGGGACGCCTGTCTGTAGATGGCCTCTAGGTTCAGGCCGAGCAGGCTCGCGTTGGCTGCAAGGGTCGTCGACTTGCCGGAGGTAATCATCGTCTTCGCTGTGCTAGTGAAACTCGGAGACACAGTTGTGGTGGTGCTGACCGCTGTCGGGTTCATGGCCGTGCTCGTCGAGGTCGTGGTCGTCGCAGCCAGCCTGCCCGGCGCCAGGTAGTAGGTGGCCGCGGAACTCGCAATCATCGCGACGACTAGCAGCGCCCAGTAGGCCCCTGTGACTCCGCGCCGTCTGAAGACCATTTCGCTAGGATTTGTCATCGCAAAAGCCTATATTCATAAACAATTCCGAAAGGCCGCTCTAGATGAAGGGATTCGGAAGAGCCGTCTGAGTTCCACGATGAAGATCAAGCCAAAGATAGAGCGCCAATAGTTAGGCTCAAGCCAAAGCTGGAACACCGCAGCATCCGGGCTCCTCCGCCCATCAGGCCCCTGGCTGCCCTTTGGCTGACTCGAAGGTCTGCCTGCGCCTGCCGGGTGCCATCCTGGAGTCAGCTTCACGCGTCCGTTCTAGAATCTGGTTTCTCAGCTGCTGCATGCCGTCGCCCCGAGTCGCCGACGTCCTGACCGAAACGAGTCCTCCGAGGAGGCCTTCCAATCCCGTGGTTGTAGTTCCATGAGGGAGCAGGTCCACCTTGTTGAGCACCAGCAGAATCTTCTTCGGGTCGACCCCGAGCTGCTCAAGAGTCTCCCTGCAGCTCCCGAGCTTCACCCCCATGCTCTCCGGGCTCTCGTTTGCGTCGACGACCAAGAGGATGAGGTCGGCGTATGTCAGTTCCTCGAGGGTCGACTTGAACGACTCGACTAAGTATGTCGGGAGCCTTGAGATGAACCCTACTGTGTCTGACAGCATCACCCTCCTCTTCGAGCCAGGCAAGGATACGGCGCGGGTCGTCGTGGTGAGGGTGGTGAAGAGTTTCGGGGACTCCTCCTTGGACTCAGAGGCCAGCCTGTTGAAGAGCGTCGTCTTCCCGCTGCTGGTGTAGCCTGCGAGCGACACCAGAGGCTCGCCGAGCTTCATGCGCTCCTTCCTCTGGACCGACCTGTTCATCTCGGCCCTAGCGAGCTTCTCTCTGACCGTCGCCATCCTACGCTTCAGGGCCTTGAACTTCACATCCACGGCCAGCTCCCCCGTCCCCATGAAACCGGCTCTCTCACCCGCGGCCGAGTTGCGTACGAGGTCTTTCGTCCGGGGCAGTTCATAGCGCAGCTCTGCGAGCTGGACTTGGAGCTTGGCCTGGGTGGTCGCGGCGCGTAGGGCGAAGATGTTGAGAATCAGCCTCTCGCGGTCGATTACCTCGACATGCGTCACCTTCGCCAGGTTGTTGGCCTGAGAGGAGGTGATACTCTCGTCGATGATTAGTGTGTCGGAGTCATTGCCACTGACAATCTCGGCGAGCTCCTCCGCCTTTCCCACCCCGACCCCGTACCCTGACTTGACAATCTGCTTGAGGCTGATTACCGCCTCGACCGAATAGCCAGCGGCCTTGGCCAGTTCTTGGACCTCGTGCTTCGCGAATTCGTCGACGTAAGTGACTATCGTGGCCTTCGTTGATGTCTCAGCTCCTCTGCCGCAGAGGGACCGCTAGGCCTGAGAGATACGTCATCTGGGACCCTGCCAGGTCTACCGGAAACCTAGCCCGGAAGAATCCATCCTACTGACGCAACTCTCGCATTTGAGTCCGCGAGGGGTCCTGTAGAGGGGTCCAGGACTACCGCATTCGGGGCAGACCTTAGGTGGTCTTTGTTGCTGTTGGACGGATTCTGTCATGGCGGCTACCTTCTCCGTGATCTTCGTCGGAGCATCTCTTGGTTGTCGATTTGAACGCAGACCGGGCAGACGAGTTGGTCGCCCGTTCCTTCGGGCTGAAGCCTGATTCGGTGGGTTACGCACAGCTGTGGTACTGTTTGACTCACGATGCACTTGGTTATCCGTCCCTAATAAATGCGTTCTCCGCCCCATCGCCAGGCTTGTCCGGGTTTCACTCTGTCGGAACCAGCGGAAATCCCTCGTGACAGCGAACTTGAGGGGGTCTTCATCTCATTCAGGAATCCGCTAGTGGAGTGCTAGGGGTATCCTGTCATCCTAGGAGTTCCCTTCCACGAGAGTATCTGAGAGGGCTGAGTGGCGTTCCAGTCATATGCGTCTGCCTCTACCTTATACGTAAGAGCGTCATCACTACCTCTCGAGTGGCCTTGAGAGAATCCTCCAAGACGGAAGAAATGCAGCTTCCGCCCGACACCTACGAAGGGTGGTTGAGAACTCAACACGCGCGTCACCCGGCGGGTGTACCTGAGGGGACGCCTGCGAAGGACTCGTACGAGACCTGGCTAGGAATCCGGGTCGAGAAGCGAAGGGCGAAGCCCGCGGGCAAGAATTGGCGCGTCTAGGACGTCGGTCGGCTCAGCCTGATTTGACGGTGGTTACTGGGACCCTAGAAGAAGACCGCTAGCCGCTGCCCTTTACGCGCATGATCTTGGTCTTGCCCAACATAGTCCAGTATTCGACCTCAGTCCCGGGCCCAAGAGTCCCATTCAACTCGGCCATCTCCTCCGTCGACGGCTTCGGCGTCTCGAAGACCTCGAATGTCTCGAGGTCCATCACCTGTACCGCGTTGTTCATGACCGAGGTTATTTGGCCGGAGCGTTTGTCAATCATCGGGATATCGACCCTCGACTCGGCGGGCGACACGTAACTCTTCTTCGACCCGGTCGTAATCGACATCGCCACCAACCTCACCTTCGCGCTCCCGTGCTTCCCAGGCTTGAAGTGCTCACGACTAACGACCTTACAGGGCTCTCCCTCTAGGATGATGTAGCTTCCTTCCTTAACGCTTCCCAGTTCGGCCGGTCTGCTCAAAACCTAATCGCGCTTTGCCTCGCGGTGGAAACTAAATAAACGTCTCACTCTCGGACCTGCAAGAACGGAAGAATCAATGAAGTCACACGATGCATCCGGATTAACCAGCCGCGTCCTCCAGAAATGATTGGTTGATGATTCCCCCATTTGTCTGAGCCCGCATACGTCCTCGATTCCACGGCATTCTATGCGGGGATCCCCTACCAGGGGAGCGGCCGTTACTACACTACCTACCTTGTCCTCGAAGAAGTCAAGCATCACAACGTGGGTTCGTCCTTCCTCCACTCCAGGGTCCACGTGACCGAGCCTTCGCTCGGCTCAATCAACAGCGTCAAGACCACTGCCATGAAGACTGGCGACATCGGGGCGCTCTCTCAGACGGACATGTCCCTGCTCGCCCTTGCACTCGACCTCTCTCAAACTGAAGGGGGCGTCAGCCTCGTCTCGGATGATTTCGCGGTCAGGAACGTGGCAAAGGTGCTCTCCATTCCACTGGCACAGACCTCCATCAAGGGCGGTGCGTGGAAGAACATCGCGTGGAAGATCTACTGCCGGGGATGCGGGAAGGAGTACACCAACCCCAAGCTGACCATCTGTCCCGTTTGCGGGACCCAGCTGGCTCGTAAGGCTTCGAGCGACTGAGGTCCGGTTTGCTCATCCGAACGCTCGGACGACTCTGCTGAACTAACTAAATCAGGAATTACTACCATATTTATTAGGGAGACATTAGGGAGGATGTACCCAGATGGTTGTAGAGCGACATAAATTGAATCCAATTCGAACGGCGGTCCTTCAGGTCTCAGACAGATGCCCCCAATGCGGCAAACGGACGCTTGTTGATGACAGCCACACGGGAGAGCTTACATGCCACAGCTGCGGCTTCGTGGTCAGCGAGCGCGCCGTCGACCAGGGCCCAGAATGGAGGTCGTTCAGTGACGGAAAAGGGGCGGACAGAGCCAGGACCGGTTCGCCGACCTCAATAACCTACAGGGATATGGGTCTCTCTACCATGATCGGAAGGTCCAACAGAGACGCCTCGGGCAGGTCCTTCGCCTCCCCAATGCGCAGCGCGATGGAGAGGCTGAGGAAGTGGGACAACAGGGCTCCTGCCTTCGGTTCCACGGAGAAGAACCTCAGCGTCGCATTGCGCGAGCTGGACAAGATGGGCGACAAGCTCGGGGTCTCGCAGGCTGTCAAGGAACGCGCAGCCTACATCTACAGGAAGGCACTCGAAAGAGGGCTCCTCAGGGGGCGCTCTATCGTCGGGATCGCTGCTGCTTCCCTTTACGCGGCCTTCCGCGACACAGAAACACCGAGGACGCTCAAGGACATAGCCGCCGTCGAGAACCTAAGCAGGAAGGCCATCGCCAGAGACTATCGCATCCTCCTCAGGGAGATGGACCTCAACATGCCGGTGGCGGACGCCGCGAAGAACGTCACGCGGATTGCCTCCAAAGTCGGCCTGTCAGAGAAGGCAGCCCGCAAGGCCGTCGAGATAGTCAGGATGACCGAGGAGAAGGAGATCTCGGCAGGTAAGGCACCGATGGGGCTCGCAGCGAGTGCTCTCTACCTGGCGAGCATCATCGAAGGAGAGGCCAAGACCCAGAAGGAGATTGCAGAAGCCGCGGGCGTCACAGAAGTCACAGTCAGGAACAGGTACAAGGGTCTCAGGGCCGACCTCGGCAAGACCCTCGGACTTGACGCAAAGCCCCAGCTCGTGGCACAGTAGGCAAGAGTGCATCGGGGACTCTACCCGAGAGAGTTGTCATCACGAGAGTAATACGGTGCGAAACAAAGGTCCTGGCGTCGCCGTGTCTATAGTCGAATAGGCGATGAATTCCAAGGCCTATTGAACTTGCCAATTCTTGTTGTCCTGCTTATGTTTTTATAAAGTGCCTCGCCAAACGGCATGTTGCGTTATACTCTCCGAAAGGCATTCAAGGTCGGTCGAAGCCTCGGCTCGCTCGCTGTCGCCTTCGTGTTGGTTCTCTCTTCCGTTTCATTCCTGTCCGCTTTGGCCGTGACCGTTCCGTCGGGGGCTGTCGCCCAGCCTACTCGACAACCGTCCTCGAATCAACTTTCCTTCACGCCGGACTACTACCTGCTAGGTCAGCTGAAGCAGGGTAACGTGTATCAGACGCAGAGGCAACGTTCCCTCTCACTGGGTGGGGGATATCAGTTTGCCCTCGACTACTACACACCCGGGGACCTTCAGGGCGCCTATAACATGACAGGTTTCCTCAGGGGAGGCAACGATGGGAGAGGGGAGACTATAGCGATAATCGACGCCTACGGTGACCCCGAGATCTACCAAGACCTGAACGCTTTCGACCAGGAATTCGGTCTCCCGCCGGTCAACTTGAAAGTCATCCCTGTGGGTCCATACGAACCGAGCCTGGGTATCACTTACGGATGGGATGCAGAGGTTGCCTTGGACGTGGAGGCCGCGCACATGATGGCTCCACAGGCGAACATCAACTTGGTCATCGCCTCCAACGACTCCAACGGCCTGTTCTACGCCATAAAGGATGTCGTTGCGAACCATCTAGGCAATGTTGTTTCGATGAGTTGGGGAACGCCGGAAGACCTGTACGCTCTCTCTGGGTTCTATCAACAAGGCTTCCTCAACTACCCCTATGCCGACTATTACTTCTCGTTGGGAGCGTCGGAGGGAATCACCTTTTTCGCCTCGACAGGGGACTTGGGAGCCTTCGACGGGACCACCTCAGCCAACGGGGCCGCCAGCTTCCCGGCGACCTCGCCATCAGTCACGGCCGTGGGTGGGACGACTTTGTTCGTGACGCCCGAGTCGGGGACGTTCTCCGCGTCAAACTCCACAGCCGAGTATCAGAGCGAGGTTGCCTGGAGCATCTCCCCCCAGTACGTCGGCGCTCAGGTCAGCTCTGGAGGGGGGTACAGTACGTTCTTCGCCAAACCTTCGTACCAGCAAGGGGCTGTCAAAGGGAGCGTCAGGGCCGTCCCTGACGTGGCCGCGGACGCCAACCCGTACACTGGGATGGAAATCGTGCTTGAGGGAGGGCTCTACGTCATAGGCGGCACGAGCCTTTCATCACCCCTGTGGGCCGGAATGGCAGCGGACATAGACCAGTTTGTCGGACACCCCCTCGGAGCGCTCAACCCGTACCTCTATTCCATTTACCAAGACGAGGGCACCTATGACAAAGCCTTCCACCAGATCACATCGGGCTACAACGGAGGCTTCCAGGCCGGACCCGGGTACAATTTGGTCACGGGCTTAGGGTCGCCTGACGTTCCCGCACTTGCCTTCGCCCTGAAGAACCTTGCTGGAGGGCTCAGAGTCACAGTAGGCACGAGCCAGAGCTCCCTCGGGAACCTCCCACAGTACACATACGGCGACACCTTCACC
Source organism: uncultured archaeon (assembly GCA_963794985.1). GTDB lineage: Archaea > Thermoproteota > Nitrososphaeria > Nitrososphaerales > Gagatemarchaeaceae > UBA183. Next base: position 116,890 of record CAWCFU010000002.1, read on the forward strand.
ATAGCCGCGACTGTCAACGACGCGGGGGGTGCTACAGTCTCGACGGGCTCATTCACGGCAGAGATAGACACTACTGCCGGACAACTGGGTTCCCTCCCACTTTCATTCAACGGCAGCAGCTGGGTCGCCAACTACCATGTGGCGAGCGGCACGCCGCCCAACACATGGACGATCACGGTATCAGGTTCGTCGGGAGGCGCCACAGGCCAAGGGTTCACCAATATCGAGGTTGGTATGAGCATGGTGCTGGTGTCTCCGGTACCGTATCCCTTCTTCTCGCCAATCCCACCCAATCAAACGTTCCTCGTCGATGTCATGGCCTCCTATCCGAACGGGACGATCATCTCCAACGCCACACTTGAAGCCCACTTCTTCCAGGGAGGGAAGGATGTCTTCGACGCCTCCCTCACGTCTGTTGGCGGAGGAGAGTATTCCGCCGATCCGATGCTGACAGCGGACGAGCCCCAGGGAACGTACACTCTCGTCGTCGACGGCACCGACTTCGGGAGCGTCTTCGAGTACGTCTACTTCGGGGAGGGAGTAGTCGGGGTCATGCTGACACCCACCGACGACGCAATTCCTTCCGTGTCTCCTGGTCAACTGGTCACCTTCCTTGCTGCGCCTTCGACCTCCGAGTCAACTGGAACCTTCACGTCTAACGTGACTGCCAACATCTACACCCTGGGCGGCACGCTTGCGGCCTCGGCGCATCTCCAGCCAGCGCCCAACGTCATCCAATTTGGTGTCTTCAACTTCTTTTACTATCAACAGGCGAACTTCACCGTCCCGGCTGACCTCAGGCCAGGATTCTACCGCCTCGAGTTCATCTCCAGCTACAGCGCCAATGCCACCGCAGTCCTCCAGCTCGGCAACTTCACGACAGGCTTCTACGTCTCAGGTCCCACAGTCCGCTACACGCTCGTCAGTCCCAGCGTAGCCTTCGAGGGGCAGTACGTGAAGGTGTCAGCCAAGATTACGGACTCGGCGGGTAATCCGGTAGTTGCCGGCGTCTTCAATGTCAATGTGCTTCCGTCGCAATTCACCTATGCATCCTATGAACTCGGTGGGTTGTCCCTTTCCGGGGTCCCCATGCAGTACAACGAGACCTTGGAAGAATGGTCCGCCTCCTACCAGATTCCTTCCATCCTAACAGCACCTTTCTACAATGGAAACGACCTGACTTCTTTGGCGGGATCCTGGACGGTCTTTATCTCAGGCGAATCGTCAACCGCGGAGAGCGCAGTCACTCAATATTCCTATACCAACGTTCTCCCATACACTCTTCTGGGATACAACCAGCTCAATCCGTCGACAGTTAGCGGGGCAAGTCTGGTGACATCCAACGGCACGGGCTACGCTCTCAACAACGCTGCCGCTACACGTCTGACAATTAACGGGCTGACCCTAAGCCTTGGTGAGGACTCGATAGGCGACTTGACTGTGGTTAACTCTACGGTCTTCATCAGGAGTAGCGACTTGGGCTCCCTGAAAGCCCTGAACTCTACGGTCGCACTCCTCGACAACACTGGAGTCGGGTCCCTCTCCCTGACCGGGAGCGTGGTCACAACAAGCGACTCCACCTATCAGGAGATATCACCTGTCCTCCCTACAATTTCGGTTGCCGGCCTCTCGCAGTCAATCAGCGGCCCGGCAAACTTCACGGTCACCGTCACCGGAGAGCAGCTGGCTGCAGACTCCCTGGTTGCCGCCATCGACGGCATCAACGTGCCGCTCATCGTAACGCCCACTCCTAGCGGCCTTACAGCGACTGCGACTGTAAACGCTACTTCGATGAGTGACGGTGCTCATATTCTCTCCGTCACCGCGCCTCAGACCGACGGTCTCTCCGCCAGCTTCTCAAGTTCCTTCAGTACGGACGCTCAGTCCACTGCCCTGAAGAACCAGATGAAGAGCACTGCCGCGGAGGTCCGGAGTCTGACCGACATAGCCTACGGCTTGACGGTGGTTGCAATTGCAAGCCTCGCAGTTGCCATCTACTCTGTCCGGAGGAAGCCTGTGGCGACGCAGGCATCTCCACAGACTTGGATTGGCGCGTAAATGCGAGAGTATCAAGAAACAATGGTGCGACCCAAGAGGGACGATGCCAAGTACCGAACGAAAGAGACTCACTCTCAAGAGATAGTGGACCGGGGGGGAATTGAACCCCCGACCTTGGGACCCGAAGGGTTCTCCCGCGTGCGAGGCGGGCGTTCGTACCGCTGAACTACCGGCCCTACATTTCGGGCTCGACCCCTTTCATGTATAAGGGTTCTTGGTTCCCGCCCCTGCCTGACCGGGAGAAACCCTTTTCCAAGACGCCATGAGACGGCCGAACCAGAGATGCCCCGGACAGACTTAGACGACAGACTCTTCTGGCTGGCCAACGAGAAGGAGATCCGGAACGCTGAGACGACAGACTCATACTTCCTCCACACCAAGAAGGTCCTGCAGAGGAACCACATCGACTCGCGGGTCGTGATGGAGGTCTACACCAGGGGTGTCCCGTACCCAGACAACTGGGGCGTCGTCAGCGGCATCTACGAGGTCGCGAAGCTCCTCGAGGGCCTCCCGGTCAACGTCTGGGCCTTCGACGAGGGCGACGTCTTCGTCGCCGACGGCTCAAAGGCGATTTATGAGCCGCTCATGATCATCGAGGGAAGGTATGTCGATTTCGTCGAGTACGAGAACCCCATCCTCGGGCTGCTCTCCTCTTCTACGAGCGTTTCGACGAGAGCCGCGAAGCTGAGACTGGCTGCGGCGTCGAAGCTCCTCCTCAGCTTCGGGACGCGCCGGGTCCATCCCGCTCTCGCCGCCATGGTGGAAAGGGCCTGCTACCTCGCAGGGTTCGACGGGGTCTCGAACGTCCTCGGCGCAAGACTGCTGAAGCTCGAGCCTTCGGGGACGATGCCCCATGCGCTGGTCCAGATTCTCGGCAGCCAGGAGAAAGCGTTGCGCCTCTTTGACGAGACGATACCGAGGAGCGTCCCACGTGTGGCGCTGGTGGACACCTTCTGGGACGAGAAGGCGGAATCAATCAGAGCCCTAGAGGTGCTGGGCTCCAGGCTCTGGGGCGTCAGGCTAGACACGCCCGCCTCGCGCAGGGGCGACTTCCTGAAGATAGCCGAGGAGGTCAGGTGGGAGCTCGACATCCGCGGTGGAAAGGCGGTCAAGATTATAGCATCCGGGAGGCTCGACGAAGAGTCGATCGGGAGGCTCAACGCCATCGTGGACGGCTACGGGGTGGGGACAGCGGTGGCATACCCACCAGTGGTCGACCTGAGCGCGAAGATAGTCGAGGTCACAGAGGACTCAAGGAAGGAGTTCAGGGCGAAGAGGGGTGGGCTCGGCGGACGCAAGGCTGTCTACAGGTCGGCCGGCTTCAGGGACTTCGTGGCGTTGGAGGGCCTACCAAAGCCTAACCGCTCGACGGGCCTGCTGAAGCCTCTGCTGAAGGACGGCAGGATGGCCAGGGGCTTCGACGGCATGGACGAAATCCGCGCAAGGGTGAAGGCCAGCCTAGAAGAGCTGAGGACGGCCCATCCCTCGCTATCGTGGAGGTGACCGGCTGCGCGGAAGGTGATGTTGGTCGTCGATGTCCAGAGGGACTTCTGTCCCGGCGGAGCCCTAGCAGTGAAGGACGGGGACAAGGTGGTGCCTACGCTCAACAGAGTCATCGGGGCCTTCACTGAGGCGTCCATTCCTGTCTTCTTCACTAGGGACTGGCATCCACGGAACCACGTGTCCTTCAAGGGCCAGGGAGGGATCTGGCCTCCCCACTGCGTAAAGGGGACCGCCGGCGCTGAGTTCCACCCGAAGCTCAGGGTCCCTCGCGGTGCGGTCGTCGTCAGCAAGGGCACAGAAGCGGACTTGGAGGCATACTCGGGGTTCGAAGGGACCGACCTCGAGAAGCGCCTGAAGGAAGCAGGGGTCCGGGAGGTCTTCATCGGAGGTCTGGCCACCGACTACTGCGTCAAGGAGACCTCTCTGGACGCACTCGGTGCCGGGCTGAAGGTCAAGGTCCTCGAGGACTGTGTCAGGGGGGTCAACCTGCGCGAAAATGATTCAGAGCTCGCCCTCCGGGAGGTTGCTGCCAGAGGGGCGGGGCTGGTCACCTCTTCGGACGCCGTGAGGTTGGTGACCCGCGCCATCAAGAAACGCTCTTTGAAGCCGCAACGCTCGAGGGTTAAGCACCGCGGCCTCAGATACACCCGCGACAGGAGCACTAGACAGAGCTCATCGCTCTGATGAATAAGAGCGGGAAGAGCGCGGCGGTTAGGAATCTGTTCTTCGCTGCGACTGTCTTCGCGGTGGTTGCCGGATTCTCATTGAGCGGCGGTTGGGCTGGACGCGCAGCAGTAGAGTCATCAGTGCGACGCGCGCACCAAGGCATAATGCTATAAGACACAAGCCTAGCCCCTCTGAACTATGAACATCAAGGGCTCCCAAGGCACTGTTTTCGACGTGCACAGGCGGACCGAGGCCCTGCTTTACTCTGACCCTGACACCAAGGCCTGGCTCAACAATCTTCCGCCGCGACAGAGGGACGGGGAACTCCGAAGATTTGGCAAGGTCTGTCGAGACTACAAGACGACGCCGAAGGCGCTCAAGAAGCTGGACGCCAAGCAGGCCTTCAATTTCATCTGTCAGGTCCGTGACGACATGGCCGCAAACGGCCTCAGCAAGAACTACATTTCGACAGTGGTCTTTACCCTGAAAGGATTTTTCCTCTTCAACGACGTGGAGGTCACTAAACGCATCAGGCTTGAACTGACCCCTGCCAGGTTCGACAAAGTCCCGCCCAGCACTGAAGAGGTGCACGAACTAGTGCGCGAGTCCGACAGGCGGGCTCGTGTCGGCATCTCCCTCATAGCCTTCTCTGGCGTCAGGCCCGAAGTCCTCGGCAACTATCAGGGCACGGACGGCCTCAAGCTCAGGGACATCGAAGGCCTCAGCCTCAAGGGCGGGAGCACAGAGCTCGCCGTTGTCCCCGCAAAAGTGAATGTCAGGGCTGAGCTGAGCAAGAACCGCAGGGCCTATTTCTCGTTCCTCAACGCGGAAGGCTGCACCTATCTGAAGGCATATCTCGACTGGAGGCTGAGCAAGGGCCTTGAGGAGTTGGGGCCCAGCAGCCCGGTCATAACTTCAGATCAGCACCAGGGCCGCTATGGGAAGCACATCAAGACCAAGGACGTGAGCGCTCTGATCAGGAAACCGATGCGCCAGCTCTACGGAAAGAAATACAGGCCTTACTCGTTGAAGCACTGGTTCGCGCATGCGCTGGTTGACGCAGAGGCGGACGGCCTCTTTCCACACGAGTGGAAGGTCTTCATAATAGGCCACAGCGGCACTGTAGAGAGCAAATACACCACCGAAGGCCTTGGCACAAAGGACATCGAGAAGATGCGCCTAGCCTATGCGAAGGTCTCCGAGGTGCATCTGAGCACTTCGCCAGACAAGGCCCTGATGCAGCGCCTTGAGAAAGAGCGCCAGTCAATGGACTTGGAGAGAGCCGCGATGCAGGCCGAACTCGAAAGGCTCAGGGCCCAGGTGGCAAAGCAGCATGAGGCCTTGCAGGAGGACGTAATTCAGGCCGTGATGGCGAGGCTCGCAAAAGACGGTCTGCTGGACCGCACAGAGGCAAGTCTGAAGGGCCGAAAATCATAGGGGCAGTGCGCGTGCGCGGAATAAGCATAAAGGCCGTTGGCGCCCGAGCTATAGACATGGGAAGAGGGTAGATTCTGGCATGGACTACAACAAAGTGTTCATCAGTTACAGTTCCAAGGATAGAACCCTCATCCAGCCCATCATTGAATCCCTGTCTCTAATATTGAATCCATGCATCTCCGAAGACAAAAACAAGGCCGGGGAACCCTTGAACGAGAAGGTGAAGGCCGACATCGAGTCCTCGAATGTGGTTGTCCCGTTCCTCACATCGAACAGCACGTCCTCTCCGTGGGTAAATCAGGAACTCGGATACGCGCTCCGTTGGCGACTGCAGAACGATGGAGAACCATTAATTCTGCCAGTTTGTGAGGAAGGATTCCAGCCAAGCGGCTTCATCACCAAGAAGGACACAGAAATGATACCACTGTTTGGAACGGACGTTGATGAAACAACTTATCGATTGATTGCCCGCCTGCGAGAATACATTGACCGGAACTGGACTATTATCGAAGAGGTGCAGGTTCTATGCGAGAACTGTCACAACCTCTTCAAGATAGACATCCCCAAGCAGAAAGTCGTCGAAAGCGCGGTAAGGCTGAAGAAGGTTGTTCCCGCATATCATGGCACATGCGGGACCCAGAACACACTGGATCCGAGAACCTTCAAGGTTGTTCAATATGCGCGTCTGGCGAACCCCAAAGACGCTGACATGGTCCACTCCGTCAAATCAGGGAACCGTAGCGGAGCGTAATGCAGGACAGCACAGCCCCGGCCTAGACTTTCCTCCACTTTCGCCTGCTTTCCCCTCTTCCCAGAGAAGAATTCGCCGGAATTCGTCCAAATTTGGTGTCTATCCGTGCCTTAGTTTACTTTAGGAGGGCGATTTTGAAGGATTCTGAGGGAATCTGGGATCTCAATTTGACTCGGGTTTGGGTTATTTTCGGCTCTTTCTGGTGACTTTTGGTCAGATTGACACTTTCGACTGAATCTGAGGCCTTAGATTGCCTCAGTTTTGGCCCATTCTTGGTTCGTTTTGGTTCCTTTTGGCGGATTTTGGCGGACTTCACTTCAAGCAGCACTTTTCGGCAAAAGTCAGCGTTTGTCCGCTTCCGTTTTCGTCTGCTTTCTGCCCGTTTTTGCCGTCTGGGGTATCTCTCCCCCTGCTGACTTGACCCCTCCGTTGACTCCCGGCAGCCACTCTACTATTGACTCCCGGCAGCCACTCTACTATATACCTACGGGAATTTTCGGGTCCAGCGTCGCTCAGCGTCGCTCAGATGGTTGGTCGATTAAGGAATCTCCTTTGCCTTCTATGGGAGGATTCTCATGAATGAGAATCGTATCTCTTGCTTAAGATAGGCGCCGGGCGACAAACTCTCAATGCGCGCTGGAGAAGGGCGCGTTGCAGCATCTGCGGTTACAGTGATCGTTGTGATGCTACTGGCAGGAATGTCTACCTCGTCAGGTGTCTACTCGTCGGGTCCCAGTCCCAGCCCCATGTCGAGCACCGTGCTCCCGTTTCTTTCCCACGCTGATTACCTCGGCCCTGCCGACCAGCTCCAACTGATCGCCATTGCCTTTTGTCTGAGACTCGACGTAACGGGACTGACGAGTTACGTCAGGTCGACGGACGACCCCGGCTCTCCGAACTACCACAGGTACCTGACACATCCCGACATCCTGAGCCAGTACGGCCCGTCAGCGTCAGTCGTCAACGAAGTGATCAATTGGACCTCGGCGGAGGGTTTCGGCTCCCCTAGCCTCCAATTTGGGGACGAGCTGACGGTGAACACTACAGTAGGTCAGGTTGAGGCTGCGTTAAAGATTCCCCTGAACCTTTACAGCTATCGCGGAGAGGTCTTCTACGCCAACCCGTCTGACCCGTCTCTGCCCCTCGGCATCTCGCTTGCCCTGACGAACATCGGAGGGCTGAACGACTACGTTGGTCCAGCAAAGGGGACGGCAACAATCGGGGGCGGACTGGCGATGGTCCCAGCCGACATATTGAGTTACTACGACTTCAACCCGATGTTTCAAGCCGGAGTGAGCGCCTCTCACCAGACGATAGCCATCATAGGTTGGCCCGGCAATGGAATCTACACCAGCGACGTAAAGGGATTCTGGAACAAGTACTTGAGCCAAGCGGGCACGATTAAGCAGGTCGTCGTAGGGGGAGGATCTCCACCGCCGGTGGACACGAGCTACGCTAGTGGTTCGGAGGAGATGACACTCGATGCCGAGTGGGCAGGCGTCACGGGGCAGAAAGCAAACGTAACCGTCGTGACCAGCAACTGCGCTTCACCATGCAGTTACACTGGTGCATGGGAAACTCAGTGGGAGGCGGAGCTGAACTACATCGTGACCTACATCAAACCCAGCGTTGTGAGCGCCAGCATCGGGCAGTTCATAGACCAACTTCCTAAGGCTGCCAGAGACAACATTCACGCATTACTGGCCAGTGCAGCTGGTGAGGGAACCCTGGTCGTCGGATATAGCGGCGACCTTGGTTATGAGAACCAGGGGAATGGGATACCAGAACCTGCCGCCGACCCATTCTCCCTGAGTGCTGGGGGGTTGTACGATAATCTCAATTCGAGCACTCCTGGAATTACCTCTCAGAGAGGCTGGTCCCTCGGTGATATGAATGCTTCAACGGCAAGTGGTGGAGGGCCAGTCACGTACTATTCGCAACCAACCTCCCAGTCAATGGAGACGATCAAGGCGCCAAGCAACCTTTATCGAGACGTCCCGGACATTTCGATGCCCGCCGCGCCCTACCTTTCAGTGTTTTTTAATGGGAATCTAATCAAGGACGCAGGGACGAGCTTCGCTGCTCCCATGATGGCCGGGCTGATGGCCGACGTCTTCCAGTATGTCGCCCGTATCCCCACGGTGGTCAACGGAATGTACGACTTGGGATACGGCACGAGTTATGGGTACAAGGCATACAACGACATTGGGACAGGAAACAATGGCCAGCCCGCCGGAGCAGGCTGGGACTACGTCACCGGCATAGGAGCCCCCGACGCATGGAACCTTGCACGAGACATCCATAATTACTACTCGTACTACCTGTCGATGGCGACCTTTCCCACATCGGGAGGGGGGACCGTCTCGCCCAGCAGCGGCTGGTATGTCGCCGGTCAATCAGTCACCATTCATGCTTACCCGAATACTGCCGCTGGCTACTCGTTCGCTGGGTGGACCGGGTCGGGGACCGGCAACTACACAGGGTCGAACAACCCTGACACGATCACCATGAGCTCCAACATCGGTGAAATGGCTTCTTTCCAGCAGGGAGGCGGGGGGAGTCCGGGCTGCGTCCTGCAAGGGACTCTGATCACGCTGGCCAACCGCACACAGATACCAGTTCAGAATCTGAAAGCGGGGGATAGCGTCCTCTCTTACGACACGAAGATCGGCAAGCTGACGACCGCGACAGTCTCCAGCAATACAGCCATCCAGGTCAACCAGGTTTTGGACATAAACAACGGCCTCTTCTACGCGAGTGGGCTGCAGGACCAGCCAATCTACGCAAGGATGCAGAATGGGACCCAGAGAGCGCTGTTTCTCGGACAGCTTGCTGTGGGGATGAAGCTCTTCGAGCCTGTCTCCGGCACGTGGGCGTCAGTCACCAGGATTCAGATTCTCACCGGAAGCTACGTTGTGTATGATGTGCGAACTACAGATGGGGGTCCATATATTGCTGACAGTTTCATGCCTTCCCCGAAGTGATGGTGGAACAAGGATGGTTTCGGCTTGACTAGGAACGAGAAGGTCCTTCTCCTTGTAATCGCTTTGGGCGCAGTGGCGGGCGTCTCGGCCATCATCTACTCTATCGGGCCAGGACCCCAGGTCGAAATTGTGCAGAGTCAGACGGTATGTTGGGCGCAGAACTCGACAGGCATCCAGTACCTCAGTTACGCCGGCTTCTGCAACATTGCCGTCAAGACTGCCCCAGGGGCAGCCAATCTAACGATCACCAAGGTGATCTTGAACGGTGCAGTTGAGGGCGGATGGGAACCTCCCATCAACACAACCTCGTGGACCTACTGCTTCATACGTTTCCATGCGTTCCAAGGCTTCTCTCTTTCGCCGAACCACACGTTCGACTGGGGAACGACTGTCATGGCTGACAAGGCGGGCCAAGTAGTATCCATTGTCGTAGTGTTCAACACCGGCTACAACACGACAATCAACGTGATCGTTTCCCCCCCTCCTCCTCATCTCACGTATTGGTGTGGCTAGGCGTAGAGTATCATGATTAATGGCCGCTTTTGTTAGCAGCGTTTGTGGCCGCTATTCTGTATTCTTGTTGAAATGTCTGATGTCGTTGTAGGTTCCTCGCGGATTCCGCCAGCATGCTTGATTCTCTCAATGCAGAGAGGGACGCCCTGACTCTCAAATCACTTGTCGCTTGCACGCCGTAATCGAGAGCAACCCGCAGAAAGCGGCCACAAACCCTGATACGCTAAGCGGCCATAAATGCTGCTACTCTACAGCTAGGTCAATCTCTCGTCTTCGGTCAGGGCACAGACCCTTCGTTTGAGCAACATAGTGCCTAGCCAATTCATGCTCAGGAATCAACAGTGAGAGCGCCGAACTCCACAGTCCCAAGGTCTCCCAGCCTGTAGGGATTTGCTTATTGCATTGAGGCTTGGGCATTAATCTGTCCATAGCAACCAGTCTTAATGAGAGTTCACGTCTATCCTAGCTCCCTAGCATGTGCTTGAGGAATCTTGACGGCCTTCTCGTCAGACGGTTGTAGCACACCATCAGCTGATACAACAGCACAGAGAGGAGGACGATGCTCTCCGCGCCACCGAACCCTCTGACGGGTAAAGGGTCGATGCCGAAGACGTCCTTGACCTGCTGCGCGCGCACTACTTCCCACACCAACAAGCTCATCAGCAACACGGCGGACGCCAACGGGCAGTATGGCTACTACGACGCCTCCACACTAGGCTCAGGCACATTGGGAACTTGGAACTTCTACTATGACAACATGTGCAGCAATAACCTTCTTCATGGTTCGCACCCACTCGGTCTTGGCGCTCCGCAACCCTAGGCGGTTCACTGATGAGATGATGACAGAAGGTCATCATCTCTTCCCCCCTTAATGCGTCGTCTTGGAATCAGCTTCATGCGTCCGTTCCCGAATAGGTTTGATGGTCTATCAGCTTCAACAAGGGGCACTGCTTAGCTTTCACTGAAGGCGGCTTGACTTCCAGGAATCCACTTTCCGAACCTGTTTGGAGGAACCCCGCCAAGCACGCATGCTTCTGTTAGGCGAAGTTCGAGGTCCTGATCTCTAGCGCGCGCAATCTAAGGACCATGCGAAAGTGACCGCCGGTCAGCGAAATGATCAATTATTGCCTGGCACGCGAGCAATACTGTCATCATCCTGACCTTTTGGGCCAGTCCTGATCGCCCGTCGTAGCACGCTGCGTGCCAGACCGTAATATTTCAGGCGACCTTGATTATTTATTCGTTCCTAGGTTTCCTCCGGTTCATCAGGTTTTTTATCTACGGAACCGCTCCCCCACCATCTTGACCGAGGAAGAGGCCGAGTTCACGAGCTGGTGGAAGGCTCTAGCCGAGGACCCGGACTACTACACCAACACCGAACAGGGCCAGAAGGAACTGGCCGACATGATCCGCAAGGAGTCGGAGAGACTCCTCGAGGAGATAGGCAGGTCGGTCAAGAGAACGAAGGAGATAGTCTGGCTGTCACGCTTCTGCGGAGCCTGCCAGTACTACAGGGAGGAAGGTCGCAGGATGAACTGCGACCGCTGGAAGGTCCGCATAGTGAAGCCGTTCCACGGGCGCCCAATCTGGGCCAGCGTCCCTTCCCGGAGCGGAGACGGTGAGAAGGAGTTGGTCGTTGAGAGCATAGACTGGGACGCGAAATGGAAAGAGATCTCAGAGAGGATCGTCGACATGTCTGTCAACATGGTGAATGGCGGTTTCCCCTACTTCTGCTACAAGAGCAAGTGATTCATTCAAGATCGCAGGTCCATGCCGCTTTCGTATTCATCGACTTGGTCATCGGGCATAATAGGCACCCCCAGGCGCCCTTTCCGAACCAAGGCGTGAATTCGAATGAGACTGACGCTCGCTGAGCGCTTCCGAGCACTCTTTCAAGAACCATATGCTGCGGCGAAGGATATCGGAATTTCCGAGGGGCAGAATGTGGCAGACATAGGTGCAGGCAAGGGATACCTAACGATACCGGCTTCGACCATAGTCGGAAGGAAAGGTCTTGTCTATTCAGTCGAACCAGACCCGATTAGGAGCAGAAGGATTAGGGAGCGAGTCGCAAAAGAGGGCCTAGAGAACGTGCGTGTCCTCGCCACCCGTGCCGAGCAGCTTGAAGAGATCCCCTCAGACAGCGTCGACCTGGCATTCTCGGCCTTCTCTATACACCACTTCACTGACAAGCAGGCCGGTCTTGCAGAGATAAGGAGGATTTTGCGAAATGGGGGAATATTCTATGTCTGGGATAGGGCGCCGGGTGTGATCATGAGACACGGCACTCGACCGGAGGAACTCGACCAGCTCTCCGGGGGCTTCACCAAGTTCGAACTCCTGAGCACCGGGAGAACGGTCAGGGCCAGGTTCACGAAGTGAGGTCTGGGGCCAAATCAAAGCCGTTTAAGCGCCCGACCAGCACACGTGGGCATCGAGCTTGCCTTTCTGCCTTGATTGCGGAACGCGGCTGCCAGAAGGGGCAATGAACGGAAGGAGCATAGAAAAGATCAGCTCAATCACCACGATGGAATATGCGAACTAGCTCCAGCCCGGTTTCAATATGTGCCGCTCTCCTGGGACTTGTCTTCTGCGGTCTCGGAGCCATCTCCACATTCACTTTCTTCCGAGTCAAGCCGACAACTCCCGAGTTCCTATTGGTCCTCGGTGTCACCGCCTTGGCGAGTCTCGGGTCGCTCGTCCTAGGATATTCGTGGATGGTTCTTATTGGAGGGTTCTGCTCGACGAATGCATCAAGGCTGTTCTCAAGAATCACGAGGTCTAAACAGATCGTCGAGGTGAAGTCCGACGACCCTCCCGCCAAGGCAGGTATCCTGGAGCGGACATATCTGTTCTATGTTTCCGTGCTGATGTTTCTTCTTCTTACTTCATTGGCTTGGGATATGTACAATGCGGATGGTCGCAGTGCCCAAGCTCTCAGGCCAGTCGTTCACGCTCTCGATGCATTCTCGAAGCCGGCGAAGGTAGGCCCGTTGGTGTACTCAATGGAACTGCTCCCAATCCTTCTCGCCCTGTTGGCGCTGGTCGGGATAGTGCCCTCCCTGGCTCTGCCGTACTTGCGCAGGTTCAAAGTAACTTCAGTGAACAGCGCCCCGTTTCACGTTGCGGTCTTGACAACCTTCACCGGTTTCATCGTGGGGCTTGGAGCTGGACTGACCTTGGTCGGTTTAATGTATAAAACTCTCTGGATCGACAAGGAGCCTTTCTTCTATCGCTTCGTGATGCTTGTAGCCATGGGGTTGAGCGTTCAATTCGCCTTGGGGACGTATCTTGGACGTCGGAAGTCGGAACTGCTTATCGAGGAGAGGCTCAGACGGCACAGAGAAGATGTCGGGACAATCGTAGGTCAGGTCAGCGTGGAACACCTGAACCAGGTCTTGCCAAGCCGGGTAACAGGCCGAAGTGTTCGTGAATCATCCTCCAATCGTCATAGGTCTCGGCGAAGACCATCGTCGTCCTTGACCTCGACCCTGCCGTCCTCCTGACCTGAACTTCCCCCTAGACAACGCGCAACCGACAGGAAGGTCTAAGTCTTATATCGGAAGGATTGGCGCCCAAGTTTACGTGGCCGCGGTGGTGTAGTCGCGTGGTGGAAGCCACCGGCACAGCTTGGTCAACATAGGAGGCTGTGGAGCACTACGCAGTCACCTTTAGATCGTGGGTTCAAATCCCACCCGCGGCCCGCCTATACGTGCTCAAGTCTATGGCCCGAGCGGGGGTCACACGTTGCCAATTTCCAACACCATCAGAACTGCGGGTTCAATTCCCCCGACCGCTTAATCAATTCCGCATTCACGCTTAATAGAGAATCCCATCTGGGTTCATCACGCAAGAATTGGCTTCCTGTCCGAGCTGTGGCAAAGAGGTCTCCCCTCAAGCCATCTCCTGTCCTAACTGCGGATACTCGTTTCAGACGCGAGCAGTCCCACTACAGTCCAAACCGACCAGCGCGACCTCTCCCAAGAATCTGGCATACTACTCCATCGTCTGTGGAGTAGTGGCCATTCTGATACTTCCATTTCCCTTGGGGATTCTTGGTTCAGTCCTCGGAGTATTGGCGATTAGGAGGGGTGAAGTCAGGCTGGGCTCAATCGGCCTTCTACTCTCCCTCATCTTCGGTGTTATCGGCGCCCTGCTTGGTATCTTCCTATACTCATGACGGCCTGAGAATCTCAAACCCACGCTTGACCATTGTCAATGTCTAGATAACGAAATCTCTCCTTGACTTTCCATGTCCAAGCTTGGGACATTCCTTCGTTCATGTCCCTCATGTGGGCGCAGGTTCCATGTCAAACTCGTGGATGTAAGGCTTTCAAGTGACAAGGAGATAGCAGAACCCGTTAGTCAAGACGAAGTCGTGAGGATTGGCACGGGCGGCTCTGTGGGTGTGGGGGCATTCCGAGGGGTAGACGCTATACGCCCCCGACGATTCATGAGGAGGGAACATTGACCACCGACATAAAGGAGTTCGAAGATTCATACAGGTGCGCGAGTTGCGGTCATCAATGGTCTGAGAGGCGCGAAGAAAAGAACGAAAGAACCCACTAATGGAACATCTATTCCAACATCAACAAGACTAGTGGTTCAAATCTGGTCAGCCCACACATCACTGCATAGGTCCTAGCCCAGAAGACTTGCGAATGTTGCCGAGAGAGACCGTCGTGCCGTGGACCTATCGAAGAGCCTTCTTGACCGCTTCGAAATCTGGCAGGATCCCCGGCTCGGGCGCGACCCACTTGAAGAGTATCGTTCCTTGGCCATCCACCACAAAGATGGCCCTGTTCGCTGAGACGTAACCTTCGACTCCTCCGAGCTTGTTCCAGGTGACGCCATACTTCTTCACGACCTCTCGCTGAAAGTCGCAGAGCAAGGGGAAGGTCAGCCCGTTCTTCTCCGCGAATGCCTTCTGGGCGAACGGGGCGTCGACCGAGATGCCCACAACGGTGCCGTTCATCTTCCCCAGCTCGGCGTACATGTCCCTGAACGTACACATCTCCTGAGTACAGGCTCCCGTGAAAGCGCCGGGGAAGAACGCGAAGACCGTTTTGTGCCCCTTCGCCAGGAACTCTGAGCTCTGCCGAAGCTTCCTATCGTAGTCGTAGAGCGCGAAATCCGGGGCCTTGTCTCCGACTTCTGGCATTCCAACCGGCGCGACGGCTGCCGGCGTTTAAATTCTACGGAAGGAACTTCTCTCGCTTTATCAGTCTCCCGAGCGAGAGAAGGAAGAAGACAGCGGCGATGAGTAACGCGACGGCCACGCCGCCTTCGACCCACACGACCTTCGTCCCGAGGACCGACAGCAGTAGGAACTCGGGCATCAGGAACACGACCCCCAAGGTTATCCCGAGAGGCGAATTCATTCCGGTGGGCCTCCTCTGCATGGAGCTGAACGCCGTCATCATGATTGTCACGAGCGCGATGTCGGAGACGCCTGTCCCCAACGCGAGGGCCCCGCTCATGAGGGTCAGCCCCAGCCCGCCAGACATGAACGCGGTGTTGATTACCACTACGGGCACCATCGCGACGTGGGCTCGTCCATCAGGTAGAGTTTCCTCTCGCGCAGGAAGAGCTTGGCTATCGAGGCCCTCTTCTTCTGGCCCTGACTGAGGTCACTCACCTTCTTCGTCATGAGCTCCCTGAGTCCGATACTGTCGATTGCGGCCCGGACGTCGCCATGCTCGATGTCTCCATAGAAGCTGAGGGCCTTCGCGACCGTCATCTCCTCGGGGAGCGCCGGATAGTGGGAGAGGGTAGCCGATTTCGTGTCTGAGCTCATTGGCCGCGTAGAGGTCCCGGCCGTCGAGCGTTACCCCCCCAGAGGTCGGCTTCAGGACACCCGCCACCGTCCGGAAGAGGGTGGTCTTCCCGGCGCCGTTCGGCCCCAGCACAACGTAGATTGCGGGCTTCGAGATCTCTAGGTTGATGGAGTGGAGGACCTCGCTCGTGCCATAACCCGAGCTGACGTCAACGAGTCCGAGCATCGCTCACCACGCTACGCCACGCCAGGCCCGACTGGACGAAGCCTCTTCAACTCTCCCTCCACTTGGCCTTGAACAGCGCCAGCAGGAGGAAGGCCACTGTGAAGCACGGGAGCGCGAGCCAGCTCGCTAACATCTCCGAGCCCGCTACCGGGAGTCCGACCGCGCTCTGGATCAGCACCGACGAATGGGTGGTCGGGACGAGTTCCGCGAGCCGCCTGAACCGGTAGGGTATCAGGCTGAGCAGGTAGAAGACATGGACGGAACCGGACGTCGGGAGCAACTGAGTGGTGGCGATCCTCAGAAAGGTCGTCTTGCCAGCCTCGTTCCTTCCAAGGAGAGTGAAGATCCTCCCTTCGGGCACCTTCAGGCCCAACTCGTCGAGAGCCGGTTCCTTCGCCTTGCCGTAGAACTTGACCAGCCGGTCTGCTTCTATGATGGAAGATGGCACGAATCGCCCCCTCCGGACGTGGCGCATAGCCATCCGAACTATCCTAGGGGAAACTGAGGGAGCCGGGCGAACGCTTAAGCGGTTTCAGGCCCCGCCGCAGTTAAGTCAGTCAGATTGAATCACGCATCCCTGGGGTTGACGGCCTCCGAGGCGCAGCGCTACAGCAGGCACCTCGTCCTGCCCGAGGTTGGACCCAAAGGTCAGCGGATTCTCAAGCACTCTTCGGTGGCCATAGTAGGGGTGGGCGGGCTCGGGATACCTGCGGCCGTCTACCTCACAGCGGCCGGCGTCGGGAAGGTCGGGCTAGTCGACGGCGACACTGTGGAGATGTCGAACCTTCAGAGACAGTTCCTGTTCATTGAGGCCGACATCGGGCGGAAGAAGGTCGAAGTAGCGGCCGAGAGGCTCCGTCGGGTCAACCCTAACGTCGAGGTCGTGGCCTGCGGCCAGAGGCTGGATTCGGGGAACGCGTTGGAGGTCATCCGCGACTACGAGGTCGTCGTCGACGCGACTGACAACCTACCGAGCCGGTATCTGATCAACGACGCCTGCGTCCTCCTCGGGAAGCCCGACGTCTACGCGAGCGCCCTAGGATTCGATGGACAGGCCTCCGTCTTCTTCGCTCTCCAAGGGCCGTGCTACAGGTGCCTGAACCCCGACCCGCCCCCGCCGGAATCGGTGAAGTCGTGCGAGGACACAGGCGTCTTCGGCGTCCTTCCGGGTGTAATGGGCGTACTCCAGGCAGTCCAGGCCATCCATATCCTGCTGGGGATAGGGTCGCCCCTAGTCGGCAGGCTGTTGGTCTTCAACGGGTTGGACACTTCCTTCGACGAGGTCAGGATCAAGAAGGACGCCGCTTGCAAGGTCTGCGGGCCCAACCCCACGGTCACTAGGCTCATAGACTACGATGAGTTCTACGGGCTGAAGGGAATGGCGAGGCCGGTCGAGTTCGACGTGACGCCAGTGGCGCTGAAAGCGTTGATAGACAGAGGTGAGCACGTCGTCCTAGTGGACGTGAGGGAGACCTACGAATACGAGTTGTGTCATCTCGAGGGAGCCCGGTTGCTGCCGCTCGGGCAGCTGTCGGCGAGGATGGGCGAACTCGACAAGGAGGGCGAGATTATAGTCTACTGCCATGTGGGCGTCAGGAGCACGCAAGCGGTCTCGCTTCTGAGGAAGGCCGGGTTCCCCAAGGTCAGGAACCTGCAGGGTGGGATAGACGCTTGGGCACGGATAGTGGAACCGGGAATGCCCAAGTACTGAGACGGTTTGGGCTATTGTTTGCACGCCTAGCCGTTGAGCATCAGGCCAGAACGTGAAGTGGCCAGCAGGACTGACCCAGCAGCTAGGGGGGCTTCCCAGCCAACAAAGACTGGCGTCTCCAACATATCACTCGAATCAGGTGGGAGATTCCTAGGCTAGTTAACTGGAAGCTGACCCTCTTACCGCCTGCCTCTCTTCTTCCCTTCATCTGACTTCCTCTTCCTCTTCGTTTCTCTGCTCAAAGCATCTGAAAGTTGAGCCTGATGAGTTGAGGCTCCAAGGGGTTCAAGCCCCCAGTCGGGAATAATCGGGAGGTCGCGGGTTCGAATCCCGCCGCCTACACTCTTATCGTCGTGCAACAGAGTTAACAAAATCCAGAAGGGTCGTCCTTTATATATAGGGACTGCGGTTCATAATTCGAAATACCCGGTTATTTCGATTTCGTGATTACAAATGTCCAAGAATACTGACTTCTCGCGGCTCCTGAAGCTGGAAAGGAGTCTGGACAAATGCCCCAGGTGCGGCAAGAGCCGCATGGTGATTGACGGCTCAGGGTCGGAGCTCTATTGTAGCGATTGCGGGTTGGTGGTCAAAGAGAAGCTTGTGGATGTGGGCCCGGAATGGAGATCTTTCTCGGGCGACGAGAAGGGCGACCGCAGCAGGACCGGAACCCCCACGTCAATCGCCATCCACGACATGGGGCTGGCCACAGTGATAGGGGGCCTAAACAAGGACGCGTCGGGCAGGTCGCTGTCCGGGTCCATGAAATCCACCGTCGAGAGGCTGAGGACATGGGACCGGAGGAGTCAGGTGCACGAGTCCGCGGACCGGAACCTACGGCAGGCTTTCAGCGAGCTACGAAGGTTCTCGGACAAGCTCACTGTATCGGAGGCAGTCACTGAGAAGGCCGCCTATTACTATAGGAAGGCACTCGAGAGGAATCTGGTCCGGGGGAGGTCTATCACGGCCATAATCGCGGCGTCGCTCTACGCTGCCTGCAGGGACGGGCAGATTCCGAGGACCCTGAAGGATGTGGCAGCCGTGAGCAATGTCAAGAAGAAGGACCTCGCGAGGTCGTACAGGCTCCTGTACAGGGAGATGGACTTCAAAATGCCCGTGGCCGAGGCGGGCAGGTGCGTGTCCGTGATAGCGTCTAGGGCGAAGATGTCCGAGGCGACGCAGAGGAGGGCGCGCGAAATCCTGCTCAGGGCCAAACAGACGGGGATCTCAGCCGGCAAGGACCCGATGGGGCTAGCCGCCTCTGCCCTCTACGTTGCCTGCACGCTGGAAGGCAATGAGAAGACTCAGAAGGATGTCGCTGAAGCTGCGGGGGTGACCGAGGTCACCATCAGGAACAGGTACAAGGGCCTAAGAGAGGCCCTCGGAATCTGAGTTTCGATTCTAGGGCAACAGGAAAAGGATGGCTTGCACCTGGCGGGGAATGAATCTTCTACAGAAGAATAGAATTCTGAAGCTAATCTTGTGAAGTCGGGGATTCTGTTCGCATTCTCCAGCATAGAGATTGTGTTCGTGTTGCTATACCACAAGAAAGAATCCATCTTCCCGCATCTTCAGGCTGATCTTACGAGCGATGCGGACATGGAGGCCGGTTTTCCTTTTCGCGCACTGGAGCTTCTGGTCTGTTCTGATTGTGGAATCGTCTTCGAAAGACGTGGGGGCCCGAAGTGACGCAACCAGAATCACTCGCATGTCGGCGCTTTCTTTCGTCAATCAGCTTAAGGTAGACGTCTAATAATTCTCGCTTGACTTTTGATGAGAGGTCAAACTCATCCTTGTATGGACAGAACCCGTCCCTTACAGGATGGTCAAGGTCTTCGTCGAAGATGACAGGATACAGCCTGCATCCCGCGGGTCGATTTGAGTAGATTGTACACCGTTTTCCATCGTGGAAAATGCATCTCCCATTATTGCTGTTGTTCCTGAGCATTTTGAAACCGTCGGATTCAACTGAAAAAGAGCTTTCTTTGAAACCCAGACTGACTATTGTTTGTACATCAGCTTCCAATAGAAACATCTCTGTTCCGTTGCAGCAACTCACACAATGATGGCTCTTGCAAGCGTTCTTCGAAAGCAGGGGCGCCTCCAATTGACAATCACAGGAAGAAGTGAATATGAGCTTACTGAACGTTTCGGCCTTGACACGCATTCTTCAAGCATGAATCCTTGTCGAACGCTAGTCCTTACCTTTCATTCCTCCAGTACCACTTGGTCCACCGGTTCAAGCTTCTGGCACGACCATTCGGCGGAGATATCCAAGCCATCCTGTCGGGGACATCTTTAGCCAGCAGCCACCAGCTGCGTCTGTTTATTAGTAGCTCGCAGCCCACAATCTAGGCGGCGGAAGGCAATGCAACTAACGGAAGAGACGATCAAGCTTATCGAAGGGAAGAACTTCGGCTACCTCGCGACGGTGATGAAGGATGGATCGCCGCAGGTCACTCCCGTATGGGTTGACCATCAAGGGAAGGATTTCATTCTCGTGAACACCGCGCTGGGAAGAGTAAAACAGAAGAACACGAAGAGGAAATCGAAGGTTGCCATCGCCATAGCAGATGCAACAAACCAGTACGAGAAGGTGACCGTAAGAGGGGTAGTGGCTGAGCAGACAACGAAGGGAGCCGATGAGCACATCGACAAGCTGGCCAAGAAGTATCTTGGAAAGGAAACGTATCCCTATCGATCCGCCGGCGAGAAGAGGGTAATTCTCAAGATAAGGCCAGAACACATTTCGAAATGATTTAGTCAGCAAGACTGCGATTTCGACCAGGCAGCGGATTGGAGATGCGCTGAAGGGGTGGCGATTGACGAAAGATGATCGATTTCTTCAGGTCATATGAAAACCGCATGCGGAAGATGGCTGGGAGAAAGGGAGACCACGTCAGGGGCGTTAAGACATTCTTCGAAGTGGGAGAAGCAGGTCCTTCGGGATGATGGCTGTCGTGAATGAGGCGTCAGCCGCCCTTAGGAAAGTCGTGGACGCTCCGGAGGGGTGAGAATATGACCCACAGAGGTGAGATGACCGTGAGTGCTGCCATCAAAACCACCGTCTCACGGACACCGACGACCTGAGCAACGGCGCCGCCGAGGAGATTGCCTATGGGGATGACTCCCCAGACCAGCGTCCGAATGGAAGCGTTCATTCTTCCTTGTATCTGGCGGGGGACAAGAGATTGTCTATAACTGAGCTGGGTGATGTTGTAAATCAGGACACCGACAAAGGAGACGAACAGAATCGCGGCAGAAAGGACGACCCCATTGGCAACCGTGGCAAAGTAGAACATGGTGCTCACAAGACTGAAGACCACCGAGCCGAATACTATCGAGGAGCCGACACCGAGCCTCCCTGCAACTTTCATGGCAATCAAGGCACCCAGCACCCCTCCTAGCGCGCCGACGCTGTAGACGACTCCCACTTCGAGATACGACATCTGCAGATTGACGAGCAGGAACTTGGTCAGGATTACCCCGAAGGCAGCGCTGAAGAGGTTTGATGTAGCGGTGGTGCCGGCAATGGCCCTGAGCCTCGGATCCTCTGAAGACCACCGATAGCCCCTCCCGAATGTCAAGCCAGGTCGACTTGCGTGGACCGGAGTCGACCTTCTCGGGCCTGCGGATTAGCACCAGTGAAACCCATGAAGCAATGTAGCCTAGCGTGTCGCCGAGCACCGCCAGCGGGGCGCCAATCAGGGAGATTGTCGCGGTTGCTGCCGTTGGACCGACAGCCTGCGAGAGGGAGCGCGTGGTCTCGAGCTTGCTATTCGCTTCGACAATCTGAGGCCTCTCTACCAGCGAGGGAACGTAGCTCTGGTAGCCGATTTCGAAGAAGACTGTGAGTATGCCGGCAGCGAGGGTCACAACGTAAAGGAGGTTCAGCGTCACGAGGTAGAAGATGGACGAAAGGGGAATCGTCACAAGTACAAGGCTGCGCCCCACATCCGAGAATAGCAGGACCCTGCGCCGGCTGTGCCGGTCCACAAACACTCCCACGAACAGCCCGAGGAACAGGAATGGTACGGTGTTGAGAAAGCCGAGCACCCCGAGTTGGAAGTTTGTTACGTTCAGGGTCTTGATTGCGATAATCTGTATTGCCAAGGGTGAGAACTGCGCGCCAAACACCGAGATTGATTGACCGACCCAGAACTTCATGAAATTGGAGTCCCGGAAGAGGGAGGTCTGCTTCTCCAACGGTCATGTATCTGCAGGGGGAGTATTAAGACACAGGAGAGGGCAAGAAGATGAGCACGGTACTGGGCAACTCTCACATGAAAGATGGAGCAGTAATCATCGAGGGCGTCCAAACGGGATATGGATCGAGTTCCTCCAAATCAAGACTCGACGTTGAGCACTTCATTATGTGCAGCAAGCTGAGTGGAGTGTCGCGCGGGGGGCTTCCAGCCAAATCATCACGCGGTTAACGGATGGAGTCGGTCTCGCGAGTGGTAACGGTCGGGGTGGTAATTGGTCCCAGAGTCCACCTCGAATGGAAGGCAGTTGACGGAGAGTTGGTTGCGGTAGCCCAGCCTGTGCTTATCTTTGTGAGGTGGTAATAGGGTGGTAAGCATGATTTTGCGCTCATCTGTGCGGGGGGGAAATCTCATTACCACCCCTCTATTGCCACCCTATTACCACTCCATTACCGCCCAGTAGGAGAACCGACTGAGGACCTCTTCGAAACTCGGCCCTTGAATCCGGCTACCGGTATCCTCTTCCCAAGTGAAGAGTGACATTCTGGCTAAGACATGGAGGATGCATGGTCAATCAAAATCTATGCCTCTCCTCTGGGGAACCAAGTCTCCACAACTCCAATGAGTCCCGCTAGCGTCGCTAATAGGCCTAGAACGATTAGACCGACGCTGACGTAGGGCCAAATGACACACCCACTGGTATAGCCGAAGGTGCAGGCGGGAAGCCAGGCGTTCGGATTCGCGATGGCCCGCGACATGATATCCAATGTTTCGATTGAATAGATTTCGGAGCCAACGACTAGAATTCCGATTCCAGCGAGGAGAACCAATGCGAATTTCGATCGAGGCTTCATTCCCACAGTTCTCCAGGTTCCTCGATTTACGGAGTTCGGCTCAAGACTTGGAGAAGAATCGGAAACCCGAATAGAATCAAGGCGCTTCCTACCAGTCCTACCAGATATGTCCTAATCATAGACGGCCTGAGAGGCGAATTCATTGTTCTCTGTTCTGTCATGAGCCGTTCACATATGCTGCCACGCGGGCCAGACCGGAACGCAGACGAGTAGAAGCACCGGCAATCAGATCCTTGGTTTAGCCTACTGAGCGGATTTCATCTCAGTCTATTCGTGAACGTGGCCGCCATCAAGTAACCCAGGTCGGTGGCCCGGTAATACTTTTGCCTCGCCTCGCCTGAAACCGGCTCCACGAGCCCCTGCGCGCGAAGCTCCGCGAGGGCGCGACTGACATGACTCACGTGCTTGTTCTCGATCGAAGCAAGCTCAGATGGCGTCCTCGGGCCTCTTACAATGTCTTCTAGAACTTGACTCCGGACCTCACTCCTGGAGACGAACGAGACGACCCGCCCGAATCCGTTCAGCGACATCCGGTCTTGTATTAGGTAGTCCGCTTCTATTTTAGAGTTGTTACCAGAACATCCACCCAACCTGCCAGGCGGGAGTCCGTTCTCCGAGACCCTACATGTCCAGGTTCGCGCGCACGCCCAACCTCGCCGAGGAATCGTTGAATAGCAGGACAGACGCCGTCGCCACGAGTATGCCGCAATCGGATGGGTTCAATAGGAGATTGTCAACACTAGGCACACCCACGGCGGAATTCTCGGGAGTTCTTTTTAATGTGAAGAAATGAAGCGGCACAAACCCAGAAGCATGCACTATCACGTCATCCTGACAAAGGAATGCAATCTCTTCTGCAGCTACTGCGGCGGAGGAAGCGAGACTCCCCCTAGAGAGATTCAATATTCGATTTCTGACCTGAAATCTTTCTTGTCCCAGGACAGCGACCCGGTGGTCGAATTCTACGGAGGAGAACCCCTCCTTCGGATTCAAACGATGGAAGACGTCATGGATGCGATTCCGGGACGATTCGTCCTCCAGACAAACGGCCTGTTCTTGGACAGGATTGAATCGCAGTACCTGACGAAACTCCACACCATCCTAGTCTCCATCGACGGGACGAAGGAGGTCACAGACAAAGAGCGGGGAAAAGGAGTATACAATCGCGTAACGCACAATCTGGGACTCATTCGAGATAGGGGCTTTCGCGGTGACCTTGTGGCAAGAATGACAGTCGTGCAGGGCACTAACGTCTGCGACAACGTGCGTCATCTGTTGCGCACGGGATTCTTCGATCATGTTCACTGGCAGCTCAGTTTCAGCATGTTCTGGGAAGCGGGGGAGAATACAGAACCGGGACTTGTGGAGTGGATTGCCACGTACAACTCCGGCATCTCTTCGCTCGTGGATTCATGGGTGGATGAAATGTCACGCTCAAATCGCATGGGTGGGATAGTTCCATTCATCGGCGTGATGAATTCACTACTGTCTGGCAAGAAGTCACGCTTGCGATGCGGCTCAGGGATTGACTTCTTTGCAGTCATGCCCGACGGCAGAATCTCCGCATGCCCAGTGTCAGTCGATTTTGATTTTTCAATCATTGGCTCGATATTCGACAACTTACCGAGTTCACTCTGCGAAGTGGTCACAATTGGCGAGCCTTGCGCATCCTGCGACATACTCGACATCTGCGGCGGCAGATGTCTCTTCGTAAACAGGTCGCAGGAACTGCTCCGAGAGAATGGATATCCACTCATCTGTACAACGGTAAGACACCTTGTGAAAGAATTACAGGACGCCCTCCCGCAAGTTCGGGCGCTCATTGCGAATGGGTCTGTAAGCAGGTCGGATTTTGAATACCCTGAGCTCAACAACGGCTGCGAGATCATCCCGTGAGCTCGGAATCCAGAGAAACTACCTGCGCAAGCGAGCGGTTGCTGACCACTGCGACATTCATCGTGATCCGTCGGCAATTGTCACTGTCGGAAACATACGCTCAGGAGAAAGCCCTGGCGACTCATCGGAAGGAACTCATTACGTCTCGACATTGAAGAGGCTTGGCTCGCATGCTCCGGTGCTCCCGTCACAAGGCACGACGCTCACCAAGACTTGGAGGCGTGCCACCTCATTAGATATCAAATCAGAACGTGAATGAGCGGTCAGGATTGACCCCGCAACTAGGGACGCCTTACCAGCTAGGTCAGACCACGGCACCTGACGTCCAAGTCGAATCTGCCGCCCTTAGCAGGCTCACCTTGTTCCCGATTATGAAGGCGCCCAGCTTCACTCTGCCCTCTTCACTGGAAGGGCGGCGTCCATGCCTTGCCTAGAATTGCTTCTCTTACGGCTTCAGCGTGTTTCCTCCACTAACCACCGCTGCGCTCTGTCCTTTGAGGTCGATCTTTCTGAAAGCGGCCAGCGACGCGACCCCGGACATTTCGACTTGGAGGCCGTGTTCTCTGTAGAATGCCTTCCGTTCGTCTTCCATCTCCTTGTCCGTCACGTCCACAGCTTCGCCATGCGTCGCCCTTATCCCCGCGATGGCCTGGTCGCCGTATGTCGGATAGCCGACAGCTATTGCACCCGCCTCTGTGAGCGGCTTTTGATACTTCACTTTCTCCTTTCTTCTGAATGCGGTGACGAGCGGGTCGGTCAGCGACGCTTGAACCGCTATCAGGCGTGGTAGTCTGTGTACTAGTCCGAGCTTGCTGAGCTCCATCAAAGCCTTGTAGGATGCACTGAACAGGGTGGCGTTGCCTACCGGTATGAGGATGTTCCTGACACTCGGAAGCTCCGCCATTATCTCGTAGACCAGCGTCTTCTGACCCTCCTTCCTGTAGCCGTAGTCTCCTGTCAGAAAGGCTTCCTTTCTCTTCGCGTAGCCGATGGCCCTTCTTTGCGCTTCGGTGAAATCACCGTCGACCCTTATGATGTTGGCATCCCTGGTGTCCTGGATGTTCCTAATCTTCAGCCAGTTGGCGCTCTTGCTCACGAAGATTGTTGCACGTATCCCTCCCAACTTCGCGTAGTAGGCTACTGAATAGGCCATGTTGCCTGTGGACGCGCAGACGACTTCGTCGTATCCGTACTCGAGCGCCTTCGCTATCTCAACTACTGAACCCCTGTCTTTGAACGACTTGGTCGGGTTCTCCATCTCGAGCTTCATGAAGAGGTCCTGTTGGGCTGCGGAAAGCAGGGTCGTACTTCCGAGCTTGTAGTGCCTGTATTCACCCTCGGGAAGAAGCGCCTCATAGCTCCAGAAGTCCTTTCTTAGAGCCCCTATGTCCACAACACCGGGGTAGACGACTTCGAGGATGCCGCCGCACTTGTCGCAGAGCTGCCTCGGGAAGAACATGGAATACTGCTTCCCACACGCGAGGCACTTCAGGACGTATCGCATGCCAGGCTATGCCCAGTTGACTGATTTAACATCGAAGGGTCCTGCCAAGTCATCCCTTGGACCTGCGGATCTGAATCTCTCGCACTAGTCAGAGTCCATAATGATTGCGAGCTTGGATGCCTCACACCAGTTTGCCTGCTCCGCGCAGGTCCGCTACTGCGGGCACGGTCAGGTCCGGTATGATCTTGACAAGACTCTCGAGTCCCTCCCTTCTGGCTGCTCGTCGAACGAGGCCTCCAAGGTCCGGGAGCCTGACCAATCTGGTCTTCACCTCTCGGTCTTTCCTGAGCCAGATGGCTCGAAACCCGGCCAGAGATGCGCCCCAGACGTCGAACAGTATCGAGTCTCCGACGACCACGGGTTCTTGTTCCCGCGAATCTTCCTCGAGGAAGGGTTTGGCGGCCAGCTTGAAGGCTTCGGGCTGCGGCTTGACGTAACCGATCTTATCGGGGGTGACAAGAAGGTCGTAGTTCTCTAGCCCGAGAGACTCGATAAGCGGGAGCTGGTATTTCTCGTAACCATTCGTCAGAATCACTATTCTGTGACCTCTCTCCTGAAGGGATTTTAACAGCCTGTTCGCTCCCGGCTCCAAGCTCGCGAATGGGGCCTTGCTGTATTTTCGAACCAGCTCTGTGACAGTGGTTTCGATGCGAACGCGATTCGCCCGGGCAATCTTGTGCACTATGAGATCCCAATTGAATGACTCTACGAGCCGTCCCTCGCGACGTAGTCTTACCGTCTCTCTTCGGAATTCTCTGGCGCAATCCACCTTCCTTTCTTCTTGTGACAAGATTCGTTGGATGTGTGGAAGTACGCCTTTTGCAAAGGGGTTCCTGATTAGCGTATCATCAAGGTCGAAGATGACGATTAATTTCCTGCCACTACGAGCATTCCCGTTAGACCGCTTCAATTCCCTTCCAGCTTGCGCTTCATGGGTGACTTAGAAAGAATACGGTCCTGACAGGCGGCGGCCGTTGTGTGGGGGTTTTGAGTCCAAGGTGACGCATGATTACACGGCCTGTTTAATATGGTAATGGATGGTTCCAGGGGTCGACAGATGAGCCTGCAAGAAATAATCGTCCTCATTCACGATGGAGAATACGGAAGAGCGATCTCTTCTCTTGAACATGAAGCTTCCAACGAGAGCAGGTCTCCACTTGAAAGAGCCGAGTACTGCACATGGCTAGCCGAATGCCATAGAAGACTTGAGGATTACAAGATGAGCGGTGATTGGTATCTTGAAGCTGTCAAGAGAGTCCTTTCACAGCAGAAAGGCCTGAAACTGAAGGCTAAGGAGGCCCTACCGGCGTGCGAGAAAGCGCTCGAATGCTACCGGCAAGGCGGAGACTCGGTTGACGTCCTCGTGGCTGCCAAGATCAAGCAGAGCCTACTCGAACTCATCAGGTAGTCCGATCCCACTGGGCCCAGATTAACTATAAGTCAGAAGTGCACCGATGCTGGACTGCACGTAAGATTGAACGCCAGAGAGATCGTCTACGAAGTAGATTACACTGTCAGAGAATCTCATAGCACCTACTCAGACTGGAGGATTGGAATAACAGGCGACCCTCCAGGCAGGAGGAAACGGCATCAGGATGAAGGGAGATACACTCGACTGTGGAGACAATGGGAGGCGGATAGTGAAACGGATGCGAAGAGCGTGGAAGCGTATTTCGTCGACAAGGGAATGAAAAGCGGAGTCGACTGGGGCACGAATGGGAACTTCGTCTACATCTTCTAGCCCCCAAGATACTCTTCAGGCTAGGTTCACACAGTAATGCATGGGTCAGCGGGAGTTGACCCGGCGCCCTACGCCTATCGCCATCCGACCGGGCAGGGTAGTTCCGGTGGGCTCTCCATCCGACAAGGCAAAGGGTTCTGTCGCATCAGGGGCTGTTTCGTTCGGCTGCCTCAGTCTGGCCGGTGGGCGCCTGGCCGGCGACCGCCCGGAAGGTCCGTGCCAGCTCCTTCACCCGGTCTACGAAGCGCAGCATCTTCTGCTCCCTGCCGAGCTCGTCGACCAGAACGTATTCGTGGAATCCCAGGAATCCGAAACGCACTTCCAAGGTGTCCTTCGAGTAGAGAAGGGTGAGGTAGACCAGGTCGGCCAGGCGAAACAGAGAGAGTTCAGTGCCCTCATTCTTTCGGAGCGTAATACCGCCGAAGTGCTGAGAATCCAGCACGAGGGCGCAGTCCAGCAGCGGCTCGGCTTCCTCCTCCGTCGGGTTGAACGAGCGAGGGACGTAGAAGTCCGTAATCTCTTCCCCGCCCAGCGCCCTCTCGATCCGCTCTCTCCTGAGCTTGTAGTCTACGCCGACCCTGACGCAGGATTCCTCCAGCGATTCATAGAAGCTCATGCCCATCTCCTCCTGGGTCCTCATCATTCTGCTTTCGTTACTTAAGCCTGAAGTCTCGCGGTCCGGTTCCGTACCGTCTCCGGGTGGCTCAGGAGGGCGTGTTCCTGAACGGGCGACGGCTCATGCCGCCCGGGCGTGAACCCACTTCTCCGTCTCGTGCGATTGACGTGATACTTGATCGAGATGCCATAGACAGAGAGCTGCGTCGTATTACTGTCGCGTTCGAGCGCAGTCACCGGAACCACCACTCAGCAGGATAGGTGGAAATCGTCACTCATTGATGTGGAAAGCATTATAAAACGTGTACGAGACACGAGATTTGAGTTATGTCCATCAGACTATCCACGGGTGCAGAAATCCCGATAGAGATGCACAAGGTAAGAATGGTGCAGAAGATCCAGATTGTCCCTGTCGACGAACGGCTCAAGGCCATGGAAGAAGCTGGCTACAACACATTCCTTCTCAAGACGAAGGACATCTTCCTGGACCTGCTCACCGACAGCGGTGTCAACGCCATGAGCGACAACCAGTTCGCCAGCATGATGAATGTGGACGACGCCTACGCGGGAAGCATGACCTTCTACGAGTTCGCGAAAGCGGTGGAAGACGTGTTGGGCTACAAGCACGTCATGAATGTCCACCAAGGCAGAGCCGCTGAACACCTTCTGGCGAAGGTCTTCGCCAAGCCCGGCGGAGTGGTCCCCACCAACTATCACTTCACCACGACCAAGGCCCACATCGAGCTCCAGGGCATGCAGGTTCTGGAGATCTACTATGATGAGGCGCTAATGACCGAGAGCACGAACCTGTTCAAGGGCAACATGGACCCGAACAAGCTGAGGAATGTCATCAAGAAGTACGGCAAGGACAAGATAGCATTCGTGCGGATGGAAGCCACGACCAACCTCATCGGCGGACAGCCCTTCTCAATGAAGAACCTGAAGGAGATAAGGCAGATTTGCACCGAGAACCATCTCCTTATGGTCATAGATGGAAGCCTGCTCTGCGAAAATGCGTACATGATAAGACAGCGGGAGAAAGGGTACGAGAACAGGTCGGTGGCGGAGATAGTGAAGGAGATGTGTAGCATACCGGACATCTACTACATGAGCGGAAGAAAGAACACGAGCGTCAGAGGCGGCTGCATAGCGACCAACGACTCGAAGCTGTTCGAGCTGATAAAGCCCTGGCTGCCAGTCTACGAAGGCTTCATCACCTACGGCGGCATGTCGATGAGAGAAATCAGCGCCATGTCCGTCGGAATGAGAGAAATGGTCGACCCGAGCGTCGCAGGCTGCTCGGTGGAGCAAATCAAGTACTTCGTCAACAGACTCGTCAAAGCGGGCATTCCCGTAGTCACCCCGCCGGGTGGACTGGGCTGCCACCTCGACGCAAAGAAATTCCTCCCGAACATCCCCCAGTCCGAGTATCCCGCGGGCGCGCTCGCAGCGGCGCTCTACATCGCTTCTGGAATAAGAAGCATGGAACGAGGCACGATATCCATGGACAGAGACAAAGACGGAAATGACGTCTTCGCAGACTCTGAACTGACGAGGTTAGCCATACCCAGAAGAGTCTACACCGTGTCTCACATCGATTACGCAATCGATAGGATAGAGTGGCTGTACAAGCACAGGAACTTGGTGAAGGGACTGAAGTTCGTCTCCGAACCACCCGTTCTCAGGTTCTTCTTCGGGAAACTGGAGGCCCTGGACAACTGGGGACTGGACCTGAAGGAAGCGTTCAAGAAAGAGATAGGTAACGCCTAACCTCCTTCTTCCTTCTTCCTTCTTCCTTCAAGAGGCAGCAGGAGACACCCTCGTTTTCAGCCATCTTCTTCAATGACGGCATCACTCAGAAAGTGGCACGCTGAAGACGACGCTAACAACGAGATCATCCGAGAGGTGCGGCGAATGCGCCCCGATTCCAGGATTTCGATAATCCCAGTGAAGCCTTAAGTCAATCGATTGCTTGGAGACGCCAGCCGAGTGTGATCCCAGACCTACTCCCGCTCCGTCTGCTGCTTGCCTTCGGCGCGGGGTGGCTCGTCGTCGCGACTGTTACCAGCATCGCAGACGCCTACGGCGCTGGTCGCGCTGGGTTCGCCGGGGGGTTGCCTTCGACAGGCGCGGTGAGTCTGCTCCTCATCGGCGCGACCCAGTCCCAAAATGCGGCCATTCAGGCTACTACGCTCTTACCCTTGGCATTCAGCGTCACCTTCGCATTCTTGCTGTTCTACGCCATTCCAGAGCAGATGCGATTTGGACGACGGATGCCGGTCGCTCTCGTCCTCTGGTTCCTGGGGTCTATGCTCGTCGCCTTCTTGGCCCCAGACAGCTTCACGCTTTCCTTGGCTGGAAGCGTCGCGATATCATCGATTGCTTTCTTAGCGCACAGGAGAATCGGAATCGAGGACGCACCACGCGTCCCCACAGAATTCAGCGTTGGACGGATGGTCTGGAGAGGGGCATTAGGCGGCTGCGGTGTAGCGGGAGTGGTGACCATAAGCGCTCTTAGCGGGCCACTGGTGGCCGGCGTCTTCGCTGGCGTTCCGGTAATCTGGTCTTCATCACTCTACGTAACCAGTCAAGTCCACGGTGTGCAGTTCTCGCGTTCCCTTACCAAATCATTCATGAAGACCGGCATCCTCACTATCATTCCCTACTGTGTGGCGGCCAGGTACCTCTTTTCGGCCGTTGGAATTTGGTGGGGGACACTCCTCGCGTATCTCGTCATTTCTCCAGCAGCATGGCTGGCCTGGCGCCTGACGCGTGGCAGGCGAGAAGCCGGGGGGCTGAATTAGAATGAACGATTCGACCACCCCGTCCGATTGAAGACGCCTGCCCGTCCAGATTGGCTACGCTGGTGGGGAATCGAAGCAGCCCTCCCAAGGCTGGGTAGCTTTCACCTCTCTGTTGCGGGTCTCCCGGCTTGAGTTGTGCACAATCTAGGTTCGCACCTATTTTAGAAGCGAGTGGGACGACGGCTTGCTAATCCAATGAAGGGAAAACCGCATGGAGCACCAAAGAAAGATCGTCAAATTGAATTGTTCGAGCAAGGCACGTATGTGTTGGTCCTGCGGCTGACCCATCACAGAATCACGAGGGTTGGTTCTCTCGGAATGATTCGTTTCACGAGAGGATACTACGCCTACGTCGGCTCTGCAAGAAGAGGCATGAAGTCCCGGGTCGCCAGGCACCTCGCTAGAGAGAAGAGGAAGAGGTGGCACATCGACTGGCTCACGACGCAGCCAGGGGTGGTGCGGGTCGCCGTAGCCTGCACGATGCTGACAGGTCTTGAGTGCAGAATCGCGGCAGTGCTATCGAACAGGGCCGATATGCGAGTGGATGGTTTCGGCTGCTCTGACTGCGGATGCGGGTCCCATCTCCATTACTTCTCGAATGCCGACGACGTCTTCTCAGTACTCGAGAATCTCAAGAGATACGGTGTCTCGGTGCAGCGAGTCTAGGATGGACTCGGAGAAACGCTCAGGCAGTTATATGACCCATTCCTCTCTTTCGACGCTTCTCCTTTCAAAGCCAATCTTCGTCGTTCCGTACTGAACGTCCCCATAGAGTGACGCCTCTTCCTCGTCTCTGTAGACGGCGTCCACTATCCGTCCGAGAGAGTCGCCCTTCATGATCCCGCTCCCGCTATCCCCCCCGACTACTATCAGGTTGTCCTGTCTGAACACGAACGGCAGATAGTCCAGGGTGTTGTAGGAATACAACCCCGCCCACATGGCTTTCACCCTCGCATTTCGGAACCAGGGGAAGTATGCGGACAGAATCGGGCTGACGCTTCGCTCATAGTACTCCCGCTCGGCAGCGTACCCGGTGAGGTCGTGGTCTGGCAGGTGGATGAACGGCCTTTTCACCTCGTCCTCGCAGGCTATCCAGAAGTCATCTTCCTCGCTCACCGGTCTGAAGTGAACGCCGGCCTTCGGCAGAATCACCAGTGGGAGAAGACCCAGGGGGTTGAAGCCCTTCGTATGAAGCAACTCCTCCAACCCCTTGGCCCCTCTTGCTGAGACGCTGAAGAGCTGTCTCTTCTTGGCGCTCACGTGACCCTCGATGCCCGCGGGCTCCAGCAGCTCGTTGCCCCACGCGCCGCAGGCCAGCACGACGGTGCCGGAGCTGATTGTTCCGCCGAAGGCGCCGCTCGTCTGAATTCCCTCGATTCTGGAGTCCTGCCACACGAATGGCTCGCCATCGATGCCCAGCCTGTTGGACGGACCGACCAGCAGCTTCTCGGCACTCGTGTTGAAGGCAACGCGGCCTCCCATCCGCAGAAACTCCTGAGCATAGTACCTTACGAGCTTGTCCGGGTCCAGCCTTCCACACTTCGGTCCGAAGACCCCGCCTTCGACGCTCGGAAGAGCCATCAGCCGCGCTTCCCCGTTGGAGTTGAAGTCTGTCACCATGCTTGGCATCCGGTGTTCGAGTTCCTCTCTCGGGAGCCGGCTGATTTCGATGCCATTCCTCTCCATCCCTTTCAGGAATGGCTCGCTCGCCGACAGCTGTTCGTCACTCATCAGCCAGAGGTAGCCAATCTGCTGCAGCCCCAGGTCGACCTTCGACTCGTCCTGCAGGTGCAGGTAGAAGTCAATCGTGCTGTTGGAGAGGACCTGGTTGTCGGCCGATGAGAACGTGTTCCTGAACATCGCGTTGCTCCTTCCGGTGTTTCCCTGGCCTGGGGCACCGAACCTATCAATCAACAGAATCTGCTTGTCGGGGTTGTTCCTCTTTAGGTGGAACGCCGACGCCACGCCCATGACGCCGGCTCCGACGATTACGATGTCGTACCGGTCCGTCAACTATCGGGCCTCTTCGGGAGAGGGCGGGTGAAACCCTCGTGCCATGGCGCCCGCGTCGAGGTGCCCGTCCCCCTGACTTGGGGTCTTCAAGATTCGGCTCCTTCCTTCTCCGCACTGCCAGCCGTCTAAGGCTTTTCGAGCAGGGCCCAAAACACGATATTGTCAGACATCTGCAGGACTCCGCTGTTTCTGACTACAAACCCCCTCTCAGCTAATGCGTTCAGATTGTTGCTCCAGTCCCGCGCTTCGTCTGCGGACTGGGTTTCGATTCTTGCTTCTCTCACTTCGTCGTCTTCTCTGTCCCTGACGTAGTTGCTTCTTGACAGGAGTTGAGCGTGACTGTATGACCGGTAGATCAGCTTGTATTCCACGTAATCCGAACTGACCTTTCCCTATTTATTCATTGGAGCGTTCGGTTCGGCTCTGTTCCAGAATTACGACCGATAAACCGACAAGTCTGCCGAACCATATCCACAGAGAACTTAATACCGATTGGCCTTTCGAACCGACTATGCTAGAATCGCTCGCCGGAGCGTTTCCGGTCACTGTCACTCCACTTGATGACCAACGAAATCTTGACGATGATAGCTATCGCCGCCTCATCGAATACTATTCCAGGGCGGGAGTCAAAGGCCTGACCGTCTTGGGAGAATCCGCTGAGCGAGACCTGTTGTCCGAAGCGGAGAGACAGAAGATCTTGACGGTGACCTTTGATTCGATGGGCGGCAAGCTGCCGATAGTCGTGGGTACCGGAAACGAGGACCTTCAATTGACCGTCCAGTCCAGCATTTCTGCCCAGAGTCTGGGCGCCTCGGCGGTCATGATTCCCCCGCCCAGACGCCTGAAGACCAGGCCCAAGATCCCGAATGAAGATGCAATATTCGATTACTTCTCTTCTGTCGGGGACGCGATTGAGATTCCCATGGTCATACAGGACTTCCCTCAGACCGATCGTCCGAAGATGTCGCCGACGCTGATAGGCCGGTTGAATCGAGAGATATCAAACGCAAGATATCTGAAACTCGAGGATCCGCCCACGCCTCTGAAGCTGACGAGGATACACGAGATTGTCGGGGATAGAATAAAGATCTTCAGCGCGCTCTACGGGAGAAACTCCTTCTGGGATCTCGTGCACGGCGCGGTGGGCATAATGACCTCGTCTCCCACCCCTGAGTATCTGGTCGCGATGTACGACTCACACGCAGCGGGCGACCTGAAGAAGGCGTTCGACATCTACCTCAACACGCTGCCCCTAGTCTACTACTGCAACGAGCTGGGCTTGGCCGTAAGAAAGGAGATTCTGGTGAAAAGAGGCGTAATCCGAACCAGCAAGATGAAGCTGCCAGACAGGGAGCTGGCCGACAGTCAGAAGAAAGAACTGGCAGACGTCCTGGACTGGGTGGAGAGAACGGTCCTGTCGTCCTCTGGTGTCGCCCCTCTCAGCTTCTTGAAAGTTCCCTGAGAGTTCCCTGAGAGTCAATCTCTTACTAGAGGGTGATTTCTTGGCCCCGGTTGCGACGGCGGCGATAACATTCGCTCTCTACAGGTCGGTCACGAGCCTGGTGACGCGCCTCTCGCTCCTGGCAGTCGATTCGCTCAACAGGACAGGGACGGTCGTCAGCGCTCTGTTGGTTTCATACACCCTGGGGGCAAACAACATCGGCATGATCTTCGGGAGCACCCAGTCCGGAGCCATCGGGGGGACCTCGGAGTTGGAGGTCCTGCTCTTCTTGACCCTAGTCGCGGTCGTCGGACTCGCCACTCTTGGGAAGGGAGGCGTCAGCGGAACTATCGGCGACAAGATGCTCGTCCTCAGCCCGCAGGGCGTCCTCTCTGCGTTTCTGCCGAGCTCGGCCGTGGTCTGGGTCGGCACCCAGCGCGCGATCCCCGTCTCGATCAGCCAATGCCTCCTCGGAGGAATGATCGGGGCCGCCTACACGAAGAACATCACGGTCCTCAACAGGAAGCTCGCGCTGGAGACGGTCTCCCTCTGGGCAGTGGCGCCCGTGCTCTCTTTCGGGCTGGGGTATCTGCTGCTGCGCGCGTTCTAGGGAAGGCAGTGGGCCGAGTCGTGACCAGCTACTTCTCTTTGCTCAGAACAAAATCTCGGACAATCTGTGGGACATAGATCACCGGCAGGCCGTCTGCCTTGATTTGCTTCCAAGAGTCCTCACCCTTCGTTATCAGCGTTATGTCTTCTCCTTGCTTCTTCCTCTCTGCCAAGAACTTTCGAATCTCCCAGTCTTCGATTACCCTTGTCTTCTGTTTCTTGCCATCT
This sequence comes from uncultured archaeon, assembly GCA_963794985.1. Classification (GTDB taxonomy): domain Archaea; phylum Thermoproteota; class Nitrososphaeria; order Nitrososphaerales; family Gagatemarchaeaceae; genus UBA183. Next base: position 152,425 of record CAWCFU010000002.1, read on the forward strand.
ATCCATTCGTAGGCAGTCCGACAATCTACCCCCTCCTTCCTGAGAAGGTCGGGAAGTTCTTCGAGCATCTCATCCGCCATGTATTTCATCTCGACTCCCTCCTTGGCGTAGGTCGGATTTGAGCCTAACCATTTAGGTTCAAACCATTTCAAAAGGGCATTCTGAACACGATTCAGCCGCTGTCTGTCCTCCTTCGTATGACTTTCACGGTGGCGGGGATAGGCTTGAAACTGGACGGGAACAAGTGGATGGAGTTGATCAGAATCGCATCGCCCAGCAGGGCTGGCAAACGCGCGTCACAGGTAACCCCTAGAGGGTGTCACCTGTCTCAGATGGAGCTAGGCAAAAATTCTTAGCCGAGAAGAGCGGGGGCGCAGCATGGAGCTCAAGGTCTTCGGAAAGACGGGGCACAGTGTCACTGAGATCGGCATGGGCACCTTCTACGACCCCTCCTGGATCCTTACAGCAAGACTGGGCTGGAAGAGGGGCGCGGCTCGCAGGGTTGAGGCGATAAAGGCAGGCTTGGCCGGAGGAGTATCGATGATTGATACGGCGGAAGTGTACAACTCTGAGCCCCTCGTCGCAGAGGCGATTCAGGGATACAAGCGCGAAGACCTCTTCATCGCGACCAAGGTTACCTTGACGCATCTTAGGCGCAAGGCGTTGCTCAGGGCCCTGGAGAGGAGTCTGAGGCGGTTGAAGACTTCTTACGTGGATTTGTATCAGGTTCATCAGCCAAGTCCTATTGTTCCGATTCAAGAGACGATGGGAACGATGGAGGAGCTCCTGGAGGCGGGGAAGATACGCGCGATTGGTGTCAGCAACTTCTCCCTGAAGCGGATGATGGAGGCAAATGCCTCCTTGAAGAAGACTCAACTCGCCTCCACGCAGATGAGCTACAGCCTGCTGCATCGCGAGATTGAGAAAGACGTGATCCCCTACTGCAGACGGGAGGGGATTGCCGTGCTGGCCTACTTTCCGCTGGGGCACGGCAAACTCGCAGGTGAGAGGGAGAAACTCCACGTCTTCTGTGAGAGGTACTCGAAGAGTCCTGCGCAGGTTGCGTTGAACTGGCTGACTTCACAACCGAACGTCTTTCCGATTCCGAGAGCAGCGAACCCAGTTCACGTGAAGGAAAATCTTGAGGCGAGTGGCTGGAGACTATCAGCGCAGGACTTGCAAGAGCTTGACAAGATCTTCCCAGGGCCAGTATCAAATCCTACTACCTAGAAGCACAGAGCTAGTAGGACCAATGCGATTTGTCTTGACCAACGACGTCGCACATGTCCCCCCGTTCGGGAACACGGATGGCATTCCGGCTTGTTCAATCCTGTCTAGGACTTTCGTGAACTGAAGTCACTCGGTAGCGCCTTGGCCGAGCGTTCTCGCTAGCGTTGAGGATTCGAAAGAGAGGACACGGAATAGAGTCATGAAGCGTGATTCAGAGGCTCAGAATTAGTAGGTTGCCAATGCTAGATGCATTGGAACTCTCTTGTGCGAGGTGGTCTGCGTGACGACGTATGAAATTCGGGCAGCAGCATCCGAACTATTCAACATCCACGCGAAGAAGGAAGAGGCGATGCTCAGGCTCTTTGCCGAAGAAGTCGCCAGTTCGCTCTCCTGAGCAGCGAGCTGAAACCCCGAGCCAAGTTCAACAGGGGCCTCTCCTCGAACAGCTACCCGCAGGAAAGGTGCAGCAAGTCCTGCAACGATTACCTTCGTGGCGTCATTCTAGGAGGGAAAGGACGGCCCGCGGGTAGAACCAACGAATCAGGAGGTCTTTGACTTCTCTATCGCTTTCTTCTTCGAGCGCTTCTTTATGGGCGCTTCGACCTTTTCCACGACTTCCTTCTCCACCTTCACTACCTCTTTCTCCACCTTAACTACCTCCTTCTCCGCCTTGCGGACTTCCTTTTCGACCGCCCTCTCTATCTTCCGAACCTCGCCTTCGACCCTTTCTTCTGTCGTCTTCTTCGTTTGAGGAGACCATTTCTTGAGCGAGGCAACGTTTTCCTTTAGCGCGCTCCTCCTCCTGTCGTCAACGAGAAGACCCCACCTCCTCGCCAGTCCGAAGCTCAGGCCGGCCTGTGCGACCTCTCCCAGCGAGTATCCGCTTGCCTGCCTCTGCATCATGCGCCCGCCGTGCCTCACTTCCACAACGGCGGAGGGAGAGGCGCCTGTGGGTTTCGGAACTTTCTCCTTCACGACGCGCTTCGGTTCTGCTTCCTTCTTCTTCCCGCTGACCCTCTTCTTCTTGGGAGGCGCACTCAAATCAAGCTCCTCCCGATTCTGCTCGGTTAAAATCGTTCCTCTCCGCTGACTCTCGATATTCTAGCAGAACGCGATACACCTTGGATGCTGACAAACGAGGCGCTACACGGATGATGTGCGAATCGACACCCTGGCTCTATCATTAAATAAACGACGACGGCTGAGAACACGGATTGACTTCCGTCCGGAACTCGCGTGTCTCAGAGCCTGCGCGAAGGTCGCTACCCGCTCCGAACCTCGTCGGTGGAATGTCTGTTGAAGAGGCAATAGCGAAGAGGAGGTCGGTCAGGGAGTACGCGTCTGATCCGATTACCTTGGTAGAGCTGTCTCAGCTCCTCTGGGCAGCTCAGGGGGTAACTGACGCACGGAACAGACTCAGGGCCTCCCCCTCAGCGGGCGCACTCTACCCGCTGGAGCTTTACATCGTCGTGAGGGAGAGAGGTGTTGCAGACCTACCCGCCGGCATCTACCACTATTCGCCCGAGGATGAGAGGATAACTATGGTGAAGGACGGGGACAGGTCTGGTGAACTGAGGGCCGCTGCCCTTGACCAAGAAGCGGTCGGTCTGGCTGCCGTCAACATTGTGACCACGGCCGTCGTGCAGAGGATGAGGCCGAAGTACGGGGAGAGGGGACTCCAGTACGTCTTCCAAGAATCTGGGCATGCAGCCGAGAACGTCTTCCTGCAGGCCGTCTCGCTTGGACTTGGTGCTGTCGTTGTTGGTGCTTTCAGCGAAGAGGAAATTCGTACTGTCATAGGAGCCAGACCGGAGGAGAAACCCATCTACATCCAATCTGTGGGGGTGCCTCTGCGCCGATGGGCAAGGTCCAAGCTCAGACAGAAGGCGCTCGGTTGCGAACCCGACGGGCACCAGTAGCGGTCGAACCTTCAGGTTCGGTCATCTCCCTCTGTCAGGTCGGCACGCCCAGGTGGTCGCGTAAATACGAGTAAGGGTTCTCTCGGAGGGAATGGACCCCCCGAACTACAGATCCAACGGGAAAGCGGGAGCGCCCGAGTCGTGCGACATCTGCGACAGCTACAGAACCGGAATGAACAGGCTCGCGACGTGCGCCAGGCACGAAGTCCTCGTGCTCCTGACATCGGTCTGCGACAGCTTCGGGCTGAGGGTCGGGCACGACACCCCCTTGCTGACTCCTAAGGAGGAGAGGCGCCTGTGCGGCCCATGGATGAGGTACTCAGAATCAAATCAGTAACGGCTGCAGAAAGCATCCCATTCGATGCTATGAGTATGAGGAACTCGACAAGAACTCATCGTATCCCAAGAACTTCAGGAATCCTGCAGGGCCTGCGAATTATGACTCTTCGCGCATCCTTCTTGCTGACTCTTCCAGTTGCCGTACAAACTCTCGTATCTCTCGCTGCTATCTCTGGACTTTACTGCTCTTGGCTTTGATCTGCAGTATAGCTGAGTTGAACGAATCCCGTAGCTCTCCATATTCGCTTTCTTCTTTGCTCCTTGCTCTCGTCGAGCCACCAATATGATGCGCGGCATGGTCGTCATTCACGCCATTGCCATCATCTCTTGGGGGGCGGGCTTCTTCTTCCGTCGGACATACTCGACGATGCTCCTCAGCTCTTGGTCAGCGATCTTGTCGACTCCCGTCTCGCAGCTCTCTCTGGTCCTTCGTTCGATTTCTCTGTCGATTTCCAGCCGCTCTTCACGTGTGGTCTCGATGAGCAGCCGCAACAGCCTGGCCTTGACCCTGATGCTTAAGCGGGACCCGCCTCCCTTCGCCTTGAACCGTCTATGTGCAGCTGCCGGAGACATTCAATCAACGAACGCAACTCCCACCATACGCCCGTGCCAAGGCTAGGCCGTCCCTCTTGCGACGCCACGGCTTGATTGCTCAGCCGGCCGGGCGAAGTCCAGCTTCCTATCCGTCGATTTCTTCAGCTCGACAGTGACCATGTCGCCGACCTTCAGCCCGGAGCTGGCGTACTCGTTCAGGTCGACCACGGTGGTCGTGCAATAGTCCGGGTCGATGAACCGTTGGTACCTGTACGGGTAAGGGATGTCGCACCTGCTCTCGTCTTCGAGGCGGACGATCCTTTCCTCAACTAGCGTTAGGACCACGTTCGGGCTCCCGTCTTTCATGGCCGAGATCTGCATGACGACGAACTCCTTCTTCAAAAGCAGGCATCTCGTGGGGCCTCGGAATTTACAGGCAGATGTTCACAGCTAATTCAGGTCTTGTTGGAGAAAATTCACACTGCTCTCACAATCAATCTACCAGCAAAGCCCACGTTGAGTTGGGAGTCAGGAACTTGGCTTATTGCCTGGCTGCAGGTCGGCCAAGCCTGTTCCGTCCTCGTCGTCAGGGAGTGAAGTGAGGTGATGAGCGCGCAGGCTTGGAGAATCTTTGAGTTTCCGATGCTTGTATAGTGCTTCGATGTTTCAGAGAAGTGCTGCACTGCAACGGACTGCTTTCCAAGTCCGAGGTGGGACCGTAGGTTAGATTCCCGCCCCCAATCACTGTCAGTCAGTCCGTGAGCTTCGCTAGCCCGATACGAAGACCCCATCGAAAACTGCTGATTGCCGCTGGTTTGCCTACATCGGGGCCTTGTCTTCCAAAGCCATGAGATGCCCGCCGAAGCTGATTGCCCACAGGAGGGCCGGGTAGACGATCATCCTCTCCATTCCGCCTGGTCCCAAGCCCAAGTAGATGTTGAGGACGAAGAGGATCAGCGCGATGAGCGTCATCACGCCAAGAATGACTGAGAAGTATGCCATGGGTTTCTTCTGGAACCTGTAGGTCACGATTGCGGATAGCCCCGCAAAGAGGAAGACCACAAGCGAGAAGATGCTGTGCCAGATTCCCGTTGTTTCAGGTGCCAACCCCACTCCCAGCGCACCGACTCCTGCCAGCGCGACGAGAACGGTAGCAGGCATCCATCTGAAGGCCCGATGCAGGAAGTATGCGCCCAAGATTATGAGTAGGCCTATAAGCGCAATGGACAAATCGAAGAGCAACGCTGACGGTGGAATGTAGCAGGCGCCACTGCTCGGGCAGGTCGCGCCCAAGTCGCTCACGTAGTTTGTGGAGACGCTGTAAGCGTACCCTGGTAGGTATGCATAACTGGGCGTGCCATTGGCAGAATAGACTATTTCTGAGACGATTAGGAGGACTCCGAACTGAACGGCTCCAACGAAGATTGCAACGCCAGATTTCGCGGCGTTTGATAGAGCCATCACCTTTCGTTGCGCGCGTAAACGCTAAAAACCTGAGCCACGTCCACACGCTCTGCACAAACCACGCCAAGTGGAGACACGGGTCGGTATTAGAGACGCGGAACCTTGGGCGATCGATGCGACGATATGCTTAAGGAACGTCTCACCTTCCTGTCTAACGAGGGGCTTGCAAGAAGAGCACCCGTGGACGAAACTCCAGGTCCAAGAACTTAAGCGTGCAGGCGTCGTGGAGGGTTCCCCCAAGAAGAAACCGCTCTACGCCGTTGTTACAGAATCCGCGAAGAAGCATCCGAAGAACGTAAGCATCCACTATCAGGGAAGGAACTTCACCTACTCAGAGCTGGATGACCTCTCTTCGAGGTTCGCATCCGCGCTCGTTTCTCTGGGAGTGAAGCGCGGAGACAGGGTGGCAATCTTCCTGCCCAACACACCCCAATTCGTCTTCGCCTTCTTCGGAATCCTGAAGGCGGGAGCCATTGTGGTGAACAACAATCCGCTCTACAAGGAGAGGGAGCTCGAACACCAGATCAACGATTCCGGCGCAGAGGTCATCGTAGCACCGAAAGACGTCGTCAAGGGGAATGACCTCTACGAGAGCCTAGAACACTGCAGGGAGAGAACCTGTCTGCGGCACGTCATCACCACCAGCGTCACCGACTACCTTCCGGGCCTGAAGCGTAGCCTCTCTGGGCTGGCCGGCATAAGGAGGGTGAATCGGGCAAACACCCTTGACTTCATTACGATGCTAAGGTCAAACGCTCCCATGACGACCTTCGCCGACGTCGACCCGGTGGAGGACGTCGCCGTGCTTCAATACACCGGAGGAACCACGGGAGTCTCCAAGGGCGCGATGCTGACCCACTACAACCTCTACTCGAACGCGGTCCTCACAGCCAACTATCTGCCGCTGACCACCAAGGACGTGTCACTGGCGGTGCTGCCCCTCTTCCACATCTATGGGCTCACCACTGCCATGAACGCTCCCTTCTTTGCGTCCTCGCAGATAGTCCTCCTTCCCAGCTTCCACGTCAAAGAGGTGATGAAGACCATCCAGCAGAGGAGGGTCACAGCCTTCTGCGGCGTGCCGACCATGTACATCGCCATCAACAGCAGCCCCAAGGCCAAGGACTTCGACCTCAGGTCCGTGAGGGTGTGCGTGTCGGGAGGTTCTGCCCTCCCCGTGGCTGTGCGCAGAAGGTTCATCGAACTGACGGGGGGAAACCTCGTCGAAGGCTATGGGCTGTCAGAGACCAGCCCGATAACCCACGTCAATCCGCTGACGGAGGGGGGCGTCAAGGAAGGCTCGATGGGGATCCCGTACCAGGAGACCGACGCCATGATCGTGGATCTCGACGACCCCCACAAGTCTCTCCCCACGGGTTCTGTGGGAGAGCTCGCGGTGAAGGGCCCTCAAGTGATGAAGGGATACTGGAACAACGAGGCAGAGACCGCCGAGGTCATCCACAACGGGTGGTTCCTGACGGGAGACATAGCAAAGATGGACGACGACGGCTACTTCTACATCGTGGACAGAAAGAAGGACATGGTGGACGTCGGAGGGTTCAAGGTGTATCCCAGGGACGTGGAGGAGGTCCTCTTCGAGCATTCCGGTATCAGGGAGGCCGCAGTCATCGGCATCCCGGACGAGTTCAACGGCGAGACCGTCAAGGCCTTCGTGGTTAGGAAGGATGAAACCGGCTCTCTGACAGAAAAGGACGTCATAGACTTCTGCGCTGCCAGGCTAATCAAGTACAAGGTTCCCAAGAAGGTGGAGTTCGTCCCGGAGCTCCCGAAGACCCTGATTGGCAAGGTCCTTCGCAGAAAGCTCAAGGAGACTTCCGCTCAACAACCATAGAGGCGGCTTTGCCCGCTAGCAGAGCCGCAGGGTCTTTCTTACTGGGAACGTCGTCGTCACGATCACCGACGCTGCTTTCCAGAGCTGTTCACAGGAATCCGGCTTTGGAATCGAAGACCCGTTCGGACAGCCTCTCCATGTCTTTCGTGCCCCTGTTGAAAAGAATGGAGAGCGCCATCGCATCTCTGTAGAACTTCTCTACGCCGAAGTCCTCGAAGTACCCATACCCGCCGTGGACCTGAAGCGCCTGATTCGTCGCGTTCCTGGCCAGAGCCGCGGCCCTCACCCTAGCCATCGTCTTCCAGGCGGCGGCGCGGTGCTCTCCGTAGGCGAAGTCTCGAATCATCTCCTCCTCCGCCCTGAGGTGCGAAAGGCCGAACGCCACGGGTTGGTAGTCCTTGAGCGGGTGCTCAAAGGTGGTCCTGGCCTTCGAGTATTCCACGGCCTTGGCGAGCGCCCCGGCGGCGATGCCCAGCGAGACGGCCGCGACTTCGAGGTCCATATCGTTCACAGCGGCTTCGATCAGCCGGGAGCCGTTCTCCGAAAGCTTCTCGAAATCCGTCGAGTCGACGACTAACGAGGAAAAGCCCAGTCCTCGGAGTCCCAATTGCGGGTGCTCTTCTGCGGTCCTGAAACCGGCCCTGACCAGCAGGAGGCTGTTCTGGGGGTCATTCGCCACGACGATGATCGCGTCGGCGCTCGCGTTGAGGATGTAGTCCACCCTGCCCAGCGCGCGGCCTCCCTCAATCACCACGCCCGAGGCTCCGCCATGTCCCTCCAGCGGACCGCAGTGGTCGACGGCGACGCTTGTCTTGGCCGACGCCACGTCTCGGAGTATCTCCCTGCTCTTCTCTGACGCCATGACGAGAGGGAGGAAGAGCGAGTTCGCGATGAGCACCCTTACGGCGGCCGACGGCGAGAACCGCGCCAGCTCTTCGAGCACTATCATGTAACCTCTTTCGTCCAAACCGGTGCCCCCGTATTCTGCCGGGATTCTCGCCCCCATGAACCCCTGTGACGCCATGCTCCTTGCCGTCTCGGGGCTCAGCCCTTCCTGTTCTATCTTGACCGCGATGCTGTCTATGTTCTTCTGAGCGAACTCCCTCACGTTGCTCCGAAGCAGCTGATACTCCTCGGCCATCAAGTCGGGCCACCGCTCTTTTCGGCTTTCGCCTTCATCCTTTCTCTCCCGATCGTCCTCGCGATGATTAGCTTCTCCACCTCGCTGGTCCCTTCCCAAATCTCCATGATCTTCGCGTCTCTGAATGACCTCTCGAGGTCTCCCGCCAGGCCTTCGACCCCAGTCAGCTCCAGCGCCTTCTCGGTGACGTGGACGGCGGTCTCTGCGGCGTAGGCCTTCGCCATGCTCGTCAGCTTCGGGTCGGGGTTGAACTTGAATAAGCGTGAAGCCGCTTCGTAGGTCAGCAGGCGCGCCGCCTCGATCCTCGTGGCCATCTCCCCCAGGGTCACGAGAACGTACTCCTTTTCGGTCTCGATGCTTCCGGTCCCCTTTCGCTCGATGATTTCGAGGGTCCGGTCCAGCGCGCCCTGGGCTATGCCCACGGCTTGCACGGCTACGTAGATTCTGCTGATGTTGAAGAAGGTCATGATGTAGTAGAATCCCTTGCCCGCCTCCCCGAGCAGGTTCCTCGCCGGGACCTCCACGTTGTCGAAGACTATCTCGGCTGTGTTCGTCGCGCGCACCCCCAGCTTGCCGCTCAGTTTGTTCCTCGAGATGCCCTTCGAATGCATGTCGACGATGAACACGCTCAGGCCGTGGTGCCTTTTCCCGTCCGGTTGCGCGGTGCGCGTGAGGACCACCAGGAAGTCGGCTAGCTGGCCGTTCGTGATGAACATCTTCGACCCGTTGAGGACATACCCGTCACCGGACTTCGCCGCCGTGGTCTTAATCCCCGCGACGTCGCTCCCTGCCGCCGCTTCGGTGACCGCGAGGCCCATTATCGCCTGCCCGCTGTTCAGAGGCGTGAGGTACTGCTGCCTCTGCTCTTCAGTGCCGAAGAGCATAATCAGCTCCATTCCGAAGAGCGTGGCGATGGAGGCTATCCCCGTCCCGGCGTCGACCCGACAGAACTCTTCCATCGTGACCAGAATCTTCCAAGGGTCGGAATAGTCGAGGATTCCGCTCGCGAAGGCCTTCTTCCTCAGGTCGTCCGGGTACTCTTCGTCTAAGTCGTGCTTTCTCGCCAGCTCGGGGGTCATCTCCCTGAGCGCGAATTCCCTCGCCTTCTTCCGAGCGTCCATCAGCGTCTCTGGCAGCTCGAACTCCATCTCGGTCTGCGTCTTTCTACCTCGAGCCTCTTACTTAGCTGCTTGCTCCCTCTTCCCTCGCACGGATGATCGCGTTAGGACTGGAGCTCGGATCAGACCCTCTGCAACAACGTCGAGAAGCCCTGCCCACCCCCAACGCAGAGGGTGGCCATCCCGTACTCCTTGCCCGACTGCTGCAGCTGCCTGGCCAGAGTCCCGACGAGGCGGGCTCCCGACGCGCCGAGAGGATGCCCTATGGCTATAGCACCTCCATGAACGTTCACACGGCTCGGGTCGAGTCGAAGTTCCTTGATGGCGTAGAGAGCCACTACGGCGAAGGCCTCGTTGATCTCCCACAAGTCGACCTCATCGACCCCTAGACCCCCGTTCGCGAGCGCCTTTCTGGAGGCCGGAACCGGACCCTTTCCCATCACGCTCGGTTCGACGCCCGCCCAGCCAAGAGAGAGGATCCTGGCCAGTGGCTTCAGGCCTCCCACCCTTACCTTGTCGCCAGACATGAGGAGCACCATCGAAGCTCCAGCGCTAAGTGGAGACGAATTCCCGGCCGTGACGATTCCTCCCTCCTTGAACGCGGGCTGAAGCTTCCGCAGCTGCTCCATGCTAGTCTCTCTCCTTATGCCCTGGTCTGCGCCGATGACCTTCTCTTCGCCTCCCACCTCGACCCTCATCTCCATCAACTCCTCCTTGAACCAGCCTTCATCCAGGGACTTGGATGCCTTCGCGTGGGACCCCACGGCGAAGAGGTCCATTTCCTCCCTGGTGATTTCGCTCTCTTCGGCGAGCTTCTCGGCGGTCAGACCCATGACGTAGCCCGCGCCCATCTGATACCTTGCATACTCGGGGCTGGCGAGCAGCCTCATGTTGGGGGTTAGGCATGGATTGTTGCTCATCGGGACGTGAGTCATGTGCTCCATGCCCCCAGCAAGAACCACCTCCGAGTTGCCCGTCATGATCTCCATGGCCCCCAGTGCTGCGGCATTCATCGATGAGGCACAGGCTCTCTCCATTGCTACCGCCGGCACCGTAGCCGGCAACCCCGCCAGGAGTACCGGATGCCTCCCGCCGTAGAGCCAGTTCTCGCCGACTTGGAAGGAGCATCCCGTGATGACGTCGCCGATCTCCTCCGGGTTCACCGCGTCCCTCTCGACGAGCTTCTTGATGAGGAGCGCCAGGGCCTGATCCATCCGCACAGAGTTGTAGACGTCCCTCTCGGGCTCGCTGGGTCTGGACCTCGAGAAAGGGGTCCTCAGGTAGTCTACCACGTAGACCTCGCGCAGAGCGCGCGCCTGACCCTTCATCTATTTCCCCTTGTACTCCGGCTTCCTCTTTCCCAGGAAGGCCGAGATGCCTTCCTTAAGGTCCTCTGTCCCGAACAGGACTCCGTAGGACAGCGCCTCCATCTCGAGGCCTACATCAGAAGGCACTTCCGTCCCCTTGCTGAGCAGCCTCTTCGCCAGCCCCACGGCTACGGGCGCGAGGGCGGAGGCGAGCTCCCTGCCGTATTGGAGCGCATACTCGTCGGGGTCGCCGGCGGGGACGAGCCTGTTCACGAGCCCGAGCTCGTAGGCCTGTTTCCCGCTTATCCTCTCTCCGGTCAGGACCAGAGCGGACGCCCGGGAGAGTCCGATCAGCCTCGCCATCTTCTGGGTCCCGGACCAGCCTGGCACGAGCCCCAGGGTCACCTCCGGGAGACCCAGCTTGGCGTCCTCTGTCGCCAGCCTGAGGTCGCACGACATCGCCAGCTCGAGACCGCCTCCCAGCGCGTATCCCTTGACGACGGCGACCGTCAGCTTGGGGAATTCAGAGATCCTCTTGAAGATTCTCTCGCCCTTCCTTGAGAACTCGACGAACGCGGCAGAGCTGTTGAAGAATTGGGAGAGGTCGGCGCCCGCCGAGAATACGCCCCCGGTCCCGGTCAAGACGACCACGACTACTTCATCGTCGTTCCAGAGCTCCGTAAGTATTCGGTCGAGCCCGTCCAGAACCTCGGCGTTCAGGGTGTTCTGCTTCGGTCGGTTGATGACTACCCTGGCTACCCTACCGCCCAGCTTCTCCACAAAGATGGGCCCGGCCACGCCCCGCTCCTTTTCCGGCTTGGCTCCTGACGGGCCGTCGGGCTTGGCCTCAGTGCCTGGCTTACTCTCGATGACCTCCAGCATCTTCCCCTCGAGTATGGACTTCGCGGGGGCGAAGACCTTGCATTCGAACTTCGCCGAGAGCTCCTCGAGTTTCGACTTCACTTCAGAGTTGCTCAGTCCCTTTGCCACTGAGATGGGACCGAATGGCCTCCCCATTCCGAGGCACACTCCCTTCTCTATGTCATCGGGGCGAGCTACTCCCTCTTCGATCAGCTTTATCGCCTCGTTGATCTCTATGCTGAAGATGTCCATGACCGAGACCTTGTCGGTCGGGGGAGCCTTCGGGATGCTCGCCTTCCCGGTCGACCAGTCGTAGAAGCCCTTCCCTGTCTTCTTGCCGAGTCGGTTCGCATCCACCATTCTCGCGAAGGTCAGCCCCCTGCCGTATTCGGGTGACAGGGTCTTCGAGAAGTAGGAGAGAGAGGCCCACGCGATATCGACGCCGACGAAGTCCAGAAGTTCGTAGGGCCCCATCGGAAGCCCCTGGCTCTTGGCATAGCTGTCGACCCCCTCAGGAGTGGCGATCCCCCTGTCGAGCACCAGGCAGAAGAAGAGAGTCTCGGCGGCGTTTATCCTGTCCACTATGAAACCCGGACTATCCTTCAGGACCTTGATTGGCGTCCTTCCAAGCTTGGTGCAGACCGAGGCCACGACGTCAAGGACGGAGGGATCCGTCTTGGTCCCGGGGACGACTTCGACGAGTTTCATCACTACGGGCGGATTGAAGAAGTGCATCCCGACGACCCTTTCGGGTCCTGGCGTCCCCTCCGCCAGCTCTGAGATCCTTATGTTTGAAGTGTTCGAGGCGAGGATGGCCCCGCTCGGAGCCGCCTGGCCGGCCTCCTTCAGCACGGACTTCTTTAGCTCCGGGATCTCGGGCACGGCTTCCAGCACGAGGTCGGTCCGCGACACGGCCTTGGCCATGTCGCCCTCGAATGCGATTCTCGAGTAGGCCTCATCTGACTGGGCCTTCGTGAGCTTACCCCTTTCGACGAATTTCTCGAGACTCTGTGCGATCTTGCCCTTGGCCTTCTCGAGGGCTTCCGGAAACTTGTCCATCAGGGCCACTTCGTATCCATTCATCGCAAAGAGCTCGGCGATGCCATGGCCCATATCCCCTGCACCGATTACGGCTACCCTTCTGATTTCCAAAGTCAACGAAATCCGAGTCTGTCTAGGTCGATTTATCCGTTTGTGAAGTGCGAGAAGCGGGCTGCTGGCCACCACCGTCCCTTGGCGGTCCCCCCTGTTCGGCCCCTTAGAACAGCCGTTCGGCGGTATAGAGTTAACTCACATGCTGGGGATAGGACACCCAGAGAAGAATAATGACTGCGAACCTATCGACGCGCGCAAGCGCGTATCCGCGAAGAAGCAAGGCCCTCGGTCTTGCACTAGTCTCAATCCTGGCTGTCGTCGTCTTGGTTGGCTCCGGAGGCCTCCACGTGAGCGCGTCCGCTTCCAACAACTTCGACAACGTCCAGGTATTCATCCAGACCAGCCAGAACCTCCCGTACTCCTACACCCTCGCGGCATACAACACGTCGGGCATCCAGGTGGCATACTACCAGAGCGATTTCGCCGCTGCGGCATTCGAACTGCCAAACGGCACCTATCTCTTCACAGTTCAAGCGTCCTACAATCCAGCCTACTACCCATGTATCGGTTGCGTGTCCGGCCCCATGATCCCGGCAAACTCCACGACGGCGACAAACTCCACGGTGCTGACGGCGATGCCAGCCATGCTACCGTTCAATGAGTCTGGCCCCATGATCCCCGCAAACTCTACCTCGGTCACAAACTCCACGGCGGTGACGAATTCCACTGGAGTGACGGTGCTACCAATCTTCATGACAAACTCTACCTCGGTCACAAACTCCACGGTAGGGACGGTGATACCAATCTTCAGCCTAGCGCCCTCGTCCAACGAGTACGGCTATGCCATCGAGCAGGTCACAGGGCCATCAAGCATAACCATCAACACGCAGAACGCAACTGTTTTCCCCACCACCCAGGTGACGGTGCACGTCGCCTACGTCAACGGTACCGCTGCCCAGGGAGCCTGGGTTTACGCGTCGGTCGTTGACAACTACTACTACTACTACGGGCCCAACGTCGTCTCAGAGGCCCAGACCGGAACAGACGGCACGGCGGTATTGACCATGCCTCAGGCCCCGCTTCTGATCACCAGCTACCTCTCGGTCCCGATCACCCTGCCCCAGAGCCAGTCCAACGTTACCGTGACCATAGGCGGGCAGAAGGTCAACGTGACGCTCTACTGGCAACCCAATTCCATCACCCTCGAGGGTCAGACCCTCATTCTGCCGCCCCAAACCAGCGGCAACATCACCCTCCAGTACCAGCCACAGCAGTACTACTACCCGATTCCCCTAGAAGCAAAATCGACACCTGGCACCTCAGGCACAACAACCACTCAAACAGTGACGGCCAGCACCACGACGGCAGGCCAGAACACTGTCCAAGGCAGAATACCGCCCTTCAACCTTGCTAACGTGCCAGTGGCCACTCATGTCGGTCCATCGACCGTGACCACGACGACGGTGGCGGCCAAGGGGACCGGCGGAGAGAGCTGGCTGCTGGTCGACGGGGCTGCAGTGACGGTGGTCGCCCTGGCAGCGCTGACTCTCCTCCTAGTAACCGTCCGCGGAAAACGCAAACCAAACATCGTGTCTGCCTAGAAGGCAGGCACGGCCTCCGTTTTTTTCTCTCCTTAGGGAACCCCATGCTGGAGCTCACCGACTCGCAGCGCGCGCGGTCGCCAGCATGCGCTGAATGCCCATGAGCCGAATCAACATGTGCGATGAGTCAAAGCAAAGCTTACGCAAGTTCTTCGATGAGTAGCAGCAACGCCGACCGCCATAACAACACGATGTACGTCATACTCAACCCGCAGCCACAGCCGGCGCCCTATTCTTCTATGTGATCCCGTATCGCACGTAGCAGCTTCGGGTTCTTCCGGAGAAAATCGACCAGCCCCTCTATCTTGCGAATGGTTGCGGGTTGGATGTGATGCTCTATCCCTTCCGTATCCTGGTAGGCCGCCTTGTCTTCCACGCCGAGCATCGAAAGCAATTCCGATATTATACTGTGTCTCGCAATCACCGACTTCGCAATCCTCGCGCCCTTGTCGGTCAGCCTGATGCCTCTGTAGCGCTCATGCACAAGGTAGTCCTTTGCAGCGAGTCTCTGCAGCATGCTCGATACGGTGGGGGGCTTGACTCGGAGGCTCTCTGCGATGGCGACCGTGCTCGCATAACCTTTGTCCTGAATCAGATGGTAGATTACCTCAAGATAGTCTTCCAGCCTCGACATCTCTTCTTGCTGCTCCGTCTGGGTCACCCTTGCCAACTTGTCCCCGACGGAGGAGAAGCAGGCCATCGCCCATTAAAAAGCGTTCTCGAATAGGGAGGCCAGTCTAAACAAAGATGAGGTTCCTAATTATGTTAGAGGCGTCTAAATCTAAGTACGACACGTAACCATCCCTGACGTGAGCCATGCGCGCGCCCTAGAACAGGTCTCTGAAGACACCTGAGCAGCTCGAGACAGAGAAACGGGAGCGGCTGCGCGACAGAATCTCTCTGCGCCAGCTGTTCCTCTATCTCGGCCCCGCTCTCATCGTAAGCATGGCCTACATGGACCCGGGGAACTACGGGACGGACATCCAAGGCGGTGCGCAATTCAAGTACGATCTTCTGTGGGCGGTCTGGCTGGCCAACCTCATGGCCATGCTGCTGCAGTACCTGTCCGGAAAGCTGGGAATTGCTACAGGGAAGGACCTTGCCGAACTCGTCCGCTCATCCCTGAAGTCGAGGAAGCTCGTTATCCCCTACTGGCTGGCAGCAGAGGCGGCTGCAGCGGCGACAGACCTAGCCGAGTACCTGGGTACCGTTATCGCGCTCAACCTGCTCTTCCACATCCCTCTCCTCTACGCGTCCATCTTCGGCGCGGCAGACGTGATAATTCTCCTGGCTCTCACGTCAGAGCACTTTCGGATCGTCGAATACTTCTTCATGCTCTTTGTTTCAATAATCGCGTTAGGCTTTCTCTATCGGGTGATCATCGTGGGGCCGAGCCTGACTGAGATTGTGTACCACTCCGTGGCTGTTTCTCTTAGCAGCAAGTCCGCCCTGCTGGTGGTCGGTATAGTCGGTGCAACCGTGATGCCCCACGCGCTGTTCGTCCATTCCACGCTCACGAAGAACAAGCTGACCACCGGAAGCATTGAGGAAAAGAGGAGGCACAGGAGGCTGCACCTCAGGGAGGTCATCATCACGCTCACCATCGCCGGTCTCGTCAACGTTGCAATTCTCGTCTGTGCTGAGCCTCTCAATGCCAACTACAGTGGCGTGTCCTCAATCGCTCAATTTTCCCAAGTAATGCAGCCCTTGTACGGCTGGCTCGCAGTCACCGTATTTGCGATAACGCTGCTCGCTTCAGGCCTCGCCTCTTCGACCACGGGCACGCTTGCAGGCATGGCGATGATGGACGGGCTGCTGGGCACCCACGCGAACAGGAACCTTCGGAGGATAGTAACGAGGCTGGTGAACGTCTTTCCTACTACAATCGCCGTCTTGATTGGACTCAATCCCCCGTCGTTGCTGATCTACAGCCAGACAATCCTCAGCCTGATGATACCGCTGTCGATGATTCCTTTGATAGTCTACACGAGCAGTGTGCTATCCCGAAATGAGTTCGCCCCTTCCTAGCTCTTCTGGGCATGGTATGTCTCTCCCGATTCCTCGTCCGTCACCATCCCTTCCTTGTCGGGCATCTTCCTCAGGTATGCCTGGTAAGGGGTCTCGATGACGTCCAGGTTCAGCGACATGTGCGGTCTCGTCACGTTGTACCACTCCATCAGCTCGTCGATGCTGCCGAAGAATCGGCGCTTGTCCTTGACCGTCCTGAAGAAACGTTCCACCTTCCCGTTGGTCTGCGGGTGCGACACCCTCGATAGGATCTGCCTGATCTCGCTCTCGATGAGGTACTTCTCGAACGCCGTCAGCCCCCTCAGCCTGTCGCCAGCCTCCACGGCGTAGAACTGTATTCCCCTGTCCGTGAGGATCGAGGCGGGCTTGCCGTGCTTCTCTATGGCTTCCTTCAGCACCTCCACGGCGTGCTCCGACGTCGCCTCGGGGAAGAGACCCGTACCTGATGATGAACCTTGAGGCATCGTCAAGGTATGCGATGAGCCATCCCATACCCTCGATGAGGGTCCAGTCCGTGTGCCAGAGCGAGTTCGAGTACTTCCTCTCGTATCGTACCCACTTCTTCCTCCTCTGCTTCCTCGGTTCGTCTCTCGCGATCCCCATCGACCTCATCACCCTGTGGATGCGGTTGTGAGGTATGCGCGTCGCGTAGATAACCTCATGACCCTCTCGAGCACGACCGCTCCCGCCCTGTGCCTTGCGTAGGCCTCTGCGACGACCTTCGACTCTTGTTCAGTCGGCTCGACGCGCTTCCTTCCCGGCCTCTTCAGCTCTGGTAGGGCGCCTGTCTTGCGATAGGACAGACGTAGAGCTCCTGGACCCTCCTCACCGAGACGCCCATCGAGTCGCTATCGTCGCGTTGCTCATCCCGTTCTCCTTCTGTCTGACGTATCCACTCCACCTTCACGGGTCGAGCTTCATGTAGATGTGAAGCGGTGCTTCCCCTGCTCCATACCCACCTAGCCCTAATCTTATGCAAGGGGGTGAACCAATTTCAGGATAATAGAAGTCTACACGAGCAGGAGAAAGGTGATGGGCGAGTTCGTGAACAGCAAAATCACCACGATTCTCGGGATACTCGCCGCTGCTGCCATCCTTTCCCTGAACTTCTATCTGCTCTCGACTTTCCTCTAGGGCGCCAAGGCCCGTCTACGCGCGCTAACCCAGCTTTACTGCCTGTGCGGGCTCGGTTGCCGGGGCGATAACGACTCCAGTCCCAAACGCTATGATCTCGTCCATCGTGTTCCCGATCTCGGTCGAATCGAACATGATGCTGAACACGGCATTCGCTCCCATGATGGCTGCGTGCTCCGCGAGTCTGTCGAGGGCCTGCTGCCTGGCTTGGCCGGCCATCTGGGTGTATTCGTTGATTTCTCCCCCCTTGAGCGACCGCAACCCGGCCATGAGGTTCCCGCCAACGCCCCGCGACCTGACCGTTATTCCATAGACCATTCCCAGCACCTTGGTCACCTTGTACCCTGGTGCGTAGTTGGTCGTCAGCATTAGTACATCGCTCGAACTCATAACCGTTCTGAGACCCTGTTCTTACATAACCATTGTGGCCGTCCTTCGGGAAAGAGAGGGGGCGGCTAGGCAGTCTGCGATTACGCAGAGTCCAACTGAAGCCGAGGATTGCCATAGCGGTGACAGGGACGCGCGTCTCTACCTTGAGGTGTTCCGCGCAGTGCGAGGCAGGGGCTCACCCTCACAGGAGAACGTGACCTGCTGGGGAGGCTTACCTTCCTAAGCGGGGAAGAATGTGGGGACACGGAACCACCCCGGGAGCTCGGACGCCCGAGAACCTCGAACTCCAGAAGCGTGCGCCCGCGCGTCACTGGGTCGTCTCCAGGAGAATCTCTCGTCAGACTGTGGGAGCGATTCGCGCCGGGTACTTCCACCATTGGTAGAGGACCACGGCCACGACGGCTATCCTCGCATAGATCGAAATTCCCATCAATATCGAAGTCACAGGGAACGAGAAGAAACCTCCCTCGAATGTGAAGAGCGCTTCGCTTCCGCGGAAGCCCAGCTGGTTTCCGAGCCAGGGCACCAGCGAAACGTGGAAACCGAACAGAAGGTCTCCCATGAAATAGTACCCCAGGTCGTTCATCAAAGATACGAGAAGCCCGAGGGACAGGGCGAGCTGCCAGTCCTTCAAACCCTGAAACACGATCAGCACTCCAAACGGAGCCATGCAGGTCATGATAACCCAGATGTGGTAGGCCGGCGCGTTCGACCCGTAGAGGTCGATCCAGTTCACCAAGAGGAGGCCGTAGAAGGCCGAGAACAGGATCAGTTTCAGCAGGGTCAGTTGCCGCCTGTTGGCGGGCCTCAGGCCGGAGACGACCATCTCTACGCCGTTGAAGAGCACTACAACGGAGAGCAGGACCAACAGGGTATCGAGCGCGATCCCTCGGACCAGCAGCGCAATCCCCGCAAGGAAGACGGTCACCGCACCAGTCGCCAATGCAGAGCCTCTGATCCATCTCGGATACCCTCTCCCGGCGGCATGGAGAATCCTTCCCAGCCCTTGGATGGTCAGGCTGACGGCAATCAGCAGCACCAACGTCTGGAGGCTCTCGCCGGGCACTACAACGACGGCGATTACGATAATCAGAGCGAGGAGACCCCCGCCTGCGAGGACCAGACCCTCGAAGCTCGCAAGACGAGCCTTGACGCTGCTGGTCGCAATCATCCTGGCGGCGCTGAACCCTAGGGCAGGCGACAGGAGCAGCACCAGCTTGGCAGCCCCGTAGCTCGGGCTGGCCAGGACCACGACGCTGATGGCCACGGTCGACAGGCCAAGGATGACCTCGGCGACTCGCAGCCAGTAGGGAAAGTACTCCTCTGGCTGAGCTCGCTCGGAGCCTTCTCGGGTCAAGGAATCACATCTCCATTGTCATTTGCTCGCAGACGCGTGCGTAGCGGGAGCGTAACCACTTGTGTGTTCCTATCACGGCTGCGCTCGATACGGTCCCGCAACTGCAGGGTACTGTCCCATGACTGGGACGCTTCCGCCAAACGGTACGAAGTAGGTGCTCTCCCACATCGGCTTGGCATTCGATTAGGTGGCGACCTTCGGGTACCTGTCAGCCGGACCGGTGATGACAAGGCAACCCACACGCCACGACGCTGACGACGGCCTGCCGCAATTTGCGTCTTCAATTGAAGAACCTAATCTTCACAGGTTCCTTCTCCTTATACTCCCTCAGCGAATAGTAGGCTATGATCAGAGAGAGGACCAGGATGGTTCCTACTACCAGTGCTTCCCTCGGCATTCCTATCATGAATGACAGAATTGCGACGAAAGCAATCAGTGGAAGATATGGGTACCCTGGAACAGAGAATGTACCCCTCCTTCCAAGGCGCCTGAAGTGCACCAAAGCCAATGTTGCGATGAGGTACGAGAACAGCAGGCCAAAATTGCTTATCGCGGCTATGACGAAGACATTGCCTGCGTAGAGCATCACTATTCCTATGACTGCCGAGATGAAGACTCCGTTTCGCGCCACGTCTCTCTTCGCGTCGTAGGCTCTCACTATTCTCGGCAGCAGCCCATCCTCTCCAATCTGGTAGAGTATTCGCGACGCGCCTAGCAACACCGCAAGAGACGCGGAGGCCGTTGCGACGAGCGCTCCGATGTCGACCACGTCAATCAGGTATCCCGGCGCGTGAGACGCGGAGAGTGCGAACGAGAGAGGGTCGGCGTTGATGACGAAGCTGCCTGCAGGTAGAAGTGCCAACAGCGAGAAGGCGATGAGGACGTACAAGACCATGCTTATCGATACGGACAGCAGAATGGCCTTCGCTGCCGCGCGCGCGCCTCCCTTCACACTGGACGTGAAAGAGCTGATGGACTGGAATCCCGAGTAGGCGAAGAAGACTGCGACGCTTGCCCCGAAGATGCCGCCGACACCGGAAGCGGGGGCGGTCAAGGCCGTGAAGTTCGTTGCGCTGCCATTCCTCATGGAGAAGAGGATGGCGAACCCAATGACTGCAAGAAGAATCGCGAGCTTGACCGCGACCAGACCAAGGTCCACTCTCGCTGCCTTTCTTATCCCGCCGAGATTGACGACGGCGAGCAGAGCTATCAGGCCGATGGCAACCAAGCTCCCACCGCCCGGGGCTGAAACGCCGAAGAGGCTCACGAAATACGCCCCAAAGCCCAACGCGATCACAGAAATCGAACCCGCCTCGCTAAAGTAGAGCAGTATGCCGGTGATGAAGCCGAGCTCGCTCCCGAAGGCTTCGTACGCGTAGGAATAGCTGGCTCCGCTGGCTTTTGGAAAAAGTGAGCCCAACTCCCCGATTTCCATTGCGACCACTATCGCCACGAGGCCGACGAGGATGAACGAGAAGAGAGCCCAGTCGCCAGCCAGCGCGATCGCCGTCCCGCTGAGAGTGAAGATACCCGCGCCGATGATCGCTCCCAACCCTACCGCGGTGGCGGCAGTGAGTCCGACGCTCTCACCGCTTGAAGACTTCTCTTCCAAGGCGGGCACCCAGAAGTGCAGATCTCTGTCTTATTGGCTTTCACCTGACGCCTGCGATGTGCGCGCGTTCTGCTTGCTTGGCGATGACCCTTCCTCAAGTCTCCGGGCTCGGATTTGTGCGGGCTAGGTGAGGTCAGCACACGGGCCCAATCTTGAGAACAGACCGAAGACCTAAAAACCGTAGGGATGGCGACGCCTCCCGACTGGTCTGCATGAAGGGTTCTGTGCTATCCGATTCGAGCGAGTTCGTCTATTCCGCAATCAGGGAGGAAGACGACTTCGCCGAAGGACTCAGAAAGCAAGGCAAGCAAGTCATCAAACTGAGCAGCGGAGACCCTGCGCTGTACTTCCCCACTCCGAAGTACATCATCGACGCCTACGTGGAAGCGCTCGTAAACGGCAGGACCTCGTACTCGAGATCGCAGGGTGTGCTGGAGCTGGTCGACGCGGTAATCGAACGATACAGGTCAAGGTATGGGCTTAGCATGAAGGAGCAGGACGTTGTAGTAACAAGCGGAGTTGCAGAGGCACTTACGTTCCTTAACAGCGCCCTGATGAACGCAGGTGACACAGCCGTCATTCTGAAGCCATACTACACTCAGTATCCGGTTGCGATAAAGATGTTCGGCGGCGATTTCTTGCTCGGCAAGTACGACGAATCAAATGACTGGAGCATAGACCTCGACGCACTCGCCAAACTGCTCAGAAGAAGGAGAGCAACATCGAAGAGGATCAAGTACATGCTCATCACAAACCCGAACAACCCGACCGGAACGGTTCTCCCGAAACAGACGCTCGAAGAAGTCGTCGAGATGGCGAACGAGCACAAGATTCTTCTCGCAAGCGACGAGATATACGACGAGATTGTGTTCGGTGGCGCGAGCTTCACGAGCGTCGGTGAGCTAGCGAAGGGCGTTCCCCATCTGATTCTCAACGGCGCGTCGAAGGCGTTTGACGCCACGGGGTTTCGGATAGGGTATGTCCTGGTACCAGAGGACGACAAGATATCAGAAGAGCTGAAGCGCAAGCTCGCTGACTACTGCAGAGTGAGGCTATCCTCAAACACGCCCGCTCAGTACGCGATAGCCAGTGCGATGAACGATCGAATGAAGCATCAAGAAACGGTCGGCCAAATGGTAAGGGCGATAGAAGGAATCGTAGAGTCGGCCATGAAGTTGCTCGAGGAAAACCGGTACTTCAGCACGGTCAGGCCAAGAGGAGCGTTCTACATCTTTCCGAGGATAGACATGCGGTCGCTGGAGTTCAAGGATGACAGGGAGTTCGTGCATGCTCTTCTCAAAGAGAAGCTCATACAGACAACACGGGGCTCTGGCTTTGGCGCTCCGAACCACTTCAGGATTGTAGCTCTTGCCCCGAGAAACGTGATGAGTGGCTGCATCGAGAAGATAAATGACTTTTGCAAATCGCATTCAAGGTGACAGATAGCTGACGCACCTCTTCTCGGCCAGGATGGGTCTGACCCGCTTCCTCTGCCCTTAGCTAACAGCTCTCCTACGGATTAGTCGGATTGATGAAACAAATCGGTTCGCCCTGACCCTCTGTCCAGAGGGGCCTCCAGCTTCGCTCGACCTTCTCCAACAGACAAACCTGTAAGCGGAAGTAAGGGCTAGCATGCTAGCAACCAGTCGGTAGTCAATCGGGTGCAACGAGGGTTTCCGTGTAGATGAGATTCTCCTTCACGGCGTGGGACTTCTCCAGTCACTCGAATCCCCTGCCGTCATATGTCGAACGAGCGCATATCAGAGACATCTATTGGAAGAAGCGTCAAGACATTGAAATCACTTGGTTTAGAAGATGTAGCTAAAGAAGCGGAACGATTGTGATTATCAAAGAAGTTCAGGCAAAATCCATTCTCTCAGCGTCGAAGGTCTATGATTACGTAATCAATCCCTACGTAGGCTGCCAACATGCCTGCTCTTACTGTTATGCACGCTTCATGAAGAGGTTCACCGGGCATAAAGAACCCTGGGGGGAATTTGTCGACGTCAAGATCAATGCCCCTAATTTGCTACAGGTGGAGATTGCTAGAAAGAAACCGGGAAGGATTTGGATAAGCGGGGTATGCGATCCGTACCAGCCTCTGGAAGCAAGATATGAGCTTACTCGAAGATGCATGGAAGTATTGGCACAACACGACTGGCCGGTCATAGTCCAGACGCGATCCCCCTTGGTCTTGCGGGACATAGACATCCTGAAACAAGGAAGAGACTTTGAAGTCGGTCTCAGCATCACCACAGCTGACGACGATATCAGGAAATTATTCGAGCCTAAGGCTCCAGCGATAAGGGATAGGGTCAGGGCGCTTGATGAACTGCACAGGGCCGGGATAAGGACCTACGCCATGATCGCCCCGATGCTTCCAGGGGCAGAAGGTCTCCCGGAAATCCTTGGAGGAAAGGTTGACTATCTGTTGGTTGATCGCATGAACTACGGCTATGGCGACTGGGTGTACCGGAAGTATGGTCTAGATGACAAGATGACCGACGATTTCTTCTACCGGACGGGACGAGGCATTGCCTCCAGTTGCGGAAGATTGGGCATCGACTGCCGCATTGTCTTCTGAGAAGTTGGCTCTTCCACCATCGGTGCCAAGGCTGATGATGCCTCAAAGGATTCGAACCGCCAAACCGCCTTATGGAATACCATGATTATTACTCTGATGAATTGACGGAGCTCGATTCTAGCTTATTTCAGATGGCCCGGTCCCGATTACGGAGGTTCGGTTAGTCGTCGGATCTCACATGCTACAGGGGGCGGAACTGAAAAGATCGCGAAAGGCACATAAGACGCCTTGGCCTGCACCGTCCGCAGAAGAACATGGTCAAAATAAAGAAGAGGGACGGAAAGTGGGAGGAATACGTGGAATCCAAGGTCGAGGCCGCCGCGAAGGCCTCCGGAGCCACCGCGAAGGAGGCGGCAAAAGTGGCAAAGGAGATCACTGCGAAGCTCGCCAGGAAGACAGAGGTAACTGCCGAGGAACTTTCGGAAGCTGTCGTAAAGACCATCGAGAAAGTGAACAAGGCCGCTGCGAAGGAGTTCGTAAGGTTCAGGGACAGCAAGCTGAAGGCCAAGAAGAAGAAATCCTAGTGCTGTGAGCGCATTAATAGCGCCGCGACCCTGGCCCTCTCGTCATCCCGTTGAGCGACGGCTTCGTAATCCATCGGCACCACGGGAACTTGCTCACGGGCATCATGGCCCTCCTCCTTGTCTGCATCGTGGGCGTCCTCTTCCGGTGACACGGACCTACGGGTAATGCTCTACGAGTTTCGTTCTTGATGAGTCGTCGTAGAGATATAGAGAGTCTAGTTCCTCGCCTGCGGTTCGCCTGTGCGAGCCGTCGCAGAGAGGCTTGTTCTTCGACAGTCCGCAGGCGCAGACGGCAATCTTCTGTCCCGAGCCACCATCGACTACGTACGGCTTGTTCCTGTCATGTCTGATCAACCTGGCCATCTCAGGTCGGTCTGGTGCACCACTGGTGATTGTATATGGTTTTCCTTCTCTTTTTCCGGTTCTGTTCCGTCTTTGGTTGGTAGGCGAAGCTGTTCCAGACTGGTTGGTGGCCCTCTAGACCGAGCCGGGTATACTTCTCGACCGTAGTCGCATAATGCATCAAGCGAGTCCCGGTGATCTCATTCTGTCGCCTTCAGCGCGGAACGCAATGGGTGCGGGCTAGCCGCTGAACGTCTCTGACGGCTCGGGATAGACGACGCTGGTGACGAGAGTCTTTCCGCAGTTCACACAGTTCACCACTGTCTCGAAGCAGTTCTTGTGATACCTGGAGCCACACTCGCATTCGATGTAGGGCTCGGGCTCCTTACTCTCCAGAATCGACTTGATTTCCCTGCCGCAATACATGCAGGTCCTCAGGTGCCTGATGATGTCCCTGAGGGTGAAGATGCCTATGATCTTGCCGTTCTCGGTTACGAGCATCCTCCTGACTCTTTTCCTGTTCATCACCTCTATCGCTTCGCGGAGCGGCCTGCCCTTGTCGATTGTCACCGGAGGGGATGTCATCACGTCCTTCACTTTGGTGGACTTCGGGTCCAGGGACTTGGCGACCACCTTCTTCATCACGTCCCTTTCGGTGAGTATCCCGATGCTTTCGCTTCCCCTGGTGACCACGATGCTGCCCCTGTCGTTCGCGACTATCATCTTGGCTGCGTCGTAGACCGATTTTCCCTCGTCGATCTTGATCAGATCGCGCCTGGCGATGTCGCCCGCCGGAAGGTCAAGAACCATGGCCCTCCGCTCTTGTGGATTTATTTAAACCAGAGATTCGTCGGTTCTGAAGTCTGCGTCTGTCCCAAACGGGTCCGCCACCAAATCGCGCGGGTGCCCGCGAGAGATTCTGCTTGAGCAATGAGAGCGAGGAGCCCAGTCATGAACGAAGTGGGTCGCGGGGTTCCCAATGAGAGCGCCCTCGAATCCTGAGTGGTGTACCATGCTAGATCCGGTCAAAATCAGGAGGCACCAGGCACAAATTCTCTAAGAATTCTGGGATAATCTCGGAAATTCGGTAAATACGCGACCGTCCTGTCGGCTGCTGGTGAAGTGAAACTCCACTCACAAGGAATCGGATGGACTTTCATGTTTTCGCCACCCGATTCCGACACCGAACAGGGGAGGGAAGAGGCCAAGCGCCGATGAGTCCTGACCGACCCCAAGGGGAAGCCAGTCGCAGACGCGCGAAGAATCACGGACGAAATCGAGAAGCGGGCCATGGAGCCTCCGAAGAGCTGACAGGGTAGCCGTTCGCAGGGCCCAATGGAACAGCACCAACGGACGGCGCAACCCGGCTGCGCCAAGGTTCTCGCGCTCCCCTAGCATTATAACCGAGCCCCGATGAGGTCCGCGGCAAGTTTGGAACCTCTTCAGGCACAGGCGGAAGCCGAACGGGGTCCGAGGGGGCTTCAGAACAACCAACTCCGGGCTCTCCTGTCGATGGTCGGCGTGGCCCTTCTGCTCAACTACGTCGAGACCATGATCATTCCGGGAATCCCTACGATCCAGAGCGACTTCAGGACGACCGCGAGCGTGGTCTCGTGGGTCACCTCGGCGTTCCTCATCGTCGGAAGCGCTGTCTCTCCTCTCTTCGGGAAGCTCGGGGACAGCTACGGCAAGAAGCGGATGTTCCTGCTCGCGCTCGTCTTCTACACCACGGGCGTGGGCATCGGCGGATTCTCGACCTCGATCTACTTCCTGATTTTCGCGAGGGCCGTCCAAGGAATCGGGTTCGCCATAGTCCCGCTCGCCCTCGCGATAATAGCCGAGACGTTCCCGAAGGAGCGGATAGCCACGGCCCAAGGGATCGTCAGCGCGACGTTCGCCATAGGCGCCGCGGCCGGGCTGGTCATCGGGGCCTACGTGGTCCAGGACCTGGGGTGGCAGTGGGCCTTCCACTCGGCCTTCATACTGAGCATCGTCCTCTTCATAGTAGTGGCCAGGTTCCTCCCGAAGGGCGTCCCGGGCACCAGGCTGAAGGTGGACTACTATTCGACCGTCATGCTCATGGCCGGCGTCTCGCTCGTCCTGCTCTACCTGACGGAGGGACCGTACGAAGGCTGGTACTCGGCCTACAACCTAGCTGCCCTCGCGGCCGGGATAGCTCTCACTGTGGGCTTCTTCGTCTCCGAGAGCAGGAGGGCCAATCCTCTCATCCAGCTGAAGCTCCTCAGGATCAGGAACGTCCTCGTCGCCAACTTGGTGGGGATTATCTCCGGCATCTCCATGTTTCTGCTGTTCTTTGCCGTGGTGTACTACACCGAATCGCCGAAGCCCTGGGGCCTGGGCCTGGACGTCATCTCGGCCGGACTGACCCTCGCCCCAGCCACGCTCCTGATGCTCGTCGCAGGTCCGGGTCTGGGGAGGCTCGTGACCAGGAGCGGTCCCAAGCCGACGATGGTGCTGGGCTCCTGCATCGCCATAGCTGGTCTCGTGCTCTTCATCGTCCGCAGGGCCACGCCCATGGACGTCACGTTGGCGGTGGCCGTATCGCTGATGGGAGCCATCTCCGTCATCATCCCGATCGTCAACATGGTCAGCGTCTCGCTGCCGGGGGAGACCGTCGCCACCGGTCTTGGGTTGAACACTATGCTGAGGAACATGGGCGGGGCTGTGGGTCCCGTAATCGCGACGACTCTCATGACCACCTATACCCTCAAGGTCGCCGAGACCTTCGGGGGCGTGTCTGTTCCTATGGCGGGTCCCTCTTCGACCGCATTCGACACCATCTTCTATCTCGCGATAGCCCTGATGGCGCTGGCCATACTCCTCTCTCTGGCAGCGAAGAACTACACCTTCAGCAACAAGTCCTGAGCAGATCGGATCCGGGCTAGTCTGCCGGCAGATTCTGGACAGACTGAATCGGCGCCGTGACTCTCGAGAGGTAGATGCCCACGAACATGATGCCGATGCCTACGAGGGTCGCCAAGCCCGGCATCACGCCGGTCTGAATCATCTCGATGAGCGTCGTCATGGCGGGCACGGCGAAGGCCAACGTCGTGACCTTTCCGACCCTCTCCCTCCGGAGCATGCCGTTCCAGAGGAGAAACGAGGCGAAACCGCTGAACACGGAGACGTAGCCCAGGTCCAGGAGGAACTCCGGGGTGACGCTCACGGCGAAGGTGATGGGCACGAAGACGGCGAACAGGGCGCCGGCGATGAGCAGCTGCGTCCCGACGGTGGCAGCGGCGTCCTGGCTCCTGGTCTTCCTGTAGTAAACCGTGTAACAGGCCCAGAAGACGGCGTTGCCCATTGTCAGGAGGGCGCCGAGCAGGGTCGCGCCGCTTCCGCCCAGGGTCAGGCCGTAGACAGTCACTCCCACGAAGCCGAGGAGGGTGCCAGCCCAGCCCAGCCGCGACGCCCGCTCGTTCAGGACCACGTGCGTGATGGGGATGGCGAAGAGGGGCATCGTGAAGCTCAGGACGGCGGACTGCGCCGGCGAGACGCGCTGCAGCCCGTAGATCCACAGCAGGGTGCTCGTGGCCGTGAAGAGCGACAGCAGGACCGTGTCCCTGTTGACCCGGGGCCTGAAGCTGCGGGCGAAGAGGAAGGTGGCGAAGGCGCCAATCAGATAGCGAACAGCCATGAAGGTCAGGGGGTCGGCGTACCGCAGGCCGTCCTTGGCGAACGGGTACTGGAGGGAGGCGATGATTACGTAGGGTATCGCATAGGCGTACAGACCCCTGCCCCTGGCCATCCGGTCATGGGCGCGGTCTCATCTCTTCATAAGCTGCAGGGGGTCCGGAGAGCTCGACGGGAGGCCTCGCAGCGCGTCCGGCTTCTGACGGAATCCTCCTTCACTCTGTCGAACTCTGATTCTTGTCCTCTTCCTACGAGATACCATACCAGCTTTTCGAGATACCACAGCAGAACACCGATAAGACTCATGGCGACTACGGAGACAAGGATGAAGAGCCACAGGGGGAGGCCGAACAACGCCATCGCCGCTCTCTGGCTTCAAGATAAAGGGAGTCATGTCCCGACACGCCCATCCTGAAAGCCTCCAAGAACTCAAACGATGATTGGCAATCAGCCCTTGAGTAAGGCAGTCGGATACCCAGAAGTGTGCCTGAAGTCCAGAATTTCTTTCGTCACTGCCCATCGTGCAGTAGAAGATTCGAAATCAGGCTTGTAAGCAAGAAACCCGTTGGTTCGAAAGACTTCGTCGACAAGGAGAACCACCTTCGGGTCGCTCCTCCCTACGGGGCTAGACGTTCTCCACCGCTGGCGGCAGTACTCAAAGAGGGCAAGCCGTTTGTGGTCGACGTCGAAGATTTTCAATATGAGTATAGATGCAAGCACTGTGGGCATGAATGGTCAGAGATTCGCCAGACGGAGCGCAGGGTAGGGTCTCCGGGCTATACTGGGGATTGAATCTCAATCAGGCCATGAAGAGACGCAACAGAATCATCTTCTCCGGGCAGACAGGCTAAGAGTCCATAGATGCCGGCAGTTGACAGCGAGACGATTCTGAGCCAGATGCCGCTGAGTTAACAGAATCGAATGAGGATAAGCCGTAAATCTCGTTCGGTCCATGACGACATGGATGAACCGCGTGGTATGGGCGGTAGTGGCGGCGTTGGCGGTTGCTTCGCTCTTCTTTCTTGCACCCATAGTATATTCGCCCTACCACATTGTCAGTTGCGGTGGCCCCCCGCCTCCTTCAGGCCCTGCCCCAGGATGCAAGGACACTCTGGCCTCGGCCTACGACTCCCCGAGCTGCCTGCTGCTTCGCATCGGCGTCGCAGGCGACAACTTCACTTCGGGTTACCATGGCACGACCGCACCCGGCGCGTGGTCATACTATCTTGGCTGTGCGCCCGACAAGACCCTCTACTTCTCATTCTACTGAGTCCATCCGAAATTGGAGCTACGGCCATCGTCATCGACGTTGGTGCGACACGTGAGATTCTTCAGTGCCTCCAAGCAGCGCCCGCGGAATGCGTCTAGAGACGCCGGAGCGTCTTGATCGCCTCGTACACAGCTATGACGGCCGCGACGGCGATGACGAGCAGGGCGAAGAAGTAGGTCGCGGTGACGCTGGATGGCCGCAGGACGGTCAGCATGACGACGAGAGAGGCGACGAAGAAGGCCAGGTAGGCAGCCTGGTAGGGTATCGATATCTTCCGGAACCTTACCACGTTGGAGAAAATCACTTTGTCAATGACGTAGCCTTCCTGCTCTTCTCGGATGAGGCCGAACTGCAGCAGTTTCTGCACATGATAGTGGGCGACCGAAGGCGAGCTCAGGCCCAGGCCTCTCTGGATGTCGTTGATCCGGACGACCGTTCCGGCCTTGTACATGTACCGGTAGACATTCATGGTCGTCCCCCTCAGGGAATCGCCATAGTTGTCCTCCGATGTCTCGGCGCGCCCTTTTTCAGCCACTCCAGGCTCGTTGCTCACCTGTGGGCATGATACTAAAGGTTAGCAATCGGGCCGCATCACATTCCTAAAGCGTAGTGGTATATCTTGGGCTGTTGCTGGTGCCCTGGGACAGATTGGCCGAATACAAGAAGGAGGCAAGCCTCGCAGTGACGATAGCCGTGGTAGGAGTGCTGGCGATGGCCTTCGTCAGTGCCTACCTGTTTCCGGCGAGCTCCGGCGGCAGCCCCATGTTGACTTCCAACGCGCCCAAGCCTCCCGCTCGCGGCTTAGGTACCTCTTTCGGAACGACCAGCACCTCGACCACGAGCCCCAGCTTCATGTTCACCACCACTTGCTTTACCTCGGGCTCTCCGACCACCACCGCCCAGGGCTGGGGTCCAGGTGACCTGATCAACGCGACCCTGAACTCGCCCGAAGTCCAGAGCTACATCAAGACCGCCTACTCGTATGACATAATCCAGGAGAGCGCCTCCACGAGCGATCCCAACCTGGCGGTGGTGATCATCAACGTCACCGGGAGCCAGACCGTTACTGGAAACTGGACATCCGGCTACTTCGTCTCGTACACGGGTATCAGGACGCTGAACGTGACGGTCCAGTTCACGGCGCCATCGACCTTCAGCGTTGCCGCTGTCAGTGCGGCCTCTTTCCCAAGCCGCAACGAATCGATTACCTACACCTCCCAGCAGCAGCAGGTGATTGGAGTCGCCCTGTCCAACGACACGGTGCAGAGCTACATGGCCAGCTACGGCGTATCTCCGTTCTACGTCGAAGCGGTCACGACGTTTCCCATCGCCAACGGAACCTACGGAGGAGACTACTTCGCCTTGATCTCCCAGGTGAACGGGCCCCGGTTCATGGGCGTGTTCGTGAACACTGGCATTACAGCTGTGGTGAACGTCTACGAGGATTCCACCACTATGTACTTCTGCTACTCCTCGACTGCCTGCTTTACCAGCCCATGGGACTTTACGCCCTAGCGGATGCGGCAATCTTACGCGTGGACAGGAAACCTGCGGTTGAGAGGGATGGTCGAAGCGGTCGCCCCGATGCGTCGCACCGTTCTACGGTCCAGAACGGCCGTTCGACTCCATAGGTATAACTCACCGCCTCCCCAGTTGGAGTTCGAGAACGATGCATTTGCAAACCATGAAAATGAATCGCGCTTCACGCAACACGACAACCTCAGTTCTAGCGGTTATGCTGGCGACCGCTATCCTCCTTGGTCTCACAGGCCTTCCTGCGCTTACAGTTCATGCTACGCCGTCCAACACAGCACAGATCTTCGCGAGCGGGTCCTCAAGTGACAACATGACAGGCACCTCAACCGGCAACACGACAGTCGTGCCAGTGCTTGTCCTCCAGCCACCCGGCAATGAGACAAGCACCCCGACGGGCAATGAGACAAGCACCCCGACGGGCAATGAGACAAGCACCCCGACGGGCAATGAGACAAGCACCCCGACGGGCAATGAGACAGTCGTGCCAGTGTTTGTACTCCTGCCGCCCACATCGGCAACGACATCCTCCCATGCGATTCTGGGAGTGGGTCTGACAACCATCGCGATAGGCGCTACAGTAGCAATCCTAGTTGCGCTGGGAGTTGCGGCCATCGTCTTGCGGACGCGATCGCATCACCAATAGGCTGCGGTCCCGAAAGGACGCGGCCTACTCCATTTTTGATTGGAAGACGGGATGACCAAAGGCTCGGAGGCCAGGACAGATCTTGTCCAGACCGAGACGATGATTGTCTGAATCAAGAGTTTCAGACCGCCCATAAAGCTGAATCGGATAGAACGCTCTACGGCTGTGGGGTGCCAAGCCCGCTTGGGCTCGAACCCGCTACACCGTTGCCCCGACAGATGTCGTGAGAATAGAAGTTCGCTGTCCCCTTTGTGCCCAAGCCTGCGGACGGGTCGTAGTAGCCATACTGCGTGTTGCTGTTCGCTGTGTTCCCAGTGACTTTGCTGCTGCTGGTTGAGCTGTCAAGGGCGAAGCCATACACTGTGTTGCTGTTCGCTGTGTTCCCGATGAGGGCGTTGTAGGAAGAGCTAGAAAGGAGGAAGCCAACTCCGTCATTGTTCGCCGTGTTCCCGATGAGGGTGTTGTAGGAAGAGCTGTCAAGGAAGAAGCCAAAGCCAGCAGCAGCACCGGGACTGAACTCGCCAAATCCCGTAACAATGCAGTTCTTGACCGTGACTTTCGTTATCCCAGTAAGACTAATCCCTGCGCCTGTGTTTGAGCTGCCTGAGCCGTATATGGTGTGCCCAGCGCAGTTGAGGGTTATGCCGTTGGCTCCTATCACCGGTCCATTCCCTGAGCAAGGGCCGATGTCAGCGTGCAGAATCGTGTTCGTCGTGATTACGCTGCCACATGCAGGTGGGGTGGGTGGTGGGGGTTGTCGGGCGAAGACAGGTGGAGACGAGAAGACCAGCGCAGAACCCAGAACGGTGAAGATGAGCAGGACAGCAAGCAGAATCTTCGAGAATCCTCTATCCCTCAATGCCGATTATTTTGTATCACTGTGTATTATGTACGGCTTGGGGGCGAGTTCCACCGTTCCATCAAGAGCGTCCTTCAGTGCTGACTGACTGGGCTGAGACAGTAGTTCTGGAATCGAACCATAGAAATGCAGAACCAGGAAGATTGGGCGCGACGAATCCTCTCCACGCATCAGATTCGGCCTCCTCTCCCCCACAATAACCGGGCGAAGGCCCCGCGCGGCTATTGGCTCCGCTCAAGATTCCGTCAACATGAACCCTCCCCACTTCAGAAAGGTGTCGGGCGAGACGCCGAGCTGCGGGACGTGCGAGCACTTCAGCAGCGTAGGATTCTGCGGAAAGTACGAGCGGCCGATGTTCTCCTATGAACTGTGCGGCAGCTTCTTTTCGATTCTCAAGGAGGAGAAGAGGCAGGCGGCCGGGCCCTGAGGGATGAGATGGGGAGGCTTTGAGGACGGCGAGGCATTCGTCGACCGCGAGGTGGTCTAGGCTAGAAGGCGGAATCAGGCGAACACAACCATAGGGGGCGATGAACGGAGTATCACTGCTTCACTTCTCTGACTCTACAGGATTCCGCAGAGTGCCGATCCGGTCGATCCTCGCTTCGACGAGATCACCGTCCTTCAGGAACCTCTGATCCGTGAAGGCGGCCACTCCCTGAGGCGTTCCTGTCGAGATCACGTCTCCGGCCCTGAGCGTTATTCCCGCAGATATGTACTCGATGAGCGAAGCCACGCTGAACACCATCTCGCCGGTGTTCGAGCTCTGTTTCGTTTCGCCGTTCACTGAAAGCGAGATCCCCAGGTCGTGCGGATTGGGGATTTCGTCCGTGGTCACTAGCCAGGGTCCGAGAGGGAGGGCGCCGTCCAGGCCCTTACCGAGGACCCAGTTCTGCCCCATACGGTTCAGTTCCTTCGGCCATCCCTCGGGGAACTGAAGGTCCCTGAAGCTCACGTCGTTCGAAACGCAGTACCCGGCGACATGGCCGATCGCCCGCTCCTCTGGAATGTGCTTGCCCTCCTTCCCGATCACCACGGCGAGCTCCGCCTCCCAGTCGACCTTCTTCGAAATCCTCGGAATCAGTATCGTCTCGTCTGGGCCGACTATCGCGTTTCTGAACTTGGTGAACAGATAGGGCCTCTTGGCGACCTCGCCGTCCGCTTCCCTGACGTGTGACCTGTAGTTCTCTGCGACGCAGAAGATCTTCTCGGGGAAGAGCACAGGGCTGAGCAGGCGGACTGAGCTCAGCGGGATGCCGGCCGTCGATTCCACCAG
Organism: uncultured archaeon; assembly: GCA_963794985.1. Taxonomy (GTDB): domain Archaea; phylum Thermoproteota; class Nitrososphaeria; order Nitrososphaerales; family Gagatemarchaeaceae; genus UBA183. The sequence goes on from CAWCFU010000002.1 coordinate 186,092, forward strand.
CGCCTTCTCGCGCCTCTTCAGGGAATCGAGCTGCCCCTTCGACAGGATCTGGTCCAGACCCGATTCTCCCACATCGTGGACGAAGCTGCCTTCGACGATCCCGGCTCTCGTCCTCCCCTTCCATTCAAACTGGGCCAGTTTCATTCGAGTCCCGGCACGCTAGTCTCGCTTGGCGCGCACGCTCATCATCGTCGTCTCAGCCTGGCGAGGAGGATGGTGGCAGCCAGGGCGACGGCCACGATGACGGCGCCCGCTTCTGTCAGCGTGACGATCGTCTGGTTTCCGCTCTGCGCCACCGCTATGCCCAGAAGGGTCCAGATGATCACCAGAGCGTAAGCTACGTCCGTTCTCGTAGCCACCACGAGCGTCGTGATGAGCAGGACGACCACTATGACAAGAGCCGCCCATGTCACCGGGCTTATGCCGAAACCGTCCCACTTGGCCGAGACCAGTGTCACGGCGACGTTGGCGATGGAGGCTATGGTGATCCAGCCCAGGTAGACGCTGAAGGGCAAATGAACCGCCAGCCTCTCGCGCATCGAAACCGCAGATCTACCTATGCCGAGGCGGAGATAGATCAGCACCAGAGACGCGAGGAGCAGAAACATGACGAAGACCGATGCGACGAAGTACTCGGACTGCCAGAGGAAGAGCCAGACGATGTTCGCGACGCTGCTCAGGACAAAGAGCCAGCCGATCCTCTTCTGGAACCCTTCGTCTCGCTTGCTGGGCAGCACCTGATAGACCACGAAGATTGCCAGCAGGACATAGATGACCCCCCAGATGGAGAACACGTAGCCTGCGGGGGTTATGAGGGTCGGGTTGGAATTGGAGATCGTGGCCGTGTTCTTCCCGCCGAGAATTGTGGTGCTGCCCGCCAGGCCATTCACCAGGACCGTCAAGACGAAGGCCAGCACGTTGGCATACTTCAGGAGGCCGGAATTCATCAGGAGCCCTCCGAGCGGAAGCCCACGCCGTTCATGGTCGGGTCCAGCGCTTCATTACTCCTTGTCGTCATGCTCCAAAACTACCACTACTTTTCCTTGGGCGTGTCCTTCTCCGAAATACCGGAAAGCCTCAGCAGCCTGGCTTAGGGGGTAGTGTCTCTCTACAAAGGGTACCACCTTGCCTGCCTCAAGAAGCTCTTTCAAAGAGACCAGGTCTTCTTGTTTTATCTTCGCCAGCATGAAACCCATCTTCTTGCTTCCGGTCTTTGATATCAACGGCCCCAGGAGCACGATTTGGATCAGTTGAGCCATGGAACCTCCCACCAAGACGTAGATCCCTTTGGGACTCAACGCGCGCTTGTAACCTAGAATCCAATGATGACCGTTGGCGGCAAGAATCAGGTCATAGCGCTGCCCGTTCTTGGTGAAATCCTCTTGGGTGTAGTCAATGACATGGTCTGCCCCCATCGAGCGCGCCTTGTCCAGATTCCTCGTGCTGCACACGGCGGTCACTTCGGCCCCGAACGCCTTGGCAATCTGCACCGCAAATGTCCCGACACCACCAGACGCACCATCGATCAGGACCTTCTGTCCTGGCTGAATCCGTCCCCTATCGCGAAGGCCCTGCAGGGCGGTGACTGCCGCCACAGGGACGGCCGCTGCTTCCTCGAACGATACATTGGCCGGTTTCAACGCCAAGTTTCTTTCGCGAGCACACGTATACTCGGCAAAACCGCCCCGAGTCGATCCGAACACCTCATCATCTGGCTTGAACTGCTTCACGTTTCTGCCGACCGCTTCAACACGCCCCGCAATGTCAGCGCCGGGTATCTGGTTCTTCGGTTTTAGAAGCCCAAAGCCCATCAGGCGTCCCAAGAACGGTTTGCCTGTCAGCATACCTCTATCAAACGCATTCAAGGATACCGCATGAACTTCTATCAGTGCTTGATCGTCCTCGAGAGTGGGCTTTTCAATCTCTTTGAGCTGAAGAACATCCGGTGGCCCGTATTTTGTGTGTACCACTGCTTGCATGTGGGCATCCTTCTCTCGTTGGTTGTAGTCTTATCCGTTTCTACTCGAGTCCGACCGGCTCGGATGGGTCCGCAAAGGCAGTCCTGCGGGAGAGCTTGATTCTCACTCGGATTAGGCAACAGAGCCTTATTATGCCAGAATCCTATAACGGAATCCGCCAGCATAGATGCCTCTGGCGGTGCTTATTAGTTGGTCCGGATTGATCTACGTCTGAAGCAATGTCTGCTGCGCCTAGGTTGGCCAAGGACTCGGGAGAAACCGGCGGGATAAGAGAGCTCATATTACTTGAACGATATCGGTCCTTTGCCCAGTTCATCGATGGAATGTCAAAGCGCTTCAAAGAAACGACAGACGCCCTTACTGGCTTTCTCGAATCGTCCGCTGACTTTTACCGAAGGATCAGAGTTTCTGCTGCCACAGGAATTGGATCGATAATCATTCCAGCGCTGCTCGCGCTGGCCGCTCTGGACCATGCGATAGTAGATGCTGCAATAGCGCTCTCAGCGGTTTCCATCATTGCAGCAGGGGTACTAACTCTCTGGACCACCTTCAAGATCGACTCATTTACGAAAAGACGTGACGAGATAGATAGAGAGAGTTCTCATCGGTGAGCGCTGCTCTGGGCTTTGTTCAGAATGATGTCAGCGGTGGAATCAGCATACAGCCCATTAGCGCGCTCCAAATCGACGAGTATTACACTTCCTTCATTCTTCTGGAATCGGCCATCAGGCATTGGATCATTCATGCCGCTCGCGATGACTGGTCAAGATTGGATGAACCCACAAGGAGAGTATTCGAAGCTCAAGCGAAGGAATTCTGTCTCAATAAGGAACAAGGATTTTGGGCGACCGAGAATAAGGAGCTAGTGAAAGGTTGGCAAGCACGTAGCCCCGCAATAGACAGGATTGTCAGAGAATACAAGCAATGGTGCACGGGTCTACCAAGCGCTAGTGGCGCTTGAACCAAGTCAAGACAGGGTGTCATTGACAGAGCACAGGGGCACTAGAGCAAGAAATCCAGCACGGAATCCGGCTTTCGGGGTTCCCATGCGAGTCTCAGCCTCGACGGCGTCTTCAGGCTCGGGCCCGGCTAGGATTCGAGGCCCCCGGTTCGGTTGTCGCAGAAGTGGCAGACCGGCCCGGACAAGTGTGCCTCGGATTTGTCTCCGAGGGGTTCAGCGAATTACTTCATGCGCTGTCCTGATGTGCAGAGAGAGCCTCTCCTGGTCCTTTGTCAGGAATCCACAGAGAGAGCACTGAAGGAAGCCTGGCGGGAGACGATGAATTGTCTTCTTCTCGCCTCCTATCAGCGGACCGCGCGAATGAACGATTATGCTGTTCCTAGAAACCTCGACTGAATAATGCTCCGGATCCTTCCTCCTTGATACAAAGGCCTCGATTACCGACAAGACCGTTGCTGTTGTGATCTTGGACTTGGACATCTGGTCGATCATGATCTTGTCGTCCTTCACGATAGCGACTCCCGTTCCCTCAAGCCTTTCCGAGATCGCCGAAGCCATGGCCAGCATTTCGTCTCCTGTCAGTTCCGAGCAGTCCACTCCAATCATGCCAATACCTCCGGATGCTTCTCGGTAGCTCCCTGATAAGCCGTGGGTGCGTAACACTTCAGGTCCAGATTGCACACGTGTCGACTGCTCAGTAAGGAAGGCCCAACTTCTTGAAGATCTCAGGGAAGCACGTCCAGTGGGGCCTTCGCATACAGCATCAAGAAGAAGACTCGGCCGAAGAGAACCCCGAAACTCTGCAATCTCAGCCGCCGGGGCTGGCCGCGTGTGTCAGGCACCCACACAGCCCTCCTGCTCATCTTCCAATCCATGAGACGATCTGAACCAAGATGAGGCTGACCCTGAACTTCTAATCAGCTCAGAGAAGCGCCACAGGACTGGCAGTTCGAACGACCTTGGTCGTTGAGTGCTCCGCAATACTTGCACTTGGTTCTTGCATTCTCCCCCTGTGTGGTGGCAGCAGAACTCTGCGGCTGGGGCATGGGTTGGGCAGGCGGGGCAACCGGGTGTCTCCTTCCACCAGCAAGAACGATCACCAATCCCACTAGGAGAAGGACCAGTCCAAAGAACATGGAGACAAAGAGGAAGAGGAGGACGCCCACTACGAACAGAAAGATGCTTGCGCGTCGGAGGCCATTCAACGTCTCCCCGACCCGGCTGGAGCTAATATCCTTTGGTTCTGCTGCAGCCTGTCAGGGAGACGCAGGAGAGTGGTGAACCGGTTCGCGGTATCTCAACTCTTTCCCTCGGCGAATGATTCTTCGACGCTGCATTTCCCCTTGACGAGGTGGGGGCGGAACCTCAGCGTCTGGACGAGTTGAGCCGTTCCGCTCTGGAAGACCTTCAGGTCGGTGCTCAGCGACCCCCGCTTGGAGTCCAGGCCTCTTCTGGCGTCGGCATAGTACTCGCCCCAGGGGTCTATCCTCTTCACGAGTCTGGACAGTTCCGAATCGTCCGACGAGCTCGCGAGCATTTGGTCACGGCCGGCATAGTGGACCGGCAGGAAGGTCCATCCTCGTGAAGGACCAGCGCCCTTGACAGGGGGGCCGATCGTCGCGCTTTCGCGGCGGTAGAAGCGACGGTCAAAGTATTCGATCAGGACCGACATGTCGCACCCGGGCTCTTGGGGAGGCTGACCGATCCCTGTGGCCTCTCTGAGCCCGCATTCGCGGTCGATCACCTTTGCGATGTAGCTGGGCCACCGTATCAGCGCCTTGACGCTGTCGTTGTAGTCCACGATTCCGTCCCACACCTTCTTTCTGGCCTTGGAGGTCTCCTCGTCCAGGTGTGCGAGGGCGTCCCTTATCATCGGAAGCTCCGGGTGCGTCCCCGGCTCGGAGTTCGATTCCAGTTCAAACCCGATGGGAAAGTTCGATTCCAGTTCAAACCCGATGGGAATCCAGATGTATCCGGGTCGGTTCTGCGTCGGGGGATAACCGGCGAGACTCTCTCTGTCCTCGATCCCGCTCTGGCACCACGGGCCGTACACCTTGGCCATGAGCTCTTCATGGTAGGCCTTTGTGAGCTCTCCCTGCCTTTCGCGCTCCCTAGACTCTTCCTCGAGTTTCTGCTTGCGCTCGGCTTCTGCCCTCCCGATGGCGGCGAGTTCCTCGGCCGTATACTCTTCTCCCTCGGCCCTCACGAGCGCCCTGTACTTCGCCCGCTCGACTGACAGGACAAAGTACTCTTCGATCGCGAGGCCGCCGAATCCGAGCATGACCCCGCTGATGACCAGAACGACGTCACGGTCCGGGAGAGTCGACGGCGCCAGCAGGCTCACGACTATCAGGATGGCCCCGATGACGGGGATCGCGAGGGTCGCGCAGAGGACGGTCCAGTCGACTTCCCTCTTCGCTTTCTTTGCCGGGCTCCTGGAGGAATCAGCCAAATGCGATTTGCTGTGGGCGGTCAGGTGCTTGGTTATTTAATGCAAATGGCAGAGACGAGAGGAATACCCTTCCTTTCCCGGCCACTGTGGCGCACAACCGGTTTGCTCACGGCAAGCGCTCGACCCGCCTTCACCCAACTCCCTCCCTCAGACAAAGGCGGTTTCTGTGGATGGGCTGATATGCCGGAAGACGGTTTCCTGGTTCATGAGCCAAGAAGGAACTGACGACAATGAGATGTTCGTTGACTGCGAGGTGGTCCACGACAGCATAGGGGTCGCCCACTTCCTACCTCCGAAGAGGTGCAAGAATTGCGACGACTAGGGGGCTCTTCACCGTTGCTAAGGGAGCTGTTTCCCGCAGTTAGGGCAGAACCTGGCGTGGTTCTGTTGCGTTGGTTGGTGTTCTTGTCTGGGTGTTGCGCGACGGGTGATGTCAGTTCAGCTTGCTTCTCTTTCTACCGTGCGTTTCTCAAACCACTGGTGACCACAACTGCTACACCTGAATGAATCCTTCGAACTCCTTTCTTTTGGTGGAGAACGTCTCCTTTTCTTGAGGGCCCAGCGGGGCCGACCAGACTTTACCCCTCGGATAGCCCGACCAACCCGTAGACGCGCCCGTGTTCAACATCATTCCGTCTTTGGAGACAGGTTCTGCCATCTTTCTGTCACTCAGAACCCTTTCGTTGACGAGTCTGACATGGAACCTGTGCCCGCACGAGGGACACGTTCTTAGGAGCGTCCCGCTCTTGGACATAGGAAGTCATTCGGCCAGGGAACTCTTAAGCAGTTCCATCCGTTTGTTGGTCCTGTAGACAGCGTGCTGTGAACCGCCTGTCTGGAAAGCGATCGTACGAGCCGCGGACCTGCCTGCCTACTGCTCGACCGAGAAGTGAAGAATAGTGCTCTGCCCCCACTCATCAGATACGGCGACCGTGTAGAAGCCGGGAGTAAAGGAATGCGCAGGGACCGGCGACACTTCCGGATACATGAACGTGACGCCTCCATCATAGGGGTTGTAGATGTCCTGGGCCTCGGCCCGGGTGATGGAAGTCCGAGTAGCCGCTGACCGTGAAGTTCGTCGCCAGGCGAATGGGGCCGATTCTCGTCGGCTCTACTTCCCCGCCGAGGTACGTGCCGTTCATGGTGGCGATGTCGCTGGTCGGCTGAAAGGCGACGTGGTCCACCGTCGTGCCCTCCATGCACACGAGGTCTGCCGTGGAGTTGGACCCCGCTGCCTCCAGGTCTCCTAGGGTGTAGTTCCCCTTCAGCACGACGAACTCGACCGGCAGCACAAATATGCATGGGGGCCAGATGGCGACGGGAAACGCCTGGAACGACCAATTGGTCGAAGTCGGGATCAAGTCTGTCTCCTTCAGGGTGTTGAGCAGGACGATTGTGATGTTGAGCCTCTGGCCGACGCTGATCGTCGTGGCGTTCAGGGTCACCTGAAGGTCGACTCCCTCCACGGAAGAGGTCCACGGCCCTGCGACCAGCGGGCTCGATTGGTGGGACCCTGCCTCTACTCCCAGAAGCGCTATGAGCACGACTACGACGACGACGGCGAACAACACGCCGCCGCGCGGATGCGGCACCGAATCTCTCTTTCGTGGCAGGTCTTGGGCGGGCGAGGAGCTCAAGCGCAGACCATCCTGGCCGGAGCGCCATAAATGACTACTGACGAGAACACCCTACTCTACTAGGCGCCCGTCAGAAGTGCGGGCTCCTGCCAAGCTTCTAATATCTGAGAACACGCCCTTCATGCCAATGCCGGAGAAGGGCGTGCCGGAGATCGTCGTCGAACCTTACAAGAAGATCGTGATTCATGAGGTCATCGAGTACCAGTTCAGCGATTACGTGGAACTCGTGCTGACGGGAGCGCGAGCGGCCGGGGGCACGACGATTCCTCTCGTCCAGTGGTGCAACGGGATTGTGTTCCAGGTCGTCCCGTTCAACCTCAACAGCGAGGCGGTCATCGGACAGCAGCTGGAGGGGACCATTCACTACAACTCCGTGAGCTTTGCGCTGAAGGAGAGATTCGAGCCCGAAGTCAGGTCGCCGCTGGGCACACTGAGGCTGATCAACGCGAGCGCCAACCCCAACTTCGTCGCCCTGGCAGACCTGCTGAAGCAGCACTCCAAGTACAAACCGTGAATAGAATACTAAGTTACCCAGTGCTTCCGAGTTTACGGAAGGTCTCCCTTTCGGGCGTCTCTGTCCTGGTTGAGACCACTCCTGGGTAATGATTCCATACCTCCCTCCTTATATAAACACTATGGTAGCAGGGGCTTTGGCACACTATCCTTGAGCATTCTATCATGATTGTCTGATTCGCATCGTCTTCCCCGATGCGATCCCACTCACGACCCATGGTAGCCAGGGGTCAGTGGAGCGACTACGAGGACGGGAAGAAGAAGGAATACGGAGAGTTCGTCAGGCTGGCGAGAGTCTTCGTCTATGCGGGAGAGGCACCGTGGGAAGCCAACCCTGCCGAGAGGGGACAGCCAGCGAAGAACGACCCTCGAGCGCTTGTGATCTGCCTGCTCCTCAAGATATGGCTCGGGAAGCCATACCGCGACCTGGTCTCGTTCCTCGCTGACGGAACGCACCTCTGGCCGGTCATCGGCCTCAGGGCCCTCCCCGGCAGGATGGACCTGCAGAGGGCTATGAACCGCCTCACGAAGGAGTACCTCGCACACCTCAACACGTTCATCGTCGAGCAGGGCTACTATGGGAAAAAAGCCGGGAGAAGCGGGTCTGCGCCGTTGACAGCACTGGCTTCTCGGTAAGGCGCTACGCCAGATGGTTCGACATCAGGCACGGCAAGAGGAGGAAGAGGAAAGACTTCCTCAAGCTGCATTTCATCGTTGACGTCAGCAGCCTGCTCATCCTCTCGTTCAAGGTCACGCCTCCCTTCAAATCCGATGGCAGGCAGGTCGGTTACCTCCTATCCTTCATCAGAGAGCTGGGAAGGCTCTGCGCGGACAAGGCCTACCTCTCCAGGAAGATCTGTGACCTCATAGCAAGGCACGGCGGGGAGCCGTACATCTCCATCAAGAGGAACGTCACGAGGATCAGGGCTCAGGGCTCGAGGGCCTGGAGGGAGATGCTCGTGATGTACAGGAGGAGCAAAGAGCTCTACAGGGAGAGATACCATCGGAGGAGCCTGGCAGAGACCGCGATATCTACGGTGAAGAGGAGGTTCAGCCACACCCTCTATTCGAAGAAGAGGAAGGCACAGAAGAACGAGCTGAGACTCAAGGTGGTGACATACAACCTGTCGGTAATAGCTAGGCTACCCGCTCACTTTGGATAGTGTGCCAAAGCCGGTAGCAGGTAGCTTGTAGCTTAATTCAAAATCAAACCACCTTCGTGTTAATTTCTGGATTCACCTCGAATGAGCATACCGCAGACGTTCAACAACCATGCACCGTGGAATCCAATCGAGCCAATTAAGCTACAAGCTAGGTAGCAGGTTCTGTGAAGTCTCCGTCGACCAAGCCCCGATTTCTTCGCTGTCAGGAATCGTCTGGTAGTGGCTGAGGAACGGCGTGGTCAGTCTCAGGCCTTGTTCCGTCAGGTGGGCGGCTTCCGTGGATTGACCTTGAAACGGGCCGTGACGACCGATTCCTCCACACTGATTCGCGGCTCAGCATGAAACAACTGCTTCGCAAGTTCTTGGAGAGCGTTCTTCGCGGCGATGCTCCACCTGGGACCCCAGTCATGATGCATGACAATCGTGTAGGTGTCCTCATCCTTCGTTATTCTTGTTTGATTCTTGGGATTGAACCTGGATCGCGTCGCTAGGAGGTCAAGTATCGCGTCTGGAGAAGAGTCTTGAAAGAAGAACTCTGCCATTTCTCTAGAAGTGGTTACCGCGGTCTCTCGCCCTATTCGAGCGAGTGTCTTGTCATCGCACCCTTCAAGCAGGCTCGTGAATGTCAACTTCGGAACCTCGATGATTCCGAACTCTCGTATCTTCCTGTCCCAGTTGTAATGTCTATTATCCTGAAATTGGTTCACCCCCTGGCCAAGACGCTTGGGGCTAGGTGGGTATGGAGCAGGGGGCACCGCTATCACATCTACATGAAGCTGGACCCGGTGAAGGTGGAGTGGATACTCAGACGGAAGGAGAAGGGAGCCAGCAACGGGACGATTGCCGACTCGATGAACATCTCTGTGAGGAGGGTCCAGGAGCTCTGGTCGGCCCACAGGGCCACGGGCACCCTTCCGGTGCTGAAGCGGCCGGGGAGGAAGAGGGTCGAGCCTTCCGCGGAGGAGAGGGAACTCGTGGCCAGGGCCTACGCAGAGTACAGGAGGGGGGCGCTGGTGCTCGAGAGGGTCATAGCCGTTATCTACGGAGCGCGCATACCCCACAACCGCATCCACAGGGTGCTGAAATCGATGGGGATGGCGAGAGACGAGCCGAGGAAGCAGGGCAGGAAGAAGTGGGTCCGCTACGAGAGGAAGTACTCCAACTCGATGTGGCACACGGACTGGACGCTGATCGAGGGGAAGGGGTGGATGATAGCGTACCTGGACGACGCATCCAGGTTCATAACAGGATACGGGTTGTTCCCCGAGGCGACGTCCGAGCGCACGGTGGAGGTGCTGAAGGAGGCTATCGGGGAGTATGGAAGGCCTGCGTCGATCCTGACCGACAGGGGGACGCAGTTCTACGCCAGCGAGACTGAGGACAGAGAGAAGGGAGCGAATACATTCGAGAGGTACCTGGTGGAGAACGGGATAAGACAGGTGCTGTCGAGGGTCATGCACCCTCAGACCAACGGCAAGGTGGAACGGTTCTTCAGGACGGTGAAGGAGAAGCTGCCGGAGTTCGGGAGCCTGGAGGAGCTCATCTGGTGGTACAACGAGAAGAGGCCCCACATGTCGCTGAACTTGGACGTGATAGAGACGCCCCACCAGGCCTTCGTCAGGAAGATGCCTGAAGAGGGCATGGTCGTCACAGACGAGGAATCAGGGGAGGTATACCATGCCCAGAAGAGCTAGGAGGGGGCGAACTCATTTCGGGATAGTACACGTCGGCGTGTCGGTTCGCTTGACGCCTCGCTTCACCTTCTCTCATCTGATGCGGGCGCCCGTCAACTGGATTGAACGCACCGCCGTGTGTCCGCAGCGGTGCCTCGCCGGGTCTCGCCGTTAAATATCGACCAGACACCCATCACGTGCCGTGCGCACAACCCGGATGATGGGGCTGGGTTCTGCCGTCGTCGGGCTCGCTTTGCTGCTCTTCACCTTCGCGATGGGGGTACTCGGTCTTCCAGACCTACAGGAACGCCACGCCGTCTAGCGACCTCGCAACGTCCATGGGAACCCTGCTCTTCGCCTCGATTCAGGCGCTCTTCCTGGGGATCATGGGCTGGGTGGGCTCCCTGCTGATGCTGAGGGGCATAGACTTCGAAAAGGTTGAAAGAGGCGTGGGGGTCGTCACCTTCAAGGTGGACAAGGGGGTGGGCATCGTGACCCAGCAGCCCGAACCGGAGACCGAGGAGGCCGGAACCACGACCCAGCAGCCCGAACCAGAAACCAAGGGCTCTTGAACCACGAACCTTCGATCCTGGCCAGCTCGCTCCGGGCCGTGGCGCTCGTCATCACTGTGGTGTCGCTCGTCACCCTCTGCACGGTCGGATACTCGGCTTACGCGGACGCGTCGAACATCGTCAACACCGTAGGGGGCGGCTCGCCGACCTCAGCGATCGCCACGAGGATAGTCATCGAGGGCTCGGCAGCGACCGTCTACCTGAACGTGACCCTGGCGAACAAGGGTTACTACCCGATCTCCCTCTCACTGACCTGCCTCCCTCAGAGCGGGAGCGGGATATCCTGCACGTCTCCATCGATCAGGGTCCTCCCGGGGCAGTCTCAGACACTTCACTTCGTGATGATGGTGGGGAACTACCCGCAATTCGTCGCTGAAGGAATGCACGCCGACGGGCAGGTGGTAGTCACCCTAGAGCCCTTTGCCTCGGTCACTGTAGCCGTCAACCTGGGGACTCTCGTTACGAGGGGTGAAGGTTAGGGTTGTTCGAAGAGCGGCGCATCACATGGAGGAGGCGGATCTTCCGTGCCGTCGCGTTGGGGGTAGCCAACCTGATCTTCTGGGTGATCATGCCTTCGTACGTCTTCGGTTTCGTTTCCGGGTCGCTGCCTTCGACCCCCCTGCCGATCTCTCTCACGTTCATCTACACCTTCGGCGCCATTGTCACGGCGCTGCAGGTCCTGGGTGCCCTCACCGAAGGGATGGCGGCTTCGGTCCCGCTGGTGACCGGCTCGCACATCACGCTGGCCTACTACATCTACGCGGCCGTGAACGGGGGGACGCTCGCGCTCACAGCGGCCGGGATGGGCCTGTCGCTGGACTTTAGGCCGCTGCTCTACCTGATGATGCTCCCTTCGCTCTTCAGTGCCGTCAGGACGCCGCTGGCCTATCTCGCTGATGAGCACGAGGCGGCGAGGCCTGCGCCAGACATCGTGTAGCGGGAGTTCCCTCGGTCAATCAAGTTCGTGGAATCGATCCGACCTCGGAATCCGGGGGCACTGCCTGACCAGCAATCGAGAGCAAGGAGTAGAACAGGTGTGGATGAGGTTGAAACGCAGATAGTGCATATATCCATGCCGCAGAGGGACTGCGCTGACTTTGCCTCCTCTCCCGCGGGTCACAGCCTGATGAATTGACAATGCCAACATCGATCTCTGTCGAGAGGATTGCAAAGAATTACGGGAATGTACAGGCACTTGGCGGCGTCAATACCAGAGTCGAAAAGGGAGAAGTCAGAGGCCTTCTCGGCGCTAACGGGTCTGGAAAATCGACCCTCATGAAGATCCTGCTTGGTCTGGTGCGACCCGACAATGGCCTCGTCACTGTGGAAGGAATTGACCCTTCGACCGATTCGATCGCCGCGCGCCAGATCGTAGGATACGTGCCTGAAACTCCGCGCCTCTATGACTTCCTTTCCGGGATAGAGTATCTCGATTTCGTGGCTGACCTCCACGGATTAGCGACAGAGACAAAGAAGCAGAGGATCGACGAGTATCTTGCAGCCTTTGACTTGAAAGAGCAGGGAAACGACCTACTTTCCGGGTATTCGCTCGGCATGAAGCAGAAGGTCGCGATCAGCGCCGCGCTCATGCACAAACCCAAGGTCCTCATCCTCGATGAACCGCTAAACGGGCTTGACCCGCGCACGGCGAAGATCGTCAAGGACACAGTGATCAAACTCGCTTCAGACGGGGCGACCGTACTGTTCAGCACGCACGTCCTAGAGATCGCGGAGGCGATGTGCCAGAAGATAACCATACTCGACAAGGGGAGGATTCTCGCGGAGGGATCGATGAGCGAATTGCGCGCGCAAGCCACGAATCAACAGAGCGGGAGCAACGATCTCGAAAGCATCTTCTTGAGCCTCACCGGGTCTTCGGACGTTCGCGCGATCGTGGACGAAATCACGCGATGATATCCCTACACAAGGTCTGGGTCATTACAAGGAGCCTCCTGTTGTCCCAGCTCAGGGCGACCGCGGTAGGGGCGACCCGTCGCATAGGTGTACGCTCCATTCTCAGGAGGCCGCTGATTCTTGGCATCATCGACGTCGTCGGCTTTGCGGTCGCAACCGGGGTCGCATACTACCTTGGTTCCTCGATAGCCGGCTCGGCCTCGCCCTCGCTGGTCAGCCTGGTCTCAGGAGGCGTGCGGGGCTTCATCGTGATCTTGCCTGTGGTGATCCTCACCATCATCCTTGTTTTGGGGCTCGTGCTCGAAGTCAGCGCCGGGGCGCAGTTTGCGAGCTCTGACACGGTGAATTGGCTTCCGGTCACGGCGAGCGAATACGTCGCGGCCTCGACTCTTTCGCTCCTGATCTACTACTCGATCTTCCCCGTGGTGGTCCTCGGCGCTACGCTGTCTCTCGCATACGTGTTCGGGGTCGTTGGGGCGTGGGAGCTCGCGGCCGTGCTTTCCATATTCGGAATCGTCGCGTCCACGAGCATCCTCGAGATCGCGAGAGCAGTACTGAATCGGTTTTCGACCTCGCTCTACCGGCGAGGGGGACGGGCCGCGATAGCGCTGCGCGCGCTGTTCGGCGTCATCGTGATCATCCTGTTTCAGGCGCTGTTCTATCCGACGGTGTACGAGCACTTTCTAGGCGTAATCACCACGAACTTCGGCCCGACCTGGCTCGTTCCTCTGCTCTGGGCGTCCGTTGCCGTGACGGCGCTTCTCAGTTCCAACCTGTTCGTTTCCGTGCTGTTTTCGCTGCTGGCGATCGGATTCGCCGTGGCGCTGTTCTTCGGCGCGGTGGCCGCGAGGTCGAGGTACTGGGTTCCCGTGCAGCCCTCCGTCAGGATCTCTTCCTCGGTGTATGCGCCAAGGCGCGGGTTCGCATCCAGAATACTCAACCAGCCGCAGCTCGCGATAACCAAGAAGGACCTGCGCGGGCTGGTAAGAAGAAGAGAGATGGTGCGGCTGCTTGCACTGCCGGGGGTCTTCCTCGTGGTTGCGTTCTTGAGCTCCACGACCTCGGGCGGGTCTCCGTTCTTTGGTTACTTCGGGATGTTCATAGTGGCTTATACGGTTCTCTACTTCTCGATGTCCAGCGTCGGGGCGGAGGGGAAATCGATCATGAACCTGTACCAGGCGCCGGTGGTCACGAAGGACTTTGTCGTCGGAAAGGCTGGGCCTCCGATCATCTATGGCTCCGGCTTTGGCATCGCGTTCTACATCATCACCGCGCTCACGGGTTCAGGGGTCTTCGCGGCCGTTGCGCCCATGTTCCTGGTCCTGTCCGTCGGATTGGCGTTTGAAATGTCGCTCGTGGGGCTACTGCTCGGAATGCGTTTTCCCAATTTCTCGGAATCGCCGAGAGCCCAATTCGTTTCGCAGACCGCCGGGTTGATTGCGCTCCCCTCCGCGGTGCTGATCGGAGGGATCTCCCTGAGTCCCATTCTGATCACTTCGGTGTTCAACCTGGGCTACTCCACCGTAGTCGAAGGATTTGTAGCAAGCATTGCGGTAATCGGGCTCGTAAGCTATCTGTTCTACCGGCTTGCCTTTGGGCAGGCAGACAAGCTGCTCTCGCAGATCCCAATCTAGGTCGATGCCGAACCTTCACCCTAGGTCGAGCCGAACCGGAGACGCGAGGCGCTGCAGGATGCAGAGGTGCAGGCCTTGGCCGCATTCGTCGGCGGGCTCATCCTCGGGGCATAATGCGACGCGAAGGACGAAACCCAAAGACAAGTTAGGATGAAACACGTTGGAACGTGGGATTTGAACCAGTGATGTTGTTGGTGTCAGAAAACTAGTGGTAGGTGCAAACGCGAAGGTTAGTTCCACCGTAGCAACTGTTCATTGGAATACGCTTGCTGTAGTCACTGTAGTAGTTACGCCTGTAGTCGAGAAAATGCCGAACAACCCGAACAGAAATCCAGCCACCGCAACCACGACTATGGCTCCAAGGAAAGTCCAGACAACTCCAAAGATTAGCATCTGTTCGGCCGTCTTCTGGTTTCTGTCCTTGAGAACGAAGTATGCAATGAGCCCACCAATCCATGCTAAGAACAAGGGAACGAGCCACCACCATCCGCTAATAGGCTCCATTGGTTTGGCGGCAGGCTGAACCTGTCTGAGTGGGTGTCCGCAGTTAGGGCAAGAAATGGCTTCAGGCGATACCTCTTTGCCGCAATACGGGCAGAAGGCCATACTCTGTAGCAGAAGAACAGACGTGGATGTCTAATAAGCGTGAATGAACGGAATGTGGATGAGTCAGTCGGATTCGAACCAGCGATCTAATGGTCCTAGAGCATAGAACAAGCGTTCTGGACGATAGGACTATACACACTCGGTCACCAAAGGACACGGATAGATGCCCCGAAGCAAAGCAATCGGAACAGTGACGACGGCCCTAGCTGTAATTCTAGTCATCCTAGTGGGAGCATTGGGCTACGTTTCACTCTCACCCACGAGAACGACACTGACCACTACAGCAACGATACTAACTACTAGAAACGTAACTCAAACATCCACGGTCACTATCAGTTCCGTACTGTATCAGCCCTGCAACAACGAGGTGTGGAATACCTCCAGTCCGACCCCATACAGTCAACGCATCCCCGTGCTACTGATGCGCCCCAACTCCACAGGCTACGTCTGCGTCGCATATCAAACGGCGTGGCAAGGGAACCAGACTCTGTACCAGTCCGACCCGATGTTCAGATCGTACCCTCTCCTTGTGAACGGAACATACGAGTTCTATCCCTTCCTTGTAGGCAACTACAATTGCAGCACCGCTAACGAGACTTATTCGTGTACGCAGGCCATCTCCCATTCATTCGAGATCACCGCACTTCCTGATTCTATCAGACCATCAGCGAGCATGAACTACGTGACCGTGACCTACATCGTCACCGCGTTGAGCAATTCGACAGGCTTCTATGACGAGGCTGCACCGTGGACAGGTTGCACAGGGACGTTCATGGCAGTGGGCCACTCCGCGTCGCAAGTGAACGCATCTGACTTCACGCAACCGCTAGTGCATGGCTGTTTCGTCCAGCTCTTCGTCCCAGTGGCGGAATACGTTACTGGAATGAACGTGACGTACGTCAACTTCCTTCAACCGTGATGCCACCTCTAGCATCTGTTGAGGCCCACGCCTCGTAACCAGCGATCTGACCGCGTCGGAGAGCCGGCGGTAGGGGCAGGCGCGAGCTGCCTAGGGCTGTGGGGAACCAAGCCCGCTCGGTTCAGAGCCTCCAGGGCCGTTGCCGCTGCTCTCGTTACCAGAATAGAAGTTCGCCGTTCCCGCTGTTCCTGAGCCCCAGGAGTAGTCGGAATAACCGTACGATGTGTTGCCGTCCGCCGTGTTCCCCGTGAGGGTGTTGCCGGAAGTGCTGGAAAGGTAGAAGCCAAAGCCGTTGCCGTCCGCCGTGTTCCCCGTGAGGGTGTCGCCAGAAGAGCTGTTGAGCAGGAAGCCATCCTGAAATCCCGTGACTTTGCAGTTCTCGACCGTGACCTCTGACGTCCCGGCAAGACTGATCCCCAAGCTTGCGAAGTCTGAGCCTGTGCCGTTTATCGTGCGCCCGGCGCAGTCGAGGACTATGCGATTGCCAGCTACGACGAGCCCATTCCCTGAGCAAGGGCCGACGTTCGCCCCCAATGTCGTGTCAGTGGTGATCCTGGTGCCACATCCGACGGGAACATGCAGAGAATCCAGCGCTAGGAGAGCAACGGCTGCCAGGAGGACGACCACCACCACCACGACGATGGCCTGAGCCTTCAAACTTCAGAACTTCTCCCGTCCAAAGTGGTTTGGGTGATGATTAACTGTTGTTACCGGACTAGGCCGCATCAGCGAATCGGGCATGAGGGACGGGCTCAGGAGCGTGACCTACCACGACTTGTAGTCGCCTATCTCCCCGGGAAGCCCAGCCTTGCAACAGCTGCAGCCTTCGTCCTTCCAGTACCAGAGGTTGTGCCTTGAACAGAACTCGGAATTTGCCATTTCAGTCGCCGCAATTCCTGCACCTCTTCGGAGGAAGGAAGTGGGTGACACCTATGCTGTCGTGGATGACCTCGCAGTCTACGAACATTCCCTCGTCTTCAGATTCATCTTGACACATGAGCTACAGAACTGTCTTCCAGCATATTAGCCCAACTCTCTAGTGTATGGTTGCGCAAGGGAGAGAGTTGAATGAAGATGAGAGGAGCAGAGGGGCACCGACTCTCCTCCTAGCGGCATTTGCCCTCTTCGCAGCCGGACTCGGCGCCGGTCAAGTGTCAGTACTGCGGGACGGCCCAGCCTTTCAGGGAACTACGCTCAAACTGCGGGGTCCCTCTGCCAAAACCAGACTTCGCACATTGACGGCTGGGCGCGGGGCTCGACCTCCACATCGATCACCCTGCTCTGAACTCTCTTCGGCGCGTAGGAATCTGCAAGGCATCCTGATTGAACAGGCCCCGTGGGGCCCGCCCCCAAACAGGTTCTAAGAGTGGATTCCAGGCCTTGGATAGCTCAGCTATGACTCCGACTTGTTCGGGCTCTTTGCTGGATAATCCTTCCTAAAGATGCAGAAACAATTATGTCAGTTCCCCTTTTCGAAAACCTTGTCGAAACTCGAGTTGACGAGGTACTCTTGTATTCTTGATTTGTTGAATGTCTCCTGGTAGACGAACAAGCCGTCGACCTTCAGGACCCTGTGAATTTCGTCCAGGGCCCTTTGGATGCTCCTGAAGTGCCACCTCCGCTTCTCTACATGATGGAGGACGAACCTCGCGAACACAGCGTCGAAGCTCTCGTCTGCGAAGGGAAGGCTCAGGGCGTCGGCTGCCCTGCTCTCGACATTCTCAGGAATGCTCCCAAGCTTGCTCTTGAAGTAGGATCCGGCCAGCGCCACCTGCGAAGGGTCGTAATCTGTCACTACCAGCCGCGTCGGCGCGAAGCTCTGGTAAAGCGAGTAGGAGAGCGCGCCCTTCCCCGCGCCCAACTCAAGTATCTTTGTCCCGCCTGGCACGCTTACGCCCTCGCGGGTCATTTTGAGAAATTCCTGGGCGTTTCGCTCACTCGCTCTGTTGACGAAGAATTTCTCGAAACGGGATATGACGCCCATTCGTTTGACGCCTGGGAGATTCAATAGACCCCTGTGAGTATAAAGCCACGCCCCTCGAGTCCCGAATCTAACGGAGGCTGTCAGCGGACCCGGTGGGACTCGCCCCCAAACGGGTCCGGAAAGTGGATTCCTGGACGAGAGTTACTGCAATTGAAGCCTGTATGAGAGTCAGACCTCTGCCGTCCTGGCCTTCACTGCTTCAGGGGGAACTCGTTACTGTCGTGGTGGTACGGGAATAAACGGTCCTGGTGATGGTGGACGAAGCGACGGTGGTGGTACGGAGATGAACGGTCCTGGTGATGGTGATGGGAGCTGTTACGGTAGTGACGGTACGGAGATGAACAGTCCTCGTGATGATAGTGGGAGCAGTCACGGTAGTGATGGTGGTACGGGAATGAACAGTCCTAGTGATAGTGGTAGGAGTGGTTACGGTAGTGACGGTACGGGGGTGAACGGTCTTGGTGATGATGGTGGGAGCGGTTACTGTGGTGGTGGTGGCACAGGAAGGAACGGTCCTGGTGATGACGGTGGGAGCGGTTGCGGTAGTGGTAGTGCGGGAATAAGAAGCTCTGGTGACGGTGGTGGGAACGGTTACTGTAATGATGGTACGGGGATGAACAGTCCTCGTGATGGTGGTGGAAGCCGTTACGGTAGTTACAGTGCGGGAATAGTAAGTTCTGGTGATCGTGGTGGGAGCGGTTACGCTAGTGACGGTGCGGGAATAGTAAGTTCTGGTGATGGTGGAAGTGGGAGCGGTTACGGTAGTGACGGTACGGGGGTGAGCAGTCTTGGTGACGGTAGCGGGAGCGGTTACGGTAGTGCAGAACGAAGATCCACCGCTGGCATACGATGCGGAGACAGCGGCCAGCACCGACAATGCAACAATTCCAATGAATGCTATGGTGACCGCGCTCTTGAGCGACCGCGGCTTACCCAAGACTGTCGAACGTTGCAAGTGAATACTTTGACTCCTCGTGCATACACACGCCAGTTGCATATAAGTTAGTAGCGATGCTTGACGATTGCGGCATCTGGTGTCACGTCAGGTGCAGGAGCGGGGCAGGGATGGGTGCTTAGGTTCACAGGTGTAAGGTTTGCAGCCCTGCCCCCTTGTATTGGGAGGCCCTGCTGCCTCACGGAGCCTGCCTTGTCTTGGCGAGCCAAGGCAAGTGCAGGATCAAGATATCTCGTGACGGAGAGATCGTGTATTCTAGAGGCTAAATGGCGGAATCTCAGGTCGGATTAAGGTCTTGCTTTGCCGGTGGATCACGATTATGCTGGCTTGACAGGGGGCTTGAAAGGGGAAGGCCACAGGATAGCGGGTTTAAATCAGATATAGGTCACGAATGACCACAGAAAGACCACGGCTAACCCTGAAGTGTCAGCGACAGGAGGCATTCGGAAGATCGCGTTTCTAGGTGACTATCTGCCGCGCAAATGCGGCATCGCCACGTTCACGAACGATCTGCAGTACTCGGTCGCGAAGGAGTTTCCGACGATACACTGCTCGGTCGTGTCCGTCAATGACGTCGAGGGCGGCTATGACTACCCGACCGAGGTGCGCTTCGAGATCGCGGAGCAGGACCTGACGTCCTACCTGCGCGCAGCCGATTTCCTCAACATCACGGACGTGGACGTCATTTGCGTGCAACACGAGTTCGGCATCTTCGGCGGGCCGGCCGGCAGCCATGTGCTGGCGCTACTGCGCGAGCTGCGCATGCCCATCGTGACCACTCTGCACACGATTCTCCGCGAGCCCAACGCAGAGCAGCGACGCGTGTTGCACGATCTGGTCCGACTTTCAACGCGGCTCGTGGTCATGACCGAACAGGGCCGGGTGCTGCTTCAGGAAGTCAATCATGCGCCCCCGGCCAAGATCGACCTCATTCCGCACGGCATTCCTGACATGCCGTTTTCGGACACGAATCATTTCAAGGCCGAGTTCGGCGTGGCGGGCAAACAGGTCCTGCTGACGTTCGGCCTGCTCTCGCCGAACAAGGGCATTGAGTATGCGCTTCGTGCGCTGCCGGACATCATCCGGGAGTTTCCTGACATCGTCTACATCGTGCTGGGGCAGACGCACCCGAACGTGCTGCGTCAAGAGGGCGAAGCCTACCGACTGAGCCTGGAGCGGCTGGCCAAAGACCTTCGCGTGGAGAAGCACGTTGTGTTCTTCGATCGCTTCGTCGAACTGGAGGAGTTGATACGATTCATCGGCGCGGCGGACATCTACCTGACGCCCTATCTGACGGAGGCTCAGACCACTTCCGGCACGCTGGCCTGCGCGTTCGGGGCGGGGAAAGCCGTGGTGTCCACGCCATACTGGCACGCGGAGGAGCTGCTGGCCGCAGGGCGCGGCAAGCTGGTGCCGTTCCGCGATGCAAAGGCCATCACCGCCGCCGTGGTCGAGCTGCTTCGCGATGAGCCGTTGCGCGACTCGATGCGGAAGAACGCCTACAAGATGGGACGCGACATGATCTGGACGCATGTGGCGCAGCTCTACATGAAGTCCTTCGAGCAAGCGCGCCAGGACTACAGCTTCATCGGTCACGTATCGTCGCCCATCAAGACGCTCGACGAACAGCCCGGCCAGCTGCCGGCGATGAAGCTCGACCACCTGTTTCGGATGAGCGATTCGACCGGCATGTTCCAGCACGCGAGCTTCACGATACCGAACTTCGCCGAAGGCTACTGCACGGACGACAACGCGCGCGCCCTGGTGCTGGCTCTGATGTTGCGGAAGCTGGGTCACGGCTCGCAGCGCCTCGGCGACCAGGCCGCCACGTACGCCGCGTTTCTGAACAACGCGTTCGACCGCAAGCGCAAGCGCTTCCGCAACTTCATGAGCTTCGACCGACGCTGGCTGGATGAGGTCGGCTCCGAGGATTGCCATGGCCACGCGCTGTGGGCGCTGGGGCTGTGCGTGTCGCAGGCGGGCCAGGACAGCTTTCAGATGCTGGCGGCGGAGCTGTTCGAACAGGCCCTGCCCCCGGTCGCCGAGTTCACTTCGCCGCGCGCGTGGGCGTATGCGCTCATCGGCATCGACGAATACCTGCGGCGCCTGAGCGGCGACAGGCGGGCGAATCAGGTCCGCGAATCACTCTCGGCAAAGCTCATGCAGCGCTACGCCGACACCGCCACGGACGAGTGGCAGTGGTTCGAAGAGGTGGTCTCCTATGCCAACGCCAAGCTGGCGCACGCGCTGATCCTGAGCGGACGCTGCATGAACAGCGGGACGATGCTGGAAACCGGCCTCAGGACCCTGCGGTGGCTGACAAAGGTCCAGACATCGGAAGCCGGCTCTTTCCGGCCCATCGGCTCTAACGGGTTCTTTCCGCGCGGTAAGGAACGCGCGATTTATGACCAGCAGCCCATCGAAGCGCAGGCAACGGTTTCTGCCTGCATCGAAGCGTATCACGCAACGAGCGATGCGTTCTGGGTCGCGGAGGCGTGGCGCGCGTTCGAATGGTTCCTCGGTCGAAACGACTTGGGGCTGGCGCTCTACGATTCGACCACGGGCGGCTGTCGGGACGGGCTGCACGTGGACCGTCTGAGTCAGAACCAGGGCGCCGAGTCCACGCTCGCCTTCCTGCTCGCGCTCGCGGAAATGGAGTCGCTGCAGAACACGATCGCCAGCTTCAAGGAGCCGACCGACAAGTAGTCGCCCTTGGCCAGAACAGCTCTAGATGAAACATGACCGCCCTCACCCCGCCACCCGCGCAGGCCAGACGCACCGGACCGACTCTGGTTCCTGACCGGTCGCGAGTGCTCATGCGCCCCTTCTATCCCACCAGCGACGACATCGCCCGCAGGATAGTCGCCCGCGTCATGGCTCTCTCTGACGAGGCGGTCGCCCGGCTGCTGGGCCAGGTGATGGGCGAGTTTGAGGACCGGCACGAGAACGCCGAGAGAATCTTCCGCAACCGCTTTGTGGAGGTGCGCCACTACCTGAACGAGGCGTGGGAGCCTTCGGCGGAGCGGCAGGCGCTCATCGGCTCCTATTTCACGCACGAGTACTCTCCGGAGTCCGCGGCCCTGTTCAACCCCTCCATCGTACCGCATCCGGACCAGACCGGGCTGCCCAAGGGCGCGCTCCGTTTCATCCTGAGCCTGCGGGCCACGGGCGAAGGGCACATCTCCTCCATCACGTTCCGCGTCGGCGTCGTCAGCGCGCAGAACCGGATCACCCTCACGCGGCCCGCGCGGTTCGCCACGGAGCCGGAGCGCGTGCCGGGCGCAGCCTACGACAAGCCTTCGTTCGCGCGCAAGCTTCAGGAAGCAGACGTGCAGAACGATTTCTGCTGGCGCGTGCTGGACCGGCTCCCCGAGGCCTTCGCTCTGGACGACCTGCGCCGCGCCCTGACGGCGGAGCGCCGGAAGACGGATCCGGCTGACGCCGCGGTCGACCGCGCCGCGCGCGGGATCCTGCTGCTGGCCGAATCGAACTACGAAATGAGCTTCGCTTCCGCCAGCCAGATCTCGCAGCGCGTCATCTTCCCGTCCACGGCCAGCCAGCGCAACGGCATCGAGGACGCCCGCTTCGTCCGCTTCGAGAATGAAGACGGCAGCTTCACCTACTACGCGACCTACACAGCCTTCGACGGCGAGACCACCCTTCCGCAACTGCTGGAGACGCCGAACTTCGTCCACTTCAGATTCAGCACGCTCAACGGCCCCGCCGTGCAGAACAAGGGCATGGCGCTCTTCCCGCGCAAGGTCAACGGCCAGTACGCCATGCTCTCGCGCCAGGACGACGAGAACATCTTCATCATGTTCTCCGACGACATCCGCTTCTGGGAAGAGCCCAGGCTGCTGCTCTCGCCCTCACAGCCGTGGGAGTTCTTCAAGATGGGCAACTGCGGCTCGCCCATCGAAACCGAGGCCGGCTGGCTCGTCGTGAGCCACGGCGTCGGCGCCATGCGCAAGTACTGCCTCGGCGCGTTCCTGCTCGACCTGAACGACCCCACGCGCGTGATCGGCCGCCTACGCGAGCCCCTGCTGTCTCCGAACGAATCGGAGCGGGAGGGCTACGTCCCGAACGTCGTCTACACCTGCGGCGCGCTGCTGCACGGGCGCGAGCTCGTCATCCCCTACGCGATGAGCGATTCCGCCACAAAGTTCGCCACCGTGCCTCTGGACGAGCTGCTGGGCGCGATGGAATAGTCCTCCCGGCAGTCGATGACTGGTCGCTTGAGACAGGGGCCGGCGGTGCCGCGGGAGGACCATTGGTGGTGACGCTCAGCCGGCATGAGCGCCCTCGAGACGGGCAAAGGCGTAAGGGCAAAGAAGAAGAACCTCCACGTTGAAGTTGCGATGGTTCGTGCTTTGCAGCGAGGACTCATGACCAAGAGGCCGTGGGGCCGCTTCACCACCTACATCGCCAACAGCGACGGCGTCACGGCGAAGATACTGGTGATCAATCCCGGCCAGCGCCTGAGCCTGCAGCGCCACTCCAAGCGCAGCGAGAGATGGATCTGCCTTGAAGGCGAGGCACTAGTGGAGATCAACGGCAGAAAGCGCATCCTGCGCCCTACTCAAGAGGCCAGAATCCCTGTAGGGGCCAAGCATCGCCTCGGCGCGGGGCCGCTCGGCACGAAGGTCCTGGAGATCGCGCAGGGCATCTTCAATGAGGATGATATCGTCAGGCTTGAGGACGACTATAACAGAGTCTGACGCTCTGAATCCAGCGCGGTAGCCGGATTCGCGCATCGATCTGCTGGCGAAGCCCAAGTGGTTTTAAGAAACCTCTCTCGGGTGGCGTCACCACTGGTGCATTCACTATGCAGCCGCTCCGTTCCCGTCGCAAGGTAGTGCCCGCACGCGGGCGTCTGAAGATGGGTCGATTTCTCTGAGCAACGAAGACGACCAAGACCAGCGGTCCTACTGGAGCGTTCCGGCTCCTGAGTTTCTTCAGCGGCTTCAGACGACGGCGAAAGGCCTGACGGACGCCGAAGTCAGAAGACGTCTCAAGCGGTATGGTCCGAATCTTCTGAAGCCCAAGAAGAGGACAGACGCGCTTGCGCTCCTGCTCGCCCAGTTCAAGAGCCCACTCACCCTCATCCTGATCTTTGCGGCTGGCGTGTCACTCTACCTGGGCGATTCACTGAACGCGTCCATCATACTGGTGATCATCCTCGCGAGCAGCCTCCTCGGATTCTGGCAGGAGAGAGGCGCGACCAACGCCGTCGAAAAGCTCCTGGCGGTCGTGCAGACCAGAGCGACCGTGCTCCGCGACGGAGATCAGAAGGAGATTCCGGTCGAGGGGGTCGTGCCCGGAGACGTCGTCCTGCTCAGCGCCGGGGACCTGATCCCCGGGGACTGCCTTGTCCTGGAGTCCAAGGACCTCTTCGTGAACGAAGCGTCCCTGACTGGAGAGACCTTCCCCGCCGAGAAGACGGTCGGGACCCTGCCGCCGGGAACACCGCTCAGCCAGCGGACGAACAGCCTCTTCATGGGGACCAACGTGGTCAGCGGCAACGCCCGGGCGGTCGTCGCAGGGACCGGGTCAGGAACCGAGTTCGGCAAGATCTCTGACCGGCTGAAGCTCAGGCCGCCCGAGACGGAGTTCGAGCACGGCGTCCGGCGGTTCGGGTACCTCCTCATGGAGGTCACGCTCGTGCTGGTGGTCGCCACCTTCGCCATCAACGTCTACTTCGCCCGTCCGGTGCTGGAGTCCCTTCTCTTTTCCCTGGCGCTCGCCGTCGGACTGACGCCCCAACTGCTGCCCGCGATCATCAGCATCAACCTGGCCCGCGGAGCCAAGAACATGGCGACCGAGAAGGTGATCGTCAAGCGGCTCGCGTCCATCGAGAACTTCGGCAGCATGAACGTGCTCTGCTCTGACAAGACCGGCACCCTGACGGAGGGCAAAATACGGATACAGTCGGTCGTCGGTTTTGACGGCAAGGAAAGCGAGAAGGCGCTTCTCTACGTCTATCTCAACGCCTTCTACCAGACGGGATTCACGAACCCGATCGACGAAGCGATCCGGGCCAACCGCATCGACCTGCCCGGCTACACGAAGCTGGACGAAGTCCCGTACGACTTCATCCGTAAGCGGCTCAGCATCCTCGTGGAGAAGGACGGCACGAGTCTGATGGTGACGAAAGGGGCCCTGCAGAACGTGCTCGACGTCTGCGCTTCGGTCGAAACCTCGGAAGGAACGGTCGTGGAGATCGCCGGGGCGCGAGGGGAGATCCAGCGGCGCTTCGAGGACCTGAGCGACCGGGGCCTCCGCGTCCTGGGCATCGCCTACAAGAACGCCGGGACTGGCAGGCTCATCACCAAGGACGACGAAGCCGGAATGGCCTTCGTGGGATTCCTTGCCCTCTTCGACCCGGCCAAGCCCAGGATCGCTGAGACCATCGGCGAGCTGAAGCATCTCGGCATCTCGCTGAAGGTCATAACCGGTGACAACCGGCTGGTCGCGCGGAGCATCAGCCAGCAGGTCGGCTTCCCGAGCCCGAGGATCCTGACGGGTCCGGAGCTTCACGAGATGAGCGACGAAGCGCTGCTCGGGCAGGTAAGCGGGGTCGACGTGTTCGCAGAGGTCGAGCCAAACCAGAAGGAGCGGATCATCCTCGCGCTCAAGAAGGCAGGGAACGTGGTGGGATACCTTGGAGACGGGATCAACGACGCCTCGGCCCTCCACGCTGCCGACGTCGGTCTCTCGGTCGACAGCGCCGTCGACGTCGCCAAGGAATCGGCCGACATCGTGCTGCTCGAAAAGGACCTGGGCGTGCTCGTGGACGGGGTGAAGGAAGGAAGGAAGACCTTCGCGAACACTCTCAAGTACGTGTTCATGGCGACGAGCGCGAACTTCGGGAACATGTTCAGCATGGCGGGCGCATCCCTCTTCCTGTCGTTCCTCCCCCTGCTGCCGGGACAGATACTGCTCACCAATCTGATGACGGACTTCCCGGAGACGACGATCGGCACGGACAACGTGGACGCAGCGATGGTCGAACAGCCCAGGCGATGGAACGTGAGCTTCATCCGCGACTTCATGATTGTCTTCGGCATAACGAGCTCGGTGTTTGACTACCTCACCTTTGGAGTGCTGCTCTTTGTCTTGCAGAGCTCGACCGAGCTGTTCAGGACCGGCTGGTTCGTAGAATCGGTCGTTTCGGCATCTCTGGTCGTGTTGGTCATTCGGACCCGGGGACCCTTCTTCACGAGCGCTCCCGGGAAGTATCTGCTGATGACCACCCTGGTGATCGTCGGCGCCACGGTCGTCCTCCCCTTCACTCCGCTCGGGTCTCTGTTCGGATTCACGCCTCCCCCCGTCTCCTTCCTCCTCGCCATGGCGGCGATCGTGGCGCTCTACATCCTCCTGGCAGAAGCGATGAAACGGATCTTCTACAAGAGAATAGGCTTCTGAAACCAGCTAGCTTTATGAGGAAGCCGGGAATCTCGCCTGCATCTTCAAACATGAAGATCGAGTGTCCGTGTTGCCATAGCCACGAGGAAGAACCCCGCTTCACGCATTTTCAGGTCAATCTTGCAAGCGACGCGGACAGGAAGGTCGGCTTTCCTTTTCGCGCACTAGAGCTCTTGGTTTGTCCCGATTGTGGAGTCGTCTTCGAAAAACGTGATAACCCGAAGTGATGCAACCAGAGTCACCCCCTGTCGGTGCCTCCTTTCATCGATTAGAGTCCTCTATCCGGATAGACGGCGAGACCTCGCAAATCAACTCAAACCGGCAGAACCTTCCGGCACAATCTTAATTTCCGAGAAGCGGAGGAGATGAGCCCATGCAAGCGGGCCAATTCCTGAAGAATTGCGATGATTGCGGGAAGCAGATATCCATAGGAGGTGAAGCATGGCAGATTCAGCGAATCGTCACGGTCAGCAATCCTGTCATGTCAACCGAGCCAATTCTCACATTCTGCTCGAAGCAATGCCTGAAGAACTACGTCGCGAAGGCCATTTGAGCGAGCGTCGTGTCCCGACCCTCAGCACCGGCAAAACCCTGAGCCGCATCCCCCAGACCTACCAGAGCCCTGTTGGGTTATGGAGGGCTTGAAACGTGGAAGATTAAAAGGCTAAATCGTCATTCCGTGCACGGAATTTGCGAGACATATGAACCAAGATGTGTCGAGACAGATTGGCAGGAAGGGATGGTTTACAATAGTGGCAATAGTTGTCGTCGCAATTGTAGTGGTGTATGCCCTTCATGTTTGGGGATGTCTCTAACCCTCTATGCCCGGATGCTTAACACCGACAAAGCCCTGAGCCGCGTCCCTAAGACCCACCAGAGCCCTAGCTAAAGAAACACTCAAGCCAGATCTCATCCGACAAAGAAACTAGGCTCAGATGACGCGAGACGAATACAGCTCAACACATCTGACGCTGTGAGACTTGTTCTCCGACTAAGTGTCCCGGTGCAACTCCACTCTCAAATCGGCCTGATGAAATCAAACCTGTTCCTGTAACCTTCCACTTTCCTCCTAA
The DNA here is from genome assembly GCA_963794985.1 of uncultured archaeon. GTDB lineage: Archaea > Thermoproteota > Nitrososphaeria > Nitrososphaerales > Gagatemarchaeaceae > UBA183. The sequence continues at coordinate 213,552 of CAWCFU010000002.1, forward strand.
TCGCAGGGCGAAATTGCAGCTGTCGGTCTTCTTCCACGTGGGCGACTCGAAGTACTTTGCCATGACCTTTCGCAGGTCTAGACTGGGAACGACGTGGAAGTCGACTTCCCGAAACTTCGCGTCCTTGAGGCAGACCAATACGCAGTAGAAGTCTCTGCTCTCAATTAGCTTCGATGCCTGCAACGTGAACTCAAAGCTATTCTGCTTGTTCAGGGTGGCTGTCTTTACTTGAATGTAGGCATGTCTCAGTCCTCCATTTGCCCTTTCCCTTATGGTGACCAGGCCCACTTTTTCTTCAATGTGTGGGGAGAAGATCATCCATCCGCGCCTCTCGAGCTCAAGCGTGAGGAGCGTCAGGCCTATCTCCCCTTTCGCCGTGTCACTCAGAGCCAAATCGCTTGGCGTTGACAATCCTCTTATTTCGAACTCAGCCTTTCCTTTGTTCTCTTCTTCCATTCACCATGGCCAATGATTCCCCTATCTTCGAGAACATCGACCAACGATGAGAGCATGATGTCGAGCATTTCGACCTCTTCCCTCAGGTCATCAGTGGCTTTGTTTTGCTTCCGCCGTTCCTTCTTGACGCTCAGTTTCATCCACCCCTAGATGTCCTTTCTCGATTCAGATCGGCGAAATCGACGTGGGCCTTTCTCGCGTGCTCGTCCAGGTGATCCTCCGAAGTGAAGGCCGCCCCACAGGCGGCGCATTTGAAAATGTCAGCTGCCCACTGAGAGGACGCCTGTACGTGCATCTTCGAATGCTCCGTCAGTTTGCCTTCAGAGTCGAACCTCGCACCACACGTTTGGCATCTGTGCTTCCTTCCAAGGAGCCCCACCATCCTACCAGTAACTCACTCGCCGATCTACGAGAGGTCTGTCGCGGGTCGAAGTGGCAGCGTCAGTCTTCTGGTCTTCTTCTCACGCCTGGGCTCGAGCTTTGGAAGTCTGATCTCGAGGATGCCTTCAGCCAACTCTGCCGACACTTTGTCTGAGTCTATGCTTTCGGGGAAGCCTATGTTTCTGCGGAACGTGGAGAATGCCCTCTCCCTGTGCAGGTAGGTCTTTCCCTTCTCTTCCCTCTGCACGTCAGAGTCAGCTGCCACCGACAACTCGTTTGGCCCGACTTCGATCACCAGAGTCTCCTTCTTCAACCCCGGAAGCTCCGCCTTCACGACATACTCCGTGCCGGAGTCGATGACGTCGACGTAGGGTATTCGCGTCGGCAGTTCATACTCGACAGGCCACTCGAACCCCCTGAAGGGGTCCCAGGGGATCAGGCGAAATGTGTCTAACATCGTGTTTACTGAATTAATCCAGCTAGTCTGCGGCTCTCTAACGGCAAGCGCAGGCTTCTTTGCCTTCTGAACGGCTAAAGCTCCCGCTTTCTTCTTGGGCATGATCTTGGACATAATGGTCTACTCATCCCTAGCGGTGAAGCTTCGCCTTCATTCGCCTCAGATAGTCCGCGAATCGGCTGCTCAGCGTCCTTTCTTCTCTGCTTATCTCCATCCACTTCACCGATTATTATAGGTCGTGCGCGGTATATAGAGGCAAGGTATTTTTTGCGTTCAGATGCAATCGCAGTGGAGACTTTCATTGCTCGTCCTCGTTCGCCTTTCAGACCTGAGTGCTCAAACCTGGATGCTCATCGAAGGCTAGTCCATGCCTTCCATTCCGCCAGGACCGCCCGGTCCACCCGGAGGCATCGACGGACCCTTCCTGCTGCTTGCGACCACGTCATCGATTCGCAGGATCATGCAGGTGCATTCGGTAGCAGACTTGATGATCTGCTCCTTGACTCCCGCCGGCTCGATCACGCCCTTCTCGAGCATGTCGCAGGTGCCCTTTCCGAGGACGTCCACGCCGACCCATATCTTGCCAGCGCTGTGCTTCTCCCTGAGCTCGACCTGGATGTCGATCGGGTTGAACCCGGCGTTGACGGCCAGCGCGATGGGTATGGTCTCCAGGGCTTCAGCGAACTTCTCCGCGGCGAGCTGCTCCCTTCCCTGCAGTGTGGCCGACCACTTCATCAGGCGATAGGACAGTTCCTCCTCGACCGCACCGCCGCCGGCTACGATCCCAGGATTCTCGAGAACGTCCTTGACGACCATGATGGCGTCGTGCATGGACCTTTCGGCCTCGTCGACCACTCTCTGGCTTCCGCCTCTGATGAAGATCGTCACCGCCTTCGGATTCTTACACCCTTCGATGAAAGTCCACTTGTCCTCCTCGATCTTCCTTTCTTCGATCAGGCCGGCTTGGCCTATGTCGGCCTCGGTCAGGCCATCAAGGCCGGTTACCATCCTTGCACCGGTGGCCTTCGCCAGTTTGACCATGTCTGACTCCTTCGCCCTTCTTACGGACAGGATGCCTGCCTTCGCAAGGTAGTGCTGAGCTATATCATCGATCCCCTTCTGGCAGACGAGCACATTGGCTCCGGACTCCGAGACCTTGTCGACCATGCTCTTCAGCATGCGCGTCTCCTCGTCGAGGAACTGATGGATCTGTGCCGGTTTGCTGATGCTGATCTTGGCGTCAAACTCGGTCTTCTTTATCTCGAGAGCCGAGTTGACCAGCGCTATCCTCGCCCTCTCTATCCGCTTCGGCATCCCTGAGTGAACGACTTCCTTGTCCAGGATGATCCCGCGTATGAGGCCGGTGTCCTTGAGAGAACCTCCCACCTTCTTCTCGACCTTCAGATCGTCGAGATCGACCCTGAAGGTCCCTTCAGCCGTCTTTTCAGCGACCAGGAGGAGAGCGTCGACCACGAGGGCTCCCAGAGCCGCGCTGTCGTTCGAGACCATCTTCGAGGCCATGCTGGTCCTCGCGATCTTAGTCAGGGTGACCTTATCCTCGGGTTTCACGTCGACGGAAATGTCGTCCAGGATCCTCTGCGCCTGAATCGCGGCCTTCCCATAGCCGCTGACGATGACCATCGGATGGACGCCCTTCTCTATCAGCTCTTCGGCATGCTCCAAGAGGGCGCCGGCCAGGACCACGGAGGAGGTGGTTCCGTCGCCCACCTCGTCGTCCACCGCCTTTGCGATCTCAATGATCATCTTTCCAGCCGGGTGCTGGATGTCCATGTCCTTCAGCATCGTCGCTCCGTCATTTGTTATGGTGACGTCTCCCATGGAGTCCACGAGCATCTTGTCCATCCCTCTGGGGCCCAGGGACGTCTTCACCATCCCAGCGATCAGCTTGGCCGCCAGGATGTTGTTGCTCTGAGCTCTCCTTCCTCGGCTCTGAGTGCTGCCCTCCCTCAAGAGGAGGACCTGCTGTCCTCCGGACGTCGTCGCATACGAAGCGTCTGACATGATCATTCATTCACTTAATTCCAAAACGACCTAGCGGGACGTCTCTAGCGGCGTACCTTCCCCTTCATCCGCCTGAGATAGTCCCTGATTCGACCGACCGACTTGACCGGTGTTTCTGGTGCTCTTGCTTGCTCGTTTGCGTTCATAGCTGGTTACTAGCCGTAATAGGCGCTGCTTACATATAGGGACAAGGTATTTTTTGCGTTCAGATGCAATCGAAGGGCAGACCCTGCCCCTGCGCCCCCAACGAAACATGATGGCAAGCCTATAAAACGGCAGACCCGAACGGCGCCGAGAACCACTTGAAACCGAAGACGGCGACGGCTTCATTCAGGCTGGACGAGTCTGCGCTCAACGCCCTCCAAGAGGACGCGAGGAAGCAGAACGTCAGCGTCAACACCCTGCTCAACCAGCTCGTCCTCGCATACGCCAACTACGACCGGCCGATGAAGAGGTTTCACATGTTGAAGGTGCCAGCGTCGAGCTTCAAGCACATCCTGGAGGCGGCGACCAGCGAGGCGGTGATAGAAGCCGGGAACTCCGCTGGCAAGGACGTTCCGAATACGTACATCAGGGCCAAGTGGGGGGAGCTTACCGTAGAGAACGCCCTGAACTACCTCAAGACCACCGCCGACTACACGAACCTCTTCGAATACAGCGAGGTAGTGCGCGCCGGAAAGGTCAACGTCACCCTTACGCACGATTTCGGCGCCAAGGGAAGCCTGTTCCTGCAGCGCTACGTGCAGGCGATCTTCGAGCCGCTGGGAGAGCCGCTGAGATTCCTGCCTGACGAGAACGCGGTCGCCTTCGAGCTTCAGTGACAGTGGTCGGCCCGGTCAGCGCTTCTGGCGCTCCGCTCTCTCTTGCGGTTGATTGCAAAAAATACGTCAGGTTCAATAGCTGCCGTGCGCTAAATGCACTGAACTGCGATGATGACCGAGAAGGGGGAAGCGACCGCCATCCTGAAGATACATGGGATGGACAATCCGGGACGAGCCCAGCAGCTCAGACGCGCGGCTGACCAGCTCGACGGAGTCCTCCGGGTCGACATCAACTACATTTCAGATACGGCGACGATAAAGTACGATGCGGACAGACTGACACTCGCCGAAGTCAAGTTCCTTCATCACGAGCAGCCTCGTTCCGCGCCTCTGGGCGCAGTCGCCGGACCAAGAGGTACTGGATCAAGGGGTCCTGCTCGGACGAAAAGGTACATTCAAGGGAAGAGAGGGAAGGAGAGATCAACAGGAATTCACTCCGGCGAGGGAGATACAGCAGGACCCAGAGAGGCAGACTCGGGGAGTAAGCTTCCACCCCCAAGAAATGCGCGTCCATGACTTGCGAAGCTGAACGAATCTCAATCTGGGAATAGTGCTACACCCGATTCTCACCGGCAGATTCATGCCGGCAAGAGCCAGTTTCCGCCCCCAAGCAGATCCGGAAAGTGGATTTTGGTCCGCCCCTGACCGTGCCTAGGATCGCTCCAATCCAATTGGCGAGCGTAGCCTTAGGGACTTCAATCTTTAGCTCTGACACAGGATAGGGATATATCAGAACGACATTCCGAATCACATCAGAATGTGCGAGAGTTGCATCTGGTCTACCCTGGAGCTAGTCCCTTGTACGTGCAAATGTGAACTAGCAAATACCTACTCCGAAGAAGAGGGCTCGAGAAAGTGCCATGATTGCGGTCACAAGCTGAAACTGACCTAATTGACTACCGCCTGTCGACGAGTTCAAGGCGAGACCATACTCGATTGTCATGTGGTGCGATAATCCTTATAGAATCAACAGACAAGATCGATGGTAGAGGTCTTGAGCAACCCGATTCTTCCCAGCCTCAGCAGTCTGACCTTGACGGATGTGCTTGTGACCATCATCGGCTTGGTCATTCTGTGGGTGGTCATCTCAATACCGGCGTGGTTGGCGGGCAAGGCAATGACTGGGGGAAAGTCTACGTTTGGCGACGCCATGGTCGCCACCCTGATTGGCCCGATAGTCTACTTCGTGGTCTTGATCGCGGTGGACTTCTTTCTGGGAACGCTGATCGGCTCAGGGGCATTCATCATCGCCTTGATCTTGGCCTTCGTAGCCTGGATATGGGTCTACAAATCAAGCTTCGGAACGGGCTGGCTTGGCGGCCTCGGGATAGCCATACTCGCAATAATCATCTTCGCCGTCATGAGCGTGATTCTCGGAGCCCTTTTCGGAATAGTGGTTCCCGCATCATTCTTCCCTCACCTCTAGGCAACTACTCGCTGAAGACGATAAATAGCCGCTAGAGCTGAATGAAGGGCGGCAAGACTTGAAGATAGACCTATTCTGGACCGTAGCCATAGTCCTCGTGGTTCTCTGGCTATTCGGGTTCATCGGCGGGATCGGCGGGGAGTTGATCCATCTATTACTGATCATCGCTGTCATCGTGATAGCCTACCGACTTCTTACAGGGAGAAATGTAGTCACAGGCAAATGACCCAAGAAGGTTCACAGGCGCCGATCAGCGGTGTCGACGCCGTCATGAAGGAGAGCAGCGCTCAGATCTATTGGGTCAGGCGTGTCATCGCCTATGTGATCGACTGGGTGATCGTCTACTTTGTGGTCGGGCTCTTGGTCATCCTGACCGCCACGTCTTTCCTTGTCCTCTCGGGTCCCGGGGTCTTCGTCGCGGTCCTGGCGGGCGTCTTCTCCTTCCTTGCCGGAGTGATCCTGGTCCTGTACTTCGTCGCCTTCGAGGTCCTGGCCGGCGCTTCGATTGGGAAGCGGGTCATGGGCCTGAAAGTGGTCGCATCGGGAGGCAGGACCCCCGACGTGACGGAGGCTCTGGTCAGAAACGTCAGCAAGATCTACTGGTTGCTCCTCATCTTGGACGTCATAGTCGGCCTGGCCGTGTCGAAGGGTTACACCCAGAAGTACACAGACAAGCTGATGAGCACTTCAGTCGTAGACGCCTGAGCGATCGCCCGCGTCGAGTTGAGCATATCGGTCTAGTCTCCAGCCCTCGATACCCTCCAGACCGAGTCATCTGCTCGCGTCGACGGGCCACCTGGCCATCTCCAAGGCTTGGACCGTTCGCAGTCGGAGCACGCATCGTGCTGTTTGGACAATCGATTCCAATTCTGTCGTCGGATTTGAGCCTTAACTTACGGTAAATTGAGAACGAACACAGACCAAGTGTGGAGCCTCGGTCAGTAGCCGGGTCTCCGAACGAGATTGACAGCCGAGGTAGTCCGGCTGTGCGAAATCTCCGATGACTTCACCTGGCGATGGCCTCGAACAGAGCGGTGTTCTCTCCCCGCCAAAAGGCAGAACCGGGGCCTCTCGTGAAGATGTAGACCACCTCATCGCCAAACGAGAAGTGCATTGGTTTTTCCAACCCTCTGGAATCCTTTGATCGCCTGAAGTCGCTGTCAAAGCTCACGCGCAGGTTGCGAATCTCTGATTTCGGAATCTCTGTCTTGTTGTCGCCCTCGACTAACACAACTGATTTTTCGCCCGCCTCGACGTAACCCTCGTGCTTGTGCAAGGGCCTCCCCAAGGGTTGACTCGTATGGGCATCCCACTCTGCCGAGAACCCCGCTCTCTTGACCTCCTCTCTGAATATCCACAATGCTTCGAATCGCAGAGTTCCAGAAGCAGACTCGCCCGAAGCAACCATGGAAGGAGTTTGCGTCTCGTAACTCTATAAATCCTGTGATGGGTCACTGGACAATCTCATAACTTACCCTAACCAGGCCTACACCCAGCCGATGCGAGGTGTCATTACTTGGGCGAAGCCAGGCGGTTCAATTCGTCGAACGTGATCGCGCCATCGAGGAGCGTCTGGTAGGTCCCCTTCTCCAGCACCTCTCTTGAAGCGCGTTTCAACAGCCCCATCGCGGCATAGGAGGCGCTGGGTCCGAAGCTGACCCTGGCCACGCCGAGCCGTTGCAACTCAGGGACTGACGGGAGGCCCTTTCTGACCATCACATTGACGGGGAAGTCAATGGCCTCCACGTAGGCCGATATCTGTCGGGCGTCGACGAGGCCCATCGGATAGATGCAGTCTGCCCCGGCATCCCTGTAGAGGGCTCCCCTGCGGATTGCTTCTTTCATTCTCGCTTGGTCATCTCCCTGAGCGTACCTGAGAGCGTCGGTGCGGGCGTTTATCACAAAGGGGACTTTCAGAGATTTCCTCAATGTCTTCAGCTTTACAATCTTCTCGGCCTGGTTCTGTGCTGAAACGAGAGCTTTCGATTCGTGAGCGAAGTCTTCTATGTTTATTCCGACGGCCCCCGCCTTCACGATTCTCCTGACCGTCTCGACTACCTGCTTGGTCGTCCCGCCGAACCCGCCGACTACATCGGCACTCAAAGGCACCGACAGAGCATTCGCGATTCTCATCGTTGCGGATATGAACGTCTGCATTGGAATTGCCTCTCCGTCAGGGTATCCGAGGGAAACCATCAGCCCCGCACTGGAGGTCGCGACGGCGGGGAACCCCTCGTCTTCGAAGACACGGGCGCTCGGGACGTCCCAGGCGTTGGGGAGGACGAGGATCTTCCTCCTGCTGTGAAGTGCCCTGAAATCTTCTGCTTTCTCTACCTGGTTCTTCAATCGGGCTGAGGGTGGTGTTTGGTGAAATAAAGTTTCACGGGCGCAATCCCGACCGATGGCTCTCAAGTTCTCGATAGCTCGTTCTCCCTGTCAAGCGTCGGGACATGATTATCAAGCGACCTCCTGACTCTCTGGCGGTTTGGACAGCGGTAAGAGCGGTCCATCTTGAGCTCAGGGGATTCCACCGAACTGCACTCGCGCACCAGTCTCCTCTCGAACTTCATCCTAGGAAGTCAGGATGGGTTGGTGAATGTCCTCGGAATCCTGCTGGGTCTCACCGCCGCCACGAGCGACGTCCGACTGATCTTCGTCGCAGCCTTTGCAGCACTCGGTGCCGAATCGATTTCGATGGGAGCCGTAGCCTATACATCTACCCTGGCAAGAAGGAAGCAATACCTGAAAGAGGTCAGTCGCGAAGAAACCGAGATGAGGGAGATCCCCGAAGCAGAGAGGAAAGAGGTGAGGGATATCTTCCAGAAGTGGGAGTACCAGGGCGAGGAGCTCGAACGCCTGACCGACCTGATTGCCTCCAAGCCGAAGGCATGGCTCGAGTTCATGATGTCCCACGAGCTCCAGCTTGAAAGGGTCGGCGAGTCCGAGCCCAGGAATAACTTCTTGATCGTGCTAAGCTCTGCTGTCTTCGGTTCGCTCATCCCCATAGTGCCCTACTTCCTGGTGGGCAATGACGTCCTGCTGGGTGCGATCGGCGCGGTGGCGGTCAGCGGCGTTGTCCTCTTCATCATCGGGTTCTACGAGGCCAGAGCAACGGTAGGGTCGCTCTGGAGGAGCGGGCTTCAGATGGCTATAATTGGCCTGGCCGCTGGGCTGGCTGGCTTCCTGATAGGGCATTTCATCGGTGCCTCGCCAGCTTAGCTCTGGTCGCATAAAGAGACAGGCTATATCCCGAGCCCCGCTCATCGGCCAGCGTAGTTTCTGCGGACTCGTCCAGCCGCCGCGTAGTAGGCGAGGTAGACGATGGACGCGACGGCAGCGAAGACTTCGATGACCGTGAATGCCACGGAAGGCGTGCTAAGGGCCGAACTCCAGAGCGCCCCTGCCGAAAGGCCAAGGTAGATTAGTGCCGCGGACCAGATGAGGCTGCCCAAGAGGGTGAGCACTACGAATGTTCTAAGGCGCATCTCTAGGAGGCCGGCGGGTATGGATATGATTGACCTCAGACCAGGCACAAACCGGGCAAGGAAAACCGCCCACGCGCCCCGCTCATTCATCCATCTCTCAGCCCTGTCAATCGAGGCCGCCTTCACGCCGACCCTAGAGAGCAGGCCGTCGAAGAAGGGCCTCCCCACCAGCAGGGCCAGGTAGAAGTCCACCAGCGCCCCCAGTAGACCGGCGACGGTGCTGACCGCTACAGCTGCGATGTAGTTCATCGAGCCCAGGTAGACGAGGTAACCCGCGAACGGGAGGAAGACCTCGCTGGGTATCGGTGCAGAGGCGCTCTCGAGCGTCATCAAGGCGAACAGGCCCAGGTAACCGAGGCTCTCCATCGTCTTGGTCAGGCTCGAGGTGGAGACGAGCGAGGAACCTGCCATGGCCGCTATCTGCGACTCGAAAGGCAGCTCGACGAAGTCGACTATCTCTATGAGGGCCAGACCGAGGACCACCGCCGCCGCTAGGGCGAGGTATGTGCTCCTCGGCGGCGGCCACCACCTTTCTGAGGACTCCATCGGGGCCGCGCCGCGTGGGCCGGCTATAGAATTTGTGCAGCTCGGCCTGAGGCAGGATGACTAAGGTGCGTTTTGAGGTCCCCTTAACCAGTCGAATCAGTGAGGAAGATATATTGATATATATCGATGCATTGTTCTAATACCGGCGAGACATTGTCGGGCGATCCATCCAAGGAGATCCTGGGCAGTCTCTCTCTTCTGGACAGGCTTCTACCTATCTGGATCTTCGTGGCAATGGGCGCAGGCGTTCTGATAGGGACTGTCTTCCCCCAGACTGGTCCGCTGATTAATTCGTTCCAGATCGACTCGGTGTCCCTTCCAATCGCTGCTGGCTTGATCTGGATGATGTATCCGCCACTTGCGGCGGTCAACTACAGGGAGATCGGAAAGGTCAGGACCGCGAAAAAGATGATGAGCGTCTCGCTGCTGCTCAACTGGGCGGTGGGCCCAACCCTGATGTTTGCGCTCGCCTGGGTTCTCCTCCCGGATCTCCCCCTCTTCAGGGACGGAATAATCCTGGTCGGCCTGGCGCGTTGCATCGCCATGGTACTGGTGTGGAACATGCTTGCCGGTGGGGACAGCGAGTATGCAGCAATCATTGTTGCGCTGAATGCGGCATTTCAGATAGCCCTTTACTCGGCATACGCCTACTTCTTCATCACGGTGCTGCCAACCTGGCTTGACCCGAATGTGGTTGCAACTGCGATCAATGTGAACCCATGGGACATAGCGCGAAGCGTCGCGATCTTCTTGGGTGTGCCGTTCGTCATGGGGATAACAACGCGGTACGCTCTCGAACGCAGAGGAAGGGAATGGTATGAGGAGAGGTTTCTTTCTAAACTGCGACCTACCGCGCTGGTGGGGCTGCTCTTCACCCTCGTCATAATGTTCAGCCTGCAGGGCAAGTATTTCGTTCAGCTCCCAATGGACCTGGTGCGAGTCGCCATCCCATTGGTGGCATACTTCCTTCTCATGTTTGTGTCGTCTTTTCTGTTGTCATGGAAGCTTGGGTTCTCCTACCAGGAGACCGTCACCACGTCCTTCACCGCAGCGAGCAACAACTTCGAGCTAGCGATTGCCGTCGCCGTAGCAGTCTTTGGCCTAAGCTCAAGTCAGGCCTTCGCCACCGTTGTGGGGCCACTGATAGAGGTCCCGGTCATGATTGGGCTCGTCTACGTCGCCCTTTGGTTGAAACCAAGATTCTTCAGGTTAGCCCTACCTGAGACGGGAGCCGCACATCTTATACCGTCGGAGCGTACTGGAGGGGGCAAGGAGCCATGAAGCCCGGGCAGAGCAAATCCGTTCAGCGGTTGATTCAGCTCGGAATATGCCAACCCTCAGACATCGCACAGGCAAGGGTCGAGGCAGAGAAGCTCGCGTCCCCAGAGTATGTGATGAAGATTCGACGGGCGGAGAAGCTTGTTGGAGCGATTGGTGACCCCAACAGGATAAAGATTCTGATGCTTCTCTCCAAACGAGAGATGTGCGTCTGCGAACTTGAAGCCGCCCTTGAACTGCCGCAACCGACCGTGTCACATCACCTAGGCCTCTTGGAACAAGCAGGTCTACTTCTGAGGAGTAAGAGAGAGAGATGGGTATTCTACAAGGTGTGCGACTCCCCAGCCCTGGACCTGCTCAAGAGTCTGATGTCGTAGGCGATTGGTCTGTCTAACCCTACTCACAAGATTTTGTTCGTGTGCGTTGAGAACGCGGGCAGGAGCCAGATGGCTGAGGCGTTCGCGAACAAGCATGGATTAAACGCCTCAAGTGCTGGAACTATCCCTGCTTCGAAGGTCAATCCCATCGTTGTCGAGGCTATGAGAGAGAAGGGAATAGACCTCACACCCAACAAGCCCAAGGTGTTGACGAATGACATGATTAGTCAAGCGAGCCTTGTCGTGACCATGGGTTGCTCGGTTGAAGAGGTATGCCCGAGGCCCATGCTTGCCAAGATGCAGAAGAAGCTCGTGGACTGGGACCTCCCTGACCCCAAAGGAAAGCCAATCGCAGACGTGCGAACAATCAGGGACGAAATCAAGAAGCGAGTTGTGGAGCTTTCAAAGAACCGATAGAGGGCTTCTTCGCCTTGATGTGCGAGCTGAAGTAGCTGAACGGGTATTCTCCGATATTCGAGTCCGACACGTGTTCAATCTGCACGTCTTGAAATCCAGCAGCCTTGAGTAACCTCTCGTAGTCCGAATCCGTCAGGGCTCCTGCGATACAGACCGACCAGGAATCCATGTCCTTTCTTGCGCTGTCAGGAATCTCCTTTGGAAGAGTGACATCAGCGACCGCGAAGACACCACCTTCCTTCAGCACGCGGAATGATTCCCGAAAGACGGCCGGCTTGTCAGGCGAGAGATTGATCACGCAGTTTGATATGACGTAGTCCACGCTGTTCGACTCGACCGGCAGGTGCTCGATTTCTCCGAGCCTGAACTCCGCGTTCTCGTACTTATCTCCATACTTCGACTTCGTCTCTCTCGCTCTCCAGACCATCTCTGGAGTGGCGTCTACGCCTATCGCTCTCCCCTTCTCGCCGACGAGCTGGGAAGCCCTGAAGATGTCAATTCCGCCGCCGCTTCCGAGGTCGAGTACCACGTCGCCTTCTTTCGGGCTTACCAGAAGCAGAGGAGAACCGCATCCTGCTCCGACTGAGGAGGCTTCGACTGGAACAGCTTCGCCCTTTGGGGTCAGGTCTGAAACAGTACAACAATCGTCTTCGTTGCAACACTTCGAGTCGGAAGAGGTTGCCATCTTGGCGTATCTCTCTCTTGACCGCCTTCCTGATTTCCAGCTCGGACACATTCTCATCCTGGGTTCCGTGAGCTATTTATTGACTGGGCTCGGTGGGATTCGGACCCCATGCAAGGAGTCTTTCAACATAAAGAATCGTGTTGAAGTCCCGGTGACCATGCACCTTGAACACGGAATATCAGGGTAACTGATCCTGACTAGTTTTGAAGCGTGCCGCGGGTCGGACTCTCATACGGCTCATGTCGGATTTGAGCGTTAATCTACAGTGGATTGAGAACGAATCCAGGTCGTGAGTTCGAATCCGGAGGGTTCCGACACATTTTTGTGTCGGGTCCCATTTGCGTTCGTAGCTTTCTTGGGCGACATCAGTAGACAACTGTCTATCCGAGTATTAATACGCCACTCTCGAAGCCTCTCCGAAGTTCTTGGATGTTATACTGTGGGAAACTAGGCCGCGGGTTCGGGCCCGACGGGGCCTAAACCCGGTCGGGTTCTATCAGGTTCCACTTACGGAGAACGCCGAACGGGGCTGGAACTGACATGTCTCGAACCCGCTATCTAACCCCACACTGTCTGGTCTTGACGTCCTTTCTGCGCCCACGGAGTGGCAGCCTACGGCAACTGGCACAGCGACTGGAAGGAAATCCAGCCGTTTTCTCTCTCCGAGGAGGCTACTGATCACTTTGGCTGGTTTGCACCCTTTGCCGGACTCGACTGCCCGGCTTCGAGTCGGCGAACTCGGGAACTGCTCGAGTGGCAGCCGAAGCAGCCCGGGCTGATTCCCGACCTCGACCAGTCGCACCGTTACTTCGAGTCCTGAAGTAATCAGATTTGTGCGTCGCGGAGTCGGCCCTGATTGTCAATAGGAGGACATTTCGTGCGGCACACGGCATATAACCACCGCCGCGTTTGATTACTCCCGTAATGCGGAGGCTCGAAATACCTCTTGTCAATGACTCTGGCAGGAGGATTGGCTACGGGGACAGATGGCTGACCCATAGGGTGAGAAATGGCCCTGACGGCCCCATTCTCGGACAGAAACATGTTGGAATAACCATCGCATGCATAGACGATGACGGAAGTGATTGGTTTAAGAATGTCTCGAAGGAGTTTGGGGACTGCGGTGTCATTGCATATCTGGACAACGAGTCTGTTGGATACGCGCAGTATGCGTTGCCCAGATTCTTTCCGAGGGTTCAGCAGTACGCCTCTGGTCCGCCCAGCAACGATTCTGTGTTCCTCGCATGCCTCTATGTCTCAAAGCGAGAGCTGAGAGGAAAGGGCATCGGCGGGTCTCTGCTTGAATTCGTTCTATCAGACCTGAGGAAGAGAGGATACGCTGCGGTGGAAACCTTCGCCCGTAAGGATTCAGAAAACAACCCCACTGGGCCCTTGGGATTCTATCTCGAGCAGGGATTCTCAGTGAGAGGAGACCGTGACGAGTTTCCACTCGTGAGAAAGGAATTCGGAACAGTGCAACATAGTGACCATAAGTAGAATGACAATTCGCAATGCAGAAGTCGGCGACTACTCTCGTTGTCTCCCTCTGTTCACTTTGTTATATCACGGGGACATTGGAACAGACTTCAAGAAGACGTTTGAAAGTTACATCACAGGCCATGATAGCATGGTCTTGCTTGCACAGACTCGAAGTGGGGTTGTCGGAATCCTGGTCGGAAGCTGCCAGATGGACATCGACTGGGAGGGAAGGACTGCCAGAATAGACGCGATAATAGTCGGTGAGAAGCACAGAAGAACGGGGATAGGAAGACAACTTGCCGAGGAGTTCATCAAATTGGCACAAAGACGAGGATGCAAAGCGGTCAAGTCCCGAGTCAACACGAAGAACGAAGGAGCTCAAGGATTTCACGAGAGCCTGGGCTTCGCGAGGGCCGACACCTACGAGTATACATTAGATCTCAGCGCGCGCGCTTGTGATCACCAACGAATGAGAATAGGGAAGTTTCTTGAATTGAAGTGACTTTTGCAAGGGGGTGTTGGGGTCGACCTTCAAATCTTCTATCCCTAGGGGGACGAATAGCGACCACAGCAGGTCTGGAAAGCTTACTCCCACCAACGCCACCCAGATCGGTACTCCTGGGAAGAGGTACGCCAGAAGGAATGCCACCGCGAAATGTCCTATGAACATGTTTCGTCACTCACCAAGGAAGCTTGGTCGAAACGGTAGCTAATAGTGCTTAGATTGGCTGATGAATTTGGCGCTCGGCCACCGAACGAGGCGATGCTGTTCTGGTTCAAGAGCGCGCGCGTTCTTCGAGTTTCTTCTGCCCGATTCGTTCTACTTCTTCATCAAACACGGCTTATCACCAAATATGCGGAATCCGTGAGGGGATATACGGCTTCCACCGGCGGTCGCCGGCAGTCGAAGACACTGCCGCCCAGAAGGATGATGCACCAAGGCATGGCTTGAAAGCCTGTTGATCCTTAGGGAATACGTTAATTCGCTTTCGCTGCCCAAGCGCGCGCGCAAGGGGCGTCGAAGATCTTCACATCCTCAGGGAGCGTGATGTCTGAAACTTCAGCGCGCGCGCGCTCAACCTACTACTAGTCTTCGCCTTGGCGTACGGTCTCTCGATGCTGGCGATCGCCGAGCCGTCTCTCCGCGCGGCCCACATGCCCCCGGCCGATGCGGTTCGTGCGACCGAGTGAGGATGGACTCGCTGAAACGGGACAAGGACTTTCTGCTAGTCAGCGGGGAAAACGACCTCAAGGGGTAGGGCCCTTTTCGGCAATCATCGGCGATGAGCCTTCATAGGCGCGGAAGTGCATGCGCGGACTTCGGGGTCCAGACGCTTTACAGCTCGGACCGCTCCGGCCCCGCCCTAGAGAGCTCTGGGATTTATTTCGCGCCTGCGCGCTGGCCTGCAGACAAGCCCGTAGTGAAAGCGCCCGGCATAGACCGACTTCGTTACTTCGAACCCCGCCTCTTGCAGAATCTGCTTTGACTGCCCAGCCGAAAGCCGTATCTCAAGAGGGGGCCCGAATCCGCTCTCCATCTTCTTCCAATCGATGTCCACGATCACGGAGTCCTTCCTGATGATCCTGCTTACCTCACCAAGGAATGCGGATGGCTCGGCTAGGTCGTGAAGGATGTTGGCAAAGAATGCGATATCCACAGAATTTGACGGAATCTTCGTCTTGGTGACATCGGCCTCGATTATCTTGACCAATCCGCTCGGTGCATTCCCGAGCTTCTCTAGGTTGTCTCGAAGATACGAAAGCGTTCTAGGACTAGAATCGACGGCGTAGACGATGCCACGCTTCCCTACGGCCGAAGCCAGGGGGATTGTGAAGAAGCCGGGGCCGCATCCGAGATCTGCAACGACCATTTCCTCTCTTACCCCAATGTTCTTGATTATCTTCTCTGGATTCTGCCATTCTCTTCGTTCGTTCGGCATCAAGGTCCGCTCTTGAATTTGCGTATCAGGTATACCTTGACGGGGTCGTTGATCAGGAATGTCACTAACAGCGTATAGCCCAGGATCGCTGTTATCGGGATGTAGCCAAGTGGAGCAAGCTCTAAGACGCCCAAGAGCGAGATCACGATCACAATCAAGATTTCCACCATGACTGTGACACTCAGAAACTTGCTGGGTCGCGACTTCCAGAAATAATCCCGCTCACGCACGATCATGAGAGTGAATACCCCTGCAAGACTCAAGTAAGCAAACCCGAAGGTGTAAATCTTGTCTACGCTGCCAGTCAGCCCAAAATACGACAGGCTCGCCACGGTCATAATCACACTTTCGATCGTCATCAGTACGCCTATTGATCCGCTGACGCCAAAAAGCCGTGAGACATCGAAGGTATCGGGCTTCAGAGAAGATCGCACGTTGTCTGTTGATATGGACATTGCGGCAAAGTCGCCCAGGAAGAGCAGCAGTACCGTGCTCGATATTGACAGCATGAAGGAGTGAGTGAGAAACAGCATCAAAACGATGTAGCCCACAATATGGAGCTTTCGGGCAACCATCATCAGTGCCCAACTGTAGATTCTCTGGTAAATCATCCTGGACGTCTTGATCATACCTATTATTGCTCCGAGCCCTTCAGCAGTGAGCACAGCACTTGCCGAGTCCTTGGCGATGTCCGTTGCATTCTTTACAGCGATTCCCACTTCCGCCTGCCCAAGAGCGGGAGCGTCGTTTATGCCGTCACCAGTCATTCCGACCACATGCCCGCGGTCCTGGAGAGCCTTCACTATTGCGAACTTGTTCTCAGGGTAAATCTCAGCGATGCCGTCACTCTCTTCGATGGTGGAGTCCAGAATTTCCCTTTGACCCTGCATATTTTCAAGCTTCGACATTCGGGTTATCTTGTCACCCAGACCTATCTGCTGAGCAATGTTTCTTGCAATCGGAAGCGAATCACCCGTAAGCATCTTCACAGATACGCCCAAATCGCGGATTCGGTCCAATGTCCCACGTGTGTCTTCCCTTACCCGGTCGGCCACTCCAACGAGGCCGCCAAACCTTAGCCTGCTCTGGTCATCACCCCTTGCAACGGCGATGACTCGAAGCCCCTTGGTTGATAGCGCCTCAACGTGCTTGGACAACTCTCTTGTCTCCTCGTCTGACAGGTTGCACGAAGAGCATATGGCGTCGAATGATCCTTTTCCAACAAAGAATTTCTCATCCGACTTCTGAATGGTGGCTTCCGTCATTCTAGTCTTAGGATCAAATGGCACGAATTCCGTCTGCGAGTAACCGTCCAATGAGACGCGTGCCTCATCTGCAGCTGCCAGAAACGCCATGTCTATGGGGTCTTGATTGGCTTCTCGCGACGCGAGCGCGCCGTAGAACAAGACGTCGCTCTTGGTGAATCCGTCAGCCGGGATTTCCTCTTCAATGAAGAGTCTATTCATGGTCATTGTACCTGTCTTGTCTGCGCACAGCACGTCCATTGTTGCTGCGTCCTCACTTGCGCTGAGTCTTGTGACAAGGACTCCTTGTTTGGCAAGCACCGACGAGCCCAGCGCCATGTTCACAGTGAACATGGTCGGCATTGCAACCGGCACAGAAGCTACGAGGAGTACACCTGCGAGCGGTAGCAACACGGCAAGTGGGAAACCTGTCAGAACAGCATACACGAAGACAGCTAGAAGAGATGCCAGCACCATTATGAGAAGTCGGTTGGCAACCTTGGCTGTCACCTCCTCCATGTGCAGTTTGGGTTTTGTAAGCTCAAGCAGCGAAACGGTCTTCCCGAAGTAGGTCCTTGTTCCCGTGGCGCCGACCGTTCCCGTGGCCTCGCCACGTTTGACCGTCGATCCGGAAAAGGCTGTTTCTCCAGCGGACTTTTCCGCGATTATGGATTCGCCGGTGAGGGCTGATTGATCGACGCCCAAAGAACCGTCGAAGATTCTTATGTCTGCTGGCAGCAGGTCGCCTGCTCTGGCTCTTACGAGGTCGCCGGGAACGAGTTCCCTGGCTGGGATGACCGACCATTTTCCGTCCCTCTTTACTCTGCTCTGGATCCTCAGCGTCTGCTTTAGTTTAGCCATTGCTGCTTTCGCTCCGTTCTCTCGCCACAGCGACACCCCCGCGTTGAACAGAAGGAGGAACACGATGATGAGCGTCTGCGGGTACTTGCCTAGCAGCAGGGTCACGACGGCGGTGGCTTCGAGCATCCACGGTACGATGCCCCAGAAACGCTTTCCCAGCCTTACCAGAAAGCTTACTTTCTTCTCAGGGACCTCATTGTACCCATACTTGGAGATCCTCTCCTGTACTTCTTGGGTGTCTAGCCCGTTTTCTAAGTCTGTCTCCTGTAAATCCCTTTCCATGTCCGAACTACTCAAGAATATCTACCCTTGTTCTTCGACCGTCATCGTACACTTCCCTGCCTGACGACCTCAGATCGTCTGGCCCCTCTTGGTTCCCTATCGAAGAGGGGCATCGCCATCCGGGGGGTTCCGAATTCGTCTTGGATCATCGAGGGGTATTCTTCCTGCTGGGCTCTCCAGTCTCCAAAGAACGCATTCCTACCAACCAGAAGAGGAAACAGAAAGAGAGTGCCGTCGTTGATGAAATGCCCCAACGATGCGAGCGAAAGGGCTTTTCCCTTCGTTATACCTTTGCGACTCATAGATAAGTAGCTCATACATTCAGCTATTATCGATAAGTATTTAAGAGTTGCTTGACTTGCTTCGTGTATGAAGAGAGAGAAGATATTAGGCGGAATAATGACCTTGCTCGTGCTCAGGCGACTTGTCGATAAGCCTGCGCACGGCTATGGATTGCAGAGTTTCTTGTCGGAGGTCCTCGAAAGGCCGATTCCACCGGGCACGATATACATCATCCTGTCTACCCTGAAAACCAGGGGGTTTATCGCTATCAGGAGAAAGGCGACGGTCAACGGCAGAAACGTGGTGGAATACGAAATAACTGATCGTGGGACGCGGTTTCTGCTCGAACACGAAGAACCCCTTCGCACGGTAAGAAAGGTAGTTGATGAACTCGTAGACTCAATCAGGTACCTCAAGAATGAGTCTGCAGCGCGTAGCGCGCGCGCGGTCTAGTAGGAGCTCTCCGTACCCGGCTCTACCGCGGGTGGATTCCATGACCTTCTGGGGCGAATCCGAATTTAAGGCGGGGTTCCGACACAAAAATGTAGCGGGCCCGGAGGGGTCCAGACCCATTATGGGTTCGAATCTTACCCCTGCTGGAAGAGTCCCTGGAACCTCGGAATCTCTGGCGGGAGAAGGTCTATAGACAGTGGATGGGTGCAGCCGAAGCGCGTTGAAGAAGAATAGGAAGCTCGTAATGGTCACCAACGACGACAGCGTCCAGAGCAACGGGATAATCAGACTCGCAAGGGAAGTCTCCAAGCACGCCGACGTTGTTGTAGTCGCCCCGGAACAGCCCATGAGCGCGGCGGCTCTGAGCCTGACCTTTCACAAACCCTTGAGGGTGAGCAGGGTCCAGAGGGACGAGTTCGAATGCTATGCGGTGTCAGGAAGCCCTGGAGACTGCGTGATGATAGGGGTGAACAAGATCCTTGAGCGGCGGCCCGACCTCGTGGTATCGGGGATCAACATCGGGGACAACGACACTTTCCAGGATATCCTGGCCTCCGGGACCGTCGCCGCAGCCCTTGAAGCGGCAATCGCAGGCATACCGGCGATCGCCTATTCCATGATAGTGAATGAGGAGTCCATGTTCGCGCTTGAATACAACCAGCCCGACTTCTCGAATGCAGCCGAGATCGCTGGAGAGATTGCGAGGGACGTGCTCGAGAACGGAATGCCGGAAGGGGCGGAGGTCCTGAACGTGAACTTCCCCCCCGGGGTTGACTCCACGACAGAGATAGCCCTGACGGAGGTCGGCAGAAGGAAGTACACGGACAAGGTCTTGGTGCGGAAGGATCCCAGGGGCAGGCCATACTACTGGCTCTTCGGGGAGGTGCTCTCTAAGTTCCCCGCGAACACGGATGCGGAAGCAGTGCTCACGAAGGGCAGGGTCTCCATCACTCCGATTGAGCTCAATCTCTCCGGGCCTCTGACGCATGGCCTCGAGGCACTCAGGCTGAGGGTCGAGAAGAGCCTCAGGAACTCGGGCAGAAAGAACTTCTAGTCCTGCCGAGGCGCAGCTCCAAAGCGGAGGGCATCAAGACGGTCCTTGCCGACGAATCTGAGGCAGTGACAGTGGAAGCCCTGAGACAACTGCCGCCAAAGAAGTCTGAACCCGTGGACAGGTTCAATCGAGAGGTGATTGCCCACTGCTCCCTTCCTCCCAAGGATGCTCGATTCGATCGGATTGCCATACCGATGGAATCCTGGCCTTGTTGCTTGTGGAAGCACGGCAGGCTGCGCTTCGTCAGTCCATGCAGATGCCTGCCTACTTCAGGGCTGCGCCGCAGTTGGAGCAGGTCTTCGCCGTGGCTATCTCGTTCAGGGTGCCGCAGAACTTGCACGGGACCTTGTGCGCGCGCCTCGGGTTTACGTGGTCTCTTTGCGCCAGCACAGCGACTACTTCGGAAGTACGGTCTCGACCGGAGCGCCCAGGAATTCCCCTATGTCTTCGACTTCTTCCTTGACGCCCTTCTTCTCGCGCGTGCTGAGAGGTCTGAACGGCTCAAGCTCGACGTCGACCTTCTTGCCTCGCTTCTTCAGACCCCATGTGCCGGCAGCAGCGCCGTCCACCATAATCACCGGATAATTCCACCCGGCGGGCCGGAATATCTTGGCACGGTCGGCATCGGAGACGAACAGCTCCCTCGGGGAGTAGAGCATGGCATAGCAGTCGAAGCTCGGGAGTAGCCGCACGACGTGAGCAGGGGCGAGTCCGCTGGCCGTTTCTGCGTCCTGTTTCAGCATCAATTCGCTGCGGCCGTCAAGCTCGACCTCCTCCAGGCCGTTCCGGCTGCTCCTGAGCGCTGACCTGTCTCCGTCGCCGAGGCTGCCCCACCAGTGGGTGAAGTCACCTATCGTGGCTGGACCATAGCTTCTCAGGAACCGATGGAAGAGCTCGAGCAGGGCATCGCTGGTCGACCATTCCATTGGCTGCAGGCCTCGCAGGTCCGGCCTGACGAAGGTCACTCGCGGACCGATGCTCTTACCGAAGGCAAGCATTCCTTGGTAGGCAGCGGGCCGGAGAAGGACCCCCCAGGCTGACCTCAGGTACCTCCTTGTCCTCGGACTCAGGTTCGCTGCGCCCTCCACTGTCGCCGACAGCTGCTCCCTTGTCAGCTCGCGGGTCGCGAGGGCTCTCTCTATCTCGTTCGTTATGGCTTCGATCTCCTGCTGAGTGGCCCTGCCGTCCTTCTGAAGCCAGCGCGTCGACTCAGCCAGCCTAGTCTTCAGCGCAGCGACGTAGAGTGGAAGGTCAGAGCGCGCGATTACGTGGACAGATCCTCGCATGCACCAAGTCTTCAGGAGCGTGTGGTCTTTCCAGAGGGCGTCACGGACATCCTGCTGGCGTACCCCCTCGACCCTTGCCCTGACCGCAAGTTCGGCGGCCGAGAGGACCTGAGCCTGGATGCCGCACACGTCCGAGACCACTGCGGCCATCTTTCCCTTGGCTGCCCTATCGGTCAGATGATGCCTCGCCAGCCGCCACGCATTCACCTGCGCGCGGGTGAGCTTGACTACCAACGAGCCGACTCCTCCTTCGGCGGCCTTCTGGCTCTCTCCTGCCTAAAAGGCATCATGATATTGCCGCCGCGATGTAGCCGAGGGAGAAGGCGACGCGCGCGCTAGAAGCGGGGATGCCGGCTCAGAGAGAGCTGTCTGATACTCACGCCGTGTCCTCCAGAAATGTCGAGACTATTCCTCGCACCGCTTCCGAGAAGATTGCCTCGGCCATGGCTTTGTAGCCCTGCGCATTCAAATGCAACCCGTCGTTCGAGTATTCTTCTTTCAATCTCCGCGTCGAGGAGTCCCCCGTGGCGGAGAAGAGGTCTACGCAAACGACGTTGCGGATTGAGCGGTATTGCTCGATGAGTTGGTTCAGCTCCAATCTCGGACCGATGCCTTCGTCGAAGCCGAGCACTGATGGAACCGTGCAGGCGACTGGCTGTATCCCATGGCTGAGCGCATCGCCGTACATCCTTGCGAGATTTCCGGCCACGGACCGCGGCTCGAACCCCCAGCCCAGGTCATTCGAGCCCGCCAGAATTATCACTGCGTCCGGGTGTGGCTCTACGACGTTGCGGTCGAAACGGTTGATCATGTCTCCGGTGAGCTCACCTACGATTCCCCGGTTGAGAAACTCGACGACAAGGCTGACCGCTCCCCTCTGGTCAAGAAACTTCTCCGTCTTCTCCTTCAGGAATCCTGTGTATGGAGCAGGTTGAGGCCACTCGTCCTCCTCAGTCGGCGATTGATAACCCACAGTGAGGCTGTCCCCAAAAGCCACAAAGCTGAGCTTCTTCTCCATGCTTCTCTCCCGGAACTATAGGGGTCGGTGAGGGAGAAGAAAAAGGGCCACAGGTCAGATCTAGTGGGATTCGACCAACCCACTGTTTAGTCGAGCAACTCGTTCATTGGCCACGAGCCAGAAAGGACAGGCGGGGGTTTCATTTCGGAGAGAGCCCGAAGTGCTTTGCTATCGCTGCGGAGACCTTCTCGGGGGATGCCTTGGTGGTGTCCAGACTCATGCCTCCGGCGAACGGGACCTCGGACGTGAGGTCGAACCTGCCGCCAAGCTCAGCCAGGGCTGACCTGCTCGTCAGCTTCCCGATCTTCCTCCTCGACCTGTTGGCGACCCTCCTGCCCAGCTCCCTGGGGGTGCAGTGCAGCCGGACGAAGCAGACCTCGCCGCCGTGAGACTCGACGGTTCGAACAATCTCTTCGACGTGTTCATCGTCTTCCCCCTTGGCGCGCGCGCGCGCGTCAGCTTGCCCACGGCAGGAGGGCCGTAGATGAAGACGAGCTTCACGGCATGCCAATGCCATGCGAACGAAAAAACATACCGGACCTGAGGAAGCGACGAAGGTCTCTGGCCGTGACCCGTAGCTCCGTGCGAGCGCCCGCCTACTTCAGGGCTGCGCCGCAGTTGGAGCAGGTCTTGGCCGTGGCTATCTCGTTCAGGGTGCCGCAGAACTTGCACGGGACCTTGACGATCTCCTTCTGGATGATCACCGTCTGGCCCGGCGGGGGCTCCTCCGTGCGGGAGAAGTCCTCTGCCTGCGTCACGACGTCCTTGAAGGTGGCTCGGCCGCATCTGGAACAGGCGTAGTTGTAACGTGTCGTAGTCCGGAGGACCGGAGCCCGCTCCTCCCGTTTTCGAACGATGTCCTCGTTGACGGCCTGGCCGCTGGCGTCCGTCTTCTTCTTCGTGACGGTCTCCTTCCGCGTGATGATGCCGAAAGCGCGCTCCTGCTTGATGACCTCGGTGCCGGAGAGCTTCGTCGTCCCTCGCGCTCCGCAGGAGGGGCACCTCGGCCTCGTGTAGTAGTACGCGAGGACGGCCAGCAGCAGGAAGAGGACGCCGTACGCGGGCGAGAAGACCCAGCCGAAGAGCGCCAGGACGAGGAGCAGGACCACGGCGTTGAAACGCACACTCATGCTCGCGCCGGTGCTAGTCTCGGACGGCCGTCTTTTATCCGAGCCGCCCGTCGGTTCGATGGTCCTCCGCTGGGCCATGATCAAGGCTGCTCTTCCAGGGTCTGGTTCACGTTCCGACTTGGCTTGGCCGAATGCCCCGTAGGGTGGATAGGGTCGCCTGACGGATGGTGTGTTGATGAAGAGGCAAGCGAGAAATAGGTTCAAGGTAAAGGGCGTGAGAGAAATGGGCCAAGAAACAGGGAGTCGGGCAGAGAAGGTCGAGGAGCTTTCGTGGAAGACTTGGGCAGTGGTTCTTGTGGGTTTGGTGCTCGTAGCCTTCGTCGTTTCGTATGGTCTTCACATGCTTAGACTCTGAAAGAGAATCGGGTCATGTCCCGACGCCTAACAGGGGCAAAATCCTGAGGCGTAGCCCATTGACTTAGCAGAACCCTCAAAGGAAACTGAGCTTCGACCCTGGGAATGCCGGTCGACCGCCGGTCTATCATGCGCTCTGTTGACTTTGCGGGGGACCCTTCGAGTTCATTCCGTGACCATATGCGAGAAAGCCAGCCCCAATCGCGGCCACGATGAGACCGACGAGCTCGGCATATGCAATTGCAGCTTGGTAGGTGTTGTAGTAGTTATTGGAGTAGAGCTCGCCAATTATGGAACCAGAGAAGAGGGAAAAGAGCAGTCCAAAGACCAGGAGAAAAGCCCCGAATGCCATCAGAATTGGTGCTTCCAACGAAACAGTGAAGGGGGAGGCTCAAGTTAAGCGTTTGCCATCGTCCGAAGCACATTTCACGTAATCATCCAGAACGAGGCCAAGCAAAAGGATTAATGACGAACTAGCCTGACGCCAGCCTATGCCTCTGACGAACTGGGTGTGCAAGCGATCGGGGTGTCAGCTCAACAGTCGCAAGGTCACGACCGACGGCCCGACCCCATCGTCGAATCCCGTCCATGTCGGCTGGCAGTGTGTCGAAGATGGGAAACCGTCCTGGACGACCCCGCACATCTGGAAAGAAGTCTCATAGGCGGGGCTCATGGCCCTACGCCTGACAGGGACAAAACCCTGAGGCGTGGCCCAACAACTTGGCAGAACTTCCAAAGCGCATCCAAGAAAGACTAAATCTCGTCCTCGAAGAGACTGAGGCCATGAGACGGGCCTGACGTAATGACACGGTCGGTCAAGCGGTTCTACTCTGGATATGTGGAGAAGGAGTGGGCCAGGCTGCAAAAGGACCCCTACCACCGATTGGAATTTGACACCACTTTCGTATTCCTCAGGAAGTTCTTGCCAAAGAAAGGCCTCATTCTGGACGCGGGCGGCGGTCCAGGGAGATACACAGTCGAACTAGCCAAGAGAGGCTACGATGTGGTCCTGTTGGATTACACACCCGCGAATCTCAGATTCGCAGAGAAGCAAATCGAGAAGGCCGAGGTCGGGCGCAGGGTCAAGGGAATCGTCGAGGGCTCCATCGAGGACCTGTCAAGGTTCCCCAATGATGCCTTCGATGCGGTCATTTGCCTTGGCGGCCCCCTATCGCACATACTAGGGGAGGGATACAGAAGGAAGGCCGTCTCCGAACTGGTCAGAGTCGCGAAGAGACGCGCCCCCATCTTCATTTCAGTAATGAGCCGACTCGCCGTCATTGCGACGGAGCTGAAATACTTCCAAGAGGAAATCCAGTATCCTTTCCACAGGAAGATACGCGACAGAGGAGACTATCTCGGCGAGCGTGACTTCACAGCATGTCACTTCTTTTTGCCAGAGGAGCTGAGAGATAGCGTCGAGAAGGCCAATGATGTGGAGGTCTTGGCAATGGCAGGGCTCGAAGGGATAGGCTCCGGTCATAGGGAAGAGGTGAACGAGCTGGCAAAGAACACGCAGCGATGGAAGGTCTGGTTGGAGACCCACTACAAGACATGCACACATCCTTCCGTCGTTGGGCTGAGCGAGCATATGCTAGTTGTATGCAGAAAGAAAGGTTGAACCTTCGAGGCAGACCAGATGCCGACAGTTGACACCGAGAACTAGATGCCGCCAAGTTACAAGAACCCATCCGTCCGTCGCATGGCCCGACCCTTGACACCGAGAAATCGGAGGAGCGTGGCCCACCAACTTGACAGAGTCCTCCCCCATCATCCCTATAGCGGACTGCGCCCTCGACGTCCCACTCTGAGCCATTGACATGAGCGACCGCCCGCATCCAGACGAATCGTTCTGGGAGGACCTCTGGAGGCGCGAGGAGGAGTTCCGCCTCTCGGGGAAGCCCGAGTTCCGCCACGACACCTCCTTCGTTGCGGTGTCCGCGATCGCGGGGCAGTTCTACTGCGAGTACAAGACGGAGAACGAGTTCTTCTTCGGGGAGATACCCACGGAGGCCAAGGACACCGGCACGGAGCTCCACGACGAGCTCATCCCCCAGGTGGCGATCACCAGAAAGCAGTTCGTGAAGCTGGTCGAGAGGAAGGAGCCGAGCTTCGCGGTCCTGAGGGTCTGGGGTCATGTGGGAGGCCTCCGGATCGTCGGCATGCCCGACCACATAGTGTGGTCCGAAGGGAATCCTCTCTGGTTGGTTGAACTGAAGACCACCAGGGGAGACCCGGGCTCCCTCTGGCCGGACCAGGCGAACCAGATCCGGATCTACGCCCTCCTGCTGGACCTGATGGGGTTTGACTGCTCCCGCCTCGGGCTCGCGCTGGTCAGGCTGAGGGCCGAGGGGCTCTCGGAGGAGGAAAGGCGAGCCTGGGTCGAGAGGGTGTCGGACCACCTGCAGTCGGGCAGGGCGGGAGAGCTCGAGGCGAAGTACAGGGACACGATGAAGGTACACGTCCTCCCGCACGACAGGTCAGCGGCGGAGGCGAGCGTGATGGAGAAGCGGGGATACTGGCTCGGGGAGAGGGAGCCCACCTCCAGCACGAGCGTGGGCAAGTGCCGGGCCTGCGAGTACCGCTCGGTCTGCCCGAGGAGCCTGCACAAGGGCCCTTGAGCGAAGCGTTTTGTTTCGAGGGTCGGCACTAAGCACCACGGAAGCAGTTCCTGACATTCGGAGAAGGCGGGAATGCCATTCGGGTTCGAGAGAGAAGCGAGACAGGTGCTGTCGCTCCTAGCGTGGTGTGAGCAGCTGGCTCTTGAACCGGTTTGCAGTGCGGCCTCCGCAAGCTCGATTGTAGTCACCTTGAAAGACATGAGTTAAATAAGTAGTCACCTATCAAACGGTGTGCACATAGAGACGCGCCTCGTGAACGGCAAGAAGAAGTACTATCTGGCCCACTCCTACCGAGCGAACTCCAGGGTACTGAAAGCGAGGGTCTTCCTGGGGACGGACCTAAGCAAAGAAGAGATCGAGAAGTCAGCCGAGAAAGCGAGGGAGAAGCTGACAGAGAAGGTCCGGTCTGCGAAGAGAATCGGCGACCCCTACAGGACGGTCTTGTCATCGCAGGAGATCAGAGAAATCACTCTCTTGACGACCAAGGTGAGAATCAAGCTGGCCCATCTCAGCGAGGAAGACTGGAAGAACTTCACCGAGGAGTTCACATACGACACCAACGCGATTGAAGGCTCCACAATCTCGAAGAAGGAGGTCAGGCAGGTCCTCGCGGACAGACAGTGGCCTCCGAAGAGCAAGGAGGAAATCTCCGAGACGCTCGGGGTCGCAGAAGCGGTCAGGTACATCAGAAAGACCAGAGACGCACTCTCGCTTGAACTGATCCGGGAGCTCCACCGGATGGTCTTCAAGAACTCCAAGCCCTTCGCGGGAGAGACAAGGCAGAGGAGCGGGGTCGAGGTATCGGTCGTCGACAGCCAGGGCAGGGTCGTGCACCGAGGGGTCCCAGCAGAGCAAGCCGACTCCCAGTTGAGAAAGTTGGTCCAGTGGTACCATAACAACCAAGAGGAATGCCCTCCCTTTGTCCTGGCCGCTGTGGTGCACAATCAGTTTGAAACGATTCACCCCTTCCAGGATGGGAACGGCAGAGTCGGAAGGCTCCTGCTGATCAGCGTCCTCATCAAACACGGGCTACCGCCCTTGAACATCGAGCTGGAGAACAGGAAGGAGTACTACGATGCTCTAAGAGAATACCAGACAACGGGCAACCTGCGTCCCACCCTCAACCTCATGTTGAAGGAATACAGGCGGCTCAGGGTCGCTCTCAAGAGGTGACTACAAAGGCCTGACCCGTAGTCACCCGGGATTCGGTCAGCGAGTAGCGCCTTGGGCGGTGAGGAGGAATCTCAGGATGAGGGAACGTCCGTGGGTTGCGAAGTGGCTCTGTGGGGGGCAACGGCGAATGAGAGGGAAACGCCCTCTGTTGAGGGAAATCGCGCTACATTCCGATTGAGAGAATAGGAGATGAGGTTATTAGAAAGGGACGCATCGATGCGGGCCAGATGACCGAGCAGAAACCTCTCCAGAAGGAATATGCCTACTATCTCACGATTAGGCCAGACCTACTGAAACAGTATACCGGCAAGTTCGCACTAATCAAGGACGAGATTTTTGCGGGGGCCTTCGATACCGACGCAGATGCCTACAAGGTGGGTCTAGAAAAATTCGGGAACGTCCCTTTCCTAATAGTCCGGATTCAAGAGACGGAAGAGAAATCGTGGACGCCAATCTTGGAGCTCGGGCTTCTCAATGCCAATCCTTAACGGAGTATTTGTTCAACCTCCTAGCAACGCGCTAGGACCAGGCGTCCTACAGCAGACTGGGCCGATCATTGATGTGCAGGTCGCAGTCCCGACCGCCTTGGAGCAATTGCTTAGGCAATCAAGCAAACCAGTCCCCCCACCGGTTAAGGGTCGAGCGTTGATTGACACTGGCGCGACAATAAGCAGTGTAGACGACGCTACAATTCGAGGGCTGGGCGTGTCCCCGGTCGGTCTAATCAATACTGGAACAGCGGGAGGTCCTCAGCAACAAAACATGTACCCTGCGCGGTTCATATTGCAAGCGGGATGGACCTTCGAATTCAGTCGAGTGACTGGGAGCAATCTGACTGGTACCGGGCTGGTTGCGCTGATAGGCAGAGACGTGCTGAGCAGAACCATACTGGTCTACAACGGTCCATTGGGCGTCTTCAGTCTAGCAATCTGACGAGGGCAGGGCGAAGCCCCGCGATGACGGATGGCTCAGACCTTGAGCGAACAGACCTAGAATAGCGGCGGGTCGGACTCTCCCACGACTCATGTCGGATTAAAGCTGTAACTTACTGTAGATTGAGAACGAATCCGGGGCCGTGAATTCGAATCTGGTGGGACCCACACGGTTTACCGTCAAATCCAGACCCAGACTGCTTCCTCGGCGTGGCGCCCTAGCCGGGCCTTGTCATCATAAGTAGGCGCCCGCAATCACATTCACGCATCAAGCGGAGCGAAATTGTGCGGGTGGCGAATGGCCATTGGTCATAGGAGATATATCCCATGTGTGTCTATCACCGTGTAGAGGTTAGGGGAGTTGGGCATGCCAAACGAGGGTATCGCAGAGGCTCGCCTTTTCATTTGGGGCCAGGCGCAGGACGATTGGAAAGATTGGCTTGACATTAGAGCTGCCGGCTTCTCAGGCGTGGCCCTAATCGCTCGAGGTGACGCGGTTCAGATCGTGAGTGCCCATGGCCTCGCGGACAGGAGTGCGGGCCGCCGCAACACGACAGTCACGCGATTCAACCTTGGATCGATCAACAAGACTTTCACTGCTATCGCGGTAGCCCAACTCATCCAGCAGGGGCGGCTGTCATTGGACGATAAGCTCTCGAAGTACTGCCCCGATTATCTGAATCAGGAGGCATCTGCAAGAATCAGCATTCACCAATTAGTGACCCACCGCAGCGGCATTGCACCATTCGTATGCGCCGACTTTGGAGATGCTACTTCAGTCGCAGAGATAACAAAGGTGGTGGGTTCACAGCCGCAGTCCTTTGAGCCGGGTGCGCGCCAAGAATACAGCAACGGTGGGTACGTCGTCCTCGGTCGGGTTGTAGAAGTTGTGTCCGGCCAAAGCTATGCGACATATGTGTCGGACCACATTTACCGGCCGGCGGAGATGACAAGCAGCGGCTTCGTCAGGAAAGACGAGCTTGACCCGACCCTTGCCATGGGCTATTTTTCGACGGATGCTCAGGGGCGTCCCGTAATGGGTGGGCAGACAAGCATCTTCGGTTTCAAGCCACCCGAACCAGGGAACCCCGCCGGCGGCGGGTACTCGACCGCCGCGGACCTCTTCAAGTTCTCAAGGGCACTGGGCGGTGGCCGACTTTTAGACCAGCCTATGACGGACTATGTCCTGAATGGCACATTCTCGGGACACTCCAGTCCAAAGTTCGGATTCGCGTTGAGAGAACAGATGGCGGGCACCCGCCGCTTCATCGGCAACGGTGGCGGCGCGCCGGGCGTAAACGCGGAGTTCAGGTTCGAACCGGCGGGGGACTACACGGTGATTGTCCTCGCAAACAGTAGCCCGCCAGCCGCGACGCAGTTGCTGAACGACATCATTGACCGCCTCGGTTCGCCTGACGCCCCTCAAGGTCCTCAACTTGGCGAGTCAACGAGCAAAAGCTAGGATTTTGATCGGCCTAAGTAGCAAACAAGAGCTCGGTTGATTCTGCAAGGAGTCTTTCAGCACAATGAATCGTGCTGAAGTCCCGACGACCGCGCACCTTGAACACGGAATAGCCGGGCAACTGATCCTGACTAATTTTGAAGCGTGCCGCGGGTCGGACTCTCCCCGACTTATGTCGGATTTGAGCGTTGATTTACCGGTAGATTCCCGAACAAGTCCTAGCTTGAGGGTTTGAATCTGACGAGGGTCGCACGGTAAACCGTGCAAGAACCGGGGTCATCGGTAGACCTTGCTTCGATGGCCAATCTTCAATACCAGGACATCCCCGTCCACAATCGTGTAGATGACCCTGTAATCACCGACCCGAACCTTGAAGAGACCTTTGAATTCGCCCGATAGGGCTTCCCCTGCATCTGGTTTGTCGGCGAACACTGCTCGAATTTCGCGGAGTATCCTTTCCACGTCTTTGGTGTCAATCTTCTTGAGGTCGCGACCGACGGAAGACTTGTAGAGGATCTTACCGGCCAAGCTTGACCAGTTCTTTCTCTGAAACCATTCTGTCGTTCTTGTCGTTCAATCTGTGCAGAGCCACGAGGTAGTCCTCGTATTCTTCAAGGTATTCGCGCAACGCCTTGGTGATGATGTACGTCCTCGGGCGGTCGAGCGATTTGGCCAGGTCGTCCAATTGCTTTGCCACTTCTTCGGGCAATCTCACGGACACGGCTTCGCTCATTTACATGTAAGACATGAATGACATGTATTTAACACTGCCGGAATCCCGGTGTCCAGCCAGGTGTCCCCTCCAATGAAGGGTGCCGCGGAACTCCAGGTGTGGCAGGATCACATCTTAGGAGTCTGCCGTGTCTTCCCAAGTCCTGCCGGTGCAAGATTGAACTGTAAATACGCCGATATCCAGTAATAGATGACGTTCAAAACACAGGGGACAAATGACCAGCTCTGAATCCATAGGGCACGGAACGTACGGGCTGACCCGCTGGAGCGTTCCTGGACCGGTGGAGCCTATTCCCGTTTTGCTCTACCAACGGCTCGATTTGGCTGGACCCAAGGCAGCCGTAATACACTACCATGGAGTGAAGGCAAGCAAGGATACGCACGTCAGTCTCAGCTTAATCAAAAGTCTGGCAGATGCCGGCTTCCTCGTGGCGCTTCCCGACGCTCCAGGACACGGTGAGAGACCAGGCGGCCCCCGGCTGTTAGATAGAGTCCGAGAGAACTTGCCGCACGAGTTTTGCGCTGATATTGAACAGGCGGCGGACGAAGCGCAAAGTCTGCTCGACTGGCTCGGGGCGCGACCAGAGGTCGACCCTTCGCGAATGGCAGTAATTGGACACTCTATGGGCGGCTACACGGCCGCGGCAGTTGCTATGCGGGCGCGAGAGCGCCTCGCCGCATGTGTCTGTATCGCAGGCTCGGCCGACTTGGCGCATTGCATGGAAACGACGGACGGAATCGCTCCCGGCAAAGGCGGTCCCTTGGACCGGTCACTCGATGTCGAAACGCAAGAACGAATCGTCCGAATCGATCCGCTCTGGCATCCAGAAAGATACCCTCCGTTGCCACTTCTGTTGCTGCATGGGGAGAAAGACACTTGGAATCCTTGTTCTACGAGTCAGCACTTTGCAAGTCTGCTCGAACCGCAGTATGCGGTCGCACCAGAACACTTGCGCCTCGTCGTGGTCCCTGATGCCGCTCACTGGCCTCTTCATACACAGATGGTGGAGGAGACAGTTGAATGGCTTCGCCGTTTCGTCTTAGATAACTGGGCACCACGTTGAGACAGCATGATGACGATGTAGCTGGTCAGTGCCTCTTCTTGAAGTGCGTGCGCTGCCCTATTGGTTTCTTTGCGCTGCTCATCAAGATGGAGGATAGCTCGCAGTCAGCCATTTTCTGACCTCGAATCCAGCCTTGTGGAGAAGAGCCCTTGACTCCTCGTTGTTAGGGTTGAGCGTTGTAAACATGCAACCAATGCTCTGTCGGGCTCCCCACTCCTTTACCGACGACAACAAAGCCGAGCCAACGCCCTGGTTTCTGAAGGCACGCGTCACTGCGATGTATTCAAGCCAAAGGGTGTGGTTGCTCGGACTCATCCAGCGGACAGGCTGTGCCAAGATGAATCCTACGACCTTTTCCCGCGAGCTTCACGGCGTGCCGATACCGTGCGAATGAAAAAACATGTCGGACACGGCTGAACTACCCATACCCTTTCGCAGCTTCAGGGCGCCGCCGTATCCTCGGGCTCTGCAAACGCATTAATCATCCGGAACCTAACGCAGACTCGTGGGCAGCCGCATAATTCAATACCGAGAACTCGCCAAGTACTACGACTTCATCTATCAATTCAGGGACTATCGGAAGGAAGTTCGAGTACTGAAGGACATCATCAGACGATACAAACGGATTCAGGGAAACTCACTCCTGGACGTGGGCTGCGGGACTGGCAAGCACATACAGGAACTCAGAGACGAGTTCGATTGTACGGGAATAGATTACAGCGAAGCGATGCTGGAGCAAGCCAGACGGAACGCCAGTGGTATTGAGTTCCGACAAGCGGATATGGAGGATTTCGACCTCGGCCGAGAATTCGATGTAATCCTTTGTCTTTTCAGCAGCATAGGATATGTCAGAACGTATCCCAGATTGGCGAGGACCCTACGTAGCTTCGCAAGGCATCTGCGCGCAGGAGGGGTGGCAATAATCGAGCCTTGGTTCTCAAAGCCTGATTGGAAGAAGGGTTCCGTCCATGTGCGTACCTGCGAATCGGACGACCTGAAAATCGCAAGGGTCGGCTTCAGTGACCTGCGGGGAAATGATTCAGTTTATGATGAAAGGATTGTGGTCGCAGAGAAAGGGAAAGGGATTTCCTACTACAGGGACCGTCAAGTAATGGGACTCTTCGAGCGAGAGAAATTTCTGAGACTGATGAGGGAAGCTGGGTTCCGTCCAAAGTACATCAAGAAATCACTCGCCCCTGGCAGAGGATTGTATGTCGGCGTAAGAATGAGTTCGTGACTCGGAAAGAGCCGTAGCTGCGGAGATTGCAGACCAAGAAAGTGTGCAGTCGCCGAATATAATGATTTGCAGTTCAGAGTGGGTTCAGTCAAGAGTCGGTTGATGGCCGTGCGGTTACGAGCACCATCCGGCTTTGATTGCCCTTGGTTTCAGGTCTCCGTGAGTCAGAGATACGGACGTCATGCCAACCAGCTTCGTCGAGGAGTTTCGAGTAGGCATTCATTGGAAGAATTGTGAGCCAAGGTTCCGTGCGTCCCGCCCTTCGATTGGCGTTTGTCGCCGTCGCCACTTGATTCGAGTTCTCACCTTCACGATGAACGGCCAGACTGGCTGCAAGCGTGCTTCCGGAAGCAGCCACGGACCGTAATCCCATCAGAAGTCGAAGAGTTGTCTGTCTGTCGAGATATGCGAGCAGGCCCTCGCAAACGAACAGAGTAGGTTGGCTGGGGGCGTGCCCGAAGGCTCGGAGCAGTTCTATTGAGTCGTCGTGCCGGAAGTCCACGGGAATCAAAGTCAACCCCTGCATGTCAGCTCTCATATCACGCAGTCGTCTGACCTTGTCGGCTTGCGTTGCAGGATGGTCCAGCTCGAAGAACTGCACGCCCGTGGCGCGGAACCGCAACGCACGGTCGTCGTAGCCAGCGCCGCATATCACTATCTGGCGCACGCCTGTCGAGACGGCCTCCAGGACCTGTTCGTCAAAGAAACATGTGCGTGTAACTATGTCTGGCCGAAGCCGGGTCACAGAACTTGGCCGCATGCCTGAGCACAGTTTGTGCTGAGCTTCTGGGTCGCCCTGTGGAGTGCGTGGACGGTCAAGCTCGGCACGGACCAAGGCCACGACTTGGCTCGTCCTTGAAGGCTGGAAGTTCACGGCTTCGACACCTGCCCGAACGGGCGCTAATGTCCTTGTTCCGGATATAATGATTTGCAGTTCAGAGCGCGACGCCTCGGAACTTCGCCTTCCTGCAGAGTGGGCGAGTCAAAGAGGAACGATTGATTCCTGCCTATTTCGAGCAACTTGCGCCTGCAAGGCGCTCTTCTAAGTACCACAGGACTTCAGGCGACCCCCAGTACATCTCTCCATCCACGAAGTAAGTGGGCGCTCCGAAGACTCCTCTATGGAGGGCGCGCTGGGTGTCCTCCTTGAGCCGTAGTTTTGCTGCCTCGTCTTCGATTGAATGCAGAAACCTGCCCTTGTCAAGGCCGATGGACTCGGCTATCTTCCCCAGGGCGTTCTGGTCAGAGATGTCGACTCCCGACGCCCAGTACGACCCGAAGACCGCGGACATATACTCCACCAGCTTGCCCTCGGAAGAAGCGAAGTACGTGCCTCGAAGTGCCCTGAGCGAGTTTACCGGGAACGAGGAATGCTGGATGTTGAAGGCTATGCCCAGAGCCTTCGAGAGTCGCTGCAGACTCTTCGCCATGTAGTCGTATTCAAACGAGCCCGCTGGCAGCGGGGCGTCGTTGGTCGCCTTGAAGATTCCCCCGAGGAAGATTGGCGAGTAATTCACTTCGAGCGCCAGCCTTGAGCTGATTTCTCGCAGCTTGTGAAACGCCACGTAGCTGTGAGTAGAAAGAGCTTCAGATAGTGCTACACTTGCTTCAGCGCGAGCACAGCCGCAGTTAGAGACTCGGTACCTTATGTGTAGCATTTCGGTGAACCGCGCGCGCTATGATTCATTGAGAATCCCGTAATCCTCTTAGAAGAGGTAAATAGCTGGGGTCTTCGGAAGAATCGGTAATCACCGAATGAAGCCGTCCGATACTACGCCAGATCCGTTCAAGCCTCCGACTGACCTGATTGTCGTGACGACGCCGTTCGTATCGGGGTATCATGTGACTCGGGTCATTGGTACGACGTTTGGATTGATCGTAAGGTCCCGGGGGCTCGGACAGAACATCTTTGCCTACTTCCGGGCTTGGGGTGGCGGGGAGATCAAGGTGTACACGAACCTTCTCGAACAGGTGCGCCACCAGGCCCTCCAGCGGCTCAGCGACCATGCAAAGAACCTCGGAGCGAACGCGGTCGTCTCCGTCGGCTTTGACACATCGGAGATGGGCGGGTCGATGACTGAGGTTCTCGCCTTCGGGACCGCGGTGGTTGTGGAGCCTGACACCTCGCCTGCACAGCCCGTCGCGCTCCAATGATAATCCGTGGTTGCTGCTGAGCAGCCGCAGTTAGAGTTTCGGCACCCTTTGTATAACTCCCTAGCGCGTGGCAGACAAAGCCTACAGGCACTTACGCAACGATTATCGGATGCTTCGTGAGCCGCTCTGGCCCATCCGGCGTCACCAAGAAGGTGTCTTCGATCTTGAACGAACCCGCGCCCGGGATGGCGAGAGGGGCGTGCATGGCGGCGATGACCATGCCCTCCCGAAGCGCCATGCGCCGATGAGGGATCAGGATCGTTGTAATCGGGTCTTCCTCTACGAGAAGCCCGACCCCATGGGCAAATCCCTTGACGTAATTGTCCGAGTAACCCTTCGCCGTCAGGGAGGCCCCAATCTCCTGCTCCAGTGATCCCAGGACGGTCCCCGGCTTCAACTTGGGGGTGATTGATTCGTAGACGGACCGTAGTGAGTCGAACGCGTGGTGCTTCTCCTTGGATGCAGCGAGGGGAACGTAGGTCCTTGTCTCATTGCAGTAGTAGTCTTCAGAATCGCCCCCTATGGTGACCATCACGACATCTTCTCCCGTGACCCGGACGCCCGCCCGTGGCTCTGCATGAATCCTGGGGACTGGACCCGCGTTGACGTATACGTGAGGGCGCTCCGATCCCGCTTTCATCATGGCATATATTGCCTCAGCCGCTATCTCCAATTCGCTCGCACCAGGTGCGATGCTCTCGATGGCTGCCTTCATTCCCTTGTCAGTGGTCCGGGCGGCCTTGCGAATCCGCTCTATCTCTGACGCGTCCTTGAACATCCGGAGCTCCATGATCAGGGAGTGGACGTCCACGACGTCGACCTTGGGGTTCAGGTTCGTGAAGATGTGCATGAAGAGCTCGAATGCGTCCCTCTCGACGCTCATGTCCATTCCGACCTTGTGGTACCCCCCTTCTCGGATCGCGCGAGTGATGCCGGGCATCAGCTCATCGATGCCCCGGTAGGGAGTTACGTTCTTGACGCACGAACGTTCCCGGAACGCTTCCACCTCGTTCGTAGGAATGAACGCAATCGGATCTCCCTCGGCTGGGATGATGAGGCCAGGCCGCAGCCACATCACGTCGGCGAAATATGTGAAGGAGGAGGCCGTCTTGATCATTGCGGCGTCGACCCCGTCTGCCTTCATTCGTTGTTGAAACTCGGCTATTCTCTTCTCAGTCATGGCTTGTTTCCTCTTTGGGATGATTGGGCTGGATTTAAGATGCTTGTGGCATGCGGGAGGCTAATCTCCCCCGATGGTGTCGCACGCGCACCATCCCTTCTCGTCTATGCGAGTGTTGCAATTGGGACAGACATCATCTGAATACTTGAAATCTTCAGCCTTCTTCCCAAAGATCTCTTCGTGAAGATCCATTTCGGAACCTGATGGTCCCACGGTAATCGACGAATAGGCCGTCTGCGCAACTAATACGCATATTGCAGGGAATGCTGGTCCAGGAGGATCGAGGCTTCTAATCAAAATTAAAGCCTTGAGGCGGACACAGGCGCCGCAGGATGCGATATCTGATCAGGATGGTCCAGCGCAACGGCCCAGGGGACGGATTCCTCTCTTCGGTCAAAGCCGTGGCGAAGTCGGTCGGCGTCGATGCGCGCAACCCGAAGTGGACTTCGTACGGGGCGCTGGAGCTTGATATCTTCGCACCCTCCAAGGCAGATATCGACACCTTCCTAGCCGCGGCCGAACCACTGGGACGCTTAGAGTTCTGTAGAGATTTGAACGTCGCGCCCCAGTACAAGACCGAAGAGGAGCTCTTCTCC
This sequence comes from uncultured archaeon, assembly GCA_963794985.1. Taxonomy (GTDB): domain Archaea; phylum Thermoproteota; class Nitrososphaeria; order Nitrososphaerales; family Gagatemarchaeaceae; genus UBA183. The sequence goes on from CAWCFU010000002.1 coordinate 250,437, forward strand.
GAGGCCCGCCGCTATTTCAATTCAGAGAGATACTGGGAGTGCCACGAGGTCCTGGAAGGCGCCTGGAGGCTCAAGAGCGGAGAGGAGAAGAAGTATGTGCAGGGGATCATATTGGTCTGTGCGGCATTCGTCCACCACCAGAAGGGCGAGGACGAGGTCGCCCTGGGTGTACTAGGACGAGCAGTCAAGCAGCTCGACTTTGGGGCGCCACGTTACAACGGAATAGAAGTCAACTCTCTCAGACGGCGTGCGGAGCGCATAATCTCCTCTGGCAGATTCGAAACCTTCCGGATCTAGCCGAAGACCGGGAGATTCATGGGGTGGGACTGCTCAGAGACTTCGGGCTCTGTTGGAAGAGCGGTAGGGTGCGAGCGTGACTGACCTAACCTTGTGGAGCGTGCCGCGGGTCGGACTCTCCCCGACCTCATGTCGGATTTGAGCGTTAGTCTGCTGGTAGATTGAGAACGAATCGTGCCGGAATCAGGGCCGAAGGCGAACGCGCGCCTACCTCTAACGCGCGTGACAAACCTTAGGTAAGATAGATTGGGCTCTTCGTCAGAGACATCAAAAATGGAGCTCAGACACAGGTCTAGCTTCGCCATTGCACCGGTCCCACCGTTTGATTTCAAGCTTACAGTGAAAAAGCCCGCGGGATGGAGCCTGTTCAACGCAGGCGAGGCCTACAAGGGAGAGACGCTCTGGACGGCGACGAGGCTCATTGGAAGGCTGGTGGGACTGAAGCTTTGTTCCGTTGGAACGCTCGAAAAACCCCGCATCCTCGTAACTGTCTTCACCAAGCTTCCCATGTCACGACAGGAGAAGCGGAGGATTATGGAATCGCTGGAGACACTAACAGGCGCAAACCAAGATCTGAAGGACTTCTACAGGATGGCCGAAAGAGACGACATCTTGGTGCACACGGTCAAGGACCTCTACGGAATGCACGACACTCAGACTGCCTACCTCTTCAACTCAGTCGTGCTGAGCATCTGTCTGCAGATGGCTAAGCTGGATAGAAGCGAGAAGATGATGGCCTCGATAAACAGGACATACGGGACCAAGGTAGAGTTCGACGGCACAGCGATTCTGGTAGAACCTGAAGCGGAAACAATCGCGAGCGCGCGCGCGCGCTGGCGAAGTTCCTCTACGGGCTGCAGCATACTCTGAGCACCAACGCACACCCCACGAAGGAGGAACTCCTAGAGGACATCCTCCCAACGATCGCCATCGGCCTCACGGTCATGGCGACGACGCTCAGCTCGGATCCGAACTACCTCGCCTATGGCACGGCCATCGGCTTCATCGTGAAGGCCCTCGGGGCGTTCCAGAAACAAGACGGTGACTACCTGAATCCGACCGAGGACATCCTACTCGCGCTCGGGGGTATCCTCCTGGCCTACGGAACCGGCGCTGGAATGCCCGCACTCGTGAGCATAGGGTCTCTCATCTCTCTGGTCGGGAAGACCATCCCGAGCCTTGGAGGACCGCAGACCATCAAATCGCGAACGCATGGACTAGCACCTGCTTCCTAGCCGGGGCCCCCCGGCTTCCTCTTTTTTTTGGAGCTGAGAGCAGTGTCCGACTGAAAAGCATGGGCTGGGCGCCAGCCGGCTCGTGTCTCTCTGATGGGACTCTCATACGACTCATGTCGGATTTGAGCTGTAACTTACGGTAAATTGAGAACGAATCCTGACGACATTCGACGCCTGCAGCGACACTCGGTACCTGAAAGCGCGTTGGCATTGTGCTGGAGCGGGCCTCGTTAAATACGCCAAAGATGAAGATTCAGACGTCAGAGGCATCAGGCAGGGAGTAGTTCGAGATGAGCAAAGAGGACCTTCTGATAAGGGACTTCCGCAAATCTGACCTAGACGACCTGTTGAATCTCCTGCCCAGGTGTTTCTCCAAGGAGTTCGAGGTCTCGGGCTTCGATGCAGATCACATGAGAGACATGATCAACCGTGCGTACGGAACGACAGGCAGACTGTTCTTGGCATCGGCTCGCCTTCTCGGGAAGGAACCGATCAGATTCTTCGTGGCCGAGGTGAGCGGCGAAGTCGTAGGCACGACGATGGTCAACAGCAGCGGGAAGGTCGGCTACATATCGGCGGTGATGGTGTCTCCCGACCACAGGAGGAGAGGCATCGCGACGAGGCTCGTGAAGAGCGGCGTCGATTACATTCACGGAAGGAGAATGGAGAGGGCGGTCCTGCACGCGGTTTCGACAAACGCGCCCGCCATAGGCGTGTACTCCAAACTGGGATTCGAAGAGTTCGAGCAGGTCGCGCATCTCGTCGGAGACACGGCCTCCATGCCTCCGCGGGGGGAAGCTGGCGAGGTCGAGACCAGGCCCTTTCGGGGAGCAGATCTGGACGAAGTCTACGACCTCTACAGGGCCGCAGAAGACCCGAACCATCTGAGAGTCATGGGCCTCAGCAAAGGTCAGTTGAAGACGCCATTCTGGGCACGTTTGTTCCGGTTCGTGACCCAGAAGAGAATTGTCGCGGTGCGAGACGGCAAGATAGTCGGGAGCGTCCTGGCATCGTACACGACCCCCAAGGAGGCAGGTAACATCAGTGCCATACAGGTGAGACCTGAAGACAGGTCGCGCGGCGTCGAGAAGGCGCTGGCAGAAGCGGCAATAGACGAAATCCGAAGGGGCGGGGTGAAAAGAGTCCTCGCGATGGCTCCTACGACAAGACCAGAGCTCGTCGAGACGCTGAACGGTCTGGGCTTCAGAGAGGCCATGGTGTTGGTCGGCATGTTCAGAGAAACCCGCTGAGGGCTTCGACTCGAGCACTTCTTGGTGTCAGGGGTCTACACGCGGCCGCCCAGATGTCTCGTCTTAGCTGTCCAGCCCGGGGGAGCTCTGTCAACAGCACCAGCGTACGCAAGTCGCACGGGCCCAGACGACACCCATATATCACGCACGAAAACTGAACGCAACCTGATCTAGACTTGGAGAGCCCGTATCCTCTGGAATCTCTCCTCTCTGCCAGACACCTGTTGGCGCCCGTCCTCGTTGACGACCATGTCTACTTCCTGAGCAACATGAGCGGGCAGATCAGCCTTTACAGAATGAAGAAGGAAGGCGGAATGCCCGAGCCTCTCCTGCCCCCGGACATCGCTCTGCAGAACCCGCACCTGATGTTCGGAGATTCGTTCGCGGTTTTTCCCGATCTGAAGAAGATCCTCGTCATGATCGACAAGAACGGAAACGAGAACTACCAGGCTTGCACCATTCCGCTCGACGGCGGGATCCCCCAGAACCTGTTCGGGGAGACCTACGCTGGTCATCAACTGGGTTGCGTGAAGAAGGACGCCGAAAGCTCGACTGTGTACTTCTTTCACGACGACAGAAAGACGCCGAACATCGAATCAATCAGGCTGAATCTGAGGACGATGAAGGAGACGTCGCTGGGAACCAGCATCTACGGCAACTATGCCGCGGGCGCAAACAAGGGCAACACCAAGGTCGTCCTCATCGACGGATACACCGCGGCCGACAACGTCCTCTACCTCTGGACGGAGAAGACCGGAAAGCGCGAGCTTCTGTTTGGCACGCCCATCGAAAGGAGGGAAGCCGGCAAGGACTATCCGCCTTCCGGAATCGGAAACTGCAACTTCACCGACGACGAGGAGGGCCTGCTCGTCAGGACGACCCTCTTCGACGACGAGGGGTCCCTCGCGTACCTCCCGCTGGACGATCCCTCCGGACTGGAGCCAGTCCAGGTCTCCGGAACCAGACACAAGGGGAAGGGGGAGCTCGAAGACGTGAAGAAGGTCGCGAAGAACAGGTACCTCCTCAGCTACAACATCGACGGGTGCAGCTTCGCCTACGAAGGGAGGTTCGTCAGGGACCAGGGCAAGAAGAAATCCCACAGATTCATCGTCGAGGACAACATCGTGGGAAAGGGGCCCGTATCGAACGGCGTTCTCCTCGGGCTGGAGCCCTGGACGACCTCGAAGAACAGGCCGAACCGGAGAGCGCACGGCTACGCGTTCTCCTTCACGACCGCCACTTCTCCCTCGCAGATCTACCTCGCAGCAATGGAGCGGAAGCCCCGGTACACGATGCTGTCGAACGAGAAGGTGCTCGGGATTCCCGGGGAGTACCTCTCGTCCGGGGAAGACGCGAGTTACACGAGTTTCGACGGGCTGAGAGTCAGCGCCAGGATATACTTCCCCGCCTCCGCTCTCGGCTTCAAGGCGCCTCACCCGCTGGTGCTCTACGTCCACGGGGGTCCGCAGGGCCAGGAAAGGCCTGACTTCACCTGGTTCTCGATGCCCCTCATCCAGTACCTCACGCTCAACGGCTTCGCGGTGTTCGTCCCGAACGTCAGAGGAAGCACCGGATATGGTCTCAGGTTCATGAAGATGGTCGACCATGATTGGGGCGGGAAGGACCGCCTTGACCTTGTCGAAGGGCTGAAGGTGCTCGAAGCAAGAGAGCCGAGAGTCGATTCCTCGAACCGCGGCGTGATCGGAAGGTCCTACGGCGGATACATGACCCTGACCCTCGCTTCGAGGCATCCGGACCTCTGGAAGGCCGCCGTGGACATGTTCGGGCCCTACAACATGTTCACCTTCCTGGAGAGGGTGCCGGAGACCTGGAAGACGAGCTTCTACCTCTCAGTGGGCCATCCCGTGAAGGACAAGGAGTTCCTTGCCGAGAGGTCGCCTTCGACATACATCGACAGCGTGAAGTGCGCCATGATGATGATCCAAGGAAGGAACGACCCCAGGGTCGTCGAGAAGGAGACCTCCGACGTGGTGGAGCGCCTGCGGTCCAGGGGGCTGCCGGTCGAGTATCTCGTCTTCGACGACGAGGGGCACGACGTGATCAAGTTCAAGAACCGGGTGGTGTGCTACAGGAAGATAACGGAGTTCTTCGCCGCTCACCTGAGGCAGGGCGCTCCCTAGGACCGGCAGGTCGCGGAGGCCAGCGCGCGATGCTGAAGCGGGCCCGCGGGACATTCCCAGACAGGTTCTGAATGCCCGAAGAGCCTGTACAAGGCAAGGGCCCCTGAGCGAAGTGTCTTGCCTCGCAGGTCGGATTTGAGCTGTAATCTACGGTGAATTGAGAACGAATCTCCATTCAGACCTCGGATTCAACGGGTCAGACTTGCCAAATCTGTCGAACAGACTGATCCGCGGTAACCGACCCTCAACCCGTTCTCGGTTTCCCCTATGACAATCCCGTCCAAGTAGTCGGGGGTCTCGACCAGCGTGCCAAACGCGTGGCAGGCAAGCGGAAAGATGTGGAAGTCGTGGGTCACAATCACGGATACTTCCTTCGGCGGGCTGATGCTCGGGTCGAGAATCTCTCGGAACACATGGGGACTGTACTTGGCGATGGGGGTGAGACCGCCCTTGGTGTCTCCTGCCCGCTGCCACGTCTCCAGCATCTCCAGATATCTGCCGGACAATATCCATTCCTTGTATGCGGCGTAGTTAGAAATGGGCCCTCCCAGGCTGAGGTCCCCCGGCCTGCGGACAGCCCTGTCCGTCTCCCTGGCCCCTTCGGCTATGGCGTCTGCTGTCTCATGGCACCTTCGGTGGCCCCAGCCGTAGATGTTCAACCGAGACGCATCGCCGTCATCGGCGAGCGACCTTCCGAAGGCCCGTGCCAACGTGACGCCCCTTTCGGTGATGCCGACCCCGTCCCACTTCTCCATCGGGACGTTGCGAAACGAAATCCTCTCAGAGTGCCTGACTATGACGACCCTTCTGGTCCCAGGGGAGAGGGAATCGCAGAAATCCAAGACATTCTTCCCGTCGGAAAGCTTCTCGGTCAAATTGAAATCGGTCTCCGAGCGCGAGCTCGACGGCTGAGCCAATTCAGCGGTACCTCCAGAGGTCTTCCTTGAACCAGTCGTACGTCTTCACCAAGACTGGCTCAGGGTGTGCTTCGGTCGTGGTAGGTACAAAGTGTCTTGTGTATGACAAGTAGTGGCTCAGCTAGACGTTGAATCCAGTTTTAGTCGATTCACGTATTCCGTAACGGTCTTATGCGCAGGGTTGGTCTGCAGAGCCTTGAGTTCTATTGTTGACTGATTCTCGTGGAGGACTGTTCGCAGATACGCTAGCAGTGCACTTGGTCTCTTCACAGTTGGTCTGTTCGCTTCCGACACCACAGACTGATGATCACATATGATCGTCAAATTGTCGAACTTCTTACCCAACTCTCTGAAGGCAAACAGAACGGCCTGAATCTCCGCATCGTCGGACTCATCTGCATTGGTTGGCTGCTCATTATGCTCGCCAGTTTCTTCCACGTAGTATCCTACGTAGGCTTCCTTCGGCAGCTTTTCGTCATGCATTCCCTTGATCTTTGCGTCGACGTAGACGCGGGCCAGATTCCTCTTACTTCCAGGCATCTAGACGACTGTCGACAACCAGCAGATTTCAGTCTTTCAATGGTGCGAAGGCCTCCCGCGGAAGCTCGATGAATCCCGTACACGAACTGCCGAGGGTCGGCATTAGGGGCGAGGGTAGCAATTCTCGTCATCGGAGGGGCTGTGTCGGATTATAGCGTTAACCTACCAGTGAATTGATAATGGACACAGCTCAAGGGATCGGGCCGTGCGCCGCAACGGGAACGGACCACAAGAATTGTCTACGGATTTCCGCCACGACTTACATGGTTCGCTATTCGAGTGAGAAGGCGTTTAAGGCATGCCGCCCCGTCAGACACGCGTTGCATACTCATGCAAGGTCCATCCGAGATGAACTCTAGGGAAATCGAGATTCTGGCTTACGGCGAACTGAAACAGAAGGATTCCCTTCTTCCGTTGCTGGAACAGGCTTTCGGGTGGCCGTTCAGCCCAGCCAAGTTCGAGAAGAGGATTAGGACGGATCCAAGGCTCAGAGACGGTAGTGTGGGATTCTGCGCGATCAAGGAGGGAAAGGTGGTTGGATATGTCGGCGTCATGGATCTCACTCTGAGAACTGCTTCGGGCGCTGAAGAAAGAGTTGGGGGCCTATACGGGGTTGCGACTCATCCTGAATACACGAAGCAAGGAATCAGCACCGCTTTGATAGCTCGTTCGCACGAGTACTTCATGACGAAAGGCTATCGCTTTTCGCTCCTTACGACCAGCCCAACAATCATAGCTCACGCTCTATACGTGAAACTGGGCTACTTTGACGTCGCACCATTTCTTTCAGCATACCTGGGGGCGAGGCCGAAACGGCAGAAAGCCCTGAAGCGCATAAGCTCTGCCAAACCGGACCACAGCAGAATGCTTGAGCTATTCCGCCGGTGTGTCAAGGGCAGAACCGGCTTCGTAATCAGAGATGAAGACTACCTTGGAATGCTCTTCAAGCAGTACGAGATCTCGGCCAAGGAGTGCATAGTGACTGAAAGAGGGTACGTGATCTTCAAGAAGGAAAAGGAGTCCATCAGAATTAGAGAGCTTGTCGCCCAGAACGGCAAAGAGATGCTCGGGTTCATTGGACTGGTCGAGGGCATGACGCAGAAGCCTGTGGTTGGCAGATTGGGAATCCCTAGTTCAGGTGATGTGATCCATGCGTACAAGTCTCGGGGTTTCACTGTGCTCGAAAAGGCTCACGGCGTGCTAATGGCCAAGGAACTTGTGGCTGATGCCTCGTTCAACGACTGTTTTGGCAACAGGTTTTGCATGAGCGCATTAGATCACTTCTAGCGCGAGCCCCTCGTTGTGCTTCGGGCATTATCGCTTGTTGGAATCAGGCGTGCAGCGGGTCGGAGACTCCCCGACTCATGTCGGATTTGAGCTGCAACCTGCGGCAGATTGAGAACGAAAACAGGCCGCAGGTTCGAATCCGGTGGGGCCCGGCATGAAATCGTGCCTCAAGACTGGCCCGAAAAGCGAGAATTATCTTGATGTCTCGATAGTCATAAATAATCAAATCTCCCCTTTCTTGCCTCATGGAGCTCCACGGTTCTACTGAATCCGTCTGTCCGGTCGACGTGGATCAGGGGGACTGGAGGAAGCTAGAGGCCAGACTGTGGATCGATCGCGAAAGGAACGAGGTTTGGATGACCAAGAACTGCGGTCGCCATGGCGAATTCCAGGATTTGATCTCCACGGACGTCGGCGATTACCTCAGGGCAGAGAGGTTCGCGCAGGGAGGGACGGGCGTGCAAAACCCGATATCGTACACCGACGGTGAATGCCCGACGCGGTGCGGCCTCTGCTTCGAGCACGAATCGAAGACCGTTCTGGCGATCATCGATGTGACGAACAGGTGCAACATGAGATGCCCCGTCTGCTTTGCCAATGCCGGGGCTGCCGGCTACGTGTACGAGCCCAAGATCGAACAGATCGAGACCATGCTCGCGACAGCGACGAGCGTGAACTCACCGAAAGGGATCCATGCCATCCAACTCTCGGGAGGAGAGCCGACCGTCAGAGACGACCTTCCCGACATCGTCAGAGTGGTCAAGCGCTACGGCATCAATCACATCGAGGTAAACACCAACGGCCTGAAGGTCGGCGATCCCGAAAGAGGGCCCGGATACCTCAAGACCCTCATGGATGCCGGAATCTCGACTCTCTACCTTCAGTTTGACGGACTCACCGCCGGCCCCAGGCTCATTTCCAGGGTCCCCTCTTCAGATGAGACGGGAGGGCGGATGTCCGAAGAAGGAAGGAGAAAGCTCGCCGAGTACTATACAGACCGGCAGCTGAACGTGGTCCGAAGCGCGAGGGAGACAGGGTTCGCGAGCATCGTCCTGGTCGTCACCCTGCAGAGAGGCGTGAACGACGGGCAGATGGGAGACATCCTGAGGTACGCGGGCGAGAACTCCGACGTCGTCAGATGCGTCAACTTCCAGCCGATATCGATGGCTGGGAGGATGGACAGAAACAGGATCAGAGAGGTCAGGATAACCAACGCCGACGTCGTGAACGGGGTGGAAAGGCAGACCGGAGGGCAGATCAGAGCGAGCGATTTCTTCCCCATCCCGGCCGAAGTTCCGCTGGCAGGCTACCTGGAGCTTGTGAGGGGCAGGAGTGATCACTACGACAGATTCTCCACGCACGTCCAGTGCGGCAGGTCGACCCTGGTCTACGTCAACAAGAAGGACGGCGAGGTGACCTTCGACCCGGTCACGAGACACATGGACCCAGAGAAGCTCTACTCGTCATTGGAAGGAGCGAGCAGGAGCGGCAGGGTCGTCGGAACGCTGAAGGGAGCGGCCGGAATACTGAGGCACACGGACATGAAGCTGAAGAGAGACATGGTAGCCCCCCTCCTGCTCAGAGGGAACTACAAGGGCGCAGGGGATTTCATGAGGAGGGTCCTGATGATAGGCGACATGCACTTCATGGATGCCTACAACTTCGATTTCCAGAGGGTTCACAAGTGCGCGATACACTACTTGGTGCCTGACGACCGCCTCGGGGCGAGGGTCGTCCCATTCTGCACGATGAACAACTTCCACAGACCACACATCGAAAAGCAGCTCGCCGCCCCTCTCTTGGCGCAGACGAAAGCCTAGGCGCGCATAGTTGGACGGGCCCGGTGGGACTCGCCCCCATATGGGTGTGCAACCATATTGATGTCCCTTGCTTGAAGGCTACGCTCCAAGCGCGCGCGCTGTGCGGCGCCTGCCTTTGGCACCGTGCCATGACTGGAGGTTCTTTGCCATCGAGATGTTTGTGGCCACATAACCCGCGCTCTGGTACAGCTTCTGTGCGCGTAGGTTGTGGCCAAACACGTGCAAGCCTATTCTGGCCTTCCCCAGCTGTCTCGCCTTCTCCTCGAGGAGCGCCAGGGAAGCGGTCCCGTACCCCTTCCCTCGGAATTCCTCCTTGATTCGGAGCTCACTGAGGAAGAGCAGGTCCGGGGGGCGTCCTCGAGCCGTGCCGTACCAGATGACGCCGACCTTCTGACCGGTGCTGGCATCCACGATCGAGCGGACGTACTGCTCCGGAGTGTCGAGACCCTTGGGTAGAGCCTCGTTGAACTGCTTGGAAATGCTCTCGAGGGCGTGCTCTTCATCCGCGTTCCCTGCCCTCGCAAGGTCTGCTGCGGTGTACTTGACAGCGAACCGATACCAGGAATCGTATTCGCCTTTGGTCATCTCTACGAAGTCGACGTTCATGTAGTGTCACGTTTCGGCCAGTCCATTAAGCATTCGTGGGGTTGGATAGAGACGCTCGCTAAGCCAGTTGAGAAGACTCGGATGCAGAGCGCGCACGCGGAGCTCCGACCCGGGCTTTAATACGGACTGGCCCTACGACGAGGCATGAAATTCGGGCTGCAGCATCCCAACTTCACGTTTGACGGGCCTGACAAGGAGATCTTCGGGACACTCAGGACCAGGGCCCGCAGCGCCGAGGAGTACGGCTTCGACAGCTTCTGGGTCATGGACCACTTCCACCAGATACAGAACGTCGGGAAGGTCGAGGAGCCCATGCTGGAGGGGTGGACTACCATTTCATCTCTTGCCGGGGTCACCAAGACCATCAAGCTGGGGACCCTCGTCACGGGTAACATCTACAGGAGCCCGGCCCTCCTCGCCAAGATGGGGGCCACCGTGGACGTCCTCAGCGGAGGGAGGCTGTTCATGGGCGTCGGGGCGGGGTGGAACGAAGAGGAAGCCAAGGCCTACGGTATCCCCTACTACGACGTCCCGGAGAGACTTAGGAGGCTGGGAGAGGCCCTCCAAATAATCAGAGGGATGTGGACCAGCGACGGCTTCTCTTTCAACGGCAGGTACTACAGCACCAGCAACGCCTTCTGCGTGCCAAAACCCGTGCAGAAGCCCCATCCTCCGATCCTCATCGGGGGGAGCGGAGAGAAGGCTACGCTAAGGCTGGTGGCAAAGTACGGGGATGCCTGCAACCTCTTCGGGGGTGCCGCGACAATCAGGCACAAGCTCGCCGTGCTCAGGGAGCACTGCAAGTCGGTCGGGAGGGACTACGATGAGATACTCAAGACAAAGCTCGGCCACCTCGTCATAGCCGAGGACGCCCAGGATGCGAAGTCGATCGCGCTGGGGGAAGGAAACAGTCCTGAAAGGCTGGAGGAGTACGTAGTCTACGGTTCCCCCGACCGGGTGAAAGAGAAGATACGGGAGTTCTCAGAAGCGGGCATCGAGTACATGATCTTCAACGTCCATGCCAAGAGAGAGGAGGCCATGGTCAAGCTCTTCGCCGACGAGGTCATCAGCTCGTTCGCGTGAGCAAGTCACGCCTCCGAGGCAGCGCGCTCACGGACCAGGATTCAAGGCGATCTGTCTTGCACGCGCTCTAACATGAGAACCAGCCGTACTACTCTCTCCTCAGATAGTACATGCGGTTGGCCTGGGCCGGCTTCCCTAGCTGAGTCCTCCTGAACTCTTCGAGCGTGAACAGCCGAGTCAACAGGGCTCGAGCTTCCCCGTCGTCGAGGTCCCAGAAGTGGAGCCCAGTCCTCTCCCTGTAGAGCAAGCCTGTCACCTGCACGGCCCCGTATTCCGCCTCCAAGACGTCTGGCTCCACGAAGTCGTTCAGCTTGAGCAGTATCTTTCCTCCGGGCCTTATGAGCCTGCGATACTCGTTCAGGACGAGGATGGCGTCTTCCGGGAACAGACCGTCTATGATGTTGAACAGAATCCCCGAGTCGAAGCTCGCAGGAGGCAGGCTGGCAAGCAGGGAGACGCCGCCGCGCCTGAACACCGCCTCTCCCTGCAGCTTGCTCGCTCGCGCCACGCTTCTGGCAAGCGATATGGCCGAATCGGAGATGTCGATTCCGACTCCTCTCTCAACGCCCAGAGCGAGCGACCTGAGAAGACCCCGGCCGTTTCCACAGCCGAAGTCGACGATTGAACGTGCTCCCCGGGAGACCCACTGCAAGGCGCTTTCCACGTCGGGATCCGCAAAAGCGATCCTGGGGTCAAACGGCGAGAGGCCCGCGAAGACCCCGTTCCAGTGTTTCCGGGACGCGGCGTACCTCGAACTCATCTGCCTCGGCCCCGGCCACCGGACCCATGAACCTTCCCCCAGCGCGCGAGCGCGCTACCGCCAGATTCCTCGTGACGCGCGTTAGCTTCAACGGAATTCTACTCAAGCCTGAAACGTCTCCCTATGTCGACCTCAACACTGCCCGTAGCAAGATAGCTTCTGATCACGGGCGGCACGCGGAGAAGGTCGCTGCCGACGTAGAGGGACCGGACATCCGCGAATCGGTCGTTGCCTGCCTGGGATAGGGTGGCCGCCTTGTCGAGCAGCGCCCGGTCGGAACCGGTCATGGATTTCTCCTCTTTGTCGGCGAGGCCCCAACAGTCCCAGGGAAGCAGTTCGACCTTGTTGAGTGAGGCAAGATCGCGGACCAAATTGCCCCGGACGAACCACAGCCCATGCAGATCCATTATGCCGAATGTGTCTGGGTCAGCTCCACCGGTGCGACACATCTGCCATGCCTTGCCCCCGACCAAGAATCTGTCGGACGGCACGTCCAGGGGATTGAAGTCTATGCCGAGCCGGCTGCGCTGGAAGGCATCAAGCTGGGCGTCCACCATGGTCCAGCGTTCCCCGCCCCAATATTCGCACACCCAGTGGTCCTCGAAGCGATTCGGCGCGAAGTATGTGGCGAAGCCGCAGCGGGCCCTGGCGGGGATTCTGTGGTGCCTCAGCATGGAGCAGAGCATGATCGAGAAGTCGCGACAGTTCCCGAGCAGGCGCTTCTCTGGCGGCCGTTTCGCCGAGAGCGGACCGGCGTACAACGCTCGGATCTGCTTCAACTTGTCTGGTACGGCGCGCAGCTGCAGCTCCTCGTGCCTGCTTTCAGGGACCGTTACGCCGTACCTCCCGAGCCAGAAGACGTGGATCAGGAGTCCCTGCACAAGGTCTCGCAGCCTGGCGACGTCGTCCGGGAGCCCCTCGAAGCAGCCGATCTCGTCACGGGGATCAGTCAACGGTCCGTGGCTGCTGTAGTAGCTGAGCGGACTGTCTCCCACGATCATTCAGCAACACAACAGGGTCTTTAGTGTTGTCCGCTGCTTTGCTGAGCAGGACGCGCGCTCTCTCAGGCGGCAATCAGGGCTAGGGCTCCTGCGACGATGAGGAGAGCTGCGCCCACCTTGCGGACGTCGGCCCACTTGCCAGCAACTCTTTCAGCCGGGATCGCGCCAGGCCGAAAGTGGACAAGGACGGCGGAGTAAAGGAAGACGAGGGACGGCTGGATGGCAGTCAGACCCGAAGCCAGAGTGACCGACCCGTAGGAGAAGGCGGTGTAGAGCAGGATGAGCCCCACGGTCGAGAAGGCGCCGGTCGCCACCATCAGAAGCAGGGTCGGCCGGTCGGGCTTCATCACCGCCCTCCCATATGCTCGCCAGGCGGCTGCGAGGACAATCGAACCGAGGAGCCCCCCGACCAAGAACCAGAAGAAGTATGACCAGACGTCGACGCTCTCAAGCACGGACTTGGTCACGACCCTCGAGGCCGCAGCTGCGAACGAGTAGAGCAGAATCAGGCCCAGCGCGAGGTTCCTGGTGTCGATCCTCTTGTAGAGGACGAGAAACGCGCTGGCGACCAGAAGGAGAATCCCTGCGTAGTTGACCGTGTAGAGCCTCTCGCCCAGAAACAGCCCCGCAAGAACGGCTACGAAGAGCGGGCTGACGTAGATCACAGAGACGATGTTGGTCCCCTGCTCCCTCATCATGGCGACTGTGTAGAGGATGAAGAGGAAGGTGAAGACGAAGCCGACTGCGGTTCCGACGAACATGGCATCAAACGAGAAGGAGACCCTCCTGGCGAGGAAGATCCCGACTGCGACCGGGAAGGAGAGCCATGTGGTGACTATGTCATACGACACCGGGTCTTTGTAGCACGCGTGCAGGACGTGGTTGTCGACCAGGTTCGAAGAGAGCCATGAAGGCTGGGGCTAGGAGTGAGAAGAGCCAGAAGTAGTCCACGGCGCCCTTCAGTCTGATTCTGATTGGTTGATAAGCTGGATTCTGGGGCGAGAGACGTCGGTCCTAAGATTGGTCTCGCGCTTGTAGTCGAAGACTCCAGGCGAGACATCTGGGCACCAGTCAGGGCAGCGCAATCGAAGGCAATTCATGGTCCCTGCGCACGCTACCCGACCGAACTCTGACTCCCTGGTTGTGAAGTGCCGCTGGTCGGATTTGAGCATTAAGTTACCGTAAACCGAGAGCGAGTGGACTCTCTGTACCTGTCGAGCGAGACTAATATGGCTACAACACAGCTAGGATCCCTGAGGGCAATGCCTGACGACCACGACGAAGCGTTGGAGCTATGTCAAAACCTCCTTCAAGCCTTGACCCTGTTCAAACTCACCGAGGGCCCTGCATTGGCAGACAACGAAGCCGCTGATACTGTCAGACTGAAAACTCAGACATATTCCATCAATCTACTGCGGGGAATTCTAGCGCAACGTAAGCTCCTCAACCCAGTGAACTATGTGCGGTTAGAGGTGGCGCAAGTTGAACTGGCAATGCAGATAATCCAATGCGAGAAGCAGATTCAGATCCACAGGAATACGACCCAAGCACGTTTCGATGCTTGGAACGAAAGGAGGATTCTTCTCAAGTTCCTAGGGTCCACTGTCGCTTGGATTCTTCTCCGCGAGAGTCACGAGTATGTTACTGCAATGGCTGGCGCCCCTGACCGTTTCATGTTCGGGCAACGCGGCACAGTCGGTGAGATTGCAGCTCTAATAGACTTCTACAATCACGGTACACCAGCAATATTACACGGCATAACCCACTGTTTGAGAATTGGCGATCTGACGCAAATCACTTCCGGGGGTTTGAAGGTGATTGAAGCCAAGTACTCCATAAATCAGATACAAAGACAAAGGCAGACAGTCGAAGGGCAACTGTCAAAACTGAGGTCATTCCAAGATCTCTTTAGAGGCAGGACCGTGAGTGGAATCATGGAATACCCAACTCAGCTGACAATAATCGAGAGTAGCGAGTCACGCAACTGGCAATCACTCAGTGGCGTTGCTAGGATTGCAAGGGATAGGAATTGGAGTGTTGCCTTTCCGGAGCCAGGAGTCTCCATAGGAGTCTACAGAACTAGGCCAAACCTACATTCTTGCATGAACCAGACTATCTCAGAATGGTCTCGGACACCTATGTGGTTTGGAGTGATGACTAGACAAGTCGACGAGCTCAACGAAATTATGCCGTTCACTCTCTACAAGATTCCTTTCTGGCTAAAGCGGGAGTTGCTCTTGGGGAAGATGAATGTGGTGACCTGCGTAAATGAGCATGTTTTGGCTTCATCACTGCAGAAACTAGGGTTTGGCTTTGGGTATCGCAATACAAATGATGGCAGTTACCTCAACCTATCCCTCGGAGACGAGCAGCAAGATGCAACCGGGATTATTAGACGTGTGCTCTACGAAGGTCTGACCTTGAGATCGCTGATTTCATTCATGAAGAAGGTCACCGCCCATGGAGACATTACGGAGACTGCATCGGAACCTTCCAAACTCAAGGTTGGAACTGCCCTAGTCCGAGTCAAGCGTTCTTCATAAGTCTCCAGCGTCCTATTACCTCAGCGGGACTTTGGAGAGATCCAAGATTGCAACCGCACAAGTCATCCATACGGCAAGTATTATCTCAGACAGGCGTTGAATCCAGTTCTAATCGATTCACATACTCTGTGAGAGTCTTATGCGCAAGATTGTTCTGTAGCGCTTGAAGTTCTATTGATGGATTCTCCTTGAGGATTGTTCGCAAGTCCTCTAGTAACTTACTCGGCCTCTTCACGATCGGTCTCTTTGCTTCCGATACCACCGAATGATGGTCACATACGATTGTCAGTTTGTCGAAGCTCTGACCCAACTCTTTGACGGCAAATATCACCGCTTGAATCTCCGCATCGTCAGACTCGTCTGCCTTGACTGGCTCTTCACCATGAACGCCGGTTTCTTCTATGTAGTAACCCGCATAGGCTTTCTTCGGCAAATTCGGGTCGTGCATCCCTTTGATTTTGGCGTCGACATAGACGCGGGCGGACGTCCTCTTGCTCTCGAACAACTGAACGTAATCAAGGACTAGTGGATATCAGTCTTTCAGCCACGCACACCCTGGCGCCAAACAGGATAGTCTTGCGGCCTTCGGTTGAGGTAGTCGAGCATCCACTGTCGGATTAAAGCAGCAACTTACGGTAAATTGAGAACGAATTCAGGCCGTGGGTTCGAATCTGGGGGGCTTACCAGTTCATTATTCAAATCCATTTAGGGCTTGGTGCAGCCCGACGTGGGGCTGCGCGCGCCCACTGCGGGTAGGGGGACCGAGCAAGAAGAGGCCGTCGGCTACAAATCCCTTTGGCATTCCCGCGCCGCCGTCTGCTATGATGAATCCCAACGAGTTTGTCTTGGGTTGCTCTGGCACGTAGACGTCTATCATGAAGCCGGGCGGGCCAGGTGGGGTCGCGGCGATGGAGTTGTCGATGACCTCACAAAGCGCTGAGGGGAATGTTCGGGAGAGCTTCGTGGCGCGCGCGGCCTGACCTGCCGACGACTCTACCGACCAGATTCCTCCAGCCTTGTAGCCTCCATAAGAGAAACACATGATAGAGTAAACGCATCGCGGATTTTTCCCTTGGTGATGTGCTCGTTGAGTTCGCCTCGTGAGACGAACTTGACACTCTGAATCTCCCCTTGGTGTTTGGACTTTCCACCGGCGATTCTCAGGCGCGTCGCGAGGAATGCACGCACCACCGTGCTGAGCAGTCCTGTGTTCGGATAGAAGACGCCCAGCGGCTCCAAATGCTGAGCCACAAGCCCCGTCTCTTCCCTGAGCTCTCTGAGAGCATTCTGTTCGGGTGTTTGACCGGGTTCTGAGAAACCCCTAGGGAATTCCCATTCCCACGTTCCCGTGGGATATCTGTACTGGTGCACCAGCCCGAATCTCTTCTTGGCATCGATAGGCACGACCACGACCCCCCTCCCAGTCCTTCCTTCGAAAAGCCGATTGTAGTGTCCTGCCTTTCCATTCGGGAAAAGAACCTCGTCGTAGTACAAGGTTACCCAAGGATTGTGGTACACCCTCGTCTGCTTGAGCCGTTCAATCTTTCTAACTCCAAGTTGCTCTTCTTTCATTCCATTCTCACGCCAGTAAAGACCCTTTTGAACTCTGTTAGCTCGTTTCTCCTTCTCCTGGTGAAAAGCCACGACAGAGTAGCTGATCCCAATCCAGATATCCCTACAGGAAAGACGAGTTCTTGAGTTAGTTGATCCGTCATCTGCGCATAGTATGGCGGAAGGAAGGGAATGCGCGCGCGCTACGTAGTTCTGCGCATGGTATCACGGTGTAATACAGATTGTGCTAATCATATAACATATGTTGTAGGAGCCGGTCATGAAGAACGTCAACGCGATTAGGCGCGTCGGTCGGCCCGCAAGCTACCGGTTGCCCTTTGACCTGTCCTTCGCAATCCTCCAACAATACACGTAGCTATCTCGCTGATTGAGGATGGCGCTCTTCCTACGCTTCGCCATGGTCCTCTGTGACTCGACAAAGCATGTCTTGCATGCGGCATCGCAAACAACCACCAGATACCCGAGGTCGCATATCTCTTTGCCGACAATCGTAAGCAGTTCCTGTAATCGTATTCAATCGGTCCACCGCTGACATGCTCGTTCTGGCTAAGGCGCTTTACTTCAATGCAAGGTTCGAATTTCGAACCAACCAACCTACCTGAACGCTGACGCCAGACTGACAGATCAATGAAATTGCTGCCGCTTTTCATCTCAGGTCTATTCCCCATCTTGGGCCTAGACCAAAGATCCTTCAGCCTTTCAAGAATTCTCTCGTCATCTAGCCTCCCGTCTCAATAGGTCAAGCCGCGCACAAAAGCAGCATCCACAGTTCTAAGCGTCTTCTTTGGAGAGCCAGGGGAGGTTCAAAGGTGTCTGCACTGGTATGCTTGACTCACCCTCGAGAGAATTCAGAATGTCTCCGTACAACGCTTTATCATTCTTCTTCGCGGCCTTCGAGAGCTTCATGATTATCAGCTTCGGCGTGCTCGACCCGATGTGATTGAACTTTGGCTGTCTGTCGACGATGAGCTCTCCGTCCTTGTCAAGACCTTCCGCCTCTATCCCGTCGACCCTGATTGGAAGCTTCACATGAGGAAGAGTCTCCCGGGCAAGGTGCGTCACGAGGAGAAGGAGGCTGCTGCTCGTTGCTACCGCGTTCATTATCCCCGCCAAGATTCTGCCCGCTGCTCCGGGCTCGGTCAGGGCCTCGAACTCGTCCATAAGGACGAGCTTTCTGTGCCTGTCCGCGAAGACCGGGATGAGTGAGCTCAGGGCCTGCTCGAGGCTCCCTATCTTCCGCGTCACCCTCCTCCTGAACAGGTAGATGGGAATCGGGACAACCTCAGCCCTTTCGCAGGGAACTGGCAGGCCGAGGAGCGTGAGGATGTGGATCGAGGCGAGGGTCGTGAGGAGTGTCGTCTTACCCCCGCTGTTCGCTCCCGTGAGCATGACGACGTTCCTGTGCTTGGCCACTATCTTCGTCGACCTCGTCCTGCCCAGTGCGTAGCTGACGGGCTGGACCGCTCTGCTTCCGCCTTCGAGCTGGTCCTTCATCAGAAAGAGGTTGCGGCCGTTGACGAAGGCTATGCCCTCGTTTCCGATCACAGGGACTGTAAGAGTGTACCTTTCCATCAGGGATGCCATCGCCAGTATCTGGTCGAGAGAGATTACTCTCTCAACCGCATCATCCACCACGGCCCAGTGCTGCTTCAGAGACGACTCTGTCTTGGCGAGCTTGGCTGCCCTTTCCTCTTTCTGTCTTCCCTCCCATTTCTCGATGACCCTTCGCCTTCCAGTCCTCTCAAACTCGAAAGGAATCGACAGCCCCTCAAGTGCTGCCCTTCTGACCTCGTTCTCCTCCTCCGAATTCATCCTAAGAGTGCTGACTGCCCCCTCGATCCGCTCTTCGACTATCCTCCTCGCCCTCTCTTTGTCAACCCCTCCCTTCCGTAACTCTTCGTTGATCAGAATCTCCGCATCGGATAAGAACTGCCTCCGCATCCTGAACTTCCTTGCTTTCATACTCCTCAAGCGTCTTCATTACGTTCTCCAGAACTTTCCTATCCGTGCTCTTGAAGAACGAGCTCAGCGTCCGAACCTCATCGAAGCTCTGTAAGAATCGAATGAGCCGCCTTGATTATGCGCCTCCGTGACATGAAGTAATCCAAGGTGTCCGATTCCGTCCTCGAAGACGGTTTCTTTCCTCCAGAAGCCGCATCAAAGGAAACCTCCGCGAGCACCTTCCCCAGCTCATCCCGCTTTCCGCGCTGCTTCAGTTCCCGCAGAATATCCGTTCCCGTCAGGCATGCACTCAGCCTACTCCGGATCGTCTCCCTGTCAAGGGCTGGCGCAAGGAGCGAGAATCTGTTCTTAGCGAGCTTGGATGAGGCCTGTTCCGAAAAGAGCAAGAGTATGTCCCGGGCAAGCTTTCTCGCGTCCGGCGTCC
This sequence comes from uncultured archaeon, assembly GCA_963794985.1. Classification (GTDB taxonomy): domain Archaea; phylum Thermoproteota; class Nitrososphaeria; order Nitrososphaerales; family Gagatemarchaeaceae; genus UBA183. The sequence goes on from CAWCFU010000002.1 coordinate 269,875, forward strand.
TGAGAGCCTTCCTCTCCTGGACACCCGATGCCTTTTCGGTGTACGCGCGGATGAGCTGGTACGCCTTCTTCTTCTCTGTCGCAGCTATCTCGGCGAAGCCATCGATATCAGCAACCCTGGCTCTCCCCAGCAGATCCCGGACCTTCTCTTCGGAGAGGGTCTGGAGGTTGGTTCCGAGGCGAGTAGCAAGCTCGAGTAAATCGCCACGCTCCATCGTTGCCGCTGACGGCGATAGACCCGTAACTGACATTGGCTCATGCGTGTATCTGTCGGCTTCGCTTTATCCGTTTGTTGCGAGTGCTTCTTCATTCACTCCCATTTCCTGGCTATCCTGCAGGAAGGGGAAAGTGCAAAGCGCTCGTCGCACTCGCTAAAGGTCTCGAACTCCTTCCCGAGGACATCGCGCATGTAGGTCATCGTCCTCGTCGCCAGACACCCTGTAACCCTACGCCCCGTTGAATTGGTTCGACATTAACCCTCATACTACGCATCGCTTCTGGTGCAGCGGTGCCCTGACCTCGAATTCCAAGATTTATTACTCGTCTCGAGACGTAAACGGGTGATGAGTCAGAAGCCCCAGCCAAAGTTCCGCTTCATGAAGAAGCTCGACAGCGGAGATTACTTCTCGCTCGCAGTCTGGCCTGGAAAGTCCATTCCTGAGGACGAAGTGATCAGCGTCCAAGTACGAAAAATGGAAGGCGAATGGAAGACCGTGGGAGGGCTGGCGACATGTGGGACAAAGGAAGGAACGTACTCGCAGCTGCCCGAGACCAAAAGCGCTGAGAAACAGGCTTAACTATCAACCATAGCATACGAGACCGATTACACCTTTGTTCCTCGCAAAGACCTCAAGTTCGGCAGAATGGAAGGCTGTATCATCAACAATCAAGACGCTCGTAGAAGAGGCGACCTTCGAAGCCAGCAGCGAGGCTCTGACCTTCAGGGCGATGGACCCCTCGCACGTAGCGCTCGTCGACCTTCACTGGCCCAAGAACGCCTTCGAGAGGTACGAGTGCGACAAGCAGTTCAAGTTCAGCGTCAGGGTCGAGGACTTCGTGAAGCTGATCGGAAGAACGGAAGTGAAGGACAGCATCGAGATGACCTCGACCGAGGGGGACGCGCTGCTTCTGCGGCTGATGGACGGCTACAGGCGGGAGTTCGAGATACACCTGATCGAAAGCATACCGGGCGCCTCACCGCTGCCGAAGCTGGACTTCGACGTGAAACTGGTGATGAACAAGGCCTCCTTCGAAAGGGTTCTGACTGACATCTCCGTATTCGCAGACCAGGTGATGATAAGCTCCTCCAAAGACGGGGTCTCTTTCTCCGGAAAGAGCGACGTCGGCGGAGCAGTGGTTCAGCTCGGCAGGGACAGCGCCGAGATTCTCGAGCTGGACGTGAAGCAGGATGCCACAGGGAAATACAGCTTGAAGTACCTTCTCGATATTTCGAAGGCTGTAGGAAACGCTTCAGACACGGTGGTCTGCGAGTACTCGACCGGTAAGCCCGTGAAGCTTGAGTTCAAGTTGAACGAGCAAGGGGCAAGGATTGACCAATTCTTGGCACCGAGAGTTGGCAGCGACTGACGGGAAGAGAGCATGGCATAGCAGTCGAAGCTCGGGAGCAGCCGCACGACGTGAGCGGGGGCGAGTCCGCTGGCCGTTTCTGCGTCCTGTTCCAGCATCAGTCCCCTGCGGCCGTCCAGCTCGACCTCCTCCAGGCCGTTCTGGCTGCTCCTCAGCGCCGACCTGTCTCCGTCGCCGAGGTCGCCTCCACGTCCATGGAGCTCGTCGGCGGGGAGCACCTCGAGGGCGTCTTCTACGGGCCCGAGGACGCCAGGCGGTCGAACAAGGAGGAGCTGGAGACCATGGTCAAGCTCTTCGCCTGGGTCGCCACCATCGATTCGTTCCAGCACTGGGTGTACACCCACGCCGGGCACTCGGCCGACGAGCGGGCGGAGGCCTGGTCGCGGACGTTCAGGCGCTTCATGGGCCTGGAGAGCTACGAGGGCTTCGAGCAGGCGCTCCGCTACAGGTGGCAGCGCCAGCTCCACCTGTACCAGTTCCCGTTCTACTACATCGAGTACGGGATCGCGACCCTGGGGGCCCTCGGGATCTGGCTGAGATACCGGAGGGACCCGGCAGGGGCCATAGCCTCCTACAAGCGCGCCCCCTCGCTGGGCAACTCCAGGACCCTCCCCGAGCTCTTCAAGGCAGCCGGGTTCCCCTGGGACATCGGCCCCGGGGCCATCGAAGGGTACTCGTGCGAGCTCCGGTCCGCGTTGAAGGGCTACGCCTAGGCAGAACCAGAGACGATTCGACCGAAGAGCCTGGACAAGAGTCCGTAGGCGCCAGATCCTCCAAGGTCAAGTCTTGTCTCGCGGGTCGATTCTCTCGAACCTCGGCAGTTGGCTGCTGCCAGCAGCAAGCAGCAGCAGAAGACCAGCTCTTGCTTTCGTTGGGTCTTAGGGAGGGCAGGTGTTTATGCTGCCCCTAATCTTATGAATTCGTACGGGAAGAGCATACGGCGAGCGGCATTGCCTGCTGCTCTTCTGTTAAGCGGTTTCGTGTGGGCAGGAGCAGCAGCGAGCGCCACCAGCGGCAGAAAATCATTCCTACACTAGGGACAGGGCCGTAGGCGGGTACCGCTTCTGCTCAGTGGCTTGTTGGCTGGCTAGACGCCCTGCCCAGACCCAACGAGCCGGTACGGACCTGCCTTTGGCAACGAGCGATTGGTTCGGCACTCGTGCAGACCGGGCCCAACTACCGACGAAGTGGAAGCTTCGGAAGAAGGACCCTTCTTTGCAAAATCCTAACGGAAGGCAGAGGAGTCCAGAAGGATCAGCGTCCTCCCGCTGGCACACTCCGTCTTGATCGGATTTGCGCTCAACTTAGTTCGGTTCAATTCTTGGACGAGTCTAAGGGCGGTGCGGGGGTCTGCCACGCCAGCGATTTTAGCTACGTCTACGGTACTGAGCAACTTCGGGAGATGTGGACTATTGTGAGCCGTCCAGATCCGGGCCTTCGCTATATCCCTCCCTGCAAGGGAGAGGCGACTGGGTCTCACCACGATTCTCAATAATTACCAGTTGATGTAATTCTGAAGGAGATAGATAAGCGCATGGGTCCGGTAAGGCCCATGACTAGGCAGATTGACGACGCACACATGAAGGCTCGGCTGATGATCGCCGAGAGGAAGAGCAATGAACAGATCTTTCACGACACCGGAGTGGCTGTCGTGGAGTTGGGTCCGATGAGGGGTTTCATGAACAGTCCAGTTGGTAAGGCATGGCTGAGGAAGTACCAGGCTGAGAACACGAAGCCGGGTGCAGTCGGGTCCGGGACCACGACCACTGTCCTGAAGGACCAGAAGGGAAGCCGGCAGAAAGACGAGGACCTCGACGGAGATGAAGACGAGGAAGTGGTGCGGACGTCGCCAGGCAAGCTGGACAAGGTCCAGCTCTTCACCGACGAGGCCAAGAGGCTCCGAGACGTATTCAAGAGCACCTTGGGAATCTCCTCGCCACAGGCGATACATCTCCTGGCCGAGGTGGACCGCAATCCAGACTTCTTCCTCGACCACCAAGACGAACTCATCACCCGACTCCACCTGATTGGCCTGTCGAATCAGCGGACAGACGCGGCCGCTCACACGTGGGTGAGAGAGATGAGAGAACTCCAAGCGTCGCGCAGCCGCCGGGACACCCAACCAGCCCAGATTGGCGGCGACGTCCTGAGCTCCCTCGACTCCCTGATACAATATGAAATGAAGATGGACTTCTTGGACAGGATCAAGGAGAGACGGGGGGAGAACAGCCGCAGACCCAGGACGGCCCGCGACGAGCTGAGGGAACGCCTAGCCGAGAGAAGGATGGACCGGCTGGACAACGAGGAAGTGGACGAGGAGCTTCACGGAAAGCTGAACAAGCAGCCCGGCGACAGCTTCTTCGACGAAGCGCGCAAGCTGATCGTGACAAAGTCGGTCTTCAGGGACGAGGCGGGGGCGGGCCAGTCGCCGACGACGCTGATGGAGTACGAGACCGAGTTCATTCCTCTACTGGACGAGAAGGGCCACGAGCTCAAGGACCAGGAGGGGGTGACCCTGACCAGGAGGGTAGAGAGGAAGAGACCCGTCGAAACCCAGGCCGTCCGGATGCGTCAGGCTGTCCCAGAGGACCCTGAAGAGGATCGCTGGATGGACAAGATCGTGAAGTGGACCTTCATGAAGTCGATGATAATGGGTCCCATGGGGATGGGGATGGGCATGGGGATGCCTGGCATGAACGTAATCACCGAGATGATCCCGGTCCTCGACGAGGAAGGCAAGCCGCTGTTGGACAAGATGGGCCAGGTCGTGGCGCTACCTAGGACCACGCCGATCACTGGCGCGAATCAGACCCCCCAGTTCGACCCTGTGGCCTTCGCGGAGAAGCAGACCGACAGCGTAATCAGGCTCGCAGAGGTGCTAAGAGGCGGGAAGAACGACGGCCCCTTCAGCCCGGAGACCATCCTCAAGACCGCGCTCGACCAGGCAGACAAGGCCAACGCGGCCCACCTGCAGGTCCTTGAGAAACAGGTCGAGGCCTACCAGAAGGACGACCCGCTCGCCAACCTCGCTGACACGGTCGAGAAGCTCGGGACGCTCGGGTTCTCGGTCGGCGGCCAGCAGACCGACAACCTCGAGGTCGTGAAGCTGACCAACGACCTCCAGAAGTACAAGATCGACAAGGACGACGAGTGGAGGAAGTTCGTGAACGAGCAGGACATGAGGAAGCAGGACAAGGAGTTCGCCGCGGACCAAATGAACCACGTCGCAGAGGTCATCAAGCAGGGCATCGAGACGATCGGCGGCCCGCTCGCCAACGGGTTCAAGGAGGGGCTCGTCATCGGAGCACAGGGCAAGGCCGCAGCAGCTCAGACTGGTCAGCCTGCCCAGCCAGCCCAACAGCAAGCCTCTGGCCCGATCGACCAGGAGCGCATCCGGAAGATGAGCAACGAGGAGCTCATCGACTATCTCGCGCATGTGAATTCTGCAGACAAAGTGGTCGCCGCGACGCGGACAATGGTGGTCGCAGAGATGACGCTCCGCGGCGTCCAGGTCTAGGCGGTCTTTCAATGGACACTCAGGTGTTGACGTGATGGACGAGAAAGAGCTTCAGCTCAAATCGGAAAAGAAGCGAATGGACATCCTGTTCGAAATGGGATTCATCTCGAGCCTACCAACGGGAAGTTCGCCCGTTTCTGCAAGATCATCGGGACGCAGGTCACCCTCCGTCTGTGGAGCGCGTACGTTCAATCCGTCTGACTCGCAGGGCCCCATAGGAGTGACTGCCTCCTGAGGCTGTGAGGGCCTCGAAGCCCGCGGTTCGGAGTTCGATTCGGAACACCACTCGGCCCCGAGGGGCGTCATGCAGGACGCCTAACCATACCCCATCCTCGCGACGCTGTGACACTGAGAGTTGGGTCGTCTTGAGTCTCTAGCACGTGCACTACGGCATCGATCCAGCAGCGTTCTTGGTCAGAAACGGACGCAAGGACGTCGCTCCGGTGCAAACTTAAGACTCGCCAGCCTTCACTAATTGCTGGTCCATGTCAGAAAGCGATGTTAGAAGCGCACTGGAACAACTGCTCGCCGAGGCTCTTAGGAGGGCTTTTGGGAGGGAACCATTTTCCGCTTATCAAAAGATCGGGACCGTCAAGGCGGTGGCGGACTTGGGGCCCGACTGGCACACACACGCTGAGGTTCTGAGGGAGCTTGGGAAGATTCGAAGAATCGGCAATGCGCGTGTGTTTCAGCTGGCCAGGATGTACCCCCAAATCATCGAGGTAGACGCATCAAAGAGGGTTCGAATCAGGCCAGCCATCTTTCCTGTGGTCAGGAGGATCAGCGGGGAATACGCAGGCTTTGTGCTCAAGATGATCGGGGCGACGTGGCTCTCCAGGGAAAGATTCCGAATCATATACGAATGAGGACGGCTGACCTACGGTTCTTGACGACAAGGAGTAGTTGCTAATTGAGCCATTCACCGAAGGTTGGGGCAGCATTTCTCTCTGCGGCTTGAAATCAAGCAGATTGATGCCGCGGGTCGGATTTGAACGGTAACTTACCGTAAATCGAGAACGAATCCAAGTCGTGAGTTTGTCCCGTTGGATTTGACCAGTCGACTTGTTCAAATCCATCTAGAGCTTGGTGAAGTCCAGCCTCGGGCTTCACCCATATGGGTTCGAATCCAACTAGCGAGCGCGTGCTTCCGTAATAGATCACCGATTCGGCAAAACTACTTTCCAGCTTTGCGGGCGGCAGCTTCAATCCAATTTCCTATGTTGTTGTAGCCATCATCGCTAACCCAGTCATACGTCGCGTAGATTTGGTTGAAGTATTTTTCTTCCCCGTTCACTTTAGTGGTCCAGTAATCAAACGGATTCGCCCCCCTTGAATCAGTGCTTTGATCTTTGTCTTTGAGCCCGGTGATGAAGACCCCGAGCATGCCATTCCCTCTCTTTCGGCTTTCCTCAATCTCGTAGTCGACGTATTTTCTGTCATTTGTCTCCTTGCCTATCAATACCACTGTCACAGACGTTCCGTCTAGTTGCCTGTCAATCCATCTCTTGATTTCGTCCTCTCCTTTCTTCTTTGCCTCTTCCCAAGAAGCCGCATCCCAAAACCCTGTGGCCTCTCTGTCCTCTTTCGTCACCCAACTGTTCCTAACCTGGTTTGCACGCCATACATCTCTTTCGTAATGGAAGCTGAAGAATACTCTTCTTGCCACTCTCGCTCACTCCCTAGAATACTAATAGGTATACAGTATAGATAACTATTAGTGTCGCTATCATGCCGTAGAACCAGACCAAAGTAGTTGAGAACATGGTGCGAGCTGGTGACTCAACTTGGTCTTTGAACCGATACGCATTCATGTCGAATAGATTTTCATCTGTCTTCAGACGATTTGTAACTACCCACCCGTACAGTTTTCTGTACATCCTCTCTTGTCGCAGAAAATACGCATCCAGGAACCAAAATGCCACTAAAGGAACGAATGCGATCAATATTTGGTGGAGGATTCCACTTAACAGCAGGGACCCGACTACCAATGTTATTGCCCAGCCCTTTATCACAAAGGAGTTTGCCGCCATCCTGTTTATGGTCGATTGGATAACGTCGATTTCCTTCATCATGAAGTCCTTCAACGTTCCTTCATCGACCACATTCCTTCCTCCCTGGTACAGATTGGGTTGTCAAGTCTAAAAAAGCTTGATTCATCGGTTTCGGCATATGCGTAAGCCCCTTCTATTCTCGGTCGGTGGATTTCTTGATACCTAAATAATAGGTCGATGAAAAAACCAAACATGGTTGCAACCCTAACAGGTGAACGTTTTGTGAAGGTAGGGGGGCGTTACTCCTTCGGTCTGAGTGGAGATGATCTGTCATTGTTGGTCGTTGTCAATAGGGTCAATCTAGAGCTCGGAGAGTCGCACTGGCATTGGGATCTAACTCCGGCAAGAGCCTTGTTTTCGTTCAATGGCTGGGTTGACCTACCCGAGTCATGGGGAACGTGGAGGCCAAAATTCAAGTTTGAAGGGGTTAATGCTTCATGCTACAGTGACACACTTGAATTCGAGTTCAATAGACCTGTAGTCTCGACTAATTACACGCCGCCCTTCGATGCACGACTTGCATGCAGCGTTTCACCTGATGACCAGATGAAGATTGATCCGGTGAGGAAGACTCTCAATATTTACGGATTCGACTACAGCACACATGGAATCGAGACGGAAGCGACACCTGCGTCAGGACCTGCAATGTTGCAGGCCGAAAAGCAGTGGGCTCAAGGAGGAGATTGCTTCATATCGGTGCTTACTCAACGTGATATATCCGCGATCAGTGGTCGAGGCAAACCCACCGCGTGGTTACACACAGAGTCAGGATTTGCCTACGACAATGGAGGAAGCAAACCATATTTGGCCTTCGTCGAGCGCGGAGTAGAGGCGGAAGCACTTTACAGACAGCTGGATTCAGACCACATCGTAGAATTCTCCCCGTATGATGCGGATAACATCCTTCAGGAAAATGGCGAACAGCTGTTAAGATTCAGGAAAGAGTGTGATAGCTATCGCTCTGCCAACACAAGAAAGACAGTAGGCAAGGTTCTGTTGGGAGGCGCGTTAGTAGGGCTGGCCATCGTTGGCGTGGCAGCGTTAGCCAGCGGAAAGTTCAACAAAAAGTGACCCAACGTTCGGCCACTGTTCGGCTCACTCATTCTTCATCGCTAGGCTGTTGACCTGTTGTTTTACGACTGAATTCTATTCCTATTCATGAGGTACTTGGTTCTCCGCTTAGCGCGCGCTAGTGAGACAATCGAATCAGAGGCCTCGAATCACAACAAAGGATAAACCCCGCTTATGGGTTGTATCTTCCCAGTCTCATTGAAAGCTCGTCTAACTTGCTGTCGGCCCATCGAATACCCGCCTCCGTCGCTTCTTCGAGGGATTCAAAGATACCATCGCATGTCTTATCCTCAACTGTCCGATTGCGACCGTGATAGCAGAACCTCGAAATAAGAGGATAGACTAATGGGTAGTAAGCCTGCATCCAAGTGGCGCCCTTCCCTGCCTGCTTCATTGTTGCTGTCACAAACTCATTCGACCTGCAAATGCTTACCTCATCAATGTGTCCTGAAGGCCTTGAATCTTCTACAATGACGAATTTGCAGATTGAAGCAATTCTCCTCATCTTGCTCTCCAATGAAAGGTACTTGATGTTAGAGAGTTTCTTGAGGGAGACAGGTTTGTAATGATTATACCTGACTACCTCTTCTATCCTCGCTATCTGCTTCATCCCCTTTGCGTCGCTATCCTTCCCGAGGACTAGGACATTTCTCTCAATCAGTTGCTCTAGTTCTTCTGCAATGTCGTTCTCTGATTTCTTCGACTTCGCGTAGCTGTCTGTAAAGCTACGTTTCATTGACAGGAGGAATTGCGTTAACCGAAACCCAAGGTCATGGGTGCCTTCAAAGAATTGAACTCCTGTAGGGACATATCCAAAGTATGAGTGGGACACTTGAACGCCAGGAGAGAAAACAATCGTTGGGACTTGCAGTGATTTTGCTAAGCCTAGTTCAGTTGATACTCCCATTGAGCCAGGCACCGTCATCACGACGACTATCAGGTCTGCAGAAGCCATCATCATCCTCACTTTTGTGAAAACATTCTCCCCAGGACGAAGTTCATCCGCAGCTATGATTGGGATCCATCCCGCCTCGACAGCTGCGCTCCTTAGCGTGGGTATAGTGCGAGAGTCGATGTGAGAGTAGGAGAAGAATACGCGTGGTCTCCATCTGGCTGTTTCGGTCGTTCCCATGACTATGCTGTCATCCGTTTTCAATTTAAGAATGACCGGGTCAGCAGAGTGAAGGTAACCCTGCTCCTAAGATTCATGGCAAGCGCGTCAACTTCAGCCCAAAGATCTAGTCCAACCTGTTCCGGGAGGGTCGAGAGGGCCTTGGTTGTCACTGGTTGTGATTGGAGAGCAGCGACGAGCAATGATTCGAAGCGCCCAAGTCTGACTCTGGTTAGGGGTCCATCACAATATTCGATGGACTCCCCCCAGTCCACTTGTTCATATCTTCACTTGCTTTTCCGGTAAGCAGCCCCAGCCTGGACTGCACCCACATGGGTCCAGCCCGCCGGGTAAGCTCAAGTCCTGTGATGTCCAAGCCCTTATGCGGTTCGTGCAAGCTTGAACCGGTTCGTGTCGGATTTGAAAGTTAGTCTACCGGTAGATTAAGAACGAACGCAGACATCCAACGACGCGGATTGAAATCTCGGCGACCGCAGGGCGAAGCAGCCTATCGGTTGTGAACCACTGATTCGCAAAAAGACTGGACCAGTATCGGCCGCGCATCAGACTAGACGAGCAAGAGGAAGACTGACGCAGGAACTGTCAGACAGTCGGATGCTACATCTACTTGGTCCTTGGATAGCAACAATCCCATCTTCACTCCAGCGGCTTTCTGGAATTTGTATATCCCCTTGAAGTCTGTCTTCTTTGATATCGTCTTCTGGAACCTGACTTCAATAGGCAGTTCAACGCCATTCCCATCGTACAGAACGTAATCAAGCTCTCCGCCTTCGTACCGCCAATTGAAAACGTAGTTCGAGTAGTCAAACGTCTGCTTCTTTCGGCTTAATCGGAATGCGAGACGGATGAGATGGTCGCCAACTATTCCCTCGACCAGGATTCCCTGGTTGGCATGGTCCTCTCTGAATGACTCACTCAGTTCGAAGGAAGGCTTTGCGCTTAGCCATCCATTCATGACGTGAAGGAAGAATGGGTCGTGAAAGCGAATTCGTTTCTCCTTCTCCATCCGGGGCACCTTCCTCGCTTCACCATACTGGTATGAAATCGTGAGGATGAACATATCCCGTAATGCCATTAGGTAGTTGATGGCGGTGTTCACACTGCCTACGTCAGTATCTTTGTAGAGAGTTCGCCAAGAGACGGGCCATGAGAGGTTGTTTAGCACCTGGCCAACCAATTGCTTGACGATAGTCTCTTCTTTGTTCAGGTTTGCCAGTTGCCCAAGGACGCTGTTCAGATATGTAGTATACAGTCCCTCCTCGAGTCTCCCTTTGGCCGAATACTCGTTCACTACTTTGGGTATCCCGCCTGTCAGCATGTATTCATAGAGCAATTCATTCAGCTCGCCGACATATCCGAACACGGCCTCGAGGCGCTTATCCAACTCCCCACGCATTAAGCGGGAGAAGATCTCCTGCCGAGGCACTGCCAAGCGGAAATCGAGACCAAGGACATCACCGAGCCTGCGGTCGCGAATGTAGACGTATTCAGCGAACTTCATAGGAAGCATAATCTTGTCCAGAGGATCGTTCGTCACTCCCCGCCGTCCGGGTAGGCGCTCTGTTGACATCTTGATGTCCATGCTGTGGCTCCCTGTGGCGACGACGGTACAATTCCTCAGCAGGCCTCTGTCCCAGAGCCACTTGATACCCCGCTGCCAGTCCTTGACTGAAGTAACCTCGTCTAGGAACATGTAATTGCGTGAATCTCCCCTTTGAGACCGCGTCAAAGTCAGATAGCTTCTGACCACATCCACAACATCTTGCGGAGACTTCTCAAGGTCGAACGAGTAATAGAGGATGCTCCAAGGCGATACGTTTCGAGACAAGAAATCTCTGATCTGCAATTTGACCAAGGTCGTTTTGCCGACTTGCCTTGGCCCCCTGAGCGAGTAGACGAGGTCTGAACCATAGTTGAATGTGAAGCGTATTCGTGGGTCGTATCTCAGAGGAGAAGTCGTCCATTGCCGTATGCTTTCATCTGTATCGATTTCGCTCGGTGACCTCCACCAAGGATTTGACAGTCTGAGTTTCTCGTTGGTGCTCAAGCACTCACAACCGACGTTTGAACAGTTCTTTATATATACAATTGGCTTGTTGTGAACAGTTCTTCATATATTCAGCCGAGCTCTTCTGAACAGTCTTTCATATGTCTAATCGTTGGACTAAGATTCTGCTTTGCCTGCAAATCACGCGGGCGTTCTCCGTGGGCGAACGACTTTCCGGCAAGGGAGTAATGAACCCACACATTAATGAGTTAGAACAAACGGCAAAGTCACAGGCGACAGCTGGGATTCCAAGCGATGGGCCTCAAGGTTTTCCTCAGTCATAGCGCGAAGGACAAGAGTGTCCTAGGCAATATCGTAGAAGAGACGCGACATCTCGGTATCAATCTGTACCTCTATGAGCACGACCTGCAGCCAGGCACAATGATAGCGGACAAAGTCAAGAAAGAGATTTCCGGGGCAGATCTCTTCGTAGTTCTTCTTACCAAAGAGAGTCAGTATTCTGCTTATGTTCAGCAAGAGATTGGGATTGCAGAAGGGGCAAACAAGCCGGTTGTACCATTGGTGGAGAGCGGGGTGGAGGATAGGAGCTTGGCAACGCTCAAGGGAATGGAATACGTCGAGTTTGACCCTGTCAACCCAGAAAAGAGCCTCGCGGAACTACGGCATTACTTGAAGAAACGGTCAAGCGTCAACAAGGACGACATAGTCACTTTCCTGCTCATTCTCGGCCTAATCATTACAGGACTCGCTTTGGTGCTGTTACTTTTGGGGCGGAAGAAAAGCGAACAATGACGTGAATGCTCATCGGTAGACTCTGCGAAGAGAAGAAACCAGTTTAGATTCTCCGGCGGATGTATTGCGAACTATTCTCCTGAAACGAGTGGGTCGTATTATGGCATCTAACTACCGGCAACTCGTGGACCGCGATTTGCCTGTGACCAGGCTGTTCTCGGGAGCGTGAACCTCCAGGTGCAGCCTTTAAGTCATCCATCTCTGTTCGCGATGAAAGCTTGAAGTCCGTCTACAGCATAGTAACTCATCGAAAGAACCAATTCACAATAGATGCAGCAGAGGATTGGAAAGACTTTGGGGTCTGCGCAATAGGGTGGACATCCCTAGGTGATTTAACTTCCCGCAAGAAGGAAGGCCTGCCGAAAGAAGTCCAGAATTTCCTCGCCATCAAACCAGGAGACATATTGATGGCATATGCCAAGAAGAACACCATCGCCTATGTTGGTGAGGCCGCAAGTAAGCTCAGGCGGACAACTGACAACATAGTAGGGAGACCAGAGAGCAAGGGCGGGTATGGCTACCCGAATCAAGTCAAAGTGAAGTGGTGGTCGAAGCCCTCTTTCTTCTCAAGAGATGAATTGGGACCTTATGGGAAGCAACTTGGAATCACTGGAAAAACAGTCACCAAATTAGACCTCGGGCACAGGACGTTTGAGGAGTTCACTATGTTCCTAAAGAGCATCCCATCTGGCTCACAATCGTACAGGTTGGACGAAGACACAATAAAGGCAGGAATCGTGAAGTTCCTGAACTCTGACCTCACGGCGCTGGAAGAAGGTCTGAGGGTTCGTAGACCAGAACGTAGTATCAGCAAACACGACAGGCCGGACTTTTTGGCGAGGGATAGAACTGGCAAGGAGGTAGTCATCGAATGCAAAGGCACAGCTAGGGCAGCTGACCTCGACCAGTTGGAGCGTTACGGGAGGTCGGCACGGAGTGCGCGGCTGTTGCTGGCAGCCTATAGAGTCGAGGATGAATGCAAGAAGGAAGCGAAGAGAAACTCGAGATTCGAACTCTATGAATGCAACTTGAAGTTCGATAAAGTGAAGTAAAGAAGCTTCGTCAGACACGCGGTCGTTGGTCGGATTTGAAGGTTAGTCTGCCTGCAACTCATACGGACGCCTCTTCTCAGATGGACATCGGCATTCTGTCTTTGGGATCTCAGGCAAGTCACCTGGGGTTTCAGTTTAACTAAGGGCAGCTCTAACGAAGAAGCGCATGAGGAACATAGATGATGTTCTTCTTTTCAGAGGAGATCTCCCGCCATTCCTGGTGCACCTAACCCGCAGATCAGAGGACGGGACCGCGGACCAGAATCTGACCAGCATTCTCGAGTCTCAGACGCTACACTACGGTCCAGCTCCAATCAGTGTTGCTAGATATAGGTATCCACAGGCACAACTGGATAGCACGAAGAGAGTACGTTACTTTACAGCCGTCAGTTTCACGGAGACCCCGCTAAACGAGATTCATTCTCTTCTTGAGATAGAGGGGCGCATAATCAATCTGGAGCCATACGGACTGGTCTTTTTGAGGGATAGATGCAAAGCCAAAGGGGTCGCTCCTGTCATCTACTTCAATAACGTCAAAGGAGACAAAGATGAAGTTGTTCAAGCCCTCTGCACTCTCTTGGATTCTCACCCAAGGCAAGCCGCCAGCATCTTACCGTTCGTCTCCTTCTTTGGGAGGTTGCTCACCCCACTCGGAGGGTCATCGCGGACCGATGAAATGGATTTTACTTGGGAAAGGGAGTGGAGATACGTATCCAAGAGAAAACACTTCAAATTCAAGAAATCTGATGTGTTTGTAGGATTATGCCCTCATTCGAAGATCGAGGATTTCGAAAGCCGATTTGATTGGTTGCAGTTCATCGACCCGCGCAGAAACATGAAATGGTACGCCGATAAGCTGATAGCCGCGAGGAAGAGATCAAGGCTCCGGTACAGCGTAGTCTAGAGTCCCATTTGGTCCGTTGGGCATCGTCAAGTCGTTCGGAGATCGATGTCCCTTTGACATAAGTCGCCAAGAAGGTCACTTCGAATTAAACGAAATCGGATACGATTTCCTCATTTGGCCAGTTTTCGCCCCTTCTCGGATAAGGGCGTGACTTACGAGCAGTACCAGCTTCTCGAAGGCGAGACCGATTCAGTAGACTTCCAGAGCATCCAACCACTGCCACGCCTTCTCAACATCCATGTCAGAAAAGAATGGTTTTTTCTCCTTCAGTGCATTCATCACATCCGATTTGCTGACCTTCTGTTCCCTACCTATGCCTCTCAGGTAGTGCAACGAGACCAGAACCTCAAGTAGATCCGGGGAGTCGAGGTAATCGCCCAGCTGATTCTTCAATGTGGCAACCCTAGTCGACTCATCCCTGTTCAAGGTCTCGACCGGGGCAGTTGTGTGCCCTCCAAACAGATCACGCGTCAAATCAGGTGAGTATGGTCCTCTGATGTACCAAGAGAAAGTGTATCCGAGGGAGACATCGGCGATCTCCTGGATGAGATACGCGAGTTTCTGATTCCGCTTTCTTTCGGAGAATGTCTCGAGGCTGGGATTCACGCCTAAGATTTTCAACGACCCAAGAAGTCGACCGAGTCTGTTCATTCAACAACCGCCTTCAGGGCCTCCATCAACTCCGTAAATTCCTTTCTGCCATTTGGGGTCAGCTCATAGGATGTCCTAGGCCTCCGCCCTTCGAATTGCTTGTTGGCGACCACGATTCCTCCCTTCTCAAGAGCTCGCAGATGACTGGACAGGTTCCCATCCGTGAGGCCGATTGCTTCCCTCAGTTCCCGAAAGTCAACCGTCCCATGCAGGAGTAGCATCTTCAGTATGAGAATGCGCTCTGGGTGAAACATGGGCTTTGGAGCTTCCAGGAGCCTAGCATCTCGCGATTGGATGTTCCTCACGAATTGTCGTAGCGCCATCGGGCCCCGAGTGCGACAGCAGTGCCCGGGGATTTAAGGTTGCATATACTCGCAAATCCAAAGTAATCGCCTGTTGTAGACTGTTTATATATAACCGCCCCTGCCAAAACGCAATTGCTCAGGCAATCAATGTCGGGAAAAGGGAGTTCTCTGCCGGAACTCATCCTGGCAAGCGGGGCCATGAACGAGGCCAGTGACGCGGATGGAACCCACTGTTGTATGACCGGCGCCCAGACTTCCCTGTTCGGTTCGACCCTAGACGTCGAGTCGGCATCGAAGGCATGTCCTGCAAACAGGTACTGCGGCGTGAGGAGTGTCATCATTCCTGACGGGCTGTTTGACGGGCCCAAGGTGGCTCCCGGTGTTCCCGATTTCGCGATGAAGAGATACGTGCCACTTGTCAACCCATTGTCTCCGAGGACATTCGCTCATTCAATGAGGCCTGGTTCATTTCCAGCGATTGCGGTGCAGCTCTGGCCGCTTATTCACCAACCGTCGGCAATGAAGAGGATTGTATCAAAGGGATTGGCGGACTCGCTCGACTATGACGGGAAGACCATACTGTCCAGCGTGATGCCCGACGGCTACATCATGAAGTTCGGCGTCGACTGGTACATCAACGCAATCAAACAACTGCATCCTTCAGCAGCGATTACTTGGGATGTCCCCACCTACGTCAACCATCCCAGACGTGCTTCACTCGGTTGGCTCCTAGAAGGAGTCGATGGAGCCAGGAGAATGGCAGCAGAGCTCGAGACTCCGCTGATAGGTCTGGTCTCCGGTGCGACATTGGACCAGGTGCGCCTGTCTTCCACATGCCTCAAGGACATGGGGTTTGAAGCTCAGGCAATCGCCTGCCGAGAGTACTTGATGGCGAAGCAGACCAACTTTCTTGGCCATTGCGTCCAGATCACCAAGTCGCATTGTGCCAGCGTTACCATGGTCTCATGTTCAAGTCCTAGTCTTTTCGCGAGATTCCCCGCTGCGGACCACTTCATTGGGATGGGGTGGTACAACCTTGCCTACAGGGGACTGGAAGTCACCAATCGAGGAATATGTAGGCATCTGAACTCGAAGTTCGACGAATTGGCCTTCGCCAACCTTGATGCAACCATCTCTGCTCAAGATGATTCACACAACTCCTTGGAGGAGGCACTAGGATTTGGGTAGATGGATCTACAGGTCTGGGGGAAGAGGCAAGACAGGAGGATACGCCGGGGATGGAGGGAACGCGGGCGGAAGTAGTGGGCAGACTAAGCTCGACGGTGGCGACTCAGGGTCCAGACCCGAAGGGGCAAAGCGGAACGTGTTCATCAGCTTCCACACTGAGGACGAGCCACAGGTCAATCTCTTACGTTCGCAGGCCAAGAACGAGAGTCAAAACCTCGATTTCAGGGACTACTCTGTCAAAGAACCATTTGACGAGAAGTGGAAGACTCAATGTAGGGAGAAGATATCGCAGACCTCCGCCATGATAGTCATGATTGGCCCTGGCACCGCCAACAGAGAAGCCGTCAAGTGGGAGATTGAAGAAGCATACAGGCAAGGGAAGAAGGTAGTTGGCGTTAGAATCTACAGAGATAGGAACGACCCAATTCCAAGTGCCTTGAAGGAGCATGGAGCACCCATCATCACTTGGGATACGGCTAAGATACAGGGGCTTCTTGACGAACCCTAGATCCTGAGCCATCCGATAGAAACGAGATAATTCGCTGCCAATGCTACAGCCAGGACAACATAGACTCCGAAAAAGATCAATGGGACGCGTGCTTCAAGCTTCGAAAGTGATCTGTATTTCGAAGGGGTTCGTCCCTTGCCAAGTATCGCCCATTCAGTCTCGAATACCGTCGCCGGTAGCGCCTCTTCGATTTTGTGTATGACCTTGAACTTCCCTGAATTCAACTGGTCGTAAGACCGAATGACCGAATACCAGGTCAGGCTAAACATCATCGACGCAACGGTGAACACTGCGAAGAAGATTGAATTGAACAGCTGGGTGTTTGTCCACGCTCCGCCCAGCGCCACTCCGTCTATGGAAACAAGGACTGTGCTAGCGGTCAGGAAGAATGTGTTTGCTAGCGCTCTCCTTGAGCTCACGCCTTCCGCTGTGCCGACGTACATTGTATATTGTCGAAGCAGATGATCCCTGTATTTCTCGCCATACTCGGCTGGCTCCTTCCTGAGCGGGTTGGTGTAATCTGCATCGTCCGTAGAGCGGGACGTCGATTGATTGTCTCCCTTCCCGCTCATGCTCGACCATGCCTAGCGTTCTTCTGTAAAGTTGTCGGTGAGACGCTGTTCGAGACGGTTCCCAGAGTTGACCCTTGAACGGACCCAATTGGCCATCTGTTCAAAGACGCTCCAGATGAGCTCGCAAATCTTACCGTCACAGGCATTTGTGCTTACGGCGCAGGGAAGGCAGCTTGCGGCAGCTCCCGAGGCTCCAATAACGCCATGGTAAATTCCCTCTTGGCTGCGGGGGTTGCGGGTGTAGCTGGGTACGCAGTTTCCAAGTTGGTTACGAGCCTGCTGAAAGACTAGAACCAACCTAAGGATTAACGAATTCTAGAACCTAAAATCATCGCGGGTCGGTATTAAAGGCCACGGAGGTAGTTCCTGCGCGTACTTTTCCCACAACGGTGATTGGGAGCGGTCTGGTTTAGTTTGTCAAATCCGTCCATCGCTGCAATGCTCAAATAATCGCAGAATTGTATTGAGAGTAGGTTGGTCCAGAGCCAACTTCCAGTGTATCGATACTTTTCCGTGAACGCGAGGTATCTGGACCAGCCGATACCGCGGAATGCTTTCGAACTCTCAACCCAACTCGACCGCAGAGGCAATTGGGACTTTGCTGGTAAGCTTCCTCCGCCCCGCATTGAAGGACCAACAGTGTTTTGGTTTAGGTACAAGGGCGAATTCTTGGGCGAGTATCAAGTAACAGAATTTGAAGGAAGAAAGATGGGATACCGTCGTGTGAGAAAATACCCAATCGCAAGAGTTGATTACTTGAACAAAGGCCGAGGTTACAAGTATCTCTCCAAGACAGAAATCGAACGATTGAGAAGGGACTCTATTGGCTCGGGCCCATACGTTGACACCAGTGAAGTTCTGGCAAACGCGCTCAGGCGAATTGGGCAAGGAAAAGTGAGGGATAGTGCTCTACGACGGTATCAAAGCAAGTGCGCAATGTGCACCGTCGACGAGCCAAGGCTTTTGATAGCCGGGCACATCAAACCCTGGTCCAGAGGCGACAAGAAAGACAGAGGTATCGGCAGCAACGTCATGCTGTTGTGTCCGCTGCACGACAGCCTTTTCGGCAACGGTTTCATAGCTATAAGAGAATCGAAATTCCGAGTCGTTTATTCCGAGAGGCTGTCGAATGTTCTCACGAAGTTTGTCCGTCGGATGACCCGGAAGAGACCATTCCGTCCGCGGGAGGATCCACCTGCAAAGAAGTATCTGCGGTGGCATTTCAACAACATATTCTCTTGACGCGACTCTCCCGAGGGCGTGATGGATCCTTTACATGCCAAGAGGGCGCGCGTACCGCAAAAGGCCCTTCCAAAACAGCATCGAGAAGAGTTATGTAAGAATTCGCCAACCTACGAGGCGGACGCAGCAATAGTTGACGTCGCTGAGATTCCTTGGTGGGGTCGGGGAAATAGGGGGGAACAAGATTCTCCTTTCAGACAAAGGGTCCAATGTCTTCCTCGATTTCGGGAAGAGTTACGCCCAAGAAGGCGAGTACTTCGACTTCCCCCTTCTTCAGCCTAGGGAACCTAGGCACCTTCTGGGCCTAGGCATTCTTCCAAATGTCGCTGGTCTCTACAAGGGCCAAGAGGAAGACTACGACATTGACGCAATTGCTCTCTCCCACCCGCACGGGGACCATTGGGACTATATGCGGTTCGTCAAGGATGACGTCCCGATTCATTGCGCCCCTCTGACCGCGAAAGTCATACTTGCTAGGGAGATGTCTAGTGCAGGAGGGATTTCCACTGATTACAAGGTGGCTAACCTGACTGGCTCAAGAGGCCGCCAGATTTCAAAGACATTCGAAGAATTTGCCCCAACAACGACACACTCTGTGGGCGAAATCCAGATTAAATCGTACGAAGTCGACCATTCCATCCCGGGATGCTACGGAATGATAGTGGAGACGAGTGAAGGAACCATCGTCTACACCGGCGACGTGAGGGTGGCAGGCCCGCGCAAGTCACTCACCGAGGAATTTGTGAAGCGAAGTGCCGCAGCCGAACCGGAGGCCCTCATAGTAGAAGGAACGAATGTGGGGGAGGCCTCGATTTCTTCAGAGGACGAAGTGAAGGACAAGGCTGAAGTCATTGTCGGTACAACGAGTCAACTCGTGGTGGCAAGCTTCGCAGCTGGTGACACCCAGAGAATCAACACGTTCTTGACGGCCGCAAAGGAATCAGGAAGGAAGTTTGCTCTCTCGATGAAACAGGCCTTCACGCTCATGGAGCTCCAGGGCGACTCCTCTTTCGCTGGACCCAGCCTTGATGACAAGGACATCCTCATTTTCAGGAAGGACAAGAAGACTGAGAGGGAGTTTGAGAAGCAAGTGGGTGAAAGATTCGCGGACCGGATCGTCGACAGTACGGACGTCAACCAGATGCAGGACAAGGTCATCCTGGCTGCCAGCCTGTTGGACTTCAACGAGTTGTTCGAACTGGATCCCAAACCAGGGAGCGTCTTCATCCTGTCACAGAGTGAACCCTTCAACGAGGAGATGGAGATAGATCATCGCAAGCTTGGCAACTGGTTGGACCGTTACGGCCTGCCTCTCTACCAGGCGCACGCCTCGGGACACGCGAAACCCCACGAGCTGAAGTGGCTGATCAAGACAATCCATCCGAAGAAGGCGTACCTTATTCACACCGAGCATCCTGTCCTGTACCAGCGATACTTGGCGGATCTTGGAATTGAGACAATCGTTCCCGCTCCGGGCTCCGAGTTTACTCTTTAGTTGTCTGGTTTCTGGAACTCGTCAAGCGTTTCTAAAGTCAACTCCGCGACGTCTCACGGTCCTTCGAGTGGCGTGGGACCGATTTTGTCTTCCCTTCTCTTCTACTGGGGAGATAGCTACGCGCTACTGTTGATTCGGCTTCTGCTCTTCGCTCTCCGCCTCATCTCATCGAGCAGGACGCGGAAGTCATCCCCAGAGACAGATTTCATTTCGCCCTGCAGGAAGGTACCCCAGTGCCGGGGGTCCCTGATCAGAGGCAGACGGTTCTTGATCTCGGGGGCAAAGATCCGCCCCAATTGATTCAATGGCTCGATCCTAACCCTCCAGGGATACGGTTTGTCTGGCCAGAGAGGTGTATTGTCATAGAAGGGCTTGCCACTGACGCGGTAGATCCCGCTGAACTGCATGGATCCCGTGATGTAGAAGGTGACGACGTCTCCCGGCTCGACCTCCTGGATGGTCCGGGTCTGCCTGTTCACTCCCCATAAACCAGAAGCCATGCAGATTCTGTAGTTTTCAGGCGTAGTGATCACGAACCAGTGGCGCGAAGCCCTCTCTATCAGCCGCTTCGCAACTTCGAGAGACACGTCGGTGATGATTCCTGCGCCTTCATTTTCCTCCAGCCTGTCACTCTTCACTGGGTAGACGCGCTTGTACTGCTCGAGCCAGTCCTGGTCGAGAGTCACCGATGACGAGTTCCAGAGCTGGCCGAAGTAGTCCAGCAGGCTGGGGATGGGCGCTTCGTCGTTTCTCCCGCGCAAGGCTATGCTGGCCTCCTCGTTCGCTTCCAGTCCGCCGCCTGTCAGGTTCGCCGACCCCACGATGGCCCCGAGCGAGTCGTCGTAAGGGACCATGTACAGCTTCGGGTGGAACGTCCCAGAGGTGACTTGGGCCATCCGAATCCGTGACCCGCCTCCGAGCAGTCGCTCGAGTGCCGAAGGCTGCGTTATGGCGAAAGCGTCTCCTATGATTCCTTTATCCACTTTGACTCGCATTGAATCAAGGACCTCCAAGCCTGTCTCCTTGACGTACGCCACTGCGATGTTCATACTCCCATAAGTTGGAACCGAGAGGTTCAGGAGGCCTTCCTTGAGTTTCCTCACGAACCTGACTTCCAACGAATCGTGATTCCCAATGATGATATTTAATGGTGGGCTGCCTGTGAGTGGTACAACCCTCCTGCACGTGGTTGCAGCTTGGCCAAGAACTAAACTTGATCAAGGGTCCAACTCTATCCGCGCCCTGGACTTGGAGCTGAGCCTCATCGCAGAGTCGGGGTACAGGAGCGCCTCGCAGCTCGCCAGGCTGTCAACGGAGCGATGGACCCGCGACAATTTTTATTGTCCCTCTTGTGGGAATGGTCTTTCACCTTACCGGGCCAACACGCCGCTGTACGACTTTCACTCTGTCGAATGCCACGAAAGGTTCCAGCTGAAGGCCTCCAGGAGACAGTTCGGCAAGTCGGTCCTGGATTCGGAGTACCATACGGCCCTGAAGGGCGTCATGCAGGACGCCTACCCGTCGCTGATCCTCCTGCGCTACAATCCTGTGAAGTGGGTCGTCTCTGACCTCGAACTCGTCCACAGGGCATGCATAACATCAAGCTGTCTCGTTCCACGAAGGCCGCTCGGCGACAACGCCAGGCGTGCAGGATGGCAGGGGTGCCTGATCTCTCTGGTCGAAGTACCAACGCTCGGGAAGATCAACGTCATACGAGACGGCGTCGTCCGTCCTCAGTCGGAGGTCCTCTCGCAATGGAAGCAGAGCGACCGGTTGCTGGAGGCCGAGCCTCAGGCCCGCGGCTGGCTGGCCGACGTCTTCAGGTGCGTCGAACGACTCTATTCGACGTTCACGCTCGACAACGTGTATTCCTTTGAAGCCGAACTTGCCGCGAAGCACCCGAAGAACCGTAACATCAGGCCCAAGATACGCCAACAGCTACAGACGCTGCGAGACCTTAGCCTGATCGAATTCGTGGCGCCGGGGGTGTACCGTCGGCTGAGAGAGTCAAGAGTTTGAAGTACATAGAAATGCCTTGAGCGCGGAAAGGAATGCCATGAATGCTGATGATCTCGTTCACATTGGTCTCATAGCCGTCGGCCTACTTTCGCGGGAAAGTGTCGCGGGTCGGATTTCAGCACTAATCAACTGATAAATCATGGACCCAGAGTTGGGGAGGGGTCACATGTGGCTATCGACATTTCAAAATTCACCGATTGGATATTTCGCGAATACGACCCATCCCGAGACCGGGCTTGATACACATATTGACCCGCCTGAAGCTGAGGATACAGATAGTTGCGTGACAGAAGGCTCCATTGGAACGAACCGGACAACTTCCCCCGAAGAAATGTCAGTGTACGCCCCCTGCGGTGTGGCTATCAATGAACCTCCGACCACACTCTGCGGATAGTATGATCCAACTCTCTGTCCATTGTTGTAGAACTCGCGATGCGTGTCAGACGACACGGTGCCCGAAACAGTCACAATATGAATACCTTCCTCGGGTGTGTCCCCAAGGATCGGAACCAGTTTTATCCATGGCCCTTTGAGAATCACTTTGACGCTCAGATTGTTGATCACAGCTGTCCACTTCACTTCTTCAGGCATTTCGGACTAATTGCAGTTGACTTGGACAAAAGTGTTGTCATCATGTCTGGTACGACCAATAGCATAACGACTTGACGGTCGGATTAAAGACCTAACTTTGCCGAACGGTCTCCATCCCGAATTGGACCGAGTTAGGATTTCCTCTTCATGGCGAAAGTCCCTGGTCGGATATATGCGCTTTGACATAGGCGCCCGAACGAGTTAGTACCCCCTGCTAGATTACACATATTTGTCACTCGTACCGCTGCTCACGCCTGAAGGCTAACAGGAGTTATGGGATTCTTTCAAATTCTCGGTTCCTGCTCACGGTGTTGCGAGGATTTCGGGATGCGGTAGGGAAACTTCATACATAAATTCTAATGTGTATTTTGGGGTTCCGGCACCCCGCATAAATCACGAACTTCCGAAACGATTGCAGCTTCACGTGCTTTTAGGAATCGCTTATAGACTTGGTCGAGTTCATCGTTAGATAAGGCGTCATTCGCAGAATGCAGTGATTCCAGTGCATTCGAATCGATGAAGTGCGGCGATAGGATTCTTTCAGTCGCGCCAGATGGGAAAATGTCTGAATTGGTCGTGTAATCTGCAGGCGCCTTCGCCTTAATTTTATTGTTTGTTTCGTCGCTTATTAACGTCCGATTGACGATACTGTTCACTTCGTTCTTCTTAGAGAGACCGTGGTCCTCCAAGTACTTGCGTGGGAATACATGATGATCTTGCAGGTCCTGCAGCTGAATGCTTTCGCCCCTGCGCCAATCTCGCGCACCATTGATTGCGAGTATACAGAAGATCCCGCTATAGATTGAACTAGAGGTGCTGGCCGCGTCGCGTACCGAGAATCCTTGAGCTCCGATTCTGGCCCTTGCTTCCTTGAAGATGTCGGGCTCCGGGCCGTTACCGGTCCAGCTTGCCAGCATTTCCACGTAGTCCTTCCTGGACTTGCTTTCGACCGCACTGGAATAGCGCTCCAAGAATACGTTGCTCCAATACCATCGACGAAGATCCTCCCGTGGCTTCTCTCCAAGTTTTCGTCGCTCAATCTCATCTCTAAGAGCGGCGAGTGTTGGTAGGAGGCCGTAACCCGGCAACCACTTTTTATCGAAAACACCGAATCCATCCGTGCCGACGTGGCTGGTGAGCTTGATGGCTTGCTCCATCGCCGCAGCCGCACGTTTCCAGTCGTCCGCGAAGCCTTCTGGCTTCATGTTGATTAGATTCCTCGGTTTGGGATCTAGCCCTCGTAGTAAGGCGAGCGTACGGAGCAAGAGCACTCCAAACTTGTTAGTGTCGGCGTTCCCACGCGACCATTTCCTTAGCCGTTCATTCGTCCTGCAGGCTTCGTCCCATAAGTCATGTAACCTGATTCCTGACCGGTACAATCTCGCCGTCAATAAGTCATAGACGGAAAGCTCCACTCCTGTCGAGTTTAGTTTCTCGAATATCGCGCAGACCCGGCCGATTGCATCCTGGTCGTCTTCTGAAACCTGCGGTAACTCAATCAGCGGGACGAGGAACGTCTGGAAGTCAGTCACAGCCTTTGTCCAAGCATCCCGCCACTCAGTTCTGAACCTGCGGTGATTATCCGGCTCGTGTTCTCTAAGCCAGTCGTCCAATCCGTCCCTCCAGCTCAGGAACTCAGATTCCCTTAGGAGTGCTGTGCATGGTAGAATCCGCTGCTTGTATTGAACCTCGAGATTGTCGAGTCCGTCCAACTCGCGCTTGATTCGATCAAAAACAATCTCGTCATTATCGATGTCGGTGAGAAGCAAATTTAGATCAACGAAGAACCATCTGCGTTGGCTTGAGTCTTTCAGAGGCAAATCCGGGGCCGCTAACGCATACAGCAGCGCGGAGAGACGTTGCTGTCCGTCCAAGACTAACAATTCCGGTCGTGGTTGCTTTGTAGGAGCATCAGATCCTCTCAGGAATATCGGAGCGAATGGGGGCTTCTCAGGGTCGCACCTCAACAACAACAGCGACCCGATGAAGTAACGTCTGAGTACCGAACGCAGAAGATCTGCCACCTGTTCTCTTGGCCACACAAAATCACGTTGAAAATCGGGCAGGCAGAGCCTCCCTTCGTACGACTGCTCTACGAGGCCCACCAATTTTCGCTTATCAGGAATGATGTCCATGAGCAGGGTCCTCTCTGCATTCTCACACTTGACTCGTTGGGGCTTAAAGGTTAGCCTGACTCTGCAGTTGAGTCATTCAGGCTGTCCATTGCTCGGGTTATTCGCACAGTTTCAAGGCTCACTTTTATCACTCTCTCAATCATGTCAATGACGTCCTTCTTGTAATCGATGAATTGGTAGTCGTAAAACCTCTCTCGTAGAATGGTCTCCTTGGGGGGCTTCTCCTTGTATTGATCGAGAATCCATTCGATTGCGGAACGAGTTCCAACTTTGTAGTCCCAAGCTTCCTTCGGCACTCCTTCTAACGTTGTGCAATCATCCACCGTGATCCTTCCAAGCGTCTTGTCAGCCGTGAGTCTGGCTTCACCCTGAGGGGCTCCGTTGTTCCGCTTCTCTATCCTCTTGAGCTTGAACCCGTCCGAGGCGGTAAAGTTTGTATGAAGTTTCATCAGCTGCTTCCCCCAATCCGTCCATTTCCAGAAGTCGTCGTAAAATGGAATGCGCGGCAGTTCTCTCTCTAAGTTCGATTTGTACTTTCTGCGGTATTCCGGACTATGCAAGACCGCGTATACGTAATGGAAGACCGACTCTCTGTCGATCCTCTTGTCGTTATAGTGAACCTGGAACTTCGACAGCCCCCAATCAGTGATGTTCTCAACTTTCCGTTTGCCGACATAGGTCAGCAGAGGCACGCCTTGTGTATTCTCAATGAAGTCTTTGCTAAAAAGGATGTTTGACGCCAACGACGCGAAGGGCCTTGACGAGCCGAGCCCTGTAAAGCATATCACCAGGTTCTCGCCTGTGAGACCTTTGCCGAAGATTCTGTAGTGATTAGCCGTAAGTCTGTCAGACATTGCTTTGTCGCTGTAGTATAGTTTCCGCACATACGGTCGATAGTTCAGGTCTATCACGGAAGAATCATCGAACACGAGCCGGGTTTCGCGGAACAATTTGTCACTCAGCGCGCTACTCCATTTGATATTATACTCGAGATGGTCTCCCAAGTCTTCTCGCTTAATCCTGCGCGCACTCCTAATCTTCCTAACCCGTTCCATCTGCTTGTTGTATTCCGCCACGAAAAACCTCGCTTTGCTTTGAAGGCGCTTTCGATTGAAGTCGAAAACCCACTCGTCTCTGTTTGTTGACACTCCAATCGTGTATAGCTTGAAGATCGATGGTGAGGTGCCGGATTCGGTGACGAGAGGAATCAGCTTGTCAAAGTCGTTATCACTTGTCCGTATCCAGTTGCCGGATTCATCTGGCTCCAAGTGTTCAAAGGGAATTTCCTCAAGCTTTGCCGTGGCAAACCACCTGAGCTTTTCGTCCCGTCGCTGTTCATCTTGAAGCGAGAAGTACTGAATCAAGCACGGACCTGTTCTTGATTCATCTCGGACGAGAAACATAACCGCGACGCCCGTTTGAATCCCAAAGACATTATGAGTCGTTCCTGCTATCTTGGGGTTCGCACGCACATCGCTCCGCGTGTCAACAATGTAAGCTGAACTAAATTCCCTTTGAATCACCTTGCGAAACCCGTCGTACGTAAGTTTGTCGATGAAAGACCGGTTTGTGACAAATGCGATGATGCCGTTTTTGTCCAATCTATCCGATGCCCACCGCCAAAATCTGGCATACATGTCGTAAACCTTGGTCTTGGTTGCATTACTTGATTTGACGTAGGTTTCCCGTATCCTTTGATCGATGACGGGATACTCCCTGTTCTTGTTATTCTCATTCTCATTCAGTTGGTTAGCGTTATAGGGAGGATTTCCTATGATGACCGATATCTTTCGTTCATTCTGCCTTCTAATTCTCTCCAGATTGTCGGTCCCGATATCGAAAAGTGAAGTTTGCTTGTTCTTGAAGCTGAACCCGGTGTTGTCAAGTGTGTCCACAAAACAGATATTCTCAAACGGTTCATACTTTCCAGTCTTCTGTTTGTAAGTGAATTCGATATTTAGGTTGGCGATGTAATAGGGGAGAATCGCAACTTCGTTGCAATGAATCTCATGTTTGTACTTGAATTCGAGTCTCGGTGCCGGGATGTATTCAATGAGTTCCGTGATGAAGGTACCCGTACCTGCCGCGGGGTCAAGGATTTCGACGTTCGAATCGGAGAGAAGTCTACTGAAGTGCTTGTAGGCGAGATAATCGGCACTACTGACCATGAACGAAACAATCTCGTTTGGCGTATAGAAGATGCCCAACCGGTCAGCGGCTTTCGGATTATAGGTTCTGTAAAACAGCTCGTACAAGACCTTCAGGAACTTCTGCTTCTCGTGATGGTCATCGATGTTTGAAGCGGCGGCTTTGATTGCGAGATAGTAGTGGTCAATTAGTCCAAGTGTCTCTCTTCTGACTCTTCCGGAAAAGAACGTGCCAGTCACTTTCTGTAGTTCTCTAGCAATGGTATTCTCTCGGTGAAATTGGGGCTCATTGAAGACCGTACTGAAGATCTCCTCTGTCAGAATATGCTGAATCAACATCTCCCTGATATCTAGAACTGTAATCTTGGGGTTGATGGTCTCCTGACAAAGCCGCACCAATCCATCACGTGACTGTTGAAACTCATTGTTGCTCTTGCCCTGTTGCTCTATGAGATCTCTGAGGGTAGACAGTACTGTCGGCAAATCTTCTTTGAATTTTTCGACGGCTTTGCGGAAGTCCTTGATTTCTTCACGCTCGTAATTCGTGAACTGACGAAGTAATGCGTCAAGCTTCTCCGCATCACTGATTGCGCATCGGCCAACTTCCTTTCCTTGCTGAATCAAAACGACAGTTTGAGAGTCTTCAAAAATGGTGTTGGAAACAGGATACCCCTTCCCAAGCTTGGCATCGATTTCCTTATCTAAGTCATCATACTCGTCCTTGCTTTCCCAATATCCCCAGTCCAGCCTCAAAGCATCCTTTACTGTTCCGTCTGGTTTGACCATTGTTCCCTTACTTGTACGGTATTCAAGTTCCTGTACAAGCAGAAGGTTCTTCGTCTTGCAATAGGTGTTCAGCAGATTGGCGAACTCGGATCGGACAGACAGTTCTTGTCTCGACCCGCTGTACTGTTTGATCCTCTCGACTTCTTTGTAATAATCTTCGATTACTCTTCTTGACACCTCTCGCTCGATCCTCTCCTGCGCCTTCGGACAACTCTCCTTTATTTCAGCTTCTAATGTAGAGTCTCCCGTCAATGCACCTGCATTCGCCCACAAGCTTCGGCCCTGATGAGAACCGTCCTGGTTTCATACTAACAATTCGACCCATATATCGCACATTGCTCTCCCTTATTCTTTTGATTCTCTTGCCTCCCCCAGCTTCACATAACGCTTGACAGTTTCATACCTGGACCAGTCGAACCAGTACATTAGGTCGAACTCGTCGTTTGCTTCCTCGGACTTGGTAGCGAGTAGATGCGTAAACAAGTGGGCCCAAACATGCTCCCCGACCTGGAAGATTCTTTCGTACTTCGATGAAATTCGCCGTCGCCACTTAGATATATTCTCCCTGGAATATATTCCCGGAACCATGCACTCATGGATTCATCGTCAGGTAGTCCGCGACCACCCGGTCCACCAGTGAGTACACCCTCCCCTCCTTTTTCACGAGGTCCATCTCGATCAATTGGTTCAGGAACTTCGGCAGAGACGTCAGTTTTACCTCTGCAGCCCGAGCCAGCTCTCCGACGCTCATAGGCTGTGTCGCCAGCGCCCTGAGCACCTGCGACATTATCGGCCCCTTCGCGTACGTCCCTGTATCCTCGGTGAGCACGTACTTCACGTATAGGTTGAGCGAGCCGGCTGCCGATGTGATGGAGCGGAGGTACGCCTCCTTCACAGTCTCCCCCTTCCTCCTCGACGTGGCCAAGGCGATGAGGTAGAACGGATGCCCCGAAACCAGGTCGTACGCTTCCTTCGCCTCCCCGTCGCTCGCCGAAGGGTCGTTCATCTTGAACAGCTCCTTGGAGGATCCCTCGTCCAGATACGAGATCTCCATGATGTTGAAGAGCCCGAAGAGCGGGCTCCCGCCGGACGCAAGCAGGTTCCTCATGAAATGCGCCCGCGACCCGCTCACCACGTAGCAGACGTTCCCTCTCGCCTCTACCACATGCTTGAGGTGCTCAGTGATCGCCTCGAGGCCGGCGTACCTCTTCCACTCGGCAATGTTCTGGAACTCGTCCAGCATCACCACAACGCGCCTCCCGCTCCGCTCGGCTATCTGGCTGACGTACTCGAAGGTCGACCTGAACAGGACGGAGTAGTCGCGCTCGGCCTCCTTGAGGTAAGGCATCGGCGTGATGGTCGGGCTGCCTGTCGTCTGGTCGACCGAGATCTCGAGGCGGACCCTCGCGCGCGTGAGGTCCTTGAGCTTGTTGAGGCCTGCGCGCACGTCGTCGAGGACCTGTTCCCTCTTGCCCGTGACGCGATAGTAGCTCTTGCTGGCTTCGTTCAGCATGTCCTTGAAGAACCCGGCCGGGTCGTACTTCCTGAGCGAGAAATCGATGCTGACTAAGATCAGGCCTTTGCTAGTCAGTTCCTTCGCGACTTCCTGAAGGATGGTCGTCTTGCCGATCCTCCGGAAGCCAATCAGACCGTAGTTGAGGTTCTTTGAACTATCAGCCAGATCGGAGACGAGGGTCCCTATCTCCCGCTCCCTGTCGACTATCCGGTCCGGGGTCTTTGCGAGAACCATATTCCACTCAGAATATATTCTGACCGGTATAGTTTAACCATTTCGGTGCCTTTCTGCTTGCGTCTCAGCCTGGTTTCGTAACCACTCGAATAGCCGGCCGCCTTCTGTTCAAACCGCCGGGTCCTGCGGATGCCCCCGCCCCCCAGAGACTGACTTGCATGTGTCACAACAACACGACAGCCAGTTATTGGGCTGGAACCGGAAGGTTTGGCCTGTAGCCGGGAGTCGAAGAGCTCGAGTACACGGGTATGTACCTAGTACATGGGGATGTACTTTTGCCTCGCCGAAGCGCCCAAGATTGACAGGCGTCAAGGGAACTCGGGACTGCCCATATATCCAGCACCGGCCTGCGGATGGTTCCTCGCCCCCAGAAATTGACTCGAAGGACCATACCGTGACGCCATGACACCGTGTCGTCGGTCTGGAACACAGGAAATCTCGCCTGACACCAGAAGGATCACAAGCCGAAATAACTGCAAGGAGAGCTACAAGACTCAGACCAATGAGAAAGGGCCCGGGGTCCTGGTCTTGCAAGGCTTGGAACGACGCAAGGGGGTTGGCAGACATCGAATCGGCCAACAGTTTCGGGCCAAGGTAGTGGTGAATCAGCAAAGGTGCCAAGCTTGGGGACCACGGTGTGACAGGTTTGGCGTGAGATCGTGTCATGTGACAGGTTGCCAAATGAGATTTAGGAGAATAGAACATCCGCAAGACTATACGTATCTGGCGACATCGTGGCACCATCGCAATCGGTGACGAATCATCCGACCGGGGCGAGCGGCTTGCCAAACACGTACCCTATCCCTACAGGACCGGCAGGTTCCAAACCATCTTCCTTCTTCGTTTGCGACCCGCCGGGGAGGGTTCGTCGCTGAGCGTATAGACCTCATCCCCCTCGACCTTCAACACCCTCTTGACTCCCTGCTCGTCGTCAAGCGTAAGCGACCGGCAGTTCAGGCAGAAGAGGCCCAGCCTCTTGATCCTTACGCGCTTCTCCCCCTCCGACTCCCTGAATTGGAAGTAGACCGGGAGAAGGAGCCCGAACTTGTCCTTCGTGCAGGCTTTCAGCCTCATTCTGGAATTCAAGACCTTCTTCATCACCCATTCCGTATAGTCGACCTCCTGAGATGAAATCAGTCCTGCCCCTACCATCGGTTTCAGGAGCTTCTCTTCAACCTCATACGCGGGGGCCCTTACTCCAGCCTTCCAGAGCCTGCGGACCACTCGTCTGAACGGGAGTGGCCCGTCCTTCAGGATCGAGAGCACAAGGGCACCTGCCCCGCTCTGAACAACACCGTTCTCTCCAGGAAGGAGAGAATAGACCCGACGTGCTAAGTGCATCACCGGGTCCCTTCCCACCTTGAAGCACTTTAGACAGACCATGAAAACCTCCTCCCAGACCTGCCTACCTCCCAAGAGGGGAAGCTTCACGTAGACAGTCCGCTGCTTGGTTGACGTCCCACAGCTTCTGCAGAAGCGCGAAGGTCCGTGAAGGATCTTGGGTCTGAACCTTCTCCTGCGCCTTTCCTCGCGCCAAGTTTCGTACCTCTGATTGTCCCTGACGTTCCTGGCGCGGATCCGCTCTATCTCCCTCCTAGTCAGGGGCCTTATCCTCATACGACTTCAGTCAGCCGACGGGCTTTCGTCCCTACCTCGCTTTTGATGACTCGAGTCTCCAATGGGTAGCAAACGGATTCGAACCTCGGGCCGAACACCATCGGCCCTCATCACCGCTATCCCGCCGCCCTGGCGTGTCCTCCTCAGCTGCTCCTTGATTGAACTCCATTCGTCCTTCTCTAAACGGATCAGCAGCTCCTTCTCGACAGAAACCACAAGGTACTCCTCGTCGTCTCGTCTTAGCAACCCGCTGTACCTTCCAACTACCTCAACGTACTGTGAAAGGTCGACGACTTCTTGCGCCGTTATTTCGCTCTCTGTCACAAGTGACTGGAAGGAATGGCTATTTAACGGCGGGTGACACATTTCGGAAGGTATGCCGGAGTTAGCGAATTCGCCGCCTCATTGCGTAAAATGCGGAAGACCAGGGAAGGCATACAGGACTTGGACGGGGAAGAGTCATCGCTACCTCCAGATCAAGTACGCGCACCACCTTAAGGTCGATGGGAAGTGGATTGTCAGATGGTGCTACATACCAAGGAGATTCTTGCCTGACTCGAAAAACGAACTCAACGAGAAGCGGAGGAGGAAGAGGAAGAACCTGGAACAGATGGTGAACTTCCTCCTGGAAGCAGGAGGCGGAGGCGTCCGCATCTGGGAAATAGAGCCGCGAGGCGTGTCGAGAAGGACTTCAATCAGGTATGTGAACGAGATGAGGAAGAAGAAGGTGGTTGCTCGCTTCGTGGACGAAAAGCTGCCCGCGCCGGTCTACGCCTACAAACTGACCCAATGGGCGAAGTCGTGCGCCGAAATGAGAAGCCCCAGGTACGTGCTCGGTTCGAAGGCGAGGAGGTACATGGAGCTATACTACGAGACTCTGATGCTGAAGCTCATCTGGGAGAAGAAAGGTCAGATGGGAATTGCCGAGCTCAGGTCAGTAGTCTGCCAATGGATGGACTCCGAGGACCCGGTCCGGATACTAAGCGAGAGACAGTTCTACGCGCGTATGTTCGAGCTCCTGAAGAACGACCTTGTCTTTCTACAGGACATGCCCAAGGCGTTCCTGCAGTCTATCCGCAGGTGGACTCCACTCAGGGTCTTGATTTCGATGAGGGAACACACTTGGTTGCTTCCCTCACCCAAAGTCCTCAGCCTGATTGGCTCACCATTCGAATCGGGGAGATCATTCCCGTTCTACTACAGAGTTGGGGGTGATGGTATCCACCCTTGGGTCGAATGGCTCGTGAAGTGACTGGCGACAAGTGCAAGGCCACAGGCAGGTTTATGAGTCATACCCTAGTATGACTCGGGTATGATAAAGACGACCGTTTCCATGACCCCAGAGCTGTATTCGGCCCTCACCCGGGCAGCGCTTGACAGCGGCACCAACGTATCCAGAGAGGTCGAGACTCACCTCAGGGAGAGCACGTTCATCCAGAGATATATCAAGGAAGTACGATCAGAACCTGACGTGGGTGCCCACCTTGTGAACCCCAGGACGCTGCGCGCGAAGTCTAGGGCCGCCGAGCTAGCAGCTTCCGCTTCGGGGTAAGCAACCTCCAATCCGGGTCCGAGGGCTTCCGTTCCCTCAGTTCATCTTCGTCGTAATGGTGCGCGCTCACTTGCTCGCCAACGCGTTCGCGTTCCCGCTCTACTCTCAGCTGCGAGCGCGTTCAAGAAGTGCAGAGAATACGAGGAGAGAGACAGGCGGATGAAGGAGGGCATCAGAGAATCCTTGGCGGAGATCCCTCCGGAGGGTCGTGAATGGCCAGAAGGCTGCGGGCGATGAGAGAGTCGCTTAGCTACCTACGCCCAACTGAAAGAGAACCTGTCTCCCCGCCCTCTTCCTTTTCACCCTCTTGTTTCGAACGAGGAAGCCGAGCCTGTTGCGCAGCTCGGCTTCTCTGATCTCTCCAATCCTACCCGAAATCTCCTTCACGCTTATCCAGCCGGTATCTCTCAGTGCTCTCAAGATCGCTTGATCGTCCGTGTGATTGAGCAGCTTCCGGAAGATCGGAATCTTGATCTTCGCCGCGGTTTGAATGAAGTCGATGCTTTGCAGGGTGTCGAAACAGAAGTGCCTACCTGTGACCTTCTCTTCCTCATAGAGAACTCCCAGAAGATACTTCCAGTCAAAGTCCTTGGACATGCGCAGTATCTCCGTCATGTCCACATCGTCCGCCTCCCGGTCCGTGACAGACTTCAGCAGAAACACGTCTTCGTTGCTCAGGAGATGCAGCTTGAGGTTTCCCTGATCGATGGCTTCGCTCTTCCTGATCATCTGGTCGATGAGCCGGAATTTGTTGGCGATCACGCTCGTGAAGATGTCCACTCGGGACATCCCTTCCTTGACGAAGATTCCGCTCGGCATAAGCTTCAGGTCTGGCGGGCCGATCTCCGGCTTCGACAGCGGTCGGTAGCCGATTCGAACCAGCGCCCCCGAGAGCGCGCCGTAGTCATCCTCGTTTGCCACCACCAGGTCGACATCCTTGGTCGCTTGTTTCATCTTCCTGATTCTCATGTTCTCTCCGCCTATCAGGTAGACGGAGATTGGCCTGCTGAGCGCCCTGCCCAGCGCAGCGAACAGGTCAGGGTATGCCGGCGGAGGCAGCAGGGTCTTCGCCTCGGAGCCGTAAAGAGAGCACCTGTCGCTGAATTCATTCCAGGGGAGGAAGAGGTCTGCCGGAACCGTCAGGCCTCGGACGAACCTCTCTAGGTTCATCCAAAGCTGGCCGACTCCGAATTCGTCCGCCAGCTTTCTCACTTTCCCCAGATCGAGCTTCTCCTTCTTCAGCGCATAGAAGACGGCGCAGTGGGTCCTTTCGAGCTTGTTGCGCGAGATGGCTAGCGAATGGACGAGTGCGTCCTCGACGGAGACGCTCCTCGCTGGGAAGATGTAGTAGTCCGCTTCCGGCTCGAGCTGCATACCGAACCTCCCAAAGACCGAAAACGCGGTCAAACTTCCATTCGCGCTTCTTCCCCTGGCGACCCTCTTGATGAAATCCTTCCCATGGCGGAAGACCACCTGTTCCATCTTGTCGTAATGCGCGCCGGGGCCTTGTTCTTCGTCCCTGAGCATCCTTGCGAGAAAAGCGACGTCGTCCAGGCTCCTATCGATTGAATATCTTTCGTTTTCCTTGACGACTGCACCTGTCTCCATCATCCTATCCAAGGTTCTGTAAAGTGTAGCCGTGGAAAGTCCGGATGCCTCTTCCAGCTCTTCCAACGACCTTTGCTCGGTCAGGTGTGGGAGGATTCGTTCGCCCGAATCGAGAAGTAGTTTGGAGACATCCAGACGCGTCGACATCCTGACCAAGGCCGTTGCCTTCGGGGTGAAGGCAAGGGAGACCCCCTCTCGGGAAATAGAAGCCATCCCCCTGCTGGCGAGCGAGCCGACGACCCTTCTTGCCATGCGCGATGAGAGCCCTAAAGACCGAGCGATGTCAGCGACCGGAATCAGGCTTCGGGGGTCGTTGGAGAGGGCCTCCAGGGCCTGCAATTGGGTCCTATTCATGATTATCACAAAATGTCACTAATATATAAGGTTAGGACAGATTGCGATACTCAACCTACGCGAAGGGCTGCCACCGAATGCAGGGCCCCGAACTCACGACTGATTCTTCATACCCTCAGCTTCGGCACACACGCCAAGTAGCTCTTCCTGAGCTCCTCCCTGTCGATGTGATTGTAGATGTCAATCGCCTCCCTCCTGCTGTCCCCTCTCAGCTCCTTGACGTACTCCCTCGGCATCCCGTTCCTGAGCAGGAAGGTGGTGAAGTAGTGCCTGAAGCAGTGGGGACCGAAGTGGTCCTCAAGCCTCGGCGATTTGGGCTTATGGAACCCCAGAGCCTCCGCGTACTTAGACACCGCCGAGTACAGGCTGCTCCTGTCCAGTCTGGTGAGGCTCTCATAACTGATGAAGAGTGCAGGCGTCGAAGGAGACAACCTCTCTCTGTACGCCAGCCACCTCCTCAGCGCCACGGCGCACTCCTCGTCGAAGAAGACCACCCTATTGCTCCTCTTGGGGGTCGGCTTGAGCTTAATCGAGTCGTCCCTCCAGTCAATGTCGCTCGCATCAAGGCTAAGCAGTTCCTTTCGCCTGATTCCCGTCTTCGCGAACACCAGCGCTATGGCCCTGTCCCTAGGGTCTACGATGGAGTTCACGAGCTGGCTCATCTCCTCCACGCTCAGCAACTTCCTCTCCATCTGTTCGCTTCCGTCCTTGTACCTCCTCAGGTACCTCTTCCTAAATGGTAGGACCACATTCGTGGTCATCTTCCCCTCGAAGACCAAGTACTCATAGAAGGCTGATATCGCTGCGTAGACGTTCTCCACTGTCTTGTACCTCGCCGACCTTGACCTCAGCCGCTCGAGGTACTGGGTCAGGGTCTGGAGGCTGACCCTGTCATATGTCATCCCTGATTCGTCCAAGAATTCGAGGAAGTGGTTCATGCACCAGGCGTAGTGGTTGACCGTCTCCTGGCTCAGCCCTCTGAGTTCGCAGTCGTGCCTGAACCCTTCCAGCGTGCCCGGCGGGGCGCTCCTGACGGTCGCTACCCTTTCCATTTCCACCATCTCCCGTCGTACTCCACCAAATCATAGGCCAGCAGCGCGTCGAGCTGACCCCTGACCCCCTTGACCTGCTCCGAATCAGCAGGGTCGGCGTGCAGCCTCGCGAGGATTGTGTCCGTCTCCACTGCTCTCCCCTTCCTCAGCAGTTCGACCAAGGCCTTGTCGAACCTCCTCTTTCCGACGAACCCAGACTCCAGGAACGGCTGCGTCCTAATCTTCTTCAACTCGTTGTCCAAGTTCTCGCCGAGCATCTTCAGCATCCTCACTTCCTGCCTCAGCTTCTCGTTCTCTTCGAGAAGCGCCTTCTTCTCTTCCTGGAGGTTGTAGACGTCGTCGGCTATTGCAGCCCTGAGGAATTCGTCCCCCTTCCCCTGTGCACCCGGGGCGATTGAACCCAGGACCTTCATCATCACCCACCTGGACACAGACTTCCTTTCGGCCTCCGCCCTCCTCTTCCAGTCCTCGGCCATCTCGATGCTAGGGAGGTAGATGTCGATTGATCTCTGCTTGATTGTTTCGGTCTTCCCCCGTGGAACCTTCGTCATCGCAGTCAAGAATAGGGCATCTACATATATACTTTTACGGTAAAAGGTGCCGCGGGTCGGATTTGAGCCGACGACAACTCGGTCTTCAGCCGAGTGCTCTCCCAGGCTGAGCTACCGCGGCACCGAGTCCCGGCAACTTCGGTTCTCGCTTAAGCCTTTCGAAGCGCAGGCCACTTCAAACCTGGCAGCGATGCCCTGCCGGTCAGTCCTCTCTCCACTTGAAGAGCCGCACCGCGAGCCCGAAGATGACCGCCGAGATCACGACTATGACCCCGAGGTCCACCAGGGCCGCCCCGTAGTTCCCGTAGATCATGACGTTCGTCAGCCCCTCGATGACGTAGTAGAGCGGGAGCACGTGGGCGATGGTCTGCAGGTACGCCGGCATCTGGTCGACCGGGAAGAATGTCCCCGAGAGGAACATCATAGGGAAGGTGATCAGGTTGCCCACCACCGCCGCCGACTCCGGGGTGTTGGAGGACGTCCCCACTAGCATCCCCAGAGACACGAAGAGGACAGGCCCCAGCACCAGGAACGGGAGGACGCCCAGCGAGAGCGTGATGTGGGCCCCGAAGAGCAGGACCCCGGTGGTGACCATCAGGACGAACGAGATCAGGGTCATGACCACGTACCAGAGTATCTTCGAGACCAGCCACTCAGTCTTCGTCAGCGGCGTCAGCGACAGGGCCTTGAAGACCTTGTCACGCTTGTAGGTCGAGCTGATGTTGACCAGGGCGAACATCGGGCTCATCAGCACCGCGAACCCGATCAGCCCCGGGATCAGGAAGTCGATGTACTTGTAGGACGAGGACGTGACTGTCGCCGGCTCGATCCCCAGGACGGCGGTCCCCTTCGCCCTCGCGAGGTTGAACGCGTTCACGACCGAGTCCGTCACCTCCCTCACTATGGCGCTCGTCGTCGAGGCCGGGTCGCCGTAGAGCGTCAGGTTGACTGGCTTGTCCAGCAGGAAGTCGGTGGTGAAGTTCTTGGGGATGATGATGCCGTCCGAGGAGGAGTGCGAGAGGAGGTACTGGGAGAAGTTGTCGCCGACAGGGACCGGCACGAGGGTTATCGCACTAGTGCCGTTCATCGCGCTGACGAACTGGGTGCTGGCCAGCCCCCCGTCCCGGTTCTGGACGTACACCGTCGAGGCGCCGCCGCTGCCCGAGAAGATTGCCCCGAAGAGCAGGATCAGTATCACCGGGAAGACGAGGGTGAAGAAGGCGCCCACCCTGCTGCGGATGTACCCTTTCCCGAAGACCGAGAGGTCCGCCAGAGTCCTCCTGATGCTGAACACTGCGCTCAGCTCCCCTCCGCCGCGGCGCCTTCGGAGACCATCGGCTCTCCCACCATCCTGATGAATATGTCCTCCAGGCTGTCCCTCTTCGTCGTCAGGTCGGACCATGCTAACCCCGACTCCGCGATCGCCCCGAGCGCGCTCAGCGCGTCGTTCTTCTGCTCCAGGATCACCGCGACCTTCCCCGATGAGTACTCCACCTTCAGCCTCGTGTTCTCCCTAAGGTATCCGGCCAGCTCCTCGCCTGCGCGCACCGTCAGCCTCTCCCCGGAGCCGTGCTTCGAGATTATGTCGTCCACGGTTCCGTCGGCTATGATCCTGCCGTGGTGCATTATCGCCACCCGGTCCGCCAGCTCCTCCGCCTCCTCCAGGTAGTGGGTCGTCAGCAGGACCCCCCTCCCCTGTCTCTGGAGGTTCCTGATCACCTCCCAGACCGCCCTCCTCGCCTGGGGGTCCAGGCCGGTCGTCGGCTCGTCCAAGAAGACCAGCTCCGGGTCGTTCACGAGCGACAGCGCCATCCCCATCTTCTGCTTCTGGCCGCCGGAGAGGCGCATGTAGTAGATGTTGGCCGCGTCCTCCAGGATGACCTCCTTCAGGATCTGGTTCACGTCTACCTTCTTCCCGAAGAGGGCGGAGTAGTACCTGATGGCCTCCCTCGGCGTCGGGTAGTCGAGGAACTTGAAGCCCTGAGGTATCACGCCGATCCTCTTGTGCAGGTCGTACCCCTTCGACCAGGGGTCGAGGCCCAGCACGCTCACGTGGCCGCCGTCCTTGTTCCTCAGCCCCTCGAGTATCTCGATCGTGGTCGTCTTGCCCGCCCCGTTCGGGCCCAGCAGCGAGAAGACCTCTCCGTGTTCCACGGTGAAGGAGATGCCGTCCACCGCATGAAGGTTGCCGTACGACTTCGTGAGCGAATCGACCACCACCACCGCGTCAGCCGCC
Organism: uncultured archaeon; assembly: GCA_963794985.1. Classification (GTDB taxonomy): domain Archaea; phylum Thermoproteota; class Nitrososphaeria; order Nitrososphaerales; family Gagatemarchaeaceae; genus UBA183. Next base: position 308,347 of record CAWCFU010000002.1, read on the forward strand.
AATCTCTCCCCGGTCCTCTACGGGGCCCCAAAACAACCGGAAGATAACCTCGACGGCCTTTGCCAGTCCTGAGAACCAGGGCATCAGGAGATTGAAAGAGGAGACGCAGAAACGCCGACCCGCTGCCCACGGCTACATGGCGCCTAACTCATCCCGGGTGAGTTCGTCTTAAATAACAATTCGAGCCCATTCCATCCATGAAGCCGGCCTCCTGCCAAGATAGAGTCGTGACCCCGGCCCTTGTAGGTCAGGCAGGCTCCGAGGCACGCTTGGAGCAATGCAATCGGGACGGAAGCCCAAATCGAGACTGACAACCCGTTCTTGGAGCATCATCCAGTCTTAGGAGGAGAATCGGCGCTCTGTCTTTGGCTTGAGCCTAGCTGCTTGGGCTCAAACTCGTTGCTTGCAGGGCTTCGTCGTTGATTCTCTCTCGCCTTTCTGCGCCTGGCGACACGGAATCCGTTGAGCCAGAGGAAAATGGCGAATGCGGAGGATATCACAATGACTGGTGAGGGTAGAGACAGAAGGAAGTAGGAGATGGGCACGAATACAGCCAACGTTAGCACCATCCCAATGACAAAGATGGGCAGGCTGTCCTTCTTCAATGTGATGAAACGGCCTGTTCCTGCTTATATCGTTGAACCAGCGATTTTGATGGTGTTGGACAACAATTCGAGGGTGACTGGCTTAGGGCTGTAGCGGGAGAGTGGTGGGCGAGTTTCGCGGATTGACCTTGAAATGAGCCGTTACGACCGACTCCCCAACACTAATCCGTGGCTCGGCATGAAACGATTTCCTCACAAATTGTTGGATGGCGTTTTTCACCACGATGCTCCACTTGGGACCAAAATCATGCCGCCAGACTATTGTGTACTCGCCCTCGTCCTGCGTCACTCTTGTATGGTTATGCGGATTGAACTTGGACCGCATCGTCTGAAATTTCACCATCCCGTCCAGAGAGGAGTCTTGGGAGAAGAACTCCGCCATTTCCTTCCACAGGGCGGGTAGAACCTCTCGCCCTAATCGAGCGAGTGCCTCATCGTCCAACCCTTCGAGGATGTTCTTGAGGAGCCGTATGGGAATCGAATAGAACCCAAACTCCTCTGCCTTCTTATCCCAGTCAAAATGCTGACTGAGGATAGAGTTGACATCCGCGTTGACGGATGTGCCTTCGTCGGCGGCTTCCTTCTCAAGAGAACGCACCAGTGATTCTGAGAGTCTGATTGTCTTGAGATGGGTCTTGCGCTCGCTCATGTTGGCTTTCGGCAAAAGAATAGCCTCCGAGGGGAATGACTTTCCTCATACTTATGTTGAACGATTTGACACTTTGTCGGAGTGGTGAATTGCTACTTCAGTGTCGGTCTAGGGTTGGAGAGGCTCTCAAAAGAATGCTTAGTCGGATTTGGACACATACAAGATTATGGTAATGGACGCGATTGAGAAGGTGTTTGCCCTTTCCCGACCGGCTTAGGGCTGGGGGGTGCCAAGCCCGCTCGGGCTCGAACCGCCGGCACCGTTGTTGCCGCACTCATCGAAAGAATAGATGTTGGCGGTTCCGAGGGTGCCAGAACCAGCTGAGTTGTCGAAATAACCATACTGCGTGTTGTTATCCGCCGTGTTAGACGTGAGAGTGATCTTGAAAGAACTGGCGAGGTCGAAGCCACCGTGGCCGTTATAGGTCGCCGTATTCGCGGTGAGGGTGCTGCTGTTAGAGTCTGAGACTGAGAAGCCGTCGTAGCCGTTGCTCTTCGCCGTGTTCCCGGTGATGGTGTCGCTGGAAGAGTTGTAAAGGTAGTAGCCAGTGCCGTTATTGCCGTTCGCCGCGTTCTTGGCGAGTGTGTTGCTGTAAGAGCTGACAAGTTCGAAGCCATCCCAGTTGCCGTCCGCCGTGTTCCCGCTGAGGGCGTTGCCGAAAGAGTCGCCAACGAAGCGGGCATACCTCGGAGCGACGAACCAGCTGGAAAGGAGGAAGCCAGCTTGCGCGTTGCCGTCCGCAGTGTTCATGGCGAGGGTGTTGTCGGAAGTGGCGATAAGGTCGAAGCCAGCGAGGGTATTGCCGTCCGCCGTGTTTCCCCTGAGAGTGCTGCTGTTAGACTTGTCAAGCCCGAAGCCAGAATTGCTGTTGCTACTCGCCGTGTTCCCCGTGAGGATGTTGTCGGAAGAGCCGGCGAGTTCGAAGCCAATGATGTTGCCGTTCGCCGTGTCCGTGATGAGGGTGTTGTTGGTGGAAAGGCTGCCGACGAGGAAGCCACTAACGTAACTGTCGCTCGCCATATTCTCGTCGAGTTTGCTGTTGTTCGTGGACTCAAGGTCGAAGCCATCCCAGTTGCCGTTCGCCGTGTTCCCCGTGAGGGTGTCGCTGGAAGAGTCGTTTGACCGGAAGCCAACCCCGAACTCCATGACGTTGCAGTTCTCGACCGTGACCTTTGATATCCCGGTAAGGCTGATCCCCGCGCTTGTGTAGTTTGTGCCTGTGCCGCTTATCGTGTGCCCAGCGCAGTTGAGGACTATGCCGCTGGCAGCAATGACGAGCCCGTCCCCTGAGCAGGGGCCGACGTTCGAACTCAGAGTCGTGTTCGTCTTGATGACGATGTTGCACTCGAGTGAAGTGGCTGTCGCCATCGCCGTCGTCGTCAGGGTCGCTGTGGTTGTTTCGGTTTGAGTCGCGGTCTTCGTCAGACTCGCTGTTGTTGTCTCAGTCTGGGTCACAGTCTTGGTCTGATAGGTTGTTGCCATGTAGAAACCACTGACGCCGATGAGGATTCCAGCGATGAGCAACCCCGCTGCTATCGCATTCGAGACCCCGCTCCGGGGCATTACGATGGTTTCTCCCGTCTGGGTGATGATTAACCGTTGTTACCAGACGAGTTCCAACGTCCCATCAAGGGGATCAATGGATTCGCGTGTGAAGCTTCTCTCTAGCTAGGGTCTATCTTTGGCTTGAGCCTGACTATTCGGGTTCAGACTGAGAGTCGACGCTATGCGGGCTAGCTTGGGCCAGTCCGCAGTTGACAGCGGTGGGTATCAGGGTCGACTCTTGTGTCTCGTATGTTGAATACTGACCGCTTGCGGCACTTTAAGCACTTGATGTATCTTGACCTTCCGAACCTCAGTGAAGTGATCGAGGCAGTTGGAACATATTCATAGTCGAACTCCGTCCCGCACTTCTTACATTTCAGATGCGACACCTGAATCAAACGCACGGGACAATCGATTGCCGGCGGTATTTGAACCATCGATTCTTAGGTTCTGTGAAGTCTTCGGTTGATTGACAGCGATCAGGGTGGTGTGAAAAGGCGGTTGATGAGCATCAGTCGACCACCCTGTATAGCTCTTCAAAGCTGTCAACGCATAGATTTCCTTGCGTAGCTATTTCGCCCAATTCCTCTTCGCTCCTTAGACCATTTTTCGACACGAATCTCCTCATGAATATGACCTGGCCGAAGCCAACTTTCTTCGCCCCTGTGAGTTCTTCACTCCCTCCATCGCCCACATAGGTGCACTCTGAGGAATCAGAGATGCCTAGGGCTCTGAGGACAGCCGAGTAGGCACCCGATTCGGGCTTCATCACTCCTATGATGTGAGAGAAGACCACGGCGTCAAAGAACTGGGTCAGCGGTGAGTGAGGCCACTCCCTTACGTCACTCTCGCGTGTGTTCGAAAGTAGACCCAGCTTGTACCCTCTGTCCTTCAGTGACTCTAGCGAGACAGTGACTTCGGCACGTGGGTTGAGAATCGCGAGGTCTTGATAGTAACTCAAAGCTCTCTCTGCTTCGCTCAGTTTCGATTCAGGAAGCGTCCTTCCATTGGCGGCGGCGAAATCCTTCACGTAATCCATTTCCGGCCTCGCGGTCAACATCCTTGTCGTCTGGGTGCTGTCCCAGAAAACCCTAAACTCATCTTGGGGCAGTCCCAGAATGTCGGCTACAACGCTCGCACGCCGATACTCCTTGGGTCTGAAGTCCTCTGGGTCAATCAAAGTATGGAACAGGTCGAACACGACGGCTTGCTTCACATGACCGATGAGGTGCGGTTCGGATTTATCCATTCCGTGAGGCGTTCTGTAGGTTCTGTGAAGTCTTCGGTTGATTGACTTCGGGGTTCTGACTGTGAAAAGTCGGTTGATGAGGGTTCGTCTCCAGAGTCAGGCGAAGACATTTCGTAGAAACGAAGCTCCGTCCTCTATGTCCTTCCAGGTTTCCTTGCCGTTCCAATCAGCGCGGGGCAGTTCAAGGTTGAGCACCCCGTCGTAGGAGACATCTCGCAGTGCCTTGGCAACGCTCTTCCAGTCAATATTCCCCCTGCCAGGAACCAGATGGAAGTCGCCGTCGCCGTTGTTGTCATGAAGATGCAGAGTCCAGAGCAGACGGCCGATCCCTCTGATGGCGTCCGCAGGCTTGATTGTCCCGCCGACATTGACGTGACCGCTGTCCAGACAGATTCCCAGGTTCTTTCTGTCCGCCATGCGCACTACGCTCAGCGTCTCTTCTGGCGTCATGATATTGGGAGGCCCCGTTTCAAGTGCAATTTTCACGCCCACATCGGCTGCGAAATCAGCCAACTCGGCCAAGGAAGAGACGTTAGTCTCCCATAGCTTTCCGATCGTGCTTTCCTCCCTCGGGAAGGTGGCGACCTTCTTGACGTCATCCCACGTCCCGCCTCTGCTGAACAGGTAGTTGTCGAAACCTGGATGAATCACGTAATACCCAGAACTCAGCGAAGCACAATACTCGATATGCTTCTTGTGTTGTCCGAGCGCCGACTTTCTCTGTTCCGGGTCGAAGTTCCCTATGTCATACGCGACTCCGTATGGCGCGTGAAACGACGCGGCCATGACCCCTGAGGAACGAAGCGCTTCCGAGAGAGAACCAATTCTTCCTTCAAGGGGAGGGAAATACGCCAACTCGACGCATGGTATCCCCAACGCGGAGACTCTTCGGACCAGACTCTCGTCCGATCGGATGCTTACACCGACACGGAGCATCTTCTCGCATATGCTTGGCTCCAACGTTCAATAAACATTAGCCAAGTCGAGCTTGAACTCTGGAAGCGTTCTGGATCAGCGTTTTCCATTTGTCCTCTCCCTCGACCTTGATTCCCGCCGCCTCCCGAAGACGCAGCTGATTCGCCTTCCATGTTCGGACCCAATCAGTTAAGTTCCGCCAGAGGCGACCCGCTGGCAGTCATGCCGCAAGAGCGGGGGCGCTGAAGCCGTGGTCTCGATCCCCAGCCAGTTCTCGAACCTGCTGAAGGGTGTCCCTTCCTGGCCCCTGATCCTCGCCATGCTGGTCGTCTCGCTCCTCCTGATCTTCGCGGGGAGGAAGGTCATCAAGGCCCTCGCGTTCCTGGTCGTGGGCCTGATCGGCGCCTCCATAGGCGGGATGTTCGCCGCCCAGTACCTGACGAGCCTCGGCTCCGCCGGCACCCTCCTGGGCGTCCTGATCGGCTTCGTCGCCGGCGGCCTGATCGGGCTCTTGATTGTGCGGCTCGGGATAGGCCTGGCCGTGGGATACGCCGCCTACCTGCTGACCCTGGACGTCGTCTCCAGCACGGTCGCGGCTTTCGTCGTCGGGTTCATCTTCTTCGTGGTCGGGGTGGTCCTGTACAACAAGATCCTGTCGCTCGTAACCGCTGTCGCCGGAGGTTTCCTGCTCTACGACGCCCTGAGGCTCTACGGCCTCAACCCGACCGTCTCGACTGTCATCGCGGTGCTGGTCACGCTGGTCGGGATCTGGGTCAACTTCAGGCACAGGAGAAGGGCGTCCTACAGGACGTCGTTCTGACGGCCATCCTCGGCCGTTGATGCCCTCCTCGCGCGGCGGGTGAAGCCCTAGTTTCGTCACCCTCAGGCGGGGCCTCACCCTCCGGGACGCTTATATATCCATAGGCCATAGTCTATGGATGTGTCCACCACAGTCGAGGTCAAGAGAGGCACGGCGAAGATCCTCGAGGAATTGAAGCGGAAGTACCAAGCGAGAAGCATGGATGAGACCCTCAGGAAGCTGATCAGCAAGGCCGAGAAGGTCCCCGATTCGATGTTCGGCTCCCATCCTGAGATGAAGCCATTCACGGCAAGGGACGAGTCAGAGGACCATGACCTATGAATTCGTGATCGATTCCTACGCCTGGATTGAATACATGCGCGGGACTCCCAGGGGCGGCACCGCTCGAAAGTACGTCGAGGGCAGGTCTGCGGCAACGTCGGCGATGACCCTGGCGGAGCTGCGTTCCAAGTGCCTCCGTGAGGGCTGGGGTTCCTTCGAACAGGACCTGAACTTCATATCCACGAGAACGGTACTGGTGCCGATCGACAGTCAGATAGCGCTCTCCGCCGGTGAAATTCACCACGAGCGGAGGAAGACCATAGCCGACTGGGGGATGGCAGATTCGATCATACTCGCCACGGCGCGGGCGGTCTCCGGGAAGGTTGTCACCGGCGACTCTCACTTCCGCGGCGTCCCCGACGCCATTATGATCTAGGTCAGCGAGCATCCCCGATCTTCCGACCCGAGTTCAGTCGTGGTACTTCTTCTCGCCGGCCCGGATGGCCACCGTGAGCCAGTTCTCCCTAGGCGGGAGCGGGCAGAGGTAGGCGTCGTTGTACGCGCAATAGGGGTTGTACGCGTAGTTGAAGTCGACGGCGTACCTGTCGTCGTGCTCCACCTCTAGGTCCAGGTACCGCCCCGCACCGTAGCTCTCCTCTCCCGTCGTGGCGTCCCTGAACGGGACGAAGATGCTGGGGTCCTCCCTCTCGGCTGACTGGTAGGCGCCGAGCAGCACCGTTTTCCCTTCGATCGGGAGCTCGAAGCGGCCGATGCCGTTGAAGAGCTGGCGCGTCCCCCTGCTGGTCGCCATGATCACGCTCCCCTGGGCGGGGTTCCGGTGGAGCTCGGTCTCGAACCTGAACTCGGGGTCAGGGTCGAAGTACTTCAGGCCGGTGAACTCCTCGGGACCGATCGGCGCGTCGCGGTCGCTCCTGAAGAGGAGGTCCCTCCGCTCCCTGAACCTCAGCAGCGCCCGCCTCCACGTCTCGACGTCTTCGGGCTTCATCCGGAATCACGACACCCTTCGAAGGACGCCCCGCCGTCAGACTCCGATTTCACTGGGCCGCCCACCTGGATGCAGCCTCCTGGTCCACTCCACGAGCGCGAGGAGCAAGTCCCGCAGCCTGTCCCTGACCCTATCGTCGATGAGCTTCGAAGCGGAGTCGAACTTCTCCTGGGCCCCACCCACCAGCAGCTGAGGCTGGTTGATGGGGTACATGTTCAGGTCCACCATGATCTGCCTGAGGTGGAGCTGCGCCCTCACCCCGCCCCTCGGCCCCGTGGACGCGCTCATGATCGCCGCCGGCTTCCCGTCCCACGAGTTGTCGGTCTCGGGCCGGTCCCCCCACTCGATCGCGTTCTTCAGCAGCGCCGGGATGGAGTAGTTGTGCTCGGGGGTCGAGAAGAGCACGGCGTCCGCCCTCCTGATCTCCTCCTTGAACTCGCGGACCGCTTCGGGCGGCTCGGCCTCCAGGTCCTGGCTGAAGAGAGGCAGGCCTGAGACGTCGAAGGTCTCCAGCACCACCCCGGGAGGCACCAGTTCCTTCGCCGCCTCGAGGAGGGCGGTGTTGAACGATTTCCTGCGGGCGCTCCCCGAAATGCCCAGGATCCTCAGGGTCCTGACTCTCGGGTCGGACCTCCTTTCGAGCACCTCGGTGGCCATGTCTGATTGATCCCCGTCAGCAGCTAGGAGAATCGTCCAGATATCAACTTACTTGCTTGCTTGCCTTGCCTCTCGCTGCATGCGGGGTCGTCCGTCAGTCCAGGGCCCTGAAGATCAGCAGCAGCATGGTCCCCGCCCCCAGGGCGCACCCCACCGCCGCCCCCTTCGAACCCTCCGGTCCTCGAAGCCGAGAGCAGGAGCCCGTACACCCCGCCGAAGATGGCGCCCAGGCCGCCCAGCGTCCCGACTAGGTAGGCCGCGTTGATCCCCACAGAGTTGTCGATCACGATGCTGACCGACTTCCCGAGCGACCGCGCGATGGTCTCCCTGGCGATCCTGTCCACCTCGCGCACGACCCTGTTCGACGTCGTATAGGGGAAGTACTTCGCGAGGTCGTTTACCTTCGGCAGGCGCTCAGTCATCACGCTCACCTCGCACTCCTCCATCTCCGGGCCCTCCGCCCAGTCCCTGACCTGAAGGAGGCTGAACTCGGCCCCGAAGAAGACGTTCTCCATGAAGATCCTCCCGTACAGCGTCCCGGTGCTGTCGACCCTGGCGTCTGCCTTCAGGTCGAGCTTCAGCTGGGCCTCCAGGGCGTCTCTCAGCTCCCTCATCATCTGTTTGTGCCTCTCCGACACGTCCCCCCAGGCGAGCACCTCTCTGACCCTCGCTCAGGCCGCGAATCCTCACGAAACTTGAGTGTTTCTCTAGAGGGTTCTAAAGTCCGCAGTCGAGATTCAGGCGATAACAAGTGGCTCTAGTTGCTGAGGCATTCCCTTATCAGACAACCCCACTCATGACAGGAGGCATGAACAGGATGGTGATTGCCCTGGGCGCGGTCCTCCTCGCTGCCAGCGCGGGCGTCATTCTGTATGCCGCTCCGAAAGACGCCATCCAAGGCGGGACACCAAATTGAGCCAACCGGCAATGGGAACGGAGCCCTCGGCAGACACCGCGGGGCCGGTCGACCAATCGAGAAGCATGTACTCCGCCGTCGTCACCTTGATCGGATTGGCCATGGGCTTGCTGCCGAGCCTCGTCACGATCGAACTGGAGCTGCACGTAGTCATACCGTATGCGAGCCAGAACCCCATTTCGACGCCGCTGCTGCTGTTTCAGATAGTGGAGGTCGGGGCGTTCCTGATTTCTCCCTGCCTGTTCTTCGTCATTCTCTACCTCTACGGGAGGAGGAGGGCGCGTCTTTTCAATGAGAATCACTTGAGGGTGATTCCGTTTCTGTTCTTCGGTTCTGCTCTCGGCTATGCCGTCTTCATGTCTTTGCTGCCTCTCATTGAAGGGGAGGCTCCGGTTCTCAACACCACCTTCTGGTTCGGATTCGCGTTTGGTCTTGTGTCCGAAGGCGTCAGGGATGCCTTTGTCGGCTTCGCTGCGCTAGCACTGTCCTATCTTAGGGCTGGGAATCTGGCCAGTCCTTCCATCCCTGCGTGAGACTCGAACCCATCTGCTGACCCTGATCCGGCAGAATGCAGCAGGGCTCATCAGCCGATCTTCTGCAGCGCCATGACCTCTTCCAATCAACCGCAGACTCCACAGAACCCGGAGGACGATTCTGCTCTTACCGTCGTGTCCGCCGTTCTCCAATAAGGGAGGCCTATGCTGAACCATGTACCTCAATCCCTCTCTGAATAGTAAATTGAATCAGCATTCTTTGAGGGACAAGACTTTGGGCGATTGGCATGACATTCTGTACGTTCAGAACGCTCGCATCTATCAACCCGTATTGGAAGCTGGCCTTTCTTCAGCACCATCGGAAGCAAGAGGATTGGCAAAGATATTCAGCCACTTTAACCTCCGAGCAAAAGTCGGAGGCAGACCGAAGATCCTGAATGTCGCGTGCGGAATCGGACGACACTCAATCAATCTGGCAAAACTCGGTTACGAAGTCGTCGGTTTTGACTTCTCTCCTTACTTTCTGAAGACAGCACGAAAGCTCGCAAGACAAGAAGGCCTGAGCAAGCGCGGTGTTCTACGTTTCTATGAGGGAGACACTACACAGATTCAGGAGATACTGCAGGCAAACGGGGAGACTGATTTTGACGCAATCATTTGTATGGACACTTCGATAGTCCGTCCGACCTTGAAAGAGGAAATTGAGCTTCTGCGCTCGCTGCACGAAATCGGACGCGAAGGGTCTTTGCTCGTGGTCGAGACTGCGAACAGAGACTCTTTCTTGAAGCATAAGCATTGCTACGCTTTTCCCATAATCCAATCTTTCCCTGACGGAAGACTTCAAAGGCATCTTCAAGCCAGTTATGACCCCAAGAGCAAGCACATCAAGGGGGACTGGAAGTTCTTTCGAGAGCTACGCGATGGGGACTTGAAGCATCTGCTTTCAATCAAGATGGAATCAAATATCTATTCGCGAAAGGACTTGAGGACTATTTTGGAGAAGGTAGGATGGAAGTATCTTCGCAGTTATGGAAGCGTCCAGCGCCTTGACAGGCTCGATTCTGACTCATTTCACATCGTAATGGTCGCAAAGAAAGCTTAGCCGATGTACCTTAATCAAGCAGAACCCGTTGGACCAAGAGCTATAACTCAGAGGAACCCAAGTTTGAAAGATGGACAAGAAGGGCGTGATCTCTTCTGTTGCTATTGCTCTCCTGATAGGACTAGGAATCGGCTCTCTCTTCTTCCCGACGACGGGTCCGACAAACCCCGTGACAAACGCCTACACCGTGACAAGCACCTACATCATGACAGACCAGGCGGGCCAGAACTCGACTCCCGCGGTGATGACCTACTACATGGTCTGCGTAGCCACTATGGTCTATGGTTACACGTTCAGCGGTCAGGCCGTGCCGTTCGTACCCTTCTTCACCGTTTCAACGACGTTCGTCTCAGTCACGGCCTCGTCGGCCGCGCCGGGGCACGTCGTGACGGGTCTAGGTGGGGCAGTCAACTCCTGCACCTACGTCTCCACCGTCCCATAACCATAGAACGGCGGCCCTCTTCCTGTTCCACGGAAGACAGAGCAGGAAATGATCTCCGCCCAGCGTGCGGGGCCGGACCATTCTACGGAATTCCATCGACTGACTCTTCACACCGCCCTTAACTCAGCCGATCAACCGCAGACTCTGCAGAACCATATGCTTCATCCGGTGAACCCTTAATACAGACAATCAGGTTCGCACCTCTGGATTGCCTAGTTCGTCGAACTCGGGAGGCCTCATAATTGGAGACCTTGACCAGCCACAGCCTGACGTAATCAGGGCGGCTAAGTGTGCAAAATGCGGCAAAGAGATTCCTGCAGGGCAAGAAGTGAAGAAGGGCTTCCTGATCAAGAAGAGCTATCACAAGGAATGCGCTGGCTGAAGAACTTCTGCCTCGTAGGCCTTCACTGTCGACTCGTGGTTGAACGCCTCGAAGCGAAAACCTCCTTTCTCCAGAAAGCTCAGGCTCTGATGCATTAACCATATTAGATGGAGAGCGACGACCGGGCTAGATGCGCCGGAAGGGAGTTTCAAGCGAGATAGCGTTGGTGCTGCTCATTGCTGGAATCTTGATCGGTGTATCCGGTTTCTACGCGACAACGTCCCACCAAGCCAAGACTGTGACCCAGACTGAAACAACCACGGCGAGTCCGACGGCGACCGTGACGGCGACGGCGTCCACGACAGTCACCCAGCCCACGACTCAGACGGTGAACACTGCCCTGCCCACGGTAGTCACGCAGACTCTGAACAGGCCAACCACCGAATCCACGACTCTGACGGAGACTGTTATCCGGCCCACGACAACCACACAGACTCAGAACCGGACAACCACCCAACCCACGAATCAGACGACTTCCACCCAGACAACCTCCACCAGCACTTCCACCAGCACTTCAACCAGCCAGACAACTTCCACCAGCACTTCAACCAGCCAGACGACATCCACTTCTCAGACGACTTCAACCAGCCAGACAACCTCAACCACTACCTCCACTTCCCAAACGACTTCCACCAGTCAGACAACTTCCACTTCCCAGACGACTTCAACCACTCAGACGACTTCCACTGAGACGACTTCCACTGAGACGACTTCCACTCAGACGACTTCAACCACAGAGACGACCACGGAGACGCAGACCACGACTCGGTCAACGACGACTACGCAGGCCACGACCAAGACAGAGACGACCATCGTTACGTCCAAGGGCGCTGAGATATCATGTGACAGCGTGATCACGTCAGACACGACTCTGACTGCGATCATCGGCCCGTGCTCAGGGAACGGGCTCGTCATAGGCGCCGACAGCATAACCCTCAACTGCGCCGGCTACACGATAAGCGGCTCAGGGACAAACAACACAAGCGTAGGGATCGATCTTGAGGGGGTGACAGGTGTCGTGGTCGAGAACTGCAATGTTGAGGGTTTCAATTCTGGCGTCCTGCTGAGCAGCTCTTCCGGCAACATTCTCAGCGGGAACACGGCGGACAGCAACCTCAACAGTGGCTTCAACCTTACCAGCTCTTCCGGCAATACTCTCAGCGGGAACACGGCGAACGGCAACGGAGGGTACGGCTACTACGACCAGACTACAGGCTCAGGCACACTGGGGACGGCGAACCTCTATTCTGGCGACGAGTGCAGCGGCAACGGTCTCGGAGGCTCCAGCCCAGGCGGGCTTGGATCCCCACAGTCCTAAGCCAGTCGAGGAAGAGCGAACGCTGTTCTGATGCAGTCAGTCACTACTCTTTCCTGTGTGTTCAAATCCGATTGTAGTCTCGGCCCAGTCGAGTCGGCACTGAAGGATACTTCCTGATGAGACGCGGGAACTCGCCCCCAAGCTGTAAATAATCGGTCTCGCTGCAAGATTGTCAGTCTTGAGGGACAGAGAATCCCCGAAGATCCCGCTCGCTGTCCTGCTTATCTTTACCGTTCTGGGTTCTACACTCGTCATCCTGCCCGCTCCGGCCTTCGCTTCGATCGGATGCGGCACCGTGATCACGACGAACACGACCCTGAGTCACAACATCGGCCCCTGCTCAGGGAACGGGCTCATCATAGGCCGCAACGGCATAACCCTCAACTGCGCGGGGCACGCCATAACCGGCACAGCCACAAACACGCGCGCGGGGATCTATCTCAGCGGGAAGACAAAGGTCACGGTCCAGGGCTGCAAAGTCACGGCATTTCGGTACGGCTTCGAGCTTCTCGGCTCCTCCTACGCGCGCGCGCGCTATTACCGCCAATTTCCTCACCAGCCCCCTCAACAGCAACTTCACAGGGAACACGGCGAAGTACAACGCGGGCTATGGCTACTACGACCAGTCTATGGGCTCAGGCACAAAGGGAACGGCGGACCTCTACACGGGCGACATATGCAGCGGTAACGGCTCCGGGGGTTCCCTCCCGCCCGGGCTTGGCACACCGCAGTCCTAGACCGTTCACGCCTACACCCTGCTGCCGGTTTCCACCACCATCAAGATCGCTGGTTCGAATCCGGTTTACACTATCTGCACTCTGCCTGCCCCCAACCCCCCTGACAGTGGTGCGCCCCTCTCCTTCAGCACCCTGAACCTGGTCGATCAGCCGCAGACTCTGCAGGACCCACTGGAGGCAAGCCCTTATCATTCGGTGAGCGCAGCGCTATGACCCCATTGAATGAGGACGCCCAGCGGCTCTTCTTCGTCGTCCAGAAGCACAAGGCGACCTCTCTGCACTACGACTTCAGGCTCGAGATCGGAGGGGTGATGCCTTCATGGTCCATCCCCAGGGGCCCCTCGCTCGAGAGCGGCGTGCGGCGCCTCGCGATGCCGACCTCCAACCACAACCTGGAGTACCGCCACTTCGAGGGGGTCATCCCGGGCGGCAGGTTCGGGGCCGGGCCGGTCATGATCTGGGACGAGGGGACCTACGGGCCCGAAGTCGAGTTGAGCAAGGGGGTCAGGAAGGAAGCCGCGACAAGGGAGGAGGCCGAGGAGGTGGCGAAGGCGGGCATGAAGGAGGGGAACCTGAAGTTCAGCCTCTACGGCAAGAAGCTGAAGGGCTCCTTCGCCCTCATCAGGACGGCGGGCTTCAGGGGCAAGGAGTCCTGGCTGCTCATCAAGCACAAGGACGAGTACTCCAGGCAGGGATATGACGCCAAAGACTACGACTTCTCTGCGGTCAGCGACCGGACCCTGGCGCAGATAGCCGGCCAGACCGAGATCGTGCCTCCCAGGACCGAACAGAAGGCGACCGGAGACCTGAAGTCTCAGCGGGCGGGAAAGGGAAGAAGAAGAGACTGACGCCGCCGCTGCCCGAGCCTGTCACAGATTGCTCTCCACGTAGCCGTGCATGACCTGCCGGAGCGCCTCCAGCGGCACCGCCCCGTTGCCGAGCAGCTCGTCGTGGAACCTCCGAATGTCGAACCGCCCGCCCAGCCTCGCCTTCGCCTCCTGGCGCAGCCTCATCATCTCCAGCTGCCCGGTCTTGTAGGCGAGGGCCTGGGCCGGCCGTGCGATGTACCTGTCCACCTCGTTCACGATGTTGTTCTTAGCGAGCGCCGAATTCTCGAGCATGAAGTCGATCGCCTGCGACCTCGTCCAGCCCATCGCGTGCATGCCCGTGTCCACCACCAGGCGGCACGCCCTCCAGGAGTCGAACGACAGAACCCCCAGCCGGTCGAGGTCCGAGGAGTACAGCCCCATCTCGTCGGAAAGCCGCTCCGAGTACAGGCCCCAGCCCTCTATGAAGGCGGTCACTCCGCTGTACTTCCTGAACTCGGGGATCCCTTCGAGCTCCTGGGCGATTGCGATTTGCAGATGGTGGCCCGGGATCGACTCGTGGTAGGCGAGGGCTTCGGCCTCGTAGCGCGGCCTCGTCTCGGGGGCGGAGGTGTTGATGTAGTACCGCCCGGGCCTCGAGCCGTCGGCCGTGGGCTCCCGATAGTACGCGACAGTGGAGTGCTTCTCCTCGTGCTCCTCCATCCGGACGACCTCGCAGTCAACCTTCGGCAGGCGGCCGAACCACTTCGGAATCGCGGCCTTGGCCTTCGAGAGGGCGGCCTCCGCCTTGGCCGCCACCTCGTCCCTGCTGGCGAAGTACATCGCCGGGTCGGTCCGGAGGCGGTGCAGGGTCTGCTTCCTGTCGCGTGTGCCAAAGACCTTCTCGCCTAGCTCCGCCATCTCCCCGTTGATTCTCGCCACCTCGTTCAGCCCCGTTTTGTGCAGCTCGCCGGGAGTGATGTCGAGCGAGGTGTGGACGCGGATCAGCCGGGAATAGGCCTCGAGGCCGTTGGGGACATGGAGTATCCCGGGCTTGTCTTGTGGACGGGCCTGTCGCAGTGTCTCGGACTTCAGAAACGCCAGATATCGAGCGTACGCAGGGCGGACCGATTCTCTCACGGCGGCCGCTACTCCTTCCCTGAACCTGGTCCGGTCGGCTTCCGACCAGTCCTCGTGCGAGACTGCGGCCGGGCGCATGAATGCCCACTCCCCGTCGGGCTTGGCGAGGAGGTCCTCAGTCTCTTCGATGACCCTGTCCACCAGGACCCTGACCGCTACCTTTCCTTCCCCGGACCCACGTTCGAGGTTCGCCATGTGGTCGTCGAAGAACCGGCCGATGGAGCGCCAGCGCCCGACCATCGCCCGGCCCTCCTCCACGCTGCGCACGGGCTGGAACGACTCGATGTTCTGGAACTGGACCTGTAGCCCCTCGCCCGGGTCGACCGTCCATTCGACGAGGGCGCAGGAAGAGTAATCGAGCACCGATTGCATGTCTACCAGGAGGGCCGTCAACGTCAGCCTGTCCGCGTCGGAGAGGGCCTCCCCGCTTATGCTCTCGGCCCGGCGCTGCATCGACTCGAACTGGCTCCGGACGCGGAGGCGGCCCTCCGGGGTGATGTCTCGGAGCAGGTCGTCGTAGCGCCTGTCCCCGATCGACGTGGCGAGGAGCGGATCTTCCGCCAGCCGCGCCTCCCAGTACTCCCTCGCGAGAGTCGATAGGGTCCCGTCGGGTCCTGCTGGCGTTTTCACTTCACCTCGTTCTGCATGAGAGACGTCGGATTGCTCCCGTCGATTATTATGCGTTGGCGTCGCGCAGGCCTCCATTCTCGGAGCCGACTTCTCCGGGGCGGATGACCGTCAGCAAGGGCGTCAGATTAATAACCGGCGGGCGTGGCGAGCCGCCCGACATGGGCAAGAAAGCACGAGAGATCGTCAAGGCCGATCTGAAGGAAGTAGTCAGGGACCTCAACACGGCGTACTCGGACGAGTGGCTGGCGCACTACCAGTACTGGCTCACGGCGAGATGGATCAAGGGCATGGACGCGGACACGCTGATACCCGTGCTCGAAGAGCAGTCGCTCGATGAGCTCGGGCACGCAAAGAAGCTGGCGAAGAGGATCATCCAGCTCGGCGGGAAGCCCGTCATGCATCCCTCCCAGCTGCTCGAGAATTGCGGCTGCGGCTACAAGGAGCCGCCGAAGGACCCCACAAACCTCAAGCGGGTCGTACAGGACGTGCTCGAGGCCGAGGCTTGCGCCATCGGGTTCTACGCCAAGATGGCGGAGAAGTACAGGACGACGGACGTGGTCACGCACGAGCTGTTCGAGGACCTTCTTATGGACGAGGTCGACGACGAAGATCAGTGGGAGAAGTTCCTCGCGGGCCTCTAGTGCATCCGTCCGACCCGGTCGGCCGCCACCCTCGCACTTCGGTTCCCGGTTCTCCCCCTCCGCAATCGCAATCCAGGTGATCGCAGCTTCACTTGGCTAGCGACGAATTCAGCGTCCGCGATTCTGCGGGGCCAGCCTCCCCGGAGGAAGGAGGAGGGCGACAGACCCGAGAAGCGGTCGGCAGAGGGACACAGGAGCCGAGCCTCCCGATTTTCTCGATCCTCGACTCGATAGACTTCTCGGACCATTTCGTGATCATCGGCGACGTCGGGACTGGGAAGAGCACCATAACCCCGATCCACGAATTCGAACTGTGCGACAGGAACAGGCAGATCATCATCCGTGAGCCATCAAGGGCGGCGTGCAACGCCCTGTTCTACTCGCTCAACGCGCTTCATCCGGACCTGAGCGACAGGCTGGCGGTCATCACAAAGGACACCAAGATCAACGTCGGCGGCAAGGTCAAGATAGTCACGGACGGCGTCCTGCTCAGGATGCTGGCCGATCGCTCGATCTCCGATTCTTCGATCTACTTCGATGAAAGCCACCAGATGACCTCCCAGCTCGAGCTGTGCATGTCGCTAGCAAAGAGACAGGAGACCAAGGCGAGGAACCTGTTCCGGGTCATGAGCGCCACGATCGACCCGAAGGAGTTCCTGTCGTTCCTGGGAATCTCCAAGCTCTACTCGATGAGCGGCCGGAGATATCCGGTCGCGCTCGAGGTGGAGCTCGCGGACGACCTCGATGAGATGTTCAAGACCCTGTCGCGCTATCTCTACACACAGCCCCGGGACGAATCGTGGCTGGTCTTCCTCCCCACGAGGCGCCTGGTCGAAAGGTATGCCAGCAGCTACGGCGGCGTCTACATTCACGGAGGCCTCGAAGGTTCAGAGATCAACAAGATCCAGCAGAGAGCCGAGTTCGACAAGAATCTGAGGATCTTCGCGACGAACGTGATCGCCTCTTCGGTGAACATCTACGTCGACAACGTGCTGATCTTCAACGACGTGATCGACAGCAAGGACAGGCTCGGTCAGAAGACGCTCCGTTACACGAAGATAGACAACAACTCCCTCCTGCAGATGGTGGGCAGAATCGGCCGCTTCAAGCCGGGCCGGGCCGTCATCCTCACTGACACGCCCATACCGAAGAAGGTCAACCCGATACCCGTGCGCAAGGCCCTCGAGACCGAGACCCCGTTCGACCTGGTGCTGCTCATGTCAAAGTACGGCCTCAAGCTCTCGGAGCTGGAGTTCATGTCAAAGGTGGACCATCGCGAGGTCGCCTTCGCGGAGGACTGGCTCATCGACATCGGAGCGATCGACCGGCGCACCCGCAACGCCACCTGGAAGGGGCTGCTGATGAGCGAGATCCCCTACGACCCTGACTTCTCGCACATGATCTCCAGCGCCCTGATTTCAGGCGATTACGAGATGACAAGGTTTCTCCTGGCCAGCGGCGCCTTCGGCGATTCGCTCAACCACGCCTACAAATCGGACGCGGAAGGCGTCGCCCGACAGCTGCTGTACGGATTCGACAGGTCGAACGAGCTCAACATCAAGGCGCATCTTCTCAAGGGGTATGTGGAGGACAGCAACGGCTCATTCACCTCTAGACTGGTCGCGAACGGGCTCTTCGCGGGATTCGTCGAGGAAGCACGGAAGAACTATGAGGCGGCTAGGGAAGCGTTGAACGACATGCTCCTATCGTCGAAGAAGGAGCCCATACCCGGGGAGGTCGCTGTAGATCCAGACGTCTTCAAGCTGAAGCCATACCTTGAAGACTGTCTGTCGTTTGAAAGGTTCGGCCTGGACGAAAGGAACGAGCACGACCTGCGCGAAATGGTCGTTGACGGTCAGTTCTTCGCGAGGACTCTGATGATGAACTACAGGCGCATATTGTTCGACGTCGTAGTGATGAATCCATCAAGGCATCGCCATCAGCGCGGGCGATGGGACGACCGCCAGGTTCAGTCCACCCGTGGAAGGCGGCATAGAGGGAACTGGACTCGTTGAGGCCGCTGACTGCACAGAGCTAGAAAGAAAGACGCCCGCTCGGGCGAGGGGACTTGCCACCTCAGAGAATCAGGCAGAAGGAATCGATTAAGCGAGCGACCCGGAGGGTAGTCAACTTGGTCAGCGAGAGGAAGAACTTGACATCACCCGACAAGACTTGGTAAACACGCCTAATAGAAACGACCGTCATCATCGAGAGCGGTCGACATGGTCGACTGTGCAAGGTGTGGAGTGGAGATTGCCGCGGGGCAAGAAGTTGTAAAGAAAGGGTTCTTAGACAAGAAGAGCTATCACAAGGAATGCGTCCCGACAGAACGAGAGAAAGAGCACACGATGATTCTCGCCGGAGACGTGTGCCACGGGAACGAATGTCTGCCCCACCTATAGCGTGCCGAGAGGAACCGTTGTCATCATAGAAGAGGCGACAGAATCATCCAGCAGAACGGCCCTCACGCCGAACCCTGTCGAAATGCGGGACTGTCGCACAATAGATTGGTCTGATAGACACCCGTCGCCACAGCGTCTTCAGGTCTGGAGCTGAGCGAGAGCGTCAACAGCAACTTTCGATGCCAAATCCGACTTGGACGCCACTACCTTCTCGTGGAACGAGGGCTTCCACGCATTCTCGCCGACAAGGTCGGAGACGACCTGCAAAGAAGCGATGTCGATACGCCTGTATTGGCATATGGCAAAAAGGGCAGATGATTCCATGTTGACGCAGACTGCCCCCTGCCCACGGAATCTCACAAGTTTGGAGCGAGTCTCACGGTAGGGGGCATCCGTAGTCCAGACTCCTCCAATTCTGTACGGTGTTCCTTCTCTCTCGAGGGTTCGCCTGACCCAGTCTGTAAGACCGCGGGATGCAGCGAACTGTCCTGCGTCCTCGAAGTAATGAGCGGAGGTTCCTTCGTCAACGAAGGCCCTGTCTGCTAGCACCAGGTCACCCACCCTGGCCTTCGGTGGCAGCCCTCCGCACTCCCCCACTTCGACTACGTGACGTGCGCCTGCCGCGATCATCTCCTCGAGCATCATCGTTGCTGCTGATGACCCTATGAAAGAATGCAGCACCGCGACCTCGGCGCCTTTGAAGGTCCCAACCGCAAGTCGTCTGCTGTAGTACCAGTCGAGAAAGCGGCCTCGGAGCCTCTTCCTGGCCGTCTCGAACATATTCCGATGAAACGTCATGATTAGTCTGGGGGGAACGCTCAGACGCTCTGGAGTAACCCTCCTTCTCTCTGCCATGTACGAATGGAAATCGGTGGGCGTGAAGATTGGAGGCTCGGGCGCTTCGGCGGTCGTAGCCCGGAAGACGCACGCAGCCAAGTTAAGGCTTCTCGATCTGTCTGTTCCCAGAACCGCCAGGAGTCAGCCACAGTGGTCATTCCTGCACGACATCTTGTGAGGTCAGGAGAATTCCCACTGTCATCTGCAAAGAGCCGAGCCGGAATGATGAACCCAGAGGTGCTCTGACTCAGCTCGACCAGAGATCAAAGCTCTGTGCTCCCGAATATGGCTCGGCCTCCTCAGGCTGGACTTTAAGTTCGGATTGCACATGGAGCCGGCCGGTGACCCTTGGATGGAGCGGGACTCGTCCGCGATTGAATACCGCGAGCTCCGGAGGGCCGACCTTCCCTCGTTCGAGAAGGTCGTGCTCCAGGGCTTAGGCACATGGGAACAGGCGACCGGGCTTGGCCAGGTTTCGGTCGCTCAGATTCTGTCCTTCCGTCATCGGGGCATCTGGGCACTCTTCACCTTCATGCGAGCGCTGGGCCGAGTTCCAATCCGCATCTTCGTCGGGGTCAATCGGGGTCAGGTCTTGGGGACCGCGTCCGTCCTCTCCCTCCCGGACACGGGGTATGTCGTGGGCGTCGCGACCGATTCTGCTGCGCGCGGCCGAGGGATTGCGACCCGCCTCCTTGAGCAAACGCAACTGGTCTCCCAGAGGAAGGGTAAGTCTTGGTTAGCGCTTGACGTCGATTCGGAGAACGAGACTGCCATTCGGGTGTACCGGAGGCTAGGCTACAAGGAGAGTGCGCGGTTCGGTTGGTACGTGGGTTCGACGCCCGTCACGAGCGCGAATCCCGCCGGCACCGCGACGGAGGTGCATCGGTCGCAGATGCGCGAGGTGGCTGCCTGGGTCGACCACAACCAACTTCCCGCAATCCACGATGCAATGCCCGCCACCGGTCGGAGGCTTTCGCACTTCGAGATCATCTGCCGGTTGCCCAGGACGCCGGCCAGGACATGGAAACTCTCCTCCTCGGGCCAGATTACCGCGGTCGTGCAAGGATCCTATCTCCCGACGGTCCGGACCGGCTACGTGATCCCCGTCGCGTGGGATTCCGCCCTCCCCGGGGACTCTCTCCTTTCCCTGGTGACGCCGGTAATCGACTGGATCCGCTCTCTTGGGGCCAAGAGAACGGTGGTGGTGGTCTCAGACCCACCAGGTGCCTGGGAGCCAGTCATGGCCGTCCTCGGTCTACCGATGGTGGTCTCGTCGACGCTGATGGTCCGCCCCTCCGCACCATGAACCCCTAGTCGCCGCAAGCTGAACCAAGCCCAGTTTGTGCACGTGCTAACTGCTCAGTAGGGTAGGTCTAACTTCTTGAAGATCGCAGCCAAGCGTGGATCTTCCCTCAACTTGTCGCAAGGAGAAAGGTACCGAAGATCTGACGCCCAAATCCTCTTCACAGATTTGGCCTTACCCAATTGAAGAACTCACTTCTGTTGCCAAGGATGGCGTAGCAGTCAGCGATATCCGAATCCCAGATGTACGGCTTTCCAACCTTCGAAGTTCTTACTTCGTCAAAGAAATCAGCGTTAAATATCAAAGCTGCTCATCTAATGCCGCAAGAGTTGTCCAGCGAGAAACCGACGACGGCCTTCATCCTCTCTCTCATTGGCGGCATCTTCGTCGTCATTGGTGGCTTGGCAACGGCGGCTATCGGGGCCGCTTTGACGTTCTTCATCGGCGGCATTGGAGGAATCTTCGGTCTTATTGGGGTAGTTTGGGGCATACTCATAATCGTGTTTGCGGTCATGCTCAATTCAAACCCGAACAACCATGCATCTTATGGGGCCCTGATACTCGTCTTCTCCATCGTGAGCTGGTTCGGGTCTTTTGGTGGATTGCTCATAGGATTCCTTCTGGGGCTCGTCGGAGGAATCCTCGCTATCGTCTGGCACCCCTCCGTTCAGACGCCTGCGCAGGCGCCTATCACCCGAATCTGTCCCAGTTGCGGAAGAGTGATTGGCAACGATACTAAGTTCTGCCCTTCTTGTGGGAAGCAACTGCCCTGAGAATTCGTGCTCTCCATCTCTTAGGCGGAGATTCCGTTAGCAAGCGACGTCAATGTCGTCTTTCTGGATGTATGATCTTGTTAGTGCACGACGTAGACGGGGCAGCCAAACGAATATGTAACTCGGCGTCGAGCCAAGAGACGATATGTCCAGTGGGCCGGGAATCCCTCAGGAGCTAAGCCTCAGCGAGGTGGTCTCGAAGACCTTCGAGCTCTACCAGCGCGACTTCTCGAAGTATGTGATTCTCTTCGTGGTGGTGGAGGCGGTCGTAGGGGTCTTCACCACACTGGTGCGGCGCGCTATCACCCTGCCAGTTCTACCTGCTCACGCGACGCCTCAACAAGTACTGAACTGGGCGCCTGGGTTTTTTGGGGCCCTGACCTCGCTACTCGCCTTGATTGCGATCGTAACATGGGTATTCTTCCCCGTAGCCGTCGGGAGTGCGGTCAAGCTCGCATCTGAACAGATTGAGACGGAACGGGCAGACCTCGAGGCGTCAGTCCGATTCGCTATATCAAAATTGATTTGGATCTGGGTAGTGGGCATAGTCACAGGCATCATCGTCTGCTTGGGACTGATCGCCCTGATAGTTCCGGGGATAATACTAGCGATAATGTTCTCCCTCGTGCTTCCTGTGGTCATAATTGAAAGCCCAGGAATCCTCGAAAGCCTAGGGAGGAGCCGCAAGCTAGTCAGCCGTAGATGGCTGAAGACCCTGGCCCTGATCATCGTCTTTGGAATAATCATCGGGATAGCATCCGCCATCGTAAATGCGATCAGCGGGCCCTTCGGTATCGCAAGCACAGTCGTGAGCAGCATCCTTTCGGCCTTCTACCTCCCCGTAATCCCAATATCGCTGACAGTCTACTACTACTCGAACGCTGCTAGGATTGCCCCGCCTCAGACGAGTCAGGCGCCTGTGGCTCCCGCACCGACGGTCCAAACAGGGATGAAGTTCTGTCCCAGCTGTAGAGCCCAGCTCGCCTCCACCACGATGTTCTGCGCAAAGTGCGGCGCAAAGCAGCCTGCCTGAGCCGTCTTTCCTGTCTCCCCAACGGATAGCAGGGGCGCGCGCGCGCGCGCCGTTCCGCCCAACTCGAACTCGAAGAAGGCGTCGGGATAATTGAGGAACCCCAACATGGAGCCTCCCAGCATGGGAAGTATGCCGCCGATGACAATGGACAGGTTGTACTTCCTGCTCCTGTCCCAGGCGAAGCTGAGGAGGGCCCCTCCTATCAGGGCGAGGCCGCCGACGGAGTTCAGGACGATGGCGTAGATCCTTACGGACATGGGGAGGGCTGTCGAGGCCGCCATGAATCCATTTGCCAGCGGCCCGCTGAAGCTGCTGGCGAGGGACTGGGCGTCGATGGGCGCGGAAAACCCTGTCGCAACCAGGGCGAGAGAGAACACGACGACGAACCCCAGGAAGAGCCTGGCTAAGGTCCTCCTTGCCAGAAGGTACACGACCCCCGCACCCAGAAGTCCCACCAAGGGGGCGGCAAGGACGTAGTAGACTCTGAAGAGGAGCGTGCTTGCGCCGAGCACATCCCCGTTCATCAGGAACTCCATGCAGGCAGACGCAGAATAGAAGAGCAGCGCCACCGACCAGAGCAGCTGGTGAGTCTTCCGCCGGCGCTTGTACTGGACGGCCACCGAGAGAAAGAAGGCGAAGGACACGACGGCAGTCGCAAGAGGCAGGTAATCAGGCAACCCTGACCACAGACGCAGCCGACTCCTCGGAGGCTTAAAGCCTATGGTCTATTATAGAGGTGAGAAGGTCTCCGCCCGTCGTGCTTTCGGGCAGGCTCAGGGAGTTCGTTCAGTCTTTTGGGCCTGCGTGGATTGTGATGATTGCCGACGTCGATGCACCGAGCGTGCTGACGGCGGCGACGGTCGGTGCGACCTACTCCTACGGCCTGATTTGGTTCTTCCTGCTGCTGATTGTCCCACTCTTCGTGATTCAGGAGGCGAGCGGCCGAGTGGGGATGGCCACGGGGAAAGGGCTTGGCGAGGTGATTCGCGAGAACTACTCCAGGAGGGTCGCCCTCCTGGCGAGCCTTCCGATGGCCACGGTGAGCATCGTGAGCTACATCGCTGAGTATGCAGGGATTGCGGTCGGGATGGAACTCATTGGCGTCCCACCCATTATCTCCGTTCCCATTGCCTACGCGGCGTACGCTGCCGTGGTGGTCAGGAGGAAGTACCTGACGACCGAGAAGGCCCTGCTCGCCGTGTCAGCCGTGCTGATTGTCGCCTACGCGGGTTCCCTTTTCGCCAGGGGTTTCATCACGTCGAGCCCAGTACAATTCAGCGTTGCCCCCCATTACCTGTTCCTGCTCGCCGCGTGCGTGGGCGCTGTCGTCATGCCTTTCATGCTGTTCTACCAAGCTTCGGCCACCGCCGAGAAGAGGACCACGCGCCTCTGGACGATGAGGACGGAGACGCTGGTGGGAGCCGTGGCGAGCGAGGTCGGGATGGTGGTCATCGCGATGGCCACTTCAGGTCTCAGCTCGTCCCTGAACTTCTCGGACCCCAAGTCGCTCTCCCTCGGCCTATCGTCAATCGCCGGTTCCTATGCGCCATACGTGTTCGCGGTTGGTCTGGTGGCAGCGGCGTTCCTCGCGCTGGTGGTCATCTCCCTCGGCAGCTCGTGGGCAGTTGTCGATGCGATGGGCATGCAGAAAGGCAGTTTCCTATGGGTCTACCTGGCGGAATCGCTCCCTGCCGTGGTCATCCCTATCATCTATCCGGAGCCTCTTTCGCTGGTTCTCGGCCTAATGGTGGTCTTCGTCTTCGTGCTCGTCGGTCCCGGAGTCCTGATGGGGTTGCTTGGGTCAGACCGTCGGATAATGGGGACATACGCTTCGAACAGGTACTGGAAGGCAGCGTACTGGGTCAGCCTCGCCGCCGTACTGAGTTTCGGAGTGGTCGCCCTAATCGCAGCTGTCTAACCCCGACCCTGCGGAGGTGCACCGTAGGGCGTTTGCCGAGTCCTCTGCTTTTGAAACGCACTTGGGGTCTGGGCCATCAGTTGCTGGTTGACTGGTCCAGGGCCACAACGACGTAGACGTACTTGAGAAGGGTCTCCGACCTGTTCTTGACGTTGTGAACCGTGTGCGCGGGTATGAGAGCCACGCAGGGGGCTTCAACTCTTTCAGCGTGCCCGCCGGATATGACCTCTGCCTTCCCTTCGACGCAGAAGCGAAGGCAGAACTTCGACTTCCTGGTCTGGAATCCAATTGGAAGAAAGCCAATCGCTATCTTCGGTGAAGTGAAGGGGAGCGTAAGGAATCCGACTGCGGTTGTTACGGAAGTGGAAGAGAAGCGAAAAATTGTCGAGGCTAATCTCGGTTACATAAAACAAGAGTATCTGAAGACGAACGCTGACATAATCTGTGAGTTCGTGATAGGCATACCATCCCTCTTCAGCGTTGAGATTAGGGACGCAGTAGAAGCCTCAAACAGTAATGTGGTAGTCTGGCAGGCTGACTCATCTGCAATGGTGCTGGAACTCGTTCAGCCGCCGAGAAGTCTTGCGAAGGGGGCCCAAATGCTACACCATGACCCGAATCTCAACAGGGTCCTTTCGGACCCAATAGACGTTACTAATGTGACATACGGCTTCTTTCCTCAAAGCCATCCAGTTACCAAATTGAGGGTATTGGCTACATTATTGAAAAGAGAACCGCATGGGCCAATCGTCGAACTGAGAGACATAGAACAAGCGGTAGAGAGTCAACTGTTCTACCTGAAAAAGGAACATCAGGAAAGGGTGACTTCTGAAATGGTCAAGGAATCGGTAAGAATCGGCTTCGCACTTTATCACCAAGAGAGGGCAGTATTGAGGATTCAATCCAGGTTCAGACAATACAAGAGTCTGAAAGATGATTTGGTGGAGAAGTGGGTTCAGGCGAGACTAAACGCGGAGAGGGAGGAGGAGATTGGGTCAAAAATCCAAGCCCTAGAAACGGAGATGCTCGCTGAACAAGCAAAGCAACCATCGCTCACAGATTTCTGTGAACCAAGTACCCCTTTCCTTTGGGCGGCGGAGCGGCCTTTCCGGACGCCTGTTCAAGTTTGGGCCTGAAGGCAGCGTCGAGGTCGTGGAGGTCGCTGGGATAGAGCGAGACGAGCCTTATCCCGTTCCTGCGGTACTGGTCCATCTTCCACCTCATGCTCCGCTCGTACCTGCCTCGTGCGGAGTTGTTGGGGAGGTTGACGAGGCCCCAGTACTCGATGTACACCCCGTAGTCAGGCAGGTAGAAGTCCGGCCTGCTTATCCTCCTGAGTCCCCACCGGGTCCTCGCCGGTTTCTCGTAGAGGTACTTGACGCCGCTGCCGGTGAGGTAGTCGGCGATGACCCTCTCTGAATTGCTGCGGACGACCTCGCCCAGTTGTGTCACCGCTGGAGCGCCGTACGCCTCCCGGCGGCCGAACTGGATTGCATGGACCAAATAGGCAAGGCCCGTGACGACCAAGCCGAGAATGGCGAGCATGAACGCAAACGCGGAGACTGCGACAAGTGGGAGGTTGCCGGGAGACGCGGCGATTCCCGCCACAGAGGCGAACATCACGAACAGGAAGAACAGCGCCCTGTCGCGCAGGGACGGGGCGCACTCCACCATCCGTTTCACCTCCGCGTCGGTGAGGAAGATGGGGACGGTGCCCTCGTTGGCCTTGAGCCCCGTCTCAATCCATGCCACCTCGGGCGGGTAGGGGGTCTTCTTGTCAGTGTTCCCGGACCTCAGCCAGCGATAGAAGATGCGGAGGAGGACCAGCATGTCGGACCTCGTCTTGGGTGTGTAGCCGTGCCCGTTGACCCAGGCGACCGCCTTCTCGATTTGGGGCCTCGACGCGTCTCCGAAGTTGCAGGAGAGGTGCCTTCTGACGACGATAAGGCAGAAGATGTACTTCGCCACGCGGCCGTGTGACAGCTTCTTCACGGTCAGTTGATAGTCCGCGAAGTCGCGGACTCTCCTCTTGTCCACCTTCGCGAACTTCTCCCCGTCCAGCGTCCTGAGGGCGGATTCCACCCTCTTCCGGTAGTTGTGGATGTCTGCGGTCATCACACGACATAATGTTGGCGCTTTGGACTGCAAACGAGGGTGCGGTTGCGTTCGAGATTGGAAGTCAACAGAAGTTGACTCATCTACCGTAATCAGGTCAGTCGATGTTGACCTCAGGTTGCGCGGTCGCATATTGAACCGCAGTAGGGTGTGCGGTCGCCGGGATTTGAACCCGGGTTACAAGCTTGGAGGGCTTGTGTCCTGGACCAGGCTGTCCTCTCAATTCATTGAGATCTGGACGACGACCGCACGAGGTCCGGACTCGCCCTGACTCCTTTTAATCGTTGATTCCTGCCGTAGCCTTCTCGACCTCGTAAACGACCCTCGAGGCAACCACATGGGCCTCCAGCGGCCTTTCGTGTATCCTCACGAGCTCGTCCACGAGCGCAAGTGTCTCCTGCGAGAAGTGCCCGCGAGGGAAGCCTCCGACGATCACGCAGGGGTTCTTCGCATCCACGATCGATTTCGCCAGCTCCTCCGGCCCTGTCTGCCGGCCCTGCACCGACAGGCCGAAGACCCTGTCGGGAGAGATCGTCCTTTGCAGCAGCTCCCGCATCCCGGCCGGGTACGCCTTCACGAGCCCTTCGTCAGACCTCTCGGAGAGTAGCTTCTCGGCCAGCCCCCTGAACCTGAAGTAGCTCTTGGGGATCCTCGTCTTCTCGGCCAGCTCGAGGACCACGTCCTGGTTCGTGTGCACGAAGACCCTCACGGAACCGTCCAGGTACAGAGGCGTCCCCGTCACGCTGAGCAGCGCGGCATGGACCAGGTCCGGCCGCCCCCTCTTCTCCGAGTCCCTGAGCCTCGCCATCGCGGAGTGGTGGAGGCTCCTGTCGAGGAGTATTCGTGCCGCGTCGGCCTCCCTCCTTCGCGAGTCGCTGGCCACCGCCGGGCTCTTTAGGATCTCCTTCGGCACGAGCTCGAGCGCCGACTCCGCCAGGACGAAGTTGAGCTTCACAGATGTGCAGGCTCGACGAGCATGGTTAAGACCTTCGGCAGACGCCTTCTAGGCGTGAAGAGACGGAAGGCAACCCGGGAGGAGGCAGCGGAGCTCGTCAGGCAGCTCACGGAATCCTCCGTCAGCCTCGCCCCGAAGGACCTCGGGATGGCGAAGGAGCAGGCGGCCCTGGCCCGGAGGGTCAGGCTCAGGTTCAACGTCAGGCTCGGCCCCTCCCTGAAGAGGTATACCTGCCGCGGCTGCAAGAGCCTCATCGTGCCTGGCGTCAACGCCCGCGTCCGGCTGGGGCACGGCAAGCTGACGGTGATTCGCATCACATGCTCTGAATGCGGGCGAGTAAATCGGAAAATCCTGAGGAGGCCTTATATACGCTCAGGCGAGGTCGGGAAATCCGATTCGTGAGACCTCATGGTGAATGCCCGCGATGTCCCCTCGGACAAACTCATCGGCGCCTTGGCCGAACAGGTCAAGAGCCTGCCAGGTATGAAGGAGCCCGAGTGGGCCCACTTTGCAAAGACGGGCTCTCACGCTGAGCGGCTCCCCGAGAACCCCGACTGGTGGTACACCAGGGCCGCATCGCTCCTGAGGAAACTCTACCTACACGGCCCGGTCGGCCTCAGCGACCTCGAGCGCGCCTACGGAGGGTCCAAGGCGGTGGCATACTTCCCCAAGCACCACAGGGATGCTGCGGGGTCCCCAATCAGGAAGGCCCTGAAGCAGCTGGAACAGGCCGAGCTGGTGGCCAAGACGCCGAAGGGCAGGATACTCACCCCCAAGGGCCGGGCCATGCTCGACAAGGCCAGCAGGGATATCTTCGCAACCATCAGCGAAGCAGACAAGTCGCTCGCGAGGTACGGCTAGTGATGTCTGAGCCGCCGCAGGAGCCTGCTGACCGAGAGGTCGCAGAGAAGAGGGCGATGAGGGAGGGCGTCCTCAGGATGGCCCTGACCTCGGAAGCGAGGCAGAGGCTCGCCAACGTCAAGATGGTCAAGCCCGAACTCGCTTCGTCCATCGAGAAATACGTGATACAGCTCGCCTCCAGCGGGAAGCTCAAGAGGGCCCTCGACGACGAGCAGGTGAAGCAGATGCTGCTGGCGCTCCAGGGGAAGAAGCGCGAGATCAAGATCAGGAGGGCATAGCATGGCGAAAGTCAAGGACACCTCGAAGAAGAACAGGCTGCGGAAGGAGGGGAGGAGGGGAAGGTCGGTCCCCACCTGGGTCATCGCGAAGACCAACAGGCAGGTCAGGTCCAACCCGCAGAAGAGGAACTGGAGGCAGCGCAAGCTGAAGCTCAAGTGATAGGCGATGTCAGAAGAGAAAGAGAAGGTCGAATCCCTTACCAGAACCTACATGGTCCCGCTAGGCGTGGCCTTCGAGGCCCCGGCGTACAGGAGGTCCAAGGTCGCGATACGGATAATCAAGGAGTTCGCCACCCGGCACATGAAGGCCACCGAGGTCAGCATAACTGAGGAGGTCAACGAGCGGATCTGGTCCCGAGGGATCAAGAACCCGCCGAGGCGGATCAGGCTTGACATGGAGAGGGACGAGGACGGAATCGTATCCGTGAAACTCCCTCCCAAGCCAGAACGAGTGTAATCAATGGGCCTCCATCTGGTCGACATCTACAGGAGCCCCAACATAGGCGTCTTCCTGAAAGCCAACGACAGGTTCATCCTGGTGCCCAAGGGCCTGGCCCAGACGAAGTGCGAGAAGCTCTCGAGCAGCCTCGAGGTCTCAGCCGTCCCCACTTCGATAGCCGAGTCCCGGCTCCTCGGCCCGCTCGTCTCGATGAACAACAGCGGCATCCTGGTCTCCAGACTGGCGGAATCCACCGAGCTGACGGAGATCAGGTCGGCGACAGGGATGAACGTCTCCAGGCTCGAGTCGAGGTTCACGGCCGTGGGCAACCTCGTGGCGGCCAACGACAAGTTCGCGATCGTGTCGCCGGTCCTCGACGCGGATGCGGTCTCTCAGGTGAAGGACGCGCTGGGGACCGAGGTGGAGCGGATGCCCATCGGGGAGTACATACAGGTCGGGTCGCTCATCGTAGCGACCAACAGGGGCGCGGCGGTCTATCCCGGACTCGACGAGCAAGAGGTGGACAGGATCGGGAGCCTGTTCGGGGTCGAAGCCCATCCGACGTCTGTCAACCGCGGCGTCCCGTACGTGGCCTCGGGCGTGGTCGCGAACTCGAAGAACGCGGTGGTGGGCAGCCAGACGACCGGACCCGAGCTTGTCTTTATAACAAGGGCGCTGAGCGTCTGAAAAATCCGGGCCATTCTCAATGAGCAAGCAGCCGACCCACAAGCAGCCGACTGACAAGCAGCCGACCGAGGAAGAGACCATCAACGCGCTGATAGTCGAGATCAGGGTCCTCGAGAGCACCTACAACGAGCTGAGCGCCCGTCAGAACCTCTTGGAGCGGGCCCTCGTGGAGAACCGGGCGGCCCTCGACGCCCTTAGCGGGCTCGGGGACAAGCCGCCGCAGGAGGTCCTCATGCAGATCGGCGGAGGAGCGATGCTCCGTTCCCCGCCCCCATCCGCCGACAAAGTCCTGATCAGCGTCGGCGCCAGCGTCGTGATTGAGAAGCCGAAGGCTGAGGCTATCGCACTCCTCGAAGGCAGGAGCAGAGACGTTGAGAGGACGGTCATGTCGATCGCAGGTCAGAGGAACGGGCTCGCCCAGAGGCTCGATTCTGACAGGCAGGCCCTCAACTCCCTCGCATCGAGCCAGAGCGAGGAGTGACCCGCTCTTGTTCGACAGGCTGAAGCAGGCCTTCTCGGCGGTCGCGAGCGCGGTCCGCGAAAAGGAGCTCACCGAGGCACAGCTTGACGACGTCGTCTTCAACTTCCAGCTTTCACTGATCGAGAGCGACGTGGCCCAGAGCGTGGCCGAGGCCCTGACCAACGAGGTCGAGAAGAGCCTCACCGGGACCAAGGTCGACCGGTCGACCGACCCCTCAGAGGTCGTCGAGGAGCGCCTGGCGACGACGCTCGAAGCAGCCTTCGCCAAGGCCGGGAAGGTCGACCTTCTCGAGAACATCAGGGAGAAAAAGAAGGTGGGCGAGCCGTACGTGATCCTCTTCCTCGGGATAAACGGGACGGGGAAGACGACCACGATCTCGAAGGTCGCCAGCTACCTGAAGGGGAACGACATCTCGGTAGTCTGCGCGGCAGGAGACACCCACAGGCCCGGGGCGATAGAGCAGCTGACCGAGCACGCGGATCGGCTCTCGATGAAGGTCGTTTCTCAGAGGTACGGGGCCGACCCGGCGGCTGTCGGGAGGGACGGAGTCCTGTACGCGAAGGCGCACCACGTCGACTGTCTCCTAATCGACTCGGCCGGGAGGATGCAGACCAACCAGAACCTGATGGAGGAGATGTCCAAGATAGCGAGGGTCGTCAGGCCTGACTTCAAGATGTTCATCGCCGACGCCCTGACTGGCAACGACGCCGTCTCGCAGGCGGAGCTCTTCAACCAGCACGTCGGGTTCGACGGGGTCATCCTCACGAAGGCCGACGCCGATGTGAGGGGAGGGGCAGCGCTGTCGATTGTCTACTCCACAGGAAAGCCAATACTCTTCCTGGGGGTCGGCCAGGGCTACGACGACCTGGTCCCCTTCGACACGCAGAAATTCCTGGGTTCTCTCCTGAAATAGGAGCTAGTCCGGTCGGAGGGCATCCCTGGGGTATGTATTCTTAGCCGCCTCTGCCTCTCGCAGATTGATGTCGACGGTTACGAATGGTTCTTCATGAGAGGTCAGGCCCAGGACCTTCGCGTCTGGACCGATGACCCAGCCCACCCCGCCGAACCTCACGCCGTTTCTCTCGCCCGCCCTGTTTGAGGCGACGCAGAACGCACCTGAAATCACCGCTGCGACCTTCCCTCCTGCCATCCATCTCTCGATGCTAGACCTTGGCGCCGCATAGGGGACGGCGATCAGGTGGGCTCCGTTCTTTCCGTATGCGCGCGCGTTTGACATCGACCAGAGGTCGCTGCAGATCATCATCCCGACTCTGCACGCGGCAGCACCGAAGACCGAGAACCGGCGGTCGCCCCGATGATACCAGGAGGCTTCGTAGTACCCTTCCTCGTCCGGCAGGTAGCTCTTCACATGGACTCCGTGCGTCCCCCGCCCCTCCGTCCAGACGAACCCTTCGTTGAGCCGCCGACCCTTCCTGTTGATGGGTCTGGTCCCGATGACGGCGGCGGGAGCTAACTCGATGAGGCGTTTCATCCACTTCTGATGCGCCGCGACCGCCTCGTTCCAGATGCTCCGATCGAACCTCGGGGAGGCGGCGAACCAGCCGTGGAAGGGCATCTCCGGGAGAAGAACGAGCTCGCTGGCCTCTTCCTTGACGTGCCTGACCAGCCCTTCCCAGTCACTCGCGAAGCCACTTTCGTCGTCCATCTCGCAGACGGTGACTCTCAGACCCTGATCGCCTCGAGGCCGAACTGTGAAACGAGCCCCTGAATCTTGCCCTTGTGCGCCCCCAAACCCTTCCAGTCAAGCAGCGCGTACTTCACCGGCGCCGTCGTCCTCCGGAGCATCTGCTCCACCATCCTGTCGTCCACATGCTCCAGGGCGTACTTCGGCGCCACGAAGGACAGCGCCATGTCCTCCCCAATGACGAGCTTCGTGAACTTCTCCGGGTAGTGTGTTCCACCGAAGCCGATTGCCACTTTGCTCCAGATGGTCTTCTCCGTCAGACTCTCGATGAGAGCCTCGCCGACCACGGCGGCCGCTTTCGCGTCGCCCCAGTGCTTCTCAGACGACCCGAGCTCGACGAATAGGACTGGCTTCTGGAGGGACGTCGGCCCGTGGTGGGTCGCCTCCACCGTAATCTCGTAGCCGCCGAGTCTCTCCCTCTTCTTCGACAGCGAGATCAGGTAGTTCTTGAGGAGGGACGGGTCCGACCTGCCCAGTTCCTTCGCCGCCCCGCCGGCCTTCGCCTCGTCCGAGAAATTCCCGGTCGTGTGGGCCGTGAGCGACGCTATCCCGGACTCCGCGCTGTGCCTCGACAGGAAGATGTACGCCTGAGGGTTGAAGAACTCGTCCAGGTCCGGAGGGGAGACGATCATGCCTTCGAAGAACGCGAGCAGGAACGACCCCTTCTGGTAGACGGGCTTCCCCAGGAGGCTCACCCCGGTAGATTGGAACCCTTGCCCCTCGATCAGCGACTTCGCAAGGGTGGTCGATGCTAGGTCGGTCGATGAGGCCACTATCACGGTCGCCGGTTCGCCCTGAGTCATACGGGGCGTATGTGCCCACCCGATAATAACCCTAGACTTCCGGTGTCACATCATACGCTAAGACATATTAACCGCGCAGATGGGTCGCATCAAAGCCGAAAATGGGTCTCAGGAGCTTCCTTTCGTCGGTCAACGCGATATTCAAACTCGCTCACAAGAGCGACAGGGACGAGTTCTCCCTCTATCTCAAGATGGTCGCCCTGGGCATGGCGGTCGTCGGGGTCATCGGCTTCCTGATCAAGCTGATCGGGAACATCTTCTTCGGGTAACCCGCGGCGAGAATAAGGTTATTAGCCCAACGGAAACCAGACCACCTCCTACGTGGCCGTTTTGAGCGATCAAGAAAGGACGGGCTTCATCTTCCCGGTCAAGACCACCGGAGGTCAGGAAAAGACGGTGGCCACCTTCGTCGCCAACAGGGCCATCCAGAAGAAGAAGCCCATCTATTCGATCCTCGCGCTCGATACGTGGAAGGGATACGTCCTCTTCGAGGCCCCAAACTCGCAGGTCGTCGACGAGAGCATCCAGGGCTTCAAGCACGTCAGGAGCAAGATCCCCGGCATGATGCAGTATCAGGACATCGAGAAGTTCCTCGTCACGAAATCGATGGTCGCCGAGCTGAACGAGGGCGACACGGTGGAGATAGTGGCCGGCCCGTTCAAGGGGATGAGGGCCAAGGTCTCGAGGGTAGAGCAGGCAAAACAGGAGATCGTTGTGGTGCTGATCGACACAGCCTTCGCTATGCCGATCACCATTGACGGCAGCTACACGAAGCTCGTGGGGCGTGCCAAACCCGAGTCAGGCGGCGCACCTGTCGCCTAGGTCCGCAGAGTCTTTCCGGTCCGGCAATCTCGCATCCTTCCTCCAAGGGGACTTCTGTCTCAGCTTCGTCCCTGCCTGCTTCTGGAGAAGGGCTCTCATTGAACAACAAGCATGGCCTTCTCCGGGGGAATCGCCGGGACCCGACGGTTCTGATAACTCTTCGGGCTGTGGTTCCGCGCTGATAACTGCGGGGTTTTGCGTCTCTAACCATCGACCAAGCCTTAAAGCTGAATCCTATCACGCACGCGCGCGCGCGCGACTAAAGCTTAGATACTCCATGCCGAGAGTGCCCGATTCCGAGGTAGCGCGGTTTGGGAGAGAAGAAGGTCATCAACGCACTGGTAACGGG
Source organism: uncultured archaeon (assembly GCA_963794985.1). Taxonomy (GTDB): domain Archaea; phylum Thermoproteota; class Nitrososphaeria; order Nitrososphaerales; family Gagatemarchaeaceae; genus UBA183. Next base: position 342,423 of record CAWCFU010000002.1, read on the forward strand.
AGGAGAGGCCAACGCAGGCCCTCCGCTCGGCCCGGCCTTGGGCCCTCTCGGCGTCAACGTTCTCGGGATAGTCAACGAAATCAACAAGCAGACGGGCGACTTCAAGGGGATGAGGGTCCCGGTCAAGGTCGAGGTCGACCAGGAGACCAAGCAGTTCACGATAACCGTGGGGACCCCGACGACCGCCGCCCTGGTGGTGAAGGAGGCGGCAATCGCGAAGGGGTCCGGAAAGCCCAACCTGGACTTCGTGGGCGACCTCACGATCGACAAGGTGGTCAGCATAGCGAAGAGCAAGATGTCGGGCTCCTATGCCAAGACCGTTCGCTCCGCAGTCAAAGAGGTGGTCGGGAGCTGCGTCAGCATCGGCGTCAAGATAGAAGGGAGGGACGCCAGGGAGTTCATGGGCGAGATCGAGGCAGGAAAATGGGACTCGAAGTTCGAGTGAGGCCCCTGACTTGGCACAACTCTTTTATCGGCTACTCGCAGCTTGGTTGAGGAATTCGTGAAGAGGACATGCTCTCTACTCAGCAGCTCGCCGAGCTGGTCAAGAAAGGCAAGGACCAGTCAAAGGAAAGGAAGTTCACCCAGTCCGTAGAGGTAATCCTGACTCTCAAGGAGGTCGACCCCAAGAAGACCGACCTCAACATCAACGAGATCGTCTACCTTCCTCACCCGACAGCCAGACAGGCCCGAATCTGCTTCATCGGCTCCGGCGACCTTGCAGTAAGGGCGAAGAACGCGAAGGCAGACCTGGTTATCGACCCGTCCCAGCTCGAGAACTACGCCGGGAGCAAGAAGGACGCGAAGAAGCTGGCCCGGTCCTACGACTTCTTCTTGGCTGACACGGCGCTGATGCCAAGGATAGGCAAGGTCCTCGGTCAGGCACTCGGCCCCAAGGGCAAGATACCGACACCGGTCCCACCCAACGCCTCGGTCGAGGTGATGATCAACAGGATGAGGACCGCTATCCGTGTGAGGAGCAGGGGCTCTCTCGGTGTCATGGCCAAAGCGGGAGACAACAAACTGTCCGAGCCTGATCTGGCTGAGAACATCCAGGCAGTGGTTGCCGCGGTCACGAAGAAGCTCCCCAACGGCGACAAGAACGTCAAGACGGTGATGGTCAAGACGGCGATGGGCAAGCCGGCAAAGCAGGCGGTAGACTAGAATGAGCGAAACGGTCCAGGTCCACACTCCCAACCCGAAGAAGGCCGAGGCCGTCGAGAGGGTCTCGGAGCTCGCGAGGAAGTACCCGGTCCTCGCCGTGACCAGCCTTTCGAAGGTTAGGGCGAGCCAGCTGATGGCAGTCAGGAAGGCGCTGAGGGGCCACGCCGAGGTCTTCGTTGTCAAGAACACGCTGACCATACTCGGCCTGCAGAAGGCCGGCATCAAGAATGCCGACCAGCTGCTCTCTCGCCTGACCGGCCAGAACGCCTTGATCTTCTCGACCTACGACCCGTTCAAGCTCTTCCTTACGCTCGACAAGAGCAAGGTCTATCTTCCCGCCAGGGCGGGCGACGTCGCACCCGAGGACATAATCGTCCCGGCAGGAAACACGGGTCTTCCGGCCGGCCCCATCCTGAGCGAGTTCAGGGAGGCGAGCATCCAGACCAAGATTGAGGGCGGCAGCATCTGGGTCAACAGGGATTCGGTCGCGGTGAAGAAGAGCGCCGCGATAACCCCAAAGCTGGCGAGCCTCCTCTCCAAGCTCAACATCAAGCCGATTAAGGCGGGCCTGACGATTGTCCTCGCGTATGAAGACGGCCTCATCTATGAAGGAGAGCTGGTCGCGATTGACCTGGAGAAGTACAGGCAGAGCCTAGTCGACGCCCATGCTTCTTCGCGGGGGTTGGCGATCATTATCGGCTACGTGACAAAGGAGACGGCACCCGACATCCTCGCGAGGGCGTACAGGGAAGCCATGAGCTTGGCCGTAGAAGCTGGCTTCCTCACCAAGGAGACCGCACCCATGCTCTTCGGCAGGGCCGAGGCCGAAGCTGTGGCGCTCACAGCCAAGGCTAAGGAAAAAGGCTTCCAGTAGAGAGAATTCGGAATCCTTTCTAGCCGAACAGAGACGCGAGACCCTGTAGAGCCTCTTCTTCCTTCTTCTCTTCTTCCTTCGGCTTCTCTTCTGCCTTCGGAGCCGCGGCTCCAGGTGCGGCAGCCATAGCCGGCGCCGCAGCCATCGTAGCGGCGTTCTTCAGCGCCTCGTCGATGTTTACCTCGCTGAGAGCGGACGCCAGTGCCTTGATCTTTACCGCGTCTGGGGCTATTCCTGTCGCCTTCACCACGCTGGTCAGGTTCTCTTCGTTGACCGGCTTGCCCAGCTTGTGGAGGAGCAGAGCCGCGTAGATGTACTCCATCTTGAATCGCAAACAGGCGCCCTCGGTTCCGTATTTAACCGTATCCGAACGGGAGGGCGCCCACACCGGCGTTGCTGCTCATCCAGCCCGGTTCTCTTGCGCCAGACTGGAGGCTCAGATGCCTAGACGACGCTCTCGGTCAAGACGGGGGTCGTCTTCCATGTTTATCTACATCAAGGGAGGGAGTCTCGCAAAGTCAGTGGACCCTTTCAATTGAACGAGAAAAAAGAAGCTCTGAAGTCCAAGTTTTCCGCTGACTACAGGCGCTATTATCTCGTCGACCTCTTCAAACGGGAAGGCTTCGTCAGGAGGAAGTGCGAGAACTGCGGCCGCTTCTTCTGGACCCTGGACCAGGAAAGGAAGCGGTGCGACGACCCGCCGTGCTCTCCGTACACCTTCATCGGTTCGCCCCCAACCAGCAAGAAGCTCGACAAGGTCGGGTCGTGGAAGGTCATAGAGCGGTTCTTCGTGAAGAACGGTCACACGAGCGTCAAGCGGTACCCGGTCGTCAGCAGGTGGCGCCCTGACCTCTACTTCACGGTCGCATCGATCATCGATTTCCAGAGGGTCGAGGCGGGCAGGGTCGTCTTCCAGCTCCCGGCCAACCCGCTCGTCGTCCCTCAGATGTGCCTCAGGTTCAACGACATACTCAACGTCGGTGTCAGCGGCAAGCACAACACATCCCTCGTGATGGTGGGGCAGCACAGCATCGCCGACAGGGAGGGCTACTGGAAGGACAGATGCATCGACCTAGACTTCGAGCTGATGACAAGGGAATTCGGAATCCCCAAGAAGGAGATCACGTTCAACGAAGAGGTCTGGGTCGGCTACGGCGCATTCGGATACTCGCTCGAGTTCTTTGTTAGGGGCCTGGAGCTTGGCAACGCGGTCTTCACAGCCTTCGAGGGCGAGATCGACGACTACAGGGAGATGAAAGAGAAGGTCGTCGACATGGGGTCGGGGCTCAACAGGTGGGCCTGGCTGACCCAGGGGACAGCGACCTGCTACGACACCGAGTTCAAGACCATCCTCAGCAAGATGGAGGACCTCTGTAAGGTCGAGGTCGACCGCGGACTCTTCTTGGAGTATTCGAAGCTCGCCGGGATGATGAACGCAGACGAGTTCGGCTCCCTCACGGGCCAGCGGGAAATCATCGCGAAGAAGCTCGGGGTCGAGAGCCGGAAGCTCGAGGCGCAGCTCGCCCCGCTAGAGGCCATGTACGCGATCGCCGACCATGCGCAAACCCTTCTCTTCGGGATCGCTGACGGAATGCTCCCGAGCAACTCAGGCGGAGGCTACAACCTGAGGATTCTCTACCGGAGGGCGATGGGCTTCATCAACTACCACAGGTTCCCGCTCGCGATCTCCGACATCGTCAACTGGCACATCGACTACCTGAAGGCGCTGTACCCTGAGCTCGAGGAGCACAGGCAGGACGTGGCCGAGGTCCTCCGGATTGAAGAGTCCCGGTATGCCTCCTCCATCGAGCGGGTCTCCAAGATCGTCTCCTCGATAACGACGGGCGGGAAGCCAGTCTCGACCGACGACCTGATCAGGATGTATGACTCCGACGGCGTCATGCCGGAACAGCTGATCGAGGCTGGGGCGAAGGTCGAGATGCCGGAGGACTTCTACGAGAAGGTGCAGGCCAGGCACGTCACCCGCAAGCTCGAGGAGCCGAAGCCCGAGTTCCGCATCGGCAAGGTGCATCCCACGAAGCTCCTCTACTACGAGGATGACGCCGACTTCGACTTCACGGCGAGGGTCCTGAAGGTCTTCCCGGGCAACAACGTCGTTCTGAACAGGACGGTCTTCTATCCTAGGGGCGGCGGTCAGGAACCCGATCGGGGCACGATAGGGGGTGCGAAGGTGGTGGACGTGGAGAGGTACGGCGACATCGTCATCCACAGGCTCGAAGGAAGGGCCCCAAAGGCAGGAGCCAAGGTCGAATGCCACGTCGACGGGAGGCGGAGGACCAGGATAACGCAGATTCACACTGCCACGCACATACTGAACGGCTCATCGAGGCAGGTGCTGGGCCCCTGGGTCTGGCAACACTCGGCATTCAAGGAGGAGGACTACGGCAGGATCGACATAACCCACTTCTCCCACCTCACCGAGCAGGAGGTGCAGAAGATCGAAGACCTGGCCAATCTAATCGTAAGGAGGAACCTGAAGATCAAGAACACCTTCATGCCCAGGCAGGAGGCCGAGGAGAAGTACGGCTTCAGGCTCTACCAGGGCGGGGTCGTCCCGGGCAGCAGCGTCAGAGTCGTTGACATCGGCGGCTGGGACATCGAGGCCTGCGGCGGGACACACACTCGGACCACCGGCGAGGTCGGCTTCATCAAGATCACGAAGGCCGAGCGCATACAGGACGGGGTTGAGAGGCTCGAGTTTGTCGCCGGCGAGGCGGCAATTGAGTACATCCACCGCATGGATTTTGAGCTGCAGGAGCTATCAAGGGTCTTGGGCACCCAGAGAGAGAACCTCCCCAGAGTTGCCAAATCACTTGCCCTTCAGCTCGGAGAGTCTCGCGCGAAGGAAAAGGTGTTGGGCCAGAAGCTGGTGGAGATTACGACTGGGAGTGCATCGGCAAGGGCAAGCGCCAGCTTCGTTGTGACTAACCCAATTGGTCCCGCCCTCCTTTCGGTCGCGCCGCCATCGGATCTGGGTGAGAAGGAAATCATTGCTCAGGGTCAGAAACTCGTCCAGTCAAAGCCGAATACCATCTACATCGGATTCGTGACACACACGGGAACTGCCCAGGTCGTATGTTTCGTCGGTGTGGAAGCAGCTAGGATGCAGTACTCGGCCTCAGAAATCGTGCGAAGAATCGCAAATGAGCTTGGCGGGTCCGGCGGAGGTTCATCCTCATTTGCTCAGGGTGGAGGTCCAGCTGCTGCCAAGGTTTCAGAACTTATCAACGTCCTCCCTTCCATCATCGGAACAAGAAAGGGATAGACTAACAGTGGCTAACAGGGAGAAGTACTGGCTCAAGGTCTGGGCAGACAGGCGGGTCTTCGAGCCCGACCCGGTGGTGGGCAAGAAGAAGATGTTCGTCACCGTCCCATACCCGTACATGAACGCCGCGATTCACGTCGGCACGGCCTTCACCGCGGCGCGCGTCGAGTTCTATGCCAGGTTCAGGAGGATGCAGGGCTACAACGTCCTCTTTCCGTATGCCTGGCACTGGACCGGCAAGACGATCGTCGGGATGAGCTACAGGCTGAAGCAGGGCGACAAGACAGTCAGACGGGCCTTCGTGGAGCTGGACGGCGTCCCCGATGCCGAGGTCGAGAAGTTCACTGACCCAGAGTACTTGGCGTCGTACTACACGAAGGTCAGCAGGCAGGTGTTGAAGGACACCGGGTTCTCGATCGACTGGAGGAGGGAGTTCAGGACCGTAGACCCAGCGTACCGGAAGTTCGTGGAATGGCAGTATCTCAGGCTCAGGGAACTCGGCTACGTCGTGCAGGGGACTCACCCGGTGATCTGGTGCTCCTTGGATAGGAGCCCGACAGGAGACGCCGACAGGTTGGAGGGCGAAGGGGTCTCGCCCGAGGAGTTCATCCTGATCAAGTTCCTCCTGGGAGAGTTCGCCTTGGTCGCAGCCACCCTGCGGCCAGAGACGATCTACGGTGCCACCAACCTCTGGGTCAACGCCGACGCGGAGTACTCCGAGGCCAGAGTCGACGGCGAGCTCTGGGTCGTCAGCTCTTCGGCACTGACAAGGCTGGCCGAGCAGAAGCACGAAGTGACGCCTGTGCGGTCCTTCAAAGGCTCCGAGCTGGTCGGCAGGTATGCGATGGCCCCACTGACTGGGAAGTCGCTTCCCGTACTCCCAGGCAGGTTCGTCGACGAAGCCCTGGCCACAGGTGTGGTCTACAGCGTCCCCGCCCACGCGCCATACGACCTGATGGCACTCAGGGATATCCAGGAGGGGAGGCTCGATGTTACCGAGCCGGTCAAGGACATAGCCGACAAGCTGGGACCCATCTCCATCATCACGCTGAGCGGATACTCCCAGATTCCGGCTGAGGACGCAGTGAAGAAGTCGGGCGCCAAAGACTCCCTCGACTTTCGTCTGGAGGCGGCCACCGAGGAGGTCTACAGCGCGGAGTACCACAGAGGCGTGATGTCCCAGGCGTCCGGCCCGCTGGCCGGCCTGACCGTGAGCGAGGCGAAGGATAAGGCGGTCGAGCTGCTTACCAAGACCGCCCGCCTGGGCAAGATGCTCGAGCTTCCAGAGAGGGTCGTCTGCCGCTGCGGCACCCGTTGCTACGTGAAGATCCTGGAGAACCAGTGGTTCCTGAACTACTCGAACGCCGAATGGAAGGCGAAGGCCAGGCAGGTCATCGAACGCGCGGGAATCTTCCCCGAAGAGGCCCGACAGTGGTTCTACTCTACCATCGAGTGGCTGAACGACTGGCCCTGCGCCAGGCGCTCCGGGATGGGGACCAAGCTGCCCTGGGACAAGGATTGGATAGTCGAGACCCTGAGCGACTCGACGATCTATATGGCGTACTACGCTCTCAGCAAGTTCGTCAACCTGGAGAAGGTGGCGACGGAGAGCCTGACTCCGCAGGTCTTCGACTACATCTTCTATGGAAAGGGCAACCCCGCCAACATCTCGAAGGCAGCAAAGATGACAGAGAAGCGACTGAGGGACATCCACGCCGAGTTCTCGTACTGGTACCCGGTCGACCTGCGCAACTCTGCGAAGGAGCTGATTCCCAACCATCTGACGTTCTGCGCATTCCACCACGCGGCCCTGTTCCCGGAGAAGCACTGGCCGAGGGGGTTCGGCATCAACGGCATGATAATGGTGGAAGGCAAGAAGATGAGCAAAACGAAGGGGAACTTCGTTACCTGGAGGGCGGCACTGGAGAAGTACGGCGCCGACGGCTTCAGGCTGGCTCTGGCGCTGACTGCCGACGGGATGGACGACGCCGACTGGCGCGCGAGGAACGCCGAGGACGCCAAGGCAAAGGTCGAGTCGGTGATACCGTTCGTGAAGAAGAGCCTGAAGGCCGCGACGAGCCGTGGCAAGGAGACGATGGACTCCTGGCTGATTTCCTCGGTTCACAGGAGGGTGGCGACAGCGACGCAGGCGATGGAGGAGATGAAGATTAGGAGGGCAGCCGCCACCGCCTTCCTGGACGTGTGGAACGACGTCAGGTACTACATCCGCAGGTGCAGCAAGCCACGGAAGGAGACGCTCGTCGACGTCTTCAACGCCTGGTTGCGGATGATGGCGCCCTTCACTCCGTTCATGGCCGAGGACCTCAACCACGAGCTGGGGAACAAGGGACTTGCGTGCCAGGTGGACTGGCCGGCGCTGAAGGACTTCCCCCTGGACGAGGAGGCCGAACTGGCCGAGACCGTGGTCGGCGAGGTCATCGAGGACGCCCGCAATGTCCTCAAGGTGGTCAAGGGCCCACGTTCGAAGCTGAACGTGTATGTCCCATCTGACGCGGCGAGGAGCTACTTCATGGAACTGGTTGCTGCGAAGCAGAAGAAGGAGAACATCGGAGCGGTGGTGAAGAAATACGCCTCCCTGAAGATTGGACCGGACAGGGTCTTCAAGCTGAGCTTCGAGCTGGGCGAGGAGATCATCGGGAAGTACCTGACCCACAGGGGCTTCGACGAATATGGGGCGCTCTCCGACTGCCTCGGAGTTCATGTCGGGAGAGCTGGGGGTTACAGTGAGCGTACAGAAAGCCGGAGCCAAGGGAACCAGCGACCCGGCCAACAAGGGCAAGGATGCTCTTCCCATGAAGCCAGCCTTCTTCCTCGAATAGCGGCCGCGGGAATCGAACGGACTCGTCGGAGTCTCCTTCCGTCGAGCAACCCCTCAGGGTTCAAATACGCCCCTCTGTTCGAGCCGCATCTGCAGAAATGACGTCTTCCGACCCCGAGCTGGCGAGAATTGCAAAGACGCGGATGTCGCACGAGTTCACCGACTCGAAGCTCTACGAGCGTCTTTCCAAGACGGTCTCCAGCACCAGCCCGTTCGCGGGGGTCTTGATGCACCTCTCGGAGACGGAACGCACTCACTACGAATTCTGGAAGAAGTACGCTCCAGAAGAGGAGCCGAAGGTGGACAGGGTCAAGCTCTATTGGGTCCTCTTTCTGAGGAGGGTGCTTGGACTCACGTTCGCTTCGAGGTTCCTTGACAGGCATGAGTCTTCGGTCGTCAAGGAATACCGGGCACTCGCCAGCCTCATCCCTGCCGCCGACAAGGCAGCCTTCGAAGAGATGGTCGCAGACGAGCAGGAGCACGAGAAGGAGTTCGCCCAGAAGATCGAAAGCTCGGCGATACGCTACATCTCCTTCGTCGTCCTGGGCCTTGCCGACGCACTGGTCGAGATAACCGGAATACACGCCGGGTCTCTCGGCATCTACAACAAGACTCGAGTATGCCGGTCTGGCGGGAGTGATCGCTGGCGCCGCGGCATCACTGGCCATGGCTTCGGCGGCCTTCGCACAGGCCAAGCAGGGATTTCAAGGGTCGGCCAGGCTGAGTGCGGTCTACACCGGCGTCTCGTATTTCATCACCGCGATAATCCTGGCGGCTCCGTACTTCCTTACTCCGAACATGATCTACGCTCTTGGGACGTCATTGTCCCTCGCCGTGGTGATTCTCGCGCTGATTTCATACTACAGCACCGTGATCTCCGGAAAACCCTTCCTGCGGGACTTCCTAGAGATACTCCTGATAATGTTCGGGGTCACTGTGGCGCTGTACTTCTTCGGGCACTTCATCAGGGTCAGCACGGGGATCACCATCTAGGTCAGGACACAACGGGCGCCGGACCTTCGAATCTCTGGCGGAGTCAAGGCGGTCGGTTCGGACAGACATCAGGTGAACCTTACCCCAATGGGGTGAGTAGTCTTTGCAGGGTGTCGCACCACGGAGCATGAATGGGGGCCGCGACCTATCTGGCGCTAGACAAATAACGGCAGTCCCACTGGACCACTAGTGCGGAGATGATAACCTACATCCCTCTGGCGACCACGGTAGTGGCTACCGTCTTCACTTTCATGATTGCGAAGCAGTATCGGTCTCGCCACAGGCTCTACCAACTCATATGGGTCGCTGCCATGGCTCTCTATGCACTGGGCGCCTTCATGGAATTCACCATGAGTTACGCAGGGGTGTCGACACTCCTCTTCAAGGCGTACTATCTGTCGGTCGGTCCCCAGGTCGGCCTTCTCGGGTCCGGCGTGATTTACCTCCTGTCGCCGCGTCTGGGGCGATACGCCCTCGGGGTGGTCGCTGTACTCTCGATTGCGCTCGTAGCGATAGGCTCCGTGGCCAACATAGACCTCTCTGGCGCGCAGTCCGCCTCAAGTAGCTCAGTGATGTCTGAGATATCCATAGGCCTGAACGCCTTCCCCACCGATGCCAGGGCTCTGACGATGGCCCTCAATGGCCTCGGCGCTATCCTGCTTCTCGGCGGCGCGCTCTTCAGCTTCGCCGTCAATCGGAAGAGGGTGTACGCCCTGGTCCTCTTCGCGGGAGGCCTGATGAACACGATAGGAGGAATCCTCCTCGGCGTCCTGAACAACTCGGATGCCTTCCTCGAGTTCGAGTTCGCAGGAGTGGTGCTCCTCTTCTTGGGTTTCCTTATGAGCTATCGGTTCGTGAAGCGCGGGGAGCACCCAGCCATGCTCGAGAAAGCTGCGGGTCCGGGTCTTCAAGGGCAACCTAGGTGAGGGCGGGATGATGAGTCTCGAGCAGATGGGATGCGGGCCCGGTGGGATTTGAACCCACGACCTCTGCGAGCCTTGGCTCCCTACAGCTTAGAAGGCTGCCACGCTATCCGTACTTCGCTCACAGCATGGATCTGCGCTACGGGCCCGAATGCCGTCGCCCCGGGTTTCGACATAAGCTTTTGCTGCACGAGCCGTCTCGCTGAGTCCTGGAACCCTCCTGATTCGGAAGGTTTTTCTCTCGTGTGAGGTGAAACCGACGCCTTGGCCGCAGCCCAGCAGCGGCTCTTCGGCACGAACGGCGTCAGGTTCGTACCCGGCGTCTCCCACGACCTCGATTTCGCGATCAACCTCGGGGAGGCCATCGGGACCTATTTTGGTGGCGGTGAGTTACTTGTCGGCCAAGACGGAAGGGTGTCGAGTCCTGCCCTTGCCAACGCCGCCATCTCAGGGCTGATGAGCTCGGGACGGGATGTTGCAGAGGCGGGGCTGGTCCCGACCCCTGCCCTACAGTATGCCGTGAAGACGATGGGCTTCAGGGGCGGGGTGATGGTGACCGCCTCCCACAACCCGGCACAGTACAACGGCCTGAAGGTTGCAGGCTCGGACGGCGTGGAGGTACCGAGGCTCGACGAGCAGCGAATCGAGAAGATCTTCTTCGACCGGTCCCAGACAAAGGCCGACTGGAAGACCATCGGGATAGCAAGGCCTGAGCCCTCCGTCGTCAGAAACTACATCGCGGGGATTCTGTCGAAGGTAAACTCAAAGCTGGTCGCGGGAAGGAAGTTCACAGTCGTCATGGACATCGGAAACGGCGCCCAGTGTGTCGCCGCTCCATATCTGGTCGAGGCGCTCGGGTGCAAGCTGATCACTCTCAATTCAGTAGCGGACGGAACCTTCCCGGGGAGGGGTCCGGAGCCGGCTCCTGAAACACTGAAGGACCTGTCGGCAGTTGTGAAATCGGTAGGAGCAGACCTCGGCGTAGCCTATGACGGTGACGGCGACCGTTCAATCTTCTGCGATGAGGAAGGGAGGATTCTGTGGGGGGACCAGACAGGGTGCCTCATCGCGGACTACGTATTGGAGAAGCATCCCGGGGGCACGATCGTGACCTCTGTCAGCTCCAGTCAGGCGGTCGAAATCGTCGCAAAGAAGCATAATGCCAAAGTCCTCAGGACGAGGGTGGGGAGCGTCGACATCTCGCGCACTATCGTGGAAAGAGGAGCGGTCTTCGGCTTCGAGGAGAACGGCGGGTGCATGTACATGCCACACATCCCTGTCCGTGACGGCGGGATGACCACCGCGCTGATGCTTGAGTGCCTCGCTTCGAGAGGCGTGGCCTTCTCTAGAGCGCTCGCGTTCTCCGTCCCGAGGTTCTTCCAAGCGAAGACCAAGATCCAGGTAGACAGGAAGAAGGTCGACTTCGTGATGAGGGCCGTCGAGCGCCAGGCAAAGGGGGAGACGGAACGCATCGACGGAGTCAAGGTATGGACAGACGAGCATTCGTGGGTGCTGGCTAGGCCGAGCGGGACAGAGCCGCTAATCAGGGTCTTCGCAGAGTCTAACAGCCAGGAGCGGGCCGATCTCCTAGTCAAGAAGTTCGCAAAGGTGGTGAAGACGGCTTCAGCGTAGGTGCGTCCAGCCTTCATCGAGAATCCGTCTCCTTGATTGCCCTGTCCGGAGAAAGACTCTGCCCTTCTCCTGAGTCGCCTTCCCAATTGCCGTAATCTGGCCCCCAGCTGATTTCGCCGCCTCTCTGGCCGACGCGAGCTTCCTCGGGCTGACTGTTCCCACGATGACGTACTCCTCGCCCCCTGCCATTACGAGGTCTTGGAGCGACAGGCCGTTGTCTTTGGCAAACACTGCAACTCCTTCACCCACCGGCATCTTGTCAAGCTCGAAACCGACTCCGCTCTCCTCAGCCAAGGTGTGAATGCTCCTGGCCAGCCCGTCACTGGAATCCATGGCCGAGGTCAGGTAGTCGCCAAGCGCGATGCCCACCTCGAGGTCGGGGGTCGGCTTCGTGACACTTCCGGTCGCTGTTTTTCTGAATCTCCTCTCCGCCCTCGCGCCGTCGATCATTATCCTCAGCCCGGCAGGCGGGTATCCGAAAGGGCCCGTCACCACGAGCGCGTCCCCCGGTCTGGCCCCCCTTCTTCCAACGATCTTCTTCGCGAACCCGACCATCACGCAGTCGATCACAAGCTGCTCCGCCTCGTTCGTGTCTCCGCCAACCATCAGAACGCCCCACTCCCTTTGGGCGTCCCTGAAGCCCCTGCCGAGTTGATCGACTTGCCGCTGGGTTGTCGTTCTACTGAGTCCAAGCGAGGCCATGAACGAATCAGGCCTCACGCCCTTGGCCGCAAAATCGCTCACGCACATTGCGACCGCCTTCCGGGCCGCCTGTCTGTAGTCCATCCCTGGCGGGACGTCCGTGCTCTCGACCAGCATGTCGACCTTGAGCACTACCTTCTTCGCGCGGGCCGGAACGACTGCCACATCGTCGCCTATCCTCACGTAACCTACCGGCACCTTTCCCGCGGCGCCCACGATGGACTCGATGATTCGCCTCTCGTCCGGCGTGTTACCTGCTCAGCTCCACAAGTCTTGCGGCAAAGGTCTTGGCGCTCCGGTGGGCCTCCCGTGCCGTCTCCGCCTCGGCTGACACCCGGACTAGGTCCTCAGTTCCCGAGACCCTCATGAGGACCCAGGAGTGTCTGGAAAGTCTGATCTTGATTCCGTCCGTCGTGTCTGCATCGTCGTACTTGGCAGCCAGCGACCTGAAGGCCTTCTGCGCCTTCGGCTTGGAGACGGAGACTGCTACCCTCTGTTGATGGTAGAAGGGCACCGATTCGTACGCCTTGCGCCCCTTCCGTCTGAGCGCCCTGATGATCACGATTGCAGCCAGCATCGAGTCCCTGCAGTAGTTGAACTCCCCATCGATGAGGCCACCGCTGCTCCCCTCTCCTCCCAGTCTTGACCCGGTCTCGCCCATCGCACCGACCACGTTCGCTTCCCCCACCTTCGACCTGAAGACGTGTCCTCCGGCCCTTCCCACGATGTCGTCGATAGCCTGTGTCGTGTCCAGAGAGACAACGACCTTCGTCTCTCCCGTCTCCTCGAGAAGCTCAGAGACCGCGAACGTCAGCATGAAGTCGCCGTTCCTCTTCCGCCCGGCAGCGTCAACGATTACTAGCCTGTCACCGTCGCAATCGAAACCGAGGCCGATGTCGCAACCCCTCTCCCTGACGAGCCTCCTCAGGACGGTGAGCTCGTCAGCGACCGGGTCGACCCTCCTGCTGAAGACGCCCGCTGCATCGTTGACTGAGCATACTTCACAGCCCAGCTTTCTGAGAAGCTTTGTAGCATGCGATATCGCCGCTCCTCCGCCCAAATCGAGCGCGACCTTGACTCCCTCGCACGAGCTTGTGCCGAATCTCTGGACCAAGTCTCCGACATAGATCGGTTTCAGCGCACGTCTAATCGTACCGGCTCCAAAGCCTTCCGGTTGCTCCGCGTCAGGGCCCGTCACCGCATCGAACATCCGCTTCGTGATTCCCTTGCCATCTAAGATGAACTTCAGCCCGTTGAACTCGGGCTCATTGTGAGAAGCCGTGACCATCACCGCAGGCCTGCCGCTGACCCGGCTCTCTCGGAACAAGGCAGGCGTCGAGATTACACCATAGTCTAAGACCTTGACCCCCTTAGACATGGCCGCAGCGGCGACTGCCGCGCTGATTGCAGGTCCTGTGCTCCGTGTGTCCCTCGCGATGAGGACTTCGCCCGACCCGGCTTTTCGGACGAAATTGCCTGCGAAATGCGCAACATCCTCGAGAGTCAAGTCGACGTTGAGAATGCCCCTTATTCCGCTCAGCGAGGCTATCAACTCGTTCGCCCGCGTTGTTAGGCAAAGCCCAACATAAGGTAAACGATTCTTGAGCTTGGTTCTTTTGTTGAGCGGAGCCCCTCGAAAGAAAGGAGTTGCGGGTCAGAGGGTTCCGTGTCAGGAGGAACACAGAGATCGGTGAGTACAGACTGACTGACGTCTTTGCCGGTCTCGAATCATCATTTTCCTTGGTGAAGGTCTTCGGGTCTAGGTCCCAGATGACCAAGATCATGAAGCACCTCAAGCTGCGGGTCGAACCCAACGATTCGGGGCTCTGGTTTGACAGGGACACCAGCACAATCTGCATCGGGTCCAAGCACCTCAGGGGGGCGAAGGCCGACTTCCTCTACTTGGACGTGATTCACGTTCTCGTGCACGTCTGCCAGTTCCTCGAGGGCAGGGACCTGTACGACCAGGCCTTCGAGTACGTCGAGCGGCCGACGGAGCTGGAGGCCTACAGGTATACAGTAGCCGAGGCCAGGAAGGTCGGCCTGGACGAGGGCGAGATCCTCCGGTACCTCAGGATGGACGCTGCCGACGACTCCGAGCTCGGCAAACTGATGGACAAGATTGGCGTAAAGGCCCGGCGCTGAAGGCGCCCGTTTTCTTACGTAAACGCCTTCAGAGCTTCTTGGCCGGGATTCCTGGTCTGACCAGGTCTTTCATGTTGAGTATCGCATCGATCTCCTTGTCCCCATAACCGAGTCCCTTCAGGGCCGTCCTGATCGGGACGCCCTTGGCCAGCTCCTTGCCCAGCACCGCCGCCTTGTCGTACCCGATTTTCGGGGATATCACGGTGATTAGGGCCGGGCTGCTCTCGGCGTACTTCCTTGCCCTCTCACGGTTCGGGACGACGCCGTCTATCACCAGCGAGGAGACCTTCCTCAGGGCCTCGGCTAGCAGCTTGGACTGCAGTACGATGTTGTAGCCCATCAGCGGCACGCCCATAGTCAGCTCGAACTCTCCCAAAGAGGCAGCGATGGTGTTCGCGGCGTCGAGCCCGGTCACTTCCGCGCACGCCAGCAGGGCGCTCTCGAGAGTGACTGGGTTTGTCTTGCCTGGCATTATGCTGCTTCCTGCGACCTCCTCCTGCGTGGGGATGTCGATCTCCCCCAGTCCGGTCAGGGGCCCCGAGAACATCAGCCTCAGGTCCTGGCACAGCCTGTACAGGTCGACGCTGACGCTCCTGAGCGTCCCGCTCAGGGACGAGACGTCTGTGAGAAGCCTCGTGGGTCTGAACTTGTCTTTGGCACTCGTAAAGCCCAGTCCGCTCAGCGTAGCTATCTCCTTGGCGACCATCCCACCGAACTTCGGGTCGGCGTTCAGACCAGTGCCGACTGCCGTTCCTCCTATGGGGAGCTCCAGCAGGTACCGCATGGTCTTCTCGACCAGATCTGCGTCTCGCCTGAAGGCGTCGGCATAGGCACCGAACTCCTGCCCCATTGTCACCGGCAGGGCGTCGCGAAGGTGCGTCCTGCCAGACTTGTAGACCGATGAAGTCTTCCTCGAAAGGGCGGTCAGGCTCTTCGTCATCATCTCTAACGCTGGCACCAGATCGCGACTGATGGCATAGGCGGCCGCAATTCTGACTGCGGTCGGTCCTACATCATTGGACGACTGACTCATGTTGACATGATCGTTGGGGTGTACGTTCTTGCCCATCTCTGCAGTCGCGAGCTCGGCCAGAAGCTCGTTGGCGTTCATGTTAATGCCAGTCCCTGACCCTGTCTGATAGACATCCACGGAGACCATCGCGTCGTGGTCTCCCTTCATCAATTCCTCGGCCTTGGCCTGAATCACCTGCCCCACCCCCCTGTCGAGCAGTCCCAAGGCAACGTTTGACTTCGCGGCAGAGAACTTGATCGCTCCTACGGCCCAGATTACCTCTCGCGGGAAACGCGTGCCCGTGTTCAGAAACACCCTCTTAGAGCCTTCTACGTACTTCATGAGTTCGGCCGCGAGCCCCTATATTCTTAAGCCTTAACGGAGAGTGACATGATGGATTTCATTCACTGACGCCAGTAGGAGACTTGGGACCTTCACGCACGTCTCGAGGAAGATAGCCGCCAAGCCCATGCTAGCATGACCACCATCATAGCTGCCCCGATGACGACGGAGGTGAGGGCAAGGCGATCTCCAGCTGGCCCAGACCCGAAAGCGAGTGGAATGGGTCCGATGAACACAACCCCTCCGACGGAGACGGAGCCACTGGCACAGCCAATCGCGACGAGAAACGAGCCAGCCACGACGAGAGCAAGTCCCAAGCCTAGAAGCTTCTGCAATCGTCACACCTTCGACAGCGACAGGCTGAGGATCATCAAGACAATCACCAGTACGATTACGATTCCCACCCACTTGGCGTCCGAACCGAAAACAATCGGTATGGGGCCTATCATGACGACCCCCGCTCCTCTGACTTCGCCCTTCGTCTTCCCAGAGGCGGAGAGGACCGAGAACGCCAGCACAGCAAGCCCTGCGATGATCAGCAGGATTCCGACAAGGATGACGTCGACCATGATCCCAAATACCCCGGTACGCGATAAAGACTTTTGACAGAGAAACCATCGGGCAACTCGAGCTCTCTTGACAGAATACCGTTGGTGCGAGAAGTGCATGATGCGGACGGAACACGAGGCGGTCGGAGACTCGAGAGAATACAACCCGCGGGGAAGAGGGCTCTACAAGTGCAGGCGGTGCGGCAGGGTCAAGTCGATGCGCCACCTCCGGCCAAGCTCGGAAATCGGGTACTAGTTTTTACAAAGTTCGATGGTTTTCTCATGAACGTGTTAATACACGATTAAATATCCTGAACTTTTCGTTGCCGCAGTTGTCCAGTTCTGAGCAGACGAAAGCTCAGCCGGTGCAGCAGAAGGTTTTCGTCAGGGAAAGCACGGGTCTGGTAAAGAACGCATCATTCTTTGATACAATCGCGCTCAACCTCAGCAACATGTCGATCGGCGCGCTTCTTGGGGTCTTTGGACTCTATGGTTACCTTATTCCAAGCATCGTGGGATTGAATTTCACATACACTTGTATCTTCGGATTCGTGGTCGCCGTCCCTCAGATTGTCATCTACACGATGATGACGCGGCGCTTCCCTAGGACGGGTGGAGACTACATCTGGATCTCCCGGACCTTCGGCGGCTTCTGGGGAAGCTCGCTTTCTTTCATGGGCTATACTCTTGAGACCACTGCTTATCTGGCGCTCATCGTTCTGAGCGCGGTCTTCGCCATAGGCGCAGTGGGTTTCATCCAATCGGGCTTTACCAACGGCACGTTTCTCGGTCTGTCCCTTCCCGGCAATTCGGGAGGGACTCCTCTTCCCCAATTTGAAGTGGGTGCGGCCATCTTTGCTATCCTGATATTGATCAACGTCTTCAAACCCAAGATAGGTTTCAAACTCGTCTCCGCCCTTACCATCTTCGGCATCGCGACCCTTCTGATCGCAATCTTCACCCTTCTGTCGGCGGGACACAGCGCCGTTGTCAACTACGTCAACTCCGCAGGATGGCAAGTCAGTCCTTACGTCCCTGCAGGATATCACGACATCCTCGCAGCCGGCACGAATCTGACCTACACCAACATCACGCAGACCTTCATCTCGTCGTCGAATTGGTTGACACCTGCTCTCTTCCTACTGCCACTAGTATTCGCATTCGTCTACCCCTGGGTTAACGCGGCACCGGCTGTCGCGTCAGAGATCAAAGGAAGAACCGCTATCAGATGGAACATCCCAATTTCTGCAATCATCGCATTCGTTCTTGTAACGTCTTCGTTCGCGACGCTCTACTATGTGGGCGGCATATCCTTCATCAACCAAGCATTCGCGTCTTGGTCCATCTCAGTCTACTACACGTTCAACTTCTGGACACTTGCCATGGGAGTAGCGGGTAATGTCTACCTCGCTTGGTTGATTGGACTCGGCTGGATTGTCTGGAACGTGGGTATCCTCGCCTATGGAATAATCGTGATCTCAAGGTACCTGTTGGCTCAATCATTCGACAGGTTCCTGCCTGCGAAGTATCTCGTTTGTCAGTCCTAGGTTCGGTTCCCCAATGGTGGCCCAGGCAATCAGCCTCGTCGTCACGGTCACTCTCGTCGGACTTGCAGCCTTCTACTACGGAACTGTGTCTGCGCTCTTCGGTGCAATCATAGCGTCAATGATCTACTTCATCTTCATCGGATTGACTGCGACCGTTCATGCGCTAAAGAAGGAGACCGGTTCTGCCAGAGCCATCCTGGCCGTAGCTGGATTGCTGAACATCGTCGTCTTTGGCTACGTCGCCTCGGAGTTTGTCGCGAACCCGGCCGTCTGGAGTTTCAATACAATGACCTACGGCTTCGTGATATTCTCCTTCTTATTCGGCGCGGCAATCTACCTCAGTTCCAAGACCTACTACAAGCGCAAGGGGATTGACATATCTCTGGCGTACAAGGAACTTCCGCCAGAGTAACGATGCTTGCAAGAAGCGCGAACAAAGACCCTCGCCTCTTCAACGACCGGCACATAATCTGATCTTCCACACAGTCTCCCTAGGGCACTCTGAGGAAAGCTAAGAAGGGTCTCCTGTCGCACCCCCGACGTTGGAATTCGAGAAGGTCGTCCGCAAGAGACGAATGGTCAGGCACTTCACGAGACAGCCCGTTTCCGTGGATGCTCTTTCCAAGATTCTGGAGCTGGCTCAGCACGCCCCAAGCGCAGGTTTCAGTCAAGGAAGCGCATACGTCGTCGTGACCAAGGAGGAAATGAAGAAGAAAGTCGCAAAGCTGCAGGGAGAGTCTGAATACACCGGAGCGGGCTTTCACGGATGGATTTCGGAAGCACCTGTCGACATCATCGCATGTGTCAGCGAGAAGCTTTACCACGACCGTTACAATGAGCCTGACAAGCTAGATGACGGAAAGGAGATTGACTGGCCCACGCCCTACTGGTTCTTCGACATAGGGGCGGGCTGCATGACCATACTTCTTGCCGCTGTCGACGCAGGGCTCGCAGCCGCCTTCTCTGGGGTGACCGACCCGCCAGGAATGAGGAAGCTGGTGGGGATTCCTGGGCATTTCCATCCGGTCGGTGTCATATCCATCGGGCATCCAGCCAAGGACAAGAGATTCCTTCACTGAAGAGAGGCAGACGGCCTTCCGACCAAGTCGTTCATTACGAACGTTGGTAGAATGCAGCTGAACCAGATGGTGTAGAAGCCGGCGGAGGGCTTTGCTCCCTCGACCCCGCGCTTACGAGGCGCCTAAGCCCTGAAAGGAGTGCTCTGCTAGGCTGAGCTACGCCGGCGCAATCTCGACCCGCACTGCCAGCCGTTAAAGCCATTTTCCCGAGCACAAGGGTTTTTAGAATTCCCGAATGCGGCGTCAGAGTCGTGCGGGGGTCGCCCAGCATGGTCAACGGCGTGGGACTGAGGCTCCCATCCCTTAGGGGTTCGTGGGTTCGAATCCCACCCCCCGCACTGTTCTTACTGCGGGAAGCAATCTCCATCCGCATCTAGCCGCATGACTCCATTCAATACCATCGACATCGCTTGTCTGTTCTCATAACTAGACGTAAATCATCACGGGCCATGAGGAAGGTCCATGAGAAATGGAGTGGCCGCCACCTTGGTGGTCGCCGTTGTCATCGTCAGCGCAGCAGCGGGCTACTACGCAGGAATCTCTGGCTCTCAACCAAAAGTTGCAACGATCGCTCAATGCGGCTTCGTTAGGTTCTGCTCCGTCGAAAGTGCTTCAGGTCTAGTTCTTACCGCGTCGATAAACGGTTCTGCAACTATCGTGAAGCCCAATGGCTCGCTTGTGTTCGAAGTCGACGAATTCAACCCGACAACCCATTACATTGACCTGTCTCCTTCTGATCATTGGTTCGTATCCAGCATGCCCTACGTCTGGCCATCCTGCTCACCTCATCACGATTTTCCTACCTCTGGAATAGAGATATTCAGAGGATACTACACATTGCAGAACGTAACATCTGCCAAGAACATCTTGAGCATACCAGTGCCGCGGTGCCCGGCTGGCATGCACCCGATTGCTACCGGCTTTTCTGTGTCGCCTTCGTCAGATCGCGTCCAGGTCCAATGGAACAATGGGCAAAACGACAGCATGACGGACGGTATCAGCGGTTACGTCTTCGCCAACGAAGGACTGATAGCGTGTGGTGCCGATCTGAAATCGTGGTGTGCTGTCGCGTCTCTTGGAAGCAGCCAGCCGGCAGTATACACCATCGCCGCCGGTGACGAGTGGGGAGCTCTGCTTCTGTCTCACTTCTGGGTAGTGACATGCGCACAATTCACGGCTGTTCTGGGATTGTCCTCCTGTTGATCCCCCAGCCTCGCAGGGGTTCTGTCGGGGGGTAGAGGTGTTCGAATCCCAACCCCCGCATCCTTACGACCGCAAGGATTTCAGAACAGTCTTGGATTTGGTTTTCGAGTACTTCATCAAGTCCAATTCGAGAAAGACCTCGCCTATGTCCCCGAACATTTGTTCGAAGTGATGCTTCTCGTAAAGAGCTTTTGCGCGTGAATGGATTGTAGATGTCTCCACGCCAACTACACCACGAGAAAGAGAGTCCGAAATAGCCTCTTCCAAGAGGAAGGACCCAACCCCCATGTTTCTGGAACTTGATGTGACATAGAACGCTGAGACGAATGTGTTTGGTCCATCTTCTCTCTGCTTCGAGGAAGTCAATTCCACGCCAGCTATTTTAGTCGATTCAGGTTCCTTTGCACCAAACTCAGAAGTTCATTGGGCTGTTCAAGATTCAGCACAAAGGGGATTCAGGCAGATCGGGTTGCCACTCTGCGCCAGACCCGTCCAAATCTTCCGCCTTGGGCCAGCTTCGCCTACGCTACCCGAATCTTATTCCTCGCACCAATTGCCAAAAACCTGAGTTGTCCCTATCCGCAGGCTCGAAGGATCTAATTTTCTGCTTGCGAGCCCACACGACGAGGCGTCTCGAACAGGACAGCGCGCGCCCGGCCCTCATGCCCACTAGCACAGGTCCAGAGGGCATCGTTACAGGTTACTAAGGCAACGAATTGTCATGACTTCAAGAGCGCGCGCTCGCTATCTTGAGCAGCAGAAACCGATCATTGCGGAAGATTTCCTGTGGAACTGGAAGAGAGCCCGCGCGCTGCCTTCACAGAAACTCATGGGCCTCGAATCTCCAGATCACAGGATTCGAAGCAGAGCAGAGATAGTTTCGTACTTCGGCAGGCGGACGCCTCCCCGATTCCTGCAGGAAAATCACTGTATCAACATCGTGAACGATTCCTGACTATGTCCTTTACCATAACACATAACATACGGTAAATTCAGGAGTTCCTCAACTCCCCTAAGACAATTGACTTCGCTGTCCAGATTCTCCTCAGACTTTTCGAATGGCTGGACGAACTGGGGAAAAAGAGTGCAAACGAAAACGGCGAACCAGCGGCGAAGGGGGAACTACTTTCATCACCTTCTGAAGGGTTCTCGGATGAGAAGGGATATCAGCGGATACTCTTAGAAATGTGGTTCATCTACAGGGACGCGCTTGACCAACTGCGAAGGGTCGGTGACAAGGTTGAGCTACCAGCTGATGTCGTTTCTCAGGCCGTAGAACGCGTGACCTCCCTTTCGCGCAGTCTGGTAGCCAATGGGTTCAACCTCGACCAGATTAGAGCAGAACCGCTGCCAAACTATGTTACCGGGCACAAGACATGAGGTCGCAGAGGCGCTCAAGCGTCCATTCAGCGATCCTTGCTAGCTGACCGGGCGAGTCCGGAATTTCGCAGGTGAGTCGAACCCAGTGAACCGAGTTCTTGTCGACAATTGCCCATAGCTTTGGGTTGAGAGAATCTCCACCCAGCATGCTGGGTCATAGTCCCACCCCCCGCACCAAGTCCAGTCTGCTTGTCCAGACGTGTCAACTGACCGCTGAAACAGGTGTCAGATAGTCTAGACTGTCAATTCCTTCTGGCCAGTCGCAAGGTCCTCGAGCAGCTTGTAGCTCCTCAATGCGTCCTTCTCTTCGACCACAACAATCGCGTGTGGGCTGCATGTGATGTATTCGACGAGGTTCACACCGCTCCTTGCCAAATGGGTGCTGATTGTCGCGACCACCCCCGGGATGTTGAGAACGGAGTCTGACAAGGAGATGACTATCTCTGCGAGGTCGGTCGTTATACTTAGGATGCGCTTCTTCGGGACTATCGCCGTCAATTTCTTCAGATTCTTGTAATCGGTAACGACCTTCACCGTTTCTACCCCTGAGACTATGTGAAGGGTCTCGCCTCTCGAGTAGTCTACCTGTGCTGAGAATCTCGCCAGGGCGCGTGGAATCTTCGGGTCGTTGGCGAGGGCTACGACGACAATCTTGTTCTTCAGAGTCAGTTTCAGAACAAGTT
Organism: uncultured archaeon; assembly: GCA_963794985.1. GTDB lineage: Archaea > Thermoproteota > Nitrososphaeria > Nitrososphaerales > Gagatemarchaeaceae > UBA183. Next base: position 364,775 of record CAWCFU010000002.1, read on the forward strand.
TCGTCATGGATTCGTGGTTGCCGATTTTCTCTTGGGGAGAGTACCTCTTGACCAGGCTGATGTTCGGCCCGTCATCCGGGGTCCTGGCTCTGCTCTTTTCGTCCCAAGGCATCTGTACCTTGTAAACGTCAATAGGAAATGTCACGTTCTTGAGATTCTGCGAATCGAGCCTGACCATTCCATATGAAATCTTGTTTCTGACTTGGTCGTACACCTGTTCCGAGATGCACACCTCACCGCCTTCAGCAAGGGGTTCGATTCTGGAGGCAATGTTCACGGCGTCTCCATACACGTCGCCCTTCTGATGAATCACGTCGCCGATGTGTATCCCAATCCTCACCAACAGCTTTCGAGTGGCCCGCTTGTTGTAACTGTGGAGAACTCTCTGGATCTCTATTCCACATTCAATTGCGTTAAGTGCACTGTCGAACTCGACAAGGAAAGCGTCGCCCATTGTCTTGATTTCATGGCCTCCATAACGTCTAAAGATCGGTCTGACGAGTTCCCATTGTTTCTTTAGAAGTTTGAGGGAAAGTGATTCGTCGCGCTGGCTAAGTGCTGTGTATCCTACTATATCAGTGAACATTATCGCTGCCAATCTACGATTAGAGCGCGCCAAGTCGAACAGGGAGACTGCCCAAGGTTCTGGTTAAAACAATTTTCTCAACATGAAGAACGCAATTGGAATCGCGCCGAGACGCGGGTGCAAACCCCGGTTCCGACGAGGCCACTAGGCTTACGGCCGTGCTATTCGTTCGTAGTCGAGGACGGCCTTCTCTTGATTCCTCTCCACAAAGCCAGGCTTAATCCGCCTTAAGACCTTGATTGCTTCGTCTGCGGCGACCCCTTTATCCTTGATCAGATACGCCGCGAGGACGCATCCTGTCCTCCCCTCCCCTGCAAGGCAGTGGACTAGAGTCGCCTTGTCGTTCTTGACCTTGTCCCGGATGAACGTGGCTGCCTCCTCGAGACTGGCGGCGTCAGGCACCTGGTGGTCCTTCATCGGAATGTGACGGACCTCGAAGCCAAGCCCGTCGAGCCACTGAGCCGGAAGTGGGTTTTCGGTGAGCGTCAGTATAGTCTTGATTCCCTGGCCTTGGAGCCATTCTAGCTGGCTTCGTGAGGCTGGGTATCCGGAGCCCGCGAGCCTATCCTTCTCGACCCACACGAACCCGGTCGGCTGGTCAGAGACCCTCGCCCTGAGCTTCCTGAGGAACAGTCCTCCGGTGCCCAAGATTCATCACCGCGTCGATTCGAGGAGGATGGAAGTGAGGCCTTCAGCCCTCGAGGACTTCGAGCTTCCCGTACTTGCCCACGTTGAGCCGGAGCTCGCCCCTGAAGCTGTTCGTGTAGCCGTTGGTGACCCTGATCTTGGAACCCTGCTTGACCATGTCAATCTGATCGTCCCACAGAGACAGCTTGATCTGCCCGCTTTCGTCCTTCAGCGTGCAGTCGGCCACTCTGGCCTGGTCCCCGGTCCTCAGGTTCACCGTGCGGGGGTCGGCCATCTCGGCTATCTCGCCTTCAGCGTCGACCCTTCTCATACCATCTCGCAGGTCCTTTACGTTCATGTATGTCCTTGGTCGGCCCAGGGCCATATATAACATTGAAGCGTCTAGACTGTGCCTCGAAACCGTTTAATCAGAAAGCTCTCACGGGTCGTCAGGAATGCAACTTGGCTTGGCTGATGCCGGACTCCTGCTTTCGTTTGCCATACCCCTGCTGCTAGTGACCCTGGCGATGCCGAGGTTCATCCAGTGCCTCGTGAAATCGGGCAGGGTCGTGGACGACGTCCACAAGCGCCCTCCGACCAAGGTTCCCCTTCCAGTCGGCCCCCTGCTCTTTCTCGGCGCGTTTGCTGGCGAGATCATCGCGTACCTTGGCCTTCGGTTCGCTTGTCCCTCTGGCGGTGATAGGGGGTGCGGCGGTCGCCTTTGCAATAGGCCTTGCCGATGACCTCTTCGTTCTCGGCGGGAAGACGAAGCCCCTGCTCCTCCTGCTCGCGGCGGTCCCTCTGGTGGTTTCAGCGGTGTTTCAGCAAGACCTCTACGAATCCAGTCTGACATTCCCGCTCTTGGGGCCCACGGCGGACACTTCACCATCTACGCCCTACTGGTCATCGTCTCCTTTCCCGTCGTCGCGAATGCGTTCAACATGATGGATTCCTTCAACGGCCAGATATCGGGGTTCACCCTGTTGACCTCTCTGGCCCTGCTCTTCGGGGTCGTTCTGCACGCCATCGTCAGATTCTAGCTTCTCACTCGCCCGGGTGGCCTCCGTGCTCCCTCTCGTTGCGATAGCAGCAGGCTTCTTCGTCTTCAACAGGTATCCATCCAAGGCCTTTGACGGGAACAGCGGAAGCCTGATGCTCGGGACCATGTTCGCCTCCCTGGCAATAACGGGAGGGGTGGAGATCGCCGCAATCATAGCCATCGTCCCGGCGATTCTCAACTCCTTCTACACCCTTTCCAGCGCTCGAGGCTTCATTGAAAGAAGGAAGATGGCGGCGAGGCCCACCCGTCTCGGCGAGGATGGCAAGATGTACGCCTCCTTGGAGCGCTCCTCACCTAACACTCTCATCAGGCTGATTCTGCTTTCTGGACCACTGGAGGAAAGGGACTTGGTGAAGAACGTCCTAATCCTCACCGCAGTCGCCTGTCTCCTGTCAAGCGCGATATCCATCCTGACTTGGGTGTTCTGAAATGAAACTCGCTCCTCTTATCGGAATCGAGGCAGTCGCCTTCCTTTTGATAATCGGCGAAACGTATCTGTTCTTCATGACAATCGTCCCGCTAGGCCCAATCCCTCACAACCTGACCGAGTACACGGCGAGCACGCTGCTCAAGATCGGCCTCACCTTCGGATTAGGTATCCTCTGGCTGGCCGTGATGGTTTCGCTGACCCGTTTCTATGTTAGGTCCAGGCTTAGGACCCGGACTCCCACTCCTTCATCTTGACGTCGTACTCTTTCCTCGTATAGACCACTCTCGCAGGGACCCCCATGACTACCTTCTTGCTCGGCACGTCCTTGGTCACTACCGCTCCCATTGCAACGACAGCTCTCTTCCCGATTCTGACTCCCGCTTTGATTACCGCCCTCGCGCCAATCACCGCGCCATCCTCGATCGTGATTCCGATCATCCTCTTGCTTGGAGGGTATGGATCGTTGGTGAGGACGGCCGCCGGTCCGATGAAGACGTTCTTCCCGATCCTCGACATCGGCGGTACGTAGGCGCCTCCCTCAATCTTCGTCCCACTGCCAATCCTCACGTCATAGTCTACGTGTGCGAGTGACCCTATCTTGACGTCGTCGCCGATGACCGTCTTCGATCCGACGTATGCGAAGTTCCAGATTTTGACGTTCCTGCCGATCTTTGCGTCGGGAGCGACGGTGTTGATCGGTCTCTTCATCCTTTCAACTCATGTAGATAGGCGTCCCGGTAGAGCTTGAAGCAAGGACTGCCTCGGCGACCCTCGTCGCCTTCAGTCCGTCCTCCCCGGTCACGAGAGCCTTCCGGCCTTCCTTCAGAGCCGTCACCCATTCCTTGAGCTCGAGCGTCAGCGGTTCCTGGAAAGGTCTGCTTGGGACCGTGGTCATGTTCCTCTCGTGTACGCTGGTCTGCTGGGTCACAAAGTCGACGTCGATGACCGCGCCGGAAAAGACTGCGGTCAGTGTTCTGACCCTGTTGGGCGTTATCCAATTGGTCACCAAGAACGCCGTCTTGCTACCCGAGAACCCCAGCAGGATGGTCGCGAAGTCTTCGTGTTGGAGAGGGGGATAGAACGCCCCTACCCTGGCGAAGACGACCTTAGGCTCCTCCGCGAAGAGCCATCTTGCCGTGTCTATGTCGTGCACGGAAGCGTCCTTCACTATCCCGACGTCGCTTATCCCCTCGCCCCTCCTGTTCTCCCTGTGGAACTCCAGCAGAATCGGGTTTCCCATGCTTTTGTCAGAAATCGTCTTCTTGAGCCCAGTGATAGGGGGATTGAACCTCTCTATGAACCCGACCGTCAGCGTCCTGTTGGAGGACTTTGCAACCTCAAGCAGCTTCTCTCCCTCACTCGAAGTCGTCGTCATCGGCTTCTCCACGAAAGTGTGAAGGCCCGCGTCGAGCGTCTTGGATGCCATCGAGAAGTGCGTGGATGCAGGGGTACAGATGTTCGCCGCGTCGAGCCGTTCCTTCTTGAGCATCTCCTCCAGCGAGCCGTATCCGGGCACCCCGTACCTCTTTGAGAACTCGGCCAGCCTATCCTTGTCGAGGTCGCAGATCGCGGTGAGGCATCCCAGCTCGCTGAGGACCCTGACGTGGTTCTTCCCCCAACCTCCCGTTCCTACGACACCGATTCTGATCATTCCCTAGGGCGCCCCCGTGCAGCGCGATATAGGGTTAATGCCTTCATAAATGGACGTAATTGACTGGCGTTCCAGTGGATTTCCGAACCGTTGCTACCATGGACGGGCACGCTACATCAGCAGCGCTTGATTACCTCGGATTACGAAAATCGTCTTAGTCTGGCTTGACTACGCCTGCATTGATCTTCTTGGCAGTGGTATAAGCGTCGTAGATGTTGTAAATCCAGAAAACTGGATATAGAATGAACCCAATCAAGACTATCATTGTGATGACGAAGACGACTCCAAGAACCACGAATACAAGCCCCTTTCCTATCTGCCCGTTGTATATTTGCCCTAGTCCCGTGAACAGGAAAGAAAGCACAGCTGCTATGCCTGGATTCTTCTGTTCCGCAATTTGGAGTTGAGGAGCCTGTTTGATTCTGACTCCACAATTGGGACAGATTTCGGCGACCGGGTCAACTGGCTTCCCACAGTGTGGGCAATAGGCTTGCGGAGCTGCAGCCGTTGTCGATTGCAGGGACTTACCACAGCTCGGGCAAAAAGCCGGTGAACCCTCGTAACTCTTCCCACAGCTTGGACAGAAGGCCAACTACTTCAATCGTGTTCTGATTCATATTTAAGATTGAGCGGGGAATTGTGCTTCCTATGAATGGTCTACGCCGGATGTAGGGTTATTCGATTCATTCTCTCCTCAGGGCTGGAGTGGCGGAGACCAGAGTCATCTCGATGCTTCTGTGCCCCTTCTTCACCTGCTTCGCGGCTTCTTGGTCATTCTTCGAGCAGGCTATCAGGACGTTGTGCTTCAGCGGGTCGACCACCTCCGAGCCTCCTTTCAATTCCAAGCCGGGGATTATGTTGACGTCTGTGACGTAGTCTCTAAGTCTCTGCTGGATGCTTTCGGCCACCTGCTGCCTCTCGCCGCGCATCTCGTACTTGTCGAGGCTCCACACCAGGTCAATCTTGGTCCTGCTCGCCTTCAATTCCTTCTCCTTGAGCAACTCTCTGGTCTCGTCTACTACGTATCTGACGTAGTTCTCTAGGCCCTTCAGCGTGGCCCCCGCAAGGTAGGAGATTGACTCTCCGGTCTCTTCGCTGGCCTGAATCGCCTTCAGCTCATAGAGGTACTTCGTGAAATCGTCGATGTAGACATCTGACAACCTCTGGAGGGTGACTCTAGCTTCCCTAGCCCTCCTCGCCAGCTCAATCTCTGTCACCGAAGTGATTGCAACTTCGAGGACCGCGGCCGCGTACTCCAGCTCTGCTGAGAAGACGTTCTGGGAGTTCTCGGCGAACCCTAGTGCCTGAAGTTGACCCTTATCGTTATCGGTCACCCCCGCGGTCGAGACCACCGCCGGCTTCGTATCCTGCGGCTTCAGTGGCATGTAAGCGTACGTCAGTGTTGAGCCCACTTTCAGCCCCGTCTGCTTCTCGACCAGCATGATGTTCTCAGAGTTGCCCCCCGGTCCTGTCGGGAGAACGTTTGCGAGAGTCGCGCCCTTCGAGAGGTATCTTGAAAGGTCCCTCAGCTTAGAGTTCGCTTCGATTAGCGACTCGTCTGAAGGGCGGCGGAGCTTGGGGGTGAAGAAGATCACCTGGGCCTCCTCGAGCACCTGCCCGAGCGGCTTCAGGTTCAGCAGCGGCTCTCCGGCCATCAACACGTCGAGTTTCGGGTTCTTCCTCAGGAATGCCTGGTCGAGTTCCATGGCCATCTGTAGTGTTTCGTCCACAATGGTGACCTGCGCCTTGTCCACCAGGTCGGCCGCGAGTCGATAGCCCTCGCTGGTGAGTCCGTACATCGCGACCTTGATCTTTGGCAAGAGCTGGATGATGGCTGCTGGTTCGACCGTATTAAACTTCGAAGCGACTGATGTCGGCATTTGGAGAGACGCTGACAGGTTTTCTGATGCATTCTCAGTCAGGATAGGAGCTTCGACCCTCGGCGACATCCCTCACATCAAACCACTTCCCTCTGACCTTGCCGACTAGGTACAGCGAACCTGTCACGCACACGATCCCCTTGTCCCCTGCGAGATTCAAAGCCTTCTCGATTGCTGACATCGGATCAGGGTCGACCAATGAGGGAACATCTGTCAGCTTTCCAGCGAGGTTCTTCAGCAATCCCAGGTCGATTGGTTTCTTGCCCCTGACACTAGGATTGGTGAACACGAAGTGCCTGGCCTTGAGGGCCATGAGCCCGATCATCCTTCGCGCGTCCTTCCCTTCTAGAAAGCCTAGGACGAAGGTCACCTTCCTCTTCCCAAAAACGTCCTCGAGGACATCGAGGAGGACTCCGACTTTCTGGGCGTTGTGCGCCACATCCAGTATCACTGGTGGCTTCTCCTGGACCAGCTCGAATCGCCCCGGCAGGCGCGCGCCTGCCAGCCCCGCCCGAATCGCGCTTTCATCAACCTTCCAGCCGGTCATTTTTATCGCGTCGGCTGCCGTGATTGCCACAGCTGCGTTCACTGCTTGATGTCTCCCTAACATCCTCAGGCTCACCTTCTTGAGCCGCCTGCCTTCGGACCGGTAGTCGAACTCTGTCCCGTCCAGCCCGACCTTTGTGACTCTAACCTTGAAGTCGCGCCCTAAGATGTAGAGTCGAGAACCCATCTGTCCAGCCACGGCTGAAATAATTTCGAGCGCGCTCTTCTGCCTGACCGCAGTGATGGAAGGCACGCCCTGCTTTATGATCCCTGCCTTCTGGTGCGCAATGAGGTCGATGGTCCCACCGAGGAGGTCGGAGTGGTCCATCCCCACGCTCGTTATCACGGAAACCTCTGGCCTCAGCACGTTCGTCAGGTCCTCTCGCCCTCCCACCCCTGCCTCCACGACCCCGCAGTCGATCCTCCTCTCTGCAAAGCTGAGGAGGGGGAGGAGTCTTCGTCACCTCGCTCCATGTAACGGGCCCGAACCGCGAGTATTCCTCCGGCGTCAGACCTGCAAACACCGGCTTCACCCTCTCGATTAGCCCAGCGTAATCCCCGCAGCTGATGTATCTCCCGTCGATGGTGATAGTCTCCGTCGCTGACTGGACATAGGGTTTGACATGCACCCCCACCCGCAGGCCCGAGGCGCGCAGCATCTCGCCGGTCATCAGGGTGACCGACCCTTTGCCAGAAGTCCCTGCCACGTGGACCGACCGGAACCTTTCGTGGGGGTTTCCGAACCGGTTCAATACGAGCCTCCACCTCTCCGAGCCCGAGGCCGGGAGGAATGATTCTACGTACTTGACGGCTTCCAGGTAGGAGGAATAGGCGTCGCCGGCCATGCGGGTCGAATGGTTCAAGCCGGCCCTTCTCGGATAAGTCTTTCACAATCTCGTCCGGCAGGGCTGGTCGTCACAGACTACGCCAACCGCTCTTCCCCGACATAGACACCCCGCCCTCTTCCGATTGTGCCGATAGCCGAGGCCTCGAACCCGTCTCTCCTGCAGACCCTGATTGCCTCCTCCGCCTCGGAGGGTGAAAGGATAACACAGAATCCGACTCCCATGTTGAATGTCGAGTACATCTCCCTTGTCGACAGCCCGCCTTCTTCAGCGAGCATCCGAAGACAGGCGGCGGCATGCTCGCCAGGTCGCGTCCGTCTTTCGTCGTCCCGCTGGCCGGCGAGCCGAGCGCTGAGCGGGTCGCGGAGAGGATAGTGGAGGAGGCGCGCCTCGCGGTCACGGACTACGACGACGACAAGAGCGTAATCGTTCTGAGGGTCCTCGACGGCTGAGGGCGGCCGGACCCGGTAAGCGGCTCCGTTCTGGATGCGCAGATTAATTACCCGAGCGCGAACCCTCTTCTCCGCTTGGTCGAGATAAGAAAGCTCCCGGCAGACCGATGGAGAGACTTCAGAGAGCTGCGGTTGGAGGCTCTGAAGAGCGACCCGTCGGCGTACGGCAGCTCGTTCGAGGAAGAGGATAAGCTCGCAGAAAAAGAATGGAGAAGAAGGATCAAGAGTACCTTGTTCGCCCTGTCGGACGACAGACCGGTCGGAATGATCGTTTACGTCTTCGACCAGGGGCTCAAGAGCAGGCACATCGCCGAGATCTACGGCTTCTACGTCAGCGCCGGCCATCGAGGCGAAGGCGTCGGCACGAGGCTGCTCGAGCGCGCGCTGTCGCTGATCCGGAAGAACAAGAGAATCATCAAGGTCTCGCTGGGCGTGAATCCCGAGCAGCGAGCCGCCGTCAAGCTGTACAAGAGGGCGGGTTTCGTCGTTTCGGGCAGTACGGAGAAGGAGCTGAAGGTCGGCCGGAGGTTCTACGGCATGCTGTTCATGGAAAAGTGGCTCTAAAGAGGTGTTCCAATGGTCACTGTAGCTGCTCTATCGCGCTCAGTTCCAAGTCTAGGGCCGACAGGTATGGTGGGATCCTTGATCAATGTCCATCCTGGGAGAGACCGTAACGGAGATGGGAGTGGGAAACGCCTGTGCTGATTGTGTCCCGTCTTCGCGTGATTCTTAGGGTTGTCCCGTCGCGCGTGATTCTCGGTTTGAGGATGTCGCTGAATTGCCCATAGAGCCATTGATACCCCTCGTAGAGCCTCGGGTCTTCCATCAAAATCGAGTTTGGATGGATTCCGCAACGATAGCAGAGGTAGGTCGTAAGACGCGGATAGTCCATGTCCTCTACTTGATACATCCTGACCCCGCAGAGCGGACAGATGGGTTCCTCACTTGTCAAGTCTGTTCAAGACCTCTCTCAATACCTTGATGATGGTGTTCATGAGTTCACTCATCGCGTCAAACCGAGCCTCTAACCTCTTGATTTCCTCACTGACATCCTTGTTCTGGTTGGGAGAGTGGAAGAACCCGCGACCCTTGAACTCAAGCATATCTGGGGCCATCAGCGACTCCAATTCCGACTTGCGTTCCAACGAAGCTTTCCCTTCAATGTATTCGGCAATCATCACGAAGAGTTCGTCCGCCCTATGGCGAATGTCTCCCCATTCTATCACGGTGTAGGTCTCCCCGTTGAAGTCCCAGACCAGCGACCCGTCGCCCAAATCTCGGATGGTCTTGCTCACGAACTCAGTCTTGAACTCGGGGCTTAGGGGCTCAGTCTTCTGGCGCTCTTCGCTCATTTCTTCTTTGCCTTTTCCTCGGACTTAATCCACATCTCCACGGCCTCCTCGAACGCTTCCTTGATTACGCCTTGATGAAGCCCCTTCCTCTGGACTATCGCCTTCCTGAACCTGTCGTCGAGGTCGTCGTCGAACTCGACTATTTCCTTCTTGGTCATTGGCCTATGGCATTATGGGGAACCGTATATATACTGTCGCCCTCAAAACCGCTTCATGCCCATATCGCCATATTGCTTATATACGTATGGGACTATGGGGATATAGAACGAGAATATGACCGACCAAGAACTCCGCGAAGACATGGGCGACGAGGAGTATTTCGAACGCCTCGAAGCCGAAGAGAACGAAAGGGAGTGGATGGATAGATGAGTTCCACCCCCGACCTACGCCGTGAGAGAGGCTTAGCCATTGCCAAGAGGAATGTCATAACGGAGAACGCAGATGGCTCGTTCAGCGTTCCGAGCCAGACGATAGGGGAGATTGCTTACCGCGTCTGCCTTCTCAGCGGCTCTTACACTTGCAATTGCCCCGACTTCGTTCAACGACACGAAGAGGTCGGGAACTGTAAGCACATTCACGCGGTGATGTTCTACGTCGCGGCAAGGGTCGAACTCCAAGAGAAGCCGAGGCCGAAGGTCTTCGCAGACGACGCGGTTCAATGCCCGAAGTGCGGGTCAATCCGCGTCGTGAAATTCGGTCGCGCCAACGGGAAGCAGACCTTCAGGTGTCAGGACTGCGGAAAGAGGTTCAGAGAGGGTCTAATCAAGAAGGCTCACTACTCCCCCGAGACAATCACCCTGACCCTCGACCTGTATTTCTCGGGGCTTTCGCTTCGGAAGATTACCCGCACCCTCAACGACCACTTTGACATGAACCTCGGGAAATCGACCGTCTATCGCTGGATTGAGGGCTTTGTTCCGCGAATCTCCGAGTATGTTTCGACGCTAACGCCCGAGCTTTCCGACACTTGGCAAGCGGATGAACTTTTCGTGAAGATGAAGGGCGGGGTGAAAGACACCCAATACAAGCAGAAGAACATGGCCTTTCTTTGGAACGTGATGGACAGGAAGACCCGCTTCCTCTTGGCCTCTCGCCTCTCCACGCACAGGAACGTGAACGGCGCGGTCGGGGCGTTCAACGAGGCGCGGAAGGTGGCGAAGGACTCGCAACCTGAGAGAATCTTCGCGGACAAGTTGAACGCCTACCCTCAAGCCATGACCTACTGGGAAGGGGAGAGCAAGCCCGAACTCGTCGCTAAGATGGGAGTCGGGAAGCCCCACGCGAACAACAACCGCATGGAGAGGTTGAACGGAACCCTTCGAGAGAGGGTGAAGGTTCAACGGGGTTGGAAGTCAATCAAGACCCCACTCGCGGAAGGGGCGCGAATCCACTACAACTTTGTGAAGCCTCACTCAGCGTTGGAAGGACAAACACCCGCACAGGTCGCAGGGGTCGGCGTCGAAGGCAAGAACAAGTGGATGGAATTGCTTAAGGGAGGGCTGAAGAATCGCCCCGCCGTATGCCCATAGAGAGACGAGACAGGCAACTCCTGATAGCTGGAGTCCTTGTCGGGGTTGCGTTCTCGATTCTCGGACAGGCCTGTTATGACATTCTCGTTAGTGGGATTACTCCTCTGGTGGACAAGTTCTGGATAAGCTATGTGAAGGTGGCGGCGGCGGCCTTGGTCGCTTTGTTCTTCCTCTATCTCGGAATCAGAGAACTAAGACGTGCCTGATGGCACTACCACGCTTGGTGGGACACCCTCGCAGACCACTCGAAGATGGGACAGAACCCCTGTGCTGTCGTGGAATACATAATAGTCAATGAACATTCCTTCGGAAAGGACCGAAGGTGAAGGAGTGGGTTGAACGTGAATTGGTCCAATGCGGATGAGCACATCCTGACAGTCCCCCGTTTCAAAAGCATCGTTGTCGTCGGCAGGCCCGGGACCTACGGATGGAGCAGAACCACTCCGTGCCTCCGAGATTTGATGATGCAGGCGTTCTAAAGCCCGTTCTTGGCCGGTCAGCGCGTCCTGCTCTCTGTCTTGGGATTGGTTCTCTGATGCGTTCTTCTGCCTGACTCTACGCCTAGTCAAACGCCAAGACGGCACGCTATCATGCGAAACTTTCGTTTTCCACCTGCCGCTAGAACGGATTGCAGTACGGTCCCAAGAACCGGTAAAAGACCGAATCCGCGTACGGCCTGAGAACGCTCACAGAACGCTTCGTCCAGCAGGGGTGAGCTTAATCAGAGCGCCTATGCCTCCAGGCCCCTTTTTGACCTCGATTAGTCCTAGCCCCTGCATCCTTCTCTTGAAGGCGTGAGCCCCTCCCTTGCCGTCATAGCTCAGAAGCCGTGCTAGCTGTAGGGTTGATAGTGGCTCATTTTCTCCTTCGACTTTCGCCAGAATCCTAAGGCGTTCCCTATCCTTGCTTTTGATTTGGACCCTACTGACAATGGAATGTGGTTCTTCGAGTTTCGCTCTGATTAGTCCCAGTGTGTCTTCGTCCATGCAGTCCGCCCTTTGCAGCACGCCCAGGGGATCTGTCCCGAGCGAGTGGAACCATCGATAGAGTCCATATGGATACCGGTACTCACCGTAGTCAATATACTGAGAGTCCTTCTCAGTTATCTCGTGAGAACTACTTTGGAGTTCCCCTTTTCTCCAACTATCCAACAAATCGTAGGGCACCCACACATCTTGGGTTCCAACGAAACTTCTTTCCAAGCCGTTCTTTTCTCCCAAGACCGACCATTCGGGCGAATCGCCTGGCTTGCCTTTGGGAATCCTGATTGTCACAATAGCATCGTACATGAATTGAAATCCAACCGATTCTTTCGAATACTCCAGCGAAAGGCTCACAGGCAGCACGTCCAGGACTATCTCGACGTATCGTTGCTCTTCACTCGAATCAATGTACCTCAAGTCGGAATTAAAAATCAAGTTCCTTTGCACAAGGCGAAATTGGCCGCGGCTGCAACCCTGGTACCAAACGACTGAACCTGAGAACTCAGGCGGATATGACCTGACGTGCTTCCCGTTTTCGATACTTGAGAACCTATACTTCTCGATGCGAGGGAAGCTTGCTTCAAGCCATTTGCGAATAGATTCCTGGTTGTGGTTGACAGTGTCTCTCCGGACCGTTTCCTCATCAATGGCCCCGAAGTCACCTATGGAATTCAATATCGCGACCTCGTCCATTTCATCGGCCATTCCTGATTGTCACTCCCGAGATTCTGGCGTCTTCCATGTTACCTCGAACCAGTCCCTCTTCCTAAAATTGGATTAAGAGTCCTATGGCAAATAAACTATACCAGGTAAGATTCTGGTGCGTCTCAGGGTCCTGAGCCTTTTCGGAGTTGGGGTGGTGCAACTCGGTACTTTGGCTGACGCGCCGCGCTCATGAAGTGCTCACGTAGAGCGTAATCTCTCCGCCGTCGGTTTGGTACCCCACGCCTGCCTGAGGATCAGTATGTAGTCTGAGGGTCAAGTTCTGTTGCGTGTTGAACCAGAAGGGTTGAGTGAACCAAGGATTGCTGGTTGGCCTGTCGAACGTCAGATTGTACGTCGTTTGATTGTTCCCCGGACCAACGCCGACACTTGCGGTGTAGGTGTTGTATTCGACAGATGAGCCGTCTGAGAAAGAGATGCCCACCCACGGGAGGAAGAACCAGCACGAAGGCCTGCCGTTGACAAGCGTCGTAAGCACAGTATCGTTCGTGAGGGTCCACCGTGCCCCACTCACCAGAATGTCGCTGGAGGCCGATCCCATCGAGAAGTTGACGCCCTGGAAGCGGAAGCCCTCGCTGGTCAGAGATACGTCAGGAATGAACGTGACGTACCAGTAGGTAGTGCCATTGATAGTGACGGTGCCATTCGGTTTCAAGACGCTCACTGGCGGCAGTATATCTAGCGGCAGACCCGTCGAAGGGCAACTGCCCGAGGAGAAACGTTTCGGAGCCTGGGCCGCAGGAGGGAAAGCTAAGGTGATTGATATCGCTAGGCCGATGGCCACAGCCACGGCCGCCACTGAATAGATCACGACCCGTCTGTTCGGTCTGATTCGCGCAGTCACGATGCTAACGGCGCGAAGGCCTGATATGGTTCTACGCTTTAGAATGCCTCCGTTCTAGTGTTAGAACTATTAGAGACAAGGTCGGACCCAACTGTGAACAGTCGACCAGGCTTGGAAGAGAAGAAGACCGATGACGTCCTAGAGGGGACGACGCGCAAGGTCTTCAGGTTTGTCTACCGGCAGGCTGAACCGGTGGGAGCCCACGACGTCCAACGGGGACTGGGCCTAAGCTCGCCTTCAGTAGCTCACTACCACATCAGCAAGCTCCTGAAGGCCGGCCTTGTCAAGGAAGAGGGAGACGGGTACACCGTCGACAAGGTAGTCTTTGAGAACATGTTTCGAATAAGGAAGACAGTTCTCCCTCTCCAAGCAGCCTATGCCGCTTTCTTCCTTACCGCGCTGATTGTCCTTCTGACAATCATGCGACCTGTTCAACTCTACCAGGAGTATGTCTTTGCTGTTGCTGTGGCACTGGTTGCCGTCGGGATTTCTTTGTTCGAGGCTTACAAAGTGATGAGGGTGCCGTTCTGATTACCCGCGTCGAACGACCCAGCAAGGTAGAACGCCGCTCGTTGTTGGTTTGGGCATACTGCTGGATGGTCCCAAGGTAACCCCTGGTAGCGGATAGCGCCTCGGACTGCGCCTAAACTCGAAAGGATTCCCCGCTTACCCCAGACTCTTGGGGTCTCAGAGTCTGGGCGTTGGATGGCCCGGTCGCGGGCTTGGACTAGCCGCTTCAAGGAATCAGGTGAAAGAAGCTTATCAAGCTGGCTGTGGCATCAACCAAATCGTAAGTAGAACATGGAACTTCTTGGCGATAGAGTCAAGCTGAGGTCTGTCGACGACTCGGATATCGACGACCTCTACAATTGGTGGAACGACACTGAATTCTCGGGAGAATATTCTGGTTTCGAGCCGAAAAGTGTGCGCGAGATTCAAGAGATGGTGAAAATAGCACCATGCTTCATAATCTCAAGCCGAACGGAAGCCAAGAAAATCGGTTTCATTGATTATTACTTGCCTCGGTCAGACTATCACTATCTCTTCGAGATTGGATACCGAATAAAGCCGAGCGAAAGAAGGAAAGGCTACACGACCGAAGCCGCGGGGCTCCTCGTGGATTACCTCTTTACAACTAAGAAGGACATCGAGAGGATTGAATCAGTGACCGACACGGAAAACGTGGCCTCTCAAAGGGTGTTAGAGAAGAATGGATTCAAACGAGAAGGGGAACTGAGGAAACGGTTCTTCAACAAGAACGGGCAGTACAGGAACGAATACATGTACAGCTTGCTGAGAGAAAAATGGCAATCTATGAAGGCTCTTTCATCTCCCGAGACGCACCACTTGAAATCCTGAAACCTCAAACTCCCTAAGACGCACCAGAGCCGCCGTGCCCAAGTTTTTTAGTCTCTTTCGCTGTCTGGTGGTCGTGGCCATCGAGGCGAAGGTGAGGAGCATAGTGATCGAGGCGGTCCACACGACCAGCGGCGAGGCCACGGTGGCGGAGGCCGTTTCTGTCATGCTCGAGAAGGACGTGAGCTGTCTGGTCGTCACCGGAGGGAGAGGGCCGGTCGGAATTATCACCGAGAGAGACATACTCCGGAGGGTGACTGCCGCGAGTCTCAACGCCCGGACGGTCCGGGTCAAAGACATCATGTCAGCGCCGCTCATAGCCACTTCAGTGGACAGTTCCATCGGCGACGCCGCGAAGAAGATGATCGAGAACGACATCAAGCGGTTGGCGGTGCTTGGGCAGGATGGGACCTTCGTCGGTCTCGTCACGATGACGGACCTCGTCAGGTGGCTGGCGAAGGAGAAGGAGCTCTCGGACGCCCTGATCGACTTCCTGAAGTAAGACCCGCCCTGAGACCTTTCTTCACATCTGGACAGTGGTGTAGCATCAGTGTCGAAACGACAAATCTCATTTACGGTTCTTATGTCCTTGCGATTGGAGTCCTCTGTCTGATCATGGCACGGGAAGCAAAGAGACAGTCAAAGCCAAACCCAAGTGCAGCCGTTCCATCCGCCTCACAGAGACGATTTGCCTTCCAAGTTCACCCAACGACCTTTGACAGCTCCCGAAAGCCAAAGATTTCCTCCTCACCCAACGGAGACTTTACAGAACCGCCAAGTCCAAACGCGTAAAAGACGGAACGGGTTCCTCTGAACAAGCCGGATGAGGCGCAGGACAGTAGCAATCGCGGGATTCATCATTGTGGCAGCCATAGCAATGCTCTTGCTTGCCCCAGTAGTGTATTCGCCGATTCGGTTTTTGGCTGGCAACGGCAGTGATCATTACTTAGTATCGGTTGCAGCTTACGAATCGCCCAGCTGCGCGCTCGTTGGCGTGGGCGCAACCGTCGCCAATCGGACCTACACCTCCGTTCTCTCGGCAGTGGGTTCGCTGGGACCGTGGTCATATTACCTGGCCTGCCCCCCAAGAATCCTTCCCCTTCCTCACCACTGACTCCCTACGTACACGTCCCGAATCGGGCTTGGGGCCTTCAGGTGACGAGACTTGACAGACAAGACCTAGGGAGCCAGGTGACGACTTGACGGAACCGGGCGTGAAGGTTCAGAGGGGTTGGAAGGCCCCGACCTCGCAGATTGCAGAGGGGCAACGGATTCACTATAACTTCGTGAAGCCCCACCAAGCGTTAGAGGGTCAGACTCCGGCAGAGATGGCGGGGGTCGGGGTTGAAGAGCAGAATAAGTGGCTTGGCCTACCGAGAGCCGCAGTGACATCGGAGGCGAAAGAGAGCTGAGATACGCGCTGGTCGGCTTGATTCTCGGTGTCGCGATGGGCGTTGCCGGGTATTGGTTGGGCTGGGCACGGGAATATGGAAACTGGCCCTTTCCTGCTCTACCTCCTAGCTATCCATGCGGAGAGGTCATTGGGGTTTGCCGGGCGTTCGTTGGAACTCCCTACTGGTACTTTCCTACGGTCATAACCTTGTTCTTGGGCGGCCCGCTTCTTGCAGCCGCGTCGCTGGTTGCGATGGCCTATTCATTCCTCGGAAGGAAGCGCACCACTCCAAGAGGAACGCCCAATTGAACCACTCCGCAAACGGAACAGAACCGCGCCCGAGGCTATTCCGAAGCTCCGTAGGCTCTCCTTATCCGGGCGATCCCGTCGAACCTCCTCATCAGGCTGACGACCGACTTTCCTGTCAGGTTCTCCCATTCTTCTCCCTTGGCTATGGATTCCCTTATCAGCGTGGATGAGACGTCGCCTCTTCTCTCGAAGCTGACGACCTTCACTCGGTTCCCGACCAGTCTGGCTATCGTCTTGTGGTCCGTGAACAGAACGTCGAATCTGCCGCACTTCTCGAACAGGTTGTCGATGGACGAGGCCCAGGAATCGCCGTCCTCGACCGCGATTACATCCTTCACTCTGATGCCCTCCTCCCTCAGGTAGCTCTTCAGCATCTCCACCCTTTCATCTCCGCTGAACGGGTTTCGCTTCGTGTTCTTGCTTTCCGCACTGCCCACGGCGATCGTCAAGAGGTCCACCTTCTTCACCAGTCTTCTTGCCAAGGCGATGTGCCCCTTGTGCGGCGGATTGAATCTCCCCCAGTATACTCCCACCGTCTTCTTCGTGCTTTCACCTTTCATCCGGGCTTCCCCTGTCCTCCTAGCCTCCCCATGATCAGGACGTCCACATGCCTTCCGTTCTTTTAGGCTGCGGCCTCTCAGCTCAGGAGACCCCGAGCCCGTTGACCCGGACCCCCGTCCCCCTTCTCACGGAGCCGAGGTGGTGGGCTGGGAAGCCGCGGGACTTGAAGACCCGGGCGCACGCGCCCGCCTCCGACTCGGGGAGGCAGACGCAGAGGCCCACCCCCATGTTGAAGGTCCTATACATCTCCCGCTCGGAGATGCCTCCTTCGCGCCCGAGCAGGGAGAAGATCTCCGGCGGCGGGGGCAGCGTGACGTCGAACCCGAGACTCCTTCCTCCGACGAGCCTGGCGAGCTTCGAGAACGAGCCGCCGGTGATGTGCGCGAGGCCGTGGACCTCGCACCGCCTGACGGCCTCGAGCGAGGGCCTGACATAGATGGAGGTCGGCGTCAGCAGGGCCTCTCCGAGCGTCGAGCCGAGCTCGTCCACGCGCTCCTTCAGGGAGCGGCGGCGCAGCGCCCTTCTGGCCAGGGTGTAGCCGTTGGAGTGGAGCCCAGAGCTCGCCACGCCGACCACCGCGTCCCCTTCCTCGATTGCGGAGCCGTCGATCACCTCGTCCCGCTTGACGATCCCCACCCCCATCGAGGCGAGGTCGAAGCCCCGCCCCGCCTTCCCCTTGATCATGTCCCCCAGGATGGCCGTCTCGCCTCCCACGATGGCGACGGAGGCGCGCCTGGCGCCTTCGACGAGGCCCTTCCCCAGCTCAGCGACGAGCCCTTCGTCCTCCCTTTCCAGCGCGATGTAGTCGAGCAGCGCCACGGGCTCGGACCCCAGGCAGACCAGGTCGTTGACCGTCATGGCGACGCAGTCTATGCCGACCGTGTCGAACCTTCCCATCTCCTGGGCCACGAGGACCTTCGTGCCGACGCCGTCGGCGTGCATCGTCAGGGCGTTGCCGTGCCCGATGTCGATGAGGCCCGCGTAGTGCCCTATGGGCATCAGCGGGGCGCCGGCCTTCCCCTCCCTGTAGGAGAACGTGGCTCCGAGCAGCGCCCCCATGGAGCGCTGGATCCGGCCGACCTTGCGCAGGTCGACCCCAGTCTTGGCGTACGAGTACGATTCTCGAGGCAGGACCCTCGCCCCTCCCTCCCCTAGAGCTTCTTCCCCGACAGGCCTTCGAAGACCGCCACGTACCTCCTGCTCGTCTCTTCCACGAGCCATTCGGGGAGCTTGGGTGGTGGCGGCGTCGGGGCTCCGGCCTTCCTCGCCCGGTCGAGCTTCGCCTTGTAGCCTTCGGCGGAGAGCCAGTCCCTGATGGGCTGCTTGTCGTAGCTCTCCTGAACCTTCCCGGCCTCGTACTTGGACCTGGGCCACATCCTAAACTCGTCGGGGCCTATGGAGTCGCCCAGGAGGATGCCGCCTCCGTGCCTGCCGAACTCCAGCTTGACGTCGGCGAGGATGAACCCGGCACTCGCCGCCCTCGACAGGACGAGGTCGTAGATCTGAATCGAGGACCTCCTGATGTGGGAGAGCTCCGCGGGGGTGGCCAGCCCCTGGCTGACTATCTCCTCCTTCGTCACGGGCTCGTCCTTCAGGTCGGACTTCGTCGTCGGGTCGAAGTAGGGCTCCGGGAGCTTTGCCGCCAGGACCGCCTCGACGGGCAGCGACACCTCCCCCTTCTTCGCCCTGCTCATCAGGCTCCCGTAGAGGTAGCCCCTGACCACGCACTCCACCATTATCATGTCCATCTTCTTCACCACCATCGAGTCTTCACCCTCCAGCCTGACCATGTGGTTGGGCACGCCCAGGGTCTCGAAGAAGTGCGCGCCCAGCTTGCAGAGGACCTCTCCCTTGCGGGGGATGGCCGTCGGAAGCACGACGTCATAGGCCGAGACCCTGTCAGTGAAATGGAAGAGCAGGTGCCCTTCGTCGAGCTCGTAGATGTCCTTCACCTTGCCGGAGCGGACGAACCTGCCGGGCCTATTCACTGCCTCCATGCCTTCCTCATCTTCGTCAGGGCGGCGGCTACGGCCTTATCGTCGAGCGCGAGGATCTCCGCCGCGAGGATGCCCGCGTTCCGGGCGTTGTCGATACCGACGCAGCCGACCGGCACTCCCGCCGGCATCTGGACGATCGAGAGAAGGGAGTCCAGGCCTCCCAGGTTGGTGCTGACCGGGACGCCGATCACGGGCCTCAGAGTCATCGACGCCACGGCCCCGGGGAGGTGGGCCGACAGGCCCGCGATGGCTATGAAGACCTTGGCCCGGGACCCGGCCAGGTACCGCTTCAGTCCGTCCGGGTCCCTGTGGGCTGAAATGAACCTGACCTCGAAGGAGACGCCGAGCTCACGCAGGACCTTCGCCGCCTCGTCGGCGACCGCCTGGTCGCTCTTGCTCCCGGCCACGATGGCGACCCCGGGGGACTCAGCCACCTGAGGCCCCTCCGAAGCGCAGGACCCTCCACTCGGTCACGATGATGTTCAGCGGGACGTCCGAGGGCGTCGCCGGGAGCCGGTCGCGGCGCTGGGACTCGAACGCCAGGCCGGCGATCACGGCCCTCCCCCTGGACCTCAGTGCCCTGTCGAAGTACCCCTTCCCGTGGCCCAGGCGCTGGCCCAGGGCGTCCCAGGCGACCACCGGGACGACGACCAGCTGAGACTCGCTCAGCGGGACCGCCTTCGACGCGAGAGGCGGCTCGGGGATGCCGAGGTACCCGGGAGCCAGCTGGTCGAGGGACCGGACCTCGCAGAAGCGGAGGCTCAGGGAGCGAAGGTCGGTCCTCGGCACGAGGAGCCTCTTCCCCGACGACAGCACGGACCGCATCACCTTCGCCGTCTGGACCTCGTCGCGCTTCGCCGCGTAGCTCGCGACGACTTCGGCCTCCAGGAACTCGGGGAGCGCCAGGAGGGCGTCCTGTATCCGCGCGCTCAACGATTCGACCTGCTCAGCCGGGAGGGAGCGCCTCGCCTTCAGGGCGTCACGCCTGACGTCCGCCTTGTTCATGACAATCCCACCTGCGAGGTCACGAGGCGGCTCTGCCGCTCGGTGGCGATCAGCGTGTTCTGCATGAGCATGACGACGGTCATGGGCCCCACTCCTCCGGGCACGGGGGTTATGTGCGAAGCCTTCTCGGACACGCCCTGGTAGTCGACGTCCCCGACGAGCTTCCCGTCCACGCGGTTCATCGCCACGTCCACCACGACGGCCCCTTCTTTGACCATGTCAGCGGTCACCACGAATTGCGGCCGCCGGCCTACGGCCGTCACCAGTATGTCCGCGTGCTGCGTGAGGGAGGGGAGCTCGGTGGACTTCGAGTGGCAGACGGTCACCGTGGCGTCCTCGGCGAGGAGGAGGTGGTGCAGGGGCTTCCCGACGAGGGTGCTGCGGTTTATGATGACTGCCCTCGAGGACCTTATGGGGATGCGGTAGTGGTGGAGCAGTTCCATGATGCCCCTGGGCGTGCACGGCACCAGGTCGGCCCTTCCGTAGACGAGCCTCCCGGCGTTCGTGGCCGTCAGGCCGTCCACGTCCTTCTCGGGGTCGATCTTCTCGAGCATCCTCAGCTCGTCGAACTGGGGAGGGAGGGGGAGCTGGAGGAGTATCCCGTTCACTGACCTGTCTGCGTTGAGCCCCGCGATCAGGGAGGCGAGCTCGTCCTCCGTGGCCCGCTCGGGGAGGGCGTAGCCCCGCGACCCGATCCCGACCCGTCCGGCGGCCCTGTGCTTGCTTGCGACGTAGACCCTCGAAGCCTGGTCGTCCCCCACCAGGATGGTCGCCAGCGTCGGCTCGGTGCCCGAGGCCTTCATCTTCTCGGCGACGGCCTTCAGGCGCTCCTCGATGCTCGCGGAGAGCGCCCTGCCGTCCATGGGTATCGCGGTCATCCGACGATCACCCTCCTTCCCTCCACACGCAGGCGCCCCTCGGCGAACAGCCCCACCGCGAGGGGGTACATCCTGTGCTCCTGCCTCAGGATCCTGGCAGACAGCGACTCCTCGTCGTCGCCATCCCTGACCGGCACCGACTTCTGCACGATTATCGGCCCGGCGTCGACCTCTGGGACCACGAAATGGACCGTGCATCCGGCGACCTTGACGCCGTGCGAGATCGCCTGCTGCTGGGCCTTCAGGCCGGGAAAGGCGGGAAGCAGCGAGGGGTGGATGTTCATCAGCCTTCCCCGGTAGGCCTCGACGAATTGCTTCGAGAGTATCCTCATGAAGCCCGCCAGCAGGACGAGCCCGCTCTCGGGCCCGACTCCGTGGCTCCGCAGGACCTCGGCCAGCTTCGCGTCGTACTCCTCTCTCGGGATTCCCTTGCTGTCCAGGGCCAGCGCCTCGACCCCGTGCCGCCTGGCCACGCTCAGAGCACTGGCGGTCGGGTCGTTGCTGATCACGACGACCACCCGGGCGCGTTTGATGGCGCCGCGCTCGATGGCCCTGAGGATCGCTTCGAGGTTCGAACCCCTGCCTGAGACGAGGACCCCGATGCGGAGCAAGCTCAGACCTTCACCTCTTCCTGCGGCTGCGACTGAGACTGTGACTGAGACGGCGACTGCGACGACGACGACGACGACAGCGGCAGCGGCTGGCGGACCCCGATCTTGGTGTAGTCGCCCGTGATGCACGAGAAGCACAGGCTGTCGGCTGGGAGGCCTATCGCCTCGCTCAGGCCCTCGATGTCGTTGTAGTGGAACTCGTCCACCCCTATCGCCCTGGCGACCCTTTCGGCCATTCTTTCGGGGACCTCCTCCCCCTGCGCGACCCGGTGGGCCAGCAGCTCGTCCCTGCTCGGGAAGTCCATGCCCATGAAGCAGGGGTGCCTGATCGCTGGGAATGTCACGGCCATCTTCACGCTCTTGGCCCCCGCCTTCCTCAGGGACTCCGTGATTATCCTGGAGCTCGTGCCTCTGACCAGGCTGTCGTCGACCACGAGCACGTCCCTCCCGTTTATCGCGTCGCGCACCGGGACTATCCTCTTCACCACGTCCTCCCTCCCTCCCTGCCCCGGCTCGATGAAGCTGCGGATGCTCCCCTTCCTTCTGTACCTGTCCTTCATCAGGCCTTCGTCCATCGGGATGCCGCTCTCCAGCGCGAAGCCCAGCGCGGCCGGCCTCGCCGAATCGGGGACCGGGATGACCACGTCGGCCTCCACTCGGAAGCGCCTCGCAAGGATCCGGCCGACCCTCTTCCTCGCCTCGTAGACGCTGATCCCGTTGAGGCGCGAGGACGGGTGGGCGAAGTAGGTGTATTCGAATGAGCAGTACGCGGTCGGCACCTTGGGGGAGAACCTGTGGGACTCGAGCGTCCCGTCAGGCGGGCCGAACCTGACGACCTCGCCAGGCTCGATGTCCCTCACGAAGTCGGCCTCGACGGCCTCGAGGGCGCAGGACTCGGACGCGGCCATGAAGGTCTTGGAGGCCTCGTGCCACCCGAGGGACAGAGGCCTGTAGCCTCTGGGGTCCCGGGCGGCGAAGACCTCTCCCCCCTTCCCCAGGATGACGAAGCAGTAGGCCCCGAAGGCCTCGGAAGAAAGGCACTCGAATGCCTCGAACATGCTTCCCCTCTCCTTCAGGTGGTGGAGCAGCCTGTACCCTGCGGTGCGGGTGTCAGACTCGCACGAGATGCCGAACTCCTCATTCACCGGCGCGGCGAGCTGCTCCCCGTTCACGATCGTGCCGTTGTGGGCGATCGAGAACTCCTCTCCTATCTGGACGGGCTGGGCGTTGCCTAGGACGGATTTCCCTTTGGTCGAGTATCTGACGTGGCCTATCCCCGACCGGCCGCGGTATGGGAGGAGCTCCTTTGCGGCCAGATACCAGTTGGTGACTAGCCCCATCCTCCGGAAGATGGGCTTCTGCTCGACTGCGATCCCCCAGGACTCTTGGCCTCTGTGCTGGAGGGCCTCGAGCCCGCGCAGGACCTTGGGCACCACGTCCGAGCCCTTCGCGGAGTACGCCCCGACTATCCCGCACTTCTCCTTCACGCCTGTCCTCCTCCTCCTCATCCCATCAGCCTCGCGAGCGGCCTCTCCCAGGCGTCTCTGATCGCGTCGACCTCGAGGCTGGCCACGACCTTCCCTCCGGCAGAAATCCTGAGTGCGTCCCCTCCGGTCTCGCCGACCACCGAGTAGGGTATCCCCTCTCTCCTCAGGAGGGCCTCTGCCCTCGACCCTCCTCCTGCCGAGACGACGAACCGCCCGTGCGACTCCGAGAAGAGCGCCTCGGTCGGCGAAAGGGGCCCACCGGGGACCCTTCCTGCGTCCACCGCTGCCCCGACGCCGCCCTGGATGCACATCTCGGCCACCGCGACGGCGAGGCCGCCCTTCGAGCAGTCGTGGACCGCGCTCGCCGCGCCCGATTGGATCAGCGACAGGATCGCCCTGTAGGTCCGGGAGTCCTCGCGGGCCTCGGGGGCGGGGACTGTGCCCCCCCGCGCCTTCAGGACGGTCTCGCAGTACTCGGATCCCCCCAGCTCCGCCTTTGTGGTCCCCACGACGAAGACGGGCTCGCCCGCCCGGTGGAACGCCGAGGACGGGCGCCTGTCGTCCTCTTGGAGGAGGCCCACCACCATAGCGATGGGCGAGGGCTTGATCGCGCGGTTCGTCGACGCGTCCTCGTTGTAGAAGCTGACCTTTCCTCCCACCACGGGCAGGGGGAGGCCTCTGCAGTACTGCGCCATGCCTTCCAGCGCCTCGGTGAACGCCCAGTACACCTCCGGGTCCGAGGGGTCGCCGAACTGAAGGTGGTCGACCATCGCGATTGGCTCGGCGCCGACTGAGACGACGTTCCTGCACGCCTCGGCGACGCATCCCGCCGCCCCGCGGCGGGGGTCGAGGGAGCTGTGCTTGCTGTTGCCGTCGGCCTTCACCGCGAGCATCGACCCGTTCGGCAGCCTCAGGAGAGAGGCGTCGGCACTCCCCGGCTTCAGCACAGTCCGAAGGCCTACCTCGTGATCATACTGCTCGTAGACCCACCTCCTGCTGGCGATGTTCGGCGACGAGAGCAGGGCGGCCACGGAGTCGGCCACGGGAGGTTCTCTCCGGCGAAGGGTCCCCGGGCGGGTGCGCCTTGGCCTCCTGGTTGGCCACTTGACCACTGGGGCCTCAGCCACGGCCTTTGCGGGCAGGTCCGCCACGACGCGCCCGTTCCACCTGAGCTTCATCGCCCCGTCCGAGGTCACCTTCCCTATCGCCGCGTGGGGGACCTCGTACCTGTCGAGGATCTCCAGGACGGGGGCCGCGCCGCTCGGGCCGAGCACCAGGAGCATCCGCTCCTGCGATTCGGACGCCATGATCTCGGCTGGGGTCATCCCCTGCTCCCGCACCGCGACCCTGGTCAGCTCGACGTCGACCCCGGTGCCCCCCTTGGAGGCGACCTCCGAGAGGGCGGTGGAGAGGCCTCCTCCTCCGAGGTCCTTCATGCCGTGGATCAATCCGGTCCGGGACGCTTCGAGCAGGGCGTCGAGCAGGAGCTTCTTCATGAAGGGGTCCGGGACCTGCACCGACCTCCTGCTCGTCTCCGGGCCCTTCGCCAGTTTCTTCGAGGCGAAGGCGGCCCCCCCTACGCCGTCCCTGCCCGTGCTCCCGCCGATCAGCAGCAGGGCGTCCCCCGGGTGCTTGGCTTCCCCCAAGATGACTGACCCCTTCCTCGCCACCCCCACGCAGGCGACGTCCACGAGGCAGTTCTTCTCGAAGCTGTCGTCGAACTCGATGTCCCCGGCCACGGTGGGAACGCCCACGCAGTTGCCGTAGTCGGCGATCCCCCTGACGACGTTCCTGAGGAGCCACCTCGAATGCCCGCTCTTCTCGGGGTCGCCGAACCTCAGCACGTCCAGCAGCGCTATCGGCCTGGAGCCGACCGAGATTATGTCCCTGAGGACCCCCCCGATCCCCGTGGAGGCCCCCCCGTATGGGTCGATGGCCGAGGGGTGGTTGTGGCTCTCTATGTGGAGGGTCGCGACGTACCCCTTACCTACGTCCACGACCCCGGCGTCGAACCCGGGGCCCAGGACGACCCGCTCTCCGCTCGTCGGGAGCTGCTTCAGGAGAGCCCTCGACGACTTGTAGGAGCTGTGCTCGGCCCACTCGGCGTCGATGATCGCCCACTCCGTCTCGTTCGGCTCCCGGCCGAGGAGCTCGCGGACGGCCTCGACCTCGTCGCTGCTCAGGCCCAGCCGCGGCCCGGTTGCCAGCAACTCAGATGCTCTCCAGCATCGACTTGAAGATGAGCGAACCGTCGTCGGAGCCGAAGGGACTCAGGATGGGCTCGGTCGCCCTTTCGGGATGAGGCATCAGGCCTACCACGTTGCCCGCCCTGTTGCACACCCCGGCGATGCCGTCCAGCGTCCCCGTGGGGTTTGCTGACGGCACCGGCCTCCCTCTCTCGTCGCAGTACCGGAAGACCACCTGCCCCTCCCTGGACAACTCCCGCAGCTCTCTCTCCGAGGTGTAGAACCTCCCCTCGTTGTGCGCTATCGGGATCCGGAGGACCTGCCCCTTCCTCATCCCGTGCGTGAAGCTCGTGGAGTCGTCCTCGACCCTGATCGTGACCCACTTGCACACGAACCTCAGAGAAGCGTTCCTCAGCAGCGAGCCGGGCAGGAGGCCCGCTTCAATGAGGATCTGGAAGCCGTTGCAGATCCCGAGTATCGGCGTCCCACGCTCCGCGGATTCCGCGACCCGCCTGAGGGCAGGACTCCTGGCCGCGATGGCGCCCGCCCTGAGGTAGTCTCCGAACGAGAAGCCTCCCGGGAGGACGATCGCGTCGTACCCCCCCAACGAGGGCTCTTCGTGCCAGACGAGGTCGGCTTCCACGTTGTGGAAGGTCCTCAGCGCGCTGACGGCATCCAGGTCGCAGTTGCTGCCGGGGAACCTCACCACGGCGACCTTCGCTTGCATCCGTCACACCTCGACCGTGATGGAATGTGCGGCCGGGTTGTAGATCCTCAGCTCGTCGCACATCTTGGAGACGAGCGTCTTCGCAGACGCCGCGTCGGGGGCCTCCACGGAGACCTTCAGGGACTTCCCGCTGCGTATCCCTTTGACCTGCTTGAATCCTGACTTCGACACGAGGTCCCTGTAGATGGTGTCCCCTTCGGGGTCGCCCGCACCGTCCCTGTTTGAGATGACCACCTTCACGATGAAGACCTTCGGCCGGTGCATGGACGCAGCAATTCCATGTTATGTATATAAGATGGAATTGTCAGGTTCGTGCAAAGAACGGACGGATGTGAGAAGCGTCGTTATCTACCGGCCCGGGAGCACCGGCTCCGATGTCGGAAGGCGTTGTGAAGGTCGTTACTGCCGTGCTCAGTGTTTCGGACAAGACGGGCCTGGTCGGCTTCGCGGGCGGACTGTCGAGCTTCGGCGTCGAGATCCTGGCCACCGGCGGGACCTACGCGGCCCTCAAGGAGGCGGGCCTTTCAGTCAAGAGCCTGCAGGACGACATGAAGCTCCCCACCGCGCTCTCCGGCAGAGTGAAGACTCTGCACGCGCCCCTCCAGGCAGCCATCCTGGCCAGGCGGACGAGCGAGCACCTGGCGGAACTGAGCGCCATGGGGGTCAAGCCCGTGGACATGGTGGTCTGCAACTTCTACCCCTTCCAGGAGGCCCTGCGGCAGGGGGCGGCCGACGAAACACTCGTCGAGAGCATCGACATCGGCGGCCCGACGATGGTCAGGGCCGCTTCTAAGAACTTCGAGAGCGTGGCCGTCGTGGCGTCGCCGCTGCTGTACGACCCGGTCCTAGAGGAGATGAAGAAGAACGGCGGCGGGACCACGAAGGACTTCAGGAGGCGCCTCGCGGTGGAGGCGTTCTCCCAGACCTCCTCGTACGACGCCGCGATCTTCAACGGGCTCAGGCGCGACGCGGCAGGGGAGTTCCCCCGGAGGCTCCTGATATCCGCCTCGAAGATTCAGGACGCGAAGTACGGGGAGAATCCCGACCGCAGGGCCGTGATCTATTCGATCGACGGGTGGAGGACCATGTCGGGTTGGAAGCGGCTCGCCGGAGACGTCCTGTCCTTCAACAACTTCCTCGACGTAGGTAGCGCCTACGACATAGTCGAGGGCTACGACGGCACGGCGGCCGTGGCCACGGTCAAGCACGGCCAGATCAGCGGCTTCGCCTTCGCCCCGACGGTCGCGGAGGCGTATACGCTCGCGCACTCCTGCGACCCAGAGGCTGACTTCGGGGGGACCGTCGTGACGAACAGGGAGGTCGACCTGCAGGCGGCGAGGCTGATAGGCAGGAACGAAGGCACGAAAGACGGTTCCGTGTACACGGAGATAGTGATAGCCCCGGGATTCAACCCGGATGCTCTCGCCGCTCTGGAGAAGAAGCAGAAGAAGAAGATCAGGATCATTCAGACCGCGCAGAGGCCGGACTACCCCTACGACCTGAAGGTGGTCGAAGGGGCGATCCTCCTGCAGGATGCGCCCGACTACCGTGCCAAGCTGGACGCCGCCAGGGTCACGGTGCCGACGAAGGTGAAGCCCGACGCGCGCCAGCTGAGGAAGCTGCTCGCGGCATGGGAGGTCGTCAGGAAGGTGCAGTCGAACGGCATAGTGATAGCCGAAGCGAGCTTCGAGGGCGAGAGGCTGACCCGGTTCTGGACCCTGGGGGTGGCAAGCTTCAGGAAGAGGAACGGCGCCGTGAAGATAGCGCTGGACAACGCGGCGGGGAGGTCGAAGGGAGCGGTCTGCGCCTCAGACGGCTTCTTTCCCTTCCGCGACAGTGTCGACCTCCTCGGTCAAGCAGAAGTCTCCACCGTGATTCAGCCCGGAGGTTCCGCGAACGACGAGGCATCAATCGAAGCTGCCGACCAGTACGGCATGGCCATGGCCCTGACCCACACCAGAGCCTTCAAGCACTAGCGAGAGCTTGCGTGACGGAGGCTCCTGAGATGGTCCCGGCTCTTCCGTACGTCCGAGGAGCTTGCGATGTCCTTCCTCCACCTGACCGGCCCGGCAAGAGACTCTGCCCCGCGCAGAGAGGCTCGACGGGCTCCCTCCAGAGTCGAGCCGAGCCCGACGACCGCCACCGACCGCGAGCGACCCAGCAGGCATTCGCCCCCCTCGATTCGCACGTCCATGGGAAAGACTCTGACCCTGCCGCTCCTCTCGCTCAGGCCGTAGGCCCCGGACAGGTCTATCGCCTCGTCCGCGGCGGGTGCTGGGACGGCGGTCCCGTACGAGGCGGGGACGGCACAGGTCACGACCGAAGCCGTGCGCCCGAACTTGATGCTCTTGAGGCCGCCGTCCAGCATGCGGTAGCACACGTCGACGAAGTCGTCGGTGATCGTTGTCAGCAGGTTGATGAGCTCGGTGTTTCCTCCCCTGCTGTTTCTCTCCAGGACCTTGAAGCCTCCGCCGGTGTGCATGATCGCGTCGTAGAGGACGATGCCGCGCAGGCCCGGGTTCGAGCCCCTTCCCTTCCACAGCCTGAACGCCCTCTCCTCGGCCTGCACGAGCCGGCTCCAGTCCGATTCCCTGACGAAGGGGAGGCGCGCATCAGGCCCCCTGTAGCTTCCCATCCCGCCGGTCAGAGGGCCTCTGTTGCCGTCGAGGCTCCTCTTGTAGTCCCTGCTCATGGGAGCGGGGACGAAGTGCCTTCCGTCGCTGAAGGCATGGAAGCTGGACTCCTCGCCCTCGACCTTCCCCTCCACGACGACGCTCCCTTTCGCGAGGGCGTTCAGGAAGAACTGCGTGGCCTCCTTGTCAGTGCTGAAATCGCTCCCCCAGACTCCTACCCCTGCGCCCCTCGCCGGCGCGTCCGGCTTGATCACCGCCGGACCGAGCTCGCCGACCGCCTTCCTGAAGTCGGCCGCTGCGGCCTGCGTCCCGGAGTAATCCTTCCGGTCGAAGACCCTGTACCTAGGGTTCGCGCCTCTGAATATCCTGTCGAAGAGGCGCCGCTGCGCAACCTTGGAGCCCTCTACGGCGTATTCCTTCGAGACGCAAATCATCGGAATCCCCGTCTCACGCTCGAGGGCGTCTCGGCCGCCCGCCACCACGAAGTCCTCCGTGTCCGTCAGCCCGAAGGCGACCCTGTCCCTGAACTTCCCGGCGGCCCTCACGACGTCTGCGACTGCCAGGCCGGGTATGACCATGTGAACCTTGGCCCTCTGGACGTTGAAGGGGTTGCGTTGCTTCTCAACAACGAAGAACTCAGGCCTGTACTTCTCGCTCCTAGAGATGGTGTCGACGATGGCGGCCCCACTGAGGCACTTCGAGACGACGAGGACGCCCACCCTGTCCATTGAGGCCGGCCGCTTGTCGGCTCGCGGGTATTAATCTGTGCTTCCTGAAGTCGAGGATGCTTTCCACTGCGCCGAACTGCGCTTGCTTCACGCCGAGTGTCTTGGATTGCCGAGTGTCTATTGACTAGATTAGGCTCCAACACTTCCACCAGAACCAACTTTGACAAGCTGTCAACAGCAAAGTTCTCCCGAACGCAGGCTACGGCAGATCCTGCGGAATACTGGTTAAATAACAAAGAAGGGGCGCTCGAAAATCACCTGGGACAATCGATGGTCAATGGTAGGGTATGGGTGGACGTTCTAACTCCGAAACAGATTCTGTTCTTCAAGCCTCTGATTGACGAACTTCGAAGTGAAGGCGTGGAAGTCCTCGCCACGTCGAGGAAGTACAGGGAGGTTGCGCCTCTCGCAGAAAGGGTCGGACTCGACCTGCGCTACGTGGGTGAACGGGGAGGCAGGGACTCCGCGGAGCAGCTCGAAGCTGCCACGAGCAGGCAGGCCGAGATCATACCGCTGATTAAGGGGTTCGCGCCCCAAGTCGCAGTTTCTGTCGCATCCGCGGTCTGCGCCCGCGTCGCCTTCGGACTGGGTGTAAAACACATCGCCATCAACGATTCTCCGCATTCCGAAGTCGCCGGAAGGCTATCGCTGCCTCTGAGCTACCGCTTGATGTGTCCCTGGGTCATACCGGTCGCCGCCTGGTCCATGTTCGGGATTGGCCGAGGACAGGTCACGAAATACCACGCTCTCGACCCTGCGGCGTGGCTCAAGAGGAAAGCCTACGGGGGCCCTGTCCCGAAGCTCAATCCCAGGAAGAAGACAATCACAGTCAGAGTGCAGGAAAGCGACGCCCCGTACCTCGCCGGAAGGGATCGGGGCTGGACCATCGTGGTACTGCAGAGGCTCGCCGAGACCTTTGCCGAGTGCAACTTGGTCGCGCTCTGCCGGTATGGCTACCAAGTCAAGGAGGTCAGGAGGAGGTTCGGTTCAAGGTACATCATTCCTGAAGAGATCATCGACGGGCGGGGATTACTGTCTGCCACCGACCTCTTCGTAGGCATGGGTGGGACGATGAACGCCGAAGCAGCCCTGATGGGTGTGCCTGCCATCTCAGCGTTTCAGGGCTCGCTCTATACCGACGCATACCTGCAGAAGGCAGGACTCCTTGCAAAGGTCACGGGGCCTGATGCTCTCTTGAGAAGAGCGCGGTTCTTCCTCGACGGTGATTTCAAGGAAAGGCTTGGAAAGAAGGCCGGGAAGGTTCTCGATTCGATGGAGGACCCCGTAGCCAAGATTTCGGACTTCATCCTGAGAACGATTGAACAAGGCTAAATTACCTTCGAAGAGCCATACGCGATCGCAGCCCGGTGGTGTAGTGGTCAAGCATGCTGGCCTTTGGAGCCGGCGACCCTGGTTCGAATCCAGGCCGGGCTACCAACCACCTGGTTCATTGCCTCACTTCGCCATCCGCTTCTGTCGGGCTACGCACTGACCTTTCTCTTGGCGAAGAAGACGAGGCCGATAATCAGTAACACTATCCCTATTATCACGAGGGAGAGGAACGTTGCTACTACTGATGAGCACGTCGGAAGACCAAGAAGCGCGGCAGCCGTCGCCGAATTCGAGCAAGATTCGCCCGCCATACTCCCGCCGGCCAGAAGGAGAAGCAGTCCGATGATGACGAAGACCGTGCCCAGGGCAAGCCGGGCGTTGCTCGTTTTCTCCGACTGGCCGGCGACGGCGGGGACGGGAGTCGCGGGAGCAGTCTGAGTTGCCGCACTTTTCAAATTGAACCCACATGATGGGCAGAACTGCGCATCTTGTGAGACTGCTTTTCCGCAACGGGGACAGAAGGCCATAGTGGTTGTAGGAGGAACCGTCGAAGTTTGTGCAACAGGAGAGAGTGTCAAGGAACGACCGCAATACGGACAATTAGGAAAATCAGTCTCGACCTCCTTCCCACAGGAGGGACAAGCCCCTTTGAAAGTCAACCTTACCGTTCAAAATCAACCTGATTATATAAGATTGAATCACCTTCTCGCCTTCTATCCATCTGATGGGCCATTCCAGCTCGTGAAGGAACAACCGTCTTTGTCGCTCACAGCATTCACGTCAATCCGAACTCTTGAGGTCGTTCGGATCTCCGCCGTAGGCCGCTTTGATCTCGACGCTCCCTTTAGTGGTCGCCGTGATCGTCACTGAGCAGCTTCCTGTATTCGACAGCGTGCAAGCCTTCTTGGAGAGCGTGATTCTTCCAGTTCCTGAGACCTTCGACCAGGTGATGGCCCCCGTGCGCGAGGAATAGCTGCCAGATACGGTCGCCGTGCATGCGATTCTTGCGCCTTTGGCGAAGGACAATCTGGTGTATGATAGCGTGGTGTGCGTGGATGCCTACGTGATGGTTAGCTTAGCCGATTCGGGAGACACTCAAGAGGCGGCGGGCGTTGAGGTAATGACAAATGCTAAGGCTTAGCGTAGTGCAGAGAATCGGTTCGCCGATGATTCCCGTCGCCCTCGCCGCGTCGCTCCTGCCGTTCTACATCCTGAAGAGGCTGATGGTGCTGCGGTGAAGGACAAAGCCGCGAACTGGCTGATGCGCCGCCATGTGTGGGTGTTCCTGCCTCTGATTCTGCTCTCGCTCCCCCTGACCGTCCTCTTTCTGGGGTTCGTCACCCTGCCCCTCTTGGACTGGGAGACCATCCTGATCTGCTGGCTCGGTGTATTCGTGTTCACTCATGAGATCGCGTTCTGGCTGACGAAGAGGGCGATCTACTGGTTCGGCCTGAGGGTCGAGAAGAACCCGATTACGGCGTTCTTATTCAGGAGGAGAATCTCGGTCAGGGGGGTGTCTTACGGGAGCGCGTTCGTGTGCTTTGCCGTGGTTCCTGCGCTCTTCATCTATCCTGGCTCAGGATTCGGACAGGCTGTGGCCGTCGCCGCTTTCATGGCGATGGTCTGGGGGCTCGGCTCCACGTTTGACGCGCTAAACGACCTTGTGATGGTCCAGACGGTCTCTTATTCGCTAACAAAGTCCTCGTGGGGGGTGCCTGTCCGGACGGTCTTACCGTATCCAGTCGAGGGCAAATCCTCGAGGAAGTGAGGCAATGCTACGACGGGGCCGTGGAGCTGTCTGGCAAGCCGCTGACGACGGACCCGTTCTTCATGGTCCTGATCCTGGCCCAGCAGAAGACCATCGAGCGACTGAGGACTGCCGCACAAGCAAGGGTTGAGGAGAAATGGCCTCAGACCACCGAAGGGTGACCTGAGCCCGGTCAAGAAAATGTATTACTCGACGGTATCAAGGCGGCCTCCGGATGGCGAAGTGTTATTGCGGGTTCGTATGCGAGACAGAGAACGAACTCAAGTCACACGTAATCAAGGTCCACGGAGCAAGAGACGGCGACTGGAAGGGGTGGGTGAGCAAGTGACACAGAGCTCACCAGTGCATTACCACACTCTTCGACATGTTCAGATCTCGATGCTGCAGAGCTGAGTTCCAGACTCGGCGATTCAGCTTATCGTCAGAACGTGCTTTACCGAATTCGTGAGGTTGTTTGAGTTTCCGCTGTAAGTCGCCATGATCGTGATGCTCCCCGTATGGGTCGCCTTAACCGTCACGTAGCATACACCTTTTCCTGACGACCATTTGCAAGTCTCCTTGGAGAACGTGACTATTCCGGTTCCGGTTCCCTTGACCATCGACCACTTCATAGTCCCGAGGAGCGATGAGTATCCGCCAGACACGGTCGCTGTACAGGTGATGGACGCGCCTATCTTGGTGATTTTCGATTTATTGATGCATGATATGGTGATATGCGTGGCCGCTTTCGTGACGGTCAGGCTATACGCCCCTTGTGATGGGGAGTTCTTGGAGTCCCCTCCGTAGTTCGCCGCGATTATGACTGAAGAGCCAGTAGCGGTCGGCGTGAACTTCACCGAGCAGGCTCCCTTTGAAAGCTTGCAGGACGTGCTTGAGAACTTACCCGGGCTGCTGCTTGACCAAGCGACACTGCCAGTCGGCGCTGAGCCGGAGCCCCGGACCGTTGCTTTGCATGTGATTTCTGCACCTACGACCGCAGAGACGTGGTTACACGACAATGCGAGAAAAGATGCAGGGATGCTGCTGCTGACCGTGACCGTGACTGGATAAGAGGTGGCACTTGCGCCAGTGACATCAGTGACTCTGAGCTCGTAAGACCAGACCCCGAGAGTCGACAGAATGCCCGTCGAGACTGAGGGTAGGGACGAAGCGCCGCAGCTGAAGGAGCTCCCCAAGGAGCTGTAGCTCCCGACTCCGGGAGCCTCCTCGAGCCACTGGCATCCGTATGTTGAAGTCCCACCGCTGAAGTGTGCAGCTGTGGTGAGAGTAGAGCTCTGGCCACCTTCGATGGCTCCAGGACTTGCGCTGATGGTAGGCGCAGCGAGGTCAGGATTGACTGTTACAATGACACCGGTGCAGACGCCTGCAGCGGGAACTCCGGTGCTGCTGTCGGTGACCCGGACAGAGTAGGTGGCTCCGGATGTCAGGACCCCTGTCGCGTGGGATGAAGACGTCGCACCGGATATGGCGCTGCCGCACGAGGCCCCCGTGTACCACTGATAATGATACGGCGAAGCACCCTGGGAAGGCGTTGCCGTCAAAGTGACTGATTGGCCTTTGTCTATGGCCGGAGCATTGGGTGA
Source organism: uncultured archaeon (assembly GCA_963794985.1). Lineage (GTDB taxonomy): Archaea > Thermoproteota > Nitrososphaeria > Nitrososphaerales > Gagatemarchaeaceae > UBA183. The sequence goes on from CAWCFU010000002.1 coordinate 398,837, forward strand.
GACCGTGGCCGTCAACGCAGGATTAACCATGAACAGTGCAACAGATGTCGTTGCAGTAACGGGGGAGGTTGCGCTGTCCGTCACAGCGGCGCAGTAGTAGGTCGTGGAATCGGGAGCGGTCAGGGAGAAGGTGGTCGACGTCCCTGTCAGGCCTGACTCCGGGTTGGACCCCGAGACGGCCACTACGGTCGTATCAGAAGCGCACGAACTGCTCTGACCGCTGTACAGCTCGACTGAGTACGGTGAGGTCCCTCCGGACCACGTGACGGTGGCGGTGATGGTGGCAGACTGCCCTGAGTCGATCGCAGCGGGGGTGAGGACAAGGGTCGGAACCACCAGCGCAGAATCGACTGTAACCAAGACGGCGTTGGAAGTCACCGTCACGGGCGTGCTCGAGCTGTCGGTCACCCGGAGCTCGAAGTTCCAGACCCCCACGGTGGAAAGAGCGCCAGTAGGGGCGGTCGGGGGAGAGGCAGTGGTGCAGCCGGAGCTGAAGGAGGCGCCCAGGTTACTGAAGACGCTGGCCCCCTGAGCTTCCTGGAGCCACTGGCAGGTGTACGTGGAGGTCCCGCCGCTGAAGGACGTAGTGGTAGAGAGTGTGGATGACTGACCGCTGTCGATCGTGGTTGGACTGACAGAGATGACAGGAGGAATTGGGGCAGGGTTGACTGTGACAGTAACAGCAGTGGAAGTGACAACCTCAACTGGATTGCCACTGTCAGTGACCTGAAGCTCGAAGGACCACGTTCCGGTGGTAGACAAAGCACCTGTTGACGTGGACGGAAGAGAAGAGGTAGTGCAATCAGACGTGAACGAACTACCGAGGTCGCTGGGGCTGCCGGCGCCAGGCGCCTGCTGAAGCCACTGGCAGGTGTATGTTGGAGTACCTCCACCAAATGAAACCGTGGTGGTGAGTGTAGAACTCTGGCCGGTGTCGATTGCTCCAGGACTTGCGCCAATGGTAGGCGTAGCGAGTGGAGGACTGACCGTGACTGTAACGGGTACAGAAGCAACAGACGCAGATGCACTGTCAGTGACCTGAAGCTCGAAGTGCCAGGTGCCCGTGGTAGATAGGGTGCCTGTCGGAGCAGTCGGCGTGTCACCTGCGCTGCAGCTGAAGGAGCTGCCGAGACTGATGTAGCTAAGGTCGCCAGGCGCCTGTTGAAGCCACTGGCAGGTGTACGTGGAGGTCCCGCCGCTGAACGAAGTCGTGGTACTGAGCGTGGAACTCTGGCCGGAGTCGATTGCTCCAGGACTTGCGCCGATGGCAGGCGCAACGAGGAGAGGATTGACCGTGACTGTGACTGGTGCAGAATTGACGGTCACGGGCGTGCTTGAGCTATCCGTGACCCGGAGCAGGAAGTTCCATGTTCCCACAGTGGACAATGTGCCCGTCGAGGCTGTGGGCAGGGAGGAAGTGTCACAGGTGAATACAGACCCGAGATGTCTGTAGGAGCTCGCTCCAGGAGGCACCTGGAGCCACAAGCATGTGTACGGAGAGGTGCCTCCACTGAAGGAGTTGCTGGTGGTGAGGGTAGAACTCTGGCCACTATCAATTGTTGGAGGACTGACGCTGACGGTTGGGGCGAGAAACGAACCCTGAGCGTTCACGGAATGAGAAACGCTGACAAGCAGGAGCAAACCGAGTAGTGTAAGCGCGAATATCGAACGGCTCCTTACGACTCCCTCACCATGCGTCCTCCGCAACAAACGCTCAATTCCTGTTGCCAAAGGAATCCTCGATTTCCCCATCATGCAGGTCGTAGTGCGGTTGATTTAGGAGTTATGCACATCCTATGACGAGATCGAGAGCTGGAAGGGCTTCCCATGGGCCCTGAGGAAGGAAGACAGGGACCTCTGGGACGGGATGATCAAGGAAGTGAGGCAGCGCTACGCCGGAGCGGTGGAGCAATCGGGCAAGCCATTGACGACGGACCCCCTCTTCATGGCCCTGGTCCTGGACCAATGAGTCCGGCTAACCCGCGTTAACGCAAGCGCCTTAATACAGTTCGAGACGTTCGATAGGGGAGCCGGCCATGCCTCGTCCCGCGTATGCCGCCCTTGCCGTAGTCGTCCTGCTGCTTTCGACGTCTGTCCAAGTGCAGCCCGCGGGTGTCACGAGCGTCCAAGCGCTCCTGTCTTCGCACTGGGTTCCAGGTTGGGGATTCAGAGACGAGCTGAACAGAGGCGACACCGATTACCAGAACTTCTGGACGGATAACGCGGGGAAGATTCTGATGGAAGGCGTGATGACGAATGACACGGTCGATGCGGGCAGGGCCTTTGGTTTTATCCAGAGCCACATGACCGCATCATGCTATCTACCAGAGGTTCTCGTGAACAGCTCGATGCTTCAACCGTGGGTCAACGGCGGGAACACCTCGATGAGCAACAGGATCGTCCTCATCCAGGGCACGAATGAATCGGAGTCGGAGTTGGAACGGATGTCGCTCGACGACTACTATGCGGGCCAGTGGACTGCAGGCTATCTGGGCGCAGACAGGATCTGGTACAACGGGTCAGCGCACGCGGCTGTCTCGGCCACGATCTTCTCTCGTCCCGATGGCTTCGTCAAGAGGGCGTACTTCACCTTCGACGGTCTTTCGTTCTACACCTATCTCAATGTCACTGTGGCCGTCGGCGACCCCTATGTCCGGGTGAGCCTGCAGGTCCAGCCCATGAATTCGACCTTCGGGGCCGGAGACCACGCCTATCTGCAGGCCTTCGCCGGTTCGAACGGGAACCTGAGGCAGTACTCGTTCGAGAACGCCACGGTGTTCGACGCGGACGGGGACCTTAATCGGGCAGCACCGTTCGACGGTGCCACGCCACAGACAAGCGGCGGCCTGGTAATCGCCTATTCAAACCGGACGAGCACCCTCGACCAGGATTCCATAGCATTGAGGTTCAACGCGACTGGCGTCAACGACATCGAGCACTGGTATCAGGACGGTGCGTTCAGCGGCCTCAGCTGGGTGGGCCTGGGTTACAATATCAACGCGACAGGACGGGGGGAGCTGAGCGCTCCCGTCTACGCCGAGGCCTATCCAATCGAGCATCTGGACTACCATCTTCTGTCTGACACGGCGAAGTACATAGTTTCCAACCCAAGTGACGTGTCCGTCGCGCCCCCGGTGAGCTTCGGTTTCGTGGCCGAAGGATTGGCGCTGGAAGCGAACCTGAACCCGAACAACCAGACGATTCAGAGGCTGGCCACGGGCTACTGGAACCTCTACTACTCGAGGTACAACTCCTCTCTCTACTCCACCCCATACGCCAGATCGATCAACGTCTTCGCCCTCGCCGGCTTCAAGCTCTACGGGTGCAACTCCACCGTGGAGAGCTTCACCCGCCGGTTCCTCTCTAACACTTCGGGCGACTCCATCGAAGAGTATGCATGGGCGGTGGCTGCGCTGCACCAGCTCTACGAGTGCACAAGCTCGCAGAAAGACTATTCCCTCTACCAGAGCTTCCTCGGTTCGCTGAGCGCGGGTGGCCCTCACTTCATGACCCTCGTACAGAACTCGACGAAGAACCAACTCAATCCTGAGTCCACGTTTGAGTTCGGGGAGACGGCGTCAGGCCTGATGCTCGGTGGCGTGCCCTTCAACTATCCGACCGTGATTTCAGCGATGAACGCCGTCTATCAGTCCAACGTGACCGGTAAGATGCTCAACACGCCCTATCATGGCGACGAGATGAACACGGAGACGCTTCCTGCCTACATTCTTTCGACTTCGCTCTTTGAGGGTGAGATGAGGAATGAAACTGGTTACTGGATAACCGGATTAGAGAACACGAACGTCACGTCAATAGCCTACTCTGATGATGTCCTTCTGATCCAAGCAGTCGGAAGTGCCGGCTCGTCTCTGACGGTAACTAACAAGACGGGTTCGTACGTCTATCCGGTTGAGGGCTTCGAGACGATCAACTTTACACTCAGGCCCACGACGACAACGACCACCGTCACCCAATCTGTGACGACGACAGTGACCGACACACAGACTGCGACCACGACCCGGACCACAACCTCAACGACAACGCAAATCTCCTCATCGGTGCCGACGTGGGCCTATGCAGCCATGGCAATCCTCTTGATCGTCGGACTTGCAGTAGGCTACATCGTCAGGAGACCATCAGTCAGCAAGCCGTAGGACTACCATGTAGAGTCGCAGTTCAATTTCCTTACTGTGTAGGACAGGTCGGCCCCTGGGCGTACAGAAGAGGGCGCAACCTTAGGGGAATAAGGAGCTGGCCGCAGGGCGAGCTACCCCCGACCCCGACAAGCCGAAGAGAAGAATCAAGCGTCAAGCGTCGGTTGCTGTTTCATTCAGGATTTCTTCGGCTGTCTTCGTCAATCTCCTTGACGAGCATCAAGGCTTCAAAGAGCCCTCGCCGATAACCCCTGTTCGACGCACCCAAGCCGCCTCGCTCGTGGGTATCGACATCCACAATCTTCGCCTTGAGTGTCTCCTCGACTCGCGCTTTTGTCATGGCTTTGTTTCCTCGACAGTCTCGCTCTCTGTTAAGTCTTAGGGACCTCGGGAACCCTAAGTCGGTCAAAACCCTGGACAGGGAGATACACATCATGCACGCGAAGGAAGATCAGGCATCCGTGACTGTGGGACGCATACCCGCTCAGGTCGCAGTCCCGGAGGCCGCACCAGAAACAAGCTAAGTGGATGTAGAGCATCACAGATCGTGTCAGTAGAAGAGGAGCACTCAAGTGCGCGCGACCTTCGCGGGCTACCACTTCTGCGACAATCGAAACAGGCGCCTCGAATCCAGGCCGGGCTATTCCCGTTTAGATTAGGACGGTGGACCCAGCTGAAGCGATGGAGCCGTAGGGGGTTAATAGCCAACCCCAGCACAGAATCGCTTCATCTCTCGATTGCACCGGAAGAATCGGAAAGAGGAGAATTTCCCCTAGACGCACCAAGAACAGCGTAGGCGAGCCCTTAGGATTTCCACCGGGCCAGACCGTGATAACAAGGCGTAAAAGCACGCATGGGGTACTCCAGCCCTGAAGATATGCAAAGCAAATATGTAGTATTTGCAACGATTCTACTTCTGTCACTATCATCATCAGTTTCAATGGTATCAGCATCGGCTTGTCCAGCAACAGTCTGTCTGCCTCCAGCGAGCGTCGACACACACGGACCCCGCCTGAACGAGGTCCGATTCTCCGTCATTTCTACCGACGCATCTCTCAAGAGTAGCCTGCTCTCAGGGTCAATTCAGGGTCCTGAATGGACGTTCACCGTAGGTTCGTACAACTCAATGCTGACCAACGGCAATGTTGGGCAGGGGACCACGACAACTTACACCTTCGACGGCATAGGATTCAACACCCTTAGGCCGTACATGAACAACGTCTACTTCAGACAGGCGATGGCCTGGCTGACCGACTACTCATACATCCAGACCACCGTGCTCTCGGGCGTAGCAGGGACAGCCGGCATCGGCGTCCTTCCATGCGCGATCTACCCGGGTGCATGCTACACTGGTAGCCCAACGTACAACGTCAACAACGTGGCGACGGAGGCTCTGTACGCCTACCAGGACATGATCAAGGCGGGTCTGCACCCCGGCAACCTCAGCGACGTCATTACACTGGGTCAAATCCCCGACTGGTTCGTAGGACCAACCGATACCAACCAACCTGGCTGCACCTCCAACACCACCGCGTCTGCCTGTGTGTTCTCACCGCTGTTCTGGTACAGGGCTGACGACCCACTGAGAACCCTTGCGGCCACATCGCTATGCGCCGATGCGGTCCTTGAGATCGGACTCCACATCAACTGCCAAGGGTCGTACGGCAGCGGCGGCCACATCTATGGGCCTGCAGCTGAAGCAGTGACCCATCCGGGCGTCTATAACTCCACCACTGGGGGGAACAACGCCCCTACGTGGGATTCCAGCGCAGTCAACGGCACAGGTGCCATTGACGTCTGGGACATGTACACCTTCGGCTGGATCACGAGCGCCAACTACGTCTGGGCAGCCGAGTTCTTCAACTCGCAGTTCGCGGGCACCTCAGTGAACTTCGGGAACTATAACAACCAGACGATAAACATCCTTTCCAACGACTTGCTGTACGCAACCTCAATGTCTGCAGCGCAGAGCGCGGCATCAAGCCTGGCCTTTGACCTGCAGCAACAGCTGCCCTACCTGATGTTCTTCTACCAGAACACCCTGTGGGCCGTGTACTTGAACGGATGGACTGGGTTCGCCAACGTACCCACGACCGGCCCTGACACGGGAGGCGGGCTCTACTACACGCTGCTGAACGTCCAGCCGACAAATAACCCGAATGGAGGGACGTTCAACTTGGCGCTCCACGCAGTTGCTGACACGGGAGGAATGAACCCGTTGTACAACACCAACTGGGTCTGGCAAGCTGACATCTATAGCGAGATCTACGACGGACTACTGGGTACATACCCATCGCAATACAACGTAGTGAACGCTTACTTCAACTGGATGACCACGGGTAACGGCAGCGCTGTGACCCAATGGGTCCAACCCTTCACAGGCACAACGGGGACGGGACCCGGATGGTTCCAGATGCAGGGAGCTCAGGGCGTCGCCAACAAAATCACGAACGGGCAGGTAGTCACCTTCAACCTCAGGCACAACATGACTTGGACCGACAACGTACCGGTGACCGCATACGACTACAACTTCTCTCTCTACGCATGGGGCATCACCCTGCCACCCACTATGCCTGATACAGATACGCCAATCAGCGGCCTCATGGCCGGATCGGCGGGACTCTGGGCAACCTACATTAATCCGGCCAACCCGTACCAGATACAGCTGTACGTCAACAGCAGTTCTGTATGGAACCTGGCGAACACGCTCGTTCTGGTCCTGCCGCAGCACATTTTCAACAACTTCAACGTTGACCTCCTGTCAACCGCGTCAGGGGCCGTAGACATCACCCAGCCACTGAACAGCTCAGCCGTCCAGGCCTGCGATTGCGTATTGCACGCGCCCACGTGGTTGGAGTACCTCCCCAACCTCATGGTCGGCACAGGGCCGTTCTATCTGGCCACGTATAATGGAATAACCGGGGCGGGTGAACTTATCAAGAACCCCAACTACCAAAGGACTGCGTGGAAGGTCATCGCCGCGCTGCCAGCAAACACGATAGTTGCCACCGCAACCACGTTCGCCTTCAGCACCACCATCCAAGAATTCACTTACAACCCCACGGGCAGTGCTGTCACCTTTGGTGGTGACTACGGTTCCTTGGGGACCGGTGGGACTGGCTACATCGGCATCACCAACGCAACAGCCTCGATACAGCTGTACAACTCGACCGGAACCGAAGTCGGCACTCCGATCACAACTGGCATCACCCAAACCAACGGCGTTTACACTGTATCAATTCCAACAAGCAGTCTGACGCCGGGCGCTTACGAAATAGTCGTAAATGCCACCTACAACTTCCTAGGTCTAGCTAGGACCTGGTACCAAGCATCCGGATTCACGATACAGGGCTCTACGACCACATCCAGCACCACATCCAGCACCACATCCACATCTACGACGACATCCACAACATCATCTACGACGACATCCACATCCACATCCACAACCACCTACATCGCGATCGCTGTCATCATAATCATAGTAGTCCTTGTCGCAGCCTACCTCCTGCGACGCAGGACGAAGTAGATTTGGCAATTGGGGCCTTAAACCTCAATTGCTTTCCCAGTTTTTGGGCTAAGAGCATTCCCAAGCCCAAGGCTTATGTCTCATTCATTTTCTATCGCCATCCGGCGTGACTTTTGGTCCGATGGGGGAACCTACCGAGTATAGTGCGGATGTCATGCCTTGGCGGGCCAGGAAGTAGCTTCTGCGTTCCGACTTGATTGTTGGGCTCGGACAACGCCCTGAAGGTCCCTGAGCAAACTGTCAAACCTTGACTGCCATTCCCTGACTAGGACTGCCTTCTCCACCTCAAATTTCCGCGATTCTCTCTGTACTCCTGAGCCTGCCGCTCTATCATCACTTCCAACTTTGTTCGGTGGTAGTGCTAGTGACCCGCGGTTGTGTGTCATCATTTGTTCGGCTTCACGATTGAATCAATTGTTCTTCGTCTCCCCGCTCAAAGACTTCAGTGTGGGTGAAGTTTTGACAACCATGGAAGTGGTATCCGAACATGCCCACTATAGGACAGAACTCGAAGAGAAGGTCAAGTCGATGAAAGCCAAGAAGGTTTCGCTCCTAGCTGACATAGCTTCCCTGAAGGGACGAATCGCGGCACTTGAAAAGTGCGCCAACACTCTCGAAGCTGCTCTACAGACTCTGAGGATGGAGAATGCAGAATCAGAGGAGAAAGCTTCGACCTACGACGCTGAAGCTGTCTGCGACCTTCCGCCGAGCACTGCAGAAGAACTCCCAGTCTGGCCGTAATCCGCCCTCCGCGCATCCGAGGCATATAGTGTAATCTGACCGAGATTCTCTCAACCTGTTTTCTCAGTCTTCACAAGATTCAAGTTGAGAGCGGGTTGACCAACCTAACTGGAATGACCATCTTCCCTTGCCCAGGACGCTTCGTAACCATACGCCTGACTCATCACTATCGCTTCTTCCTATTCAGGAAACCCGGTTTCCTCACCGGTCCCCTGTAGCGCTCGTTCCGGGGGCAGTGCGGGTCGCGCTTCTCTTTGAAAGGGTGGTTGTGTCCTTTCTTCTATTCCTTCTCGCCATTTCGCCTACGGTAGGACGCCAATCTACGAGCTGCAATTGCATCCGACTCGCATCAAGCGCTGAAGATTGGAGACTTCGCAGAAGGAAGACAGGGAGCTCTGGGGCGAGAAGGGCAAGTTCGTCCTCTTCGAATTCTTGGAGGTCCCGTGTACAATCTTGCCTTAGAGTTCAGCTTGCAAAGGACCCCCTTCTTCGAATGAGAGTTCCAGACTCGGCGATCTAGCTCATTGCCAGAACGAACGATCCCTCACTTCCAGTCTCGATCTAGTTACGGGCCCGGTGATTAAGAAAGCCTTAAGCCAATACGACGGACCGGACAACGCCGAGTCAAGCATATGGTCAGCGTAGGCCATCTCGGATGGTTCGAACAATTGCCCTGTGCTGTAACAGTTTGCGACAAGAACTACACGATTCTATGTATGAATGATAAGGCAGCGGAAGTGAACTCAAAGGAGGGAGGTAAGGCCCTTGTCGGAAAGAACTTGATGGACTGCCATCCGCCAGAAGCCCAGGAGAAGCTCAAGAAGGTATGGCCTCGGGCAGGCCACACGTGTATACGATTGAGAGGAGGAGAGCCAAGAGGCTCGTATATCAATGCCACTGGAAAGAAAAGGGACGTGTGGCTGGGCTCGTGGAGATATATCTTGAACTTCCTAGTGATATGCCGAACTTGGTGCGGACCTGAGCCCATTAGCGTGTAACCGCCCCAAGTTTGTCTTCATGAACCGAACCTATGGTCTGAATCCATAGAGACGATTAAGAGTGACCGGGACCGGAATCGTCAGAAGATCAGGAAAAGCTCTAACAGATTAGGCTTAAGATGTATTAACAATCGTTAGACGGTCAATTCAGGAAAGTGGTATTTCATAACAATAGAGGTGCGCTTTCACGGGAGAGGCGGCCAAGGAGTCGTTTCAGCTGCACAGCTTTTAGCGGACGCCGCAGTCCTTGAGGGGAAATACGTCCAAGCCTTTCCGGAGTTCGGTGCGGAGCGATCCGGGGCCCCCATAGCGGCCTACGCCCGCTTCAGCGACGAACCGATTGAGACACACTCGTTCATCCGCAACCCTGATGTCGTGGTGGTGGTCGACAGGTCGATGGCGTACTTCAAAAGCACGACTGCGGGCCTCGCAGTTGGAGGGTACCTCATCTGCAATTACGAAGGCTCTCCTGGTGAACTCCGCGTAAAGCTGGGCCTAGACCCATCTGTGAAGGTCCTGACACTGGACGCCACGGGCATGGCGATGAAGAGCGTGGGGAAAGACTTCCCGAACACTCCAATGCTAGGAGCGCTCATAAAGGCCACCAAGCTGGTGGGCTTCGAGTCGTTGTCGAAAGTCCTGGGGGAGAGGTTCAAGGGTGCTGTGGGGGCGGGGAATGCAGCGGCCCTGAAGCTTGGGTATGAAGGGGCGAGGGCCGAGTGAGCAGCAAGGAGCTCGAAGAAGCCGCGGTCGTGAAAGGGGGCACGTCCTCTGCCTACGTGGTCTCAGGCTGGAGGGTGAAGCGACCCGTAATCAACGAAGCGAAGTGCACGAACTGTCTGATCTGCTGGATATACTGTCCGGAGCCGGCTATCGTCAGGCACGAAGGGGCAAAGGTCACGATAGACTACGACCACTGCAAGGGGTGTGGGATCTGCGAGGCCGAGTGCCCCTTAACGGCGATCAGCATGGTGAAGGAACCATGACCCAGATGGCGGCGGCAAAGGTGGCCGCTCTCCAGGGCGACGAGGCTGTGGCAGAGGCCGTTAGACAGTGTGACGTGGACGTGGTCGCCGCCTATCCCATCACCCCTCAGACGATAATCGTGGAGAAGCTCGCGGAGTTCGTGGCTACAGGGAAATTCAGCGGGGAGTTCGTAACCGTTGAATCGGAACACAGCGCTCTCTCGGCGTGCCTAGGAGCTTCGGCGACGGGCGCTCGCGTCTTCACCGCTACCTCAAGCCAGGGCCTAGCGTACATGCACGAGATGCTGTACAATGTGTCCGGGATGCGGCTCCCGATTGTGATGGCCGTGGCCAACAGGGCCTTGAGTGCCCCACTGGTCCTTAACGCTGACCACAGCGACATGATGGGCTCCAGGGACTCTGGATGGATCCAGGTCTATGCGGAGAACGTGGAAGAAATCTATGACCGGACGATACAGCTCTTCCGGCTGTCAGAGGACCCAAGGGTGATGCTCCCGTCTGCAATCAATTTCGAAGGCTTCATCCTTTCGCACGACAAGGAGAGAGTGCGCCTGCTCGAGGATGGACCAATCAGGAGGTTTCTGAGAAGGCCGACGACCAAGCACCGTCTGGACCCCAAGGAGCCGTTCACCTTCGGCGCAATAGCGACACCGGACACCTACTACGAGTTCAGGATGCAACAGGCCGAGGCTATGAAGAACGCGCTTGCAGTCTTCGAGGAAACGGAAAAGGAGTTCGAGGCCTTCAGCGGCAGGAGGTACGGAGCTGTGGATGCCTACAATACCGAAGGAGCAGACTGCGTCGTGGTCGTGAACGGATGCACGGCAGGGACGATGCGGGTAGCGGCCAGAGCCATGAACGCTGGTGGTGAGAACGTGGGCGTGTTGGCCATCAAGCTCTATCGACCCTTTCCGACCGAGGAGGTCGTTTCTCGACTCAGACAGGCGAAGTCGGTCATGACCATGGACAGGAGCATCAGCCTCGGAGCTCCCTCGGGTCCTATCGCGGAGGACGTCAAGTCGGCTCTGAAAGGGGCGGGGATCAATCAACCAGTGATGAGCTTGGTCTACGGGATTGGGGGCCGAGACGTGACGGTCGAAGATGGGAAGAAGATATTCGCTTTAGCCAAGGATGAGACTTCGTTCGGCGAGGCTTCAGTGATGTACGGGGTGAAGGGCTAGATGTACGAGCAGGTCAAGGGCCTAAAGGAGCTCCCGATGGACGAGCCCCTTTCTCCCGGCCACCGCCTCTGCCCCGGATGCGGAGCCTCACTCGTCGTGAGACAGGTCCTTCTTGCTGCTCCGAAGGACACCATAGTGGCCAACGCGACCGGCTGCCTGGAGGTGTCTACGGCCCTGTACCCGTATTCGGCCTGGAACAGACCCTGGATCCACTCTGCATTCGAGAACGCGCCAGCTGTAGCGTCGGGGATCGAAGCCGGTTTCAAGGCTCTGACCAAACGTGGTGAAGCCGAGGAGCATCCAATCGTGGTCTTCGGAGGAGATGGCGGAACCTACGACATAGGACTCCAGGCGCTCTCTGGCGCAATTGAGAGAGGGCAGAGGTTCCTCTATGTATGCTACGACAACGAAGCATACATGAACACCGGAATACAAAGGTCGGGAGGGACTCCAAGGGGAGCGTGGACGACCACCACCCAGGTGGGTTCCGCCCAAGGAGGGAAAAAGGAGGCCAAGAAGGATATAATGTCCATAGTGGTGGCCCATCGTGTCCCCTATGCCGCTACAGCCTCGATTTCTCACTGGCGGGACTTGATGAACAAGGTGAGGAAGGCACTTTCGAAGGACGGACCGACTTTCATGCAAGTAATGGCACCATGTATGCGGGGCTGGAGATTCGACTCGGCCAAAACCGTCAAGATGTCTAAGCTGGCGGTCGAAACCCGGTTCTTCCCGTTGTATGAGGTCGAGGATGGGGTCTTCAAGATAACAGTCCCCGTCACGAGCCCGAAGCCGGTGGAAGAGTACCTAAAAGCCCAGGGCCGATACTCCCACCTATTCCTCCAGCAGAACGCAGCCGAGCTTGAGCTCGTAAAGAAGGATGTCGAGGACAACTACAAGCACCTCGAGAAACTCTCGCAGCTGACGAGCCAGATCTACGGCCCGTAGACCGGGCAGAGCAATTCTCAAGGTCGAGACGTCAGGTGGATCAGATGGAAGTGCTGAACCAGACTCGACGCTCCCTCTCTCCGGGAATCCTTAATGGCAACCGAGGCTGTCTTGCGCTAAGATATGTCATTCTCGGCGAGGCTGACGAAGCCCTCTGGCAAGCAGGCGGTCCTCTACCGGGATTTGCCGAGTGGCAGGGTCCAATGCACCGCGTGCGCGAGGAAATGCCAGATTGGGGAAGGCCAGGTTGGCTTCTGCGGCGTGAGAGGGGTCGTAAGGGGAAGGCTGTACCTCCTCGTCTACGGAAGGGTGGTAGCAGAGCACATCGACCCAATCGAGAAGAAGCCGGTTGTGCACTACAGACCAGGCTCAAAGGTCTTCTCTATCGCGACGAGCGGATGCTCATGGGCATGCTCCTACTGTCAGAACAGCGATATCAGCCAGCTGCGGAAGGTCGAGGGCATCGAAGCCACGCCTGACGAGATTGTAGAGAACGCGGTCGACCACGGCTGCGAGGGGATCGCCTACACGTACAACCAACCAACGATATTCATGGAATACGCGCGCGACGTCGGGGTGCTGGCGAGGTCGAAGGGCCTCTTCAACATCTTCGTCTCCAACGGGTATGACACGCCGGAGACGGTCGGGCTGATGAGGGAGTTCCTGGACTGCGTGACGGTCGACTTCAAGGCAAGTGGCGAGACCAGCTTCGCGAGAAAGTACATCGCGATTCCAAACGCAGACCCGATCTTCCAGAGTCTGCTCGAGATTAAGAATCGCACCAGTGTGCGCATCGAGATAACCGACCTGATCGTTCCACGCGTGGGAGAATCGCTTGAGGCGGCGGAGAAGCTCTGCAGATGGGTCCACGACAACCTCGGCCCGGATATCCCGGTCCACTTCCTGCGGTTCCACCCTGACTACAAGATGATGGACTTCCCCCAGACTCCGGTGGAGGTCCTCGAGAAGCATCAAAAGATGGGGATAAAGGCCGGCCTCAACTACGTCTACATCGGAAACGTCCCGGGCCACCCGGCCGAAAGCACCTACTGCCCCGGATGCGGGAAGGTCCTGATTAAACGATACGGCTACGAAATCCTTGAGTACAACTTGGACGAAAGGAACAGGTGCAACTCTTGCGGTTACAAGACGCCCATCATAGGCCCCCTGAGTCCGTCATACAAGGAAGACAGGTTCGTCTCTTTGATCAGTTGACCCTCTGCGCTCCAAGCCTCTTCTTGACGAACTTCTCAGCGTCCAGGAGCGCCTTGCAGCCGTCGGCTGCCGCCGTTATCGCTTGTCTGTACCGGAAGTCATGGACGTCTCCTGCCACGAAGACCCCGGGGACGCTGCTCTCTGTCCCGTTCCTGACTGCGACGTACCCCTTCTCGTCAAGCTCGACCTGCCCCTTGAAGATCTCGGTGTTGGGGTCGTAGCCTATTGCGACGAAGAGACCGTCGACCTCCAATACTCCATCCTGCCCCGTCTTCAAGTTCCTCGTCCTGACCCCCCGAACGTGCCTCTCTCCAAGCACGTCGGTCACGACCGTGTCCCAAACGAAGCTGATCTTGGGGTTCGAGCGTGCCTCCTTCTTCAGCGCCGCGCTCGCCCTCAGTTCGTCCCTTCTGTGAACCACCTGTACCGAGCTCGCGAACTTCGCCAGGAACGTGGCCTCCTCCATCGCTGTGTCACCTCCACCCACTACCACGACCTTCTTCCCCCTGAAGAAGAAGCCGTCGCAGACCGCGCAGTTGGAGACTCCCTTGCCCATCAACCGCAGCTCGGATTCGAGGTTGAGCCGCCTAGGGTTCGCCCCGGTGGCGATTATTACGGTTAGGGCTCGGATGACCCCGCTGTCGGTCTCTATCTCGAAGGGATAGACGCCGAAGTTGACCTTCACGACGTCCTCCTGGATCAGCTTGGCACCAAGCCTCTCAGCTTGAGACTTCATCTTCATTATTAGGTCAGGCCCCATCACCGGGTCTGGGAATCCCGGGAAGTTCTCGACTTCGCTCGTCAACATAAGCTGGCCACCATACTTCGTTCCCATGTACACTACTGGGTCCAGGTCAGCCCTGCACCCGTAGATGGCGGCCGTTAGCCCCGCAGGTCCTGAACCGATGATTACAAGCTTCTTCGTGTCTGCATTCATTTCTGGACCTCTGGGGTCTCTCTGCCTCATAAATTTGCCTCCGCGCAGAGACGGGTCAGCTACAGCAGCTTTGCTTCTCTCTGGACTACGTGCAGCTCGTCAGAGAGCTGATTGAGCGCCCTCTCAAGTCTCTTGGAGTACTGAGGCAGGAGTCTGTCGAAGACCTCCTTCCTCATCCTCCTAGTGTAGTACTGTTCGTAGAGGTTGAGTTTATCCTTAGTGGCCCTGTCTACCTCTCTCTCAGTCGTGTGAATTTGGTTCAGCAGGTCGAAGAACTTCTGGGTTGTCGACTTCTGCTTGACCTCGTTGAGCCTTTGAAGGGCCCTGTTCCTGAAGGCGTCGAGGCGCCCTCTAAGTTCGTCGAAGTACGCCCTGTCTAGCTCTTTAGGTTCTGCCGCGGCCACTTCGGGCCACAGTCCATTGATTAGGCTCGTCTTTTCGTCGAACGCCTTGATCATGGCGGAGGCTCTCTCGGCCGACGACCCCTCCTCTGTCTCTTCCTCCTCGCTCATCGTGGTCCTCGAGACGAAGAGTCCTATCAGCAGCAGGACGAATATCGCAGAAGCTACCGGTATGCCTTGGTCCACGGCCCAACCCACCGACAGGCCATAGGTCATCGTGAAGCTTCCCTTCTCCCAAGGGGCAGGTTCAGCATTCGAGAAAGCCGAAGGAGGTTCCTGGACGACCTTGACACCGGCCGGCAGAGAGAATTCAACAACGTATGAGTTTACGAATGCGGCTATGGGAGCGGTCGTCGGCAATTCCAATGTAATCTGACCCCCTGAAGTGTTGTAGTACTTCTGGGGCAGAGGATACTGGTAGACCAAAGTAAAGTTAGCATTCGGATTCACGCCTGACCCTACCATGGCTGAGGTGAGAGAGATACCGTAGTTGCTGAGTGTGACGCTTGCCGGGTTCAAGAGGTGAGGCACTGCGGGCGGCAACACGGTGACTGTCCCACTGGCTGACGTCAGTGGCGAGATGTACAGTGTTGTCAACGCGGTCGTCCCGAGGTTCCCGAACGATATCCTGTCCGTAACAACGGGTTTCATATTCGAGTCGACGGAAATGGTCCTCTGCGCCTGATAGACCACTAGAGGATGGAAGTCCTGATCTGAGGCCTGTTTAATCGTCTCTAGCTGCGTCACGGCAGCTTGGGTTGTGACATTGTTCCGTGTGGCCGAGTAGGTGGTGATGATCGCGCCTAAAGAGGTGGTGCTGACACCTGCAGTGAGACCAGTCGGTGGTGCTCCGAACTGGGTCGAAGCAGGCATCTTGACGACCTCATTGAGGCTGCCGACGGTCAGATTCACGGAGGGTCTGATAAGCACTTGGACTTGCAGACTTCCGTTGATCGCCGTCGAAGCCACGCCGTTGAGCAGCGCCCCTAGCGTGAAGCTGGTATTGGCCCCCGCGCTTAGTGACTGCCCACCGAGGACGGTGTACGGACCTCCCGCAGCAATTCCTAAGCCAAGTCTGAAGCCGCTGCCCGTGAGGTTGTAGGAAGCTACTCTAGACGAAAGGTTGCCGAGTCCAACTGAGATGTCGGGCACCGTGACCGCCCCGGTCCCGTTGTTGGTGAACCTGACGGTCTCGTCGACAATCGCATATCCATACCGGTTGAGAATGTACTGGCTGGTCACCTGCACCTGGGGGCTCGTCTGGGCGTGAGCCACCGGCTGCACCGGCACCACCAACACTAGCAGCAGGATGAAGAGGGCGGCAGGAACTAATCGTTGCAAGCGAATGTCTCCACGCCGCTATGTTCTTATTTTAAGCGTTTTTTGGGTAGCCCGAATGCAAGAAACTCACTCGCACCATCCACTGCTCCCCAACCTCGACGAGGCCCTTCTGTCAGAGATGCTAGCCAAGGTCGACGCGGGCTCTGTGGATGAGCTCTTTTCTGACATACCTCCAAAGATCAGGCTCAACCGGAAGCTGAGACTGCCTGAAGGGGGGACTGAGTGCAGCGTCAGGCGCGAGGTGCAGAGCAAGCTCGCCACCAACCGGACCCCACCGGAGGCGCTCTGCTTTCTGGGTGGTGGTGTCTGGCCCCACTACGTGCCCGCGGTCGTTGAATCAATCATGGCAAGACAAGAGTTCTACACAAGTTACACGCCTTACCAAGCGGAGATAAGCCAGGGGATGCTGCAGGCGCTCTTCGAATACCAGAGCATGATGTGCGACCTCCTTGGGATGGAGGCGTGCAACAGCTCGCTGTACGACTGGGCCTCAGCTGCGGGCGAGGCAATCAGGATGGCTACAAGGGTGACCGGCAGGAAGAGGGCCCTGATTGGCGCAAACATCGGTCCCCAGAGGCGCGCGGTCATCCAGACGTACGTCGAGCCCGCAGGGATCGAACTAGAGTCGGTCAGGTTCGACAAGTCGAAGGGAACCCTGGAGGCCGCTGACCTCAGAACCAAGGTCTCCGACGGCGTGGCCTGCATCTACCTTGAGAATCCGAACTACTTCGGCGTCATAGAAGACGGGGCGGAGGAGCTCGTCTCTTCGATTCACGCGGCCGGAGGGCTGGCGGTGGCCGGGGTCGATCCCATTTCTCTCTCTCTTGTCAAGGAACCAGGCGCCTACGGCGCCGACATCGTGGTGGGCGAGGGGCAGCCGCTCGGGATTCCGATGAACTACGGTGGACCTCACCTTGGCATCTTCGCGGTCAGAGACATGAAACTGGCTAGAAGCATGCCCGGACGGCTGATTGGAATCACGACCCCGGTCGGAGACCCTGACCAGAGGGCCTTCGCCATGGTCCTGCAGGCGAGGGAGCAGCACATCCGACGGGAGGCCGCGACATCGAACGTCTGCACAAACCAGTCCTTGATGGCGGTTGCCGCCGCGAGCTACCTCTCGCTCCTAGGCAAGGAAGGGTTTCGCAGGCTGGGGGAGACGATAATATCGAACTCGCACTTTGCCGCCATGAGGCTTTCCCGGGTCAAGGGAGTCTCGTCGCCCCATTTCACGGGTTCATTCTTCAAGGAGTTCGTCGTCTCCTACAGCAACGCGAAGGCGGCGTCGGTCTTCCAGCGATTGGCGAAGTCAGACGTGCTGGGCGGATACCCAGTCGACAAGGGCTTCGGACTCGGTGCCGAGGCCGCGTCGTTCTGTGTGACCGAAGTCCACACCCGAGCCGACATCGAGCGCCTCGCGGCTGCCCTGGAGGAGGCCCTCTGACATGCCCGAGGGCTTTCGACAGGCTCGCTGGAACGAGCCCCTCCTGAACGAGCTGAGCAGGCCCGGGAGGATTGGGATGCTCCCGCCCTCAGATCCCGAGCATTGGGAGGGAAGTCCGGAACCCGGCCAGCCTTGTCCCGGCCTCCATGAGGCGCGAATCTGTCAGGCTTCCGGAACTCTCCGAGTTGCAGGTTCTGAGGCACTTCAATCGCCTTTCCCAGATGAACTTCTCAGTCGAGCTCGGGATGTATCCCCTCGGAAGCTGCACGATGAAGTACAGCCCGAAGGTCTCGGAGATTCTCGCCTCTGCCGACTCGATGAAACAGGCTCATCCGCTCCAGCCGCAGGAGACGGTCCAGGGCCTCCTTTCGATACTATACGACCTGGAACGCATCCTCAGCGAGATCACCGGGATGTCAAGGTTCTCACTCTCGACGGCTGCAGGAGCGCAGGGCGAGTTCGCGGGCGTCTTGATGATTAGGAAGTACCTGCGAGAGCACGGTGGAGGACGCAGGGATGAGATCATCGTGCCAGACTCAGCCCACGGCACCAACCCTGCGAGCGCCGCAATGGCCGGGTTCAAGGTGGTCAAGGTTTCGTCCGACTCCAGCGGGCAGGTTCGGGCGAAGGCGGTCCAGCAACTGGTCTCCGAAAGAACGGCAGGCATGATGTTCACTGTCCCCAACACGCTCGGCCTATTCGAGAGCGAGGTGGCCGAGGTGTGTGAGGCCGTCCACGACGCAGGGGGCATGATGTACTATGACGGCGCTAACATGAATGCCCTTCTCGGAAGGGCGAGACCGGGCGACATGGGCTTCGACGTGGTTCATCTGAACCTGCACAAGACGTTCGCGACTCCTCACGGGGGCGGGGGCCCAGGGGCCGGTCCGGTAGGCGTGGCCAAGAAGCTCGTTGAATATCTCCCCGTCCCCGTCGTGTCGCACGAGGCAGGCACGTATTCGCTCGACTACGGTCTGAAGCATTCCATTGGCCCGCTCAAGGGCTTCGTGGGGAACTCCGCCATCCTGCTCCGGGCCTACGTCTACATTCGCCTTCTGGGGGCTTCAGGCCTCTCCGACGTCTCCTCTCTTGCGGTCCTCGCCGCCAACTATCTCTGGAAGAGCCTCGACCCAGAGGCATTCCAAGTTTCACACGGGGTGGGCCTTCGCCGGAAACATGAAGTGGTCGTCTCTGTTAAGAGCGAACTGCCAGGGAGCGCGCTCAAGGTGGCGAAGGCGGTCCTTGACTACGGCATGCATGCGCCCACGGTCTACTTCCCCCTGATCGTCAGCGAGGCATTGATGATCGAGCCGACCGAGTCCGAACCGTTGGAGATGCTGGACGAGTATGCAGACTCGATGAACAAGATCTACAAGTCTCTGAGGGACGGAACCCTCGGTGAAGTGCCGAAGAACACCAGCGTCAGTAAGGTGGACGAGGTCAAAGCGTCGCATCCGCTGACCCTAAAAGTCCGTTGGTAGGGCCAAAGGTCATATATCCTGATGTAGCCCGCGAGGCGCCAACGTGGAAAGCGATCTGGAGAAGCGTGTTTCAGAGCGTCTGAAAGACCTAGTCGATGAGGAGACGAAGAGGAAGTTCGGCGAGCTCAACATCGTTACCGACGTTTCTGAAATCGCCATGGGGTCAGTAAGGGTCAAGTTCCAGCCGCTCTCCGCCTACAGCCCTCTCGCTGTCGACACCGGCAGGAGCATCAGGGACGCGACACTTGCCGTGGAAGGGGTCAAGACCGTGCGCGTGGAGTGCGGCGGGCACATGATGGACGAGCTTGTCGACAGGATTGTCAACAAGGACGAAATCAGACCGGACGCCACGAAGTAGAGTAATCGCCGCCCCACAGGGCGGAGTAAAACAAAGTTGGATGAAGTGTCAACTATATTGACTCACGGGTTTGTAAATCAACTGGCTCACAGAGCGCCTGCGGCCCAGAGATGTTCACGAATGATTCTGCTGAAATCACTGCCATCGGAATAGGGAGTGCGGGATGCAAGATTGTCTCCCTGCTGAGCAGGCAGTCCCTACTCGTCGACAGGTTCGCGTACGTGTCATGCGACAAGGACGACCTCTCGAATGCCGGGACCGGCGAGAAGATCTTCATCGACTCGCCTGTAGATCAGAAGCTGACGCCGGCGCTGGTCCGGGGCCTTGCCCTTGGGTCTCATTCGAAGATTAGGGACGCCGCCGAGGGCTCCAAGGTGGTCTTCATTGTGGCCGGGCTGGGAGGCGCCACCGGTAGCGGCCTTTCGCCAATGGTAGCCGCAGTAGCAAGGGACGCCGGCGCCATAACAGTGGGAGTCGCTGTGATGCCCTTCGAGTTCGAAAACAAACTGAAGTTCTATGCTGGCATCTCGCTGAAACGCCTCCGCGAGGCTTCGAGAGGAGTGATAGTCATCGACAACGACACGTTGATGAGGTCCTCTCCTGAGGATTCCACCCTGACCAGTCTGTACGACTCGGCCAACAGGGAGGCGGTCAGAGCTCTGACCTCTCTCTTCTCGAAGTCTTCCGAGACTTCGGTCTCGGTCGGCTTGAACAAGCTGCTAGGGACAGTCCTCCGGGATGGATACTCGTTGTTGGGCGTCTCGAACAGCGGGTCGGTTGACAGGGCCGAGGAGGCACTAGCTGGGGCCGTCGTTTCAATAAGCAAACTCGCGGAGGCTAAGGAGGTCAGCCGTGCGGTGGTGATGCTCTGCAGCGACGCCTCGCTGTCAGGTCAGGAGGTCGGCTTAGTAGTGAAGAGGCTCGGCTCAATGTTGAACAACCAAATGGTCGACGTAGAGTACGGCGTGAACTATTCAGGAACGGCCCAGCTGCAAGTCAGCCTCCTGGCGTCCGGGTTCACATCGACGAAGTACGACGAGTACGACCCCCTCGGCAGGATTCTCGCAGGAAAGACGATTGACGACGAAATGGACTCCGCCCTTCCGCTTGGCCTGGAGTTCCTGCAGTCCTGCGACTAGCCGAGCATAATCCTGACGTTGCTGAGGTCCTTCTCTTCGATCTTTCGGAAGACAGGTTTCGGCTCGCCTATCTTCCGCCCTGCTTCGACCCTCAATCCGGAGGCCGAAACCCACCCGTCCTCCCCGAGTGGCCTGTCGAAGCCAAGCTGGGCCCAGACTTCCTCCGAACTGAAAGGCAGAAATGGGTTCAGCAGGGTGGCGAGCCCGGCCACAAGGTTGCACGAGTAGTACACCGTTGTGGGTTCTTCCTCAGCGTTTTCCCAGGGCGCCTTGTGCTGGAAGTAACGGTTGCAGTCTCCTGAGAAGTCGAGGACCCTCTTGAGCGCTCTGTCGTAGTGCCCCTCTTCTATCAGCCGGCCGGTCTCTCTGACCGCTTCTTCGAGTTCCCTCAATACCGTCTCCTCCTCCTTGCCAGCACTGCCCGGTTCCGGGACAACCCCGCCATGCTTGTTCTTCACGAATACCAAGGCTCTGTAGACGAAGTTGCCGATGCTCGCGACCAGCTCATTGTTGATCTTGTCAGCAAACTCTTGAAGTTCGAAGTTGGCGTCCGACTGGCTGTAGGGTACTATCCTGGTCAGATAGAACCTCAGGTAGTCGGGCGGGAAGCTCTCTAGGAAGTCTCTGATTGTAATCATCCAGTGTTTGCTCCTCGATATCTTCTTCCCCAACAGGAGCAGGTGTCCCCTTGTCGGAATCTGGTCGGGGAGTTTGTACTCCCCCTCGCCCATCCTCATGCTGGGGAGGAACAGGTAGTGGTGGTACACGATATCCTTCCCGATGAAGTGGTAGACCTTCGCGTCGTTCCAGTACTTCCGACCAGCGGCGCCGCTCTTGCCCGCGGCCTTGAGGGCCGCAGTGATGTAGCAGAGATGGTTGTCAAACCAGCCGTAAAGGACCTTGCCCTCGGCCTCCTTTAGCGGGACGGGAACCCCCCAGGGGATGTCCCGCGTGATGTCCCAGTCCTGCAGACCGTCCTTAATCCAGTTGAGCACGTAGTTCTTGGCGTCAGACTGCAGCCCCTTGTTCTCCCTTAGCCATTCTTCGAGCCTCTTGGAGAAGGCCGACAGTTTGAAGAAGTAGTGGGTGCTCTTCCTCATCGCCGGAGGCTTCCCGCAGATCGAGCAGTGCGGACTCAGGATCTGGCCGGGCTGCAGTGTCCTCCCGCAGTTGTCACATGCGTCAGAGTACTGGTCCTCTGCATCACAGTGGGGGCATCTTCCCTTGACGTACCTGTCGGGGAGGAACTTCTTGTCGTATTCGCAGAAGAACTGGTCGACCTCGGAGACGAAAATGAACCCGTTTTCATTGAGTTTCGTGAAGAACCTCTGCACGAGCAGGACGTTCTCGGGAGAGCTAGTCCTGTCGAAGATGTCATAGACGATTCCTAACCTCTCTAGGTCTTCCTTGAATCTCCGGTTCCACTCTGCGACGTATTCTGACGGTTTCTTGCCCTTCTTCTCCGCCGCAATCAGAATCGGCGTCCCGAAGTCATCGGACGCGCAGACTTGGATGACCTTGACACCGTTCAGCTTGAGGTATCTGTACAGGATGTCGGGGGGCAGATGCGTACTTGCAACGTGCCCGAGGTGGAGGTCATCATATGCGTACGGAAGCGCCGCAGTGATTATGACGTTCTTGTCGCTGAGTTCATCCACCGAGCCGAATCCGTCATCCAGCGGATTTAACCTTTCTGAAACCTAGAGCTCCCAGCTCTTGGCGTATTTCTTCTGCTCTTCGGTCTGGGTCCCGATGGTGATTCCCATCGACTTCAGCGCCGCCCTAGCCACCTCGTTCTCCGTCTCAATCGACACGCCATACACCTTCGGCTCCATCTTCTCGTGATTCTTGTGCAGGTCAATGGCGGCCATGAACTGGTTCGCGAACGACATCTGCATCACTTCCGGAGGGTGCCCCTCTGCCGCCACGAGGTTGGCTAACCTTCCCTTCCCGATGAGGTACACCTTCCTTCCGTTCCTGAGGGTGACCTCGTCCACGTTTGTCCTCACTTCCTTCACGCTCTTGGCCTTCGACAGCAGCGTCTTCACGTCGATCTCCACGTCGAAGTGGCCGACGTTGGCTAGTATCGCCCCGTCCCTCATCTTCTCGACCGCTTCGTAGGGGATGACGTTCTTCTGACCTGTCGTCGTTATGAAGAGCTCACCGATCGGCGCCGCGCCGAAGATACTCGAGACTCCGAAACCGTCGAGGTGCGCCTCGACAGCCTTGATTGGGTCCACCTCGACCACGGTCACGCTCGAACCCATCCCCCTCGCCCTCATCGCGACCCCCTTCCCCACCCAGCCGTAGCCCACCACCACCACGCGCATGCCTGCGAGCAGGAGTGCTGTTGCCCTCATGATTCCATCAAGGCTACTCTGCCCGGTCCCGTACCTGTTGTCGAAGAGGAACTTTGTCTGGGCGTTGTTGACCGCTATAACCGGAAAGCGAAGCTTTCCTTCGGACTCGAGCGCCTTCAACCTGACTACGCCCGTAGTCGTCTCCTCAGACCCTCCCACTATTCCTTTTGAGCGAGAGTCTAGGGCGGCCACATGTAGGTCCGCTCCGTCATCGACCAGCTGTTCCGGTTTTGTCTTGAGCACCTCTTCGATTGCCCAATTGTATTCCTTGGATGTTTGTCCTCTCCAGGCCCACACATCCGTCCTCGTCGAAAGGTACGCGGCGATGTCATCCTGGGTCGACAGAGGGTTGGAGCCGGCGAGTTTGACTTCGGCACCCGCGTCCAGCAATGCATCTATCAGAACGGAGGTCTCCTTCGTCACGTGAAGACAGACGCCCAACCTCACTCCTTCGAGCGGGCGGCCTTTGGAGTACTTTCCGGCAAGCCTCGTGAGCGCGCCCATGTGCGCCTTCGCCCACAAGAAGTTCCTCTCGCCGATGCTGCTCAGGCCCGGGTCCGCGATCTTGGTCATGTCTTAGCCCCACCCGCTACTTGAGGCGTTTTATTGTTACTTAATCTCCTTTGTCCTGATTCCAGCACTCCGTCACGCACAGGACCTCCTTGTGACTGCACTCTGATGCAACTCTGCCACTCAGAAGGTTGTGACTACGACCGAAACATACTCCATCTAACTTTCGTGGGCCAGCACCACACTCCTATTCTCGTCATCCGCACACGTTTCCGCCCGTTTCCCTGCCAACCAGCTGCCCGTTTTCACTCCGAGACGGAGGCCTCTATTCGGAGTCGTACTTTGCTAGGGAATGGATTTCGTACCCCGTCAGCTTTTCCCTCCCTTTGAGGTAGCTGAGCTCGGCGACGAAGGCGAATCCCAGGACCTTCCCCCCAAACTTCTCGACAAGTGCCCCCGCTGCCCTTGCGGTCCCTCCTGTCGCTAGGAGGTCGTCGACGACTAAGACATTGTCTCCTCTCGAGATCGCATCCGAGTGGATCTCCAGGCCCTCCCTCCCGTATTCGAGCTCGTAGTCGACGCTCAGCTTCTTTCCTGGAAGCTTTCCCGACTTCCTGGCTGGCACGAACCCGATTCCGAGCCTATCGGCAATCGGTGCGCCCACGATGAAGCCCCTGGCTTCGATTCCCACTATCTTGTCGACCTTCCTGCCCTTCCACTCCGAAACGAAGGCGTTCGTCACCTTCCTGGCCAGTGGGCCGTTCTTCCAGAGTGTCGTAAGGTCTTTGAACGCAATCCCTTTCCTCGGATAGTTCTGGATCGTCCTGATGTTCCGCCTTATCTCCTGTTCGAGGGTGGCCATCAGGCGCTCAGTCTCGCGTTCTCCAGCGCAGAGCCGCAGCCGCAGGTGCGCTCTTGGGGGAGTCGCCCTGCGATTTCGACTATCAGGCTCCTGAGACTCTCCATGTTCCTCTCAAAGACTCTGATCACTTCGTGGTGAGAGACCGGCCTCACCTTCGGGTCGTCTTCGAGGCCGGCGTCGTAGTCCGTCACCACTGAGACATTCAGGTAGCAGAGCCCCTGCTCTCTTGCGAGGACGACCTCAGGATACTGGGTCATGTTGATGACGTCCCACCCCTGTCCCCTGAAGAACCTGCTCTCGGCCTTCGTCGAGAACCTGGGGCCTTGGATTATGACCACAGTACCGCTGTCGTGGAACTTTACGCCCAGCTTCTTCGCCGCTTCCGCAGCGACCTTCCTCATCTGGGGGCAGTAGGGTTCGGCCGTGCTCACATGTGTCGTCTCGGGCCCGTCGTAGAACGTGTCGTCTCTCCCAGTGGTGAAGTTCACAAACTGGTCGCAGAAGACGAAGTCCCCTGGCCTGACCTCGGCCCTGAGACTTCCGACCGCGTTCGGCGCTATGATCCTCGTGACGCCGAGCTGCTTGAACGCGTAGACGTTGGCCCTGTAGGGGACAGCGTGCGGGGGGTATTCGTGATGGACCCCGTGTCTCGGCAGGAATGCGAGCTGCCTCCCGCCGACAGTCGAAATCGTTACCTTCCCGCTGGGGGGCCCGTAAGGCGTACGCATCGCAATCGTCTCGCCCGAGTCCTTAAGGAAGCTGTAGAATCCAGACCCGCCAAAGACGCCGATTTCCGCCCTCGGTTTCACGTTTCCAGCCACAACGAATTCGGTATTAATTCTTTGACAGCAACGAACCTATCTCAATACCTCCCTCATGAGTATGAGGCTGCAGGCGATGTGGATGAATCCCATGAACGCGCTTGCCAGCCTGTCGTACCTGTTGTCGATTCTCCTGAATGACTTGACCCAGCTGAAGAATCGTTCGGCGCTGTAGCGCGTCTTCCTCAGGGCCTCCTTGTCGAAGACCGACGGCCTTCCGACGCGCTTCCTCTTGCTCCTCCTTGGCATGTTGGCGTGGATGTGTCTTCTCTGGAGGTACAGCCTGACGAGGAACGTGTCGTAGTTCTTGTCCGCGTGGACTCTCCTGGGCCTCTTCCTCGGCCTGCCCCTCTGATTGGGTGCATTGACGCTGATGGCCTCCATCAGCGGGATGAGCCTCCTCGATTCGTGCTCGTTTCCCCTTCCTATCATGACGCTGACCGGAAGGGACGAGGGAGTCACGCATGCGTGGAGCTTGGTGCCCTTCTTCCTGTGGTGCCCGTCGTATCCGATGAGCTCCCCCCTTTCCTGGCGGCGATTGTGGAGCTGTCGATCGAGAGCTCCTCCATCCGGACGATCCCCTTGCCGTACCCCTCGTTGACGAGGGAGTCCATGATCCGCTTCCACACGCCGAGCTTCTCCCACCTCCTCAGCCTCCTGTTCGCCGTGGAGTCGTCTCCATACCTGCGTGGCATGTCCACCCATCTGCACCCTGTGACGAGGACGTACAGGATGCCGTTGACAGTCCTCCTGTCATCGGCCCTCGGCTTTCCCTCCCTTGCCCTGGGAGGGAGGAATGGTTCTATCCTGCTCCATCTCACGTCG
The DNA here is from genome assembly GCA_963794985.1 of uncultured archaeon. Taxonomy (GTDB): domain Archaea; phylum Thermoproteota; class Nitrososphaeria; order Nitrososphaerales; family Gagatemarchaeaceae; genus UBA183. Next base: position 425,068 of record CAWCFU010000002.1, read on the forward strand.
TCCAGCTCCTGGAATTTCATAGACAATGAGAATGGGACGGGTGCATCTCAATGCCAAAGACAAGATCATGAAACAGAACGGTCAAGTATCGAGATAGGTTCAACACAGTGTTCTCGCTTTCAAGGCCATCATCTAGCAGGTCCAGCGCAAGACCAATGAACCGGAGGGCGGGTGGTCGCATTCACGCTTTCGGGGATTGCCTTCTTCCTCCTCGTTCCTGCTTCTTTCTGGGCCGTCGGTCCAGCCGACCCATGCACAGCGACCATCCCCTGACTTGCTGTGTGAGGCTGTCCGTCTGCCGTCGCTGGGTTGCACATTCATTGGTGGGGGAGACGTCTGGTCTGGCGGCTCGTTGCGGATGAGCTGCGGATTAGTTGGGGATACCTCGGCGTCCAGTTTCAATGACAAGACCCAGAAGGGTTGAAATACCCAAGGCGAAGGATTTGCCCGATGCCCCGTTCTTACGACGAGCTTCTTTCAAGGGCCAGGTCTGGCACCGACAAGGAAGCCAAGAAGTCGGGGGCCCTCCGCCTTGAACTCCCCGAGCCCGACGTCATCTGGGTCGGTAACAAGACGATATTCCGCAACTACGCCGAGTTCCCGAAGCTGATCAGGAGGGACTCCGCAAGGGTCCTCATGTACTTGGCAAAGGAGCTCGCGACTGCGGCCTCGATTGATGGTGAGAGAGCGATATTCATCGGACGCAAGGACCGCGCTTCGTTCTCTCAGTTGCTCCAGCGCTACGTGAAGGACGGGGTCCTCTGCCCGGTCTGCGGCAGCCCGGATACCCACCTCGAGAAGGAGAAGAGGATGTGGTTCATGGTCTGCGAGGCATGCGGTGCACGGTCGGTCGCCAAGGTGGCTTAGAGTGAAAGCCAAGGGGTTCGCGGTCAAGACAACCGAATACAGGGGGAGCGTCTTGGTCAACGTCTGCGACGAAGAGCTCGTGGGCAGGACTGTTACGGAGGGTAAGCTGAAGGTCCATCTCTCGAAGGAGTTCTACTCCGGCGAGGTGATTGACAAAGGAGAGGCGCTCAGGCTCATCAGGATCTGCTCGATCGTCAACCTCGCCGGCGAGAGATCGGTCTCGCTCGCTGTCGACAATGAGGTGGGCGCCCGGGAGGCCATCCGCGAGATCGAGGAAGTGCCCTTCCTGATGATCTACAAGTTCTCGGGCTAGCCCTTCTCGCGGAAACTCCTCAGCAGTTCCTTCTGTGCGTTGCTGATGTCCCTCGGGATTTCCACTCCGACCCTGACGTATTCGTCCCCCTTGCCCCAGCTTCCATACTTGGGAAGGCCCTTTCCTTTCACTCTGAATACGGTGTTGGGCTGAGTGCCGTGCGGGACGCTCAGCTTCACGTCCCCGTATAGGGTCGGAACCGTCAGCTCGGTCCCCAGCATCGCCTCGACGACCCCGACCTTTGTCTCAAGGTAGATGTCGCTCTCACGGCGGGTGAAGAACCTATGAGGAGCCACGTTCAGCGCGACGTACAGGTCGCCCGGCGGGACCCCTCTCTCACCCGCGTTGCCCTCGCCTCTTAGCCGCAGTGTGAGCCCGTCCTCGACCCCCGCAGGTATGACGACTCGGATCTTGCGGGTCTTCTCGGCTGACCCTCTCCCTCTGCAATCCTTGCACGGGGATTCGATGGTGTATCCTCTCCCTCCGCACCTGCTACACGCCATCACTCTCACGAGTCTGGTGAATCCTGTCGACTGAACCCTCTGGACCTGCCCGGTCCCGTCACAGGTGGCGCAGCTCTGCGGAGAGGTGCCGGGCCTGGCGCCGCTCCCATTGCAGGTTGCACATACCTCGTCCCTTGGAACCGCAATCTCTCTGACTGACTCTTTCACGATGTCCTCCAAGTTGACCTGGAGGTGGCAGGTCAGGTCCTCGCCCCTGTCTAGTCGCTGGCCAGGTCCTCCGCCGAAGAACTGGGCGAAGACGTCGTTGAACCCGCCAAACCCCGCGCCGCGGAAGAATTCACCGAAGTCGACCCCTCTGAAGATATCCTCTTGGCTGTACTTCTGATAGACTCCTTCTCTTCCGTGCATGTCGTACTGGCTCCTCTTCTCGTCGTCAGAGAGGACGGCGTAGGCCTCGGAGATCTCCTTGAATCGCTCTTCCGCTTCAGGCGACTTGTTCCTGTCTGGATGGAACTCTAGGGCCAGCTTCCTGTAGGCGCTCTTGATCTGCTCCTTCGTGGCCCCTTTCTGGACGCCCAGCACCTCGTAGTAGTCTCTTCCCGCCATCCCGCACAGCCTCTACTTCCCTTCGTCGACAACCTTGTAGTCTGCGTCGCTCACTTTGGAGCCCTCGGCCGGGCCGCCGGCGGGGGCGCTTTGGCTCTGCGCCTGCTGGTACACAGCTGTTCCGACCTCCTGAAGCACACGCTTGAGGGCCTCATTCTTCTCCCTGATCAGGGCGGAGTCCTTGCCCTCGAGGGCGCTCCTCAGTTCCTTGGCTGCGGCATCTACACGATCCAGGTTCTGCTTGTCGACCTTCCCCTCAAGATCGCGCTTTGTCCTTTCAACTGTGTATAGAATCGAGTCCGCCTCATTCCTGAGCTCGGCCTCCTCCTTCTTCTTCTTGTCTTGCTCGGCGAACGAATCTGCATCCTTCATCAGTCTCTCCTTCTCCTCCTTCGAGAGCTTCGTCGAAGCCGTGATTGTGATCTTCGCCTCTTTGCCCGTCCCCATGTCCTTGGCGGAGACTATCAGGAGACCGTTCGCGTCGATGTCGAAGGTTACCTCGATCTGGGGGACTCCCCTCGGCGAGGGCGGTATCCCGGCCAGGTTGAACATCCCCAGCGAGACATTGTCCGAGGCCATGGCCCTCTCTCCCTGGACCACATGAATCGTCACGGCAGTCTGGAAGTCCGCCGCAGTGGTGAAGACTTTGCTCCTCTTCGTGGGGACGGTCGCGTTCTTCTCGATTAGGTGTTCCGTTATCCCTCCGAGCGTCTCGACCCCGAGCGAAAGCGGGGTGACGTCAAGGAGCAGTATGTCCTTGATCTCCCCGGCGAGGACCGCCCCTTGAATGGCCGCACCGATTGCTACCGCTTCCATCGGGTCGACCCCCCTCTCCGCAGGCTTGCCAGCCACATCCTCGACGAACTTCTTGACGAGGGGCATCCTGGTCATCCCGCCTATCAGAATCACCTTGTCTATCTGGGTCGGCGAAAGCTTCGCGTCGTTCATCACCCTTCTCATCGTCTCTTCCGTCCGGCTCACGATGGGCCTCGCCACCTCCTCGAGCTTCGTCCTGGTCAGTGTGAAGTGCAGGTTCTTGGGCCCGGTCGAGTCGCTCGCGATGAACGGCAGGTCGATGTCGGTCGAGGTGAGGTTCGACAGCTCGATCTTCGCCTTTTCGGCGGCCTCCTTGAGCCTAGCCATGGCCGTCCGGTCGTTCCTCAGATCAATCCCAGTCTTAGAGCGGAAGTCTTGGAGGAGAACCTCGATGACTGCGTTGTCCACGTCGGCACCTCCGGTCTGCGTATCCCCGGATGTCGCGAGGACCTGGAATACTCCTTGGCCGAACTCCATTATGGTCGCGTCGTGGGTGCCTCCCCCAAAACTGAAGACGAGGATCTTCATCTCCTTCTCCGCCTTGTCCAGTCCGTAGGCCAGGGACGCGGCCGTTGGTTCGTTGATGATTCTGACTACCTCCAGCCCCGCTATCTCGCCGGCGTCCTTGGTTGACTGGCGCTGGTTGTCGTTGAAGTGCGCGGGGACGGTGATGACAGCCTTCTTCACCGGATACCCGAGGAAGACCTCGGCGTCATGCTTTATCTTCTGAAGGATGTATGAGCTGACCTGTTCGGGCGAGTACTGTTTCCCGAAGGCGCTGACCTTGTAGTCTGTTCCCATCTTCCGCTTTATCTCGAAGATCGTGCCTTCGGGGTTGGTGACAGCCTGGCGCCTCGCAGGGTCGCCGACGAGAAGCTGCCCGTCCTGAGTGAACGCGACCACGGAGGGGAACATCTTCCCTGATGGTGTGGCTCCCTCGGCGCTAGGTATCACGACCGGTCTGCCGGCCTCCATGACCGCCGCAGCCGAATTCGTTGTACCAAGGTCGATGCCCAGAATCTTCTCTCTCGCGCTACTCATCTGACTTCTCCTCCTCAACCGGCTCCTTCAGCCCCAATTCAACCTTTACCATACTCGGCCTGATCACCTGCCCCCTGAAAGTGTAGCCCGTCCGTAGCTCTTCCACCACGACATCAGGGCCGGGCGAGGACCCCTGGACCTTCGCGACTGCCTCATGCTTGGACGGGTCAAATGGCTTCCGCACTGAGTCGATTCTGTGCAGCCCGGCAGATTCCAGTGTCGAATACATGTTCTTCCGCACCATCTCGATCCCTTCCTGAAGCTCTGTCCCGCCGGCGTCGTCTCTCGCGTGCTTCACGGCGAGGTCCAGCTCATCCAGCACACTGAGCAGCCTGAGCACGAGACCCTTCGAAGAGTTCAGTTCGATTTCTCTCATCTCCTTCTCGGTCCTCTTCCGATAGTTCTCGAAGTCCGCCTGCATATACTTCAGCCGGTTCAGGAGTTCCGTGTCGCCCCCATCCCCCCCCCGCGAACTCTGCTTTCAGCGCGCCCTCTCCATCCTTGGGGTTCTCCTTTCCAGAAGGATCATCGTCCTCTTCCGACAAACCAGCAACACCTCCCGATTCTCGAGTTGTTTAGGTACGAACCGTCTCCAATCTATAAGTCTTCACCAGAATGGGCAATCCTGGATCAGCGGGGTGGCGAGGCCGATTGCTTCACTCGGTGCCGCACTCGTGGTCCCCGAACCCGACTCCATCTGGCCTTATAGATGCAAAGAGGCACCTTCTGCCGTCGTGGGGTCAAGATTGACTACAGGGAGTGTACGCGCTCATGGCCACAACCGAGGTGAAGTGCCCGGTTGAGCCACCCTCAGGATGAAGCGGAAGCGGACGAGCAGGATATGACCCAGGCGGACGAGCAGGATATGACCCAAGAGGATGAGCCCAGGAGGACGACGGAGAGGCTCCAAAGGTTCGAGCGCGAAGGTAGGCACGTTAGAAAGGACGCTGACCAGCGCAAGGTGATGGAGGAGGTCTTCGACCGCGTGACCCTTCTGGCAGTGGAGGAACTAATCTCGAGGAAGGACTTGGGCGACCTCAAAGGCGTCGTAAACTCGGGGAAGGAAGCGAGGGTCTACTACGGGGTGGGGGTCGACGGCCGTCCCGTCGCCGTGAAGATCTACATGACCGCGACCTCTGAGTTCAGAAAGCGCTTGGGCTACATCGCCGGGGACAGAAGGTTCGCCAACATCCCTTCGAATTCTAGGGGGATCATCTACCTCTGGACCCGCAAGGAGTTCAAGAATCTCCAGCTTGCCGAAATGGCAGGCATAAGGGTACCCAAGCCGGTCGCCTTCTATCGGAACATCATCGTGATGGAGTACATCGGCACCCCACCAGGACGCGCACCCACCTTCGCCGAATCAGAGGTCGATGAACAGGACTATGACTGGACCTTCGAGACAATCGGCCTTCTGCACCGAGCGGCCAAGCTCGTCCATGCAGACCTGTCTGAGTACAACATCTTCAAGTCGGGGTCTGAGAGAGTCCTCTTCGACATGGGGTCAGCGGTCCTTCTGTCTCACCCTCAGGCCGATGAATTTCTGAAGCGGGACGTCTCGAACATGGTGAGGTTCTTTAGGAAGCGAGGTATCTTCAAGAGAGATACGGATTCTTGGCTGGAGGACCTTAGATGAGCTTCGAACAGGCGGTCAGGGTGCCCTTGGAGAGGATAGGCGCTGTCATTGGGAGAGAAGGGGCCACGAAGCGGTCCCTTGAGACAGACCTCGGCGTCAAGCTCTCGGTGGACAGTAGGGAGGGGTTGGTCACGATCAAGTCGAGTTCGGTCGACCAGGGTGACCCATTCATCGCCGTGAGGGTCATCGAAGCCATCGGACGTGGCTTCTCGCCCCAGCGCGCCAGACGCCTCCTGGAGGAGGGGGTGGCGTTCGAGGTGATAGACCTGAGGGACTTCGCCGGGCGGAGCGCAAACTCGCTCGACAGAATCAGGGGGCGCGTCATCGGGCTGAAGGGCAAGTCCAGGCGGGTGATCGAAGAGCTGACCCAGTGCCACCTCTCCGTCTATGGAAGGACGGTCGCGATTATAGGGGAAGTCTCGGAAGTCCAGCTTGCGTCGGAGGCCGTCAGGAAGTTGGCGTCAGGGAGTCAGCACAAGACCGTGTACAATGAGCTCCAGAAGGCGAGGACCAAGCGCAAAATGGAGAGGATGATTCTCTGGGAGGGCTCGTCGCCGGAGGCGATTGCCGAGAAGCTCCGGAAAATGGAGGACTAGCATATATCCGATTCTCGTGACACCCATGACGCGGGAATTTCTGCTCGAAGATTGATGAATTATCATTGTGGTCGGTAACCGGACGCGGCATCGGAGAAACTGGAGAGACAATTCGTTGATGTCAATGGGGGTGGTGGTATCTGAGTAACAAGACTTCATATGCCGAAATCTCGCCCTCAGAATTCTTCTATCGTAACCGCGACCTAGCTGGTTTCACCAATCCTGCGCGCGCGCTCTACATGGCCGTCCGAGAACTGGTAGAGAACTCGATGGACGCGGCTGAGCTGGCCGGGACTCCCCCAGACGTCTACGTCAGAATCATTCCTGAGAGCACCAACCCTGAGCTCCCGGACCCGAAACCCTACAGACTGACCGTGATTGACAACGGTCCAGGCGTGGCCCCCCAGCACGTTCCCAACGCCTTTGGGAAAGTCTTCTACGGTTCCAAGTACGTCCTGCGCCAATCTCGAGGCATGTTCGGCCTTGGAGGAACGATGGCTATACTCTATGGCCAGATTACCACTAACAGGCCTGTAGTCGTGACCACCTCTCCTGACGGCCGTCGCAAGTACGCATTCCAGATGATGATTGACATCGGCGAGAATAGGCCAACGGTCCTCAAGCGATTCGCGAGCGACGCGAACGGAACGACTGGCACCAGGGTTGACCTGACGCTTGAGGGAGACTACCTCCGTGCGTCTCAGAAGATCGCCGACTACTTCAAACAGACCGCACTCGTGGCCAGTTACGCAAATCTGACCCTCGTCGACCCGACGGGTCAGATCACCTACTACGAGCGTGCCACCACCTCCATGCCCCCAGCTCCGAAGGAGACGCTTCCCCATCCCTATGGCATTGATGTCGAAGCCTTCAAGCGCATCGTCAAGCTCTCGGAGGAGCATGACATGAAGTCCTTCATGGTCGCTCACTTTCACAGGGTGGGCGAGAAGATTGCTACGAAGTTTCTGGAGTTCGCCGGTGTCAGCGCCCGACTTCCGCCGAAGCGGTTGAACAACAACCAGATAGTTTCGATTGTCGATGCGCTTCAGCGCTTTCCGGACTTCCTCCAGCCTGACGCGACAGTCCTCTCCCCGGTCGGGGAGGAGATTCTGCTCGCCGGCGTCAACAAGGAGCTCCAGCCCGAGTTCGCGACAGTCGTCACGAGGCCTCCCTCGTCATACTCCGGCTTCCCCTTCCTCGTCGAAGTCGCTGTCGCCTACGGTGGCAAGGTCCTCCAGCCCGGCATGAGGCTCTTCAGGTTCGCAAACCGGATTCCGCTGCTCTATGACGAAGGCAGCGACGTCAGCTTCGAGGTCTTGAACGAACAAATAGACTGGAGGAGGTACCACGTCCCGCAGGACGCGCCGGTCGGGGTGATTACCCACATCTGCAGCACCCGCATCCCCTACAAGACCGTCGGCAAGGAGTACATCGCGGACAGACCCGAGATAGAAAGGGAGATTAAGAATGCTGCGAGGGAGGCGCTGCGGAGGCTCGGCATCTTCCTGTCGAGGAAGGGGAGCATAGATGCGGTCCAGAGGAAGATGAACATCTACGGCAAGTACCTTCCACTGATTGCGAAGTTCTCGACGGAACTCGCAGGCGAGAAGAGGCTGCCAAGGTACCGCAAGCTCATCGCCGAAGGCGAGGGCACTTCGCCTGATCAAGCCCAGGACGGACGGTCTGAGGAGGAGACGGATTCGACGCATGAGCAAGTGGTGGCAGGCGCCCCGAATTCGACGGAGATGGAGATTGAGCAAAAGAAAATCGACGAGTACGACGGAAGCTAGGAAGAGCAGCGTCCAGGCGCTCCTGAAAGACCTGGGCGGAAGCGTCTACTCTGACCTGGACGAAGGGAGGTTCCCCAGTCTTACCTTTGCCAGCAGGTCCGTCCGCAACATCGTCTATGACAAGAAGTTGCAGCAGTTCGTGCTGGGCCCTACGACCGTCAAGAGGTCTTCGAGTAACATCAAGCACATCAGGCCGTTCACGCAGCTGCTCTGGCTCGCCTACTTTGCAAAGAAGCTAGTCGACGAGAAGCGGACGTCCACCCTCAGGGACGTCTTCTATTCAGCGCAGGCGTTTGACGTGGAGTTCGTCGACCAGGCCGAGTCGGACGAACTGATCACGGACCTAGAGGTGGTGATGCAGATGGCGAGGGAGGGGATGAACATCTACCCTGAAGAGAGGAGCGCCATCTTCGGGGACCTCACGATCGAGTATACGGTCCCGGGTTACGAGGGGAAGAAGGCAGACATGTCGGCCAACCCCGACGGCGTCATGATAGGCCCAGCCCTCACAACCGCCGAGTTCGTTGACACGGACGCCGAGATGGTCCTCGCAATCGAGAAGGGCGGCCTCTTTACTAGGTTTGTCGAAGAGAGAGTTCACAAGAAGTACAAGGCGCTTCTAATCAACACCGCAGGACAGCCTCCCCGTTCGACGCGTTTTCTCCTTAGGAGGCTAAACCAAGAACTGGGACTGCCGGTGGGCATACTCTGCGACGCAGACCCGTGGGGAGCCCACATCGCGATGGTCTGCAAGAGCGGCTCGGCCAACGCCGCCCATCTAAGGGAACTGACGACACCCGACGCCGTCTGGCTGGGGGTCTGGGCGTCCGACATTGTGAAGTACAAGCTCCCGTCGGACAAGCTGACGGAGATCGATATCAAGAGACTCTATGAGTTGAAGGCCGACCCGCGCTACACCGACAAGATGTGGCACAGGGAGCTGGACACTTTCCTGAAGATCAAGAAGAAGAGCGAGCAGGAGGCTTTCGCCAGGTACGGGCTGAGCTACATCGTTGACACCTATCTCCCAGAGAAGCTCGAGCTGATGAAGAGCAACTAGCTGGCTGCTGAGAGAGTGGCAATCGAACGCAGCTCGGCAGCAATCTCAACGGCTCCCACAACTAGCTCTGGACCCAAGAACTTCTAAATACCCATTGGACTCTGCCCAGAACAGACGACATTGACCTTCACCGCTCAACAGTCGAGGGTCGACGCCCTTGTCCGACTTGTAGGGTTGGTCATCATTATCTTCGGAGTACTGTGGCTCTATTTCACCTACTCTGACGTCTCCGGCGTGGCTTCCGAGATAGTGACACTCAACTACGGTCTGGGTCTCCTGCTCCTGGTGGTCGGACTCTTCGCGGCATTCGCGAAGTTCAAGTGACCGGCATGGCCGCGAAGATCGCCCTAGCTGGTGTGGGAAATTGCGCCTCCGTCTTCCTGCAGGGCCTCGCTTTCTACTCCAATCAAAGCGCGAAGGGGCTTTGGCATCCAACAGTCGCAGGCCTGAAACCCAAGGACCTGTCGGTCGTCGCCGCCTTTGACATTGACCCACGGAAGGTGGGTCTGAATCTCTCGAAGGCAGCCTTTGCCCCTCCCAACGTTGCAAAAAGGTACCAGGACCCGTCTCGGACTTCAGTAAAGGTCAGCCCCGGAATCAGCAAGGGTGATCTGGCTCCGCACCTCAGAGGTTCGAAGATCGAGAAGTCCGGTCCGGACCAGATTGCGAGGTTGCTCGAGGACTCCGGTGCTGATGTCCTCGTCAACCTGATTTCGTCAGGTTCGGACGCGTCGTCGGAGGAGTACGCAGGCGCCGCCCTCCGCGCAGGTTGTGCATTCGTGAACTGCAGTCCATCCCTAGTCACGAGGAACAACAAGTTGGCCGCCGGTTTCCTGAAGGGCAGGCTTCCCCTGATTGGCGATGACTTGATGAGCCAGTTCGGAGGCACGGTCTTCCACAAAGGACTACTGGGCCTGATGGTGAGGCGAGGAATCAAGATCTCCAAGAGCTACCAGCTCGATGTCGGAGGAGGGTCCGAGACTCTCAATACGATCGATGAAACGATTAAGGCAGCAAAGCGCAATCTGAAGACCTCGTCAGTCGCGAGCGAGGTCCCGTACCCATTCGAAACAGTCGCTGGCACGACCGATTTCGTGGACTACATGGGCAACGACAGGACCAGCTACTTCTGGTTCGAAGGCAGCGGCTTCATGAACTCGGGCTTCTCGGTCGATGTGTACCTCCGCTCCTCAGACGGGGCCAATGCAGGGAACATTCTTCTCGATGTTCTCAGGGCGACATACCGCGCGATGAAGATCGGGAAGCTGGGGACAGTAAACGAGATCTGCGCCTACGGCTTCAAGTCCCCTCCAAAACCGATGCTCTTCGAGGAAGCCGTCGCGAAGTTCTCTGCCCTTTACATCAAGTGAGAGTCCCTGACCCCTGAGGCTCGCTCTCCCTCTATGCGCGGGTTCGGATGGGTTTCAGACTCTCCCGACAGCAGGGACCACACCTACATCGCCTCTCGTGCCGTGCTCGAAAGGCTCCCGAAACGAAAGGACCTGAGGAACCTATGTCCTCCTGCATACGACCAGAAGGGATTGAACAGCTGCGCAGCGAACGCTGTCGCGGCGGCGGTTGAATTCGACCTGATGAGAGAGAGGGGGGAGCGGGTCATATTCCCTTCGCGCCTCTTTCTGTACTACAACGCTAGGCAGATCGAGGGGACCGTGAGGTCAAACGTGGGTGTCTCGATACGGGACGCGATCAAGTCGGTAGCCCGCCAAGGTGACTGTCCCGAGGGTCTCTGGCCCTACATCGAGCACAAGTTTCGGATCAGACCCCCGCAGAAGTGCTATGACAGGGCTCTCAGGTACAGGGCCGTCGAGTACCAGAGAATCCACAGGAGTCTGGACGACTTCCGCTCGTGTCTCGCCTCCGGGTCTCCATTCGTCTTCGGATTCCTAGCCCACCGGAACTTCCACGATGTGGTCAGGATGACTGGACGCCTAGAGATGCCGTTGCAGGGCGAAAGACTCCTGGGTCGACACGCTGTGATGGCTGTGGGCTATGAAGACCGGGAGCGGAGATTCATAGTGAGGAACTCTTGGGGTCGGAGGTTCGGAAGGAAGGGCTACTTCACGATGCCCTACGAGTACCTGCTGAAGGAGGACCTTTCAAACGACTTCTGGACGATGAGGGTCGTCAGCTGATTCGTCCAGCTGCCTCCATCGTGACTCCGCCTGACAAGGGGATCGTCTGCAGTATTCCAGTTCTATTCGAGGCTCAGGTAGAGGAACACAGCATACGCGATTATCGTGAGGAGGTCCGTGTAGGGGAAGAAGAGTCCCGAACCGTAGAGTATTGATCCGATGTCGTTCACAACTAGGGGATACGATAGGACCGAGTGGACAAACAAGGCACCTAGCACGATAATCAACCCGAGGGAGAAGTTCGCCCTCGTTTCCGCGTACACCTTGATGTAGACTGCGACGAGCGAGACGAGCAACACAATCTCGATGGTCGACAGTATCACGTGCAGCATGAGCGCCCCGTGGACGGATAACAGGAAGAAGTATTCAGGAGGGCAATAGTAACACGCGGGGGGCGATGGAATCGTCTCTGCCAGGACTAGTCCGAGCAGGACGGCAAGGACCAGAATGACCGGAACCCAAACCTTGCTGATTTGCGTCCCCTTCTCTGACGGCTGTTCGGCTGCCTGACTTGGCTCGGCCGTGGCCCCACTCATCGGTCAACCCTCCTCTTCGAGAGGCGCGTCTTCTCCAGAATAGCCTCCAGATTGGCCCAATGTGATTCCATGATATCGGTGACGAAGTAAACCTTTCCATACTTCTCGCCCTCCGTGATTAGTATGCGGTTCTTCTCGAGCACGGAAAGATGGTGCCTGACGGTGGTGTAGTCCAGCTTTAGTTGTTCAGCGAGCTGTTGCGCGTTCAATGGGTGCGTCCTCAGCGCGTAGAGTATGAGAATCCTGGACTGCGCCCCGACACTCCCCGCGAAGAGCCACCACAGGAGGCGGTCGAAGGCGTCCATGTCCAGTGGTCTCTGAACCCCCTCCAATAATTGTATTGAACGCGACAGACCGAGCTCTCCCTTCGCATTGGGACGTCCTGTCAAACCTTCTGGTTTCAACGGACTCTGCCAGCCGCCCAACCCTAGGGCTGAGGCCTTGCCCCGAGCGTCACGGGCACATTCATCATGACCCCATCCCTTATGATCCCCAAGATCACAGTCTGTCCAGCGACCGTGTTCTCTTCGAGGTAGCTCGAGAGCGCGTCCACACTAATCAGCTTCGTCCCGTTTGCCGAAACAATGATGTCTCCTCCGATCAGACACTGATCGCTATTCGGCCCATACCCACACTCACTGTCGATGATGTTGACCAGCGTGGTCCCGCCCTTGATGCCCGCCTTATCCGCCGGGCTTCCGCTGGTGACCTGTTCGGCAAGGATGCCGTACGTGGTGTTTGTCTTCGATGCCTGCGCCAGCTGATAATTCATGTCTACGCCGCTGATTCCCAGATACGAATGATTCGTGTAGTTGCCTGTGGTTATGAGGGACGGTAGCTCGCGGATTATCGTTTGGGAGGGAATCGCGAACCCCACCCCTTGCGAGCCGCTTATGGTCGCCGTTGTGATGCCGATGACCTCGCCGTTCGAGTCGAGGAGCGGCCCTCCCGAGTTCCCAGGGTTAATCGGGGCGGTGAACTGGATTATGCCCGAAATGGAGTAGTCGCCCGTCGTCGCCTCTTGGATCGTCCTTCCGAGCTGGCTGATCAGACCCGACGTGAAGGTGCCCGAAAGCCCGAAAGGCGCCCCTATGGCGTAGACCGACTGCCCCACTTGCAGGCCAGACGATTCCACGATTGTCAGGGGAAAGAACTCAGAGGCAGGGGCATTGACGGAGACGACAGCCAAGTCTGCGTAGACATCGCTGCCGATGACCGTTCCAGGATAAGCGTCTCCGTTGGAGAATGTGACCGTCATGTTGGAGGTTCCGTCGACGACGTGGAAGTTGGTGATGATGTAGGGGGTGCCATCATACTCGGTGACAAAGCCTGACCCTTCGACCTGAGAGTAGCTTACGTAAGATCCAAAGAAAGTGTCGACGGTCGTCGCTTCAACCCCCACTATCGTGACGACGCTCTTCGAGGTGTTGCCGTATATGGCTAGGGCAGTGCCGTCGATGGGTGTTGTTGATGCTGCGGTTATTGTCGCGGTTGTTGTTGCCGTTGATGTTGTGGTTACTGTTGACGTTGTTGTTGTTGATGTCGCTGAGTTGGAATCCGTGACGTGCTGGTTGAGGACTGAATTGTAATAGACCACGGTCGCGCCCAAAGCTAGGCACATGACTGCGAAGACTGCGAAGGCCGCGGTAGCCCTGCCCACTCTGGGCTGTCCTTGGGTTTCCATTCTTGCTGATACGATCTCGGCGGAGGTATTTACTTGATTTCCCAAAACCTTCCCAGATTGATAGCAAATCGGTGCGGAATCATCGACACTGGATTCTATGGAGGGAACAGAAGACGGTGTTCGTGTAGACTCCGAAGCCAGACCTAGTTCTTTTAATGGGAGTGTTTCAGGAGCGGTCGTATGGCCTCAATTAGGGTGAGGGATGACGGTTCGACGCCAATCGTGGAGAAGGGTCGCGAATCGCCGTTCAAGCAGGGCGAGTACTATGTATTCGAGGTCGCAGACGAAGTGGCGAAGTACTGGAACAAGATGGCCCCTGGGAGGAGAGAGGAGCTCTGGAAGCAATCGAGAAAGGAAGGCAAGGACGTCCGACAGCTTGTGGAAGCGTTCGTTTACAAGCCGGCCCACACAAAGTGATTGCAAGGTCCTGGCACAGTAGATCAACCTGAGCCTAGGCTGACGAAGCAGGCTTCGATTAAGTCAATTCAAGCGGCGCTGGTCGGACTCGAACCGACGACCATTCCCCAGTGGTTTCCCACCTACAGGTATCTGCCAGCGGGCTAACAGCCTGCTGCTCTACCACGCTGAGCTACAGCGCCGCACGCGGTCGGTTCCGGGATGAGCTCAAAAACGTTGTTAGTGAGTTCGGATCTCAAAGTCAACCACTTTCCAGAATTGAAGACGCCGAAGCAGAACAGGAGAAGTCGCCTTGGATGTGGGCCCGGAGCGATTTGGACGCTCGACCGACCGGTGTCTTCGGGTTCCCGTATGAGCCGGTCGCTCTGACCGAACTGCCCGTCTTTTGACTCTGAGCTACGGGCCCACGTTTCATCGGTCAGAAACCTGTTGGCTTTAAGCAGTAGCGAGGGGTTGTCGCCTAATTCCTGACTAGCGGTTTCACCTCCATCCCAAGGCTCTTCCCGCACCTGAGCCTGTTCAACACCTTCAGGTTCCACCCGATGGCCATGATGGGACCCCACCTCTCCCTGTTCTCCTCCTTCCTGAACCTGGTCCTGAGCCTGTGGCCGTCAGTCTCCTCTGCCCCGAAGACGGACTCCACCATCCCCCTGTAGTGGTAGAGCTCGACGTCGAACTCCTCGGCCGCCCTCATCCGGTGGCGGAGCTTCTTGTGGGCCTTCTTCTTCCCCTCGCCATGCGGTCCCCTCTGCTTGATGTTGGGCTGCATCTGCAGGCCGTAGAGGAGCTCGAAGTTGGCCTCGGCGTCGAACCCCGTGTCCGCGTCGAAGACGGAGCCAGGCATGCAGGGGAACCCCTCCAGCATCCTCCTCAGGGTGGGCGAGTCGTGCGTCCTGTAGCTGGTCACCCTGGCCCTCAGGATGACGAGGTGGTCCAGGATCGCGACGATGTGGTACTTCAGGTAGAGGAGCCTCCTGACGGTCTCGAACGTCCTCCTTCTCTTGCTCGGACGGACCACCTCCTCGTAGCGGTCGGTCTCGACGCCCGAGCTGTCGCAGGCGAGGAGGCCCTTCGTCCAGCCCGCCTCACGGACGCAGAGCTCCGCGGACCTCTCCAGCATGGAGTCGAGGTACTCCTGTGGCAGGGCCTGGTAGGCCCTGTGAATCGTCGAGTGGTCCGGGTAGGGCTCGCCTTCCCAAGGTAGGCCGAGCTTGGGGAGCAGGCCCTGCATGTCCCTGAAGGTCAGCCCGAGGGCGACCGTCAGGATGCAGGCTACGGTCAGCTTCTCGGAGGAGTGGACCGCCCTCCTCCCTCTCTTGGTTCGCTTGATTTTGCAGGGAGGCCCACTCTCCTTGACCAGTGAGACTATACCACCCACCAGGGCGTCAAGCTCGAGGGTGTGGGCCAGGTGGTACTGTCTCCAGTATCCGCTCCTCCGACGGTGTTCTCTAGACAAGTCATCTCGGAGGGCCCATCCCTCTCCACGGACTACAGCGGCAGAATCAAGAGAACCTTACAAGATGCGTAACGGGGAATTAGGCGACAACCCCCAGTAGCGACCAAAGCCTAATTAGACCCCGAAACCAATGCCACCCGTAAGCAGTGAGCAAGGACCTAGACGAAGGATTCCAGGACATTCTCGCCGAACTGGATCGTGAAGAGGCTCGCGTCAAGATACGGATGGAAATGCGCCGCTTCGGGAAACCTACGACCGTCATCGAGGGTCTCAAGATGAGCGAGAAGGACATGCACGAGCTCAGCTCGAAGATGAAGCGCTCCCTCGCCACGGGCGGGACCGTCAAGGACGGAATCATGATACTCCAAGGCGACCACAGGGAATCAGCGGCCAAGATGCTCGTGCAGCACGGGTTTTCCGAGAGCTCGATAGAGATTCTGTGAGGGCGCGTTAGGGCCCGTCTCAATTTCGTTTCCCCGCTCACGTTTATAACCGGTATCAGGGGGCGCTCGCTGGAAGGACTGGAGAGTCGCAATGTCGAAGCCCATCGTCACCTTCGAGGACTTCATCAAGAGAATCCTGAAGGTAGTCCTCTGGGTCGTCGTGCTGGCCCTTCTAATCGGCGTCCCGGCATACTATGTGCTGCATGTAGTCTTACACTTCCCTCTCGATCTGTTCGGCCTGGCGACGGGGAAGCCCCTCAACTTCCTGGCGTTCCTGCAAAACCTCCTCTCTACCGAGCCCTACAAGACGCTCTTCGCCCTAATCGTCTTCCCTGGATTCAGCTTCGTCGCCGTCTATGGCACGATCTTCATGGGCTGGGTAGAAAGGAAGTTCACCGCGAAGATTCAGCTCAGGACGGGCCCCATGTACGCGGGCAAGGTGGAGGGTATACTCCAGAACGTCGCAGATTTCTTCAAGCTTTTCTTCAAGGAGATGATAATCCCCGACGGCGTCGACAAGGCGACCTTTGTGGCGGTACCCATCGCCCTGATGGCCGTCGCCGGGGCCCTAGTCGCGCTCCTTCCGCTTTCGCCCACGACTTACATCGCCAACCCGTCTGTCGGGGCGATACTCGCATTCGCGATACTCGGATTCACACCTCTCATAGTCCTCCTCGCAGGATGGGCGAGCAACAGCAAGTACTCGTTCCTGGGAGGCCTGAGAGCGCTTCACCAGATGGTTGCCTACGAGATTCCGCTGGTCCTCTCGTTGGTCGGAACGGTACTCCTCGCCGGTGCCCTGAACCTTGCGCCGCTGCTCCCCGGAGGCCCCAGCATCGTGACCGCCCAGACCAAGGTCTGGTTCATATTCCTGCAGCCCATTGGCGCAATCGTCTTCTACATAGGCGCCCTTGCTGAGCTCGAGAGGATTCCGTTCGACCTCCCCGAGGCCGACAGCGAAATCGTGGCTGGCTGGCAGACCGAGTATACCAGCATGTTCTTCGGCACCTTCCAGCTGGTCAACTTCTCCAGGATGTACGTTCTCGCGGGCCTCTTCACCACCTTCTTCCTCGGCGGCTGGCTCGGTCCCACCCCTGTCCCGCCTGAACTCTGGTTCATACTCAAGACCACCGTGGTGATGGTCGCTCTGATGTTGCCTCGCAGCATAATGCCCAGGCTCAGGATCGACCTTCTGCTGAGGTCAGGATGGGTCCGGCTCCTGGCTCTCGCCTTCCTGAACATCTTTCTCACGATGGTCATAGTCTCCCTTGGAGTGGTCTAGTTGGGCGCGCTCTCTTACATCAAAGGCGTCTTCATAGCCACCTGGAGTGGCATCCGCCACCTCTTCCACCCAAGGATGACCCTGCGGTATCCCGAGCAGAAGCTCGACCTGGAGGGGACTGGCTACAAGTACGACGCACGGCAGGGCGTCGGCCTTCCCGGATTCAAAGGGCGCCACATCCTGTTTCTTGACAAATGCACAGGATGCCAGCTTTGTGCGATAGCGTGCGACGGAGTGGCGGTCGCGATCGACATGCAAAAGATTCAGAAAGGCAAGCCGCAGAACAAGAAGGACATCTGGCCGGCGGTAGACTACGGCAGGTGCGTCTTTTGCGGACTCTGCGTGGACGCCTGTCCGTTCGGCGCCCTCTACATGACCAATGACTACGAGCTCTCTGCCTATGACAAGATGAGCCTCAAGTACACCCCGGACATGCTCGCCGTACCTCCCAAGCTTGAAGGCATGACCTATAAGGTCAGAATCGACGCCGAGAAGGGGACGACCGCCCATGGCTGACCTCACGTTCGTCGCGATGGCAGTCGTGGCCGTAGGCGGCGCGATCGTGGCCCTCGAAGCGGACGAGATAGTCTACGGAGCCATCGCGCTCGCCGGCAGCTTCCTTGGGGTCGCCGCGCTCTTCTTCCTGCTGAACGCGCCGTACGTCGCCGTCTTCCAGATCACTGTCTACATCGGAGCCGTGGCCGTCCTGATACTCTTCACGGTCATGCTTGTCAGGCAAGAAAGTTGGGCGAAGGAGGCATCGCCCCGGTCGCTGACCAGGCTCGGGGGGATCCTGACCGGAGTTGTGATGGCGTTGGCGCTCGGGTTCGCCGTGGTCGGTTCAGACCTCTCCCAGTCCAATTCGCTGCTGAACGTGACGGGCGTTCTCCAGATAGGGCAGCTGATTTCCACGAACTTCTCCACCGCGCTTGAGGTTCTGGCTCTGGTCCTTGCCGCCTCCGTCGTCAGCGCCCTCTTTCTGGCCAAGGTCGAGAAGGAGGAAGAGAAACAGTGAACACGCTCACGGACTTCGTTCTTGTTTCCGCAATGCTGTTTGCCATCGGCGTCTACGGCTTGATAGCAAAGAAGAGCGCACTCAGGATGCTCTTCGCCGTCGAGATAATGCTCAACGCGGCCAACCTGAACTTCGTGGCTTTCAACCAATTCCTCTGGAATAACGCGATCGGGCAGACCTTCGTGCTTTTTTCCGTAGCGCTCGCGGCCGGAGAGGCGGCAGTAATACTCGCGATAATTGTAGTAGCTTACAGGTTACACAAAGACACCGACGTGAGCGAACTCAAGACGTTGAAGGGTTAACAAAATGCTGCGAAAACTTCCAGCAGGTGCCGTCAAGTAAAACGGTGATTGGATGGAGATTCCTTATGTTCTCTTACAGACCATCATCCTTCCTCTCGTAGCGGCTGGCGCTATCTATCCTCTCAGTCGAAGGCTGGGGAAGAATGTCGGTTGGGTGGCCTTCGCCGTGCTCCTCTACACTACGCTCCTCTTGTTATTGGTAGGTCTGAGTATCTACAACGGGGGTGCTATCAGGGAGC
>CAWCFU010000003.1:0-460975 GCA_963794985.1 uncultured archaeon
AGACCTCGACTATCTTCCTGTAGTCCCTTCCGAGGTGCCTCTTCATCTCCCAGCCCTTGACGCCGGGATTTCTCCCTCGCTGCAGCACGAGCACTTGGAAGGCCTTCCTGAGCCTTCCTTTAGAGGAGAGCCCGGTCTGCTGACTCCATCAGTTTTCACCCACTATTGAGATGGCCACGGACTTGGACGGGGCATTTCGCCTTCTCGCTCAAGGCCGTCGTCCAGACCCTCCCTATGGGGAGGCTCGGTTCTCAGCGAGGCCCTCCCCTCGCTGATTAGGAAGGCCAGAAGGTAGGCCCTTTAGCACCCTGGTCTCGAAGTGGGGCGACTGAATGAATTCCATGTAGTCGATCCACTCCCCGTTCGACTTCTCGAGGAGTTCGTCGTGCAGGTCCTTCAACCTGTTCTCGAACTGGTTCTCAGTGAAGACCCCTAGCGAGATGAGCTCCTCGTAGTCGACCGCGCCAGGCTTGACTCCATAGTTGCTGAACTCATCCCTGAAGCGTTCTGCCATGGGCAAGAGATCGCGCCAGTAGACGAACGCCCTCTCCAAGCCCTTCGGTGAGATCTGGTCGACCTCTGCGATCTGGTGCCAGCTCTTGACGAAGGCCTCAATGAGGGCTTCCTTCAGAAGGAGCTTGGGCAGCTGGACCGCTCAGAATCAGGAGAGGGTCGATGTACAGCGACGAAGCCCTGTGCTCAAGCCACTCGTCCTGAAGCTTCACGATTTGGGCGAGCTCTAGCAGAGCTTCTGAGTCTACCAGAAGCTCGTCGAGGAACCGCCACTCGGGCAGCCGGCTCTTCAACAAGAGGATCTTCTCCATTATGTCGACATCGAAGGGGTTTGCGCTGCTGGTTTCGACTGCGCGGCAGAGTTCGATGACTCGCAGCGGGTCCCTGAAGCTTCTTCCTCCCCTTCCACCCTACTTCAGCTCTTTGACCTCGGAGGACCCGTGGACCGCTTGGACGGTGATGACGTGGGCGCTCTTGTCGAAGACCGTGAGGATTGAAGGGGTGATCACTAGATACTGGGAAGCCTCGCGCTGCTTCATCTGGGAAAGGATCATCTTGAACATGGCTTCCCGGTTCTTAGGGTCCATGTCGATGTCGAACTCGTCCATTGCCCTCATCGGGGAAACTATCCTCGCCTGCAGGGAAAGTATGAAGGCCGTCAGGGCGACTGATCGCTCGCCGCCGCTCTGGGTGAAGGGGTCGAGGGTCGCGGGCGATCCGCCTCGGAACCCTACGTAGAGAGCGATGCCTGCGTCCTCGATGTCTCCGCTCTCCTCCAGCTTGATGAAACCCGTCGCGTCGGCCGCGGCGAGAATCGATTGATATGCCGGGTCTACGGATTCGACGAGCTCGTGAATCGGCATCCTTCCAGACAGTCTTCCTCGACCTCCAGCTCGGCCAGCAATGCCTTCTTGTTCTCCTGAAGCTTTGCTAGTTTGACCTTGAGTTCCTCGATGTTTCCCGTGTAATCGTTGTATATCTTCTCCGCATCGTCCGGTATGTCTTGGAGCTTCTGGAGATGCGCGGAGACCACCTTGAGCTCCTCGGATACCTCGTATGGTTGCCTCTGCGTCTCGACCTTGGGCCCAGCCTTCTCGAGGTCTGGTTGTAGCTTCTCCAGCTCATCCTTGTGCTCTCTGGAACTTCTTTCGAGCTCTCTTAGCTCCGACTCCGTCTCCTTGATCCTGTAAGAAAGGACTTCGAATTTCACCTGAGATGAGATGTAACGGTCCTCTGTCATCCGTTTGATGAGTTCCTCGGTCCTGCTGATCTCTGGCTGGAGAGAAGAGACTTCCCTATCCAGTTCTGCCTTCGCTTCTCCGCGTCCGCTCCCGCCGTGCCCCTTTACCCTGATATAGTCAACCGTGTCCTTGAAGCGCTTTGCCTTCTTGTCTGTGTCTCCGGAGAGGAGTTCGTCGATCGTGCTTTCGCAAGCCCGAGAAGATCCTCCTCCATCGCTCTTCAGCGCGTGCGGTGAGCTTCGTCCTTCGCCTTTTCGGTCTCCGCGCGGACCAGGGCGTAATAGAGTTTGTGAGCTCGACCTGCTTGTCAAGGAGCGATGAATGGGTCTTGTCACCGTCTGCCCCCACCTGGGTCTGTTGCTCCTTCAGGTCCTCTAGCGTCCTGGTCTTCCCCATGATCTTCTCCTCGAACGGCTGGAGCGACTTTGAAAGTTTGGCCTCCATGCTCCAGAGCAGTTCCTTTTCAAGGAGGAATCGATGCTCGGAGAGCTTCTTCTTCTCGAGGTACCTGTCATAGATCTGTTTCCAGTATTCCAGTGCCTGATTAGCGTTGTCGATCAGCTGTAGCAGCGAACTTTCTTCGCCTATCAGCCCACTCAGTTCCTGCTCGGCGAGGAGTATTCTCTCCCTGAACTCTGAGAACCCGACCGCCTCTTCGACCATCTTCAGCCGCTCCTGTGGCGTTACTGCACCGAGCTCCTCTATCATCCCTTGGTGCATGATGATCAGTAGGTTGTCAGGGTTGATGCCAAACTCCCCCAGAAGCCTTACCACCTCGCTCTTGTCAATCTCCTTGTAGTCGGCCTCGAACCAGTAGGAGCCGTCCTTTCTCAGATACCGACTAAGCATGAATGTGTCCGACTTAGAGTAAGGGATTGGGCGCCTGCCGGCCGTTAAGCGGAGTTGTCGAAGACCAATGATACGCGTGCGATGTCCTTTCCCCTCCTTATCAGGTCGGAAAGTTTGCGGGAGCTCTCGGTATAGGCCTGCCCGAAGGCCACGGATATTGCCAGCAGTACGGACGACTTGCCAGCTCCGTTTGGGCCGACAATCAGGTTGAGACCTCCCCGTAGAGGTATCCTGGCGTATTCATAGCTCATGAAGTTCTCCAAGATTATTTCAGTGACGCTTGTGAGAGGAACTGGCCCTTTCTCCTTGGAGACCTCTGCGGTGCGTCTCGACAGGTTTTGCTAACCGCGCAGCCGAGAGTGGCATTTAGATATTGCGCGCATGTTCGGAGTACTCGAGATTTCGAAAGTCTCCCACAAGCGCTTAAATGATCGGAAAGGGTCACAGACGACCTTTGAGTAGTGAGCAGGGCTTCGACTACCCTTGGTCCCAGGTAAGAGATTCCTCCTCGGGGAGATGGGGATTCGTGAGCCGACCCTTACCCAAGTCAAGGCGTCGCCGCAGATTTACAGAGGAGAAAATTGTTGGTGATAGCACCCACGGGGTCTGGGAAGACCGAGGCCGCCCTGCTGCCGCTGCTCGGCAGGCTGGTGGCTGAAGGGCGCGGGGAGGGGATCTCGCTTCTCTACATCACGCCTCTACGGGCGCTGAACAGGGACATGCTCGAAGCGATTGGAGGTCTGGTGCGGAAGGCTGGGCCTGACCGTGGATGTCAGGCATGGAGACACCAGTCAGCCGCAGCGATCAAGGCAGTCCGCCCACCCGCCCGATGTGCTCGTAACCACCCCTGAGACCCTGCAGGCCGTACTTCCGGGGCGAAGAATGCGGGAGAATCTCTCGCACCTGAAGGCGGTGGTGGTAGACGAGCTGCACAACCTAGTCGAGAGCAAGCGGGGCGTTCAGCTCTGCCTGGGTCTCCAGAGACTCAGGAGGGTGGCACCGGGGTACCAGTTCGTCGGGCTGTCGGCCACGGTGGGCACGCCCGAGGCCGCGGCGAGGTTCCTTTTCGGCGAAGGGAGGCGAACGATAGTCAGGGCAGAACCGCCGAAGGAGTTCACCTACGCGATCGAGTACCCAGTGCCTGACGCCTCGAGCCAATCGGCTGCCCAGGAGGCGTACTCCGCTCCGGACCTTGGGGCGAGGCTCGGCAGAATCAATCGTCTGATAGAAGCTCACGAGTCCACGCTGATCTTCGTGAACAGCAGGACGGTAGCGGAGATGCTGGGCGAGAAACTGGCCGGATGAAGAAGCGACGTTGGGGTACATCACGGCTCGCTGCCCAGAGAGGAGAGGGAGAGGGTCGAGGGAGCGTTCAAGGCGGGCCAGCTGAAGGCGCTGGTCTGCACCTCCACTTTGGAGCTCGGGATCGACATCGGGTCCGTCAACCTGGTGGTGCAGTACATGTCTCCGAGGCAGGTGACCTCCTTGGTCCAGCGAGTCGGGAGGAGCGGGCACAACCTCGGCAGGGTGTCCAAGGGCGTCCTGATGACCGTCTCGGCGGACGACATCCTCGAGTCGTCAGCCAGCATCTTGTCCGCAGGGCGCGGAAGAATCGAGCCCACGAGGCCCTATGCCAATTCCCTCGATGTACTCGCTCATCAGATGGCAGGATATCTGATGGATTTCGAGACCATGGAGTCCGACCAGATGCTGGAGGAGGTGAGGAAGGCGGCGCCATTCAGGGACCTCCGGGAGGAGACCTTCAACCGCACCGCTGGGCTACCTGTCAGAGCTCAGGGAGGTGAGGTTCGACGGCAAGACGCTTTCGAGGACGAGGCTGACGAGGGAGTACTACTTCGAGAACCTGTCGATGATTCCGGACGAGACCAGATACCTCGTTGTCGACGTGTCGACAAACGAGACTGTCGGGATACTCGGAGAAGAGTTCGTCCTGCTGAAGGCGAAGGTGGGAGTCCATTTCATCTGCAAGGGGAAGGTGTGGCAGATAGAACAGGTCGCGGACGACAGGAAGATCTACGTCACGCCAGTGGAAGACCCCCTGGCCGCGGTCGCGACATGGGATGGGGAGATGCTGCCGATTCCTTTCGAGCTGGCCCTCGAGACTGGGAGGCTCAGGAGGTCTGTTTCCGAGGCACTGGATAGGGGCGAGCAGGCGGTCGAAGAGGCGCTCAAGGAGATTCCTGGCAGTGCTGCCGCGAAGGCCCTTGTGGTTGACGAGATTGCGGAGCACAAGAAGATGGGGGCTGCGGTCCCGTCCGACAAGCTCGTGCTCTTCGAGGGGTTCGGGAAGTACCTCATAGTGCATCTCTGCTTCGGGGAGTCGGTGAACAGGACTTTCGCATACGTCTTCGAGGAGCTCCTCTCCAGAAGGGGCTGGTGAGAATCTGGTGGCTTGATGGGTACAGAATCCTGATGGAACTCACCACCGACACCGAGGAACTCGACTTGAGGGCCCTTTCGAAGGAACTGATGAGCCTCTCGCCAGAGGAATTCGAGAGGACCTACGCGGTGGCGGCCCAGCGGAATTTTCCCTTCCCGGCTCGCGTCAAGCATGTGGCCGAAAGGTTCGGAGCCCTGAAACGCGGAAAGCTGATCACCCACCCCAACCTGTGCTCCCTCCCCGCCCGGTTCGAGAAGACCCCGATCTTCGAGGAGGCGATTCAGGAGACGGGCAGGGACCTCATCGACATGGAGAGTAGCAAGAAGGTCCTGGCTCTCGTCGCTGGAGGCGAAATAGCCGTGGAGACATTCCAGGCCGGGGACAGGCCGACCCCGATAGCCTATGGTCTGCTGTACAGGTACCTTGAGGTGCCGGAGGCGGTCGCTCCGGATTCGCTCGGGAGGTCATCCTATCAGCGCATGAAGGCGAGCATCTTCGGGACCGATGTCAGCCTGGTCTGCATGAAATGCGGGACCGACCAGGGCGTCGTGGCGGTCGGCGATCTGCAGGACGAGCCGAAGTGTGCCTCATGCGGATCGGGGCTGCTGGCGCCGTGCTACTGGGGCACGGCCAAGATCATCGACCTCCTTGAGAGGAGAGGGGCCAAGGCGCAGCTCAACGAAGAGGAGAGGGCCGAGCTGTCCAAGGCGAGGAGGGCGGCCGACCTTGTCTGTCGTACGGAAAGAGGGCGGTGGTGGCCCAGACGGTCTACGGCATTGGCCCTCAGACGGCTTCCAGGATCCTGGCCCAGATGCATGATGACGAGGAGGTGTTCTACAGGGAGCTCCTGGAGGCCAAGATCAAATTTGTGACGACCCGACAGTTCTGGGGCAACTGAAAGTCCATTAAAGGGCGTGGACGGGGCAGGCTCGAGTTGGTTCTGGCTGGGAAGGTCTTCTTGGTGAGGGAGAACTTCGACATGGACGTGCTCGCGGAGAAGCTGAAGGCGTTCAGAGTCGAGACTGAGAATACGGTGGAGGACCAGGAGTTCAAACTACTCTCGGAGATCACTGACCTGACGGCAGGGAAAGGGACACTTGAAGGAACGTTTTCCTTCGATGCGGTCTTCGTGGTGAGGCACAGAGAGAAGGCGGTCCCTGTCCCGAGGACGTACGAGGCCCCGTTCTCCTTCAATCTCTACAAGGACAGGCTCTTCCTGACTGTGTACGACAAGAAGAACAGGGCAAACAACATCGCGAATGAATTAAGCAAGGCAGTCTTCCTGAGCCTGGGGCAGATCGTCGAGGCCAGAATCGACCCTGAGACCCTGCGGAAGTTCCACGAGAAGAACTTCGAAGATACGAAGATCATCTTCTTCGACGATATGGACCTGCCGAGCATCAACAAGCTGTCGCTCTACGGAGCGAGCCTCGGAAACACGACGCTCTATTCGGATTACCTCACTCATGGGAAGCTGTGGTACATCGTGCTGAAGAGCTCGAAGACCGGCTACGTCATGGGGGTGACCAGGAACTGTGTAGTCACCGGCTTTAGCAAGATGGACATGTCGGAATTCAGCTCTTTCATCAGGGGAGAGATACTCCCGCTGATTGCATAGCTTGCTGAAGATAATACCTGGCGACGCCGCTCTCATCTTCACGAGCCCCAGCCAGAGTACCCTCCTCATTTCAGACCTTCACCTAGGGCTCGAGAAGGAGATGGCGAAGAAGGGATTCAGCCTCCCAGCCTATTCGATAAAGATGGTCGGGAGGATCCGTGACCTGGCAGATAGGTATCATGCGACAAGCCTGGCGGTCTTGGGCGACGTCAAGCATACCGTGGGAAAGGTCGAGGACATCGACTGGGGGGTCGTTCCGTGGTTCTTCGACACGATGCTGGATCTCTTTGAGGCCGTGGAGGTAGTGCCAGGCAACCACGACGGGAACATCAGGACCGTACTGCCTCCCCGAGTAAAGCTTCACCCATCACAGGGGACCGTGATTGGACAGGGGCGCGGAAGAGTCGGGCTGGCTCACGGTCACGCATGGCCTTCAGAGGAGGCGATTGCCACGAAGAATCTCGTGATCGGTCACTCCCACTTCACCTACGAAATGAAGGATGCGTTGGGGTCGAGGACCAGGGAGTCTGTCTGGGTCTCGGCAACGTATGACGTTCCTCAGCTGATGGAGGGGGCGGGGTACCGCTCACGGGCAAGAGGGGAGGGGAAGCTGACGGTGATGCCCCCGTTCAACAGGATGGTGGGAGGCCAGCCGATAAACAGGAGCAAGTCGTTCCAGTTCGGACCGGTGCTCTCGTCCAGGTCAGTCAGCCTCGAAGAGGCGGACATATTCCTGATGGACGGTACGAGGGTGACCTAGACAGTTCTAGATTGGCTGAGAAGGACTGTCGACGGCGGAACTCAGCAGACGTTCAAGAGATGGCTCACCGACAGCGCCTATGACGGTGTCCATCGGCTGACCGCCCCTGAAGACCATGAATGTGGGGATCGAAAAGACCTGGTAGCGCGACGAGATGTTAATCTCCTCGTCGACGTTGACCTTCCCGAAGACTACCCTATCGGAATACTTGGCGGCCAGCCTTTCGACCACAGGGTCCATCACTCTGCAGGGGCCGCACCAAGTCGCCCAGAAATCCACGAACAGTGGTTTGCCTCCTGAGCTGAGTTCGTCGAAGTTCTCTTCGGTTAGCTTCACGGTCAAGTCTTTATGTTCTGTTCTTGTAGGCATCATCTTGAATCGCTTCGCTCATCGAGTGAGGATGCGTATTTAAGATTGCGAAGATTTCTCCAAATTCTGCGGCGGTGAAAGTGAAGATCATCCAAGCTCTGAGCGGGAGACTGGACGCCAACGAGCCCTCAGCCGGGCTGCTCAGACGGGCCTCGGTCGCTGTGACTCTCAATGATCCTGAATCGCCCAGCGTGCTCTTGATCAAGAGATCGGACAGTGTGGGCGATCCGTGGTCGGGACAGGTCGCGTTCCCAGGCGGGAAGGCCAAGGAAGGGGACAACACATTGAAGGAGACCGCAATCAGAGAAACTCGCGAAGAAGTGGGCATCGACCTAGGGCAGGATGCGAACTTCCTGGGCTACTACCGGCCGTTCAGGACCCACACGGGCACTTTGGACGTCTTCCCTGCTGTCTTTCTGCTCAAGAAGAAGGTCGAGGTGCGCCCAAATGAAGAGGTCTCGTCTTATCAATGGGTGAAGCTGGAAAAGCTGACGGCTGAACAATCAAGGTCGTCATACAGAGTCGACGCGGGTGGCCAGACCAGAGAGATGCCGGCCCTGTTCGTGGACGGCTACGTGGTCTGGGGGCTCACCTACCGAATCATCTCCTCTCTCCTCACCTGAACCGAGCCGATTGCTGCTCTACTACACCAGCAAGAAGTTCATCGGAGAGTTCGTCAACCGCTGGGTTACGACGATCACCACGCTGATCTTTGCAGGCACGCCAATCGCGCTAAACGTCTGCCTGCTACTGACCCTGTGGAGTTTGCCTCTGGGCCTTCCTCAGCCTGTTTACCTCGCTCAGCTCGAAGGGGAAGACTATCCACTCCTCGACAGTCTCGAGGAAGTGGTCAGGGTGGGTTTTGCTCCACGGCTTCTTGAAGAGTACGGCAGTTTCGACGACTTTGGCACCCTTTTCGCTCAGGAACCCTTTCACTCCAATCATGGTATCGCCCTGGTCGACCAGGTCGTCGACAAGCAGGACGCGCTTTCCCTCGATGTCCTCGGTGAGCGTCGAGAGTATCCTGATTGAGCCTCTCTCCGCTATGCCGCTGTAGGACTTCACGGTAATCGTGTCGATCTTGACACCCAGGCGGTCCGACACCACCATGGCCACCGGTATCCCTCCCCTTGCAATCCCAATCACCAGGTCGAAGGCCTTCCCTGACGAGCGGACCTTCTCGGCCAGGGCTTCAGTCAGGCCGCCGTACTCAGCCCAGCCGATGTACCTGAAGCCGGTCATTTGGATGGGAGAACCGTTGCAAGTCTAGATAACTCTTCGACGCTGAACCTTCGGAAGGAAAGTGAAGCGAGTGCGCTGGGGCGGGTCCGCACCCAAACCGGTTCGATTCTCCGCCAGGTACGAGTCCGACGGGAGTCGCTGCGTTTTTGGTGCCAGAAGCGGGTACAAATGACGCGCGCGAGCACTTGGAAGGTACCCCTGAAGCGTTCCACGAACTGTTCTCCTGCATGTTCATTCGGGCGAGTTCTTCCAGTTATTCCAGTTCAGATTGGTTCTCTTATGCGTTCTTCGTCGGGTTCTTCTGCCTGTCTTTCCGCATTAGGCAAGGCCTATCATGGGGGAAAAACCCCAAAAGAACCAGTTTAGACAGCCATGTGAGAACTGCTTAGGGAACGGTTCTTGGAGGCGGAAGCGGAACAGAACGAGAACGGCAACGAACGCCTACAGAACGGCACGCCCAGCCGACGTCAGCCTTATGCGAACGCCAGAGCCCTCGGTCCCCTCCACGACCTCGATCAAGCCCTTGTCCTTCATCCTTCTGATGAAAGAGTAACAACCCCCTCCTTTGCTGCTGTACCCTAGAAGACGAGTTAATTGACGGTAAGATAGGAATCTCTCCTCCCTCTCGACCTTGGCCAAGATTCTCAGGCGATCTCTGTCTTTTTCGCGAATCAGAACCGCGTTGATCATCGACCTGGGTTCCTCTATTTGCGCTTTCATGAGCTTGAGCGTATCTTCGTCCATGCATCCAGCTTTCTGCAAGCGGCCGAGGGGGTCATTGCCAAGGGCGCTAGACCAGCGGTAAAAGCCGTACCTATACCGAAGTCCATCATTGTATGTGATCCAGTAGTCACTCTTTCTGACTATCAGGTGCGAGACACTTACTAAATCGCCGCTTGTCCAAGCTTCAATCAGGTCGTAAGGCACATCAACATTTTCGACCCACCCGAAGCCCCTTCTCATGGATGACTTGCCTGTCAGGGCGGACCATTCAGGCGACTCGCTGGGATTGCTTGGAATCTCGAGTCTTATAGAGACCGACATGCCTACGTGAAATTCGACAGAGTCTTCAGAATAGGTCAGCCAAAGGTTTGTTGGGGTTGCACGGTCAGGAATCATCCAGCAGGTGCGCTCCTCCGTTTTCAACGGAGCATTTGAATGGGAATAGGGATCATAGCGTGTAAACGAGGTTACCCGCTTTAGTTCGAATTCTCCGCGGAAGGCTTCCTGATTCCATGTGGGTAGCCCCGAGAAAACTGGGGAATAGTAGCGAGCCTCGGACCCATCTTCATTCTTGGAAGATTTGTATTTCCTGTCGAAAGGGAAGCTTTCTTTGAGCCATTTGTAGAGAGGTTCTCCTTTGATTATGGTCTCCATCATGCTCTCCCCAGTTACGGCCCCGAAGCTCTCCAATGAATCGAGGATCCTTAGCAAGTCCGAATAGCTAGAGCTCATGGCAAGGAGGCCGAGGCCAAGATTTCGTCTTCCTCAATTCTTGCAATCAACATTTCATTCCACGATGCTCCGGAAGATGAAGCTTTCCTTTCGGTGGGGCCACTTTGATCGGTGATCGAGCGAAGAGTCGTTAGATAAAGCCGTTGTGGGGTGGCCGAACGTAGAGATTGTGTAGCATTGCGTGACCCGGACCTTCGCGCGCGCTGAAGAGGAATCAAACCTACGAGGAGTTGGCTCCCTGGTCGAACCCGCGGGGAGAAGAAAATCCCTGGCATATGGATAGGGATGCTCCTGGTAGGCGCGCGCGCCTACTGCGGCGCACCTTGCAGCCACTCACCTAAATAGCGAAAATCTAGCTAATCCAGATGAACAGAGTCTATTCTGGGTTTATCTTGAGTGGGCCGGGGCGGATTCGAACCGCCGACTTTCGCCGTGTAAGGGCTTGACGGGCTTGGCCTGACGTCCTAACCGAGCTAGACGACCGGCCCACATCGTTCGCGATTCAGACCGCTAATAAGCGTTGGAAGCCCAGAGGGTTTGGAAAAGTGTGTCCCGCTATCTCTCGACGAATCAGCTTTAACCAACGGCCGTGGGCCAGGGTTGGCGCTAGTCATGAAACCCAATCCTGCCAAGATTGTTGCCGTCCGAGCCCGAGAAATCCTCGACTCTCGAGGAAACCCGACCGTGGAAGCAGAGGTCATGACGACCTCAGCTGTCGGCAGAGCCAGTGTGCCTTCCGGCGCGTCGACGGGATCTCATGAGGCCCTCGAGCTTAGGGATGGGGACCCGAAGCGGTTCCTCGGGAAAGGAGTTTCGAAGGCTGTCGCGAATGTGAACTGGGTAATCGGCCCCAAGCTGAAAGGAATGGACTGTCACGACCAGAAAGCAATAGACGAAAAGATGATAGGACTGGACGGAACGCCCAACAAGGGCAAGCTGGGCGCCAACGCAATACTCGCGGTTTCTATGGCGGCGGCCAGGGCGACAGCTAACTCCAACCTGGTCGGGCTCTTCGCTCAGCTCAGAGCCTCCGCAACTTATACCCTCCCGGTTCCGATGATGAACGTGATCAACGGGGGCAAGCACGCGGGGAACGAGCTTGCTGTCCAGGAGTTTCACGTGGAACCAGTGGGGGCAGACTCCTGCACGGAGGCGATTAGGATCGGCGCTGAGGTCTACCAGTCGCTGAAGAAGGTCTTGACCGCAAGACATGGGAGGAACGCCATAAACGTGGGGGACGAGGGAGGATTTGCCCCTCCGCTGAGCAGGACAGGTGATGCGCTCGCCTCGCTCAGGGACGCAATCAAGATGGCTGGATACGACGAGGGAGAGGTCAGGCTCGGCATTGACGCTGCGGCATCGACGTTTTACGACGTCAAGAAGAGAATGTACGCAATGGACGGGAAGTCGATGAGCTCGGACAGGCTCGAGGATTTCTATGCCGCGCTGAGAGATGAGTACGGGTTGCTGACGATCGAAGACCCGTTCGCCGAAAACTCGTTCGATTCCTTCGCATCGATCACGAAGAGGCTTGGGAAGGAGACTCTAGTAATCGGTGACGACCTCTACGCGACTGATGTCAGCAGGATGAAGAAGGGGATCGAGATGAGAGCGACCAATTCCGTCCTGATCAAGCTCAACCAGATCGGGACGGTCTCCGAGACCGAGGATGCGATACGCCTCGCTGGAAAGGCAGGGTGGGAAGTTGTCGTCTCGCACCGGTCGGGAGAGACTGGCGACCCGTTCATCGCACATCTCGCCACTGCATTCGGCTCTGCCTTCATCAAGACGGGGGCGCCGGCCAGAGGGGAACGGGTGGCAAAGTACAACGAATTGATGCGAATCGAGGAACAGCTCGGGTCGAAGGCCAAGTACGCAGGCAGTCAACTCGGTCGATAGGCCAGGGGGCTTCAGAGCGCAGGGGGTGGGATTCGGACCCACGAGTCCCGTGAGAGACACAGGCTTAGCAAGCTTGCGCGACTTGTCTGCGCCTTACCAGGCTGCCCGTGTGCGACTCTAGGCTACCCCTGCGCAAGTTCAGTCCGATTCATGGCCGTTAAAAAACCTGTGAGTGGCGGTGGGTCCCTCGGAGTTCACCATCACTCTCCGCTCCCTTTTCGCCGGATTGGGAATCCCCCACGTAGACGAGGCAGCGTGGCCACGTCACCATAGGGCTGCTCCCTCCCGGACCTCGCCCGGTTCGGCAATCAAGAGTCAGGACCTCTCCTTCGAGAGGACTGCTCCTCGTGACCGCCCGCCCCGGCGTGAGTTCGTCTCCCCCGCCCAGCGCGGGTCTCGGGGAAGGTGGCTTTACCCGAAGGTTGCTGGCGCTGCGTGAAGCCGGTTTCAGCCTCGCGGGGACGGCTAACCCCCGTTCCCTATCCACCGCCGACGTGGCAGAAGCTAGCCTGTGTAATTAACGTGCCGTTTTATTGTCGCCTTCATCCGACAGACGTTGCAGAGGCCAGTTGATGACGGTCTTCCACAGCCGGAACAGGGGACTGATGCCTTCCTGTCGGCATCCGCGTATCGCGAGATTACATCCAAGCTCGTCTTCAAAAGTACGTTCTTCATCCCTGGGTGGCTGGCCTCCATCCTGTTGAGGTAGTCTCGGACCTCGGTCCTCAGACCCTCGTGCATGTATGGGCAGCTGACACTCTGGAAGGGGACTCCGGACTGGAAAGCGAAAAGGGCCACCTCCTCCTCGTAGACCTCCATGAAGGGCTTGACCCTCCTGATTGTGAAGCCGTCATCGGCGTAGGCCGGGTCAAGCCAGCCGAGCCGAGCCACGTCGCCGTGGAGCAGGTTCATCATGAATGTCTGGACGCAATCGTCGAGATTGTGGGCTGTGGCCACGACAGATACCTTCGCCCTCTCGGCGGTCTCGTCTATCGCCCGGCGCCTGAAGACCCCGCAGAAGCTGCAGGAAGAGACGTCCCTCTCATCCTCCCAGTTCAGTGCCTCATCCAAGGAGAACCCGAAGAGGTCCTTGTACGAGACAATCAGGTGCTCCACGCCGAGCTTGGTGGCCGCTGACCTCGCATGCTCCAGCGCCTCGTCACGGTAGCCTGATACTCCCTCGTCGACAGATATCGCCACGAGCTGGCTCCCGTGCCTGTCGCTGAGGCGATGAAGGACACTGAGCAGCGAGAGGCTGTCCTTCCCCCCAGAGACCGCGACTCCGACTCGCTCCCCGTGACGTATCATCCCATACTTTGAGATAGTCTTTCGTGTCTTCTCCACGATGGACGCACCGAAGCAAGTGGAACAGAGTGACTCACCAGAGTACCTTCTAGTGTAGAAGACTTTCCCTCCGCATCTGGAACAAGCGGCCATGAATCGAGTTCGCTCTCGCACAGTGTTCTATAAAGCGTCAACGCTTAAAGCAACACCGGGCTCGCAGAGTCGGGAAGGCGTTTGGAAGAGTATAGGAGGTTAGAATTCCATTACGGGATTGTAATGCTCCGGACTCGAAGATTCCTGTCGACCATGGATAAGCTGGGCAAGGCCAGAGTTTCAAGACCCGCAGGCTGGTTATTTCTTTTCATCATGCCTGTGGCATGCGGAATAGCCCTATTCCTTTTCCTCAGTGAGGCAGGGATACTTCTCTCGCCCAAGGGTGCCGCCGTCGGCAGCTACGTGAGATCCATCGGTCCGCTGGCGAACCTCGGCCTACCAGGAATCAACCCGTATCTGCCCATAGTGGACGGATGGATAGCGCTCTTCGTCGCAATGGTCATCCATGAGGGAGCTCACGGTATAGTTGCGAGGAGCCGTGGGATCCCGGTCAAGTCCGCGGGTCTGGTTTTCTTCCTAGTGGTTCCAATCGGTGCTTTCGTGGACGTTGACGAGGAAGCGATTAAAGTTGCAAAGGCCTCCGATTCAGCGAGGGTCCTCGCAGCAGGCGCCGGAATCAATTTCTTGGTCGGAGCTGTCTGTCTGCTTCTACTTTTCGGAGTCGTTTCGACAATGAAACCGACCAACAACAAAGGCTTGGGGGTAATCGTCATTCAGGATTCGCCACTGAGCAATGCAGGGGTCAAGACGTATGACTACATCACGGCAGCGAACGGAATCCCATTAGACAACGCTTCCGCCATTTCCACAAGCTCCTGGTATAGCATCGGAGATGTAGTCAACGTAACGGTCTGGAGTGACGGCATGACGTTCTACCGCAACGTCACGATTGGAAGCCAGGAATTTCAGATTCAGAACTCGACATCAAGCTACGTCGTCTATTCCCCCTTGCTGGGGCTCAGCAGTCAGAGCCCGAGCGTAGGCGACCTGCAGGGCCTCGTCTCGACGTACACAGGTTCATTCCTGAAGACGCCTTTGTATCTCTGTATACCGACGCTCCCGAACTGCCAGCAACGGGTGCCCTTCTCTGATACAATGTCAGGCTTCTATACCTCATACTACGGGCCGTCGCTAACACCACTCGCTAACTTGCTCTACTGGCTCTTCTTCCTCAACTTCAGTCTGGCCATCTTCAACTCTCTTCCGATCTACCCGCTTGACGGCGGGCAGGCATTCAGAGTCGGGGTCCAAGCGCTTGGCAGGGGCAAGCTCAGCGAGGCGAATCTGACAAGGATCACTCTCGGCGTGACCCTAGCCGTCGTGACGCTGCTGCTTGGAGTGATCGTGGGCCCGTATCTCATCTAGGCGTTCTTGACTCACTGCTGCACTTCAAAAGGACTGGTAAGAGACTCAGAAAGAGCCTGACCAAAGGAGACATCATCCTTGCCGCCCTCCTGGAATTCCTATTCCAGGTCACCCTGAAGCTCTGACCGCATATCTCAGCAGAGCCACGATTCCACCGAAGGCCGAGACCTGCTTCCCGAATTCCATGGAAGAATCGGCGAGGTATACGGAGCCACCCCTCTGTTCCACCTCGTTCAGCGTTCCGACCACCTCTTCTTCGTCAAGGCCG
Source organism: uncultured archaeon (assembly GCA_963794985.1). GTDB lineage: Archaea > Thermoproteota > Nitrososphaeria > Nitrososphaerales > Gagatemarchaeaceae > UBA183. Next base: position 15,379 of record CAWCFU010000003.1, read on the forward strand.
ACGGAGAAGACGTTGTCTGACACCGCACATGCGTCCACTGCACCGGCCTTCGCCGCCTCGCTCACGCGCGGTAGGGAGTAGGCAACCTTGGAGTCGCCCGTTGAGACTCTCTTGACGACCTCGGCGACGAGCTGCTGAATCTCGATTAGAAGGGAGCCTCTCGCGACCCGCTGGAAGGCCGGGTCCTTGACCAGGGCCCGGACACCGTCAGCGCCTGTGGTGTCTGGCCCTTCGACTGTCTGGACGGTCTTCGACTTCAGAGCATCCTTGAGTCTGTTGGCAATCAAGTTCTTGAAATTCCCAGGCCCTGACACGACGACCTCGTCACCTTCCCTGAGAGTCCGCGAGACCAGGTCCACGACTTTCGAGATGTAAGGGCCTGAGCTCTGTTCCTCCGACATCTTGCCTCCGAGACCGGATTCGACAGTGGCGATCACCAAGAGATGGGATCCGCTGAGCACGCCCACCCCTGCGTCGCGTCTGTCGGCCGCGACGATGACGAACCTCTTTGAAAGACCTCTTTGAGGGCGCACAAGCCCAATCTCAACTGGGCTCCAATGATCTTTGCCTATGGTCAACGCGCGACCAGGGATAAGAGTGACCGAGTGAGACCCTGTCTTGGTAACGCTTTCGTCGCTTGCCTCAACTATCGAACCCTTGACTCTGACCCTCTCTATGCTGCTGTCTAGGTGGACATCCTCAACGGACAGCGCGATGGTCGTCTTGACTCTCTCCCCCTTGTCAGGTCTTGAGAACTCACCTTCGTTCTTCACGACCCTCGAGCTGCGAGTTACGATGACGTCTCCCTTTGAGATGAGTCGCCTGAGCGTCCAGAGGATCCTCAGCCGACTCGATAATGAGAGAGCAACGACCGCGTTTCGGGTTGAATTCAGTGACTATCAAAGGCCCGAGCTACTCTAGCCCGAGGTCCCTGAATGTTCCGACCCGCACGTCATCAGGGACGTTGTTCAGCTCGCCTGTCCGGTGGCCTATGATCCCCTTCACTCCCACCTTAGCGGCTGATTCTACGAGTCTCTGCGTGACTATGCCGTCGAAGATCAGGAAATGAGCGCCGTTCGTACCCTCCATCTTCTGGACAAGCTCGCTTATCGGGAACCGTCCAACCTCAACCAGCCCCTGGTCGAGCAATACTGCCTCCAAGGTTCCGTTCAAGTTCGGATAGAGTTCGCGGGCCTTTACAACGACAGGCTCATCTGGCTCTTCTTGGGCTCTTTCTGGGGCTCCTTCGACTGGTCTCTCCTTGTGGGAACCTGCGGGGGCTGTCTCAAGCCTCTCGGCCTTCAATATGTTGATGACGTCAATGGGCGTCAGGTCTTCGACTTCCTTACCCGCCGGCGCCCTAATGACCCTCTCCACCCTGACGACCTGGGCCAGCTCCTTCTCAATCAGGTCGCCTCCCCTGTCGCCGTCCAAGACTGCAATCAGACGCTTCTTCTTCCCGAGCTCGATTATCGAATCGGGAACGCTCGTGCCTTCGAGTGCGACGACGTTCTCAATCCCGGCTCTGAGGAAGAGCACGACGTCGGCCCTTCCCTCTACTAGGTAGACCAGATCCGAGGAGTAGACCCCAGGCCCGGCAGGAAGGTTCTCCAACCCGTAGTTAATCACGCGAGCCCTCTTGGTCGACTCCGTGACGTCCTTCAGGACGTTCTCGCCTTCGCTGGAAGTCTTGGAACTCCAGTCCCTGACTATCAGCTTCGCTCTGTCGACAATCTGTTTCCTCTTGGTCGCCCTCACGTCCTCTATCGTGCCTAGATTGAAACGGGCGCTGCAGGGGCCGACTTTATCGACGCTCTCGACAGCGGCAGCTATCAGCGCGGCCGTCCCTATGTCGGTCGACATCGGCACTATCACCTCTCCCTTGGTCTTGTCGTTCTTGGACTCAAGGTTGATTTCTATTCGCCCGACCTTCCAGCTTTTCTGGAGCTCGTTAAGATTCATCTCGGGGCCGAAGAGCCCTTCGGTTTGACCGAAGATGGCGCCGATTACGTCGGCCCTTTCTACGACTCCGTCTACCTCAAACCTCAGTCTTACTAGATACTTTACTATACCTGAATCTGGCAATTCCATTCACTCCTATTTCTTTCATCTGTGTTCTAACTCGTGCTTAACGGCGTTAGCGTAAGTCGATTTCTTGGGGGGAAAACCGAGAATATAAACTTCGTGGTTTTTGGATTCTGTTAACTTCGTTGCACGCTTCGTCTCATGGGTCGCCCGAATATCCGTATGGAAAGGGGTAAATGAGAGGCTTGCCCGATTCATTGGTGAGAACCGTGAAGAGAACTGCGAAGAGTCGCCCACACCTCTTCACTATCAGAGGAGTCCTTTGGTTTCTCTCCTATACAATAACAGCTCTGATTGTTGGAATGACCATTCTCGCCGTGCTGCTAGTCCTCGGCGCATTCAAGCTGCTCGACTTCTCACTTATCGCCTCTCTGGTGGTTGTTGAAGTGCCGCTTGCTTTCATTGTCGCTCGATTATTGGGGGAGCATCGTCGCAACAGACTGTCCGAGGCGCTGGACATGTGGGAACTCGCCCAGAAGTGGTCACACCTGAGGGTTTGCTCGTTTCCTATCGTGCCAAGGCTTGGATTGGGAGATTATTTCATAGTCGTGAACTGGGACACTAAGAAGGCCTTCGATTGCCCGAAGTATGTCATCGAAATAGCGAACCTTGGTTTAGTCAAGAAGATGAGATACAAGAATGAGAAGCACATGCGAGATGATTTGGCGCTTGCAGCAATATCGCTTTCAACTGAGGAAGCCACAATCGACGACCTGAAGGCGCGACAGGTCGTGCCCTCATGAGGGGATATCCATATGGCTATATGCTTAAGCAATGGCCTATCCATAGGGACATACGGGGAAAGCCAAGACATGCCTTGCAAATACTGCCTCTCGGAAACGGTCAAGCCAGCGGGTTCGATGCGGGGAAAGAGGATGGTGAAGTGCCTCCAATGCGGCAAGAGGTTCATCGACAACAACAACCTTCCGAGCATGAGGGTCAACAAGCACGCGATAGTAACCGCGATGTCGATGTATTTCGAGGGTCTTTCAGCAAGGAAGGTCTCTCGCCAGCTTGAGAGCATCTATGGCGAGAGGGTCAGTCAGGTGACGGTCTGGAAGTGGGTCAGGAAGTATTCCACTCTCGTCAGCGAGTATGTCAAAACGCTCTCGCCTCAGATTGGAGGGAAGTGGCATCACGACGAGACCGTAATCCGATGCGAGGCTCAGAATCAATGGTTCTGGGAGACGATTGACGAGGACACGAGGTTCCTAGTCGCGTCCCACCTCTCGGAGACGAGGACGCTGGAAGACACGATTGCGGTATTCAGGCAAGCGGTAGAGACTGCCAAGGGCAGGCCTCAAGCCCTCTTCGTGGACGGGTCGATGCAGTATGACGCGGCCTTCAATCGGGTGTTCTATTCCCGATACAAGGTCGCAAAGGTCGAGCTAGTCAAGAGAATTGGCATCAGGTCGAGGGAGACGAACAACATAGTCGAGAGGCTTCACGAGACGGTCAAGGAAAGGACGCGCCCAATGCGCGGGTTCAAGAACCAAGACTCAGCGAGAGAGATTCTTAGCGGGTATGTCGTGAACTACAATTTCGCAAGGCCTCACCTAGCGTTGAAGGGAAAGACTCCCGCACAACAAGCGGGGATAGAGGTCAAGGGCTGGAAGGCCTTGATAGAGGGAGCGATCCAGCAAGAGACCTTGGCCCCGCAAACACAAGAAGGAACAGCAATCGCGCCTTTGCAGGTGGTGCGACAATGAGGAAGGCCTTGGTTGCATTACCCGACGAGGTATGGGACATTATCGACCACGACCTAGGCGACAAGATGGGGCGCGGATACTCGGACACCATAAGAACCATCGTCCTAGCGTGGCTCTCAGAGAACGGATACATGACAAAGGGAGGAATCAAACACGCCAAAGAAAAGTAAGGACGAGGAGATTGACATACTGGACACGATGATTACCTCACTGGCCGACTTGCTGGAAGAGAAGGGCGTAATCACTCAAGCCGAATGGGAGCAGAGAATCAAGAAGAGGTTGAAGACTTGAAGGCTCGAATAAGACTAAGCATTGCCATAATCGCAACCGCCGTTTTGCTCCTCGCATTCATCCTTGTTCCAATGTGGCCAGTGACAACGCATGGTTCAGACCAGCTTGCGTTCCTGAAGCTTCCGGCGACCGAATCCTTGAGTTGCGCCCTACTCGGATTTGGAGCCGCAAATTGGCCTACTCCACCCTATTCCCCTTCAATAACATACCATTACCAAGTAGGTTGTCCTCCAACATGAGGCCTTCGTGCAACGAAGTTAACAGAATCTGGTTTTTGACTCTCAAGTCTACAAATCTCCTCACGAGGACCATTCCTAGTCAATCCGGGAGCCCGAAGGTCAGAGCAGTAAGATGAAACCCCAGTTCCTTCCCCTGTGAAATCTTGCAGCAAGTGCAGGATGGGTGGCAACAAGGCCGATGCCAAGAAGGGCCCATCTGGTTGCCAGACCCGACGCAAGCACCATGACGCCTATGAGAAGAGGTGAGGCGAACGGGAGAGGGAGCGGCAGCTCTTGGTTGAGTTCCAACGACCGAGCGTCTCCGGAATCCCCACGATAGGGTGGACTCAAGCCACAAGACTTGATGTCCGAATCCCAATAGAAGGGCTCTGACGGGAAGGAAGCTGTGCCCGGTCTCAGTTCGGGCAGTCCGCAAACCTTGAGAGGTTTTCGATGTGGAGGAAGACACCTCTCGAGGCATGCTTCAGGCGCCGTCGTTCCGCTAATGAGGTGCGAAGGCCTTCGTGTGTGAGCGCCTTCGTGTACCTCGAAGCCAAGACCGTTCCTTCTCTATCCAAGTCGGTGAGGATGACGACTTTCCTCGAGTCCTCGAAGGCCCCCGTCCCTCTCCTTCTTACGAAGTAGATAGAGGCCAGGTGACCCCTGAATCCCAACCTGCGGAGAGCTTTCTCATCTCGCTGGCCCTCAACTAGGATTGACCAACCCTCTTCGGAAAGTTGGTTGAGGTCACGTATGAAATCCGAGATGAAGGCCCCGAATAGATCAATGGCCTTCTGACGCTTGTCTATCACCCTTCAATCACTCTTGGTGTTGTTGCCCGTCTCTGACGAGCCCGGATCATGCCCCAGCTCTTAGCGGGGAACATCACCAAGCCTCTTCAACGGGCAAACGGCCTTCGTCTGTCGCACGACTGGGTAAACCATCTGCTCATCAAAGCGTTTCCGCCTTCGCAGGTGGCCGTTTTGCGCGCTTTGGAACGAAAGCCGTCTTGAGACCGGTGGAGAGGCGGTCTATTTTAGTTGTTTGTGAAGCGCGGAGAGGTCAAGCTCGAACCCGGAAACGGGGACTTTCACTCCGAAGGCATCGATTGCTTCGGGTTTCAGTTCGCCCACGTGGCCTAGTGGCTGGCCGGCCGCGCTGACAGCTGCGCACCTGCCTGCAGCAAAAGCCCAATGCTGAGACTCCTCCGCCGCGAGTTCTTTGCCCGTGAGCGTTCTGCAGACTGACTCCAGGTACATCTTGGCCTCCGAGTAGGAGGCCTGAGAGTGGGCGACGAGGCAACCTAGGTGCCATGCCTCGGAAACCCCACCTTCAGTGCGCGTGTAGACTCTGCCTATCTCGAAGACGCGTTGAGGATAGTCGGACTTCACGTTACTCGAGAGGGCGGCCATCAGGTTGGGTATCAGTGAGTCCCTCAGCATCGAGTGTTCGAGGCTCCGCGGCTCGTGCACGACAATCTTCCCGCCGGAGGACCTGTCGAAATTCGCATAGAGCGATTTCTCATCCACAAGCTCGAAGGTCATGAGCTCTAGCATCTCGGAGCCAGCCATAACGGTCGACGCCGAGTCAAGGAACTGCTCGAACGGGTGGAAGCTTCCCGGCTGGTTGCTGGGCGGATAGAGCGACTCAATCCTGTCTATCCCGTACCCCAACGCGACCTCTTCGACGATATCGACCGGGTGTAGGAGGTCGATCCTGTACCTCGCGGCTATCGCAGTGTTTCCCTTGACCGACAGACGGCTCCTTCCGAGCGCTTCGACGACCTGGCGCCTCGTCAAGTCTAGGCCGAGAGTCGATGCAATGAGATGGAGGTCTAGCGCGAGCCGGACCGGGGTAAGGTCTGGCGTTGCGCGCGACCGAGTGGCGTATCCGATGGAGACAGCGCCGATCTTCGCGCCGGCCTCTGCGAGTGTCGTAGCCATTATCGCCAGGACGTCGTCCCCTGCCTCGCGGTCCGTGCTAGTGACTTCGATGAACATGTCGCGGGTCTTCGCGGTGACCCTGGTGAGATCGCCATTGATGACTGGGGGGAACGACAGGACTTCTCCTCTGGAGTCGGTTATAATCGGGAAGAACCCGCTCCCCCCGAGGACTGGCCCGTAGGCCCTTCCCTCGGCTGTCTCCGAAAGAATCTGAGATATTGCCGCCTGCCTCTTGCCTCCCAGCGGAGTGAACCTGAAGTCGGACCTGACGGCCTCATATGCAAAGGGGGGCGTCACGGTTCCTAGGTCGTGCAGGCCGATGGCGACCTTCTTCCTCTTCCTTCCAAGGCCGTTGTGAAGGTCCTCCTGCAAGGAGATGATCTGCCTTACGTCTTCGGTGCCTAGGCGAAGGCCGGTTGCAGTGGCGCAGGCTATGAAGGGCCTTACTGAGGAGAGTCTCCCGTCAACCGAAACCGAGACTCCCGAAGATTTCACCGGATAATGAGGCACCCCGACTTCCTTTCCGAGGAGGCCTTTGAGAGACCTGCCGATTCCGAAGTCGGTTCCGTAGTCGGGTCTGTTGGGGCTATACTCGACCCTCACCGAGTCCTTGTCAGCACTCTCGATGTCCAAGCCTATGTATGGGAGCCTGTCGAGAATCCTGGCTCGGTCGGCGCCGACCATCCTTGAGAACCTCCTCAGGTTGATTCTAACTACTGGCAATTTCCACTCTGTTCCTTAGCCAGTTCAGGTCGCTGCCGTACAGGGCCCTCATGTCGTCGAGCCCGAAACGCATCATCATCAAGCGCTCTACGCCTGGTCCCCAAGCGAGGACCGGGACCTTCACCCCCAGCGGGACCGTCACTTCGGGTCTGAAGACGCCCGACCCGCTCAGCTCTATCCACGCCTTCGCCACATCGGAATATCCGATTACTTCCAGAGACGGTTCCGTGTAGGGGAAGTATGTAGGCCAGAGCTTGACGTCCTTCATGCCGAGTTTCTTGTAGAACTCCTTGAGAAATCCCATCAGGTGCCGCACGTTGAGCCCTTCGCCTACTATGATCCCGTCCATCTGGTGGAACTCAGCGACGTGCTTGTAATCGAGGTTTTCATTCCTGTAGACCTTGCTGACGGCGAAGACACGGCTCTCCTTTTCACGCGAATCGGAGAGCGCTCTCACCGTCAGGACGGTGTTGTGCGTCCTGAGGACCAGGCGCCTAGCCTCCTCGATTCTCCAGGCGTACCTCCAGCCCTTGCTGCCTGTCTTCCAGCCGTTCTCGTGGGTCGCCGCGACCTTTGCCACGACCCCCCGGCGGCTCATCCCCCTGTCGATGAGCCCCTCGAGGTAGAACGTGTCCTGCATTTCCCTCCCAGGATGGTCCTGCGGGATGAAGAGCGCGTCGAAGTTCCAGAACGCCGGGTGGACACTGCTTCCTTCCAGCTCTGTGAACCCCATCGAGACGTAGGTCTCTCTGACTTCCTTGATGAAATCCCGGACCGGGTGTCTCCGCCCGGGATAGAACCGGGGGGCCTTCGCCTCGACATCGATTGGCCTCAGTCGCTTTCCGTGCCAGGCTCCGGAAGCGAGGACCTCCGGAGAGAGCCTGTCCAGGGAGTCTTCGGCCTCCTTCGCGGTCGCAGCCCTCACTCCCGCTTCAGTGATGGAAATCGACGAAGTACGAACAATCGACTTCCTGAGGACTCCCCGCCTGACTAGTTCGGCTAGGACCGCTCGCTCAGCGTCGGAAAACGATGCCTCGCCCGCGCCTCTTGAGACCGAGGCCATGATCGAATTGAGGGCCATAGGCCCGTCCCTGTCAGCGATGCGGACTACGGGAGGTAGGCGCCCCTGGTCGAGACTGACCCAGCCTGAGGCCCTTGCCCGCCCGAAGGCTGCGGAGAATTCGCTCTCAGAGGCGAACTTTGACTTCAGAGCGTCGATGGTGAGTGGCTCAGACGACTCGGCCACCGCGTTGACCAGGGCGAGCTCGGGTGGGGGATGGCCGATTATGAGACTCTCCTCTTCTGCTTCCTTGATTGCCACCAGGCCCTTGGAGGAGAGCCACTGCAGCGAACGCCTCACCTGGTCCGTCTTGAGCCCTGTCCCGCTTACAAGAGACTCAAAGCCGAGTCCGCCTCCTCTGGCCAAGGAGGCGAGGACCTTCCTCTCAATCGGGTGGAGTGAGGTCGACATCTATCTCTCTTACCTGCCTATAGATACGAGGTGGTTCCGGCTCTTCGTGAGGAGTTCCTTCGCGTCATTCATCAGCGAGTCTCTCCGCTTGTGATGATCTTCGAGGAACTTCTTGACCAAGCCCGCAGCCTCCTGCTTGCACCCGCCGCAGAGCCTCGTCCCTTTCGTGCATTCTCGGTGGACGCGCTCCACGTGCTCGTCGTCATGCGCGAAATGGAATCGGTACAGTTCATACACTGGGCATATGTCGGGTCTCCCTCCCAGCCGCCGCTGCTCCTCGACCGTGTCCCTGCCACCGGTGAACGCGCTGAGCACCCTGCGGGAAGCTGGCGTCGGCGCGTCGTCGAGGGTCAGCAGGGAGACCTCTGCCCGCTTTGACATCTTCTCATCCCCATTCAGGCTGAGCATCAGCCTGTGATAGACAGAGGAGGGAGGGATGAAGCCGAACTCCTCTTGGTACTTGGCCGCAAGGTCACGAGTCAGTCTGAGGTGTGGGTCTTGGTCTGCCCCCACAGGGACGAGAACCGGCTTCGGTCCTCCGAACTCCGGGAGCTGCGGCATCAGGATGTCCCCCGCCTGGACCAAGGCTGCCAGGTAGAGCCCGATCTGCCTCTCACCGTAGATGGCCTTCAGCATGTTGTTGGTGACCCCTCTGGAGAAGACCGTCGCCAAGCGCATGACCCTCATCTCCTCGCTCTGGAGGTAGACGACCGCCCTGTCCGGGTCAAGCCCTAGGGCCAAGATGTCGGCGACGTTCTTGGTGGCGATCTTGGCGGTTTCCTTGAACGAAAGCCCGTTGTCGCAGTAGGCTTCCACGTCTGCTATGGCGTAGTAGACGGTGGCCTTCTTCGAGAGAGACTGGAAGTAGACCATATCATCGGCGGTCATCTTTGTCCCCAGGTGGAAGTCTCCCGTGGGCTTTATGCCGCTCATCACTGCGTAGTGCTTGTTGCTGTCGATTGCATCGAGGATTCTCGCAAGATCCCGCTGCCCGAAGTCTATGCCTCTGCTCAGGTGAGGGCTAGGATTCTTGAAGCGCGGCAGCAGGGGGAGCACCGGCTCAATCCCGAACTCTGCCTGGAGTCGTGAGTAGTCTTTGACCGCGTCCGATCCCCAAGGGTCGAGTATGTCCCTATCCACAATACTCCTGCCTGCGGGAGTTCAGATATTATCCCTTTCGAGGATTGGACTGATTCATCTCGAGGGGCTGGGCTTCAGGAGTTTCCCTTCCGCGTCGATTTCGCCCTTCCTAATGCGGGTCGAGGAAATGGGCTTGTCGTCGCCCGCGAGAACATAGTCAACGATCTCCACCTTGAGAGGCGGGTACCCCTTCATCGCCCTGAGCGCGTCCGCTATCGGGACCCTGGCCACGGTCTCTCTGCTGACGACTATCGCCTCGACCTCAGGCGAGGCGATTCCTGGGCCGAAGTGGTCGTCGAGCTTGGCAATGATGTACTTCCTTCTTGGGAACATTGAACGAAGAAAGCGCTCGAGAATATCCACCCTTTCTAGATAGGACTGATCCGGTGACTTTCCCTCCCTTAGGGCGAAGGCATCGGAAGTGACCCCGATTAAGACGACATCGCCCAGCGAGAAACTCCTCGAGAGGAGAGCCACATGCCCCTTGTGGAGGTGGTCGAAGGTCCCTCCTGTGGCCACAGCGTTGTACTTCAACGGGCAGACCTCGTACCTGGAATCAATTGAAATACCTCAGGCTTGTCGGTCAGACGAACGGAATAAAGGATTTGTGAAACGAGTTGACGTTGGTAGCCGAACAGTACAGGGAGTCGGGAAGAATCACCAATGAGGTCAGGGCGCTCGTGAAGACGCGGGTCCGACCTGGGATGGGGTACCTTGAGGCTTGCCTGTTCGTAGAGAAGGAGATCGAGTCACGGGGAGGGAGGCCTGCGTTCCCGACGGGAATCGGCGTCGACCGGGTTACTGCGCACTACGCCCCTCAGGATGACGACAAGTCGGTCTTCCAAGAGAGCGACCTGATCAAGGTCGACTTTGGGGTGCATGTCGACGGGTACATTACGGATACCGCCGTCAGCATAACTTTCAACCCGGACCACCGACTGCTCCTCGAAGCGACCGAAAGGGCGCTCGGTGCCGCAATCGAGACGGCCAAGAGAGAGGTGAGAACGGGCGAGATTGGTAGGGAGATCTACCGAGAGGCATCTCGTTTCGGGTTCAAGACCATCGAGAACCTGACGGGACACACGCTGGACAGGTACGTGGTCCACGCGGGGAAGAGCATCCCGAACCTCTACATGCCAGGAATGCAGTCGCTGAAGAAAGGAGACGTCTTCGCGATTGAGCCGTTCGTCACCCTGGGCTCCGCGGCCGGCTACGTGGTCGACTCGCCCTCCCAAACAATCTTCTCCCTAGCAGTGAGGAAGAGGACCGGCGTTGCAGAGCTGGACAATTTCGCAGAAAGAATCTGGGAGGAGCGCAAGACCCTTCCCTTCACCCCCCGCTGGTACGCCGACGAGTTCGGCAGGGACAAGCTCGGAGGAATCCTGAGGCGGCTGATGGAAAGACGCATCGTCAGGTCGTACCCCACTCTAGTAGAGGCCTCGGGGAACCCTGTGGCGCAGTTCGAGCAGACTATGGCCCTCGACGAGGGCGGACTCGTCGTCCTAACCTGAAGGTTTCGAGCTCTCTGCGTAGACGAGGCTGATCCGGGCCTGATTGCCGCACTTCGTGCACTTCGAACCGTCCTTGGTGATGTAGTCTCCCACCACGAAGGCCCTCTTCGTCTTCTGGCCGCAGACGGGGCATTCCTCTATGGAGTAGACCAGAAGCTTGGACTTCTTGTCCGTTGCAGGCACCGAGCTCATCATTGAGCTATCCCCAGAGTGTTGCCGATCCCTGCGACGATGACGTCGTCTCCTTCCTTCGTCTTCTCCTCTATCACTCTCTGCAGCGTCTGGACAACCTTCTCAGAGGCCTCGGCGATCTCCTTCCGCATTACGGTGATTGCCTCAAGGATGCTCTCTTTCACTAGAATTGCGTACAGTGGGACTTTGTTCTTGGTCGCGATCTCCTCTATCTGGAACTTCTCAACCCCTATGCCACCGATGGCGGCGCCCACGCCTTCCGCTATCTCCCCGGTCTTTTCGCCCTCGAGCTTCAGAGCCGCATCGATCATTATGATTGCGCTCGGTTTGACCCCCATCTCTTCTATCACCTTCTTGATCGCGACGCCCGGCTGACCGACGTACGCCATTGGACCGTCGGCCTTCACAACGTACAGCTTCCTTCCCTTGTATTCGGTGATCGCCATGACGGTGTCCTTCGCAATCGCACGCTTCTCCTTGCCCACCATGAACTTTGAGACGGACACACAACCTATCCCGTCGCCGACCGGCTGGCCCACCTTGAACGAGTCGACCGCGTTGAGCAGTGCGTCAGACTCCTGGATTATCATCGGCATCAGCATCTGCAGCTGAATGAGGGTGAAGTAGGAGTTGGTCTTCTTCCCCAGGATGTAGTAGTGCCTTACGATTTTGTGAATCATGTTGAGCGCTGTGGCAACCTCGAGCAGGTTCTCCGATATCGAGACAGTGACTGGGTTGTTCTGGGTGACAAGGGCCGTGACTTCGGCCCTGACCCTGTCGTTGTTGGTCGTCACTATATGGTCAATCTTGTTGATTATGCCCTGCGGGTCTGTGTTGACCGGCATTATCGTGACATAGTCGAGGAACTGGTCGACCCTCTGAGCGGGATCTCCGGGCGCCTTGCCCACGTTGACGATGTAGTCAATCGCTTCCTTCCTTGACTTTTCCTTCATCACTTTCAGCTTGCTGAGGCCTCTTCCAATGTCGTTGAGGGCGAAGTAGACTTGGAGCCTCGTTCCGAAGGCGAACTGGAACACGAAGAGCCCCACGAAGAATATCATGTACAGTACGTAACCGGTGTCAGCACCCGACACCTGAAGCGCCACGTTGGGGAACAGAGACAAGTGGAATCCGAAAAATCGGCTGCCGTCGCTCGGACTTAAACATTCCTACCAAAGAATCTGAGAAATGGGACGGAGAGGCTTTGATTGGCTGCCGGCATCACCCCTTCCCGAGTCCTCTCGGAACTCAGTAACACGGTGACGACACGTGGTTTTACTTCCAGGGTCGGAACGAGTCTGGGTAGGACCCACGCGCTATGGCCGGCTGAGTGGGATGCTCCGGACGCGGTAGATTAACGTTTCTGGCCTCCTTAGCTTGTAGCTTAATTCAAAATCAATCCACCTTCGTGTTAATTTCTGGATTCACCTCGAATGAGCATACCGCAGACGTTCAACAACCATGCACCGTGGAATCCAATCGAGCCAATTAAGCTACAAGCTATGGCCTCCTGAGAGTTTTATAGGGTCGGCAGGGCATCCGAGCGCCGTGCAGAGGAAGCTCCTCGACATACTCGCGTGCCCGATAGACAAGCACTATCCGCTCGAGCTGCTTGAATTCAACGTAAGCGGAGGGGTAATCGTCGACGGCGTCCTGCTCTGCTCTGAGTGCGGTCGCTACTACCCCATAGTCGAGGAGATTCCGGTGATGCTTCCAGACAACCTCAGGAGCAAGAAGGACGACCTTGCCTTTCTGGGGAAGTGGGGCAGCCGCCTCCCGGAGAAGGTCGTCCACGGCGGGAAGCCGTGGAGTCTGTAGTCAGCTCAGCACGGACCGGGGAAGAGACCTCAGATTCGGGAAACCAGATATAGGAACGGTTTCGAGGGCGGCTCGTGAGGTATAGCTATTGTCAAGAAACGTGCTGATAATGGGTGCGGCCGGAAGGGACTTCCACAACTTCAATGTGTTCTTCCGCAACAACCCTGACTTCAGGGTGATGGCTTTCACAGCGACTCAGATCCCGTACATATCAAACAGGACCTATCCGGCTTCCCTCGCTGGCAGGCTGTACCCCAAGGGAATTCCAATCCGGCCCGAGGAGGAGCTTGAGGACCTGATTGTGTCGGACAAGGTCACCGACGTCTACTTCTCGTACAGCGACGTTCCAAACCAATATGTGATGGACAAGGCATCGATCGTCCAGGCGAAAGGCGCAAGCTTCCACCTGCTCGGACCAGCCGACACTATGATCAAGTCGAAGAAGCCCGTGGTCGCCGTCGTTGCGACGAGGACTGGTGCTGGGAAGAGCACAATCAGCCGCAGAGTGGCCGATCTGCTGCTGGAGAGGGGACTAAAACCGGTCGTGATCAGGCACCCGATGCCCTACGGGGACCTCTCGATTGCGGTGCAGAGGTTCGCCACCCACGGAGACCTGGACAGGTTCCACACAACCATCGAGGAGAGGGAGGAGTACGAAGGGCACATCGACAAGGGCCTCGTGGTTTATGCTGGCGTCGACTACCAAGCGATTCTAGACGAGGCAGAGAAGGAGGGCGACGTTATCCTGTGGGACGGCGGGAACAACGACTTCAGCTTCTACGTGCCGGACCTGAACATAGTCGTCGCCGACCCAGTCAGGGTCGGGAACGAGTCGACGTACTATCCGGGCGAGACCAACGTGAGGATGGCTGATGTCATTGTCGTCAACAAGGTGAACATAGTTGCCAAGAAAGCTGTCGAGCAGCTGACTCAGAACTGCTGCGAGCTCAATCCCAAAGCGAAGATCGTGAAGACGAGATCTGAGGCGGTGCTGGACAAGCCGGAGCTCGTCAGAAAGAAGAGGGTCCTCGCAGTGGAGGACGGGCCATCAGTCACTCACGGCGGGCTGTCCATCGGCGCAGGAGCTGTCGCCGCGAAGGCCGTCGGGGCAACGCTGGTCGACCCAAGGAACAAGGCGGTCGGTTCGATAAGGAATGCGTATCAGAGGTTCCCGAAGCTAGGGAAGGTGCTCCCTGCCCTCGGCTACAGCGAGGGGCAGCTCAAGGAGCTGGAACAGAGCATCAACGCGGTCGAGTGTGACGCGGTAGTTCTTGGGACGCCTTCCGACCTGACTAGGATGATAAAGATCAGGAAGCCTGTCGCCCGTGTCACCTACGAGGCCTCCGAGGTCGGGAAACCCTCCCTCGGCGAATTCCTTGACCTGAGGAAGCTGAAGAGCAGGCCGTAAAGAAACCATAAAGCCACGACACAGCGCCCTCGCAGAACGTGTGGGGACGTAGCCCAGCCAGGTGGGGACCAAGGACGGAACTTCACCCTGGAAAGGTAGGGCGACAGGCTCCAGTGGTCAAACGAAAACGTTTGATGACACCGCAGCGTGGATGATTAGGCATTGGAGCTGCAGAAACCTGTAGACCGTCGGTTCAAATCCGACCGTCCCCACACCTTTCGTGGAATGCAGGCCTGTCCCGCTGGCGGCCAGTAGTGTCCTAGGAGAGGACACCGCATTCACTATCCTTTTCTAGCCGTGGAGTCTCCCGCCTGAACCGGAAGGGAATTGCGGGACGCAGATTCTTTGGGCAGAGAAATCCTGGCCGTCGACCCGGCATTCTTGTGGGTAGTCATCCTTAACGAGAAAGGCGAGACGCTCTCACATGTTTACTCTGAGAAATACACGGTGAGGATGAGGCTCGGGAAGCAGACCAAGGAGAGGCTTGGAGCTGTGGACACAGTCTTTCTCGAAGCGGCCTCCCAGGCAGAGAGGTGGTACGGAAAGATGGACTTCATCCTCCTAGCTTACGGGAAGGCGAAGGTGATGCTGATGTACAGCAAGAGGCAGGGGGTCTACTTGGCTGCAAGGATTTCGCGCTCGGCAATGGCTGAGCATCTCTACGCGAAGGTCAGACCAGTTCTCAGCTGAAGCAGGGAGATTCGGTCTAGGACCCCCTGATCGAGCCAAAGGCACGCCGTTCGATTACATCACTGAAGGGACGGGACGCCGTAGACGCCGTCATACCCAGGCTTGAACGCCAGTCGGTTCTCCCTAACGGTAACTATGGCCTGGGCGACCTCCGGCTTTGAATAACGAAGGAGCGCCTCAAGAGGCGCGTCCAGGAGGACGGCGAGCTCGCTCCCGAACGCCCCGATAAGGCGGTCTTGCTGCTCCAAGACAGCTCTTGCATAGAGGCGGTTCACTCCAGTGGCGAACGATATCACCTCGTAGAGCGGCAGCAGGCTCCTGAACGGGACGGCGTCCTCTGGCCTGAAGCCTTCGGGGCGGTCCGCGAGTTCCTCCACCCTCTGCAAGACGCCCACGGTCAGCTTCTTTCCGCATTTCGGACACCTGTTGCCCATCCGCAGGGCTTCTCCTGGAGGAAGGGAGACCCCGCATTTCTTGTGCCCCGTGAAGTGGTACTTGCCGTATGCCGGGTCGACTTCGATGGTGTGAAGGAATCGGCTCCTGTCCTTCAGCCTGATTGCATCAAAGACCGCGCGATAACTCAGCTTCCCAAATTCAAAGACATTCGCTTCCCTTCCCAAGCGCCAAGGATTGGGGGAGTGCGCGTCAGAGTTTGAAACCAGTGCCACCTTGTCGAGAGACGAGAGCCGCCAGTTCATCTGAGGATCTGAGGACAGCCCAGTCTCTATGGCGAAGATCCTCCCCGCCTGGTCTTGGTAGCACTCTTCGAGGGAATCGAACCCTGACCTGCTCCCGAAGACACCGAACCAAGGCGTCCAGCAGTGCGCGGGAATCACGACGACACCACCAGACACTGAAGTGACCAGCTCCACGAGCTCAGCCGAATCTATCCCCTTCAGCACCGGCCTTCCGTCTGAGCTCAAGTTTCCGAACTTTGAGAGGGCCTCGTTGATTTGAGCCACGACTTCGAGTTCAGGAGAGTAGATCAGATGATGGACCTTTCGTGTCTTCCCCTCCTGATCGTAGACCGTGCTGACCTCCCCGGTCAGCATCCAGGTCATTCCTCTGTAGGAGTACAGCCCTGTTCCTGATACAGGCTCCAGCTTCTCCCTCAGCTCAGCGAACCACTTCGGATGCGTGAAGTCTCCAGTTCCCAGAAGGTTGAGGCCTTTGACCCTAGCTCCTTCCGCCATGTGCTCCAAATCCATGTTCTTGCTCGTGGCGAGCGCATACTTCGAGTGCAGTTGGAGGTCTGCGACGACTCGCATCGGTCGCCACGGAATGATGCCTCTTAATTAAGAGAGCAAGAGTTGCTGCGGGAGGAAGAGGATTCCTCTTCTGACATGGTCGTAGCACGAAGGATAGTCACTTGAATACGTCAACTTCAGATACGTGAAGACGAAGGAGTAGGCCTCAGGAACAGATGACAAGGCTGGCCAGGCGGTTCTTCGAAGGATATACACCGAAGGTTGCCAGGGACCTTCTGGGAGCCGTCCTTGTGCGGGTCGTAGACGGCGAGAGACTCTCTGGGATAATCGTAGAAACCGAGGCCTACAGAGGAGCAAGAGATCCTGCCAGTCATGCGTACCGCGGAAGGACGAAGCGAAACGCTGTGATGTTTGGCGAGGGAGGGCATGCCTACGTGTATTTCTCGTACGGGTTTCATTGGTGCCTCAATCTGACCACGGAACCCTCTGGGAGAGCTGGTGCCGTCCTGGTCAGGGCGGTAGAGCCGATTGAGGGTCTGGAGAAGATGCTGAGGAACAGGTCCCTCAATTCGGAGGAACATGCTACAGACGGACCAGGGAAGCTAACTCAGGCGCTTGCAATAGACTCCATGTTCAATGGTGAAGACCTAGTCACATCCGACAGGCTCTTCTTGGAGGAGGGGAAGAAGGTGGAGGGAACTGGCTCGAGCTCAAGAGTGGGAATACATCAAGGAGTTGAATTCAGATGGAGGTTCTTCGTCGAGGGAAACGGGTTCGTTTCAAAGGCGAGACCATCGGCGCTCCACAGAACCCATAACTAAGGCAGGACCGGATGCCGAATTCGTGGGGTCGTCGGCTAGTCTGGTCTAGGCTTTCAGCCTTGGGCGCTGAAGATCCCCGGTTCAAATCCGGGCGGCCCCACCAAAGGCATCGTTGCTGAATCGACGTCGTCATGATGTTGAAGAAAGTAGAATGACCTGTTCTTAGGAGTAGGCTTAAGACAAGTAGGCGCATACTCTCAAGCGATTCGAGATGAAGTCAGGTATTTCGTTACCTACGGTCGTCTTCCTAGCCTTGATCATAGCCACCTCGGCAGCGATCGGAGTCATCTCAACTGTTGGGACGTCAATCCATGAAACAAGCACGAATGGTGCCCTACTGCCCGTCAACACCACCCTCACGGTCGCTTCAAGCTACGACTGTGTTGCGGGCCATTACTCGTTGAACTTCAGCGTGCCTGAACAGTCCACGCTCACCGGTGGATTCAGCGCCGAGGAGCCTGGCGTGACAGCTTACGTCGCCACGGCTCAGCAGGCGGCCTCCACGTTCCAGGGACACCCAGCGACCTGGGTCTACTCGACGGGGCTCGTGAGCTCGTCGCAGCTCGCTGTCGTCCTATCTCCCGGCTCGTACGTGTTCTGGATCGAGGGTGCAGACCAGGGCTGTGGCTCGCCGATAGTCACGCCGTTGGAGATGCTTACCCAGGTCAACATCACGGAAGCTTTCACGCTCACTAACCAGTCGGCGGGAAGCTTGATGCTGGAGCTGGGGCTGAATAGTTCGAAGAATAGCCTCGGGAGCCACGGTCGGAATCAATGTGAGCGATTACAACCCGTCGACCGTGGAGCTGAACCTCTCGAAAGAGTCCGCCTGGGCCTTGGACGGCCTCTCCACGGGAGAGTGCCCCTCGCTATACTACCCCTTCGGGGTCGCCGTCTTCCAGGGGCGGTACACCAGCGCGAACGTGTCTCAGGCCGTACCGCTTCGGATCTTCCCGGCGGTTCCCTGTCCAATGCTTGTCAGATACATCACCGGATACCTGTTCCAGCCGATGAGCGACAACGCGACAGTCCTTCCTGGCACTGGAGAGGTCCCGATGGCGACAGGGGTTTCAGTGAGTGGGACGTACGACATGGGTGCGAATCAGCTGAACGGGCTGATGCCCTTCGCGCCCGGGAGCTACACGGTCGCAGCCGGTGACGAATGGGGCAACCTAGCGTTCGCCTATTTTGTCGTGGCGTCGTCGTCGAATGGTGCCGCGGAGTTCGTTTACCCAAGCTCTAACCTGACGTCCTCCATTTCTGTCAAGGCCGGTGAGACCTTCGCCATTCAGCTCAGCTCTAACGCCGGTTCGACAGGATACGACTGGAATGTCAGTACAAGTGCCGGCATTCAATACCTCAACTACACAGTTGTGTCCACAAGCACATTGATGGGCGGTCCCCAGGTCAGGAACTACTTCTTCCGCGCAGTCCAACCAGGAAACCAAACCATAACCCTACGGGACCAACGACCGTTTGCGCCTTATGCAATCGCTGCGACAATCAATCTCCAAGTGGCTGTATCGTAGAATCTAGCGGGCCTGGCGGGATTTGGAGTGAATTGGCTTCGAGTACTATCCTTGGTGTAAGGGGCTGCAGCCCGACCCATCACTTCTCAAGGAGTTGGCGTAGACAGCTCTACATCCAGAACTCGTTTCCATCAGGGTCTTTGAATATGGCATAGGTTCCGAACCACTCAGTGGTTAGTTCCTGTTTGAACTCTACGCCTCTGGCCTTGAGTTCTTCGTAGGTCTCCCGCTGGTTGTCGGATGAGAAGCCGATTCCCGTGTTCCCGCCGGGCTTGTCAGATTCCCACTCCTCGCACTTCCCGCAAAGGTGAATCACAATCTCCGAGCCTTTTGGCTTGACCGTGACCCAATGTCCCTGGGCACTCACCTCGAACCCAAGCTTCGTTTCATACCACTTCGCCGACTCCTCAACGTCGTCTACTAGCACGGCGGCCGACGAGACACCAGTAAGCATGGCGGCGCGCTTAATTCCCAAGCTCTATTAAGACTGAAGAACGGTTCTTGCATCTGAACGCCGGGGGCCCATTACGAATACAATGCTGAACCGGTTCGCGTAGTCTCCTTCTGATCTGCCCTTGGCGAAGTGTCATCCGTCCACTAAAAGCGAATTCGTTTTGACCATTGGCCGCCATACCTTGATATACGATTAACAACAACCATCCGAGTAGGTTTGCAGGCAGCTCCAAGAAGGGTCAAGACAATCTACAGCGTAATTGCATCTCCCCAAAGACTGGAGATTCTGAGGATACTGAACATCAAGGGGCCTCTGACCTACAGCGCCCTGAAGACCCTTGCCGGCTTCAAGTCGAAGAAGGAATCAGGAAAATTCGCGTACCACCTCAGGAAACTCGTCAAGCAACTGCTGATTCAGCTCAACAGGCAGGAGAGAAAGTACACTGTGACCAACCTGGGGAGACTGGTGCTCAACCTGACCCGCCAAATCGAGGAACAGTCGCTCGTCGAAAGCGGCAAGCTGTACGTGAGAACTTCCCACCAGACGATGGAGGAGTTCAACGCGAACAAGATCCTCCAGTCACTAGTCAAGGAGGCGGGGATGCCTGTCGAGCTGGCGCAGAAGATAACCAGCGAGACGGAGTCGAGGCTCTACAAGTTCCAAACGCAGTACCTGACTGCTCCTCTCATTCGGGAGATAGTCAACGCCCTCCTGGTGGAGCACAGCATGGAGGAGTACAGGCACAAGCTGACGAGGCTTGGCATGCCGATCTACGACGTGACCCAACTGCTCGGGAAGGCCGGCGACGACGGGGGCAGCGTGGAGTCGCTCGTGCACCAGACCGGGAGGCAGGTCTTCTCTGAGTACCTCCTGCTAGAGCAGCTCCCCAGAGATGTCGCCGACGCCCACCTCTCGGGAGACATTCACATTACCAACGCCGGGACCTGGGGGCTGACCCCTGACACGGTCTTCGTCGACCTTCTGTCCGTGAGGAGCGCCGGGATGAACCCACGGGGAAGAATCGTCAACACGCCGATGATTCCGAGCCCCGAGAACGCGGAGAGAGCCCTCAACATCGTGCTCAACATGGCGTCGATGCTCTGCAAGGAGGCATCCGACGAAATCACATTCAGGAACTTCCTCCAGTACTTGGGTCCCTTCTGCAAGTCGCGTGGGAAGAGGGAAATGGAGTCGCTCTTCCTGAGGTTCTTCGAGGCTTTGAGCTCCCCAATCGCCGGAGCCGAGGGCCCTGCGATTAGCATCGAGCTGAACCCCTACAGACACGACGACATGGGCAGAGACGTCCTCGACAGGACGCTCGACGCCGTGCTCGGGGGATACCGGAGTTTCGTGGAGGAGACGCCCCGGCCCGACATCAGGCTGCTGCTAGCCAAGCCGAACAGGGTCGACGAGACGAAGACGCTCAAAGACGCCGCTTCTATCATATTCAACGGGGGTAGGATAGCATTCTTCTCGTCGGACCAGAGGAGGAGCTTCCTAGGTCTCAGTGCGAACGTCCTTCCGCAGGAGTCGCAGGCGGACAACGTCAGCGTCCTTCATGGATTGAGCCTCAATCTTCCCAGGCTGGCATACGATTCCAACCAGGATGAGACATACTTCAGGGCAAAGCTGGCTATGCTGATCGGCGTTGCCTCCGAGGCGCTCTCAACGAGGAGAAGGCTCATCGAGAGGACCCTGAAACGGGGCCTCTTGCCGTCTCTCGCGGCCGGGTCGGACGCTGTAACGTCGGATACGATGCCGCTGATCATGAACCTGGTCGGCCTCGAAGAGACCTTGGCCAGTCTCATAAGGGACCCGACGATGGGTTCGCGGTCTGAGCTCGCAGAGAAGATCGTGGAGACGGCAAGCCAAGTCGCCAACGACAAGTCGACCAGGATAGACCGGCTGGGCGTTGCGATGCTTGAACTCGACGGTGCGCTCAGACTGGCGACACTCGACTCCGAGAAGTATGGAAAGGCGAACCTCCAGCCACTGCAGAAGGGCGCTTACACCCAGGCCCCTCGGTTGCTCCTGGCAGACCTGGAGAGCCCTGAGAAGATGAACTACATGGCCAAGCTGGCTACAGGCCTCCACGGCGGGCTCTCTGTGACACTCGACGGAAACGCGGAAGATGTTAGAGGCGTTTACAACCTGATTCTGAACGCAACGCCGAAGCTTTCGTACTTCAAGGTCGACAGGACCATATCGGTCTGCAGGAACTGCGGTGCCAAGTTGCCGCAGAAGGCAGCCCGGTGCAAGAGATGTAAGTCAGTGGCCACGATTCAGTATTCGACAGCCGTCTAGCTCGTGCGAGCGAAGCCGACATTCTGTCAAAAAGATTCCACCGCAAGTCGCTTCATGTCGCCGAGACTCTAGACCGAGCCTCGCGTGGTTGTCAATTGCGAGTCAGCCAAGAGTGAGATATATATCGTCGGAAAGAGGGTTGAGGCCAAGGTTATGACGTCAATAGTTGAAGAGCCACGTGACTCTCCGAATGCAGGAGAGCAGAACGTAGGAGAAGTGAAAATCCCCACGGAGACCCTCGCCGCGTTCGGAGGAGATGAACTGCGCGCCAGGGTATTCTATGAGAAGTACGCCTTGAGAGACCAACAGGGAAGGCAGGTAGAGAAGGTCCCGGACGACATGTGGCGCAGGGTGGCGAAGGAACTAGCCTCGCCCGAGAGGGACGAGGAAAGGAGGAAGGAATGGACCGCGAAGTTCCACTGGCTGCTTCAGGACTACAGGTTCATCCCAGGAGGAAGAATCCTCTTCGGGGCCGGACAGACGAGGAAGTCTACGCTTCTGAACTGTTACTTCTTCAGTATAAAGGAGGACTCGATTGAGGCGATATTCGACTGGTGCAAAGAGGCGGCGAGGACCTATAGCTTCGGCGGAGGAGTCGGCACAGACATCTCGGTCCTGAGGCCTAGGGGAGCCCCAGTCAACAACTCAGCAATCTACAGCTCGGGTTCAGTCTCGTTCATGGAACTCCTTTCGACCACGACAGGGACGATCGGCCAGGCAGGGAGGAGGGGCGCTCTCATGATCACGATAAGGGTCGACCACCCGGACGTGATGGACTTCATCAACGCCAAGAGGGACCTCAAGAAGGTAAATTACGCCAACATCTCGGTGAAGATCACTGACGACTTCATGAGAGCGGTAGAGACCGACGGGGACTTGCTGCTCCACTTCAAGAACGAGAAAGCAGAGGTCAACAGGACCGTCATGGCTAGAGACGTCTGGAAGTCGCTCATCAGGGGCGCCTGGGAGACGGCTGAACCCGGGGTCCTCTTCTGGGACACGATAAAGAGAGAGTCAACCACAGAGTACGGCGGCATGGAGGTGCAGGGGGTCAACCCCTGCAGCGAGCAGACACTCGAGAGCTACGGGTGCTGCTGCCTAGGCTCCGTCAACCTCAGCGCCTTCATCCAAGAACCCTTCACGGAAAGGGCCAGCATAGATTGGGAATCGCTCACAAAGGCGACCCAGTTCGCCGTGAGGTTCCTTGACAACGTCCTTGACTACAACGCCGAACGGCACCCGCTCCACCAGCAGAAGGGCGCCTCGCTTCGCAGCAGAAGGATAGGAGTCGGCATCACAGGACTGGGCGACATGCTGATCAAGCTCGGCCTCAAGTACGACGAGGATTCGACAATCGGGTTCGTAGACCACCTGTTCGAGAGGATCAAGCATGTAATCTACGACTATTCGACCGACCTCGCCAAGGAGAAAGGGAGCTTCCCGGCCTTCGACGCCGACAGCCACCTGGCCCAACCGTTCATCTCGAGGCTGGACGAGAAGGTCAAGGAGAAGATTCGGACCCAGGGCATAAGGAACGCAGCGATAACGACAATCCCGCCAGTGGGTTCGGGTTCGATTCTCGCGGGCTGCTCCAGTGGAATAGAGCCGGTCTTCGCCCTCTGCTACACGAGGAGGAGCGAGTCGCTCAGCGAAGGCGAGTTCAAGGTCTTCCATCCGCTCGTCGGGGAGTACATGGCCCAGACCGGTGCGAGAGACGAGGGGCAGCTGCCGAACTACTTCGTCACATCACACCAGATCAAGCCTGAGATGAGGGTCGGGATGCAGGCGACCATTCAGAAGCACATCGACACGGCCATCTCCAGCACGGTCAACTTGCCTCAGGAGATAACCCCCGAAGATGTCGAGAAGATCTACCTCCTCGCCTGGAGGATGGGCTGCAAGGGCATCACGGTCTACAGGGAGGGAAGCAGAGAGGGGATTCTGGAGACGGTCAAGGTGGCCAAGAAGGCCGAGCACCCGAAGGCCCCCTTCGAGAGGCCGAGGATGATGGAAGGCAGGACCCTCAAACTGAAGCTCCCGCAGGGAGGCCTGTACCTCACGGCCAACCTTGTAAACGGCGAGCTGAAGGAGGTCTTCGTGACCCTTGGCAAGTCAGGTGGGGACGAGAAGGCCGACGCCGAGGCTCTGGGAAGGCTGATCAGCCTCTACCTGCAGCACGGAGGAGACGCCAAGAGCGCCATATCCACCCTGAAGGGGATCAAGGGCAAGTACGTCTCGTGGGACGAAGGCGTTCAGCTGCTCTCGATTCCGGACGCAATCGCCAAGGCGCTCGAACTCCTGACCCTCAACCACGTTGTGAAGGAGTCGGAGGTCCCGCTGCAGCCTGCCGCTCCGAGGCAGGTCCCGCAGGGAGGGACGTGCCCTGACTGCCACGAGAGCGCACTGATCTTCGAGAACGGCTGCTACAAGTGCACCAACTGCGGCTACAGCAAGTGCGAGTAGGAGCGAAGGGCAGGGTCGCTCCGGCCCTCCCAAACGATTTTTACCACTCTCGTGGCTCGGCTGCACGTTGAGCAGAGGCAGAGGAAGAAGGGCCCTCTTCGTCGTGGCTCTTGCCACCGCCTTAGTGATCACCCCGCTCTTGCTTCTGGGCGTCTATGGGGGCTACTACGTCGGGGGCGCGACGGGATACTCGAAGAGTGTCCTCGCGATAGCCTTCTCGACGGCCGGGTTTCTGGCCGGGATGGCGATACTGTTCAGGGTGATAAGGTCGGTCGTCGCTTGGACGGAAGAGCCTAGGAGCTGACCTTCTTCAGTGCGGCTGACTTCGCCTTCTCGAGCTTGGACTTGAGCTCGGCCGCAGCATGTTCGTATGCTGTCTCGACCTTCTCGGCCGCGGAGTTGAACGGTTCGTCGACTGTTTCATCGGTCATTCCGCGGCCTTCCTCTCCAGGACCTTCTTTACATGCTTTAGCCTGGTGAACTCCTCCCTCTCCCTCTCTTCGAGAGTCTGCTGGATGTAGCGGATAGAGCTCTCGTACCGCGGGATTATCATGTACTCGAGCGCGTTCAGGAGGCGCTGCGTCTTCTCGAGCTCCTTCGCGAGCCTGATTATCGCGTTCTCGAACTCCGCGGCCCTTAAGATGGAGGGGAGGACTTTCCTCATCTGTCTGGACGCCCTGTCGACGGCCACGCTGGTGTCCGCGAAGCCGTAGTTCATTCCCACCTCCTTCTCGGAAAGTCTGATCGAGGGCACATCCACGCCGACGATTCTGCGTGCAGTGACGCTGGCCTCCACCATCGGCGGGGTGTTCGCGGCGATCCCCTCGAGCCGGAGCGGGCCCAGTTTGAGATACGCGTCGTAGAGCGCGAGGTAGGCGTCAGAAAGGGGCTGCGAGATTTCATCGCGTGCTGCTGCCGCCTGCTGAATCATCTCGTCGAGGCGCTTCAGGAGGACTTCCCGTTTATCGTCAAGGACTTTCTTCACGTTGACCGCGGTCTGGAGCCTCCTGCGGGTGCTGATCAGCTCGATCTTCGTGGGAAGGACGTTGGACCCGGAGGCTACAGACATCTCTATCCAGCCGGCCTGCCCGTGATGTAGTACTTCTGGATGAACTCTTCCTTGATGTTGGTGAGCTCGCTCTGCGGAAGTATCGAGAGGGTCTCCCACGCGATTCTCAGCGTGTCCCCGAAGCTCCGGTTCTCGTCAGAGCCCTGGTTGAGGTATTTCTGCTCGAAAGCGTCGCCGAAGGCGAGGTACTTCATGTCTGAATCTGTCAGACCCGACTTGCCGACGATTTCAGCTAGAGCGCGTAACTCTACCGACCTTGCGTATGCATTGTACAGCTGGTTGCCCACTTGGTGTTGGTCTTCAGGCGCTCTGCCCTCCTTGATGACCTGGCTCAGTGCTGGGCCCATCAGCCTGCTGAGGCTTGAAAGCACGTACACTGGCGGGTAGAGGCCCTTCCTGAAGAGATCCCGGCCGAGGAATACCTGACCCTCGGTTATGTAGCCCGTCAGGTCTGGGATTGGATGAGTCACGTCGTCGTTGGGCATCGAAAGGATGGGCATCTGGGTGATGCTTCCCTTCATTCCCTTGATCCTGCCGGCCCGCTCATAGATCGTCGCGAGGTCCGTGTAGAGGTAACCCGGGAAGCCCTTCCTTCCGGGCACCTCTTCCCTTGCTGCTGAAATCTCTCTGAGCGCCTCGCAGTAGTTCGTGATGTCGGTGATTATCACCAGAACGTGCATGTTCAGCTCGAAGGCCAGGTATTCTGCCGCCGTTAGAGCGACACGCGGAGTTATGATCCTCTCGATGGCCGGGTCGTCTGCGAGATTCAAGTACAGGATGCTCCTCTTGATCGCGCCCGACTCCGTGAGCGTGCGCTGGAAGAACGTGGCGTCTCTGCTCGAGACGCCCACTGCGGCGAAGACGACAGCGAACTCTTCGCCTTCCCCCGCCACGGTTGCCTGCCTTGCGATCTGGGCGGCCAGCATATTATGAGGCATGCCGGCTCCCGAGAAGATTGGAAGCTTCTGGCCCCTGACGAGGGTCAGCATGCCGTCGATGACCGAGACGCCGGTCTGAATGAGGTCGGTCGGGTACGCCCTCCTCTCGGGGTTGATCGGCGCGCCATTGACGTCGAGGAAGACCTTGGGGACCGGTTCGGGAAGACCATCAAGAGGCTTGCCAAGCCCATCGAAGATCCTTCCGAGGAGCTGGTCAGAGACCGGGAGTTGCATCGTGTGGCCCAGGAAACGTGCCTTTGTCCCGCTGATGGACAGGCCGGAGGTCCCCTCGAAGACCTGGACGACGGCTTTGCCGAAACCTGTCTCCAGGACCCTCGCGAGCCTCCTCTTGCCTTCGTTGTCTTCTATCTCGACCAGTTCGTCGAAGGCGGCCCTGTCGACGCCGTCGACCACGAGCAGCGGCCCCCTGATTTCGGCCACTTTGCTGTACTCTAGGCCTGAGGACGACTTACTCACTTTGTCGTCGCCTCCGGTAGGTTCGACAGGCTTGCGAACTCGTCGAACATCTGCTGCGCGAGCGACTCTAGCTTGCCGAGTTCTTCGCTCTTTATCGCGAACTTCGCCCTCAGCATCGGGGCGATCACCTGCATCCCCCTTATTCTGGGCAGCGGCACGCCGCTCCTAAGCGCTTTCAGCGCCTCCTGGTGGTACTGCACGAACATCTTCATCATCCTGAACTGCTTCTGCGGGCTGCAGTAGGCGTCGATGTCGTCGTACGCATTCTGCTGGAGGAACCCGATCTGAATCATTCTTGCGACGTCGAGGATCAGCTTCTCCTCGTCGGGCAGGGCCTCGGGTCCGAGGAGCCGGACAATCTCCTTGAGTGCGTCTTCACGCTGGAGGATGGCGTAGGCATCGGCTCTCACCGATAGCCATTCCTTGTCGACCCTCTCCCTCCACCACTTGCTCACCGACTCGATGTATCCCGAGTAGGAGTTCATCCAGTTGATGGACGGGTAGTGCCTCGAATACGCGAGCCTCGCATCGAGGGACCAGAAGGTCTCGACAAACCTGATCGTCTGAGAGGTGACTGGCTCCGTGAAGTCGCCCCCGGCCGGAGAAACGGCGCCGACGAGGGTGATCGAGCCGGTCCTTGACGGCGTGCCCAACAGGTCGACCCTTCCGGCCCTTTGATAGAACTCGGCGAGCCTCGATGCGAGGTAGGACGGGTAGCCCTCTTCGGCCGGCATCTCCTCCAGCCTTCCGCTGATCTCGCGGAGCGCTTCGGCCCACCTGCTGGTCGAGTCGGCGACCAGGACGGTGTCGTACCCCATGTCTCGGTAGTACTCGGCCATCGTGACCCCCGTGTAGATGCTCGCCTCCCTAGCTGCGACCGGCATGTTGCTGACGTTGGCGATGAGGATGGTCCTCTCCATCAGCGGCCTGCCGCTCTGGGGGTCGATCAGCTTTGGGAACTCGACCAGCACCTCGGTCATCTCGTTCCCCCGCTCCCCGCAGCCGATGTGGAAGACGACCTTGGCGTCCGCCCACTTCGCGACTGAATGAAGAGCCACCGTCTTCCCGGTCCCGAACGCTCCGGGTATCGCTCCAGTGCCGCCCTTCGCCATCGGGAAGAAAGAATCGAGGACCCTCTGCCCAGTCATGAGCGGGATTTCCGGGTCGAGCCTCTCTCGTACCGGCCTCGGAGTCCTGACTGGCCACCGGTGGTACAGCATCAGCTCATGCTTCTTGCCCGTCTTGTCCTCAGCAACGACCGCGGTTTCGTCGATCTTGTAGCCCCCGGCCTTCACGACGTCCTTCACTTTCGCCTTCGGCATAGTCGGCGGAGCCAGTATCCGGTGCTCGATCAGTGGCGTTTCCTGGACGCTCCCCAGGATGCTCCCGCCCTCGATCTCGTCCTCCTTCTTGACTGAGGGGACGAACGCCCATTCCTTGTCGAACGGTATCGAATTGGCCGAGACGCCCCGAGTGATGAACGCGCCGGCCTTCTTTGCGATTATGTCGAGCGGTCTCTGGAGGCCATCATAGATTGTCCCAATCATGCCGGGCCCGAGGGTAGCCGACAGAGGCTGGCCGGTGCCGAGGACGGGCTCACCCGGACGCAGGCCGCTGGTGGACTCGTAGACTTGGATGAAGGCGATGTCGCCAGTCAGCTTGATCACCTCCCCGATTAGCTTCTCTTCGCCCACCTGAATGACTTCGTGCATCCTGGCAGCCGACATCCCTGAAGCCTTGACAGCCGGCCCGGAGATCCATTCGATCTTTCCCTTGACTGCCAATAAATTCTCTTTGGCCCTCTTAAGACTAGGTCTTATTATTATTCTTGGCGAGGCTCAGCTACTCGTGAGTATCGCTGAGACTTCCATTCTGAGAGTTGGTCGCATTCTCTCAAGCCTTGCCTCGAAGGTGTTGTCGAATCTCACCGACCCGTCCATGGAGGTCATGGCCACGCCTCCGATGGTGTCAATGCTCTTCTCCTCGAGGACCAGCTTGGACTGACTGCCTCCGAGCTTGCGCAAGATGGCCGAGACCGCCCTCATGTCCTCGGACCTGCAGTAGATCCTAGCCCTTGGGCCGATTACTTCCAGCCCTTCCTTGGCAAGCTGCGTCAGCGACGCCTCGTAGCGTGGTCCAGAACCTTCTCCGAGCTCCTTCATTGCCGCGTTGAAGACTTCGACCACGGCCTTCTCCAGCGTTTTCAGCTGTGCGTTCCGCGCCTCGAGCTCAGCCGCGCCGATGATCTGTCTCCTTAGCGACTCTCCCTGCTTGACGCTCGCCTCTAGAATCTTTGTCACCGCCACCTTCGCCTCCCTTCTGGACGACTCCACCGTGGAAAGAGCCGCTCTCCTTCCCTCCTGGAGCTCAGTTAGGAGTTCGGTTTCGAACTCTCTGGAGACTTTCCCCAGGGTGTCGGCGGTCGCGTTGCTCATCTCGATCAGACTCCTAGGATGCTCCTCAGCATGGCACGGTAATCGACCTTCTCCTTCTTGCTCCCTGGTCCGGGGACTTCGTAAATCAGTGGGGTTGCCCTCTGTGTCCTGATGGCAGTCAGTTGTGCGCCGAGGGGTTTCGCGACTTCGTCGCTGACCATGATGAGGCCGACCTGGGGGTCCCTGACGAGCTTCTCGATTCTCCCGAGCGTCTCGTCAGGCGAGGAAACGTATTCACCACTGACGCCGGAGAGTACGAAGCCGGTCACGAAGGCTTTACCGCCCACGGCTACAACTTTCATTGGGTTTCACCCAAGAGGCGACCCACCACCTCTTCGATGGCTCTCGCCTTTCTCCTAGAGATGGTCGCTTCGAGACTCTTCAATGACAATTCCCCCTTCTTCCTTATCGATTCAGCTTCGCCTTCGCCCTCGGACCTCGCCTTGGCCAGCCTCTCGGATACCTGCTGCTGGGCTTTCGAGATCGCGTCCGACTTGGCCGATTCGGCCAGGCCAACCGCGTCTTTGACCATTTTCCTCTTGACCTCCAAGGCCTCCGCCTTCGTCCTGTCGAGCTCGGATTCGAATTCGATAAGAGCCTTGACGGTCGTCTCGATCAGAGAACCCATCCGAATTGCTTTTCCGTCTGCTTCGGTTTGCATAATTAAAGGTTGGGCGGGGAGACTCTGTTAACTTATCTGCGCGGACGTCCACTATTCCTTGAGGAGTGAAAAGACATCGTTCATCTCCGACTCGCTTGGGAATCCAAAGGTAATGCCCAGAGCCGTCTTCTCGAAATCGATGGAGAGTGACGCGCTCGTTCCTCTCACCGCTTCCTCATGGCGCATGACTGCCCTCATCAATGGCCTGTTTGGGTAGGACTCTACTTTCTTCACAGCCAATGAATTACGACTTCGCCTGCCTGCCAATTGGTGATAGGATAGTTGAAGCCTCCCTCCCGAGTCTCTACTATCAGAGATTGTCACTTCGTATTCGTTGACGCCTGTCGAAGTCCTTCGGGAGACAACGAAGAAACCAACCATAGAAGCGAGAAACAAGACACCCGTCAATGGAAGCCAGTAGACAAAGGTGCCCCAATCCACAAACCCGCCTCTCTCGGCTATCGCTAGGATGTAGAGGGGGACTCCCGCGAGCAGTGAGAGCAGGGCCAAGGGGTTGAAGAATCCGACCCCCTCACGCCCGAGTGCGCGGAAAGTCTTCGCCTGCACGCATTGCGACTGGACGAGATTCCTTCTAAGTCTTGAGGTTCTTCTTGATTCTCTGTTCCCATTCTTCCTGGGTGATTACGGCCTTCTCCTCAAGAAGCTCCGCCTCTGAAAAGATGTAGTTCAGGTTCAGCACCAACAGTGCAACGTCTTAATACACACTGGACTCGCGCGATAACGTAATGGAGTTCCTAGAAGGGGAGAACCTCAGGAGATACCTACTCGGTAGGTATTCCAGGAACCCAAGGGGGTGGACTTTCGACATATCGCCATCTGGGAAACACGGATTCTACGATGCGATCGTTTCGGGGCCCGACGAGACCTGGAAGCTCAAGATGGATTCTGTATTCAGACCCCTTCCCATAGTGCTCGGTTCTCCAACCGAGGCTAACCCAGAATTGAAGCCGCTTGGCCTATTTCCATATGGCTACAGGGAGCTTCCGCCTAGACTCATTCCTGAGATGCTTGGAGGCGTAAGGAGTGGCGAGGACAATCCCCCGAGCCGCATGGCGGTGGCGAGCTTCTTGTCAGTGCTCAGATCAGAAACAGTCGTGCCCGAACAGGGGAGAAGCTACGCGGAAGGGCCAATCGTCTTCTCCAGTCAAAGGAAGGTCGGCTTGTCCGAGAGCGAGAAGGCACTCGATGAGAAGCTTACTTCGGAGATGCACCAACTTCTCAGGACAAGGTATCCTGCCTACCAGTGAAGGTCGGTATGCTCACATTAGAAACACGGTAGCCATCGGCCGCTCGAGGGGCTCACTGCTGGAGGACGAGATCGAGAGCTGGGAGGGCTTCCCATCGGCCCTGAGGAAGGAAGACAGGGACCTCTGGGACCAGATGATCGAAAGTGAGGCAACACTAAACCGGAGCAGTTGAAAGGTCCAGCAAACAGCTGACGACAGACTCGTTCTTCATGGCCTTAGGGGTTGGTCACCAAGCTTCAACTTCATTGGTCTACTTCCCAACGTTAGGACCACTGCACAGAAGATTAGGTACAAGCACCACAGAATATCAGGTATTGAACTCAAAACAACGAATCTCGGATAGAACTTCGTTGCGATTTTCCAAAATGCCAAGAAGGAAATCAAAGCAGCAAAGTCAACAGAAGCCTTTCTTGAATAGACCATCATCAAGGAAACCGCGACTGCAACTATGGCGAGTGCTGAATCACCATCGAAGGTACTCTGATGAAACTTAAGGGGTGACCAAACACCAGTGTAATGCGAATAGAGCTTTATCGCCGACATGGCAAACAAAACCATCGCAAGAGCAGTTAGAACGTCTCTTCTCCGGAAGAATCCTTTGATGCTCACTGATATTGCCTCAGTATTCTCCGAATCTACATTCAGGCACTATATTCGTTTTTGCCACGACCTTCAAGCTGGATCCTGTTGGGATAGATTCCTCATCGCCGGACGCTTCTTGGGGAGCCACTTCGATACTCCGCTTACAGCAGTCTGACGTCTGTTGGGCGAAGATGGAATCAAGTTCGAGAAGGAAACTCTTCCTTCGCTCAGCGATTCTCAGAGCTCGGGTGTATCAGTCCCTTTCTTTTCTATTCTTTCGAGAGTCAACGACCAATTCTCAAAACAATCCCACAGGAGGTCGCGACTTCGCTTGACTTCCCTCGCCTCCTTCTCTTCCTCCACCACCATTCGACAGCTCCCTGATTCCCTTACCGCAGAAGGTGTTCGTTGAAGAACGCCAGGGCACTCTTCCATGCGTCCTCTGCGGCTTCCTTGTTGTACACGGGCCTCGTCTCGTTGAAGAACGAGTGCTGCGCTCCCCTGTACACTTTCATTTCGAAAGGCTTTTTGTGCTTGAGCATCGCTTCGACAAGAGCGGGCACCCCCGCGTTGACTCTTTCGTCCTCGCCCACGTAGAACGCCAGGACAGGGCCGCTGATGTTCGCAACGGCTTCCAAGGGAGATGGATTGTTTCCGTAGAATGGCACCGAAGCGCTGAACGGGTACATTGCGGAGACCTGGTAGGTGAGTCCCCCGCCCAGACAGAAGCCTGTGATGCCCAGCCTGTCCCCTCTGGCGAAGCTCAGGCTCTTGAGGTAGTCCTTGCAGCTCAACAGATCGCTCGCCATTTGCTTCTCCATCTTCTCCCTGCCCAGGAAGAAGATGCTCATGACCTCCCTGTCTGTGTCCGACATCGTCTTCATCAGGCCCTGGATGGCGCTCTGATCGTTTCTCTTCTCGGGTGGAAGCGACCACAGTGGCCTCATCGCATTCTCGATGTTCTTTTCCGTCATTATGTCGCCATTCCTGGTAAAGAGGTTGGGCGCCACAGCCACGAAACCCTCCCCCGCATACTTGTGTGCGACCCCCTTGATCTGCTCGTTCAAGCCGTAGGCCTCGTGAATCACGATTATCGCTGGCCTCTTCCCCTCGCCGACTCGGGCCGTGCCGCCCGGTCTAGAGAGATGGGCAGCCATTTCGGACCCGTCTGAGCACGTGAAGGTCACGTCTTGATTGACAATCTCCATATCTGTGCGCCTCCGAACTCCGCTACAGCCTAGATGATTTGAACTTACCTGCGATTCTGTTGCATCTCTGACAGTGCCATCGTGGTCCAGATGGACGATGCGCGGAAAGCCTTCGAGACCATGACCGAATTCATCGATAAAGAGAGAACGAGGCTCGGGGAAGAACAGGACTCCCGCGCGCTGCCACGGGATCTGATGACAGCTTACGAAGCTCTGTTCGCCCGAGTAGAAGGTAGCAGAGCAGGGCCTTCGTCGTGTGCAGACGGTTCTCCGCCTCGTCCCACACCGCTGAGTTCGGTCCGTCGATGACCTCGTTGGTCACCTCCTCGCCTCTATGGGCCGGAAGACAATGCTGGAAGATGGCGCCCCTCTTTGCCAAGGCCATCAGGTGCCTGTCGACTCGGTACATCGGCAGAAAAGCTCTGACCCTCTCTTCTCTCTCCTTGTCGAACCCCATGGATACGAACGTGTCGGTGATGACGCAGTCCGCCCCCCTGACTGCCTCCTTCGGGTCTTCGAGGAGAGTGAGGGAGGCACCGGTACCCCTCGCAATCGACCTCGCGAGGCTGATCGTCCTCTTGTTGGGAGCATAGCCAGGCGGAGTGGCGGCCGAAAACCTGATCCCCGTGGTCGCGGCGCCAATCAGCCAGGAGTTGCAGACGTTGTTCCCGTCCCCAACCCATGCGACCTTCAGTCTCTTGAGCGTCCCCTTCCGCTCTCGTAGCGTGAGGAGGTCGGCGAGAATCTGCACTGGGTGGTAGAGGTCGCTCAACCCGTTGATAACGGGCACAGTGGAAGAAGCGGCAAGGCGCTCGACCTCCGAATGCTCGTTGACCCGGGCCATGATCGCATGGACGTATCTTGACAGGACGCGGGCTGTATCCTCGATTGTCTCCCCCCTTCCGAGTTGGATCTCGCTGGAACCGAGGCTGATGGAGCTCCCCCCGAGCTCACTGACCGCGACCTGGAAGCTGACCCTGGTCCGGGTGCTGGGCTTCTCGAAGAGCAACGCCACCGTCTTTCCCTGGAGTGGGCGTTCCTTCGACCTCCCCCTGGCTTTCTTCAATTTCAGGGAGAGGGACAGGATGGAATCCATCTCGTCAGGGTCGAGCTCCGCGAGGGTAAGGAGAGTCTTCGGCTTCAACGCACCCCCCAATCGGGGCAGAGCGTTAAAGCGTTGAGTCGGCAGCCGAGTTCACTGTGCAGCCCGTCCGAGGAGGGTTCGTCTCTGGAATGGTTACGTTAGCTTCAGGATCGCCCTGGCGACCTCTCCGTCGGATTCCTCTAGGGCCGCGACTGCTTTCTCCCTGCTCGCGCCGGTCTGTTGCTGGACCAAGAGGATGTCCTCTTCGTTGAAGGTCTCCCTTTCGACCTCCACTTCCTCCACGTCACCCGCGACCTGGAAGACCCTGTTTCCCTGCGCGTTCACTTCGGAGACGGATGGGTTTTTGATGTGCATCTCCTTGTCCGCGGTCCGAATCACGACCTCCTGGACGTTCGGGATCTCCTTCATGTTGATGCCCATCCGCTCCATCATGCGCCTGGCGTTCCTGTTGTCCATCTTCATCGTTCTCGGCCTGCTCGGATCTTCACCGCCGCCCCAGACTTAAACTGTTTCATGAACTTCCCATTCAGAACGGCCATGCCCACCCCCAGAACATTGCCCTTGGAATCCAGGACAGCGACCTCGCTCCTCGGAAGGACATTTCTCCCCGCAGACGTCACGAACTTGCAGAAGACCGACTTCCCTCCACGGACGAACCCCGCAGTCTCGTCAGCGACAGTCACGCAGTTCTCTCGGAATTTCGGGCTCATGGCTAGCAGCTCTGCGCCGTACAGGGAGAGGGCCATGGCCCCGTTTGGCTTCACTGTTGCCAGGAGCCGTTCTCCATGAAACACCAGCTTGACCCTGCCGGACCTTCGCGAGTAGACGAGACGCAGATCCTTCCGCGGAAGAGCCCTCGCCACCCCCCTGCCGAAGAGGTAGTCGACCATAATCGAGAGCCTGCGGCGCTCGTCAGGTAGCTGCAACGACGGCGGCGGGCCGGAGAGGGCGATAAAAGGAATGGCCCTGACGGATTCCCAGGCCGGCTGGGACGAGCCGCCTGCTCTCTTCCAGCTGCCGCTCGGACAGTTATACGGCGCCCCCGGAGGGAGAGGGCGGGAAGCCTGCATGACTAGGGTGGTCCTGATCCATTATCCCGACAGGTACGAGTCAGAGGAGGCGAACGCTCTTGCAAAGGCGGCGGGGTACGAGGTCGTGGGGTCGCTGACCCAGAGGTACCTGGCGAGGGCGAAGTACGGAGTCGGAGAGGGGAAGGCAGAGAAGGCCTCGGAGCTGGTCAGGGAGACGAACGCGGAGAAGGTGATCTTCGACTCGCAGCTGACCGCTTCGCAGTCCTACAACCTGGCCAAGATCTGCAAGGTGGAAGTTGAAGACAGGGAGAAGCTGATTCTGGAAATCTTCGCCAAGAGGGCTTCTACCGCTGAAGCAAAGCTGCAGGTCGAACTGGCCGAGCTGGCCTACGAGCTCCCGAAGGCAAGAGACAAGGTCAGGATGGCGAAGGCAGGCGAGCAACCCGGCTTCTTCGGGCTCGGAAAGTATGAGGTGGACGTGTACGTGAGGATGATGAAGAGGAGGGTCTCCACGCTGAAAAAGAAGGTCAGGGAAGTGGGCGAGAGAAGGGAGATCTTCAGGTACAGGCGCGACAAGACCGGTTACCCGACCGTGGCCATCACCGGGTACACGGGAGTGGGGAAGACGACCCTCTTCAACCGGCTTACCGGAGAGGAGAAGGAGGTCGACGCAGGCGTCTTCACGACCCTCAGCCCGACCACGAGAGGGATCGACATTGGTCGAAGACGCATCCTCGTTACTGACACAGTGGGGTTCATCAGCCGCCTGCCCCACTTTCTGGTCGAAGCATTCAAGTCGACTCTCGAAGAGGTCTCGCGGGCGACCGTCGTCCTCCTCCTCGTCGACGCCAGCCTTCCCGCGGAGAGGATGGCCTTGAATTGCGGGAGCTGTCTCGAGACCCTTTCGGAACTCGATGTCCCCGACTCGAGAGTACTGACAGTAATGAACAAGTCGGATCTTGTCACGAGGGAGGAACTGGGAGAGAAGATGTGGCAGGCCGGCATTAGGGACGCGACCTTCGTCTCCGCCAAGACTGGGCAGGGGATGGCCCGATTGCTGCATGAAGTCTCTTTGAGGGTCGAGGGTCCTCAACGGACTCTCCTGGAGGGTGCGCGAGAATGACGCGCAGCATCAGGGTGCTCAGGGTAGGGCAACGGTTCGTCAGAGACGACAGGACTCTGACCCACCTTTGCCTTGTGTCGAGGGCCCTGGGGGCCGAATCGATCTTCCTCGGAGACGCAGAGAAGGACGTGGTCGGGACCCTCGAAGAGGTGAACAGGACGTGGGGCGGGGACTTCCAGGCGATTCTAGGCGTGCCATGGAGGAAGGTCATCCGAGATTCCAAGGCCGAGGGGAGGAGCATCGTCCACCTGACGATGTACGGAATGCCGCTTCAGGACGAGGTCGCGGAGCTGAGGAGGCTCGAGAAGCTCCTGCTGGTGGTCGGCGGACCCAAGGTGCCCGGCAAGGTCTACCACGAATCTGACTACAACATCGCCGTGACGTCCCAGCCCCACTCCGAGATAGCCGCCCTGGCCATCGCGCTTCACGAGATTCAGTCAGGGGAAGAGCTTAAGAGAGCGTTTGAAAAAAGCAGGCTCCGTATCTTGCCTTCGCCCAAGGGCAAGAGGGTTGTAGAGACAGAGACATGAACATAGAATACGAGGATACATTTGTGAAAGTCGCAGGCCTGATAGGCGGGCCCGACTACGTCAGGGTAGCGAGGGCGCTGCTCAACAACGAGAACGCCACGGACGAGGAGGTCGCGTCGGCCACCGGACTGAAGATCAAGACCGTGAGGAAGGCCCTGTACGACCTCTTCGGCCGGAGCCTGATCACGGGGGTGAGGGTGAGGGACCCCAAGCGTGGGTGGTTCGTCTACAGGTGGAAGGCCCAGAGAGACCAGACGGACGGTTTCATCCAGACGCAGCGCAGGAAGGTCCTGAATCGGCTCAGACAGAGGCTTGACTACGAGGACGCGCACGAGTTCTACCACTGCGGGACCGCGACCTGCCTGACCAAGACCTTCGAGGACGCGATGGAGAACTTCTTCAAGTGCCCTACGTGCGGGCATCCGCTGAACAGGCTCGACAACGCGGAGCTGAAGGACGCCCTGCGCTGGAAAATCAAACAGCTGGACGAGGAACCGGTCAAGTGAAGCCCTCCGAGGAGGAGGCCCTGAGGCTGCACAAGAAGTGCGGGAGCAACGACGCCATCATCAGACACTGCA
The DNA here is from genome assembly GCA_963794985.1 of uncultured archaeon. GTDB lineage: Archaea > Thermoproteota > Nitrososphaeria > Nitrososphaerales > Gagatemarchaeaceae > UBA183. The sequence goes on from CAWCFU010000003.1 coordinate 52,362, forward strand.
GGACGGTCGCCAAGGTCACGGCCATCCTTGTGGAGGAGTTCAGGCGCCAGGGGAAGGAGATCGATTCGAAGGCTGCTATCGCAGGCGCACTCCTCCACGACATAGGCAGGAGCAGAATCCAGACGGTCCGGCACGGCCTGGAGGGCTCTGAGATCCTGAAGGGTGAGGGGGTCGACGAAGTCGTCGTCCAGATCGTCAGGAGGCACGTGGGTGCAGGGATATCCCCCGAGGAGGCAAAGGCGCTCGGACTCCCGGGCCTCGACTACATTCCTAGGACGAGGGAGCAGGTCGTAGTCTGCTTCGCCGACAAGGTGGTCGAGGCGGACAGGGTCAGGCCCTTCGAAGAGGAGGTCAGAAGGTTCGAAGAGGAAGGGGCACGACGTGGAGAGGCTCATGGCGCTGAAGCGGAACCTCGAAGCCGACCTCGGGAAGGACCCCGAAGCGCTCGTCTTCGACAAGATTAAAGAAACTCGCTAGGGGACGCCGGCTTCATGGCCTCCTGCATCTGCCGCACCTGCAAGCACAAGGACTACGAAAGCTGTGGAGGGTGCAATTGCTGCGCGTACCGCAGATGCGCTTGCATGCCGAAGCCCGTCTCTCGACACTAGCTGAAGGAAGACTTAAGGGCAAACCGCGATGGGCCACCACTTGGCAGCGAGGTGGGGAAGCCAGTCCCACTAGAGGGGCTAGGTACATCCCGGCGGGCTCATAACCCGCAGAGCGGAGACTGGGGTGGAACCCCGGCCGTGCGTTCAAAAGGGGGCACAACTCCCTGAAATTCCTCCCCTCGCTACTATTGTTTTAATGAAATGTTGCGGTTTTTCTAAGAAGCCCCGTCATACCCCGGCTAGGACTTGAGCACGGCATTCCGGGCTCAAACCTCTTCTTCGTCGTCGTCAGATGACATGGCTAATTGACTTCGGGCCTCTTTTTATAAGATCGCCCACGCTCATCCCCCTCGCAAGCCTGCCTTCGGAGCCCACCCGTTGGAAGCGCAACGTGCACCATAGGACCTCGGCAACGGTCGTTCTTCGTCACATACCGCAAGCCCAAGTGCACCGTTCCTGCTTATCGGCGCTCCCTCCTGTCCAGCATCCGAATGCAATCTTCGCAGGTGACATTTCGCACAATCATCGTCAGGCATTTGAATTTCTTGGCTCCGCAGAGTGGATGACTCGTGTTCTCCCATGAAGGCGCGTGCATCACCTTAACGAAATCTCCTTGAAGTTCGACGAGCGCTTGACTTTCCGGCATTCTACTTCCACCTCGCGACAGCGCTCAGGAGTAGACTCCTGTCACGCTGCGTTAGGCGAGAATCCATCGTCACTTGGCGTTCGATGGCTCCGAGACCCATGAAATCGTGAACGTGCTTCAACATGCGCTCGTAGTTGTGCCTCTGCACGAGTGATACCGCTTCCTTCAGATCCTGGTCCAGTGCGCGCGAGATTTCTTGCTTCTGCAACGACGTCTGCATTTCACTTCACCAGCAGCCAACAGGCCGGTCGCGTATTTACCGAATTTCCGAGATTATCCCAGAATTCTTAGAAAATCTTTGCTTGGTGTCTCCTGATTAGAACTGGTGGCCCTAATACACAAATCTACAACGCGCTCCAAACACAGAATAAGCTACAGGCATCGTTTTCCTAAAGTTCTTTTATAAACCAAGTCAGACTATTCCCTGGCAGTTTGTCGCTTTGCGAAATCTAGATCCAGATTGAATGAGGCCCATGGAAAATCTTCTGGAATGCAGAAACCTCACCAAGCAGTATGGAAAAGAGGCGCCGGCATTGGAGGACGTAAGCCTCTCGATAGAGACCAGTGGAATCTTTGCGCTCTTGGGAAGGAATGGCGCTGGAAAGACTACACTGATACGGATACTCGCGACCGAGCTTGAGCCAAGCTCCGGAAGCGCGAGCATCAATGGGATGGATGTGGTGAATGACACCAAGAAGATAAGGGAACAGATAGCGGTAATGCCACAGGAGGCAAGGCTCGTACCGTGGCTGACTCCAAGACAGACGATCTATTCTTACCTTTTGTACAGGGGCTTCGGCAGGAGAGAAGCCGCTTCAAAGGTCGACGGGGCACTCGCAAAGCTTGGACTGGGGAAATATGAGAATATACCGAATAGGCATCTTTCCGGTGGCGTAAAGAGAAGGGTGCTGATGACTACGATTCTTGCAACTGATGCGAAGATCCTGTTCGTGGACGAACCGACAACGGGTCTCGATCCGCTGATAAGGGCGGATTTGTGGGCCACGTTGAATGAACTGAAGAAGACCCATTTCATATTCTTGACGACCCATTACCTAGAAGAAGCAGAAAGACTGGCCGACATGATAGGCATACTCGAGAACGGGAAGCTTCTCAGTCTGGGCACTCTAGATCAACTCAGGTCGATAGTCAAGTATCAGTACAGCATACGCATCCTGCAGAGCGGTTCCTCCTTCGAGACGAAAACCGGCGAGATAATCAAGAGTGTCGATGGATCAACCCAGATACTCACTACAGAGGAGGATGCCGACAGACTCACAGAGCAGCTGGTGAGGGAAAAGAAGCGATTCTCGGTATATCCCATCTCGCTGGAGGACATCTTCTACTATTTGGTGAGGAAACCAATCGAAGAGGACACTAAGCACAATCCAACCGGGCAGAATGATGTTCATGAAGATTAACAGATTGAGCCAGGTCTATGCATCAATACTGATCGACGCTGTGTACCAGATGAAGAACTATCCGATAACATTGGTGAGCAATGTAATCGCCCCATTCTCCGTTTTGATCCTAATACTCCTCGTAAGTCATGGGGAGCTGCTGAGCATCTCGATAGAAGGCGCTTTGATAACCAGCATGATCTCCGGCGGCGTAAACCTACAGATTGACCTTTCCCACATGAAGAACGACTTCAAGTTGCAGGACATGCTCGTCAGCTCGCCCACCAGCGCGTTCGCTTACATGCTGGGGATGGCCATGTCAGCACTCACGAATGCCCTTCCCGCGCTCACGGCTCTGACCGTACTCTCTTTTCTATTCATACACACCAACCCAGTCGGCGCGCTTACAATACTCGCGGTATTCTCACTGATATTCGCATTCTCCGTTGCGCTTGGCTTCATGCTCTCGACGTTCAGCACCGACATCCAGCAAAACCGTGCGTTCGTGAGCATCTTGACTGTCATATTGGCAACCATAGCTCCGATATACTATCCGATAACCTACATCCCACTTCCAATAAGGTACATAGCATATCTCTCCCCGGCCACTTACGCAGCAGAGATAGCCCAAAACGCAATAGGCGTTCTTCCACTCTCGACTTCGAACCTCACGATCAACTGGATCGTACTGATAGCAGTCTCTTGTGCACTGTTTGCTATCGTAACAAAAAAGAGCCACTGGCGTGATCCTTAGGCTCAGCAGCTGTCGTTCTTGCTATCGCCATCATGAACGAGGCTCCGTCTCATGAAATTGGCTCTGCCTCGCGATTAGGGGTCACCTATGCGACGATTCTGGACTGATTTGGGAACGTTCTCGGAACAAGGATATTACCGCAGCTTCGCTCGGCCTTGACGAGCCGACAGCTTTGGGAAACAGAACCCGCGCGCTTGGAGCGGCATCAGTTGCACTGGGGTCGTTAATGCTCGAGACGGCTGATAGGTTTTGGGGTCAGACACTTGGCACTTGGTTGAACGTAGGTGGGCTTGCCCTGCTAGTCGTCGGCAAGCCGGTCCTCGCGCCGCTGCAGTCAGCCAAGCCCTCCTTGAAGAATCTCGCATCGAGCTTGGATGGTCCATTTCTAGCTGTTAAGCAAAGGATGTATCCGAACATCCTACTCACGAGAGTCATGCCGAACCTTCATTAGCGACAACCCTAGCTCTTACCGCAGACCGCTACGAAAGAGCGCTGAAGAGAACAGAACAATTGGCAAGTGTTATAGCTGTTCTATCCGTAATTGCGTTCATCTTGCTGTTTGTTTGAACGAGTGGTGGTGAGAATAAGGATGGAAGATAAAGCGGAAGGTAATGTGCGTAGATTGCAGAGGATCAATAGATACCTGATGATAGGGGCAGTAGTCCTTGCCATTACGATAGTTCTACTAGCAATAAGCGATTTTGCGTAGTTTCAACTCGAAATGGATTCGAATCCAATCGTGGAGAATCGCCTAGGTTCAACCCTGTTTAGAGAAGACATCGTTCTTAGCCATCGGGCTTTTCTTGGTTGGGCACTCCGTTACGCTCTGCATGGATGTATTTGTCGAAGTCCTAGTCAACTTCTTTCGCCTCGTTCAGTATCCGTAACGCCCTGTCGTGGACGGTCACGGATTCTATAGGGTCCTGCCAGATTCTCCGCAGATGTTCCTTCACTTGGTCGAAACCACCGAGGTCGCGCCTCTTCAGTTGGTCAACAAGAATACTCCTCCACAGTAGTTCGAACCGTTGAGGACTCCAGGTTCGAATGGCTTGGTCCAATAGTTTCGTCATGAAACTCTTTCCGAAATCATGCATCTCTTGCCGCAAAAGGAGCGTTCCTCGGTCAAGCTGCAACTCTGGAGAGACCTTCTTTTCGAAACTGTCTTTGAATCTCTTGATGACCTTGGCATTAGCGGCTGAGTCTCTCTTTGTATATACGAGGCGCAAGAGATTCGTGCAAGAGGTCTTGTACTCTGGCGTGCCTTTGTCGAACTTTTGGCCTATGTCAGATATCAATTTCAGAATCGCGCTCCTGACCGGAGTGGGCCACGTGCCTGTCTCGTTAGTCCTTAGAGCCGTAAGGTAGCCTGCCAAGTTCCCAGCGGCTACACTCATTTCTGCCGAGTCCTTCGGGGAATTGAAGTGATAGAGTGAATCGTTAAAGTTCTCTACCCATTTCTTGTCCTCTTTTTCGGTACTCGGTCTATTCTCCTTTCTAGAGAAAGGTAATCGCAAGACTATTCGTTTCTATTCGCTGAGTTCAGTATTAAAGTTGGTCACTTGTTTTGTTGTTTGTTAGTATGTGGAGCATCATCCGCGGAAAGAGCCGAAGAATCACTTGGCTAGGCGCGCTTCGTTTTGCAGCGAAGGAGATTCCCTAGTGCATCCCGGCGATGCAGCTATGGTTCCGATATAATCTTCGCGAAGATCCAGGAAAGAGGCTTCTCAGGAAAGCGTCCTCTGGAGAGGCTTAGAACGACAAGGCGGTGAGGTCGGACTGAGTTTGGGGGACAAACCGGTCGAAGTCGAGAAGATCGGTATCGAGCACGTCCCAGAGGACCTGCGCCACGGGTCGCCGAACCGGACCTTCACCCTCTGGTTCGCGGCCAACCTTACGATTGCCGACTACGTCGCCGGCGTCCTCACGACCGTGTTCTTCGGCTTCACCATGGCCCAAGCCATCCCTGTGTTGTTGGTGGGCAACCTGCTGGGCGGCCTCTTCCTAGGGGTTGCAGCGGCCATGGGGCCGAGTCTCGGTTTCCCTCAGATGTTATCGTGCGATGAAGCTCTACCAGATGATCCGCCAATGAAGACCTCAAAGTCGCCGATGGTCAATACTTCTTTCGGGGAACTTGAGGAATTCGTCCGGCACTTCCGCCATCATGGGACGCCGGTCATAATCTGAGGGTGGCGCGCGTGCTTTGAACCCTTGACTCCAGCCAACTGGTGGCACGCTGGCTGTGATGCGCACAATTTCACTAAAATACTGATAACGTCCCCTCGCTACCTACCACTGCAGAAACCTCTGATGATCCTGCCGTTCCGCCTGTGCCCAGGATCCAGCCGCTATCGAACCTTCAGATCCTGTCCTTAGTATCGCAGACCCCCGTCAATCTGACCAGCCGATTCCTACGGAACAGGACGGCACAGCCGCAATCGACCTCTTGGCCGCTTCGCACTGCTTATCTAACACTCTAAGAGGGCGAAGAAACGCCATGGCCAAAGATTCGACGCGGTGTGTGCATGAGGCAGAACCCTTCGACGAGGTGTCTGGCGCGGTCACAACTCCAATCTACCAGACTACGACCTTCGCGTTTTCGAAAGCCGAGGAAGCCAGGAAGGCTGTAGCCGGAGAGAGCGGAAGGTACGCCTACACAAGGTGGGGCAACCCGACCACCGTAAGGCTGGAGAAGAAGCTTGCTTCACTCGAAGGTGCCGAGGACGCCGCGTTCTTCTCCTCCGGGATGGCGGCAATCTCGACCTCGGTCCTTGCCTTCCTCAGCGCAGGGGACCACGCGATTGCGATCAGGGACGTATACGGTGGTACGTTCGAGCTGATGAGCAAGATCCTTCCGAGGCTCGGAGTGAAGACAACGCTGGTCGACCCCGAAGACCAGCAGGCCATGAAGGATGCGGTCAGACCGAACACGAAACTTGTGCTCATTGAGACTCCCACCAACCCGACGTTGAAGGTGGTCGACATCGCCAAGACCGCAGAAATCGCCCACGGGGCAGGCGCCCTTCTGTTTGTCGACAACACGTTCGCCTCTCCGATCAACCAGAGACCCATTGAGTTCGGCGCCGACCTCGTGCTGCACAGCGCCACCAAGTACCTGAACGGTCATGCTGACGTTACGGCAGGCGCTGCGGTAGGCGATAGGGAGAAGGTGGAGAAGATCAACCATCTTAGGAGGGATTTGGGAGGGACCCTCGACCCACTCGCATCGTGGCTCGTCCTCCGGGGGATGAAGACTATGGCACTCAGGGTGAGGGCTCAGAACGAGAGTGCGATGGCCCTTGCCGAGTTCCTCTTCAGGCACAAGAAGGTCAAGGCGGTTCACTACCCGGGGCTGAAGGGACACCCCCAGCACGCGCTGGCCAAGAAGCAGATGAGTGGATATGGAGGGATGATGAGCTTCGAGCTGAACGGGAGCATGGAGGACGCAAAGCGGCTCACGGAGAGGCTGAAGATCGCCCTCCTGGCGGCCAGCCTGGGCGGCGTAGAAACGCTGGTCTCGCAGCCCTCGTTGATGACCCACACTCAGCTGACGGCCGAAGAAAGGGCGAAGACTGGAATCCCAGAATCCTTAATCAGGCTCTCCGTCGGCATCGAGGACAAAGAGGACCTGATCGCCGACTTCAAGCAGGCGCTCGAGTCTCGATAGCCGACGCTCGCAGCCATCCTGCGACCTCAGGGCAGGCCCGCCCCTCCATCTCGCGGCCATACCGGGCCAGGGGCTTCGTCAGGTGCCTGTTTGCCCTCGGGGATGCGATGTAGGTTCCGCAGACGAGCAGCCGGTCTTTGCTCTTCGCAAGCGAAATGACCTCGATCTTCTCGACGTTGAGGATCTTCGGGTGCGAGGTCGAAGGACGCCTCACCCCCCCGTGCGCCCGGATGAAGTCCCCGTCTCTGAGCATCTTGGCCACCCTGCGCAGGTCTCCGGTCGGCTCGTAAACCGCACACCTGCGCTTCTTTGTACCGTCCAGCAGCGCGAAGTAGACGTGTCCCCCGGGTCCGGTCGAGGGCGAATCGACCCGCCCTTCTGCCCAGCCCGAGGAGAAGACCTTCCAGTCTAGCTCCCCTTTCAGGTGCGCGTCGGTGTGTTGATTCGTCACGTAGACCATGTATCCCTGCAGGCCTTCATCGTAGGAGACGAGCCCGAACGCCTTCAGAACGGCCTGGGGAGAGTCTCCACGGAGGCCCAGGAAGACCGGGTCAGGTCCGTGGGGCGCGACGAGAACCTTCCTCTTCTGGTGGTCGTAGCTGTTGAAGGTGTGAGGCCAGGTCGTTCGTTCCATGTCCCTGACCGAGGGGGGATCGAGGATGCGCGGGGTCCCGAACGACTCTCGACGCCTGTACGCGATCAGCTCGTAAGTGTGGTCGAAGGTCTCGTTGAAGGCGAGCGCGGATGCGGCGCCGACGAGCCCCATCCCGTTGCCCAGCTCGAAGCTCCTCACCTTGTGCTGAGCCAGCAGTCGCCTGATGCGGTGGGGGTTCACGACCCCTGAAAGGGCGCTTAGGTAGACAGGGAGGAAGAGACGTGACTTCCGCACGTCACTGAGAAAGACGACGCCGGAGTTTGCGCCCCCCTCGACGTCCGAGAGCTCCGACACCTTCGAGCAGATGCTGTCGAAGGCCTGCGACGGAGACTCGGTCTCGACCAGAAGGGAGACTGCGGCGTTCCCCCTCGTCTTGAACGGGATGTTCGGGTTGAGCCTGACCAGCCTCGGGTAGGGGAGGACCCTGGCCGTGGGGGCGAGATCCGCGGCGATCCGATAAGCGAGATAGGTAGTGCAGTTTCCTCTCGAAGAGTCCGTGTCGTCTATGCCGACGAGGCAGCGCACGGTCTGGTCAGCCACTCGGGGATATTTCAGCTTGGGAATAGGTCGCCTAGCTTTCGACGACGATCATGGTGAGGGTGCTCCTCACCTTGTCGAGCCTTCGAATGCTCCAGGTGATCGTCTCCTTCACCTTCTCCATGGTGTCGGCCTCGACCCTCGCCACCACGTCGTAGACGCCGTACACGACGTAGACGTCCTTCACGTTCTGGATCTCACGAAGCTTCTTGAGAAGGTCCTCCTCAGCCCCGAGGTCTGCGTTAATCAGCACGAAGGCCATTGGCATTCCACAATTACCTCTCGCCGTTCTACGTAATTCTGCGGTAATAACCCTTGCTCCCTTCACCGGGGAGGGCGTCCACTCCATGCTCGAAGCCCGCCCCATGAAGACGAGACTGTTATTACCATGGCGTCTGGCCGTAGACGAAAGAGATGCTACACGTCTACGCCCTGGAGATGGACCAAGACGACCCCATCAAGTGCACTGCCCGCAAGATGATTCACATGGAGCTGGCCAAGGGGGTCGGGAGGAAGTATCATGCCTCCGACACCACGATCGTGCTCAACCCGTTCGCGCACAGGATGCTCTCGCCGCCAGACCGGGATGCCAAGGGGATTCTCGTGGTCGACTGCTCTTGGAACCAGGCCCAGGAGATCTTCTTCAAGAAGCTGGGGGAAAACACAGGCGCGTCCCGCTCCTTCTGGCGGCCAACCCGACAAACTACGCGAGGGCGGGGATGCTGAGCTCCGTGGAGGCGGTCGCTGCCACTCTCTACATACTCGGCGAAGTCGAGGAGGCGAGGTCTTACCTCTCGATCTACAAGTGGGGCCCTAACTTTGAGACGCTCAACAAGGAGCCGCTCGAGTCCTACAGGATGTGCAAGAGTGAGGGGAAGGTCCTGCAGGAGGAAAGGGAGTATTTTCCTCACCTCTTCGCCTCATGAGAAACGGTTAATTGTCGAATGCCTGCCGGAGGGCGTGACGCGAGTCGGCGGGCGGGCCACGGGGACCTCCTGGGGAAGTTCCTCCCTCGCAGCAGGACGCACGGCGCCGAGAGACGCAGCCGGAGACGGCTGGCTCCAGAACAGAAACGAGACCTGGCCCACCAAGGGCGATGATAGGGAGACCTTGAGGTCGGTGGGGACCGGGATGAAACGGCTGACCCGGGCGGAGCAAGGCCAAACGTGGTCGATGAAACGCCTGCAGGAGACCAGGGTAGGCCGCTGAGCTGAATCCCGCCTAGAACAGGAGGAGGACTACGGCCGACACGCGTCGAACGCAATCCCCGGTGGAGGGACAAAGACCCTCCATCGGGGACCAGTCCCTTCAAAGACCGAGAATGAATGGCCTGCCGGACTTGGGCACAAGGAAAAGCGGGCCCGACCGAGTCTTACCCAATACACGTTATGTCGTGAGTGTAGGAGGATCCGAACACGTTAAGGGTCAGGTCATTACCGGCATACGTGCAGTCCGCGTCAAGCCACCACACTTGGCCATGATAGGCCACTTGATAGTCCAGACTAACGTGAAAAGATTGGCCATTGGGCAAGACAGTCGTGTACGAGCATGTGGACGTGGGAGAACACGTGCTCGCCTCATTCGGTAACAGCAATACCTCGATATCACTAGCCGCCCCTTGGTAAAAGTGAAGAGTGAGAGTTCCGTTTGTGATTACGCCAGAGGTTGTATTGAACATCTGGTCATAGCCGTTGGGCGTCCATGTAATCATCCCTGACACAGCGACGTTGGGATAGACGAATGCCGGCTTCGAGTATATCAGAACCCCGACAAGTGCAAGCGCGAGCAGGAGGACAAGAGCAACGTAACGGCGAGTGCGGTTGGTTTTGGACTTCGGTTCCAAGTGTCGATAGGTCACCGTTCAGAACGGCTGACCTTTAAGCGGTTTTGATGGTGGTGGATTTTGGAAGAATATGAGGAGGCCACAAGCCCATAGTCGTTCAGAAGTCTGATGGCATAGCGGACCAGCGCTAAGGTCCAACGCCAATCCGCGAGCGAGCTTCAATCACTGTAGAGGGATTCCCATCCGAGTGCAATGAGGACTATCAGACCCAGGTTGATTCCTGAGAAAGCGAGACAGAATTCCAAGGCCGGGAGGGAAAACAAGGTCCCGTAGAGGGTGCTGGCAATGACTACGCCAGCAAGAAGGGAGAAGACGGAAACAAATCCACCGTTCTTTTGCGACTTCCACATCATGTACCCACCTGTCGTGCCGAAAGAAGCAACAACGAACGTCGACAAGCCAAGTGCATAGAGTCCGACTGAGTCCAGCCCAAAGGAATACGCACTTTGGAGGATTGAAGTGGCGGTGGCTCCGACATAGGCTGCTAGCAGCACGATTGTCGAGAAGATGAATCCCGCGACACCGTAGATGACCAGGCAGACAGAAGCTATGGGAATGGTCGCTGACCGCTCGTTCTCCCCTGTCCAGGATCTCGCGCGGGAAGAAGAGGCAGAGTCTGCGTCACCATCGCAATACAGCCTTCCGTCTATCATTGTGGAATGTGCGTAGCATACACATCTGCCGCAGTTCATGCAGACTCCGACCACTTCGGTGTCGGTGTTGAGACGGCACAGGTAGCACTTCAATTGGTGTGGAAGTCTCAAGTGGTGGGTCATGCTGTTCCGCTTCGGGTTGCAGCTTGATGAATCATGTTCTTAGCCTCTTTGACCGTCAAAGCCTAGGGTAGCTTGTCACTCTTGGCGGCAGACCTGCCGATGAAATGTGCGGAGCGCATTTCATCAATTTGGTGCGCTGCCCTCTAACCTCTTTCCCGGCCTGAGGCGAAAGACCACTAGTAAACTTGATGACGTCACAGCTCGCCATCGCACTGCTGGTCTCCGAGAACTGTTCTCACGGTTCGAGTTTCTACCTGAGCGCCAGCTCAGCCTTCATCAGGTCTTCATCTGGGGTGAGAGTGAACCCCATCTCCCTGCACAGGCTCAACATCGACCTGTTGTCCTTCAGGACCACGCCGTAGATCGATTCGAGGCGCTTATTCTCTGCAATGTCAATCAGCATGTCCAGCAGCTTCCTGCCGAGCCCTCTACCCTGGTACTGATCGGCTATCACCACAGCGAACTCTCCACGCTTCTGGTCCGGCTCGGTAATCAGCCTGCCCACCCCGATTTCCCGGCTTCTTCCTCCCTGCCTGACCTCTGCCACGATGGCCATCTCCCTGTCGTAATCGATGTTGCAGAAGCGGACCAAGTCCACGTGAGGGAGGTTCCTGACTGTGCTGAAGAACCTGAGCCTGTTCGACTCGTCCGAAAGACCGTTGATGAACTCTGATTCCATAGCTTCGTCCTCCGGCCTGATCGGCCTGAGGAGCACGTCGGTCCCGTCCTCGAGCTTGTACGGGACGACGTACTTGGTCGGGTAGGGCATTATCACGAGGTGCGGATAGGGGATACCGTCCTCTGGCGCCGCCGGGTCGAGAAGGATCCTCACGTCTGCAGCCAGCACCTTCCCCTCAGTCACGAACAGCGGGTTGATGTCCATCTCCGCTATCTCCGGAAAGTCGGCGATCATGCTCGAGAGGCGGACGATGATCTCCTCGAGAGGCTTCAGCGGGACGGGGGGCTTGTTCCTGAGGCCGCGGGACAGGGCCTTGTAGATTATGGTCTCTTCCATCATCCTTCTTGCTAGGACTTGGTTCATCGGGGGCAACCCGATTGAGAAGTCTCGGAAGAGTTCCACCCCTGTGCCCCCCGACCCGAACAGCATCACTGCGCCAAAGTCCACGTCCTTCTTCGAACCGAGTATCAGCTCGTAGTCGACCGCCCCGGCCATCTTCTGCACGTAGGCCCCGTCGATCCGGGCGTCGGGCTTCAGGATCTTCACCCTTTCGACGAGCTTGACGAACTCGTCCGCGAGCCTTTCGCTCGAGGTGATGCCAGTCACGACCCCTCCCACGTCGCTCTTGTGGGCGATCTCCTGGGAGACGACCTTCAGGACGACCGGATAGCCGACCCTGCGCGCGACCATCACGGCCTCGTCCGGAGTCTTGGCGAAGCCCCCCTCGAGCCTGAGGATGTTGTACGCGTCGAGGAACTTGTCCGAGTCTGACTGCGACAGGAGGAGCTTCCCCTCCCTGATGGCCCTCCTGGCGATGAGTTTCAGATGGCTGCTCGGAGGCATCATGTCGACGGGGAGCTCTTCAGGCGTCTCGTAGAGCAGGTCGAGGTTCCGCCGGTACCTGTACATGTACATGTACGTCTTCACGGCCTGTTCCGGCGTCGGATAGGTCGGGATGTTGTTCTCGGTGAACCTCTTCCTCGCTTCGACGACGGCCTTCTCGCCCATCCAGACGGTGAGAATCGGCTTCCGTCCGTTCTTCGAGGACCTGATGACGGCGTCGGCGAGCTCGGTGGATGGGGTGACTCCTGTGGGGGTGAAGATCGCGAGGAGACCGTCGACGTTTGGGTCGGAGAGACAGACGTCGAGGGTGGTCGCGTACCTGGCTACGTCCGTGTCCCCCAGTACGTCCACTGGGTTGCCACGGCTCCAGAACGGCGGCAGGTGGTCGTTTAGGGTCCGCATCGACTCGTCCGAGAGCTTCGCCAGCTCTCCGCCGAGGTCGGCGACCGCGTCGGACGCCACGACTCCGGGACCCCCCGCGTTTGTGACTATGGCCAGCCTGGGCCCTGCGGGCAGGTGCCTCGAGTCCAGGACGCTGGCGCAGTTGAAGAGGTCCCCGATTTCGTCGACCCTGACGACACCCACCCGTTTGAAGGCCGCGTCGTAGACCTCGAAATCGCCGGCGAGCGCCCCGGTGTGGGACCGGACGGCCTTGGCCCCGGTGCCGTGCTTTCCGGCCTTCAGGACGATGATGGGCTTGGTGCGGGCGAAGCCTCTCGCCGCGCTCATGAACTTCTTCGCGTGCCCGATCCCCTCCACGTAGAGTATGATGCTCCTTGTCGACGGGTCGCTCCCCAGGAAGTCTATCAGGTCGCCGAAGTCGAGGTCCAGCATCGACCCCAGCGAGGCGAAGAGGCTGAAGCCGACGTGGGAGCTCATCGCCCAGTCAAGGATTGCGGAGCCGAGGGCCCCGCTCTGAGAGATGAACGCGATTGAGCCGGGCTCGGGGTCGTCCCTGAGGAAGCTCGCGTTAAGATGGACCGAGGGCCTGGCAAAGCCGACGCAGTTCGGGCCCAGTAGTCTGAAGCCGTACTTCGACCTGATCTGTCTGATCTCTTCCTCGAGCTTCGCGCCCGCCTCCCCCACCTCTCGGAAGCCTGCTGAGATGATCACTATGCCGTCGACCCCGGCCTTCCCGCACTCCTCCACGACCGCGGGCACGGTGCTTGCGGGCGTGGCGACCACGGCGAGGTCGACGTGCTCCGGGATCGCCGAAAGGGAAGGATAGCACTTGAGGCCCATCAGGCTCTCGTGCTTGGGGTTGACAGGGAAGATTGAGCGCCTGCCCTTCCCGATCAGGAGGTTCTTGAGCGTCGCCTCGCCGACCGTCCCCTCCTTGTCCGTGGCTCCGATCAGGGCGACGGTCTTCGGGTTGAACATCTTCTCGATGTCAGCCAACGCTCTCAGGGATTCCGGCACGGGCAAGGTATTACTGTGTTTCCCTGTATATGTGAGGCACGACCGCGCCTGAGCATTCCACTTTGGAATGGTCTTGAACGAAAAACAATCTACGGTGGAACCACACCCTCTATAAGAGAATCAGAATGGTAATAGTGACTGCCCCATGTTAGTAGAGACACTGGAATACGCAGTCAATAACCGGGAAAAGATTCTCTCGACGATAGACTTTGAGGAGCACAGGTCAATCCTCAGGAAAGCAAGCGAACTTTGGAAGAAGTACGATCCGTCTTACGACAACCAATCGAAAAAGCTGGTAGGCATTGACAGCAGTTGGAACTTCATCCCCTACCAGGGCTTCTACGTCTACGCCGTCGACGCGGTCTCGATGCTCGGTGATGGGCTCTACCTCGTCCCTCCTCTCTTCGACGTGGACCTGAGTACCCTTACCGTGAAATCGGGAGAGGAATACGTGAGCAGTCCCGAGCTGGCCCTTGAGAGCATCGGTATGGAGTACGAGTTCGAGCAGGCCAGGTCCTGCGTCGGAAAGGCCGACTATGTCCTCGTCGACGGCTCGATCTTGGCGAGGTACTACGACAGGAAGCAGAAGAGGGAGAGCTCCTTCTACGAGACGATAAAGGAGCTGATGAGGCAGGAGGGGCTCCTGTACATTAGCAAGAAATCCTTTAGCAACCTGACGCTTCGTGGCGGCCTGGGCGACATGTTCTACTACAACAGGGCCTCCTCCCAAGCTGGTTATTCCTCTCCGTTCCTGGACAAAAGGTCCGGGGTGACCATCACCTACGTTCGCCTTGCCCAGGACTCGCCCTGCACCAAACTGGAGATACCGGGACAAGCGAATGCGCAGGATGTCGAGACGCTGATGAATCTCCTAGAGCCTGACAGCGTAGACGGATATCCCTACGTACTGAGACTGGCCCACGAGAAGGGGAAGATCAGCCATGAAGAGATGGAGAAGCTCGCCAACCTGCTTGGATTGAGCGTAGAATTGGGCGGAAGACAGGTCCTCGGAGAGTGACGACGGAAGCGTGACCAGCGCTGCAGGACCCTCAGGTTCCCTCCTGGGGATCGTCGTCGGCCAGACCAAGCCTCACTACTTCCACTTCCTTGCCAAGAAGCCGGTGAGCATGGGCGAGTACGTCACGGTCGACTCTCCCGCTGGGCGAATCCTCGGACTGACGGAGGACAGCACCACGAAGAGCGACCTCCTCGACAGGGTTGGAGACTTCCAGACGGCGTTTGAGGCGAGGCGCGTCGCCGCCAAGAACATCAGGGACAAGAGCTACAGCGCCTTTGTGAAGGTCGTCGGCTTGATCGAGCAGCTGCACAAGGGGACGGTCGTCCTTCCTTCTCTTCCCCCGGAGCCAGGAATGGAGGTCTACGAGGCCAGGACTGAAGAGATCGGGAACATCTTTGACAGGAGCGGCCGGGAGAGGCAGTGGGTCCAGATCGGCTCCCTCCTCCGCAACAAGGACGTGAGGGTCTCAGTCAACGTCGACAAGGTGGCTTCCAAGCACCTCGCCATCCTTTCGGTCACGGGCAGCGGCAAGTCCAACCTCCTGGCGCTGATTGTGAAGCAAGTGTCGCGGCTGCAGGGCACCATGGTGGTATTCGACTATCACGGCGAATATTCCGAGCTGGACATCCCCAACGTGGTGCACGCAGACGCGAAGATCAACCCGCGGAACGTCGGCGCGGACGAGCTGGCAGACCTGCTAGATGTGAGGTCGGGTGCGGACCTGCAGCGCGCAGTCCTCTCGAAGGCATTCACCGCTGAGGTGCGTGCGGCCGCAAACTTCTGGGACGCCCTGCTCGCCGAGGTCAAGAAGATAGGGGCGAGCGAGAAGCCCAACGCGAAGGTGGCGGCGAGGCTGGACGACATCATCAGCCTCGCGATCAGGAGGATGAGGTCTGTCATCGACCCGAGCGTCGGCGAGGTTCTGGACCAGATTAAGCCGTCCAAGGCGAACATCCTGAACATGCTGGAATTCACGGAGAAGCAGGCCAACGTAGCCATCGCCTACTACCTCGACGAGATCCTTGACGACAGGAAGAGAGCCATGAGGACCCACGATGACAAGGGGGAGGGGCAGAAGGTCAGGTTCCGCGCTCCCGTGATATGCGCGATTGAGGAGGCCCACGCCTTCATCCCGGCGGGGGAAGAATCGGACACCAGCTACATCGCGTCGAAGGTCGCCAGGGAGGGGAGGAAGTTCGGGATGGCTCTCATAATCGCCTCGCAGAGGCCCAGGAGGGTCGACCAGGACGTCCTGAGCCAGATGGGCTCCTTCGCCATCATGAAACTGACCAACCCAGAAGATCAGGAGCACATCAGGGAGGCGAGCGAGGCCATCAGCGAGGACCTGCTCAGGAACCTCCCCTCACTGAACGTGGGCGAGGCGGTCTTGCTCGGCGAATGGGTCAGCATACCGTCCGTCGTGAAGGTCGACCACGTCGCTGAGAAGAAGACCGGCGCCGACATCAGCGCGACCGCCCTGTGGGCAACCGAACAGCAGATGAGCCAGATAGCCAGGGAGACTCCGAAAGGCTCGATGGTGCTGGAGTAATTCCGAACCGGTGAAAGCAGTGCCACTGATCCTCCACACATCGGACACCCACCTCGGCTACGCCCAGTTCGACCTCCTGGAGAGGGAGAACGACGTCTACGAGGCCTTCAACGAGGTCATCGAGACCGCAGTAAAGGACAGGGTCGACGCCGTGATCCACTCCGGCGACATCTTTCACGTGCCGAAGCCAGGCGGCAGGCCTCTCGTCAAGCTGGCCGAAGGGATCAAGACGCTCGCGGACAAGGGGATCAAGTTCTACTTCAACTTCGGGGAGCACGACTCGAACCAGGTGTGGGGGACGCCGTCATCCTATCTCTTCCACAAGCTCGGCCTGGCCACGTACGTCGGAGATGGGAACCCGGTGATCGACGGGGACCTCATGATAGTGGGTTTCCACAAGAGGAAGAAGGGCGCCATCGACGACCTGCTGGAGGCCTTCAAGACATCGGATCGGGCGGCGGAGCAGCACCCCGAAAAGAAGAGGGTGGCCGTCGTTCACCAGGGGCTGTACGAATTGCACGGGTTCGCAGGCGAGCTTACGGCGAACGACCTCCCCCGGCACTTCGACTACTATGCGATGGGCCACCTCCACGACCACTCAGAAAGCAGGTTCGAGCAACTGGGGGGGCCGCTCTGCTACCCGGGGTCGCTCGACCCGACAGACGTAGAGGGGATCCACGAGTTCAAGAAGGGATTCTACATCGTGGACCTATCGGGCAGCGAGGCCAAGCCCGAATGGGTCGAGGTGAAGTCTTCGCGGCGCCAGTTCCGCTTCGATGTCGAGTACGCGAAGCTCAAAGAGGAGATCGCGGGCGTCGTCGGAGAAATCGACGGGAAGGCACTTGCCAAGAAACCAGTGATCCTGCTACGGGTGATGGGGGCCGACATCGACAACGGGAACGTGAACGCCTCGCTCGGGGCGTTCAGAGAGAACTGCCTCTACGCCGACTGGACCCCAGTGGTCGAAGAGACCGGGGGAGGAGGCGGCTCGCTCCTGGCGGAGAGACCCGCTGACATCCAGCAGGAGATGTTCACCCTGGCATTGAAGGCGCTGGGCACCGAAGCGAAGGCCTCGTTCGCCGTGAACGAACTTCTTCCGCTTCTAGCGGCAGGAAACCAGAAGGAAGCCCTCGAGCTGGTCACGAGGACCTTTGAGGAGTCGAGGGTCTCCAAGAACGACCGCTCTGGCGGAGGTGCGCCAGACCCATGATAGAGGAGGTAAGGCTGCTCAACTTCATTTCACACACAAGGAACACGATCCCCCTCAAGCCGGGAATCACGATCTTCGTCGGCAGGAACGGAGCCGGTAAGTCCACGGTGATCGATGCGATCACCTACGCTTTGTACGGGAAGCACATGAGAGGAAACAACGAGACGCTCGTGAAGGACGGAGCCCAGGGAGCCGCCGTCTCGCTGTACTTCTCGGCGGGGAATACGCACTACCTCGCAGAAAGGAAGCTGAACAACAAAGGGGAGATGGAAGGGGCGGTCCTCAAAGAGGTCGCGCCCGGCCCCGACCGATCCGTCCTGAGGCAGCTCGCGTCTGGTGAGAGGAGGCAACTCGGGGAACCCGGAGTCTCAGGAGAGGTTTCGAGGATCTTGGGGCTCGACTACGAGTACATGAAGGTGGCAGGGATCATCCAGCAGGGCGAGCTCGATTCCATCATCAATCTGGGGCCGAAGGACCTCAAGGACCTCGTGAACAGCGTAAGCGGCACGGACAGGCTCGACACGGCCTACGCGGAGATGGGGAGGCTTCTCGAATCCTTCCGCGATACCATCAGGAGCAGGTATGCAGGCCGTGACGACACCCACATCGACGCCGTAAGGGGCGAGATCGGCCAGAACGAACAGGCCTATCAGACGAGCAAGGACCGGTTACAGGCCCTGCAGGGCGAGCTGGATTCCCTCGAAGGCAAGAGGGACGACCTCTCGAGCCGAATCAAGGCCATGGGCCCGTTGAAGGAGAAGCACGAAACACTGCAGATGAAAGCGGGATTCCTGGTCCGCTACGTCCGGAACAAGCGGAAGGAGCTTGAAGAAGAGAAGAAAGAGAAGGAGAGAGTCGTCGACACGGCAACCTCGCACCTTCATCTCCTGGAAGGAGAGAGCGCCGTAACCGAGGCCCTCAAGCGCGTCAGCAGCGACCAAGAGGAGAACAGTGCCAGGCTCCGCCGGCTTTCCCGCGATATGGGAGAGCTCGGTGCACTGAGGAACAGGCCGGCTGAGATTAGCAGGAAGATTGCAGAGGCTAGGGCCGCCCTGGACCTCGCCTCCCGTGGAGAAGAGATTCGTGCCACCTATTCCACGCTCGAGTCGAGAATAAGGTCCTGCGAAGACGAGCTCGTCCGTCTCGAAGGAGCGAAGGGCGAGCTGAAGGGATATCGCGAGAGCGCCATCAAGCTTGAGTTCAAGGACAACGTCTGCCCGCTGTGCGGCAGCCGTGTCGAACGGATCAACGAGTTGTTCGACAGAGACTCCATCGACCGTCACCTGTCAGAGCACGAGGAATCGATCAAGAGGGTTCGCCAGGAGAAGCAGGAGCTGGACATCAAGTTCAGGGAGGCGCAAAGTGCGGCCACGGCTCTTGAGCAAGCGGAGTCCTCTCTACGAGAGCAGAACATCTCTTCGCGCTCCGACCTGGAGAAGCTCGAGCGCGATAACGAAGAGTTGCGTGAGAAGATCGGGCACCTCCCGGACATGGAACGGGAACAGGCAGAGGCTCTGGAAGAGCAGCGGACACTGAAGTCAAGGTTTGAGGAACTCCAGAAGAAGGTCGTGGAGATTCGGCTCGCCAGGGATTACCTCCAGGAGCGGAAGATATCGTCTGAAGAAGACCTCATCCGCCTGAAGACTGAGGCGGAAGCGATCGGAAGTACGGTTGCGGCAATCCCGGAGGAGGTCGTAGAGCTCGATGAAGGTGCGGCCCCCACCGCCGACTTGACGTTACTTTCCCGTCTCTCGATCGACGAGCAGTCCGGACAACTCGTCGAGGATATCAAAGGACTAGCGAGAGATGCCGCAACCTTCGACGGAGGCGCGTACGAAGACCTCGAGGAGCGACTCGGAGAGCTGCAGAGGGTGGACATACCCGACAAGAACCGGGAAGTGGGAACTTGGAAGAGCAGGATGGACGAGGCCAGCGGAAAGCTGGCGGAATTGAACGAAAGTCTGCTCGCCCTCCAGGAGGTCGCCGAGTATGTCAAGATGCTCCA
This sequence comes from uncultured archaeon, assembly GCA_963794985.1. GTDB lineage: Archaea > Thermoproteota > Nitrososphaeria > Nitrososphaerales > Gagatemarchaeaceae > UBA183. The sequence continues at coordinate 71,968 of CAWCFU010000003.1, forward strand.
GACAATCAGGAACACGGTCTACTACAGAGACGGCTCCGTATCGATGACGCTGAGGTCGTGGGCCCTGGCCCAGATCGGTTCCAAGGCCTCAGAGTACGCTCGCCTGTTCGAGATTGGGGTCTCGCAGCTGACCTTGAAGGAGAAGGCCAAGGAGATGACGATCGAGTGCTATGGAAAGAGAGGGCGCGTCGAGACGAGCTCTCTCAGCGGAGGGGAGAAGGTATCCATCGCCCTGGCGCTCAGGTTCGCTCTGGCATATGTGATGGGCGGCTTCAAGCTCGACTTCATTTTCCTCGATGAGCCGACAGTTCACCTGGACGTCGAGCGAAAGTCTTCGCTGGTTGAAATCGTGTCGCGCCTCGGGGGCGAGAACAGCCCGCTCAAGCAGCTGGTGATCGTCACCCACGACTCGGAGATCTTCGAGAACGCCGAGGTGGACGAGGTCTGGAACTTCGAGCAGACTGCGGAAGGTACTCGGGTTACGCGCGGTCCGAACCCATCAGGCGGTGATTGATTCCCTGCGTAGATTCTGGCGTGGCTTGGCGGCATTGGGACTCTTGCTTGCCTTTCTGGGATTCTTCTTATCGTGGTTCGCTAACGGGCAAAACCTGGAAGGTCATAATCAAACTGGTAAGAGCCTATCCCAAAGATAACTCAAGCAGCCCGCCGCTTGTAGATGATTTGCCTTCGCTTCGGACTTCATCCTCAATTGTCTAAGCACGGGAATCTAAACGGTCCTAGAGTCGGCCTCGAGTAGACAGGCAGTCGACCGGCACGACGGCGTCAGCTCCGGCACCGGCCATCTTCGCCGTTCGCTACATCCCGGTGATCCTGAACTCGCCCAGGGCCCGGCGCTGCAGCTCTTCAAAGAAGCCCTCGCCCAGGGGGAACCGCAGCTTGGCGGCCGCCGTCATACGGGACCCGCCTTCTTCTTCAGCTCCTTCAGCGCAGCCTCGGTCGCATCGTCGACGAACTGCGACGGGTCGAGCCTGCGCCTGACGAGCTCGAATCGAGGGACTGCCATCTCCACTTGATTCCCTTCAGCTCGTCGTACCCCCGGAGGAGCTTCACCCACGGCTTCTGGAAGACGCCCTCGCCGACCCACTGCTGGAACCTTCTGTGAGCGGTCGACCCAGGCCCGTACTCCCTCGGGAGCGCCTTCCACTGGCATCCTGTCCTGAGCACGTACAGTATTCCGTCGAGGACCTTCCTGAACGGCACGGGAGGCCTTCCTCTCGTACCCGGCCTCTTCTCTTCTCCGAGTATCGGTGCTATCTCTGTCCACAGGTCGTCTGGAATGCGTCTGATCGTTCCCAATTGTCTTGTGATCTTCTTCACCCCCCGTCAACGAGAAGGGTGGATTGAAGCGTATCATCATCGGAATCAAGGAGTCTTGGCTATCTGGGTCATTTTTGGGATGGGCTAAGTACAAATGCTATCTTCAACACCCAGGAGAAGGTCGACTAGATTCTAACTGTGCCCGTATTGGGTTTGACATCCTCCTCTAGCAGGATTCTATGCTTTAGGAGAAATCTCCAACAGTAGTCTACATCAGCCCATTTGAACTGTACATCAGATCCGGTCTTGGCCGAGATGGCAACCCAAAGTCGAAAAGCATCCGCCCCATGCTTCTTGATGACTTCGTCCGTGGCAATATAGTTTGCATAGGACTTGTGCATCATTCTCCCGTCGCTTCCGCGCACCATTCCATTAATCATCACAACGTCGAAGGGTCGTTTGTCGAAGAGACCTACTTGGATGAGGAATGGACACTTCTAAGACAGCCGGCCGAGGGAGAGCTAAGAATAGGTCGTCAACAGCGAGTTAATGCCGACAACAACCAGCCAAATCCACCGTCAGGTTGACAGAGACTGGATTAGAAACGCTTCCGCTTTCGTCCTATCGGAAAACCGACCGCTTACCGAATCTCCGTCTCGAGAGACTCCAGTTCACCGTACTTCGCTTCGAGGCTCTTGTTCTCCTTCGTCAGGTTCTCGATGTCCTTGCTCGACGTGGAATTCAAGTCTCGACGTCTCTTGCATTCCTCTACTACTTGCCTCAGTTGATCACAGAAGTTCTCGGGATGGGATTTCTCATGGCTCAAAGACAGATTGATAGAAGAGTCTCCGCCATGGGATTACAAACAGGAAGTAGCAAAGGAATCTCCCAACGTCAAGGCTCTGCTCGACTTGGGAACAGATCGGAGATATCGTAATCCTCTTTGCTCAGAAAACAGAGAACAGAGCCTTCCTTCTCAGATTCCTTTCAATAGCCTTGAGCATGATTGCGCCTATGGTGATGTAGATGACGCCGACGGCTGCCAAGAGAACAAGATCTAGGCTCCCGGGGGGCGAGGCCACTCCGAGGGAACCTCGAATCAACCCGGCCGCATAGGTCAACGGGGAGACCCAGGAGATCGCTTGGGCCCACCACGGCATCAAGCTGATTGGAGCTACGACGCCGCTGAAAGCGAGAAAGAGAATAGTCAGTGTGTTAGCCGCAGTGGTTCTGTCCCTGAAAGTGAGCGTAATCCCGTTGATGATGAGCCCCACTCCGAACATCGCGAAGACAAACAGTCCTAGGCTTGCGACAATCATGATGGGATTGAGGACGGTGATTCTGAAGCCGAAGAGAAAACCGACGAGGAATACCATCAGAACATCCAGAAGAGAATTGAGCGACGCCGCTACCATGGTCCCTGACATGTAAGCGAGGCGGTTCATCGGGGTCATGAAGGTGGATTCAATCGTGCCACTGGCGCGCTCCCAGAACATCACTCTGCCGACCACGAAGGTCGAAGCGAAGACAAACGCGTACAACGCGTTCCCGACGACGACGAACCCCAAGTAGTTCGAGATTCCCGACGTTTGTTGCAACTGGCTAGAGTAACCTTGGAAGGTGGTGTTGAACAGCACCCACGCCGCGCCCAAGATCATTATCGGGGAGAAGAATCTCAGCGCAAAACCAGTCCAGCTGAATATTCGCCAATTGAGCTTGAAATTGACCTTTGCCGTGGCTGTCACCACTCTTAGACTGTGTAGCAAAGCATCAACCTCAGAACAGCGTCAGGGTGGCTTTCACCTTCGCCTGCTTTTCCGCGTAACCGACCAGCCATCTGCCGATGAGGAAGAAGGAGACGGTCATGAGAGCGAGGACGACCAGGGGAACCGACACCGACACCAGATTGGCTCCGCCCAGAAGCGTGGACCGAAGCGAAGCCAGACCGAACGTCAGAGGCAGGAAGTAGCTCAGTGGTAGCAGGAACGCGGGCGTCGATTGGATGGGAAATACCAGGCCAGAGAGAAACATGGTGGGTTCCTGAACCATCGTGCCGTACATCACTCCGCGTCTGGAGTGGATGAAGAATGCCTCCATGCAGGTCCCCAAAGCAAGAATCGAGAGGTAGGAAAGGACGACGGACAGGAGCAAGGCGGCGAAGTCCGTCACGAACACCTGCACCCGAAGGAAGGCGACCCAAACCAGCAGAGAGCCTCCAAGCATCCACAGATAGGCCAACGAACCGTACATCGCGCTCCCCAGGAGTACCCCGAACCTGCTGGCGGGACTTAACAGCAATCCCTCCAGAGTGCCCTGCCATCTCTCGACATCGAATGCTGAACCGGCAAGAATCATTTGAGTGAAAAGCGTGTACAGGAGCTGGCCGACCAGCGTGAACCCGACGAGGCCGACCGAGTACTCCGACCCGAGGAAGTCAATCTTCAACAGGCCCGTGCTGAAAGGGAGATAGAGGAAGTAGAGGTACAGACCGTTGCCCAGCGGGCTCACGATTGTCCAGAAGAAGGTTCTTCCGCTGAAGAAATACTGCTTGAGGTTCTTCCGAAGCTCCGCTGCGACGACCCGAATCATGCTTTGTCTCCGACAAGACTCATGAACAAATCCTCGAGGGAAGGACCTCGAACGTTGACAGAGACTACCTTACAGTTGCGCTCCGAGAGGTAACCCAGGACAGTCGGCACTATCCTGTCGCTGTCAGAGCTGACCGTCAGCCTGCTCACCGGCGAGTCCTCAGCTTTTCCAAGGTCCGCAACACTCACATTCCTGACTTCAGGCAATTGCTTCATTCCACTGATCACGCTCTCGGAAGCGTTGGCGACGGTCAACTCTATTGATGTGCTGAACCGGAGGCCCTGCTTCAGTTCCTCTATTCTTCCGAGAGCAACGATCTTGCCCTTGTTCAGGAAGCCGATTCTCTCGCACATCTCTTCAGCCTCATACATGTAATGGGTGGTCAGCAGCACCGTCTTTCCCTGCTGCCGGACTATCTTGTCTCGTATGAGACTCCGAATGTCTTTCGCGATATCAATGTCAAGACCAAGGGTTGGCTCGTCCAGGAACAGGACCTCAGGATCGTTGATTAGGCCTCTGCAGATCTGCAGTCGTTGTTTCATCCCCTTGCTGTACTTCTCAACTTCATCATCAGCCCTGTCAGTCAGGCCCACGATTTCGAGGAGGCCCTCGATTCTGGGCGAGACCTCTGCCTTCGGGACATCGTAGAGCTCAGCAAAGTACTCTAGATTCTCGCGACCCGTGAGCCGAAAGTAGAGCATCCTCTCGCCCCCCGCGACCATGTTCACAATCCTGCGAATCTTGTCCGGCTCCTTCTGCACGTCGTAGCCCTTCACGAACGCCTTTCCAGAGGTCGGCTCGAGGAGAGTGCTCAGTATCTTTATCGTCGTTGTCTTTCCTGCGCCATTGGGTCCGAGAAGGCCGAAAAGCTCCCCCTCGGCGATTTCGAAGTTCACGTCATCAAGCGCCCGCACGACCTTGGCCCGCCCATGTCTACGAGACAAGAGCCCCCCTCCAGTGGAATAATCTCGGGTCAGGTGATCTGTCGCAACAGCCGACCCTCCCGCTTCCAAGCAGTCAAAGGTCGAGCCTTGAAAGTAATAAGCTTACATACATGAGGGCTGTGAATAACTTACCTCTCACGTGTTTGTCAATCTGATTCGGTTTCGACGGGTATCGGGAGACCCGTCCTTCAGCAGAGATATGGTGAATACATCTGCCAAAGGATGGGAGAGCCGTTTCTGGCTCAGGTCAGCTTCTCTGCAGTCAGAAGGCTAAGGATAGCAAGGACAAGAAGCCTAAACCTGTTAGGGAAGAATCCTTGTTAGGGAAGAATTCGATGTGATTAACCACTACGAAGTCGACTCGACTGATCAAGGCGGGCTCAATTCCGGACCCGTTTGTGGGCGGACCCCTCCGGACTCGTTCGACTCTTGACCTAAGGACGAACCTTATGGATCCAATTAGCGATATCATTGGACTATCCCTTATCTTCACGAGCACACCTTACTATCCTCAGAATTTGATGCCTGAACCCCTTCGTATGATCTCTAGTCTCAATATGCTTTCAGTTGGGGCGAACCTTATGAGGGCCGGGTTTGGTCTCTCAGCGTTAGACCCGATGGATTTCCTTATCTTGGCACTTTGGTCCGTCTCATTCGGCATAATCAGTGTCAGGGGATACTGCAGCGCGCGCGCCGAACAGGCTGTGTTCATCGACGACAATGAGGCGTATGTCAAAGCCGGCAAACGAGCCGGGATAAGGTGGTCTTTGCGTTTTCGTTCCGTCTCTGTCCTAAAGAGGGAAATCGCTGAAATCCTGAGGGAAGACTGGCCTGTCATACAGAAGAGTTAACGGATTCGCAAGGGACGAAGGTTGTCATGCAAAGGCAAAGTCTGTAAATCGAATGAGGCTATCTGGACTCCTCCCAAGTTTGCATCGCTGAACCGCTCGGACGCCTATGCCAAAGCGCATATATTCGGCCAGGGACTTTCGTCGAGTAGAGGAGATCCTAACTCGGGGTGGAGTTCGTTCGGGATTTGCCGGTAAAGTTAGGGCTTTCCGACCCGCGGCACTTTCCTGACCCCGTTGCAACATTCCTGGATTATCATCCATGATTGCGGCGTAGAATTGATGCCGGGACTGCGGGTGAGGTTTTCAGCCGCGGCCCTGTTCACTTTAACCTTCATCGGAGCACTGCCATCGTCGTCAGCCAAGTGAGCCGGCGGTACCAGTTGTACCAGTGTTGGGGAGCCAAATGCCTTCCTTCGTTCGCCAGGACCCTATTCGCCAGACGCCATCAACTGTTGAGTGGTAAAGGTCGGTGACCCTTGACTGTGTGATCGTGCCTATGATCGTGCCCGGCACATCTGATTTCGTGAAGTTCGGCTCCTTCGCCGTCACGAGCCCTTCAATGCGTGAGTTCAGTCCCGCGATTGTCAGTTCGGCCTGAACACGCAATTGGTGTTCGATGTCGGCACGCTGAATCGCGTCATTCAGTTCCGTTCTTGCTTGGCTTATCTCTACATTCTTTCGATCTATGGCTTCAAGGAGGTTGTCGACGTCTTCCTGCTCAGCCGGGTTCGCCGTGGGTTCCAGGGAGGCGTCCTTTCCCGCTTTCAGCTGGTCGATCATGCGGTCGATCATGCGGTGTCTCCCGGGGTTCCTGTTCTCCCAGCCTGAAGAACCTGCAGGTGCAGGGTCTCGTGACTCGAAATCCGAAGACGAGGATATACAAGATCAACAAAGGTGCCGCGGATGACATCTTCGTAAAGGACATGGGCAACTGGCTGACCTTCAACGAACTCGCGGCGGTCCGAGGTGAGTATGGGACTATTGTCACAAGCGCAATCAAAGCGAGGAATGAGTTTGCCGACGCGATGGCCAACCCTCTCTTCCTTCGCAATCTCTCGCGAGTGGCGAGAATGCTGATGGAGGCGTGGCTGAAACACACGATTGCTTATCTCAACATCGATACGGAGCGGTTGGCTGAAGCCCTCGAATACGAAGAGAAACTGATCGAGTACGAGCACCTCAAGGCCGGAATCCCCGTACCGCGGGCTCTCCCTTCGGTCAGACCATACAGCTTCGCTGGCTGGCGCGTCAAACCCAAAGAAGTTGAAAAGATGAAGTTCTATGGTGTCCAGTTAACGCGGTCCAAAGTGCGAAGGATGCAGCGGTTGCTGCGCTATCTTCGGAACAAGGAGGCGAGAAAGCACTATGAAGCATACGCCGAACACATGACGGAATTCAGGACAGCCCTGCTCGTGCCGATAACTGGATTCGAGAACTACTCCGAGTTGCACAAGATCCTAGAGGACGTCAAGGAAAGAGTCAGGACCTCGAAAAAAGAACCGGGCCATCGTTTCTAGGCCGATTCCGGTCAAACCCGTTCGCCTCGTTCGAGGTCAGGAAGACCGGTGGTTGGTGGTTCGAGCCGTTGACGACAGCCCTCATCGCTTCGGCTTTCCCCTGGTGACGTTACGACAATAGAGTCCTCGAGTAGACGGAGTGAACAATCGGTCATGCCTCCCCAGCCTTAGGACAGGCCCGGCTCCCAGGCGTCCCGGCTAGCCACCTCCACATATGCCCTACTGTACATATACTATAGGGGAAAAAAATCAACTTGACGGTGACGACGACGATGATGGTGACGACGATGGTGACCAAGGTGACGAAGATGACGAAAGTGACGAACGTTCTGACGAAAGTGACGGAGTTGACGATGGTTGCCGACGACCAGCGGGTTTAAGTCCGAAGCAGCCGGATTTCGTAACGGATTCTTTGCCCAAGAAGATAGCGTGGCTCTCGAGCGTGATGCCTTCGAGCGTCACAGGGCTCGAGGAGGACGTCGCCCGCTCGATCGAGGTCGTAGAGAGCCCTCCCGCCTGGATGTGCCTGCAGTGCAGGGGGGCAAAGCTGCTCTGCGGCAAGCCGAGGTGCCCGATAATCGTGAAGGCGCAGGCTATGGCGAGACAGGTCGCCCCGATGGCGACCAACGAGATCGACGGGTCGTCGCCCCCGGGCGTGTTCGTCGGCAGGCTCGGCTACCCCAAGGTCTCCATCGGCCCCATGGTGCCAGCCCAGTTCGGGGACACCGCAATCCTCGACACCCCCGAGGATTGGCTCGGCAGGCCGATAGACCAGATAGTCGAATACCGGTTCTCCCTGGTGAGAGGCAACTCAAGGACGAGCGTGGAAACAGCAGTGGAACCCGGAAAGCTCCTCTCTTCCCTTCAGGAGCTCGCGATGGCTGCGAAACCAGTCGATGCAGAACTCAAGCTGACGAAGCCGCCCAGGAAGATCCTGTCTCTCAGCGAGGACACCCAGCCCTTCGGGCCCTCGGCGCCGCTCAACCGGTTCAGCATCAGCAACCCCACAGTGGACCGGAGGATCGAGACGGCACACTACGACCGCGATCTGAAGGCGACTGACGCAGTCGAGGAGCTCTATTCGAAGGGGGTCCTGGTGACGAGGATTCAGAAGGCGTTCAGCCTGGGGATGTTCGGGAACGGCGCGAGGAGGAGGATCGTCCCGACGCGGTGGAGCATCACCGCCGTGGACAGCTCCATCAGCCTGAGCCTGCTGGAGAAGGTCAAGCACAACCCTACCATCGACGAGTTCCGCGTCTACGGCTTCAAGGTCTACGACAACCAGTACGTGGCGATCCTTCTCCCAGAGCAGTGGAGGTTCGAGTGGATCGAGGCATGGTTCCCCAACACGACCTGGAACCAGTTCTCGAACTCTCCCTACATGATCGGAGACTACGAGGAGTACTTCGGCAGGACGCGGTACGCCAGGGTCGGGGGCTGCTACTACTCGACCAGGCTGGCGGTCGCGGAGGCGCTCGAGAGGGAGGGCAGGCAGGCCGCAGCGGTCGTCCTGAGGGAGACCTACCCCGGTTTCATCATGCCGCTGGGCGTCTGGAACATAAGGGAGAGCATCCGCCGGATGATGAAGGAGCCCTTCGAGAGGCACGAGACCTTCCAAGGGGCGATGAACTCGGCCCTCTCCAAGCTCGTCATACCCAAGACGAGGTGGATGCAGGAGAGCGTGCTAATCTCCAGGGAACTGACGCAGACCAAGATCACGAGCTACTGAAGCCGGTCAACGTTATAGAGCGCGTCCCCCGGCCTCGCGTCATGTCATTGACCCGGCGCCTCTTCTGGGAGGACATGTACATGAAGGCCTTCGACGCCAGGGTCGTTTCCGCGCAGGGCGACAGGGTGGTCCTGGACCAGACGGCCTTCAACCCCAGGGGCGGAGGGCTGGTCTCCGACCGGGGCACGGTCAACGGAGCGAACCTGGCCGAGGCGGTGAAGGAGGGGGAGGAGATCGTGCACGTGATGGAGTCGCCCCCCGATTTCAAGCCCGGCGAAGCGGTCCACTGCGTCCTCGACTGGGAGAGGAGGTACAGGATAATGAGGATGCACACCGCCGCCCACATACTGAGCGCGGTGGTGAACGGAGAGACCGGCGCGCTGATTACGGGGAACCAGATCGGCCCCGACGAATCGAGGGTGGACCTGAACCTCGACCAGTTCGACAGGGAAAAGCTGGCCCACTACGTCGAGAGGGTCAACGAGGTCGTCCGCCGCGCGATGGATGTCAGGACTTTCTTCATGAAGAGGGAAGAGGCGCTGGCTACGCCGGGCCTGGTCAAGCTAGCCAACGCGATGCCACCTTCCCTGGAGATGCTGAGGATCGTGCAGATAGGCGACGTCGACACGCAGGCGGACGGGGGAGTGCACGTGAAGAACACCGGGGAGATTGGAAGGGTCACCGGCCTGAAGTCAGACAACAAGGGGAAGAACAACCGGCGCCTCTACTTCACGGTGGGACCAGACGATCGAGGAAGTGAGGCAGCACTACTCTAAAGCGGTGGACCAGTCGGGCAGGCCGCTGACGACGGGCCCGCTCTTCATGGCCCTGATCCTGGTCCAGCAGAAGACCATCGAGCTGAGTGCCCAAACCCGCCTCGGCAGATACCCTGGTCAGATCCCTGAACCCGGCACAATCTGTGCCATCCACTATGGGAGATCTAACGCGTATTCGTATGTGTCGGCCATCGAAAAACCCAAGCTCTCATGGAATCTCTGAGCCTCTTCGTTCTTTCTGCCTACTCGGGACTTGACTGCTTTGCATCCTTGCTTTTGTACCAGAGTGATAAAACCCTTGACAAGTTGTCCTCCTATTCCTGTTCTTCTATGCTTCTTGCTAACTACTATCGCATCTATTCTAGCAATCCTTCCTTCCCAATCGATGTCCACCTGACAGCTTCCAACCAGGATTCCAACAACTTCGCGTCGAGATTGTGCAAGGAGGACCATGCTATCATCGGCCCTGACGAAGCTTACAAACGTCTTCTTGAAGCCTGTTCCAATGTCCCCATGATATAGCAAAGTGAGCAGAGGGAGACAGCGAGAGTAATCGCCGACTTCTGCGTTGCGAATTGTGATTCTACCTGTAGTCACTACGCTACACTGTTCCGAATTTCCTTCTCGCGAGCCTTGCTCTTCATCAAGCTTGCGATGTACCTAGTGTGTAGCCTCTCGTGATCCACGAATCGTCGAAGCACTTTCCTCGCCGTCCATAAGTCGCATACCGGCGAACGGTCTTTGTCTGGCTGGAAAATTCCAGCTCTCTTTTCTTTCAGCAGGCTCAAGAGGGTCTCGACAGCCAACTCCCTTGTGTAATGAAGCATGTCGAAGACATCTTTTGGGAAATCCTCCGGCAGAGGAATGTTGAGACGCGTGATGTACCACCATTCACACACTGCAATGTGCTTGAGACAATTTCTGATGCTTCTGGGTTTGTTGCTTGGCTTCAGACACAGCGTGCGGGCATCCAGGCTCGAAGTCAATTTCAGAAGGTCATTCCGAGAGTATTCCATCAGTTGAACCGCTCGCTGGATATCTCGACCATGCACAGGCGGCACCTCAGACCAGAAGAGAGGTTCAGGCTTGCCTGCTTTGGCTGGATTGTAGTTGACATGCAAGGTTTCTGTGGGCTCAACCAAAAGCCCTGCAACGGGATGAACTCTTTCACCGTGATTATTCAGCCAGCCTGACCATTCTTCCGCTGCTGCTCCAACTTTACGTAATGCACTATCGGAGTTTCGCCCGAACACCCAGCAGCCTGGACGGTCAGGCACGAACGCTCCTGTCGCCCCAGCTCCCACTTCCAAGCAGACAGGCACAGTCGATTCGCGGGAACCAACCAACGCTAGGAATTAGTGGAAGACTAGAATTAAGGGTTCGGGATTCGTCCCGAATTGCCCGCTGGTTCATTCCTTCTCACGTCACACCACAACGCCTTCATTATGCGACTCCAGCACAACGAAAAGGGACTTGATAGCGCGCGCGCAATAACAGAACCAGAACAGGACAATGACAGAACCTTATTTGATTCAAACTCTCTACTTTGAGAGCGTATGATAGGATCTCTGCAAGTTCTATTAGTCGGTCTGCGCATCTAGCGGGTGGCAGAAAGTCGGCCATGCCAGAACCTCAACACATCAAAGCAAAGAAGGACGATATCGCCGAGAGAGTCGTCATCTCGGGTGATCCCGCCCGCGTGACCCAGCTTTCGGGCGTCCTGAAGCACAGGAAGCTTGTGAACGAGAACAGGGGGTTCTTGACCTATACTGGTGAATACGACGGCACGAGGTTCACCGTGGCCTGTCATGGAGTAGGTGCTCCCTCTGTGGCGATAGTCGTGGAGGAACTCATAATGCTTGGGCCTAAGGCCATCGTCAGGCTCGGCACGTGCGGCGGCTTGCTGAAACCGATGTGGATAGGCGACTTGGTGATTGCCACGAGTGCCGGATACAAGGGCGGGACGCTCGACTATTATTTCACAGACAAGAAATTGACCCTCCAGCCTGACGCTGGGCTCACGGAACTTCTCATGGACTCGGCCAAGAGGGAAGGCATCAAGTACTACGCCGGCCCAGTCTTTTCCACGGACGCGTTCTACGCCGAGGACCCTGATTTCGTCAGCAGGTCGGCAAGGCGAGGCTACGCGGCCGTCGAGATGGAATGCGCGACCCTTTTCGGTCTCGGCATGCTCAGGAGAGTGAAGACAGCTTGCGTACTGTTGGTGAGCGACAACCTCTCCGAGGCACAACCAATGACCGACGCTGAGGCCCTTGGTGAGTATGTTGCGAGGGCAGGGAAGATGGTTCTAAGGAGCCTGAACCGAGCACAGACGTAGCCCCCAGCGAAGGCAAGAAAGAGCCATAACATCCCAGAGACCTTGGCGTGACTGACATTCATGCGGATAGTGAGCCTCGACGAGCTGCCCGAGGGGTGGGAACCCAAGGCTCAGCTCCTTGACGCCTCAGTAGGATGGTTCCTGACTGACTTCAAGCGCATGAAGGAGGCGAGGAGGATGGGGTATCCTGCGGCAGACTACTTCGGAGTCTACGCCGTGGAGGGAGACGAAGTCCAGTCGGCGGTCAGGGTCCTCCGCATACCCTACACCCTCGGCAGCGGGGCGACAGAGACGGTGTCAGCGATTTGCGGCGTTGTCACTAGAAGGGAATGGTCGCGCAGGGGGCTGGCCAAAGCGCTTCTCGGGGAGGTCCACCGCAGGGAGGCGACCGTCGGCAACAGGTTTTGCATACTCTGGATGGGATTCTGGAACTTCTCGCACGCCCTCTACAGTTCGATTGGGTACTCCGACATCTACACTCCGAGGCTCGCGATGCGTAGGTGCGATGGACCCAAGTCTGAGAGGCAGAAGTACAAGCTCAGGACCGCCAAGAAAGGCGACGCGACCACCATCGAGAAGCTGCACGCCGAGTCGACCAAGGGCCGCGTCGGGTTCACTCCGAGGCCGAAGAGCGTCCTGCCTCCGCTCTTCAAGCTCGGCCTCGTCAAGCCCGATGCGTTCAGGTTGATTCTCTCCGATGGGGAACCCATCGGGTACCTCCAGATGCAGAAGGGCCCAGAGTGGGTCAAGTCTGACGAGGTCGTCCTGACGGAACGCGCTGACCCGGGAGAGGTAGCGTCTTTACTACAGCGCGAAGCCGCCCCCAGGTGGCTTCTTCTCCAAGGCACGTTCGTCAGAGATTCCTCAGACCTGCTTGGCAGGCTCGGGTACTTGTTCACTGACTACGCGTATTACGGGCTCATGGTCAGGCCGCTAGAAGGTATCCACAGGGACCTCAAGCGAGAGCTAGGCACAGTCAACCGTTCGTTCACATGCCACTTCCTCGATTATTTCTAGCTATGAGAACAGCCCCATCTAGTTCTTATGGAGAAGGGAGAGGCATTGGACGGCCTATGTGACAGCCCCGGCGACTTCACTCGTGAGACTACTGACTCAGTTGTCGTTCCATCATGGAACGATTTGGCAATGATTTGGGCACCATCTTGGAAACTCGCTATATATCGTAGGAGTTAGGAGAGAGCAGAAAGGACTTGGACCGGAAGCTTCTGATCGTGAGCACCGTTATGGTGCTTGCTGGGCTGCTCCTTGTGGCGTACAGCGACCCTGCGGTGAGGGCTGGCTTTGGAGGGACGACTGGTACGTCGCGCTCAATCACGACCTTCTCCTTCAACAGAACCGGCACCTTCTCCTTCAACGGGACGGGAACCTTCCCCACCAACAGGACCGGCTTTCCAACAGGGGGGATCGGGACTGCTGGAGGAGGTGTTTCCACAACGACCCAAGTAGAGTCGTTTGCCGGCCTTGGATTGGTTGCCGTAGGGCTCCTGCTCGAGGTGTTCACACTATTCCTTTGGCAAACCCCTGCAGACCAAAAGGGCCAAGCGCAGCTGCCAGGACAGGAAACCCAAGCGCAGCTGCCAGGACAGGAAACGTAGGAAAAAGGCCAAGGCAGATGAAGCAAGGGGACAGCGATCTTGGGGCAGACCCGAACTCAATCCAAGCCGTGAACTTGTTCAAGCGGTATGGAGAGGGGGCAGAGTCGACTTTGGCTCTCGCGGGAGTCAGCTTTGCCGTCGCAAGGGGCGAATTCGTGACCATAAGTGGGCCATCTGGGTCCGGCAAGAGCACTCTGCTGAATCAGATTGGCGCCCTCGACCGACCCACATCCGGCCAGATCTTCATAGACGGGATAGACATTTCAAAACTCTCCAGTCAAGAACTCGCCAAGATTCGGAACAGAAAGCTCGGGTTCGTCTTCCAGGACTTCAACCTGATCTCGCGGATGTCGACGCTCGAGAACGTCGAGCTTCCTCTCGCCATCGAAGGAGTAGAGCGGAAGCTGAGGAGGGAGCGAGCTATCGCGCTCCTTGAGAGGTTCGGAATCACTTCCAAGGCCGAGCAATCTCCGAGCAAGCTGAGCGGCGGGCAAAGACAGAGAGCAGCAGTAGCCAGGGCGCTCGCCAATGACCCGTCAATCATACTCGCCGACGAGCCGACCGGAAACTTGGATTCGCAGAACGCCAAGCTTACCATGGATTTCCTCGGGAAGTTGAGTGTTGATTTCGGGAAGACGCTGCTAGTAATCACGCACGACCCAGATGTGGCGAAGACGGCAGAGAGGACGATTATGATGCGCGACGGTCTGATAGAGAGGATAGTGGAGAACTGAGAGCATGAAGATCACAGCACTATTCGCCATCCTGCTCTTGCTTTCCATAGTCCCTCTCGGCATTATGGTCAATACTGCCGGTTCTGCGGCTTCAGCTACCACATCGAATTCAACAAGCTGTGACCCGGGCCTGAATGTCTTCAAGATTACCGGGACGGCGTGGGGGACTTCGAGCGCCCCGCTCAGTCCAGGTCCAGGCAGTCAGAACGTCCCATTGACCGTTACCCTGCTCTATCAGGGTGCGTGCGGCCTGACGGCTGCCAGCTTCGAGCTCGTCCTGTCGAATCCCCTCGTCGGCGCGAATGGCGGCAACGAACCCACGACCTATGAAGTCAACCTCGCCTCGGGCGCAGTAATTTCTGAGACCTATTACGTGGATGTCATGTCGACTGCCTCACTGAAAACTTACACGCTCCCGTTGTACATCTTGTACGATAACAGCAATTACAGTCTCTCCCAGACCCTCAAGGTCAGCGCCCTCCTGAAGGGCACCGTCGGCCTCGCCTTCGCGGCGAACGTCCCCTACCTGATCGCGGGAACAGTAAACGAAGTCAATGTATCCGTCTCTAACACGGGTTCAGGGAACGCTTCTCTAGTCTCTCTGCAGGCTACGGCATCGGGCGAGATGAGCATCCTCAGCCAACTGCCCGAGATTGCTGAGCTTTCCCCCGGCTCAACGGTCAATCAGACGCTCCGCGTATACGTGCCTTCGTCTCTGCTAGCGTCTGCTGTCTCGATAACGCTTTCAGCGAGTTACGATGACGCGTACTCGGTATCCCGCACAGCGACACAGACGCTCGGGTTCTATGTGACCAGCGCGGCTGCGTCTCTGTTCCAAGTGACAGGCGCGTCTTGGGGGTCGTCAGATCCCACGCCACAACCAGGAGACAGCGACGTGCCGCTGGTCTTGACGCTCCAGTACTTGGGCACGAGTACGGTCACCAGCTTGCAGGGGACGCTGAGTCTGCCCGCAGGATTCACGAACCAAGACGGAGGTTCCGCTTCCGCTTCATACAGCGAGGCAATAAGCTCCGACCAGTCCATTCAGTTGACCTTCTATCTCAATTTGGCCTCGTCCGAGCCGGCGGGGAGCTACACTTTCCCCTTGCTCCTGACCTGGTCGACAGCCTCGGCTTCAGGCCTCACCCAGAGCCTCGCGGCTTCGCCTCCGGCCGTTGGGCAACCCCCTACCACTGCCGTCTACGTGCTTTCGGTGAGCCAGGTGAACAACTCGGTCGTTGACGGGGTCCTCTCGGCGGTCAGTTTTGACGTGACGAACGCCGGAACTAGGGCTATCAGTTCACTCACGTTCCAGCTGAGCGCCTCCTCTCCCCTCGTGGTGATGAGCAACTCACCTTCTCCGAAGTCCTCCCTCGAGCCCGGACAGACGGAGACCCTCACGGCGGTCGTCTCGGCCAGCTCAAGTGCAACGCCTGGGTTCTACGAGGGGACTCTCTCCATCGGCTTCGCCGACCCGAGCGGCACCCAACACACCCAGTCTTTTTCTGCAGGGTTTGTCCTGACCGGCGTAGTCACGTTCGCAATACAGGACGAAGTGATTTCGCAGACCTCGACCAGCCTGTCCGTAAGCGGCTCCGTCCTAGATGAGGGCGGGGTGTCGGCCTACTATGTCCAAGTCACCGGTTCGGTCCGGGGCTTCGCAAGTTCTAACGCGACCGCATACTACGTCGGCGAGGTCGACCCGAACTCTCCGGTCTCCTTCACCATCACAATTCCGCTCTCCGCTCCCAGCCGCGCCCAGACCGGCACGGTCCTGCTGGACATCGAGTACTTGGACGCTTTTGGGAGCAACCACACCTTTGCCACCTCTAGCACGACCTCCTTGGAATCGGCCAACCAGTTTCTTGCGAGCGAAGCATCAACAACCACTACGACGAGTTCCGGCGGGAATCTGGTGTACGTTGTGGGCCTAGTCGTGATTGCCGCGATCGTCTCGGTGGGAGTGGCTGGAGCCGTGATGGTCAGAAGACGCAGGGCGGTGATGAAACCTGCGAAGGAGCAGAAGATAATCTAAGGTGTTCGGCGTAAACAGAAAATGCACCCTCTCGATCTCTTCAGGTTCTCGGTACGGGCGCTCAAGGAGCGCAAACTGAGGGCCGTGCTCACGATAATCGGAATCGTCATCGGGCCCGCCACCATAGTTGCTCTCGTCAGCGCCACTCAGGGATACAGCAACGCCAGCACCTCCCAATTCACGAATCTCGGCGCAAACGTCCTATACGTGAGCGCCGTGGGAAGAGGGTTTTCACTCAAGAGCAGCACCGTCACGGAAATCCAGGGGCTCACCGATGTCTCGTATGTCCTCCCCTACCAGGAGATGAGTGGGCAGCTCACGCAGGGAGGGGAAACGGTAAGCGTGTCAATCTTAGCTCTCAACCTCTCCCAGATCGACCAGGTCTTTCCATCCCTGAGCCTGAAGCAGGGAGCTCTTCCAACCAGCTCTGATACCGTCGGGGCCGTGCTCGGGAACTCCGTCGCGTATCCCGATATCAAGGGCGCTACAAACGCTTCGGTCGACGGAGTGATAACCGTCTCCGGCGTCAGAGCGCAGACTTTGGCCTTCTTCAGCGGCGTCGGTGGAGAGGCTTCCGTCTTCGGTGGAGGGGCTTCCACCGGGACCTCTCACTCCTTCGTAGTGCGCGGAATCTACGCCTCGTTCGGCCAGGGCTACAATATCGACCCAGATAGTTCCCTCTTCATCCAGCTCTCAGCGGGGGAGCAGATCCTGCACAGCGAGACCTACTCAGGCCTCATAATCCTCGCTTCATCGTCTAAGACCGTCACACAGGTTGAATCAGAGCTGACAACGGCCTTTGGCAGTGATGTCCGTGTCACCGCGGTGACTTCTCTTCTCTCGACCATAGAGTCAACCGAGGCCGGCACTTCCACTCTTCTCGAGGCGGTGGCAGCTACCTCAGTGGTCGTGGCGTTCATTGGTATAATGACCACGATGTTCACCACGGTCATGGAGAGAACGACCGAAATCGGCCTACTGAAAGCTCTGGGCCAGACCAGTCGGGGGATAATGCTCTCCTTTATCGCCGAGGCCTCGGTCACAGGGTTCCTAGGGGGGATCATCGGAGCGGGGGTCGGCGTGGTTCTGTCATTCTTCGTCATATCGGCGCTGAGCGGGACTCTGCGGTTGCCAGGGGTCGGGGGTTTTGGAGGTGGCGCAGCCACAGTCGTCAGAAGCGGCGCAGCGGGTTTCGGCGGGGCTTCGGCCGCAGCCTCCTCCTCTGCTTCCACTCTCACTATCACCCCCGCGATAAGCCCGGAGATAATTCTCCTCGCCGTTCTTCTCGCAACAGTTATGGGAACCCTAGGCGGACTCATGCCTGCGTGGAGGGCCTCCAGGCTGACACCCGTAGAAGCGCTACGCAGGTCATAGGTTGAGAGAAACTCCCCCAATCCACATCCTTCAAGTCAACGCTCTCGGGGGGGGAATACAGACCGTGACTATGGCTGCTCCTTGACCATCTCTCCAACACGGAAGCATTTGCAGATTCGTACCGGTTCAACGCCTCCTCCATTGCAGGGCGTGCGTTGTACCATCGGTTCAACGCATCACACATGTTAAATACATCCGCGTTAGGGTGCCCCTAATGTGTTAGGGCACCGTGCTAGGGCACTGCGAAGAAGGATCAGACGCATCTCCGCGGACCCACCCGGGTCTTCTGGATTCGAGGAGCAGTTTAGCGCTAATGCCTCATGACAAAGTGAAGAATAGACCGGTCTAAACCTATGGCAGTCCAACTCCCGACAAGTCTGAAGACCGAGTCGAACATTGAGCGGTCTATCGGTGAGCGAAGAATCGGGGTGATAATGTTCACCGACATCGTCGGTTACACTCTGCTCGCCCAATCAAGGGCAATGAGGTTGCTCGAGGAGCATCGAAGGCTTCTCCGACCGACTTTCGCTAGACACGGGGGGCGCGAGGTGAAGACCATCGGAGATGCCTTTCTCGTGGAGTTCGCCAGTGCGGTCAGCGCTGTCCGATGTGCCATCGAGATACAACGCTTGATGTCGGAACAGAACACGGGCGGAGCGACAGAGAGAATTCAAGTGCGAATCGGCATCAATGTCGGCGAGGTCATCCATAGAGAGAATGACGTGTATGGCTATGCCGTGAACGTGGCTTCGCGGATTGTATCCCTTGCAGAGCCGGGTGGCATCTGCGTCAGCAAGCTGGTCTACGACTTCATTTGGAACGAAGTGGACGTCCAGATTGTCAAGGTGGGACCCATCGAACTGAAGAACGTCAAGGTCCCGACAGAAGTATACCGGGTGGTGCCTTCATGGCAGGCAATGGGTAGGCCTCTGGGCGGCCGCGGCGACGGTCCGAGCATCTCATCCCTCATACCCAACTTGTTCAAGCTCCACCGTCCCATCGCCGACGGAAACAGCCCGCTCATCCACGCCGGTTTCGTCCTCAACACGTCTGAAGTCCACATCCTACCCGTCATGAAGGGGCTGAGGCCACGAAGGGACAGGCGGACGGGGCTCCTCCTCTACGGGGCGCTTAGCGGATACTCGTTTCTCGAGAAATTCATGAAGACAAGACCGAAGGACTACCACGACCTCCTCCAGACTCCCAGCAGGGAGATCGCGGTGTGGATAGGGTCCGTGGACTTCGACAGTCCGATCAGCGACCTGCTTCACGTGTTCGAGGCTACGAGATTCGGCGCTGCGCGGGTGAGCGATCATGACATACACACAGTGGTCACGCTCGCCGACCTCATCGGGGCTATGAGAAAATACTCGCTCGTCTCTGAGATGCTGGTGGAACAGGTGGGCTCCCAGCCAGTATCGATTTCGTCAGACGCTGGAATCGAGGAAGCCGTCGAGATGATGCTGAAGTTCCGGGTGAGGAGGCTCTTCCCCCAAGGCCGTCCTGGCGAGTTCATTTCGAGCCGGTCGGTGATCGAGTTCATGTTCACTCCGGAGCGGCTTCAAGTGGCCAGAAGGAGACCGGAGGAGTGGTGCGACGCCAAGGTCTCGGTGCTGGGCACAAGAAGCGCCCGCGTCGTCGCTCCCGGCGCATCGTTGAACGAGGCAGCGAGGATAATCGGCGACGAGCCCGATGATTGCCTTGTGTCGGAGGGCGGGCAGATTATTTCTCGCTGGGATCTACTGATGAAACCCTGGAAGCTTGGCCGCCTGAGTCCCGGCGGGTCCATGACCAAAGCCTGAGCAGGGATGTTTGTGTACCTTCGCTATGATTTCAGGAAAGAGACGGAGGACATACTGACAGTCTGACACGGACAATGACGTGAGGCGTACATTCGAGTTACCACTTGTGTTCAGCGAAGTTCCAGGCGCTTCTGAAACCCCAGATGACCCACATCAGACCTATCAGCATACCGGTGATGACCAAGGATACAATAGTCACTACGACGTTCTGGAACGTGCTGAAACCGTTCGACCAGTAGAGCGCGAAGAGAAGGATGAATACAAGCCATACGACGATACCGAGAATCGAGACGACGATGGGCACTGTCGGCATGAACTTCCTCACTTCCGTGGGGGGTTGGTTCTGCCGGAGACTTGCACGCAACATGCAAGGTCTGGGAACGAGAGTGGTATTAAACCCTGACAGGTCACGGAGGTAATACACCTGGAATCTCTTGGCAGCAATCTCAATTCAACGCCCTCTCTCTATGACCAAATACATCTATCAGGGCATCTTACCTAAACAATAAGAAAAAGGAGAGGTGCCCGTTCAGCGATTCAGCTTATCGTCCGAACGAGCGTACCCGAACTCTTGAGGTTCTTGGAGTCTCCGCCGTAAGCCGCTTCGATTGTGACGCTTCCCTTAGCGGTCCCATAGACCGTCACGGAGCATCTTCCTGACAACAGTATGCAGGTCTTCGAGGAGAACCTGACACCTCCCTTCCCCGTAGTTTTCGACCATGTAATGGTCCCGGTGTGCGAGGAGTAGGTGCCAGTCATGGTCGCGGTGCACGTCATCTTTGCGCCTATGGCAATGGTTGACTTGGTGCATGATATCTTAGTGGTCGTGGTTCCCTTCGCGATGGTCTGTGGGGTTGTTGCGGAGCTGCGCTGGTTGAACCAGTCTCCTGAGAAGGCCGCCGTAACTGTGACGGATCCAAGCTTGGATCCCTTAATTGTCACTGAACAGCTGCTCGCGGAGATGTTGATGGTGGAGAGCGTGCACTCTGTGGGAACGAAGGAGGCAAACCCAGCGCCTGATTGCGACCAGGTGATGTTGCCGGATGGTGTGGAGAAGAAGCTACCGGGCAAGACTGAGCCAAGGACCGTTGCCATGCAATGGGTGGTCGTTGAACCCAAGGCTACGGAAGCTTGGTTGCACGATACTGTTGTGGTAGTCGTTGCCTGTATGAATGGAGCTCCGTTGTAGTTCATCTGTTGGATTATCGACTCGTCTATCGCGACGAGGTTCGTGGGTAGTTTTGCGTAGTTGAGACCCGGCCCGTATTCCTGGCCTTGGTTCACCATCCACCAGAAGAACTGGGCGATGTCGAAGCCCTGCTGCGCGTTGGTCTGGTCCTCCCAGACCAGGAGGTAGGTGAATGTCGATATTGGATAGGAGCTTGCTCCTGGAGCGTTGGTGATCGTGAATGTGGGTTTAGCCTGGACCTGCGCGCTGAACGCGGTGGCGGCCGCTGTGAATCCGGCCAGTGTGGGTTTGACGAACTTGCCGGCCTGGTTCTGAACGGCTGCAGCCTGCAGCTTGTTGCTGATGGCGTAGTACGAGTCGGCGTAGCCGATTGTGTTGGGGTTGTTCTTGACGTATGACGCGACGCCCGAGCTTCCCTTGGCGCCGATTTCGGAGGAGGGCCAGCTGATCGAAGTCCCGTAGCACGGACATCCGCCCGCGAACGAGGCGTTCCAGGCTGTGCTGACCTTCTCGAAGTAGTTGGTAAGGGCGTACGTGGTTCCGCTGCCGTCAGACCTGTGGACCGGTGTGATGGGGTTGGCCGGCAGGACGCAGGTCGTTGAACCCGTATGACATCCTGGGTTTAGCGCCGCGATGGCTGGGTCGTTCCACTTCGTTATCGTGCCCAAGTAGATCTTCGCGATGACGGAACCGGTGAAATTGAGGCTGACCTTCACGCCGGGAACGTTGTAGAAGATTGCAACGCCTCCGAGAGTCTCTGGGAACTGGAGAAGCGGGCCATATACCGCGGTGTAGTTCGCTGATTGAGACGCGGATACGGGCGCATCGCTGCCGGCAAACATGAAGGTTTGCTTCAGTATGCCGGTGATGCCTGCTCCGCTGCCCACAGCCTGGTAGTTAGTCAGGACAGTGGTGCCTGTGTACTCTGCAAAGGCCGTGGCCCAGGTCTGCATCAGTGGGTTAACGAAAGTCCCACCGCCAGCTTGAATGGTCATTGGGTTGTAAGTTGTGGCCGATGCCGCCATAGTCGCTGTGCCAGTCGATAGTAGTAGTACTAGTAGTAGAATTGTGCTGATACCTTTCTTGTTGATGTTCATCTTCGAAGAGAGGACAACGAGCAGGGAACTTATTGCTCTCCGAAGTAATCCCAGTCCCTATATTGTGTACGCAGTATAGTATTGGATGACCTGTGGGTGTAGCTTTGTTCAACACTACGGGCAGGTACGTAACAGATATTGTCATCATTTCGACGCCCGTTTTATGACAGAACAAGCAACGCGCGCCATCATACGCGGAAAAATGATGACGGACGTATCCATAGCCATAGTTCAGTCGGTCATCACCATTGTCGTCGCGATCGGGATGGGCGCGGCTTTCATCACAGGGTTTCCGGGGGTCCTGCTAATCCTTGCGACTGTTGCGTTCTTTGAGCTTGCCCTTTCGGGCATCTTCCTCACCATCGGGATGAGGAGCAGGAGGACTGGGACCATCTCCGCGATCGGCGGCGTCCTCTTCTTTCCGCTTATCTTCGTGAGCAGCGCGATGTTCCTCACCGCCTTCTTCCTTGCTTGGGCGCAGACCACATCCAGGTACAACCCCGTGAGTTACGCTTTGGATGTGGCACGCGGCCTGGTCCAGGGCGGGTCGACTTCGGGCACGTTGGCCTCCGCATACTTGGTGATCGGGTTCATCACCCTTGTGACCATCGCAGCGACGCTGTACCAGTTCAGGAAGGTCATCTGCTAGCGCAGTCGAGGCGAAAGTGCGGACTGGTGATCAACAGGAAGATCCCTAGCTGAACTGCACGCGCGCTCCACGGGGCTCCGTCCCCTTGACGAGCGATTTTCACATCTTACCCGCATCGTGCGGTCGGTGCCTAAGGCCGCTCCTAACTAGCGCGATGCCTACCCCTGCAAACAAGATTCCCAAGATGAAGACACCAACATCGAAGTGAGACTCAGCTCCTATCGCCGCAAGGCAAACGGAAAAGCCGAGTATAGCGAGAACGACGCCCATTACCACTGAGTTCCGACAACGTGCATCGTGCCTCGCACGGTCCAGGCCCTCACCAAACTTGCTCCGGGCCTCAGTTCCGAGAGCAGGTCTGCGTCTCTGAATCCATCGACTCTTGCCCAGAACGACATGAGAGACCCGATGTAATTTTGTGAATTGATGCCGCAACAGGCGTCAGCGGCGGCCAAGACCGAATCTGCCCTGCGGCTCTCCTGGACAGAGCCTGCGTCGTCAGGAGTCTTCTGTTCAGGTCCATCAAAGCTCCAGTGGTCGACAAGCTTCTCGATTGGTGTATGGTGGGGTCATAGTTGAAGATGAACTTTCGTCTGTGCAAGCAGAACCGTCTAGAGTCAGGCGCTTCAGCCGAAGATTGGGGTGGAAATCCCACCGCCCGCGTTAGATTCTGCAGAGGGCTACAGTGTTCGTTTCTTTTAGCAATCAGACTCGGGGAGCTTCGTTCCAAGGAAACGGGATCAGTTCAGATAGCCTGACTTTCTTCAATTCTTCGATGCTGCTCCCTAGTTGGAGAATCACGTAAGGATTCCCAAACGCTCTGACGAAATCTCTGCACTTTCCGCATGGTGGTAGGATTGCGTATCCATTATTTCCCTTGCTGGTAATTGCCACGATTGTCCTGACCTTCCTTTCGCCGCTGGAGACCATCGTCCCTATTGCAGAATACTCTGCGCATGTGCTGACAGTCGCTGTCTCCAAGTCGATGCAAAGCCCGAAGAACTCTGTTCCTTTACTGGTGCGCAGCCCAGCGGCCACACCAGAGATCTTGGACGCGTGCCTCCTCAGGTGAAGTCTGGTCTTCTCAACCAAAGATTTGTCGCTCTCATCAAGTTCGAAGAATCTCATGACTGTCCGACGTCGCATTGTTGATGTGCGGAGATAAGACTATTCTTCCCGCCCAAAATGCCGGGTTCGAATCCCGCTGAACTCCTTCGTTCGTGGCAGGAGTTCCTGTCTGCGACGTTCCGCAGGCATTCACGGCCTGGAAGCCGCACTGCTCGACACTCGCCCGCCCGATGCCGCCCTTGTATCCAGCTGCCCCCGGGGGGCCCCTCTCCGCAAAGAGCGCGGCAGGACATAAAGTGATTACATATCGTGAGCCAACTATATTACCGGAGGTGCCTTAACCCGAGTCTATGGAAGAGAGAGTAATCCGCGAAGGAGAGACGGCGAAGCTGGGCAGAGTGGAGGGAGACATGAGGGCCGGGAACCACGCGCTCATCCAAACATCTGAAGGATCTCTAGTCTTAGTTACAGGAACAGCGTTCTTCGAAGGAAGCGTCGAGGTGGACTGCGACTTCGAGTGTGACTCGCTACAATCCAGGGATGGGCTCGTCCGAGTCAACGGGAACCTGACAGTCCACGAAGGCATCGATGTTGAAGAGGCCCTGTACACCAGGGGCAATGTCAAGGCGAAGAGAGCGGATGTCGGCGGGAGGCTCTCTGTCGGGGCATCGTTGGAAACCCAAAAGGTGGATGTCG
Organism: uncultured archaeon; assembly: GCA_963794985.1. GTDB lineage: Archaea > Thermoproteota > Nitrososphaeria > Nitrososphaerales > Gagatemarchaeaceae > UBA183. The sequence goes on from CAWCFU010000003.1 coordinate 96,250, forward strand.
GCGGTTCACTCGAAGTTCAGGGCAACGTTGTTGCGGAGTCTGTGGACGTAGGGGGCTCCTTCGAGGCGCATGGTGAGCTGAAACTGAATGATCTAGACGTGGGCGGTAGCGTCGAAGTCGGAGGAGGCGAGGTCACCGGAACGATCGATGTCGGAGGACGATTCATCTCACGGAAGGAACTGAGGTTCGACAGACTCGAAACAGGTGGCAGCGTCGAGCTGAGCGGCGGGAAGGGCAAGAAGATCGAGGTTGGCGCGAGGCTGCAGTCGAAGGGAGACCTTGACTGCGAGGAGATGGAGGTCGGCGGACTGGCAGTCGTTGAGGGGAACCTCTCAGGGAGAACGGCCGAAATCGGCGGGAAGATCAGAGTCTCAGGAGACCTTGCGCTTGCCGTCAGACTTGAAGTGGGTGGGTATGCAGAGATAGGAGGGGTTCTTTCCGGGACCGATGTGGAAGTCGGCGGAATTCTTAGAGTCGCGAAGGGCCTTCTTTCGGGCTCCGCCGAAATCGGCGGTCGAGTGGAGACCGCCAAAGGGCTCAAGGCAAACAGGATAGAGATAGGCAAGGGCGCCAGTTGCACTGGCAACCTCGTCGGAGGCGTGGTGCACATAGGCAAGCGGGCCCAAGTCCAGGACGTGTACTGCTCGCGGCTCGAAGTAGAAGGAGGGTCCAAGCTGGGCAAGGTCTACGCTGAGAGCGTCGATATCGGGGACGCATGCGTCGTCGGGGGGCTCGTCTACACCAAAGAGCTCCGGGAGGGGGAAAGGGTGGTACACCTCAGCCCACCACAGAAGTCTGAAAGCCTTCCACCCTTCCCGCTGTAAGGAGGATGATCAGGCGAATCCGGTGGGAGGATGGAAGACTGAGTACTCCGACGTCGAAGCGATCGAAGGCCGACATCTACGCGACGATTCTTGAGGTGGTGCGCCGGAATCCAGGAGGTGGGAGGATCACGAGGGTGTCCTATGGGGTCGGAGTTCCTCTGGATCGGCTTCGAGTGATGATTGATGACTTGACTGCCTTCGGGCTACTTCGAAAGACGACGAGCGAGGACGAAACCACCTACGCGGCCACGCCTCGGGGATTAGAGTTCCTCGATGCCTACTGGAAGATGAACGGCTACCTTGAGGCCTTCGACCAGACTCCGACAAGAGGTCTTGCTGCCATAATGTTCGCCGACCTCGCGGGTTACACTGCATTGACGCAAAAGAACGAAAGGCACGCCCTCGAACTCCTCGAGGAGTATCGGGCAGTCACCAGGGAGGTGCTCCCCAGGTTCCACGGAAGGGAGGTCAAGACGTTAGGTGACGCGTTCCTAGTAGAGTTCTCGAGCGCCCTGGAGGCGTCACAATGCGCGATAGAGATGCAACGGAGAATGCACGAGAGGAATCGGAACGCGCGCGAGGCGGACAGATTACTTGCGCGTATCGGAATTCACATCGGAGACATCGAAAGAAAGGGCAGTGACATTCTCGGCGACGCCGTGAACATCGGAAGCAGGGTCTACGCAATAGCCGAGCCTGGAGGAGTCTGCATCACACGTCAGGTGTTCGACCAGGTCTGGAACAAGCTAGGGAATCACCTGAGCGAGGTTGGCAAGAGAGAGGTGAAGAACGTGGACTTCCCAATTGAAGTGTTCTCAATTGACCTCCCATGGAATGAGAATTCGACGGCTGGGCCCGATAGGTGAGTCGAAGCAAAGCCTTGCACAAGTGCATGACCATCCGCCGCTTGATAGGGACAAGACCCGGGGTCGCATCCCGACAACTCACCAGAGCCGCAATTAGCAAGACGTAATTAGGACGCCTGGAGTATACTCCTCCGGGGTTGCCTAAGCCAAGACGCCATGTGGAAGACAGCGGAATCAGCTTCGAGAGATCGGCCTACTTCGGTCTGTCACTCCCGAGCCATTCGGTGGCACTCGTCAAGCATGCAGGTGGTCGTTCGGCGCCTCTGCCAACGTGGTGTGACGTCTGCCAGAAGATGATAAACGACTACCCCTTCATCGCCAAACACAGCAACTACAGGAAATACCATCTCGCGCGGCGCAGGAAGTACCATCTCGATTGCGCCCTACGCATAGGGTTGGTATCGCTCACTCCAGTGAAAGCCTGAGTATTGTGTGTCCCGACGCTTGTCGGTCAAGACGCGAAGCCATATGGAAAGTGCTCCCCGTAGCAAACCCCCACGCCAATGTAGTTCCTCCCACCAACATGGACTTGTTCAGGGCTGCAATAAAGCACGAGAAACCGTTTTCTAACTTATATGACGAGGTCAAGGCCCGCCAGCCGGCGGGCCAATCACGAAAGCGATTGAAGTCAATTCCTTAACAAAGGTTTACTCGAACGGAACGAGAGCTGTCGACGACGTCAGTTTCTCAGTAGAAGAGGGTGAAATCTTCGGGCTGCTCGGTCCAAACGGCGCGGGCAAGACTACTGCCATCAAGATGATAACAACTCTCGCTCGGCCGACCGCGGGTTCGATTAGGGTCTTCGGAGTTGATGTACAGCACGCTCCCCAGGAGGTGAGGCAGATGCTCGGCTTCGTCCCCCAGGCAATCTCAGTGGACGGCGACCTGACGGGATACGAAAACCTACTCGTCTTCGCGAAGCTCTTCTTCGTAGGCCGCGAGGAGAGGAAGCAGAGGATACTCGATGCCTTGGAGTACTTCGGGCTTTCCGACAGAGCAAACGAACTCGTGAAGAACTACTCGGGAGGCATGATGAGACGCCTGGAAATCGCCCAGGCCTTGGTAAACCGTCCCAAAGTGATGTTCCTGGACGAGCCGAGCATTGGGCTCGACCCATATTCGAAGAAACAGGTCATCGAACAGATTCGGGAGTTGAACCGAGAGTTCGGAACAACAATCCTCATCACTACCCACGATATGGCGGAGGCTGACGTGCTGTGTAACAGGTTGGCCATAATGAATATGGGAAAGATAGCGATCTCTGGCGCGCCGGCGGACCTCAAGCATTCCGTGGGTGGAGATGTACTAACGGTCAAGGTAGCTGGGCGGGCAGCTGCCGCCCTGCCAACAGGTCTGGGTTCAGTCATCAGTTCGGAACAAGGGACAATCAAGATTCTTACGGAGGATGGCGAGGCAGCGATTCCTAGACTAATGGAATACTTCGAACGGAATGGTGCCGTGGTGGAGTCTGTATCTTTAAGCAGGCCGACCCTCGACGATGTCTTCATGAAATACGCGAAGGCGAGCCTTCAGCAGGAAGGAACGTTCAGGGAGGCACGTTCGGCCAGGCGCAGCATCGCGAGGCACGGAAGATGATCAACCTGCAGCGGTCGGTATCAAGTGCACTGACAATCGCCGAAATCGAAGCAAGGAAGATTCGGCACGATTCGACCGAGCTGTGGATGAGGACAGTCCAGCCCGCGCTCTGGTTATTGGTCTTCGGAGAGGTCTTCAATGCCGTTCGAAGCCTTTCGATACCTGGGTACAGCTACATCCAGTATATCGCACCTGGCGTTCTCGCGCAGTCAGTTCTCTTCGTAGCAATCTTCTACGGGATAACAATAGTTTGGGAAAGGGACGTCGGTTTGCTCACTAAGTTACTATCCACACCCTCACCAAGGCTTTCAGTCGTAGTCGGCAAGACGCTGGCCGCAGGGGTCAGAGGAATCTTCCAAGGAGTAATGGTGTTCGCTCTGGCCCTCATCATTGGAATCAATCTCCGTTTCGATCCGCTAGACGTGGCGGGGGTCTTCATTGCAGCTGTCCTCCTGGCCATGTGCTTCGCTAGCCTATCAATGACGCTCGCTTCATTTCTCAAGACTCGCGACAGGATGATGGGCATCGGGCAAGCAATAACAATGCCGCTCTTCTTCGCGAGCAACGCGATCTACCCTGTCTCTCTGATGCCCGTCTGGCTTCAGTACATCTCGAAGTTCAATCCGCTTAGCTACGGTGTAGATGCAATAAGATCCATGCTCCTGACGGGGAATTACTCAACACTGCCTTTCGACATCTTCGCTCTCCTAGTCTCCACGCTTTTCTTCATCGCATGCGCATCTATCGTCCTGAAGAGATTGATCGAATAAGAAGACTCGAAGCTCACCCCCCGAACTGGGGCGTCTGCATCCAAACCCCGGTCGTGGGGCAGCCTAGCTTGATTTCGTCAGGTTCTTACCCCGCTCGAATCCAATCGACTCTAATCTCTTCTCTTCCCCGTCGTCCAGCTTGAAGGCGCTTCCCCGCCCTATCGCAGATGACCTTGGTCCGGCAGGTCGGAGCCCCATGCGCTCCAGCTTAGATTCGATGTACTTCGCGGCGCTCCCTGAGAACCTACTCGGCAGCCTGGTATCGAACGCGTAGAAACTCTTCCCTGCCAGCCCACCCACATTCTCCAGGCGGTCGATGAACTCCTTCATGGGTTTCGATGCGGTGAAGGTCTGGGTTGGTGATCCGACAACAATCAGATCGTGGTCTTTCAGCGCCTCTAGGTGCGCCTTGCTCACACTGACGTACTTCGCTGCGACCGCGGCTCGTTCCAGCCCTGCCGCAATTGATTTCGTTATCTTCTCAGTGTTCCCAAACTTCGTGTCAAAGACTACAATTCCTGACTTGTGCTCCGATTTCTGCGTGCTCGTTTCCTGCACCGTTCCACTGATTGCTTCATTCGTGGCAACCGATTTGACTCGTGGGGGTGAGTCCCAGACTTGAGAACTGCTTATCCGCCGACATCCTCACAGGGCATTGACGTCAAGCAGGATTTCAGTGACTCGGGTGTGACGCAACCCGGCCCCTGCCTGCACAAGAGCGCATGCACGGCCCTGTGGGCCTCTATACTTCTCGTCGGGCCCATATTTCAATTCGACAACCCATTTAGCCACACGTCACCGCCTTCACTCCGATGATGCAAGAAATCCAAGAAATCGGGGCCAAGAGCTTTGGCCACCGCAACAGGGTTTCGGGCCAGAGCTTCGCTGTTTTGCTCGCCCTGGCACGGAAGTCCCTCACGGACGGGGAGCTGCGTACCTCTTTCGGAATCAATCCTTCCGAGTTCGGACAGCTGCTCGACCGACTCCGCAGGAACCGGCTAGTGCGCGTGGTTTCTGAACTTGATAGGAGGGGTGTCATGCAGACCCTATGCCTCACTGACGAGGGCGAGAAGGTCCTTCTCCGAGAAATGGAACAGATGTGCGAGCTCCCTGAGAGATAGCAAATCTCCCCCCTCAGCTTTCCCCAATATTGATTCTACGGCTCGCTGACAGCGAGGTCAAGGGCCGCTTCAGAGATGTCCGCGCCGTATTCCGCCACCCTGCGGACGCTCTCGAGCATCAGCTTGACAGAGGCGACCTGCGTTCCGCTCATCCTGGGCGCCAGGATTTCCGCGCTCAGCTTCTCCTCGAGTCTTGCTACCTCCTTCGTCTTCGATATCGCTTCTTCTGCCATCTTGGCGTCCATCCTTAGTAGAGCGGTTATGGAGCTCTCGAAGATCTTCCGTGAGAGCGCGATCATCTCCTGGACCTTCTTCACTGCGCCTTCAGGGACCGACTTCAGCGCTTCAGCCTGGGCCGCTATTGACGCGGCGTGATCTGCTACCCTCTCCGCGCTCTTGGCCACCAGTCTGTAGCCGAGACAGTCTCTGGCTGAGCTGAGGCCAATCTCCTGGATCACCGAACGATCCCTCACTGCGATGTTCAACTGCCTCAGAATGAAATGGTAGAACCTATCCACTTCGTCGTCGCGCTGGATCACTTCTTGGGCTATCCCCGTGGTGTCGTCATGAAGTGCCGCCGCCGCGTCCGTGATCATGCCTGCCGCTATGATCGCCATCCTTTCAAGAGCCTTCTTCAGCGGGAGGTCGATGTACCCGGAGAGACACTGGGTCAGGATTCCGGTCTGTGATTCCTCGATGATTTCGACGCCGACCAGTTTCCGTCGTATCCCTTCCTTGATTGATCCTCTGAGTGACGCGTCCGACCTTCCCATGTTGATCCTTATGATGTCGTAGCCTGCCAGGTAGAACGAGATGAAGTGCCTGAGCAGTGCGTCTTTGTCAAGTCCAGTCAAGGCCTCGATGACAGCCTCAGACTTCGCTGCCTCCCGGAGCTCTCTCCTCGGGATGATCAGGAGTGAGGAATCCGGTTGCGTGATTATCGCCACCGCATCTTTGGGTTTCAGACCCACGTCCTTTACCCATGTCTTCGGGAGAGAGACGACAAAACTATTCCCGCCGGTGATTTGGACCTTCCGGAAGTCCATGTCTATGGCTATTCTATACGCCACTATATAACTTAACGGTTACGCGAAGTCACACTATACTATACTGTGGACACAATAGTACTAATGAGAGTAATTCGGAGAGCAATATATTCCATCGCCCTTCGCCCTATTCCGAAGATGAACATAGACAAGAAAGGAATCAGCATGACTACTGCCGCTCTAGCTGTCGCGCTCATCATAGTGGTTGTAGCCGCGGCGGCGTACATTGCGGTAAATGCAGGAAAGACCAACACGGTGACCGTTACTGAGACATCGGCAACGCCAACCTACTATTCGCTCACTCTGCAAGCGGGCGGTTCGACGTTTGTGAACCCAGTTATGCAGGTCTGGGCACACGGGTTCGGACTGTACACCAACAATGCGGTCCAGACGAACTACCAACCGGTCGGCAGCGGAGCAGGAATCACGGGCATACTCAAAGGAACCTTCGAGTTCGCCGGGAGTGATGCGCCTGTGGCTGCATCCCAATCAGCGAATTACACAGCGGTGAAGGGCCCGCTTCTTCAGATCCCAGAGACCCTCGGAGGTGTCGCAATCTTCTACAACGTTCCTGGCGTGAGTGTCAACCTCAACCTCACCGGCCCCATTCTCGCGAAGATCTACCTGGGCACGATAACGAAGTGGAACGACTCCGCCATCGCGGCGCTGAACCCTGGGTGCCATACGGGCTCAACGACCTGCGTCCTGCCGGCCGATACGATCACACCGGTCCACAGGTCCGACGGGAGCGGGACCACCTACGCCCTCACCAACTACTTCGAGAAGGTCAGCACCGACTGGAACGCCTCGTTCGCGGGCGGATGCCCGTGCTACGGGACTTCGATCAGCTGGCCCTCCTTCGAGATCGGCGCCAAGGGAAGCTCCGGGGTGGCTGCGTACGTCAACACCAACCCCTACACGATTGGTTATGCCGACTCGTACTACGCCCTCGCCAACAGCCTGAAGGCTGCAGCCATCCAGAACCAGGCCGGAGTGTTCCTCGTCCCCACACTGACCGACATCGCAGCGGCCGCCAGCGCGTTCAGCGCACAGGTCCAGGCCAATCCCACATTCACAATCACCGACGCTCCAGGAGCCGGCTCCTACCCAATATCGACATTCACCTACCTCCTAGTCTGGCAGGACCAGACCAACCAGCAGCAGGGCTACGACACCGCGCAGCTTTTCGAGTGGATCGTCAACGCCAACCAAGGTCAGCAGTTCGGGCCGAGCCTCAACTACCCGGCACTACCCGCAAACGTCGTCGCCATCGACCAGTCGCTGATCCAGCAAATCAACTACGACGGAGTTCCATTCATACAAGCGTGAATGGAATCTCTCCTTCTTTTATCATTCGTCTGACGGGTTATGGATAATGGGCGCCGGGCGAAGCCGCGCTGACACAGTCTTCAAGGCTCTCGTCTTCGTATTCGCCTCGTCGATAATCGTTCTGGCTCTGATTTTCTTTTACGAGCTAACAACGGGTTCCTCTCTCACTCTCAGGTCAGGCTTTGCCTTCATCCTGGGTTCCAAATGGGATCCTGTCGGAAACGTCTACGGGGCCCTCCCCATGATCTACGGCAGTGTCGTCACATCAGCCATAGCTCTTCTGATAGGGGTTCCCATAAGTCTAGGTGTCGCCGTCTTCCTGTCAGAACTCTCGCCCAGACGCCTCAAGTCGCCGATCTCATTCATCGTGGAGTTACTCGCAGCAGTGCCCAGCGTTGTCTACGGTCTGTGGGGGATCTTCATTCTGGCTCCCTTGCTGACGGATCACGTCTATCCGTTTCTCCAGGCATACTTGGGCTTTCTGCCAATCTTCCAGGGGTACCCGGCAGGTGAACTGCCCGGCGCGAGCATACTTACTGCCGGAATAGTCCTCGCCATCATGATCATCCCGATAGTCTCTTCCATCTCAAGGGATGCCCTTCTGGCAGTCCCGGATTCGCAGAGGGAAGCTGCCTATGCGCTGGGAGCCACTAGGAGCGAGGCGATTCGTATCTCCGTGCTGAGCTACGCCAGGTCGGGGATCTTGGCGAGCATCTTCCTCGGACTCGGTAGGGCGTTCGGTGAGACGATCGCTGTCGCCATGGTGGTGGGCGACACTCCGCGGATTTCTAGCTCGCTCTTCTCTCCCGGATATACCCTGGCGAGCCTCATCGCCAACGAGTTCACCGAGGCGACCACCACCGTGTACATATCGGCCCTCGTGGAGGCCGGGCTTGTCCTCCTCATCGTGGTCTTCCTCACCAACATCGCCGCGAGGTATCTCATCAGGAGGCTCGCAAGAAGCAGGGAGGCTGCATCCTACCTGTGAAGTCCCGGCGGTTCTTCATGGACAGGGTCTTGGTCTTCCTCGCCTTCGTGTGCGTCGTCATCGCAATCGTCCCTCTCGCCAGCATACTGTACTATGTGACCGTCAGGGGACTCCCAGCCATGAATTTGGACTTCTTCACCATGCTGCCTCCCACCCCCGAACCCGGGGCGGTCGGGGGGTTGGGCAATGCCATTCAGGGGACCCTGATTCTGGTGGGTCTCGCCGCATGCATCGGGCTTCCGTTCGGCCTCCTTTCCGGGATCTACATCTCGGAGTACGGGAGGAACTTCTACGGCGACACGGTGCGCTTCCTCGGCGATGTCCTCGTCGGCAACCCGTCGATCGTGGTCGGGGTCTTGGGCTTCACCTTGCTGGTCCTGCCGTTTCACGGTTTCTCTGTAATGGCAGGTGCTATCGCCCTCGGCGTAATAATGATACCCATAGTTTCCATCACGACTGCCGAGGCGCTCAGGCTCGTGCCGAACTCGATCCGCGAAGCATCGGCGGCGCTCGGGATCAGGAAGTGGCGCACCAGCCTACTAGTTGTTGCCAACGCCAAGAGCGGGGTAGCCACCGGCGCCCTGCTAGCGACGGCGCGAGTGATGGGAGAGACCGCTCCTCTGATACTGACGGCCGGGATCAGCACCCTCTGGTTCTCGGGCCCCTCAGCACCTGTTGCTTCATTGACCTACTACATCTACTACTTCGGAACCTCGGCGTTCCCGAACTGGGTCAGCTTGGCCTGGGGCGCAGCCTTCTTCCTCATCGTCATGATCATAGCAATCAACCTTGCAGTCCGGCTCCTGACGAGGGGGAAGAGAGCCTATGCCTAGCGAGGAACTCGAGACTGCACATGAAATTTATACCCAAAACGAGGCTGTGAGGAACGTGAGCACCGGGCCCAAGATGGAGGTCAGGCAGTTGAGCGCCTTCTATGGAGAGAAGCAGGCGCTCTACGACATTGACCTCGCAATCGAGTCGAACCAGGTGACAGCGATGATTGGACCGTCCGGGTGCGGGAAATCGACTCTGATCAGATGTCTAAACAGGATGCACGAACTGGTTCCAGACGCAAGCGTCAGGGGTCAGGTCCTCCTCGATGGGGCAGACATCTACGGCGAGTCTCTCGATCCCGTGGACGTCAGGAGGCGGGTCGGAATGGTCTTCCAAAAACCGAATCCCTTCCCCAACATGTCTATTACAGACAACGTTGTAGCGGGACTGAAGCTGAATGGGGTCAAAGACAAGGGCAGGCTCGAGGAAGCCGCGAGAAGGAGCCTCCAGCGGGTCTATCTCTGGGACGAGGTGAAAGACGAGCTGAAGAGGTCTGGTGCGAGCCTCTCGGGCGGGCAGCAGCAGAGGCTGTGCATAGCGCGCGCTCTCGCGATCGAACCTGAGGTCATTCTGATGGACGAGCCATGTTCGGCTCTGGACCCGACAGCCACCGCGAAGATTGAAGAGTTGATTACGGAGCTGAAGACCCAGTATACGGTAGTGATAGTCACGCACAACATGCAACAGGCTTCGAGGGTCGCAGATTACACGGCCTTCATGTACCTGGGGAAGCTCATCGAATATGGCCAGACCACAGCCCTCTTTGAGAACCCCAAGGAGCAACTGACTGAACGCTACATCACGGGGAAGTTCGGGTAGGTGAAGAAGGTTGCCTAGACTCATGGATATGGGCCTCGACAAGCTCAACGACATGCTACTCGAGATGGCCACCCTCTCAGAGAACGCAGTCGCCGCTTCAATCGAGGCCTACAGCAAAGGCGGCAAGGGCGCAGAAGTCAGAGAATGGTCGAGACGTCTCCAGTCACTGCACCGCCAGGTCAGCGACCTTTCGATGGAGCTTATTGCCAGGTTCCAGCCTGTGGCTTCAGACCTCAGGTTCATCAAGGCCTGCTTAGAAGTGTCCTACGGGTTCTTCCGCTTCGGGAGGTACGCGCTTGACATCGTCGAGGTGCTGGATATCTTCGGCGACCTCAGCGAGTGCGACCAGAAGGCGGTCGTCGAGACCGCACGTAACACCCAGAAGATGATCCGGATGAGCGTCGACGCCTTCGCGAGGAGGGACGTCGCTCTTGCGAGGCGTATCCCTAAGCTAGACGACCTCGTAGACAACAGCTACAGACAGAACCTCAGGGCCGTCCTCGACCAGAAGAAGGACATCAGATGCGCGCTGTCCGCCGGGCTAATCCTGCGGTACTTAGAGCGCATCTCAGATCACGCCACATACATCGGCGAATCCGTCGACTACATCGTGACCGGCGCGGAACCCAGCCGCTGACTAGGACGCCTTCTGGAGAATGATGACCTTCGTCGTGTTCCTGCTGGGAACAACCGTTATCCTATCGCGAATTCCGATCTTGACTCCCTTCCGGTCGGTTGTGACTCCGTAGAGCCTCGCATCGGCAGGCCTAGAGATCCAGAGTTCTACCGTGCTGTCCCAGGGAACCGTGTACCTGAACGGATGCCCGCCGGCCCCGGACCGCTCGGTGTAAGTCGGCGTTATGTGGCAGATTCCTATCTCATCTCTCCCAACGGTCGAGTATGCGTCGATCCGCATCTCCTTTCCGTCCACCCTGTCAGGATACGAGTAGTAGCCAGTGGACCCCGCCGAGGTCGTGACCACGACACCGTCCCCGATGGCGGCTTCCTCGATGGTGTTGTCCTTCGAAACAACCTTGAGCCTGTACCTGATGCAGTTGCTCTCTGCTCCCCTCTGCAGGTAGACGTCGGTGAAGACTTCCCCGAGATGCTTCCCGTTCTTCAGGACCTCAAGACGTCCGTGCTCTTCCACGGTGAAGCGGCCCGCCCCGACGGCCTGCAGAACGGATGGCAGCTCGTCGAAGTAGGCTTCGGCCATGTACGCCTTCGACCCTGTGGTGCCTCTCGACCTGACGCCGACGAACAGTAGCGGAATCTCTTCGTTCCTGCCGAACATACTGAAGATTCCGTCGCCGCCGACGACCACGCCGATGTCGGCCTTCCTGTCCCCCACCGTCATGCCTGATTTCTCGATTACCTTCTTCAGCTCTTCGGGGTCGACCTTTGGCCTCCCGTCGTCGAGGAGCATCCTGACCTTCACGGATTCACGCTCCCTTCCTGTCTACGTACTCGAGCATGCTTCCCTCTCCCTCCCTCCTGCCTCCGCCCTCCAGGAACCTCGAGGCCTTAGCTCCCGCCTCGTCCTGTTCCGGCCTGGAAACTCCTAGCATCCCCATCAGCTTGAGAGAATTCTCAACCGCGAAGCCTCTGAAGTGGTTGTTGAAGTACCCGAAGGTCTTGTTCACCTTCGACGACACCTCCATCACCTTGGGAACCCACCTCTTGAGCTCCGCCTCGGTATACCTGTAGTTGTACCATGGGCGCGTGCCTCTCCCATGCCATCTGATGAAGGCAAAGTCGGCGGTCACCACCGTCTCGGGGGGGAGCAGAGGTTCGTCGACTATCACGTTGGCCACGTTCCTAGACTTCAGCAGCGACCAGACTTCATCCCTCAGCCATGAAGGGTGGCGGAACTCAACGGCGAATCTGACGTCGTCGGGCACGACCTCAAGGAACGATTTCAGCCTTCCGAAGTCCTCCTCATAGGAGTAGCTGGGAGGCAGCTGGATCAGGACAGGCCCCAGCTTCCCGGTCGTGATGAGTGGCTTCATCAGGCTCAGGAACCTGACTAGATCGGACTCCGCTCCCTGGTCCAAGTTCAACCTCTTCTCGTGGGTTATCACCCTTGGCAGTTTGGCTGAGAAGACGAACCCCTCGGGAGAGTACCTTGACCATCCAAGGACTAGGCCCTTCGACGGGAAGGCGTAGAAGGTGGAGTCGATCTCGGCGGTCCCGAAGACCTTCGAATAGAAGGAGAGCTTGTTGGTACTGGAACTTGGGTAGAAGACGCCTGTCCATTCACTGTACGACCAGCCCGACGTACCTATGAGAAGCTCGGACATCCGTCTTGGTTTGGCTGGCTCCTGTCGATTTAAGCTGATGGTTTCCCCGGCGGCTACATCGCGGGCATCCAACCCGGCCGCGCCGACCAGGTCGCCACCGCGTCGTGAAGGTGAATAGATTCGAAGCACCTCGCGTTCACGTACTCGGCGTCGGGGAACCTAGCGACGCACTCCCTCACGAGGTCCTCGGCGAACTTCGGGTTCGCCTGCGCTTCCATGATCTTCTTCGCCTCCTCGACTCTCTTCATCTCTTCCTTGGGAGTCGCAGAGAAGCACTCGTCAATGCGGCCAATCACCCTCAAAGAGTCGATGGCCTTCCTGCTCCTCAGGACCACCGAAATCTCCGCCCTCTGCATGTGTCCTACGCCTATCATCTTCTTGCTGCAAGGACACGCAGTGATTCCGGTCACTCTGAACATGTACGTCAGAGCGCCCCTCTCTGTCGTCCTTATCCTCATGCGAGCGAACTGGTCGCCGTACGGCAGCTCGAACGTAGAAGTCACAGAGGTACCCGGTTGCGTCTTGTTCACCTCCCTGCAGATCCATCTCAGCCACTCCTCCATGCCCGGAGCGTTGCGTGCGTTTGCGGCCCTCACGAGCCTGCTCATGTGGACACCCCTGTGGAGTCCCGTCGAGGTCTGGATTGAAAGATCAACCGGCATGTTCAGGTTCCCTCCGTTAAACAGGACTCTCAGGTTTGCGACTCCCGCTGCCACCGGCAGGTGGGATGACTCTGACTGGACGTCCGCGGCAGCATCGATGAACTCTAGAGCGCCCGGTGAATGGCGGTCCTTGGACACCAAGGCTCTCGTCGTGGGTTTCCCATTGCTTATGAAATTTTCCTCGTCTCGTCGGGGTCTCTCAAGGGGTCGGTGACGTCTGCCTTCTTGAAAGCCGCCATCCTCGCGCGGCACCCATCGCACACCCAGCAGTGGCTTCCGCCTTCCCCATGACAGCTCCACGTCAATCCCAGGGGGACCTCCAAGGAGGAGGCAAGCCTGACCACTTGGGCCTTCGTCTTCTCTGACAAGGGTAGAAGGATCCTCGTCCGCCTTTTCCTGAGGATGGGCGATCCCACCCGGAAAGCCCTCTGAAGTCCGTGGAAGAAGGCCGGTGCCGCGTCTGCAAAGGTCTTGGCGTCGTCTTTGTTGTGTCCTCCGACTATGAGGTCCGCGCCTACCTCCTCGGCGTAAGATGCGGCTAGGGAGTAGAAAATGCCGTTCCTCATTGGAATGTAGGTGGGGGGCATGCCGAGTAAGGTCGCTCTCCTGATGTCACCCGCCTCCCTAAGGTCGGGAAGCCTGACGAAGCGGTGCTCACTGGTGCCCGCCGCCCGGGCGATTGCCCTCGCCGCCTCGAGCTCTCTTCTCGCTATGCCGTTGTACTCGAAAGTCAGGGGCCAAACGTGGTATCTCCTTCCAATCAGCTGGACGCACGTCGCCGAGTCTATGCCGCCCGAGAGAAGCACTATCGCTTCTTTCGTAGTCTTTCCCCGTCTTGGTGAATCTGCGCCAGCAGGTGGCTCCCTTTGTTTAGCCCTTCATACACGTAGACGCCCACAGCCGTCACGTTCTCAGGCATCTGGGGCGCTATCCTTGAGACGACCTCCCTTGCGAGGTTCTCGACGGTGGCCTCGCCCGACAGAAGGACGGTCGTAGGCTTGGGGGCCTGGATTGCGAAATCTCCGTGGGCAGTCTTGAACCTTAAGGTGACGCTCTTCGCGTCCATCCTCGTAACATACTTCTCGTTGATGAACAGCTTGTGGTCGAGGCTCCTGATTGCGTCCCTGATGATTTCTTTCGCGACCCCAAAGTCGACTACCATGCCCTCGATTGGCCGGCCGACCACTTCGACCAAGGCTGATGACGTGTGCCCGTGCATCACAGAGCACTTCTGTGTCTTGGGGAGGATGTGCGCGTAGTCGAAGTTGAACGAGGGGTCGTCCAGGAAGATAGTCTGGAGGCCACCCGATTCCTCAAGGCCCAAGACCCGTATCCCGTGGTCTGACCCGTCACTTCTGAAGACATCCCTGCTGATGAACACACAGTTCCTGCCTGCTTTCCTCAGCCTCCGCATCTCCGTTCTGCTTAGAGATCTTTCCACAAAGACCCAGGTTCCATTGACTAGGAAATCGGCGGAAATGGAACCAGCGCCGGGAATCCGGACGTTCTCCTTGAATGGGACTCTCAGGGAGTCGAGAAGGTCGGCGATGAGCTGGTGCGTGCTCGTCTTGAAGAGCCTCCCACGATGTCGGTAGGCCCTATCATACCCCCCTTGGGTCAGTCCCTTGAGCCGGGGCACCACCTCAGCCATCAGGTTCCGACTCAATGTCGGGTTCCGTCCAGAATGGCTTCGTTTATAGTATTTCCATTCTGAGGTAGGGTGGCGCGGCCTTGATCCAGCCTGGTTAGGATAGCGGCTTCCCAATCGCGGAGAGGAGACAGCCGTTCGCCCGGGTCCGAATCCCGGAGGCCGCACCTCCTCTACATGAAACGGAATAGGAATCTTGCCTTGCCTAGCAAGTTCGTCAGAATCCACTTTGCAAGGAAAACCTTCGAAGCAGTGAAGAGTGTCCCCTACTTGGACAGCCCGCTCAGAGCTTCAAGCGCTTTTGATACGTGCCACTTCGGGTTAGTCTGGGACGAGAACACGCTCCGCACGACGCCCTGCTTGTCTATGACAAAAGTGACCCTCCCCGGGATGATGCCGAAGGAGGATTTGACCCCGTACGGGACTCTGACCTCGCCGTCTCTGTCGCTGAGAAGCGGGAACTTCACGCCGCATTCACTGGCGAACCTGCTGTGGCTTTCCGCTGGATCAGAGCTTATACCGATTACTTCTGCGTCCAGACTCTTGACCTGGTCGTAGTTTAAGCCGAAGGTCCTGGCCTCGGTCGTGCATCCCATCGTGAAATCCTTCGGATAGAAATACATGATGACGTTCCTTGAGCCACGGTAGTCGTGCAACGAAACCACCTTGCCGTCTTGTGCCTCGAGGGTGAAGTCAGGTGCCGTGTCCCCTTCCTTGATCTTCCCGCTCATTGGCCTCTCCTCAGCTCCAAGGAACCCAGACCTACGTGCCTTCTGTCATCTTCTTGAGCGAGAGCGACCCGTTCTTGATTTCGAGTTCGTAGAATTCGTTGACGTCGAGGCGGATACCGAGCATGTCGTACTCGGATTCGGTGAGGGTCATTATCACCTTTGAGAACCCGAACTCTCTCAGCTGGGGCATCAGCCCCATCGACTGCAACTGAGACACCATCCCCTGAATCACCCTTCCCTCGTCGCTGGCAGGGAACATCTCCGGCCTGCGCGAGTCCCGAACCTCGACCAGCTCAATCTGCTTCGCCGGAAGCCCGGTCAGGGGGTCGGTTACGCTGCTTATCCTGTTGACCTTTACCTTGCCCATCGGTTCAAACCGGAGGCCTGTTCACTATAAACTAAGCGGAGGCTTCGTTTGCACACCGTTTTCTCGCTGGAAACTGGCTTACTCTGAAGCGAGGTCCGGTTGAGGCTGGTTCTCTTCCTCGGGACTAAGCTCCGTCTGCTGCTGGGCTCCACCCTCGACCTGCTGGCTCGCGATAATCTCTTCCACGTCGTCCGGCGAGAGGATGCGCGCCATCACCAGGTTTCCGAGCGAGTTCCCGGAGGCCTCCCCGGACATCCTGCCGATTCTTCCCCTCAGTTGCCTCCACTTCAGCTTCGTGTTCCCGCTCTTCGATGCATAAATTATTCCGAGGACGTCGCGGGCGTTGATGAACTTGATGTCTCTGATCTTCTTCAGGTCCACCTTGTCGACGGCTTCGACGTAGATCGACCCCTGATCTCCCTCCTTTTCGGGGAAGACCTCCGGGTCGCGGAAGTAAGATTCGGGAATGTAGCTCCTGCAGGTGCTGTTAATCAGGAACCTGCGGAACCCTTCGAGGTTGCAGGTCAGGTCGAGCTCTACCAAATCCCCCGCCGAAGCCCCTCGAACGGCTCACTGGTTATAAACTGATTCCTGTCCTCTCACCGCTCGGTCTCTGGGACCAGTATGGGTTCTCCTGCTCAAGATGGCCGGCCAAAGGTCGTGAGAAAGAGAGGGAACAGCACTCCGCCATGCACATACTCCAACAACCTCCAACCACTCTGACACCTGAATGGCAGACAAAGAACGAAAACTACTGGCAACCCGTTATGGCAAGTGATGGCAAGATTGGCCTTGTTGAATACAGCGAGCAGTCGGTGACCGCACCCTGCGCATGGGACCTTCCAGCCGACTAGCCTTGGCAGGATGCTACGTAGACTTGACCTCGGCGATTCTCTTCCAGCCTGGGAATCTCTTCTCGATTTGCAAATCGAAGCTGTACAGCGACGGGCCAAAAGCCGCGCTTATGACAAGAAAGAGGAGGGACGCGAGCGCGTAGACGATTCCAGTCCCGATGTCAGTCGAGCCGGCCGCATACGGACCGCCGAAGCCCTCTGGAACCGACCAAATCAGGAGACCGACGAAGAAAGACGCCGTGTAGGCGAGTTTTCGCATCAGACCGAGAATGAGGCAGATTCCGATCGCGACTGCGAGAACCCCCGTCGAATAGACGAGGAAAGCAGCATTCGAGGATGTTGCCGATGCCCAGAAGGAGAACCATCCCGAAAGCCAAGCGGGCTGTCCACTTGCCGACACTATTGGAGAAATAGCGTCGACGGAGGCAGGCAGGAACTTCAGTGCGCCGTCTATCAGCCAGAACATTCCGAAGAGCACTCTCAGGACGACTTCAAGCGCGTTGATGTTTCTGACGAACCAGTCGTCTAGTCCCACTCACAAAGACTGCGTCGTGACTTCCAGCGAGAGAGGCCTTTTTAGCCCTTGGCAGAGAAACTCACCGCAAGCGCGCATATCTCCGTCAGTTCGGCCGTCTAGCATTTGGTCTGGAGGAAGCGACGAGCTTTCACCCGCGACGCAAGGGATGAAAAGTCACCCGTTAGTGCAAGAGCCCTTTCTTCAGGCCCAAGACTTTAACGAAAGCCACCAACAGCCCGCTATGGTGGGTGATGACCGGATTAGCCCGATTGAACACAATGAGAAAGATCTTGAGTCGGGAACCCACCAAACAAGGCCTAGCCCGCAAATTGGCTTCTCCCCTCTGCTTCGCCTACCCCCTTGGCTCGCTTTGGAGGGCATGGCCCCCTTAGGCCGGTTCAAGGCGCTTCAGGATCTAGCCGAAAATCAGGAGGTTCATGCGGTGGGACTGCTCAGAGACTTCGGACTCGAATTTCGCCGTGATGATGCTCAGAACTAGAGTGACGCTGGCCATTGCGATGGCCAGCGCGTTGACAACCGTCGCGTCAGAGCCTGGGCCGAGCCATTCTGACCCCGGCAGCAGAGCCGAAAGCAGGGCTGAGACATAGACGATCCTCCTCGGTCCGACGAGGGTCACGAAAGAATCGAGGACCAGAGCAATCGCCAATGCCAGCGCTAGCGTTACCCAGAGAGGACGAAGAGGGGTGAGTCCAGACAACGATGCCCCGACTGCCAACAGGCCAGTCAGTATCCCGACGTCGACAGTTAACTCAGTAATCTTGACCAAACCTATCGCAGCGTCAGCCTGTAGTACCCTGCCTCGATGCTCTTGTTGAGGTACTCCTCGACGAGATAGATCCTGTGAATCGGGTTTGCGACCTTTGGAGAGAGAGAGTAGTCCCCACCGATTACGAACTCACGAGACTCTCCGCCCTTGCAGGCATGAACGATCTTCTTTCCTGGTTTCACTCCCAGGCTGTTCATCGTGACTTCTTTGACGGTGGTGCAGGTCAGGATGCCCCACTTCTCGTCGTCAGCGATTGACTCGAAACCGACGCCCGCCTTCAGGGCCTCTGTGAACAGCCTGTCGTCGCAGTAGAGCCTCTTACACTTCCTGCACCTCCAGACGTCGACGACTCCCTGGAGATAGTTGTCCCTGTTGACGTTCACCATGCCTATGAATACGACATCGTGGGGGCAATCGCTCAAGCTTTCCTACGTGCCCCCCTCGTCCGCCCTTTTCTCCGTTGCGGCTTCGCAGACGGGAACTGGCTCAAGTATCAGTATGTCGACTCTTCTCCTCTTGTCCCTTTCTCTCATCCTGTTCTCCTTCCAAATCCGGTGAGGGCTCGCCAGTCCCAGCCGGGGATCAAGTGGCAGGATTCTCTTGTCGTCCCCAGACAGAACGGCCGTCCCTCTTTGGGTCAGCCTCTCTGCGAGCTCTCTCTCGGTCGAGGCTTCGGCAGAGCCATCGCTCATCGACTTCAGGTGGTAGGTCGCTTCGTCCCTCGACAGACTTGCTTCGGTCCCAAGGCTTCTGATGGTTCCCTCCTCGCCCTTCAGGACGCTGTTGGGCCCACGCCCAATGTCGTCCTTCAAACCTTGGAAGTTCCTTGCGAATTCCAGAGGAACTCGAAGTAATCCTTGGCGTAGCTCGCCAACCCGTGATGAGAAGCCCAGATTGCGAGCGGCAGGGTTCCCTGCTCTCCTCCACCCAGCAAGAGGACGACCTCTCTGGAGTCAGAGACGAGGCCTCCTCCGTACATCGTCTTCCTCGTCCTGATTTCGGCGTATCTTGACAGCTTTTCCGCCACTTCTCCCGCCAAGTCAGGCGAAGTGAGTATCAGGCTCTTGACCCCCCTCTCCTTCAGGGCGGCCAGCAAGGGCTCAATCCTGTCGGTGAAGGGTAGCAGCTGGGGCGGGAGCGCAATCAAGAGCTCTGTCCTGCAGTTCAGGAGAAGGTTCTTCACCCTCGACAGGATCTCGTTCGTGCCCCTCATTATCCAGATGTCCGGCCTCTCCTGCTCGCCCCGGCTGACGTAGACCCCCATCAGCTCCTCCAGCGCTATCTGCTCCTTCTCCCTCCTCGCCGCCTCCTGCCTCGACTTCAGCCCTTCGAGCGCGGTGTCGGGAGGCTTGGCGGTGTAGACGATCGG
Organism: uncultured archaeon; assembly: GCA_963794985.1. GTDB lineage: Archaea > Thermoproteota > Nitrososphaeria > Nitrososphaerales > Gagatemarchaeaceae > UBA183. Next base: position 115,678 of record CAWCFU010000003.1, read on the forward strand.
CCTGCTCTTCTGTTCCTCGACCCACCCCTTGTCGTGCAGCGACTCGAGCGCGTCGTAGACCTTTGAGTAGGGTATCCTTGCCTCCCTGCTCACTTGGCTCGCTGTCATCGTTCCGCCCTTCAGAAGCGCCACGTATGCCTTGACCTCACTGCCCGTGAGGCCCAATGCTACGAGAGCCGCTCCTGCGGCTTCGCTCAGGCTCATTTGCCGGACGGTCCTCTCATCCGGCCCGCTTCCATAGGCAGCGCGTCAAGGGCGAGCGGCCAACGTCCCTCGATTTCAGGCAGATGACCTTCCTTCGGCACGAGAGCCTCGATTGTCTGGGCGAACGGTGGACCGACGATTGCGTCAGCGCGTACCGCAAGTGGAAGGCATGCGACGGCCTTCTCGTCCACACCGCTGGCCAGCCTACCATCGAGACAGGGGAGTTCAACAGGAGTCCTCAGGGCCGCCGTGAGACTGGCCCGCATCTTAACCTTTCACCCTCTGTAAAGTTAAAACGCTTATATGCTTACTGCGATAAGGACAGTGACCAGCGCTTTCCTATGACTCAGATCGCAGACGTCAGTCTAGAACTCATGAAAGAGATCTCGAAGGGGAATCTCATCCGGCAGACGCAGTCAATCTGTCCCGACTGCAACCGCATCCTTCCCGCCATCATCTTCGAGCGGGAAGACAAGGTCTGGATGACGAAGACCTGCCCCGAGCACGGCGAGACCGAGGAGCTTTACTTCGGCTCCTATGAGATGTACAGCAAGTTCTCACGCTATTGGAAGGATGGAAGGAGCGCCCGCGCGGCCAACGTGCCTCTGGACCTCTGCTCGTGTCCTGCGAACTGCGGCCTTTGTTCCAGCCACCTGTCTCACACGGCGCTCTCCAACATCGCAGTCACCAACAGATGCGATCTGACCTGCTGGTACTGCTTCTTCTACGTCAAGAAGGGGCTTGAAGGAGCCTACGTCTACGAGCCGATGCTGGACCAGATCAGGGAGATGGGCCGTTCGCTGAAGGCCGAAAGACCGGTCGCCGGGAACTCCGTTCAGATTACGGGGGGCGAACCAACGCTAAGGGAAGACCTGCCGGCTATCGTCAAGATCCTGAAGGAAGAAGGAGTAGACCACATCCAGCTCAACACGAACGGCATCAACCTGGCGCTGAATCCGGACCTCGCCAAGAGGCTGAAAGACGCCGGGGTCTCAAACCTCTACATGAGCTTCGATGGGACGACCCCGAAGACCAACCCGAAGAACCACTGGGAGGCCCCGTATGCGATAGAAGCCTGCCGGAGGCAGGGGATCGGCGTCGTCCTCGTGCCGACTATCATGAAGTCGATCAACGATCACGAGCTAGGCGACATCATACGCTTCGGTCACAGGAACATCGACACTGTGCACGCAGTGAACTTCCAGCCTGTTTCACTGACGGGGAGGCTTACGAAGACCGAGCGGGCAAAGCTCAGGATTACCATCCCTGACTGCATCGAGAGGATCGAGGAACAGACTAACGGAGAAATCACGAAGGACGGCTGGTTCCCGGTACCGTCCTGCTCACCCGTGACCGGCTTCATCGAGGCCTTCACCAAGAAGGATCAATACGAGCTTTCGATACATTTCTCATGCGGCGCGGGGACCTACGTCTTCAACGACCCCGATAAGAAGAGGCTCGTCCCATTGCCTGAATTCGTCGACATCCCGGGGGTGATTGAATACCTCGACGAGAAGACTGAAGAGATCAACTCGGGAACCAACCACTATCTGGTTGCGGCCAAGGTCCTGACCAAGATATCGTCCTTCGTCGACAAAGAAAAACAGCCCAAGGGCCTAAGCTTTGCGAAGCTGCTGACGGATGCGCTGGTCAAGCACGACTACTCGTCCGTGGGCCAGCTCCACCTGAAGAGCATGTTCCTTGGAATAATGCACTTCCAGGATAAGTACAATCAGGATGAGGAGAGGGTGCAGAGGTGCGACATCCACTACCTTACACCCGACATGAGAATAATTCCGTTCTGTAGCTTTAATGTCCTCCCGGAATGGTATCGTGACAGAATCCAGCAGAAATACGGCATACCCATCGAGGCATGGGAAGCCAAGACCGGCAAGAAGCTGGAAGACGATCTCTACAGGGGAACTCTAAGACGAGAAGGTCACGTTGCTGGTTGCGGATGCGCTGCAGGCGAGCACGGGGAGCCCCTCCCGATGCAGCCTATCACAGGAACGTAGGGCTGCTCGGCGGTCCGGCAGGTCACTCAGGCACTGCGGCCATCGCTGTCTGACACGTCAGGACAGAAGGAAGACTGTCGCCAGAAAGCTGTCGCTGGTCCAAGCGAGGTATCTGAGATATTCACTGAAGGCGCAGGCGCCCATGAACGCTATCTCAGGTCGTCGAGCCGTGCAGAGGACCGCATCAGCGCGATGATTCTTTCGAAGTACTCTCCTATCGAGGCAAGGAACTGCTTCCTGTCCCAGTCAGGTTTCGAATTCTCGAGGAATCCTTCCAACCAGTCGTATTCTCCCTCTGTATGCGGGCCCATCGCAGAGATGAACCCCTTGTTTCTGAAGCGAATGTCGCCGTTCCGGTCAAAGAGCTTTCTTCGCTTCAGCGAAGCGACCGCGAAGGCGTTCCTGGTCAACAGTGCTGCGTCGAGCACAGGGTCGCCCGATGGCCTGTCTGAGACCCATTCAGCAAAGAACCGCTTGATCGTCTCGAGCTCTTTCTCGTCCATCACTGCGAAAACGACATCATCGACCAGGATATCCTGCAGATGGTTGAAGGCGTCTATCAAGAACTCTACCTCCTTGGCCCGGAGCCCCTCGCGCTCCTTGAGACCGCGCAGCACCTCCTCGAGAAGCTCTCCGTCGTGCGAATGTGCCCCCTTTTCTGTAAAGTAGATGTGTGCGAGCTCATGCAAAATCAGGCCGCCGAGCATCTCAGAATCCAGTGCCCATTCGGAGATGACGATTCTATGCGACTGGCCATCCTTCTTCGCGTAACCCATTATCGTAAGCTTGGGGTCGATCGACAGCGTGACGGACGACCTCACCACGAATCCCTTCTGTCCCATCTTGTCGATTGCCCACTCAAGGGTGTCCTCGAGGGAGCGGTCAGCCTGGGCAGCGTTCAATGTGCTCGGCCTTTCGATTGCGCACACGGATAAGCATGCCGTGAACTAATACACCTTCACGATAAGCGAAGTCTGCTTGAAACAGAATTCTTGGGGATTGCAACCCGGCTATGCATTCTTGGCGGTTCTCTAGAGTATCCGCTATATCTCCAGATGGACCTGAACCACGCGGTCGATCTGCTTTCCCGCCTTGGTCATCTTGAACTCTATCAAGAATATGGCTTTGCGCACCTGAACGGAGTGACGAGGGGCCATACGTACTTGGCGTTCGGTCTCTCCTCTGTATGTCACCTTGACCCCCGGCTTGGATTCGGTCTTCGACTTCATGGCTGTCAGACAGAGGTTGTAGATGGTTCCTCTCGGAAAACCCAATCTTTGATCGATGTATTCGAGGTAACCCTCCGAAGTTAGGTGTCCCCCTGTTGCAACAGAGCGGTAACTCATGCATTCCGTACCCGACTGGAGTTGGCGGAGATGACCTCTCCGAAACCGAGAGATTGGCTGACCATGCATTCGAACATCCGAGTCTTCTAGTCGATCGACGCTATTATCTTGCCGTTTGACTTGTCCATGATATTGATCTGTTGGGGGTGCTTCATGAAGACCACCTTGCCCAGACAAGCTATCAGCTCCAGGCCCTTGTTGCCGTCCAAGTCCTCGGAAGTGCCTGAAGCAACCATGTCCCTGAATGCGCCTCTGGTCTTTGGTATGCCGACGGCCTTGATGTATTTGGCTACCGTCTGACCGTTGTAGAATTCGGACCTGGTATCCTGTTCTTCTTTCTCGTTTGTCATGCTGTCTTTCGTCGGACAGCTGCATACTATAAAGGGGCGCATTCCCTACTACCCCAAATGAAGAAGGTGGACGGAGTGATCCTCCGTCCCTTGCGGGGAACGAGTTCTAACTCGTACCCTGAGAAGCCGTGCCTACTATCGTGGCGTTGGCGAATCTCGGGCCCACTTGGGTGATCTTGATTCGCGCCTTCTCTCCTTGTTTTCCGCCCGCGACAAAGATCACGAAGCCGTCGATCTTGGCCACTCCGTCGCCCTTTCTGCTCGTCTCGGCAATGGTGACGTCGTACTCCTTGCCAACCTCTACTGGCTTGGGTCCTTCCGACCTAAAGCCTCCGCCTGAACTAGATCGCCCGTAACCGCCTCCGCGTCCGTAACTCGTTATTTCATCTCCCAGTGCTTGGACGACACTGACCTTCCGACCAATCGCGTGCTATAAAAGAAGTGACTCGCTGGCATGTCGATTCGCAGAGAAGGCAAACGCGGAATCAGAATGCCGTTCCTCGTGCGTTTGACCCCTTGGTCTAGGCCGGACAAGAACCGACAACGAAGACTTAGGCACTTGGCAATTGCCTTCAACTCATAGGGAGAGACGGGAACTCATTGCAATATTCTTTGTGTTGAAGAACAACCTTTCTTCGCTTCTTGGTTGAGAAGCGCACTCCGATTCCTTCCTCCAGGGAGGTGATAGAGACGAAGGAACTGACAGACGAACAGTGGAACATGATGCAGCCCATCATACCAAAGCAGACAGGAAGGGGAAGGCCCAGGGCAGACGACAGGACGACGCTCAACGCCATCCTGTACGTCCTGCGCACCGGATGCAGGTGGGACGACCTCTCTGAGACCCAGTACGCCCATTGCTACACCACGGCGTGGAGGAGGCTGAAGAGGTGGGAGGAGAACGGCGTCCTGAGTAGGATACTGGACTCGCTCGTAGCGAAGGGGTACGCCCTCGAGATCGTGAAGATGGACTCGCCCTCGACAGACAGCACGGCAGTACCTGCCAAAAAGGGGGAAGGCTCGTTGGCTTTGACGGTCACAAGCGCATCCAGGGAACGAAGGTCCACGCGGCGGTGACTGAGCAATCCCTCCCCGTGGCTGTAGAGATAGGCTCAGGGAGGGAGCACGAAGGGAGGAGGCTTATCCCCATCATGAAATCGATCAGCGTCAAACGAGGAAGGGGACGACCCAGAAAGAGACCGAATGCCCTCTACGCAGACACCAAGTACGACCTGCCCCTCAATCGGTTCTATTTGGACGGGAAACACATCAGGTCACAGATACCGGAAAACCCCACCAGGAAGAAGAGGCCGGGAAGACCAAGGGCGTTCGATAGGACAGCCTACCATCGAATCAAGTCGTCGATAGAGAGGTTCAACGCTTGGATCAAGGCATTCAGGAGGGTCGCCACAAGGTACGACAGGCTACCGCAGGTCTACATGGGACTCGTCCATCTGGCATGCATAGTCATCTATCTCAGAAATTTGTAATGGGTTCATGGTGGGGAAATGACGGAAGACGAAAAGTGGGCCCTCTAGGAGGCTCTCGAGGAGCGCAGACTAGGCAAGACGGCCCCCTTCAGGCCTCGCGGATCCTGAATGTCCCTCTGTCCTCGGAGGCCAGCCTCCTCCTTGGTCTTCTTGTGGGCCTTTGCTTCGGTGACGTCTCTCTGGAGCTTCTCCGGAGTGATCGACACTCCTTCGTGCTTCTCAGGCTCTTCGAAAGGGAGCTTCTTGTGAGAGTCGGCCAACTCTTTCTTGTCCTTGCTGTGTGGGTCTGGAAAGTGAGGCTTGTCTGACCCGGAGTCAACATCTTCTTCCAAGGTGGTCTAGTGGTCTGTTGGGCTGACTAGGTAGAAAAGCGTTTGGCAGGCAGTGCTGTGTTGCACAATCATAGTCGATTATGAACGGGTTTTGATTCGAGTGTGCTTGAGCTTCCATTGTATCTCGCTCCTCCGTGACAGCTGCTGAGAGGGACTGGAGGGAGTACAACGACGCATTGGTGAGGAGGGGGTACATCGGCATCCACCCGTCGATGCTGGACGAGTGGAGGAGGGAGCTGAAGAGGGAGAACAGAGGGAAGGTTGGTCTCCCGTACCGCTACCCAGAGTCCTTCGTCAGGCTGATAGCCTACATGCGGACTATCTTCCACCTCCCCTATAGGCAGGCGGAGGGCTTCGTCCTATTCCTGTCGGAGCACATCGAAGGCCTCTCCGTCCCTGACTACTCCACGATTGCGAGGAGGACGAACAGCTTGGACATATCGCTGGGAGACTCCCTGGTCAGGTCACACAACCCGGTCAGCATAGCTGTTGATGCCTCAGGCATCAAGGTGCACAACGGAGGGGACTGGATTCGCAGGGTCTGGAACGTGAGGAGAAAGGGCTACCTGAAGTTCCACATCGCCGTCGACGTCAGGACTGGGCAGATAGTCTCCATGGACGTCTCCTCCGAGAGGGAGTCAGACGCCAGGAGGCTGAAGAGGCTGGTGAGGAGGGCAGGAGAAAGCGTCAGGGTGAAGAGGGTGCTAGGGGACGGCGCCTACGACACCAAGGCCATCTTCAACTTCCTGTCGGAGAGGGGGATCAGGCCTGTGATCAGGGTGGCCAAGAACTCTTCGCAGAAGAACAAGGGCTCCTGGGCGAGAAAGATGGCTGTTGTAGAGCAGCAGGCGTTCGGGCCCAGGGCCTGGTCCAGGATTCACAGGTTCGGCTTCAGGTGGAGGGTGGAAGGGGCATTCTCGTCGATGAAGCGCGTCTTCGGGGAGTACGTGTCGGCGAGGAGGGTTCGTAACATGGCCAGGGAGATGCTTCTGAAGTCGTCCATCTACAACGGGTTCATGGCAGCGCTGGTCAGGTGATGCCAAACGGACAAGGGCAACCAAGACCATCCGCCAAGAACCCCAGAATTATGCAACTGAGCAGCAGGCAGGGTGGTAGGTGGGTGGTAGGTGAAGTTTCCCGCAGGACTGAGCGTCAAAGCGTGCCAGCCACCCCTACAAACCACCCTCAAAACAAGCGCCTGACATAGAGACGGATCCTCCACCCTGCCACCCGCCGGTCTGCACAAGACCGACTCTAGGACCGCTTGCCAACCTGTTTTGCCGGCCACTCTTACCAACCAACGTACAAAACGCTCGTATCCGAGAGAGGATGCCGACGTCGCTCAATGCCAGAGTGAAGAAAGGCTGCCCTTCAGTACAGAAAATATTGCAATGAGTTCCGGGCACTCGTAGCTTATATATCAGATGAACCATTTCGTATTCTGAGACCTAAAAGTCTCAGATTTGTGATGCAAAATGTCCCATAACACGAGTCTTTCGAGGCTGCTGAAATCAGAGAGGATACTGGATAGATGCCCCAAGTGCGGAAAGAGGCTAATGGTAACTGACAGCCCCAGAGGGGAGCTCTTTTGCGGTAGTTGCGGCTTCGTAATGAAGGAGAAGATCGTGGAGGCGGGTCCGGAATGGAGGTCTTTCTCTAGCGAAGAAGACGGCAACAGAAGCAGGACCGGAAGCCCCACCTCCATAGCAAAGCATGACATGGGGCTTGCCACGGTAATAGGAGACGTGAACAGGGACGCGTCAGGGAAGTCGTTGTCTGGTTCCATGAAATCCACGGTCGAGAGGCTGAGGACCTGGGACCGGAGAAGCCAGGTGCACGAGTCAGCGGACAGGAACCTGAGGCAGGCGTTCAGCGAGCTGCGAAGGTTGTCAGACAAGCTCGCTGTATCGGAGGCGGTCACGGAGAAGGCCGCCTACTTCTACAGGAAGGCCCTCGAGAGGGGTCTTGTGAGAGGGAGGTCCATCACGTCCATCATGGCGGCATCGCTCTACGCCGCCTGCAGGGACATGGAAGTTCCAAGAACTTTGAAAGATGTGGCAGCGGTGAGCAACGTCAAGAGGAAGGACCTTGCGAGGTCCTACAGGCTCTTGCTCAAGGAGATGGACATCAAGATGCCAGTGGCAGATCCATCGAAGTGCGTAACCAAGATAGCGTCCAGGGCAGGACTGTCAGAGAAAACACAGAGAAGGGCACGGGAGATACTGGCCAGGGCCAAGCAGATGAGGATAACGGCTGGCAAGGACCCGATGGGATTTGCGGCTTCGGCGCTATACGTCGCCTGCGCGTTGGAAGGCGAAGATAAGACGCAGAAGGACATTGCTGAAGCCGCCGGGGTGACCGAAGTGACCATAAGAAACAGGTACAAGGGTCTCAGGTCAGCTCTCGGCATTTGAGTACAGCAAGGAAGACTTCTTCAGCGGGTAATTTTGCGATTCATATCTGAAAGACATAACTATGGCGCTACGACTTCATTTCCGAAGTTGTCCGATTACGCGTCAGAAGAAGAGAAACTGAGGAAGCTATACGACCAAGCACGCATACAGGGAAATAAGAAGAAGAAAAAGGAATACAAGGAAAAGATTGCCGAACTACACCGATTACACAAGTCCATTCAGCGAGAGAGTAATAGATCGAAAAGCTAGGGTTTCTACGTAGTCTCTCTGCTTATTGATTTCCCTGACAGGCAGCCTTAATGCACCCAATTCTCACTATTCAAGGTGATTTCAATGGCCGCATGTGCAAAGTGTGGTAAAGAAATGGTTGCGGGGCAAGAAGTGAAGAAAGGATTTCTGACGAAGAAGAGCTACAACCAAGGATGCACCGCGTAAACGCGGCCCAATCAAGTTCGCGAAAGTTGGGTTAACTAATCGAGCCGCTAATCGAGGGTTGGGGCAGCGTTTTTCTCTGCGGCTTGGGATTGGATCTGGCTTTGCGTTTTTTCCGGCTATGACTGATAGACATTTCGGTGCGGTTCTGCAGTCATCGGGACGCAGGGCAATGATATTCCATCGGCCGTTCGATGTTCCGCTTGTTGGGGATAAGACTCGAGGTGAGCGAGTCCTTGTCATAGCAGGGGGGGACCTGAGCTCTCGAGGCAGGGCCGTGGCTTGGGGATTCAGTTGGGCTTCGGTTGGAAGCTGGTGGCCCCTACAGATTGGCGATTCCCTCAACTCGCCTGACCGGAGGGTGCTGTTACCGATAGATTGTGCTGTCCCTGACTTGCTTCGGTGGCGGCGAAGGTTCCGAACCAGACTTCGGTTCTTCGAGCTGAACCTGAAAGCCTGCCATGGTTGAAAGCACACTCAGCAACCTGCCTACAGACCGAGAGTGCGGACTCGGCTCTCCGTGGTCGACGGACAGCTTGTATCCCCTGATCCCATGTTCCTTGGCCATGCCGACGACCATCGACGCGAAGAAGGGGGCCGGTTCCTCTGTCACAATCTTGACTCCGTTCTTCTTCAGCTTCGCGACCCCGACGCGGTCGGTGGAGAATCCGTTGGGCTCGGGTTCAGTGCCTGGCGGCAGAGGATTCTCTGCCCACCTTGCCCCCACAGAGTACAGCTCCTTCACCCCGAGCTCTTCGGCGTAGTCAAGGAGGGTAGTTGCGAACTCGTATTGTCCCTCAATGGGGCTTGTGTCGCCGGTGAAGAGGACTAGGTCCCTTTCCCCCCTGTTCAGATGAAAATGACATTCGGGCAGGGTGGAGACGTCCCCGTCCCTGATGATGACTTCGGGCGGGAATGCGGACGCGCGGATTGTTGCGATGCGCTCGAACTTCATTCTCGTAAGCATGTATTCGCCCAGCTCTCGTGCCTGGGAGTACATTGCCCTGTACTGCTGAAGTGATGTGGAGACGGCGACTACCATCGCCGGGTTCTTCAGAGTCGGAGTCCTCATCTTTTCAAAGTCGAGCCACATAGAAGACGCCTTCTGGCGCCGCCTCCCTAGCGTATTAATCCATTGTCGAGATGCAGGGGAGTCACAAGGGCGGTCGCCATTTTTCTTATATACATGCGAGAAGGGCTGTGCCCATCCGATTCATGACCGCTTATTGGACCACTCTTTCGCACAACGGGGTCAACTTTCCGGATGCCTATTCCCCCCGAGGCCTGTCCGTGAAGGTCAAGGGGCGGCCCGCCTCCCTGTCGCCGCTGGCCGAGGAGATGGCGTACCACCTCGCCAAGAAGAAGGACACCCCCTACATCCAAGATCCTGTCTTCACAGACAACTTCATGCTCGACTTCGCTGGGCAGCTCCCGGACTGGTCCAGAGGCGTGAGTTTCTCCGACGTCGACTTCTCCGAGCTGTTCCACATCGTAGACGAGGAGAAGGTCCAGAAGGAAGCGATGAGCAAAGATGAGAAGAAGAAGTTGGCCGCCTCTCGCAAGGAACGGCGGGAAGCCCTGAAGGCCCGGTACGGGCGGGCGCTGCTCGATGGGAAGGAAGTAGACTTCGCCAACTGGATGGTTGAACCCCCTGGGCTCTTCATGGGGAGGGGGGAGCACCCGCTTAGAGGGAGGTGGAAGCCGAGGGTCCAGCAGAAAGACGTGACTTTGAACCTCGGGGAATCCGCCCAGGTCCCGCCTGGCCAGTGGGGGGCGGTCGTCCACGACCATGACTCGATGTGGATGGCCAAGTGGATCGACAGGCTAACAGGGAAGGAGAAGTATGTCTGGCTGCACGAGAGTTCTCCCCTGCAGCAGTCCCGAAACAAGGCCAAATATGACAAAGCGCTCAAAGTCGGAAAGAACCTACAGAAGATCAGGAGTAAGATCCTCAAGGGGGTCGAATCCAAAGACGAGCGTACACGCCAGGTCGCGACCGTCTGCTACCTGATTGACACGCTGGGGATGAGGGTCGGAGACGAAAAAGATGACGACGAGGCAGACACAGTCGGCGCGAGCACCCTCAGGGTCGAGCACGTGACGATGAGGGGAAACGATGTCGAGTTCAACTTCCTTGGCAAGGACAGCGTTCCTTGGAACAAAAAAGACTCACCTCCACCGGCTGTCGTCAGGAACCTCCACGAGTTCACCAGCAGCAAAGCACCCGAGACGGAGATCTTCCACAACGTCAGCTCCGGGATAGTGAATAGTTTCCTCTCGTCGATTGTCTCAGGCGTCTCTGCGAAGGTCTTCAGGACCTATCACGCCACCGCGAAGACGGAAGAGGCGCTCCGTTCGAGGGACGTCAGAGATGCCGACGACCTTGACAAGCTGTACCGCGCAAAGGAAGCCAACCTGAAGGCGGCCATCTTCTGCAACCACCAGAGGACTCCTCCAAAGACCTGGGAACAATCCTTGGAGAAGAAGAAGCAGAAGCTCAGTGACGCCAAGGCCGTCAGGTCAGACAACAGGAGGGTGAGGAAGCTCGAGATGGAGCTGGATTTTTTCGTCAGGACGAAGAACTACAATCTCAACACATCGCTGAAGAACTACATAGACCCCCGGGTCTACAAGTCATGGTGCGACGACGTCGGGCTCGACTGGGCCAAGGTCTACAGCAAGTCGATGCAGAAGAAGTTCTCTTGGGTGGCTGACAGTCGTAAGAAGTGGGTGCAGGATGCCACGCTAATCACAGCTACAGCGGCTTCATCTCTTTCTGCTCAGGACTCGCCATAACTCGTCTTCGGGTGCCGACAGAACCTTTGATTCGGATCCATTCGCCCGCAGCAGGACTCGCTCCCGCCTCGTAAAATGCCCGACAGCAGTCACTTCGCAAACCCCACTCAGCGCTGCCTGCACCTTCTCCTCCTTCCCATTCCTTACCGAAATCAGGAGGGATCCTGATCCTATCAGCTTCAGGGGGTCGAGCGAGAGCCTACCGCATATTGTCTTCGTTTCGGGAGCCACCGGGACAGAGGACTCCTTCAGCTCGAATCCGAGCCCAGAGGCCAGGGACATCTCGTATGCGGCCCCCAAGACCCCGCCTTCGGTGCAGTCGTGCATCGCATTTACCTGCCCGGTCTTGAAGGCGGCGACGGCTTCATCGACCACACTAAGCCTGTCGAGGAACTTGCTGGCTCTCTTGGCGACTCTCTGCGGTATGACGCTTCCTGACGCGTTCAATTCCCGAGCGATTGCCGCCGTGCCTTCCAGCCCAGCTGTCTTTGTCATCATTATGCTGTCCCCCTCCTGAGCGTCTTGGGACGAGACGTACTTCTCCACGAAGCTAAAGACAGTGACTACGACTATTGGCTTGCGGAGACCAAGAGTGACTTCCGTATGCCCGCCCACAATCGCGATCCCGATATCCCTCGCCGCCACGTCGATTTGTTTGGCCAGCCTGGCGATGACAGCGGCATCGGATTCTTGGGGAAGCAGAATGACGGTCTCCGCGAATTGGGGCCTGTTCCCACTCGTAGCCACGTCATTCGAACTGACTCTGATAGCGTAGTATCCGATTTCCGAGGAGACTCCGGTAATCGGGTCTGCCGACACTACCATGAAACCGTGGCCTAGCTTGATTGCGCAGAAGTCAAGGCCGGCCTTCGGGGGTGTGACTATGTTTGGTGAAGAGGCCCCCGTCATCTTCAGTACTGTAGCGTTAAGTACCTCTATCGGGATCTTGCCCAAGGGGAGCGACTTCATCGAGTCCCACGGGCTTCCGTCTGGCTGGTCATAGACTCCGTTGTCAATGGCGCCCTCAAAATCATCCTCTTGATGCTCTTGGTCAAGGGGATGGAAATGAGTAGTCCGATCAGCGCCTGCGCTACATTGAATGGGATCTCTGCGACCGGGGCTAAGGCCGCGACGACAGATGCAGGCGCGATGAGAGTCATTACGAACCGTTCGTAGAGGTAGTAGCCAGCGACCATCTCGGTTCCACCCGCAAGGACTGACAAGACGCTCAGGCTCGACTTCGCCTCTACCCGCAAACCGAAGAACGCGATGATTGCGAACGAGAGCACCGCCAACGCAGCCCAGAAGAAGTTGGGGACTTGGAAGTCGACAGAATACGCGGGGATGAACCAAACCCCTCCGAACGCCGGTGAGAAGTCTCCCGACAGAAAGCGAGCCCCTACATAGGTAAGGGTTAGTGCGAAGACAACCCCCACACCCAGAGTCATGCCTCTCCAAAGGCTCTTCGTCGCCCTCCTGAGCGTCCTTGTCGCGACATACCCGACTATGAAGCCTTCAAGGCCCTTGACTACGAGCGTTCCCGGCGCATAGTAGGGGTAACCGAGCGAAAGGTCAGAAAGCATCGAACCAACGCCTCCGGCGAAGGCTCCAACGTAAGGCCCCATCAGGAGGGCTGAAGTGTACACCATTATCTCGCCCACGTTGAAGTATCCCGTCGTGGCCGGAATATACACCGAGAAGACCGAGGTCGCCGCTGCGACGAACGCGGTAAACACTGCAGTGGCGGCTAATGTCTTGTTGCTGAACCGTCTCCTTCGTGAATTCGACGATCCGTTGCCTCGCCTTTCATCCCGGCTCAGCCTTTCGCCAGGCTCCACTCTCATCGAGCCCGGCCGAATGGTCTCGATATATAACCCACGACCTACATATAGGCGACATCGCCACCACCTTCCTGATGCCTGAATTCAAGTGCGTCAACTGCCTTCGGACCACGAAGAGTGATTCTTTAGATCCTACCTGCAGAGGGTGCGGGTCTGCCCTGATTCTGACTGAAGACATGATTTCCTCATTAGGACCAGAATCATTCGAGAGACGACCTGCGGGTGTGTGGAGGTACAGGGAATTCCTGCCGTCTCCAAGGGTTGAGAACCTGGTATCCATGGGTGAGGGTGGAACCCCTCTTCTTCGGGCGACCAATCTCGGGGCGGAATTGCATCTGGACAACCTTCTGATAAAAGATGAAACTAGGAACCCCACTGGGTCGTTCATAGACCGAGGGTCGACCGTGCTTGCGAGCCTAGCAAAGGAGAGGGGCGTCAAAGCCTGTTCCTGCGTGACTACGGGAAACTTGGGCGCCTCACTCGCGGCCTACTGTGCAAAGGCGGGCATCGGTGCCGAGATCAGGATACGCCCAAGCACTGACCGGGGTAAGTTGTACCAGATGATCGCCTACGGTGCGCGCATCGAGGCGTCATCGAAGCCCGCGAAGAAAGAGGGGTCCGACGACCGCTTCATCTCAGTGACCGCGGGGAACCCCTACATCTTGGAAGGAGAGAAGACGACGTGCTTCGAGGTCGTTCAGGATTTGGGATGGAAGACGCCAGACGTGATACTCGTCCCGGTCGGAACAGGAGGACACCTCAGCATGTTCTGGAAGGCCATCCGACAGCTGAAGGATTCTGGGCTGATCGACAGATCTGGTTGCAGGCTGGTGGGAGTGCAGTTCTCTGGTTCTGCGCCTACCGTTGGAGGGCCACGTCTGGCAAAGTACACAAGCCAGGTCGAAGAGCCTTTCACTGAACTGGAGGAATCCGAGCCGATCTTCAGGAACGAGGCGATAAGGGCGATGAAGGAATCTGGGGGGCGATGGATTGAGACAACCGCAGGGGAGACCATCGACGCGACCAGTCTGCTCGCGAGGACCGAGGGCATCTTCGCCGAGCCTGCGGCTGCTTCGGTCGTGGCGTCACTGCAGACGGCGAAGTCGCAAGGATTGATCGATTCTGATGAGACCATAGTCTGCGTGATTACTGGCGCTGGGCTGAAGGACACGAAGGCGATTTCTAGGATTGCCAAGGCAACCAGGCAGGTGGTCGTGAAGGAAGATTATTCAGTCGCGCGGCTGCAGATTGGGGAGACCAAGCTGCAATTACTCCGCTTCTTGGCAAGCAGGCCCCGTTTCGGATATGAGCTCTGGAAGGAACTTTCGTCGGGAAGGACGATCACTACTGCAAGCGTCTATCAGCATCTTGGTGAGCTCGAAGGACTAGTCCTGGTGAGGAGGTCAGGGGTCGTGACAGCGAGGGGGAGGGAGAGGGTCTTCTATGAGCTCACGAGAAAAGGCTCGGATCTCCTCAAGATGGCAGGAAAGAGTCCAAGAGAGCTAACTCGCTGTCGCCCGGGTCAGCCCCCTATCAGACGTGGACTGGGCCCTGACGGAGATTAGAGCCAGAGCTGCGATTGTGAGGCCGGTTGGAATCCAGAGGGCGATGCCCAAAACAGGGTAGACGATGGTCACTGTCTCCATGGCCGCCGCGACGGACAGCATGGCCGCGACCACTCCTGCCTCCAAGACAAGAACCCTGGCCTCGCTCCTGAGCCGGCGCCGTCTCCAGGCGACAATCAGCATGACTCCCGAGCTGACAGCCACTGCGTACGCGGAGAGCTCAACGACTGCGAATGGGAAGAATAGGAGGAGCAGGCCGTACAGCACTCCAGGAGCGTCCTGAGAAAGAGCCACCGCCTGGATTACCTGCCCGGTCACGTAAATGGAGGCGACCCAGAGGAGGCCTCCAACGACCGGAACCATCTCCCCAAACGCGATCGCAGCGTTGTGGGTGAAGATGTAAACGATCTGGCCCGTCAAACCTAAGCTGTTTGACGTTCTGGTGAGGCTCTTCGCTTCACTCCGCAGCGCCTGCTGGGTGGCCGCGCCCATAGGCACCGATGCCGCGAGGAAGAAGATCGCCAGTTCGATGAGGAACACCGTCAGTATGAGTGCAAGCCTCCGCCGCCCGAGCAGCTCCTTCACCGCGCTGGGTCTTGGCGGTAGGACCGGTTCCTGATTGGCCTCCATTTCTGACACTCCTTAAGCCGACAAGATGGTGCCCGTTAATGAATGTGAATCTCTTCACGCCGATGAAATGATCAGACCCAGGGCGTAGAGGAATCCAGCGGCGGCTCCGCCCACTGCAACAGACTCTAGGCCGGCTTTCAAGTTGAAGTGACTCGGAGTGAAAACTCTCGACGCAAGCGCGAAGAGAGCGGTGAGGGAGAGGCCGACCGAGATTAGCAAGGCGGGAAGGTAGCCTGAGATGAACCCGTACGGGGATAGCGCGACCAAGGCCAGGATGAAGAAGGCGATGCCGGCTGAGCCCGGCCTGGCCAGCTGGTTGGTTGCGAGGTCCTCCATGTGCAGCCGCAACTCGTGGTTCAGCTGTGTCCTGAGCCACAGCTCCTTGTCCTTGACCAGCCTTCCCATTATCACCTCGACTTCACTCTTGTCGTACCCTTCCTTCTTCAGGAGCTCCTCGAGCTCGGCCTTTTCCTCCTCGGGCTCGGTCTCGATCTCCATCCGCTCCCGCCGAATGTCGATTTGGAGTAGATCCATCTCGGACCTGCTGGACAGGTAGCTGCTGAAGAACATCGACAGACCCCCTGCCACGGCGAAGGCGAAACCGGCTATCAGTATGGTGTGGAAGGCTACCCCAGCGCCGTTGAGGGCGGCCGTCATTGCCATGGCCTCGATTGCCCCGTCGCTGCCTCCGAGGACGACCCTGTCCAAGACACGACGGCCGGGGATGTGCGGGTGTTTCTCGTGTAGGTTCTCGGACAGTGGTGCTCAGTTCGGGAACCTTCGCTTTTGTATTTAGGGCTTGCAGGGGGGTTGTCGCCTAATTCCCCGTTACGCATCTTGTAAGGTTCTCTTGATTCTGCCGCTGTAGTCCGTGGAGAGGGATGGGCCCTCCGAGATGACTTGTCTAGAGAACACCGTCGGAGGAGCGGATACTGGAGACAGTACCACCTGGCCCACACCCTCGAGCTTGACGCCCTGGTGGGTGGTATAGTCTCACTGGTCAAGGAGAGTGGGCCTCCCTGCAAAATCAAGCGAACCAAGAGAGGGAGGAGGGCGGTCCACTCCTCCGAGAAGCTGACCGTAGCCTGCATCCTGACGGTCGCCCTCGGGCTGACCTTCAGGGACATGCAGGGCCTGCTCCCCAAGCTCGGCCTACCTTGGGAAGGCGAGCCCTACCCGGACCACTCGACGATTCACAGGGCCTACCAGGCCCTGCCACAGGAGTACCTCGACTCCATGCTGGAGAGGTCCGCGGAGCTCTGCGTCCGTGAGGCGGGCTGGACGAAGGGCCTCCTCGCCTGCGACAGCTCGGGCGTCGAGACCGACCGCTACGAGGAGGTGGTCCGTCCGAGCAAGAGAAGGAGGACGTTCGAGACCGTCAGGAGGCTCCTCTACCTGAAGTACCACATCGTCGCGATCCTGGACCACCTCGTCATCCTGAGGGCCAGGGTGACCAGCTACAGGACGCACGACTCGCCCACCCTGAGGAGGATGCTGGAGGGGTTCCCCTGCATGCCTGGCTCCGTCTTCGACGCGGACACGGGGTTCGACGCCGAGGCCAACTTCGAGCTCCTCTACGGCCTGCAGATGCAGCCCAACATCAAGCAGAGGGGACCGCATGGCGAGGGGAAGAAGAAGGCCCACAAGAAGCTCCGCCACCGGATGAGGGCGGCCGAGGAGTTCGACGTCGAGCTCTACCACTACAGGGGGATGGTGGAGTCCGTCTTCGGGGCAGAGGAGACTGACGGCCACAGGCTCAGGACCAGGTTCAGGAAGGAGGAGAACAGGGAGAGGTGGGGTCCCATCATGGCCATCGGGTGGAACCTGAAGGTGTTGAACAGGCTCAGGTGCGGGAAGAGCCTTGGGATGGAGGTGAAACCGCTAGTCAGGAATTAGGCGACAACCCCGCTTGCAGGGTCCACTTTCCGCGTCCGAGGTCAGCGCCCTCGCCGCCTGGACGGTTCCTTTAGAATATGCCTAGGGATGATAGGTGGCGCTCATGCGTAGGCGCACTCTTAAATGCGGATTCCGACAGCCCCTCCAGACATGACCCTAGACGAGAAGATCCGTTATGGGATGCTGGCTCTGGCTGGCGCAAGCATTGTTTTTGCGTCCCTGGGCCTCAACGCCGCGCCGCTCGAAATAATCCGCGGTTTCGGATCAGGCTAGGTTCGCCTAGCCTGTTTCTTTCTTTTTTCCCACACTAGCCTGTTTCTTTCTTTATCTCCACGATCAGCGTCTCGAACCTGCTGATCAGGTCTTCCAGGTTGAATTCCCATCTCTTCCTGGCTTGGTCGAACCGGCTGTAGGAAATCGTGAAGGTTGCGGCGTCTGACTGATCCGCGGCATAGATCTCCGCCCTCTCCTTGACCGAAGATATCGCCTCGGTCAGGTACTGGAGTCCTTCGACCACGAAGTCGACGGGAAACGCGAATTCGCAATAGTAGTTCGCTCCGACCGCCTCGAACCAAAGGAATGGAAGCCTGTCGAAAGCCTGCCTCAAAGACATCGTCTGGTATTCGGTGACTCCACGGATCATCAGGCAGACGGCGAAGTACTTGTGTTGCCGGTGAAGGGCCTTCTCGATTCCATAGTCGTACCTTGTGCCCATCCAGTTGACCGAGTAGCCGCTGAAAAGGTGCCTCGCCATGACGTGTGTGGTGTAGTGCCACGCGAGCTTCTTGTAATTCACCTTGATCTTGTCTGAAATCTCCTTCAGCGACTTGTTTGCGTCCATCTGGAGCTCCTTGATGAGCAGCAGGTCCACGTAGTCGAACTTGGCTGGGCTCGAGGGCATATACTGGGCCGACCCGAAATCGCTGGTCGCCTTGGCCGTCCAGTCGAAGTCCCACCTCCCTGTGTCGAAGTCGTAGAACTCTGCCTTCATGGGCTCGACTCTCATCCAATCGAATTCGACGATGTCAAGGCGGGAGAACATTCCCTTCTCCTTCATCACATTGAAGAAAGATTTCAGTTGGCCAACGAACTCGCGCGGCGCGCTGAAGTTGGCGATGTAGTAGCCTGCTGGCATCGTCTTGACGAAGCTGACGAGGAAGCAAAGTTCGTTCATCGAGGCGAGGATCGACTGGGAGAACTTCCTGTATTCCTCGGCGAAATCAAGCACCACTATCACCCTGCGCAGGCCGAGTTTCTCGTGGTCCACTTTGGCCTGGACCGCGAAACCTCTGTTGAGGATCTTCTCCTTGTAGCGGTATCTCACTGACTCCTTGAACTGCCCGAGCCTCCGAGAGATTCTCCGGGACATCGGGCCCAACCTCCGTAAGGAGCTTCACAAGTTGGATCGTCTTGGCATTCGCGTTGGCAGGTTCCGGCTGTGGTGTCGTCAACCTATCTCCTCGTGGTTCCCGCGACCTTGCACGCAAGGTTCGGATTTAAGCTATGTCGATTCCAAATCCTTGATTTCCGGCTGTTACCGACGGTCATTGGAACCCCTCTCTCCCCCTCCGCACAGGTGCGGGGCAACCTTTATTTAGAATTTACCTCGACCTTCTGGCCAAGGAACCATGCAATATCCAAGGAACGTCGACGTCTGGGAGTACGCCCCCGGCCGGAAGCTGGCCGAGGTCGTCATTCGAGTGAAGAACGTCAAAGGCGCCGTGGCGAAATGCAGCGAAGCCGTGTCTGACGTGGGAGTCAAAGTGCTTACTGGGTTCGTCACCGCCCCCACCTCTTCGCCGATCGCGACTTGGAGCTTCTTTGCAGACATCACCGACTCCAGCCTCAGCATCAAGGGGCTCAAGGAGCGACTTCTAGGGCTCCCGGTGGTCGATTCGGTCCAGGCATTGAGCTCGGAGGACGGGTTCGTGGTCGATAAGCAGCACTTCCCTGTCCAGTGGGCGGGCAGGAGAGCCTTGATTCTCAGGGCCGACGCTCTGAGCGAGATGCTGGACCGCCTGTGGAACGTCTTCGGGACCGGTGCCGCGATGATCGTCGACCAGATGGCCGAGGCGATGGGGCGCCATTACGCCAGGGAGGTCATCGAGGACTTCGGGAAGAAGTTCGCGGTGGACCATCTCGAAGAGCTGCTCAGCACCTACGCGGCGCTTGGATACGCGGAGGTCGTCCTCGAACCGAGCAAGTCTTCGGGGTTCCAGATGGTGCTCAATGCCAAGGAGCTCTTCGAATGCGAGGCCAACGCCAAGAGGAAGGTCCGCCGCAGGAGCTTCTTCTTCAGGGCTCATCTCCGCGGCTTCGTGGCCGGCGTCTTCGGGTCGGATGTCGAGGTCACGGAGGTCCAGTGCCTCACCGAGGGGGACGAGGCGTGCTCCTTCCAGATAGCGGTCGCCGATAGGCCCTTGGATGCGCTCTCGTTGGGCGCGACGGCGCGCAAGCCCGCTTCCCAATCAACCTTTTAACCAGCAGAGAAGCGCGGCCGAACAGCGTTGCCGCCGAAGAACAGGAGGGGCGAGTACTCCTGGGCAGAGACGAGGCTGGAGGGGGTCAAGCTGACCACTGACAAGAAGTCGTACTCTCCTGGTGATACGGTGACTGCCAACCTCGAGTTCCGGGTCGTCGGCGGACTCAGAGAGGCTTTCATTCCAGACGTCTGGACGGTGGCCTGGGAGGATTCCGACAAGATACTGAGGCTGACGATGAAGGTGTCGCTTGGGGTCCAACGAGGCCCGCTCACGCGGAAGCTCGCCGAGATCAAGAAAGAGGTGAGGAAGGCCAGTTTCTACTGGAGCAGGGACCCGGACCTGCCCTACAGGATATGGGCGATGGTCGTCCCGGAAGACGGAGGGCCTCCCATGATACCCCGAAGCGTGGAGGACGCGAAGTCAGAGATGTTCGACGTGGAGAAGACGTTCAGGTTCCCCGCGTCGGCTCTCGGAAAGGGGGAGCACAGGCTGGTCGGGAACGCTTACGCAGGCTGGGGTCGCAGAAGCTTCATGGAGAAGGGCTCGGCATCCTCAAAGTCGAAGCCGCTGGTGATCGAAGTCGAGTGAGGAGAACTGGCTGGCCGAGGTCTCGTGGTCCGGGGAGAATGTCTTCCTCGGCTCCGACACGTCTGGCCACACGGTGGTCTACGATTCCAACGACGGGGTGATGAAGGGGATAGGGCCGATGAGGGCCGTCCTCACCGCCCTCGGGGCGTGCACTGGGATGGACATCGTTGCAATTCTAAAGAAGAGGAAACAGAAACTCACGTCTCTTAAGGTTCTGCTGTCAGGCGAGCGTCCGAAGTACGGCCTTCCCAAGCCATGGACTTCGATTCATATCAAGTACGTGCTGTCGGGAGAGAAGCTCGACAAGCGCTTCGTCGAGGAAGCGATCAAGGAAAGCACGGAGAAGCTTTGCAGCGTGGGCGCGTCCCTGTCGCCCACCGCAAAGATCACCCACTCCTACGAAGTCGTGTCCTAGACCTTTAGCACTATCTTGCCGAAGTGCCGGCTTTCCTCCATCCTCCGCTGTGCCTCGCCCGCCCTTTCTAAGGGAAAGACGGAATCAACGACGGTCTTCAGCCTCCCCGTTCTGAAGAGGCTCACGACCTTGAGCAGCTCACCCTTGCTCGACATGAAGCTTCCGTAGACGGTCAGCTCCCTATTGTAGACGTACCTGAGGTCTGTGACAACTTCAGCCCCGGTCGTTGCCCCACAGAGGACCAGCCTGCCGCCCTTCGCGAGCGCCTTCACGCTGGACTCCCAGGTGGCCTTGCCCACGTGTTCGAAGACGATGTCGACGCCCCTCTTCCCCGTGATCCTTCTGACCTCGCCGAGGACGTCCTGCCTGTAGTGGTCGATGATGTGGTCGGCTCCCAGCTGCTTCGCCCGCTCCAGCTTCTCTGCGTTCCCTCCCGTCGCTATCACTTCCGCACCGTACAGCTTCGCCAGCTGGATTGCGGCGGAGCCGACCCCCGAGCTCGATGCAAGAACGAGGACCGTGTCCCCGGCCCCGACGCCTGCCTTGGTCACCAGCATGTGATAGGCTGTGAGGAAGACGAGCGGGAAGGAAGCCGCCTCCTCAAAGCCCATCTTTTCGGGCTTCGGAATCAGGTTTGTCCTGGGGACCTTTACCAGTTCTGCGTATCCACCGTCGACGCCGTACCCGATTATGGTGTAGTACCTGCACTGGTTGTCTTTCCCGATCAGACACCTGTCGCATCTTCCGCACCCGACCCCGGGGTTCACAATCACCTCGTCGCCTTTCTTGAAATCCTTCTCCTCTGGCGGGACCCACTCCACCACCCCCGCTATGTCACTCCCGGAGATGTGCGGGAGCGGTATCTCGACGCTGGGGAGGCCGTTCCTCGCCCAGAGGTCTAGGCGGTTCAGGGCGCACGCCCTGACCCTCACTAGCGCCTCATCGCTGCTGGGTAGCGGTTCGGGCGCATCTTCAAACTGGAGGACCTCCGGGCCTCCGTGCCTGTGGAATCTTACGGCCTTCATCGGCCATCGGCGGGTTCGGCGTTCTTTTTACCCTTCTGAAAGTAGTTCCGCTGAACCATCTATCAGTCGTTCTCTGCAATCGCGAATGGCTGTCTCTCATCTGTCTTCGAGAGTTTCGGAGAACTCTTTCACCGTCGATGTAGGTCAGCTTTGTGAGCCGATTGGCCGTATTGGCGCGCGTCTATATCGAAAAGTCAGGGTTAGAGAGGCGAAGAAATACTTTCACCGACCTCCCCAATTTGGACATTCTCGTCAGCGTAATCAAGGTTATAAGGTGAAGAGCGACGAATCAACGGAACTTCCTCTTGGCGCTCCCACGCTCCGTCTTCAGGGACGAGTCATTCCTCTTCCCGGAATACCTGCCACACCAGATTCCTCACCGCGACACCCAGCTCAGGGCTCTCGAACTCTACTTCCAGAGCGTCGTGCAGAATGCCTCGAAGGCGAGTCAGAACGTAATGCTCTCCGGGCCTGTAGGCTCGGGCAAGACGATGCTCGCCAAGAGGCTCGGCGAATCGCTGCAAAAGAAGGCGGCGCTGTATGGAAACCTGGTGAAGATGCTGCATGTCAACTGCAGAATCGACAAGACGCTGCAGTCAGTAATGGTCAGGGCGCTCGGCACCCTCGGGCAGAATTATCCGTCGAGGGGGTACAGCTTCGAGGAGCTCCTCTCCGTCCTCGTCGAAGAGCTGAGGAGCAACCACATGCACTTGGTCATAGCGTTCGACGAAGTCGATTCGCTGATAACCTCTGACCCCTCTGCGCTCTACACCATAACGCGCCTGAGAGAGACGGCTCAGGGGAGCCAGGTCTTCTCTTCCCTGCTCATTTCGAAGACGCTCGACTACATGAAGGCCGTGGACCTCAGCACCCTCAGCTCAGTGCAATGGAGCGAGGTCTCGCTCGAACCCTACTCGGCCGCCCAGCTCCTGGACATCATAGTCTCTCGAAGCGAAGCGTTCAGCGACGGCGCCTTGGGGGACAACTCGATGCAACTGGTTGCAGACATAGCGAGCCTGTACGGCGACGCGCGGTACGCGCTCGATCTGGTCTACAGAGCCGGAAAGCTCGCCGACATCTCCGAGTCGCCCCGAATCCTGCCTGAACACATCAGGTCTGCCAAGGCTTCGCTGCCCCCTGGGTTCAGCAAGGAGGAGCTGAACTACCTCTCGAGACACCAGAAGCTGATACTGATAGCAGTCTCCACCCTCCTCAAGAAGGGAGACGCGACCTACGTCACCATAGGCGAGGTTGAGAAGAGCTACAGCATCCTCTGCGAGAGCATGGGGGTGGGGGCGAACCACCACACCCAGGTGTGGAACGACGTCAACGAGCTGTCTAGGAAGGGCATCATAGAGACCCAGCTCTCGGGCAGGGGGGTGAGGGGCAGGACCACCCTGATCGGGCTGTCGCTCGTGTCCGCGAAGGAGTTGATGGGGGAACTCGAGA
Organism: uncultured archaeon; assembly: GCA_963794985.1. GTDB lineage: Archaea > Thermoproteota > Nitrososphaeria > Nitrososphaerales > Gagatemarchaeaceae > UBA183. The sequence goes on from CAWCFU010000003.1 coordinate 138,949, forward strand.
AGGGGATGGTCGCCGACGTTAGAAGTTGAGGAGCTGCTGTCCTCCTATGGGAGGACCAAGGTGCTCACAGTGATGATCGAGAGCGGAGAGCTGAGCATCTCCGAGATCACCCGGAGGTCCGGGCTCTCGCATACATCGGCCGCGCGCCACCTGGAGTTCCTGACGAAGTCGGGGATACTTGCCGAGAAGCGCTTCAACAGGATTCGTGTCTTCCGCGTCGACAGGGGCAACCCCTTCATCGGCGTAATTACGAAGTTCCTCTCAGAGTGGCAGGAGGCCAGAGAAGCGTTCTACCAGCGACCGTTCAACTAGCGAGACGAGCCCGACCCGCTTCCCTAGAGACGAACGCGGTGTAGGTCTCCTCCAGGTCAAGGCTCTTGACCAGCTCATCCCTGAACGCCGCTCCCTCACAGAGCAGCAATATGTACGGCATGTCCTCGACGAGAGAGCCCCTCTGGCTTATCCCGAGTCTCCGGCCCGCGAGGAGTCCGATTTCCTTGAGCTTCTTCGAGTCATTCCAGATCCTGACCTGCAGAGACCAGGAAACGGCGTCCATAGAGTAAGACGCCCCTCCGTCGCCGAGCGCTCTCCAGAGCTCTGACGCCAGCATCGGGTCGAGGTACCTCAGCAGCCTCCAATCTTTCCCCTTCATGATCCGCCCCATGAGGAGGTCAGCCCTCGAGATCGCTTCAAGCGCGGCCGCTTTCCTCTCTTCGTGGAGCCTAGCCTTCACCACGCCCGTGAACAGGTCGCGGAGCTTCTCTCTGGGCTGGCCCGGGTATGCCCTCAGCGCCTTGAGGGCAGCCTTCTCGTCCACGGCGTCGAAGAAGGCGTTGATTGACTGTGAAGTGGTCATCTCCTCGTCCTTTGTGGAAGCGGCTCCCGACTGCAGGAAGTTAATTGCAGACCTCAGGTCGCCGTTGGCCGCCTTCGCAATCGAGGCCAGCTCCCCCCCTTGAGCGAGAGCCCCTCGTTCCCGGCGATCTTGGCGAGCTGCGCTTCCACGACTTCGGGCGCCGGCTTCTGAAACTCGATCCTGTTCGTCACACCCGAGAGCTTCTTCACCTCGTCCGATTCCGGGTCGTTGGCGGCCATGACCACGGGGTTCTCGCTCTTCCGGACCGCGTCCCTGATGAAATCGATGGCCCCATAGTCGGCCCTCCCGGCCAACCCGTCGACTTCGTCGAGGAAGACGAGTGTCCTGCTGTCGAACAGGTTGCTGCTGGAGATTACTTCTCCGATGCGCTTCGAGAGCCTGTCCTTCGTGCGAGTATCGCTCGCGTTCAGCTCCACGAGCTGGAGCCCCAACTTCTCGGCCGCAAGGTGGACGCAGGTCGTCTTCCCCGTTCCAGGGGGGCCGACGAGGAGGGCGGCCCTGGCACCGCGCTTCCACTTCCTCAACCACTGCACGAATCTGTCCCTCGCTTCCTCATTGCCCACCATGAGGTCCAGGCTGGCCGGCCTGTACTTCTCCGACCACAATCAGTAAGCGCCTCCCACGAAGACGATCAACCCCACGGCCATGCCGGCGAGCGCTATCCTCTTCACTCTGTGCGCGTTGGCAGGGTCGTGCCTCGTGACTATCGAGGCAGCCAGGCACACGAAGACCGCGTCAGGCACGATGACCCCGAAGGTGTAGAACCCATTCGCCAGCCCCAGCGCGAGGGGCACCCAGCTGGTGACCGCCGCGAGGAGGAAGAAAGCCGCACCGACAGAGGACGCGGCCTTGAGCCCTCTGCTCCTCGCCACAGAATTGACCCCCCGCTTCGCGTCTCCCTCAACATCGGCCATCCCTTTCACTACCTCTCTCCCGACACCGGAGAAGAACGACGTGAGCGCCATCATCAGCAGCAGGGACCTCGTCAGGCTCCCGCCAGAGACGACGCCGCCGTAGATGAAAGGGATGGCGAGGGAGGAAGCGACGAGGAGGTTCCCGGGGAGGCCCGTCTGCTTCGCCCGGCTGTTGTAAACCCACATGAGAAACGCGTACAGCAGAGCGATGCCGACGGCGAGGGGGTTCAGGGTCAGGACGCAGGAGGCAACGCCCGCCACCAGGACGATCACGGAGAGCCTGACCGCCGCCTGGGTCGAGACGTGGCCGCTCGGAATGGGGCGCTCAGGCCGGTTCACCCTGTCCACCTCCACATCGTAGACGTCGTTTGTAGACATGGAGTAGGCGCAGAGGAAGAACCCGGTCAGGAACCCCAGGGTACCCTGAATGACCTTCACCTCAGCCGGCTTGGAAACGAAGATCCCGACGATGACGGCGAAGCCGATCATGGCGCAGTTGGCTGGCCGTAACAGGTCGAGGCCTGCTCTGAAGCTCATCAGGTCAGAACCTTGCCTTGCTCACCTTGTAGTAGATTACTTCGCCCCTGCGCTCGATTACCGCGATTATCGCCTCCTTACCCATCTTGGCCATCTCCTTGACTGACTTTTGGAGCTCTCCCATTCCCTTCTCAATTCCCTCGTCCAGGGCGAAGACGACGTACTTCGCGGGCTTCTTCGGGTAGTCTCCCCTCTCGTAGACCCTCAGGTCGGTCCCAAATCCGAATCCTTCCCGCACGACATAACCCCTGCTCCTTAGGTCCCTGTAGATCATGAACTTGGTCCAGGCGTCCCGGGTCCGCTTCTGCGTCAGTTCGGCGAGCCTCTCGAAGGTGACCGCCTTCCCGGACTCGTCCTTCAGGTCGAGCTTCCCCGTATAGAGGAGGTAGAGCGCCTCGTAATCGCGCAGGGCCAGGGTCTTGTCTTCCCTCGACCCGTAGCCGGACTCCTCCAGCTCGCCAAAGCGCTCACGGTCGACCAGCACTGCGGTGCCGTCTACGAGAACCGCGTTGAACGGCTGGACCTGCTCTTCGGGGGTGATGACCTCTCCCAAGTCTCTCGGTCTGGCGAAGGGCGTCCGACCGTATTTGAAGGTTCAATCCCATCGGTGGCGGAAACGCTTTAGAGCCGACCCGGTGCAGTAGGTATTCCTTGGCCAACTTCTTCACAATGCGCACGGTCACCTGGAGCGGCGCCTCAGTAAGGATGATTGACCAGACAGCCCTTCCAGGGAGGCTGGTCTACGTCACCTGCACCCGGCCTGAAGGAGTGGCCGAGGCGATTAGGACGATGGTTGTCCGTGGCGCGCCCGCGATAGGGGTGGCGGCCGCGATGGGGGTGGCTCTGGCCGCCGCGCATTCCACCACAAGAGACCTCGGGGAACTCCTGAAGGAGCTCGAGTGCGGCGCTAATCTGCTCCGGTCGACTCGGCCCACTGCGGTCAACCTCTTCTGGGGGATTGACCGGGTCCTGATGGCCGCCCGATCTGCGAAGTCAGCCGACGAAGCCAAGATGTTAGTCGCTACAGAGGTGAAGATGATGGAGAATGAAGACATCGAAGTCAACAGGAGGCTCGGGCGCGTGGGCGCGGACCTGATCGAGGACGGAGAGACGGTCCTGACCCAGTGCAACGCCGGCGCACTCGCGACGGTGGGGTACGGGACCGCTCTGGGTGTGGTGAGGGCAGCGGTCGAGCAGGGGAAGCTGGTGAAGGTCTTGGTGCCTGAGACGAGGCCCGCCCTCCAGGGAGCCCGCCTGACGGCATTCGAACTGGTGACTGACGGCATCGACTGCACTGTGATTCCCGACACGGCCGTGGGCCACATGATTAGCCTCGGCAGGGTCGACAAGGTCATCGTGGGCGCCGACAGGATTACGGGTGACGCTTACGTTTTCAACAAGATAGGGACATATCAGGAGGCAGTCTTGGCAGACAGGCACGGGGTCCCGTTCTACACTGCGGCACCCCACTCAACCTTCGACCTTTCTCACACTCACGAACAGGTTACGATAGAGGAGCGGAGCTTCGACGAGGTCGTTCGTATCCGAGGGAGAAGAATCGCGCCGAAAGGTGTCTCCGTGGCCAACCCTGCGTTCGACGTGACGCCTCCGGAACTTGTCACAGCGATTGTGTCTGACAGGGGACTGATTGAGAGGCCGCTCGAGGAGAACATCTCTCGGGTCATCTCTTGATTACCTAGGTCGCCTGCGGCATTTTCGGGCCCATAGCCCAACTTGTCGTTAGATCCAAACCACAGACTATAGTCATCGAGCATATCTTTCGCGACAGAGTCACGACAATGTTTCATGAGAATGTCTCGGCGCCTAGAATGAAGTTTCTATACTAACCAGACAAAAACATATGGTAACATTCGAATACATGCGGTAACAACGCATAAAAGCACGCCCGGGCACTCCCACCCTGAATATATGAAAAGCAAATACGTAGTATTTGCAACGATTCTACTTCTGACACTCTCCTCATCAGTCTCCATGGTTTCAGCATCCATCTGTCCAGCATCAGTCTGTCTACCCATAACGAAGATCGACACCCACGGACCCCGTGTGAACGAGGTCCTGTTCTCTGTCGTTTCTACCGACGCATCTCTCAAGGCTGGCATAGTCGGCAACACATTCCAGGGTCCTGAGTGGACGTTCACCGTAGGCTCATACACGTCATTGCTGTCCAACCACAATGTTGGGCAGGGGACCACGACAACCTACACGTTCGACGGCATAGGGTTCAACACCCTTAGGCCGTACATGAACAACGTCAACTTCAGACAGGCGATGGCCTATATCACCAGCTACTCATACATCAAGACCACCGTCCTCTCGGGCGTCGCAGGGTCTGCGGGCATCGGCGTGCTTCCGTGCGCAGCCTACCCAGGTGCATGCTACACTGGCAACCCAACCTACCACTTCAGCAACGCTGCGACAAACGCGTTGTACGCGTACAAGGACATGATCAAGGCGGGTCTGGTGCCCGGCAACGCAACCGACGTCGCGACACTGGGCTCGATCCCCAACTGGTTCATGGGAACGACTTACACCACTGACGGCGGTGCAACCTACCCGTGCTCCAGCGTCATCCTCGGATCAGCACCAGCCACTTGGCCATCTGCCTGCCAGTTCCACCCACTGTTCTGGTACAGGGCCGACGACCCACTAAGAACGGGAGTGGCAACACAGCTGTGCAGCTCTGCCATATCCATGATAGGATTCCACATCAACTGCCAAGGGACGTACGGCAGCGGCGGCCACATCTATGGGCCTGCAGCTGAAGCAGTGGTCTCTCCAGGTAGCTACATCTCCCCCACAGCGGGCAACACTGCCCCAGTGTGGAACTCAGCCGTAGTCAACGGCACAGGTGCCGTTGACGTCTGGGACATGTACACCTACGGATGGATCACGAGCGCCAACTACGTCTGGGCAGCCGAGTTCTTCAACTCGCAGTTCGCGGGTACTTCAGTGAACTTCGGCAACTACAACTACCAGCCGATAAACATCCTGTCCAACGCACTGCTGTACGCAAGTACGATGACTGCAGCGAGGACCGCGGCAAAGGCGCTTGCCTACGACCTACAGATACAGCTACCTTACCTGATGTCCTTCTACCAGAACACCCTATGGGCCGTGAGATCGGCCGGCTGGACTGGGTACGCTAACGTGCCCACGACCGGCCCTGACACGGGAGGCGGGCTCTACTACACGCTACTGAACGTCCACCCGACAAATAACCCGTATGGAGGAACGTTCAAACTGGCGCTGCACCAAGTTGCTGACACGGGAGGAATGAACCCGTTGTACAACACCAACTGGGTCTGGCAAGCTGACATCTATGGCGAGATCTACGAAACACCACTGGGTACGTACCCGTCACAGTACAATGTAGTGAACTCCTTCTTCAACTGGATGACCGTTGGCAAAGGTACAAACCCGAGTCAATGGGTCCAACCCTTCACAGGCACAACGGGGACGGGACCCGGATGGTTCCAGATGCAGGGAGCTCAGGGCGTCGCTAACAAGATCACGAACGGACAGGTGATCACCTTCACCTTCAGGAACAACATAACCTTCTCCGACCACGTTCAGCTGACCGCATACGACTACAACTTCTCGCTCTACGCATGGGGCATCACCCTGCCGCCCACCCTCCCTGACACCGACACACCGATCAGCGGCCTCATGGCCGGATCGGCGGGACTCTGGGCAACCTACATCAATCCAGCCAACCCATACCAGATAAAGCTGTACATCAACAGCAGCTCTGTATGGAACCTGGCGAACACACAGGTTCTGGTTCTTCCGCAACACATCTTCAAGTACTTCAACGTCGACCTCCTGTCCACCGCAAGCGGTGCCATGGACCTCACCCAGCCCTACAGTGCGGCAATGGATGCCTCCTTCCTTGCACCGGGCGTCACCAGCCCATCCGCCTTCGTCCAGAGCCTCCCCAACCTCGAAGTCGGTTCAGGGCCGTTCTATCTGTACGCATACAATGGGATCACAGGAGCGGGTGAACTTCTCAAGAACATCAACTACCAGAGGGCTGCATGGAAGGTCATTGCTGCATTGCCAGCAAACAGAGACCCCAGCTCATACACCTTCTCCACCATCATCGAACAGTACGTCCACAACGGGGGCCCCAGTCCCAACGCATACGCAAATGACTGCTACCCGGCAGGTGGTCCTACCTGCACAACTCTGGCGGTCAATAGCTGGGGTTGGGTCGGCATCACCAATGCAACAACACTTAATGTCGTGAAAGTGTGGTCAGGCAGCGGATGCAATACTGTGGGCAGTGTCCTCAAGGGCACTTACTCGCTGACTAATGACGGCAAGGGCAAGTATCACGTGGTAATCACAACAACCGGTTGGGCAAAGGGTCATTACGAAATATGTGTAAATGCCCCCTACAAATTCCTGCACCAAAACGAAGTTTGGATTCCAGGATCCCGGATTCACAGTGTAATAACAAGTAGAATGCATTTGGCAATTGGGGTCTGAGACCTCAATTGCCTTCCCCGTTTTTTGAGCAATCGCAAGACTTCTGATTCACCGACCAGTTTGCGACGCCGAACTGTTGGGCTGCAGTCCCCAGTAAACCTCTCCACGTGGAGATTAGGTCAGACTTGAACTTGGGGAATACCCTTGATGGGCGTCCTTGGCCATTGAGAAGGTACAGGCTATGCGCGCGCGCGCCAGACACGGATTAAGGCGTCAGCCTTCGGAGCTGAAGACCATGGGTTCGAATCCCGTCGGGCCCGCTGTCCTCTACTCTTTCGTCAAGCGACGAAGGAAATCGCTAATCTAGTTAATATAACACCGTTAGTAATTGCAAAACAGGAAGGTAAGTCAAACGACCCGTGCCTCTGTCAGAAGCAGGGGCATTTTGTCCCTGCTTACGGTACTCACCATCATCTTATCGGCTATTCCTTCCGTTAGTGGGATGACAGCGGTAGTTGCGATTTCGGTGGGGGGTGGGGTGAACAGTGGGCCCTATGGCGTAGCGGTCGACCCATCCACAAACACCGTGTACACTGCCAATTCCTGGAACAGTAACGTCTCAGTCATCAACGGCAGCACGAACTTGGTCATCGCAACGAGAGACGTTCCGACAGATCCTCTCGGCATAGCGGTCTACCCGGGTGTCGGTGACCATCCAACCCGGGTCTACGTGACCATCCAACCTTCCGGCACGGTCGTTGTCCTCAACGCCAGTGCGGACATAGTCGCCACGATACCCCTTGGAGCCAGCAGCGCTCCTTCCGGTGTAGCAGTCAACACAAAAACAAACGTCGTGTACGTGACCGAGACGGGAACGGGTTTCAACAGAGTGGTTGTCATCAACGGAACGACAAACCACGTCATCACTACGATACGGGTTGGAAAGTTACCTGATGCCGTAGCGGTGAACCCAGCCACAAACACAGTGTACGTTGCCAATTATAATAGCGGCACGGTCTCTGTCATCAACGGGAAGACAAACCGCATCATCACTACCATTAGCGTTGGAAGCCTGCCTGACGCCGTGGCAGTCAACCCCTCCACAAACACCGTGTATGTCGTCAATAGTGCTAGCAGCACGGTCTCTGTCATCAACGGGAAGACAAACCGCGTCGTCGCTCCATCAATACGCGTTGGAAGCCTGCCTGACGCCGTCGCAGTCAACCCATCCACAAACATGGTGTACGTCACCAGCTTTCACGATAAGACAGTTTCTGCCATCAACGGGAAGACAAATCACATCATCACTACGATTCCTGTTGGTGATTCACCTGATGGCGTAGCAGTCAACCCGGTCACAAACACTGTATATGTCACCAATAATTATGACGGCACAGTCTCTGTCATCAACGGGAAGACAAACCAAGTCCTCACTACAATTATTGGCGTTGGACGTCTGCCTGACGCCGTAGCTGTCGACACAAGAACAAACGTCGTGTACGTCGCCAATTACGGTGACGGCACGGTCTCTGTCATCAACGGAACGACAAACCACATCATCACTAAGATTAGCGTTGGAAGTCTGCCTGACGCCGTAGCAGTCAACCCCTCCACAAACACAGTATACGTTACCAGTCTTCGCGAGAGAACAGTCTCTGTCATCAACGGAACGAATAACCACCTCATCACTACGATTAACGTTGGGAGCTGGCCTGACGCCGTAGCAGTCAACCCGGCCACGAACACGGTGTACGTCACCAATAATTATGACGGCACAGTCTCTGTCATCAACGGGAAGACAAACCACCTCGTCGCTACGATCGATGTTGGGCGTTTACCTGACTCCGTCGCAGTCAACCCCTCCACAAACACCGTGTACGTTACCAATTGGGGCGACAGCACAGTCTCTGTCATCAACGGAACGACAAACCATGTCATCACTACGATGAGCGTTGGAAGCCTACCTGATGGCGTAGCAGTCAACATATATGCAAACACAGTGTACGTCACCAATTATGGCAGCAGCAAAGTCTCTGTCATCAACGGAGCGACAAACCACATCATCACTACCATTAGCGTTGGAAGCCTGCCTGACGCCGTCGCAGTCAACCCCTCCACAAACACAGTGTACGTCACCAATTATGGCAGCAGCAAAGTCTCTGTCATCAACGGAGCGACAAACCACATCATCACTACCATTAGCGTTGGAAGCCTGCCTGACGCCGTCGCAGTCAACCCCTCCTCAAACACAGTGTACATTGCTAATTGGGCTGGCGGCACAGTCTCTGTAGTCTAACAAAGTCATAGTGACGGCACGTCGGACCAGACAACGTCTTTCGTGGAACCTCACGCGTTGCTATACCTGAAGTGTTCCTGTGCGTGAGTCTTGAGAGGGGTATTCGCAGATGACCTTGGGGAAAGGTTGGAATAGCCGAAATCCAGGGTATGGTCGGGCCCGTAGCCTAGACTCCAATCGGGGAAAGGTGTGGTTAGGGATATCCACGCCAGCCCTAAACACGGATTAAGGCGTCAGCCTTCGGAGCTGAAGACCATGGGTTCGAATCCCACCGGGCCCGCTTCACAAAACCAGCTGGAATCGTTTGTAGGGCGCTCAACAAGACAACTCTTGCGATGCCTATCGTAGGCCAAACGGATGCTCTCGAGCAGCTCAACATGCAGACATACATGACAAACCTAGTGGCATTCATGAATCTATGCTTGGAAAGGAAACTGGGTTCTGGGGGAAGGTACTGATGAGTCACTCATCGGAATCGTTGGGGAAGTACGTCTTGAATCTCTACGCGCGAGCGTGGAGAGTCTCGACAGGGACGCCCCGGCTACTGGGAAAGGCGATGGCAGACCTGAAGAACAGAATAGGGGGACACGCAAGACTCGTCAGTGTGTCGGATGACAAAATCGCCCTTGAAGTGACGGGGTGCGAGTTTGGTAACGAACGGATTAAGGAATCTCGAGGCAGCCTTTGCAAAGTTGCGTAGGCGTGATTGGAGCCATGGTGAAGGCAACGCAGGAGCTTCCCTGGAGTATCGCAGGTGTTCACTGGTAGAGTAGCATCGCGAGCGGCTCTGACAGGTGTGTAGTAATCACCAAGTTGACGCGCTAATCTTCAGGGAAGGGAACGCCGACCGCGTTCTCCATGATGCGCCGTTCAGCGCTCCGGAGGATCTCGCTCAGGGTGGACGGTTTGACCCCCACGAGTTGGCTGAGGTTCGTCAGGCTGATCTTCCGGGGGAACTCGAAGTAGCCCTTGGCGACCGCTGTCGCAATAATTTCCTTCTGGCGCCCCGTTAGGGTGGCTTTCTGGTCCAGCTGCGAGACATCTTCGATTCGTGTCTCGACGCCGTCCTGACTCAGCCTGGACAGAATCTGCCTCAGGTCGTTGGTCCTCCTCACGATGAACCGCCACGAGGCGGGCTGGTCCTCAGCGTTGAGCGGGCAGTCTAGGCAGATTATCGCAGCGTCGCTCGATGCCCGGCAGATGCTGGGTCTGTCAAGGACCAGCAGCAACGGAAGCGTCTCTCCGCCGTCGTCCCCTTCGAGGGCCTGCCTGACTCCTTCCTGCCTTCGGATCGCCGAGACAGTCTTCCTCACGGCTTCGGGTTCGCCCTTCATTTCCAGGAGCAGGGTCATTCCCTTCTTATTGAACGGCTTACAGTCTACGACGTTGATCTTGGTTCCGAACTCCCTTGCAGCGTCTTGGAGCTTGTTCTCTGCCCTGACTTCCAACGAAACTTGTCTTAGCATACTCCCGAATGTGTTAGGGTAGGTCCTCCCTATTTAACGCGACAGTACAATTCCCATTCTTGAGAATGCCATGTTCAATCTCGCCTTCCCTAACAAGCGAAGGGAACTTGACACAGCTCTCCGCTAGAGCGCAGACGCTTCGTACACGGATAGTTCTTCGAAGAACAGGTGCCTCGTCGCGACCTTCGACAGCCTGAACCCGTGACGCGAGCATTCGGCTTCGAACTCTCCGATGGGAGCTTGGTCGTTCAGGAGCATGAGGATCCTCCCTGTCAGCCTGACCGCCCGCAGGGCGTCTCGGAGGAACCTCATTGGCACTTCTAAGGCGGCGCCGCCCTCCGTGGAGGGGTCGCCCGCGACTGCAACGGGCAGGTAGGGAGGGTTGAATGTGACTAGGTCAAAGGAGTCCGACCGAAGGCATGACGCCCCGTCAGCCATCAGGAAGTCTGCGCCCGAGGTTCTCCAGTCGGTCATCCCTGGCATGACGATGTCGGTTCCGACCGCCGTCTCGAAGCCCTTCGCGAGCACGACCAGATTGCCGCAGTTCCCTGCACCGATTTCGAGGGCGCTTCCGCCTGAGTAGGTCTTCAGGACCCCCCTGAGCAGCGCAGAGTCTTCGGAGGCTATGTACGGCCTGCTCATTCGGCGATGTCGTCGCCCTTGAACGACCTGTACTCCTCGGGCTTGAGCACCTGTGTGATGTTCTGAGTCTGGTAGAAGTACGCGGGAGTTCCGTCCGGAGACATTGCCAGGCTGTTGTCGGAGTTCTGCAGCCTGTACACCTTTACGACCGACGGCTTCACGCCTAGGACGGTCCCGTCATCCAGCGCGTAGTAGCTGAATCTCTCCTGAAGCGTCTTGAACCCAACGAGCTTCCCCTTGGGCTGGGGTGAAGGAATCATGAGGTGCCTTTCCGGAAGGGGCGTTAAAAGCGTGAGCTATCTGGAGCGTTGTTGAATAACTCAGAATAAGACCACTTCTATGCTAACTCCAACGGGAGTAACTTGCTAACCAAACCGATGGAATTAGCACAGATAACGTAGTTATTCAACAGACCTCTATCTGGCAATCCTCTGAATCCCCGAGCTGTACTGAGCTGCCTTCTTCGGCGCATTCACTAACTCTCCAGGGATCCCCAAGACGACCGCGGCTTCCCTAAGGACAGCCTTACGGACGCCCTCCCTGATCTTGAAAGAAACGGGGATCGACCTTCCTAATTCGATGAGCTCCTCCTCAGCGAACGGGAAGCGAGGCTCCAGCCACCTCGAGCATGCGTTCACATCCCTGACCAGTCCTCTCGTTTGGTACTCCCTCACGTCCTGGTCCATGATTGCCGCGGCCGCCTCCTCTCCAGCATCTGTCAGGGTGGCTTGATACTTGGCGTATCCGCCGAAGAGCTCGTCGGCGAGCTGTCCGAGCATGATCACCTCCGCCCCTCCTCCTGCGGCGCTCCTGGAGACGATCGAGTACAGACACCAGAGGCTTCTGTCCATGAGAGAAGTCTGGAAGGGGAGGTCTATCTCCTTCAGTTCGCCTGCGACTTCCTCGCGGGTGAGCCCCGTAGCCATCAGCTCGATTCCCAGGATGGCGGCTCCCCTGCTTGCGCAGCGGCTGTCAAGGGCCCCCTCGGCGAAGGCACTGCAAGCCACGACCTCCGTCCGCCTCTTCGCGCACAACGCGATTATCGAGCTGTCGAGCCCTCCGGAGAAGGCGACCGCGACCCTGGAACGCCCTTCGACCATGCGCGCCACGGAGGCGTCTATCGCACGAGCCAGCCTCTTCCCGGAGTCTTCAAAGGTTCCCGGGCGCTCGATCAGAACCTGGCCACCTGTTCCTTGATTCTCCTCGCGACAGTCGTCCCGACCTTGTCCACTGCCGCGAGCTTCTCGGCGGGAGCCTCCTTTATGTCCTCGAGCGTCCTGAAGCCGGCAGTGTAGAGAGCCCTGGCCCTCACCCTCCCGACCCCCTCCAAGGTCGTCAACTCGACTAACTCTCCGCTGACTCCAGCCTCCACCCTGAGCCTGAGCAGCTCGACCTGCCTCGCCATCTCAGGCCTCTTGAAGAGCTTGGCCAGCTCGCCCAGACTGTGAAGTAGCCACTCGGCATTGTCCACCGCCCTGTGTGTATCTCCCGGTTCGATTCCCAGCCTTGAGAGGAGCTGCTCCTCCCGCCACTCATCGATCCATCCATGGAGCGCCATCACGGTCCGCATCTCCTGGAGGGTCTGGTCGTAGTCGGAGAACGAACGGGGGCTCGGACGCTCCAGCAGTTCGGACCCGTGCTCCTCCATGAACGCGATTGCCATGTCATAGTCCTTGTTCCTGAGTGGGAACTTCGGAGCGAAGTCAGGGCTGCGCGCAACTAGGTGCAACAGTCCAGCAGTGTAGCTCCTTCCGGGCTCGCCGCGTTTCAAGGCCTTCCTGAACAGGACTCCGGTGGCCGGGTCGATGTAGAGCATCGACACCCTCTTCCCGAAGTCGGTCGCGTAGAAGAGGTCCCCTTTGGTCTCCATGAGCCTCTCGGCGTGCAGGTATCCAAACGCCTCGTCAGTCAGCCTCTTCACCTTCTCCGCCCCTGCCTGAATCGCGAGCAGCGTCCCTCCGAAGAGGGCATCGATGTCACTCCTCGTAAGACCCGTGCCGGTTGCGACTGCGGCTAGTGTATGAAAGCGCATCGCCCCTGACTCCGAGAGCATCGATTCTATGGGCTCCGGGGGGTCCTTCGCGTAGTGCTCGAGGATCGTCGCCGACGGCTGCGACTGCGGGGGGATTATGACGGTCTCGCCATAATCGTCGTACTGGGGCCTTCCTGCTCTCCCCGCCATTTGTCTGTATTCCAGGACAGAGATTTCGGCGTTCCCCCCGCGCTCCGCATCATATCTGGTCATGTCTGCGACCACTACCCTTCTCGCCGGGATGTTCACTCCAGCGGCGAGCGTCGGAGTGGCCACAAGGAGTTTGATCGCCCTCGCCCTGTAGTACTCCTCGACGATGCGCCTGTGCTCCGCGTCGAGCCCGGCATGGTGGAAGGCCGAACCCTTCGCCACGGTCTCGGCGAGGAGGCTGCTCAGGCTCGTCTCCTCCCCGGACGTAAGGATCCTCCTTGCCGCCTCGGAGACCGCCTTCTTTTCCTGTTCGCTCAGATACCTCTGCGTCAACTCGGCCGCCTTGGTCGCCAGGCTGACGGCCCTCCTCCGCGTGTTCGCGAAGACCAACGCCTGCCCGCCGGCCTTCAGGACGTCCACCGCGACATCGATGGGGGCTCCGTAGGTCGACCTCGGGATCGGCTTCGCCTCACCGTCCGTGAACACAATCCTGCTGTAGTCGTAGACCGCTTCCCTCAGGGGAACCGGCCTCCAGTCGAGCTTCACCACCTTCGAGCGGAGCCAATCCCCAATCGTGCTCGAGTTGCTGATCGTGGCCGAAAGCGAGAGCATCTGCACGTCCAGCCCCATGTGCATGATCTTGGTCAGGATCATCTCCAGGGTCGGGCCCCTCGAGTCGTTTCCGGTCAGGTGGACCTCGTCTACTATGAACAGGCCGACCGAGCCGAGCCAGCTCACCCTGTGGCGCATCACGGAGTCGAAGCGTTCGTTGGTGAGCACGATTATGTCTCCTCTGCCCAGGGATTCCCCGCTCGAGTCGTAGTCGCCGGTCGAGATCACGGTTCGGATGCCGAACCGCGCAAGCTCGGAGAACTCGGCGTACTTCTCGGAGGCGAGAGCCCGGAGCGGGGCGAGGTAAACGACCTTCCTCCCGTGGAGCTTGACCTTTACAAAGGCCGCCATGATCGCGATTAACGTCTTCCCCGATGCCGTCGGACTGGAGACTACGAGGCTCTTCCCCTTGAGGAGCCCTGACCTGATCGCCTCCTCCTGCGGCGGGTACAGCTCCGTCAGGCCCTTTCCTTGGATGTAGTCTAGCAGCTCGGGAGGAAGCTGAATCTCGTCGAACCTCAAGGGCTGTCTCCCGGAGGTTAGCCGCCCAGTCTCCTGAGGAAACCTGGCTTCGACTCATAGACCATGCCTTCCCTGACCATGGTCCTTATCATCCTCTCGGCGTCCTCATCCAAGAACTTCGACCTGATCAGCTCTTCCTTGAAGGCCCTCCTCTCCACTGGCCTCTTCTCAGTTCCTTCCAGCGACTTCAGGATCTCCATGGCGGCCCTCAGGTTCCTTGTCTCCCCAGCAGGCTTGCCCAGCTGGATACCGAAGTCGGTCTTCTTGGTCGTCGCGTCCGTCAGGACATCCTCCACCATCCTGTTCATCAGGGCGGTTGCGGCCAGGGCGTCCTCTTCGGTGACCTCTTCCCTCAGGAGCATCCTGGCCCTGGCGGAGGCGACCCTGATCAGCGATTCCAGCGTCCTCGGCGTCGCGGGTATCCGCTCTTCGTGCTCATCGCCCCCTCCACTCTTCCTCAGCTCGAGGTAGTAGTCCTTCAGCCTAGTTGTCGCCTCCTTTGTCAGAGTCGGCGAGATCTTCTTGGCGTATGCGATGTACTTCTTCAGGAGACTGAACTCAACCGGGGGCGGGGTGGCGTACGTCTTCCGCGTGTGGACCGAAAGGATGTGAGCCGCCAGTTTCTCGTCTTCGGCCGGCGAGGGCTGGTCCCTTATCACGAAGATCAGGTCGAACCTGGTCAGCAGCGGTATCGGGAGAGTGCTGATGTTCTCGGTCAGGTTCTGGAACGGGTTGTACCTCCCCAGGACGGGGTTGCACGCCGCGAGGATTGCTGTCCTTGCGTTGAGCGTCGCGTAGATTCCGCCCTTCGCTATTGTCACCGTATTCTGTTCCATCTGCTCGTGCAGCGCGGTCCTGTCCTCGGGCTTCATCTTGTCGAATTCATCGATGGCCGCTATGCCCCCGTCCGCGAGGACCGTGACCCCGGCCTCCAACATCAGGACGTTCTTCTCCCTGATGACGGCCGCGGAGAGCCCCGCGGCGGTCGTTCCCCTTCCGGAAGCGAAGATCCCTCTGGGGGAGACCTGCGCCGCGAACTTCAGCATTTCAGACTTCGCCACTCCGGGGTCACCGACGAGCAGGACGTTGATGTCTCCCCTGAGCTTGGTCCCGTCCGGGAGTGTTGTCGAGCTGCTGCCTCCTAGCAGGAGCAATATCGCCTCCTTCTCGGGAAGGTGCCCCAGTATTGCCGGGGCCACCGAAGCAATCAGCTTGTCGTATGCGTCCGGCGATGCAGCGATGCTCCTGATCAGCGCTTCGTCCTCTTTCGTAAGCTTGACCTGTTCCGGCTCCTTCCCTTTGACCTCGACTAGGTTGCAGTCGATTTGAGATTTGAAGAGTCTGGTCTTAACCTGCCCGAGGGTGTAGTCCGGGACGGCTCTGACTATGCCAGTAAGCACGACCCTGTCCCCAGGCCTTGCCGTGTTGACTATGTCTCCCTCCAAGTTGACGTCGAAGAACTGAGGAAGCTGGCCCGGCGGGAGCTCCTCTGGCAGCTCCTGCACCCGAAGAATCTGGAAATCGATGAACTTACTCTGCTTCCTGTCGAGCTCGAAATTCCTTGCTTCGTCGCACAATTCGCATTTCGGGGGCCGCTTGAGCGGGAGGTCATCTTGGTCCTGAAACGTCAGATGCCCGCTCGGGCAGACCCACGCCGCCGAGGTCATCAGTGGCCTCAGCTCAGAACTCCTGACGACCATCCCCGCGACGGCCATCATCTTATCCAGGTAGGAGGTGTCGATCTTCCGCAGAGGAACTTGGTCGGGAATCCCGCGGATTCTGACCATGAGAGTCCTCTTCACCCTGTCAGCGTAGAGTGCATTCTCGCTCCTCATCGTTTCAAACGCCGCGGTCTTGAAAGAGGCCAGCGCCGAGTCGGGCCTCAGCAGTAGCGTGTTCGCAAGGTCATCGTCATACTTCAGGAGGTCCCCAAAATCGACCGTCAGAGACTTACCCTCGTTAGAGATTAGTTCGGATATCTTGGCCCTGTAGACCGGGTTCCCGGACCTGTCGTTGACGGTCTTCAGAAAGTCCTCGAACATCTCCGAGAGCCGGCTGCTGGCTAGCATGACTCGTTACGTCGCGCTCCCGAACAGTGCCGCCCTCCACTCCTTGGAGAGAGACTGTGAAACCGAGAAGAAGGCATCCTCTTCGGGCGTGAGCCGGTCGGCCAGGGAGGAGCCCTGGGTCGACGAGCTCGACAGCGAAAGCAGCTTGCTCAGCCTCATTCCGATCAAGTCGTAGCACCCGGTCCTGAGCCTGTCGACCTCCTCCCGCTTGGCCTTTCCCTCTGAAAGGGCCTGTGTGAGGAAGCTGAGCCTTCTCCTCATCCTGAAGTAGAAATCCTGGGGGAGCCCCGAAAGCTGAAGGAAGCCCATCATCTTCTCCTTGCTGAGGGCTCTGAAGAGCTCCGCTTCGAATGGCTCCTCGGTCATCTCGGCGAGGTTAAGGCTCACGAGCTCCTCTCCGACCCACCTGGGCAGCTCAACCGACTGCCCCTCCGCCAGTTTCTCTATCCTATAGTCTCCCACCTCAATGTTCTCCACTGACGACTTCATGACGAATCTACTATTCTCGAGCAGGAACCCCCTCTCTCGCTCCTCAATCATTTTCAAAAGGCCCTGCTTCCCTGCTTCCAAGGTGCCCGGGCAGATTTCGAGTTAGATAATTAAACCTTGGGCGAGAATTTCGGGTTCTTGTAACTTGACTAGAGGTTCATCTATTCCGAGTTCTCCCTGTCAACTAGATGGAGGCGGGAGAAGTCTGATTCGTGCCTCCAATGAAGTTACCAGTTCCCTTTCACACCTTGGAACGGATATATACGCAGGGGAGGCAACTCAAATCGGGTCAACTGAACCCCGCGCTACCAATCATGGTGTTGCCCTGACTTGCCAATAGAACAGTTGATGTGGGCCGAGAAGTACAGGCCTTCGAAGCTCGACGACCTCGTCGACCAGGAGGCTGTCAGGCACCGCCTCAGGCTGCTCCTCGAGAAGAAAGAGGAACTCCCACACCTGCTCTTCGCGGGTCCTCCCGGTTCGGGTAAGACCACCACTGCGCTGATAATCGCCCAACAGATTCTCGGCGAACACAAGAGCGAGTACTTGCTCTCTCTGAATGCGAGCGACGAGAGGGGGATAGACGTGGTCCGAGAGAGAGTGAAGACATTCGCTCGCTTCGCAGACAGGAGGGCGGGCGTCCCGTACCGTCTGGTGATACTTGACGAAGCGGACGAGATGACGCACGATGGGCAGACCGCGCTAAGGAGGATAATGGAAGAGGCTTCGGCCTACACGCGCTTCATTCTCATCTGCAACTACTCTTCAGGAATCATCGAACCGTTGCAGAGCAGGTGCGCCATCTTCAGGTTCCACCGGCTTGACGAGACTGCAGTCACAGAATACCTGAAGGTGGTGGCGAAGGGAGAGAAGCTGAAGGTGACCTCCGAAAGCGTCTACGGCGCGATCTACGAGGCGACCCAAGGGGACCTTCGGCAGGCGATCCACATGATGCAGGCCGCGTCGGCCTCCTCCGAGCTGACCCTTGAGGCTGTGAAGTCGGTCTCTGGGGCGACCGTCAAGGCCCGCGTGAGCGAAGTGATGAAACTGGCCTTGGAAGGGAACTTCGAAGCCGCGAGGACAAAGATGGTCGAGCTAACGAAGGTATACGGCATCCCAGAGAGGGACTTCTTGCGCTTCGCCAACGAATCTTTGAATTCGATGAAGGTCGACGACCCTGCAGGGGCCGTCTCAATACTCGCCGAGTACGACTTCCGTCTGGTCCAGGGGTCCCAACCTGAGCTGCAGCTCACCGCGATGCTCGCCCAGCTCTCGTCTCTGAAGAGGAAGGCTGAGTAGCTTGGACCTCTCTCTGCCCCGCGGCATACGAGACATCGAGCCAGAGGAATACGCCTTGCAGGCCCGCGTGCAGCGGGCGTTCGAAGAGGTGGCAGACCTCTTCAACTTCAGGATGATGGAACCGGCCCCGTTGGAGCGCCTGTCCATCCTGAGAGCCAAGAGCGGCGCCGATGTCGACAAGGAGATCTACGCTTTCAAGGACAAGGGAGGGCGCGACGTGGGTCTGAGGTTCGAACTCACCGTCGGCATGACCCGCTATGTGTGCGCAAGACGCGACCTCAAGCCGCCGGTCAAGCTCGCTTCCCTTGCTGGCGTGTGGAGGTACGACGAACCCCAGCACGCCCGGTACCGGTGGTTCAGGCAGTGGGACCTCGAGATCTTCGGCCCTCCGTCTCTCGAGGCGGATGCGGAAGTTGTGGAGGCGAGCTACCGGCTCTTCGAGAGGCTGGGTCTGAAGAGCTTCAGCGTGCAAATCGGAGACAGGGGCACGGTCCAGCACTTCATCAACAAGGTCCTCGGAATCAAAGAAAACGATAGGGCAGTCGAGATGATGCGTGCCCTGGACAAGGTCCAGAAGAGATCCCTGCCCGATCTGAAGGATGAGTACGCCGAAAAAGGGTTCAGGCCCGAGGACATAGACAGGCTCTTCGAGTTCGGCAGCATCAGGGGTCCTCCTAGGAAGGTGCTGTCCAGGCTGGGCGAGAGCAAGGTCGAATCTCCGGCCCTCGAGGCGATCGCCGACATAATGAAGGGCAGGGGGATCGAGGTCGAGTTCAACCTCGGCGTGGTCAGGGGCATCGACTATTACTCTGGAGTGGTCTTCGAAGTCGTCGACAACACCCATCCTGACCTGGGCTCCCTGGCCGGGGGAGGAAGGTACGACTTTCTGCCGGGAGTCTTCGGGCGCCCCGACCTCTCTGCGACTGGGGTGGCAGGAGGGATGGAGAGGATCGCCCTCACGCTTTCCCGGGACGCTGTGCGCACCTCCCCACTGGTCTACGTCGCGGTGGCTGGCAAGAAGGCTCAGGACGAATCGTACAGAGTCCTTCGGGAGCTCCGGGCCAACGGTGTGCCGGCAGAATCTGCTCTGCAGGAGAGGACTCTCGCCAAGCAGCTGGAAGATGCCAGCCGGCGGGGAGTTTCATGGGTCATCATCCTGGGCGAGAAGGAGGTCCAGGCCGGCAAGGTTACCCTCCGGGACATGACGAGCAGGACCGAGGAGCTAATCCCACTCGCCACAGCCCTTGGCCGCCTGAAGCGTGCCTGAACCCGACTGATTCAGCCCTTCGAGATAATCTTTAATCCGAGTCCCGGCGTAGTTGCAGGTCGGCGTGGAAAGAGCGATAGTGCTGGTCAACCTGAGCCCGGGGGCAGAGGAGGAGAGCGTCGCCGCCCTCAAGAAGCTGCCGGGGATCATATCGGTCTACCAGCTCTACGGTCTGTACGACCTCCTGGTGATGGTCGAGGGACCCGACGACCAGGCAGTGAAATCAATCATCGCTGACAACCTGAGGTCGAAGGCGGGCGTGGTCTCGACGGTCACGATGAAGATTATCTCGTGAGGCGCACTCAACGCTTAAACAGATTAGCAATCAAGCCGACCCCAGTTGACGCCCAGGGTACTCGTAACAGGCTCTGCCGGTCAGATAGGCGTCGAGCTGGTGCCGTACCTCAGGTCGCTCTACGGGAACGACAATGTGGTCGGGGCGGATCTCCGGGTCTCTAGGGATCCCCTGCAGAGGGCCGGGCCCATCGAGGTTCTCGACGTCTCCGACGCCTCCGCACTGACTAGGGTGGTCAAGGAGTACAGGGTCAGTATCATCTACCACCTAGCCGCACTGCTGTCCGCGACCGGAGAAAACAACCCGCAGCTCGCGTGGCAGGTCAACATGGACGGGCTCAGGAACGTGCTCGAAGTCGCGAGGACCAACGGGCTCTCCAGGGTCTTCTGGCCGAGTTCCATAGCTGTCTTCGGGCCCGACGCTCCGAGAATAAACGCGCCCCAGAACGCGCCGTTGAACCCGACGACCATGTACGGGGTCACCAAGGTGGCCGGGGAGCTGCTCTGCAACTACTACTTCCTGAAGTATGGCCTCGACGTGCGTTCACTCAGATACCCGGGGCTGATAAGCAGCAAGGCCCCCCCAGGCGGCGGGACGACCGACTACGCTGTGGAGATCTTTTACTCCGCCCTGACCAAGGGAAGCTACTCGTGCTTCCTCAGGGAGGACACGGTACTTCCCATGATGTACATGCCCGACGCCCTGCGCGCGACGGTCGACCTCATGCAGGCCGACGGGAAGAAGGTGCCTCGGCACCTCGGCTACAACTTGGCCGCCATCAGCTCCTCCGCGGGCGAGATTGCTTCCGAAATCCGGAAGCACATTCCCGGCTTCAGGGTCACCTACTCCCCTGACCATCGCCAGAAAATTGCGGATTCCTGGCCCACGTCGATATCCGATACAGAGGCCCGCCGTGACTGGGGCTGGTCGCACGAATACGATCTGGCAAGGATGACCTCGGATATGCTATCCGAGCTGGGTCCGAGGCTGAAGTCCGAACAGAAAGACGTTTAGCCCCTCGGCCGGACCCGCAAACCGAGATACATGCGCGATCCCACTTCGTTCCTGAAACAGGAATACGACGACCTCGTGAGGCAGGAGATAGACTGGAGGCTCAGGATTCTCAACGGACCGAGCACTCCTTGGTGCCTGGTCGACGGGAAGAAAGTTCTGATGTTCTGTTCGAACAACTACTTGGGGTTGAGCAACCACCCGAAGCTGAAGGAAGCCGCAATCGCCGCCGTAAAGACGCATGGAGCGGGGTCGGGGTCGGTAAGGCCGATTGCAGGGAACATGGACCTCCACGTGGAGCTCGAAAGGCGCCTCGCACGGTTCAAGGAAGCTGAGGCCTCACTCGTCTACCAGACAGGGTTCGCGGCGAACGCGGGCTTGATCCCGCAGCTGGCTGGTAAGGGAGACCTCATCATCAGCGACGAGTTGAATCACGGCAGCATCATCGACGGCGTGAGGCTCTCGCATGCCGAGAGGGGGGTCTACAAGCACGCCGACGCGGACGACCTCGGCCGGGTCCTCGACGGGGCTGAGAAGGCTTCTCCCGCGCCCAGGCGGATCCTCATAATTACAGACGGCGTCTTCTCCATGGACGGAGACATCGCTCCCCTGGACGAGGTCGCGAAGATGGCAGCCGAGCACGGAGCAATGGTCTATGTCGATGACGCACACGGCGAGGGCGTGCTGGGAGAAGGAGGCAGGGGCATCGTTTCGCACTTCAAGCTCCCGAGGGACAAGGTGCAGGTCGAGATGGGCACCTTCTCGAAGGCCTTCGGTGTGGTCGGAGGGCACGTCTCGGGCTCGAAGGACCTCGTCAGCTTCGCATACAACAAGTCCAGGACGTGGCTTCTCAGCGGCTCTCACCCACCTGCGGTCGCAGCTGCCTGCATCGCTGCGGTAGACGTGCTCGAGCACGAGCCACAGCACGTGAAGAGGCTCTGGGACAACACGCGCCGCTTCAAGAAGGCGATGAAGGACCTCAGGTTCGACATTGGAAGAAGCGAGACGCCCATCACTCCGGTGATGGTGGGCGAGAGCGGGAAGGCCAAGAGGCTCAGCTCGCGTCTCTTCGAGCTCGGCGTCTTCGCGCTCCCGATCGTCTACCCAATGGTCGCCCAAGGAAAGGCGAGGATCAGGACCATCATGAACGCGGCGCTGATGAACGAGGACATAGACTTCGCAGTCAACGCGTTCGAGAAGGCCGGCAAGGAACTAGAGATCATCTAGAAGGAAAAGGGTCTCCCAGGTTCCATCCGTCCTCAGCGTACTTCGAAGTCTTCAGGTCGAGGGTTGACTCCGACTCTGCTGCTGTGAGCCGGTCCTCCTCAAGCTCGTATCCGGATCCCCTTCGCCAGCTTGGAGACGAAATCGCGGGTCTCGACTCCGCAGTTAGACACGGGGGCGATCCTGCTCCTCGGATATCGCCGCATCAGCTCTCTTGCGTCGGGCCTCGTCAGCTTTTCGACCTCCTCCAAGTCTGCGTCGACCAGGAGAGTGCCGTGGCAGAGGACGCCTCCTCTCGAAATGTACGCCGCCATCCCGCTGATCTTCCCATGCTTGCCGACTATACTGTTCGGGGGCTTGAATTCACAGTCCACATCACAGGCTCGGAGCGCCGTGACGACGTGCGCCGCAAACGATGCGAAGACCCGGTTCGCGTCGCCGAGCCCTGCTCCTGTCACATCGGCCTTCCTCGGGACGAAGAACGACCAGTTCAGGTTGCCCGGCCCATTGTAGACCGCCCCTCCAGCGGTGAACCTTCGCACGATCGGGATAGACCTCCCACGGCAGTACTCAACGTCAGTTTCGAACCTAGCCAGCTGGGCCCTACCGATGATCACAGACCTCTGATTGCTCCAGACTCTGATGGTCGGGACTCGGAGCCCCATGAAGAGAACCTCTTCGAGAGCCAAGTTGGAGAAAGGGTCGCCGAGCGTCACTTCGAGAAGTCTTCCGAACAACGGCCTCCTCAGCAGGGCGCATAGATTAAGAGCTTTGAATCGGACCCAGGTGCCAGGTTTCAGAATGCCGTTCAGGTTCCTTCCGGACGTCGCGCTCGCCGACATCGCCTTCGAGGCGGAGTCCGACTCGCTCAACGGGCTCTTCGAATCGTCGGCCCTCGCGGTCTCTGACATCATGGTCGACCCGGAGACCCTGCGCTCTGGCACGACCAGGAAGGTCAGAGTCTCTTCCGAGGACCTCGACAGACTCCTCTACGACTTCCTCACCGAGATCATAGTGGTCAAGGATGTGGACTCCCTGCTCTTCCGTGAGATTAAAGTGGAGGTCGCCGCCGACCAGAAGTCGCTCGAGGCGACGATGAAGGGAGAGCCAATCGACAGGGACAGGCATCTGCTCAGGAACGACATCAAGGCGGTGACGATGCACATGTTCGAAGATCAGGCGCGAGGGCGGCCGCTGGAAGGCAACCGTCGTCTTAGACATCTAGCCGCAATCTGGCATTCGCGCGCAAACGCTTAAAGAAGCAAGCGAGGACCGACGACTCGAATCAGGTACAACATTCGATATGCCACACATCGACTCCATCAAGCAGGTCTCGGATGTCGTCTGGGAGATCCCGACATCCTACAAACCCGGGATGCTCGTCCCGGCAAGGATCTACGCGACCAAGAAGCTGTTGGACGGGATGGACGCAGGGGTCTTCGAACAGGTCACCAACCTCGCGTGTCTGCCGGGGATTGTCAGGAACGCGTACGCGATGGCGGATGCGCACTGGGGGTACGGGTTCCCAATAGGCGGCGTGGCAGCATTCGACACCGAGTCAGGCGTCATTTCGCCAGGCGGGGTGGGCTTCGACATCAATTGCGGAATGCGGCTCATTAGGACCAATCTGCGCTATCCAGAGGTCAAATCCAAGGTGAAGGAACTGGTAGACCTCATGTTCAGGTTGGTTCCTGCCGGGGTCGGCGTCAAGGGGACGCTGAGGATATCAGAATCACAATTCGATGAGGTGATGAAATATGGGGTCAAGTGGTGCGCCGAGAACGAGCTGGCCTGGGAAGATGACCCGTCCCATGTAGAGGAGGGAGGCTTCATCAAGGGGGCCGACCCGTCGAAAGTGAGCCGCCAGGCGCGGAGCAGAGGGATCGAGCAGCTCGGGACCCTCGGCTCGGGAAACCACTACCTCGAGTATCCAGGTCGTCGATCCGGCAAGGTTCTTCGACCGCGACCTCGCGAAGAACTTCGGCATCGTCGAGGAGGACCAGGTGGTGGTCATGGTCCACTGCGGGAGCAGGGGGTTCGGCCACCAGGTGGGGACCGACTATCTCAGGGTCTTCGACAGCGCGATGAAGAGATACGGCATCTCGGTCCGCGACAGAGAGCTCGCGTGCGCTCCCTTCTCGTCCAAGGAGGGGAAGGACTACTACGGCGCGATGGTCTGCGCAGCGAACATGGCCTTCACCAACAGGCAGGTGATCGTCCAGAAGGTCAGGGAGGCCTTCTCTCAGGTCTTCCATAGGGACGCCGAGGCCCTCGACATGCATCTGATCTACGACGTCTGCCACAACGTGGCGAAGGTCGAAAGACACTCTTACGACGGGGTCAACGCAGAACTACTAGTTCACAGGAAGGGGGCCACCCGGAGCTTCGGGCCTGGTCATCACGACATACCTGCTCCCTACAGGGCGATTGGACAGCCGGTCATCATAGGAGGGTCGATGGAGACCGGCTCTTACTTGCTCGTCGGGACGTCGAAAGCGATGGAGGACACCTTCGGCTCCACGGCCCACGGCTCGGGAAGGACGATGTCGAGGACGGCTGCCAAGCGCGAGGTGAGAGGGGCCGAGCTCCAGAGGAAGATGCTCGAAAGGGGAATCTACGTGAAGTCGGCCACGATGGATGGCCTCGCAGAGGAGGCGGGCTTTGCATACAAGGACATCTCAGAGGTGGTGGAGACAATGGACCGGGCTGGGATTTCCAAGAAGGTGGTGGCCCTGAGACCCGTCGGCAACATCAAAGGCTAATTCCTAAAGCGGAAGTAGAACGTAAAGAACAAGCAGCAGCGAGACAAAGAAGACTCTACAAGCGTTACAGACCTAGCAACCCGAAGGGTCGTTTCCCAGAGATACGCCGACTCCACGAACTAATCAACCAAGACAGGGCTCTCCAACTATACTTCGCCACGGTAGCGACTCGTCGGCGTAACAATGGGTACATCTCAAAGGACTCTGCACACGCAGCGCAAGGTGCTGTCAGAGCTTTCCTACAATGGCTCAAGAGAGACATCACGAATCATGCACTCAGCGAACTCATTCAAGAGACAAAGTCCAACCACAACAAGAACGACTTCACAATAGACAACGAACTCCTAATCTTCGCCAATCAGACTCCTATCAACACTTACAGGCAACGCGCGGTCTACATGAAGGGAGTCTTCCGCTCGAACCACTGCCCGCTACAAGCCAATGTTGACAACCACTACCGCGCAAAGACAGTCAAAATCGACAAAACAATCCTCCAGGCCATCTACGAAGCCCAAGACGAAGAGAAGAAACTACTCATGGACTACCAAGCATTTGCTGGAGAGAGAATAGGCTGTCTTTCAGGCACAACAGGTAACAATCCATCACAAGGAACCTCCGGAATGACACTAGAACAAATCGAACCATTCGATGACAAGTACTCCATAGTGCGGGTCCTGAGTCATCAGACAAAAGCGCGATACGAACACGTCTGCGTCATACCTAGGCCGATAGCAGAATCAGTCATAAGCAACGCCAAGGCAAGAGGAAGAACTCACCCCTTTCCGAGCTTCGAGAGACATTGGAGAGAAATCACAGACTATTCTCATCAGAAACACGGAGTGAGAATAACCAGCCACTACCTGCGGAAGCGATTCGCCACCATTGCGCAAAAGACGGAGATGTCTGTCAATTCATGGGACTTCCTTATGGGCGATAGGATGACCGAGGGCCATGAAGCCAACGTCTACACACTTGAGGACTGGTCAGAACTCGTGAAAGAGTACGACCAACACCTAGCGCCTTACCTCTCCATTTCCAAGCCGAGAGAGCCGGACGAACCGACTGAGCCTTTCCAACAATCTGCGCCGATGACACAATTACAGAAAGAGAATTCGGAACTCAAGGAACAGATTGTGAAACTCACGAAACTTCTTACAGAGAAACTAACCGAGAGAGCCTACTAAGCTCTCTCATTCCCCTCTTGTCGCTCAATCATGCCTTGACTCCATCGCCTGTTTGCCGTTCGCCCTCGCGCTCCGCGCGTCGGGCGACGAACCTACGGTTCTTCTCCCATGCCCTCTTTTCGACAGCGACTAGCGCTGCAACCTGTCCTTGATTCTCATCCTGAGAACTCATCTATTGTCGTACTCCTCACTGCCTTCGGCATATCTTTCGAGATCGACTCTAGTGCCGTCGGGTCCACGCTAGCCCGCTTCTTCATCCCATTAGCAAATGAGAAGAAGTCATCATAACGGATGAATCGCCATCCTTCCTTTTCTATCATGTCCTTCATAGCTGGCTCATTTACCTTCCTCGCCAGAAGATTCTCGCGCTCATCAGGTATGAGAACGAAGCGGGCATTCGAATACGGGATGTTTCCCGCCCGAACTATCCCTTCTGTGATTCCTGTGGTATTCTCCACCTCGAACGAATACTCAATCTTGCCTCTCCTGTACCAAATGGCATCAATTTCTTTGATACGGCCAAGCTTAGGTTCTGGAATATCCAAGTCAAGCTTCCCTCTTCGTGAAGGAGTATCTCCATACACTTCATATCCTGCTTTTTCACCAATTTGACACAAGAGTTCAATGATGGTATCATGTTGTCTCTCTCTTGTTTGAACAGCTGGCTTTAGACGCCAGCGCCCATCCTTTGTATGGCTTGCGTATTCTTCAAGTATTTTCCGGATGCTTTCAGTGTCAGGAATCATGGAATTGGGAAACTTAACGAAGATTTCCTTCTGTATGTCGTCGAAGGACGCGACGATCTTCCTATTCAAAACCCCGACCACGGCTACTTCGACCCTTTCCTTGAGAGGCACCTGCTCAATGTACGGAACCGTTGACGGGTCCTTGAACCACCATTTCTTCCCAATCACTTTCCCCTTTGGATTCCTAACTGGGACCAGAACCAACTCCTTTCCAACAGCCTTCTTCAAGACATCCTCCACGTTCTCCGGAGCGCTTAGGAGGTATCCGTTCTTCTTCAGCTCCTGATAAATCAGGGAGTAACTGTTGATCAGAATTGAATATGGAGTTGGTTCGCCCCGCTCTGCGAGGATTCTCTTTACGCTTTCAAGAACAATTCTTCCGTATCTGTCACTCTCCAACTCTCCCTCGAGGAGTTTTCCTCGTTTAGTCTGAGGCTTAACGAATCTGAGATAGTAGTCACCTACCGCACTGCCGTATGGTTGCAACAATCCTTTCGCTGACGTTCGTGCTGGAGGCTGATAGACCACCTTCTCTAGGTCAAAACCAGAAAGCACAACAGCCTTCAAGATTGAATTATACGTCTTGATATCTGTATTATGAAACGTCACCGTCAGATACTTCGCAGGCTTGAGAACACGATACACTTCTGTAAAAGTTGTCTGTAACATCTTATGATAATAATTGAAGTCTTTCTGTTGCTGTTCATTAATGGTGATTTCACCACTGAAATCCACCTTTGAACCGCTTCTCTGAATCAGACCCTCTCAGCCATGATAACCATAATGTGCACAGCTCGAAGTACTGAATGCTTCCTCCATACGGAGGGTCTGTAAAGCAATAATCAACAGAGTCTGAGGGTATCTCCTCGAATGAAATTGCTGACTTGTTAATGACAAGAAAGCCTCCATCGTTCTTGAGCTTTTCAAACGACTCAGCTTCTTCAACTTCGCCAACCTCAGCATTACTCTCTTCCTTACCCTTGATGAGTCCCTGAGGACCATTAAAGCCACTCTCAAAGACCATCCAAGCATTAGACTCCATGTACCTCGGCGGTACCCAAAAGCTCTGAATCGCCCAAAAAGACGTTGTACTGTCTTCAGTCCAATGAGCTCTCGGACTGGGCTTCGCAACTGGTGTCATCTTGCTTGCGATATGCGCTCGCGAAGTAAACCAAAATCGCAGAAAGTCACGAGTTCGGTCGTCTACCTCAATCGTCTCAATCTGATGCCATATCATCGAGAGAGCAATTAGACCGCGATTAGTATACAGGTCCGCTACTGTTTCGTTAATTTCTTTCTTTTTGAAAGGTTTTCCATCAGGGTAGTAGAGCTTGTCCTTTGGATACCAAAATTCGGGCTTCTTGAGACTGAGTTTGCGTACGAACTCTAAATCTTCATGAGTAGGCGCTTTCCTGAATTTCTTTCCTTCAAACTCACAATACAACCTCAGTTGAGTTGGTTTGTCACTTTCCCTGTCCCAAATCGTGGCCATTGTTCTCGCTTTCCTTCCACATTTGGGGCACCGAGTAACATAGAGGCTCTCTATGTCATCCTTCACCGTACCTTCGATTCTCTCAAAAGCACTCTTCAGTTTCTTGATTGATGCCGGTAACACTGTCATTCTTGTAATGAAGACAGCCATCGGATTGAGATCAACTCCAATGGCTAACCTTTCTGCTCTCAAAGCTTCAACAATTGTAACCCCGCTTCCACAAAATGGGTCTAGGACAACCTCGCCTTTCTTCGAATAGTGCTCGATGTATTCCGCAACCACATTGTGCGGTTTTCGAGCCCACCATTTGTGAATCAAGTACATCGAAGAATGAGGTTCTGCGGGAATGGCATAATCAATGTCCGGCAAATGGCACTCTTCACCTATTGCTCCTAACCACGCGAAGTCAATCTCTCCGCTTGGGCCTTACTCGGCCTGCCTGAATTTATGAGCACCCTCACTGTAATCTTCTTCTTGCGTCTCCAAACGCAAAATGGTGCTCCACACTCAGAGCACCGATAGAACTCCACACGCATTCTCTTCGGGTCTGATTTTGGACCATAGTACCAATCCTTCCGAAAGAGCCTGTTGTCCTTGCCACAAACTGGGCAACTGACCATAGCGCAACAACCCAATACTATGATTCTCTGGTTATAAAACCAACAACTCAGTTCTTCAACCACCTAAAATGACGCACAAATCTCCTCTCAACCCCTTACCACTTCTGGACTTCCTCCATTACCATCTCTCCTCCAATCCAAGCCGGAGTAAGCCACAGCAAACTTCACAGATGGGCGCTGGTGTGCCACAAACTGCCTCCACGCTTCACTAGCAGTCGGATTCTCTAAGTCCAACCATGAAGCTAACTCAGGAAGCAAAGGAGTCTCAACAACCAACTTTCGTCCTTGCTGCACGTGCCTAAGCTCGATGCCGTTCTCGTAGCGCGCGAACCAGTTCTCCCTGGTCGGAGCTTTCACTAAGGCCAAGACTCTTTTGTAACGTTCGTCAAATGTCTCAACCATTCTTTCCACCCCCAGCTGAAACGAGAAAGGGAACACCTCGGCTGACCACATCCTCCAAAGTCAAGACGCGATCAAACCAACTGGATTTCATCTCGCCACCACATCGATAACACGGCATTCGCCTACGCTCCTTGTCGCGCTCAACCTTCGGCTTGAATTGAATGCCCAACCGCTTGACGTATCGGTTCAGATTGACATTAGCCATCCACCCAAAACCAGAATGGCGATGCACACCCTTCGCCCTTACGGAAACCATGCGCTTGAACCAAGCCCATTCGCCCTCACTAGATGGACGGCTGTCGTTGTGCACAACCTCACGGTAAGCATCCTTAACCTCAGACCTGAACATGTAATCGAGCCAATGCTCAACGTCATACCTCCGCTGAAAGTAACGATAATCCACGACCCATGATGACGCGTACCCCTTCGGGCCTTTCCCTACCGCCTGAAACCTCGACTTCCCATAACGGGCCTCGACACATTCCTTCCACTTCGCAGCCAACTCCAAACGCAACTTCTGGACCTCGGCGTTAGACAAACCGAGCCTCCGAAGAACGAAAACACCACGCTCGACACTATTAAGAGTGGTAACCTCCATCAAACGGTCATACATCACGCTGTATACCGCAACATGAACATGAGGAGAAAACCCTCTCCAGACGTTCCCCTTCTGCCAAGGCTTGAAGGAATGGAACCATTGTCCGGCAACGTCACCACCGATAACGTATCGGTAGAGTCTCTTCTGTCCCTTGACGGAAACTGAACGCTCTCCACCATAGTACTCAGTGAGAATCTCGATAACGAACCTCTCAAGAACGGCGATGTCCTCGTCAGGAATCTTGGGCCACAAGTCAGAAGGCATGGTAAAGGTGAGGCCTGAACAACCAACGTACTCATGCAACTGCTCATAGGTCCGATCAAGCAATTCCATCTTATCGGCAACCTTCATCTTCGTCCTAACAGAGGAACAAACATAGCAAAGGGGGTCCTTACACCCAATCCTGGTAACCCCCTCATGGCTAGAGTCTCTGTCGCAGACCCAATAGCGAAACAGGTTCCCACAATCTTCCATCGCGAGTCTTCTCGAATCAGGAAGAACTGGAAGAGTGACCGCTTTCCACTTGGAATTGAGCCTATGAAGAGAGTACTGCTCTGCGCAAACAGCGATTGTCTTGCTCATTCTTCCCCTTATCCCCTTCTATAAGGGGATATATAAGACTCCCGTATACCCGTGTTCACAGGGACAAGGTTATTACTGGATTGCTAAGTAAGGCCTGACAGCTCGATGGTCAAGACAACAATCGACATTCCTGATGAAATATGGAAGAAGTTCAGTGTCACCGTCCTCGAAGAACATGGAGGTCGAAAAATGAACGACATCATCCAGGGTCTCATCGAAGAATACCTGACTCAACACAACGGGGTCGTCTGCCGTAACTGTTTCCGGACCATCAACTTGACCGAGCTCAAACCCAAGGGCGGGGTCAAGCCGACCTCTTGGTGGACCGACATGACTCGAGACATCTCGAAAGGTCCGGCGTTCAAAGCGATCTGCCCCTATTGCAAGACAGAACTGATGTACCTGATGAGAGATGTTAGACCGATTCTTCCAGCGACCAACACAAAATAAACTAACCAACCGAAACATATCCATACAGTATTACTATCTACATAGGCAATACATAGAGAACATCACTAACAATAGTATTTATATAACAATCCAAACATCCATCTGAATATGGTAATTACCAGAAAGAAATCTGTAAAGGAAATCAAGGCGAACAGGCCAGTCTGCGAAACGGTTGAAGAGAAACTGAAGTCAGACCCCGACAATGGGTACACAATACAGGGTCTGATGATAGAATGCTTCAACGTGAAGGAAGACGACATGGACGGGAAGCCATTCGGCATGTGGAAGAAGGGTCTCCCGAGCCTTTACACTCGGGTCAGAACGTGCCTGGAACGAGGAGTCGAAGAAGGAAGAATCAACAAGACCAAACAATCAAGAGCCGGACTCTACTGGTGGAACACATGAACTCCAAATCCCCCGACCCGGAGTCTGGCACGAATCAATCCAATGGCCCTACCAACGTAAATCAAACGCCTTTCACTGTAAAGGTAGAGTCAGAGTATATGGATTATCAAAGGCTAGCCTATGTATCCGGGCCTGGCCTCGCGCCTGGGCTGGGGCGTCGTCTCCTGTGACTGCTCTGACATCGCCTGGAGCTGGCTGATTACCTTCTGGGTCTCCTCTGCCTTCTCCTTCAGCTTCGAAGTGTCTATCGGGAACCCGACGGCCGCGGACAGGACCTCGAGCACAGACTTCGAGGCTCCGGCGTCGACGACAAATCCCGAGGTCTCGCCCAGGAAACACGCGCCCTCGAGCCCGCGGAGAGCCGCCATCCCAATCAGCAGGCCGTTCATACCGCTGATTCCGCCGTCCTTCATCAGAGTTACCCCCATCTGGGAGATCGAATCCAGCATCGCCTTGGACGTGGCCGAGCCGTAGACCTTCGGGGACGCCGAGAAGGACCCGGTGATGTAGGCCGCGAGGGTGTAGACCCTCTTCACTCCCCATCTTTTGGCCATCCTTACCACCGCGTCGGAGAGTTCGTACTCGCCGTCCGAGGTCGCAGGCTGGGCGTCGGCCGTGAACACGAAGAGGTCCTTGCCCTTAGCCGCCTGGCCGAAGTAGAGCTCCCCCTCGTCTCCTCGGCAGTGCCGTCAGCCCTGACGTTGACCTGGGGAGGGAAGCTCTCACTCGTGTACTCTGCGACCTTCTTCAACTTGAAGGTGCTGACCAGGTGGTCGGCTGCCAGCTTCCCAACGTACCCGCTCCCCGGGAGCCCGCAGACCAAGACTGGGTTTGTCGCGTTCGGGACGCGAAGGACCTTCTCCCTGACCTCTTCTCTCTTCTCGGTCCTGGGCGCCGCTACTCGCCATCCTTCCTGCTCAGCTTCTCGCTGAGGTCGACTAGTTTCCCTCTGTCCTGGACCTTGATCGAGGTCTTGAGCCTGAAACGCAGCCCGAGCTGCCTGAAGACCGAGTAGAGTTCTCCCCCCGAGACACGCTCCGCCAGGCGACCTTCCCGTATCATGCCAGCCAGCTCCTTTACCATCGCTTCGGTCTGCCTCGGGTAGAATCCGTAAGCGGCATCGAGGACCTCGTCTCCCCTGTCGTAGAGCATCTCCTCGACAAGCTCCCTGTCGGTCTTGTCCTTCTTAGCGGGCGCGGCTGTAGCCTTCAGGCGCCTCCTTAGTGCCTCGAGTTTCCTCTGCTCGAGCAGCTTGATCTCCGCGTCATCTTCCAAGGTCTTCGTTCCCACTGAAGCTGGCGCACATAAAACGATTGCTCAGCGGCGTCGCGACATCGCCAGGGCGACGGCGACCAGAAGGAGCGCCCCTCCTGCCAAGGTCGCCAGCCCGAAGCTTTCTCCCAGCACCAGGACTCCCCCGGCAGCGCTGACCATTGGGACGAGGTAGAGTTGCACGCCCAGCTTCGAAACGGCCTGCCGATTGACCAGAGTGAAGAAGATCAGATTCGCCACTACAGTGCTCAGGATCGCTAGGTAGAGGACCGACGCCCACCCGACCTCGGAGAGGCTCTGGGCCTGCTCGATCAGGCTCGTAGAGGCCAGAGGGAGAAGAATCGCGGTCCCGAGGAAGGCTGTCCAGGCGGCGACAGGGAAGGGGCCATACTTCCCGACCAGCGGCTTCGAAGCGACCGTGTAGGTCCCGCTGGCGAGCGCGGCCACGACGACGAGCATAGGGCCAGCGCCTGCAGTCACGGAGAGGTCTTGACTGGAGATTAACACTGCCCCCGCGATTGCTAGGACGAGGGCCAGACCAAGCCTCCTGTGAATCTCCTCGTGAAGGACTATCCCAGAAAGGATGACCGTTGTCAGCGGAGACAGCGATATCAGCAGCCCGGCGAGGGACGCGTCGACAGTCTTCTCGGCCGCATTGAGCGAAAGGTGGTAGATGTCAACGCTGGTGAGCGCGACGACAAGCAGCCTCGGGAAGTCCTTCTTCTCGAACTTGGCCTTGGGCCTGGCCAGTACGGGATAGAGTGCTAGGAACGCCACAGCGACTATGAACCACCTGAGCAGCGTGAGGTTGTTCGAGCTCAGCTCGACGTCCGCCCTTTTGATCGCGACGAAGGCCATTCCCCAGATGACGCTCAGGACGACGATCAGGGTGTAGCCCCTGAGGTTGACCAATCGAGGCTCCCTCGAGGGACTCCCGCTTTAAGGAAGGCGGAGGGAGATAGGAAGATACCAATCTTCGATAGCTACATATTGCCGGAACTCAGCCTAGACGGCGAACCTATGGCTGAGTGATTTTGATTGACTGTGTGGGACAAGACGTCTCGCAAGCCATGCAGAAGATACAGTCATTCTCCCTGACGGGCTCGCACTTGTCCGTCCTGTACTCGTTCCATTCTGGCGTACCCTTCTCGAGTACCTTGTCCTTCCCCGTTCCCGCCTGACCGGGGTTCAGGATCCACTCGAATACGAAGACCGGGCAGACGTCCATGCAGACGCCGTCGGCCACGCAGGATTCCCAGTCAACCGCGACTTGAGTCCCGTGTATCCCGTGCTTAGTCGGAAGCGGCTTGCCCTCGCCATCCATCCTCGAGATGCCTGTGGCCCTAACCTTGTGCCCGTTGTGTTCTCCGGTGATCGGGAACTGGTCGGGCTTCGAAAGAAAGTTCGGGTCTATCGGGGCTGACTTGTAACCTGGATCTCTCGTCATTTTGACAGAAGGGTTTTCCGAGAGGGGATTATAAGTCTACTCGCGCGCTTCTAGGACTTCGAAGGTCCCGTCGCCCTTCAGCTTGTAGACCGTTATCGGCTTGAAGGTGAAGACGCCCACTTCGACGACGCCAGGGACCGCCTTCAGCCTGACCTCGAAGGTCCTCGGGTCCTCGACCGGCTCGAACATCGTGTCGAGGATCAGGTTCCCGTTCTCGGTGAAGCACGGATACCCCTTCGGCAGGAGTCTCTCTTCAGGGACGCCCCCGAGCATCGAGAGCTTCACCTTTGCGCTCTCCCTAGCCATGGGGACCACCTCGACGGGGACCCTGACCCCCCTCTCGCAGAGGCGCCTCGAGAATTTCTCCTCCGCCGCAACTATGACGATCTCCTTCGCGCCGCTCATGACGACCTTCTCCCTGAGGAGGGCTCCGCCGCCCCCCTTTACGAGGTTCAGGCCCGCGTCGACCTGGTCTGCCCCGTCGATTACGAGGTCTACGGACCCAGCGAAAGGCACCAGGTTGATCCCGTTCCTCGATGCGACTATCTCGATTTGGGTGGATGTGGGGACCCCGCTGATGCGCTTCGATTTCGCCATGACCAGAGGCGACAGCTCCTCGATCAGCGCGGCGACAGTCGAGCCGCTTCCTAGGCCGAGCGTCGTCCCTGCCCCGACCTTCTTTGAGAGGTCCCGGGCTACGCATTCCAGAGCCTGCCTGTGTTTGTCCATAATCTGTATAGGTACTACTAGGCACGCGATTCTTTAAGCCTAGCTGCTTTCCTTCGTTCGTTACCATGGCGTAGAAGGATACGGGCTTTGTTGATAAGCCCTGCGAAACATTGAAAAATTTATGTCATTTACTGATGCGACGCGAGTTCCTCCGTGCGCGCGCTGGGAGTTGACTGTTCCTCACAAGGATATCCAGAAGCGGATGACCTTGGATGATGGCTACGAGTTTGCCAAGGACGCTCAGAGGTACGTCGAGTTTTATCTCAGAGACAGGTTTGGCATCTCCATTGGGGTCCAGATGGCGAGTGCCATCGTCTTCCAGTTTGTGCACACTCATGACCCGTATGGCACCCGCTGTGAGGATGACAGGCGCCATCTGCATTACCATGGGCTGACTCTCGGCTGGGGCGTTCGCCGCGAGGATTGGAGTCCGGTAAAGCTCGCTGAGAGCATGTTTGTTGCCAATGACCCTGGCTTCACCATGTTTAGGGCCGGCTGGAGGTCCGTTATGCAGGCCCGTTGGGGGCCCACAAGTGCAAGGGACGTTGACGGGAAGATCCGTTACGAGTCTGGCATCGATCAGTTGTTCCATCGTGTTAGATACATGCTCAGGGGCGCCGTCGAGGATTTCATCAAGTGCGCTGGGCAGTCGCGAGGGGGTTATTCGAGAGAGTTCGTGAGACAGGCGCTCCTTTGGAAGAACGGGAGGCCGAGGGTTCGTTACTATGGATTCTTGTCGCCCCGTAATCTGTCCCAGCGGAACCCTTTCATGCAGAAGCTGAAGCTTGTGTTTCCGAGGAAGGTAATCCGACTGAAGGAGTCGAGGCGGTTCTACTGCGACCATGGGTGTGAATACAAGATTCAGTTCCACGAGCCGATGAAGACCCTCGCGGAGGTTGACGCGGAAGGGGGCTCGGTGCTCGTCACTCGTCGCTACGTGGTGTTGAGGGACAATGGCTAAGTGGAAGGACCGGCTTCATTCCACACAACCACGGAATTTGCTTAAGGCGAAGGCTTGCGTAGTCTGTGGGAGGCCCATAATGGGCTGCCCTGCTGAAGACCGCTGTCCGGCAACTTTGTTTTGTTCCGTCCATTATTCTGCTCAGGCGGCGGCGTATGGAGAGTTGGAGTTCTAAGGCTGGGCCGTGCACGAGAATCTTCGCAAGCTGGACCCATTCTACGTCGAGGTCGAAAGGGCTGTCAAGGACTGGCCCAATTGGGGGGGCGTGTTTGAGGAGGCCATGAAGAGGCGTGGCCTAGTTCACGGGCGATAGCTCCCGCTGAAAAGAGAGGGAGAAAAACCGAGAAAACGAAGGTTTGTCTCACTACGCGCGCGGGGCGAAGCACCGCGCGCATCGGAGGTCTTCTATGCAGTGACCCCTAGCCAAACGTTCGTGACGAAAATCTGAAAGTCGTCAGTCGATAGTACGGTCAGGAAGATAGCATATTTCCCAGGGGGGGTGTTATTAGTCGAAATGCTAAAGGACAACTGCGGAGAAGTTCCATGTGGCCCCAGGCTCCCAACTGCAATGGTTGACGGCGTGAAGGTCATCCCAGGGGCAGTGACATTGATTGATACCAGTACCTGCAACCCGCTCAAGGAAAAAGGGCCCCCGCTCTGAACATTGAAATGAAGACTGGTGCTGTCTGTCGTTCCGATTGTGCTCTTTCCTAGAAGATGGAGAAAGTCCGATGCCCATCCTATGTTCGTTATTGTGACTGGCTGTATGATGTAGGTGCTCACCTGGGTCGCAGGTGTTGCCTCATTTCCGGTGACGTCAGTGTATTGAGCTTGGACTACACCATAGTATCGTCCTGTTGGAACGTTCTTGGCTGAAACTGTAAAGCTGACCGATGTGCTCAGATTCGCACCTAGGCTGAATTGAGAACTGCCACCTGCGAAACCATTCGAAGAAACTTGGACAACTACGTTGTTAGCATCTCCGCCTTGGTTCGTAACCTGAACAGTGATCGTTCCACCAGAGTTTGCAGCAATTGAAACAGGCAAGGAAGGATTGATTTGAAGGCTTGCAGGCTTCTGTTGCTGTTTT
The DNA here is from genome assembly GCA_963794985.1 of uncultured archaeon. Lineage (GTDB taxonomy): Archaea > Thermoproteota > Nitrososphaeria > Nitrososphaerales > Gagatemarchaeaceae > UBA183. The sequence continues at coordinate 175,840 of CAWCFU010000003.1, forward strand.
GGTATTTGGAGTTCCCAGATTGACAGAGCCCCCACTAGCAGAATGATCACTATTATCGCGGCTGTGATGGTGGTTGAGATTCCCATACGTCTTGATTTCATGTGCGCATGACCAGAGCTTGCTCCAAGCATGTGATTTGCGGGCACCACTCTATTCGCGCTTTTAAGTCTCATCTATCGTCAAGATAGGCGTCCTTTTGAATCGAGCCAGAGTTGAACCGCGGAGGGTTATTTCCAGTTCAATCCTCGTTGCCGCAGTCATTCTAGTGATTGTCAGCATCATACTGGTTTTCGTTGGAAGACTATTGTCGATACTCCCGAGCGATTTGGGCTCTGACTTTGAGATTCTAATCACTTTTGACCTCATTGCATTCAGCCTTGCCTTGATTCTTGGCGGGTTAGGAAGCGGAATTGTCACGTTACATTCGCGGTATGATTCGCTCTTGAAGGATTCTCTGACTCCCGGAACCGAAAGCGTGATTCAAGTGTTTCGTAGGTACCTAGCGGTTGGCTTTCTCCTTAACTTGGTCTTCTTTTCGTTCTCCTTTCTGCTTCCCTCACAATTCTGGTTGAACTCGGCGGCTTTGCCCTTCACTGCTTTGCAACCAATCTGGAGTACCTTGAGCAACTTGGTTGCTAATGCGCTAGGTCCGAACCTAAATCTCTACGTACTTATTATGTCAGCTCCGTTTGGGCCAGCTGTAGCATTCCTTATTCGAGAAGCGAAGAGAAAGAGAACAATGGCACTGACACACGTCGTCCAGTTAATTCCGTATGTTTCGTATCTGTCAGCCTTTGTTTGGATTGTATGTCTTTCTGAGGGTCATTCAATCCCGCCACCTGGTGGACCGCCTGACTATTTTGGGCCCCAATTCACATTCCTCCTACAGAGATTTGTAATCCTAGTCTTGCCTTCGACGGCCTTCTCTGCATTGGCCGTGACCATTCTAGAGAACAGGTAGTGTGAACCACATGTTGCTGGATCCGACAATTTCCATTTTGGAATCATTCGTGTTGGACTCAGCGTGACGGGTGTGGTTTACTTCAATAGTTCAGCCAGGAAAAAGTGAAGGGGGAGAGTTGGTCTCTCCTATTTCTCGCAAGTCGTCGATCAATATGTCTTTCCTAGTTGTGTCGTTAGGATTTGCGTTATTTTCAGGATTTGTTCTTTTAGTTGTGCGTTTTCCTGTTTGAGTTGCTCCAGTTGGTTGTCCTTGGATGGCGTTCCGGCTTCGTCCGGTTCTCTGGTGTTTCCCAGTCCCAGATACGGCGCTAGGTAGCGGTCGTATTCGCGGATGAGTGCGGGGTCGTCCTCGGGGTCGTAGTGGTGCGCTTGGTTACCGACTTTCTGCTTATGCCCCATCAGAAAGTCCCAGTCGTTAGGCGGCATGGGTGTCTTCTTGGCTTTGGCCTCGAATTCCTTTCGGCAGTATTGTGAGGTGAGGTGAATGCCGAAGTGCTCTGTAGTCCAATTGGTGATTTCCTGCCATAGAGTGTCAGCGTTGGGGAAAGGTGCATTTGGATGCCTACCGGTGCGCTTGGCGTATTGGCGGATGCTGTCGGCCAGTTCTTTCGGTAGGATGCCTATGTGTTCGTAGTGAACCTTTGTCTTTTCAGGGTCGAACCGGACTACGGTGTATTTTTCGTGGTCTTCCCATGCTGAGATAGGAGTCTTGACGCACACGGCTTGCACCCTTTCAGGAACATGGGCGCAAAGATCGGTTAGAAGTCGGAGTTCGTCGCGTGGTAGGCTGTCGTAGATGGCCTTCAGGATTCCCGCGCTTATCCGTTTGGTTTTCCTGGTTGCTTGTGGTGGTGCAAATGCCTTGGCTAGAGGACAGTCGTTCTTTTCGAAGACGGCTTTCAGGTATCCGACGTATCTGCCGTTGGTTGATGGCGGGCCTTTGCCGAACGCGGTTAGCTTTCTGTCTGTTGTGAATTCTTCGTCTCGGTGGTCTGCCCTAGTCTTCCTGATGAGTTCGGATAGGGCAGCTGTCGTTAAGGGTGTCCCCAGGTAGTTCAGGAAGTCCCTCACGGCGGATTTGGCGCTTGCTATCGTCCCTTCACGTAGGGGTCGGTTCCTGTATTCAAGGTAGTTCTGAAAGGCTATGTCTTGTGCTATTATGGCGTGGGTTTCCCAGACTTTGCCCCATTGGGCTAGGTGTCCTTTCTCGGAGAATGTCTTGTAGTGGTTTGGGTTCTTCTCTTTGAGTCTTCGGACGGCTTCCCGTGCTTCGTCTGGCGTGAAGTGGTGTCTCTTCTCAGGTGGAATGTAGCAGTGGCGGGCACGGGTTGGCTTTGCAGCCTTTAGGTCTAGGCTCTCTAAGCCGTTATAGGGATTATGTCCATCAGTCTTCCTGCTGCTTCTTCTCGATGTCGATCTGCTCTAACCGCGTCAGGGCCTCCATCACCTCGTCCCTGATCTCCTTGACCCTCTTTTCGGACTCGGACATCTCGGGCTTGGCCCTCTTCTCGACGGCCCTTTCCAGGTCCGTGCCGCGGTCTACTCTCGGCACCGCCTCCTTCTTGACGGCCTCGGGCGCGACGACCCCAAGCCTCTGCTTCGCGACATCGAGCCTTCCCTCGATGTTCTGAATCTTCTGTTCGAAGAGGGTGACCAGCTCGTTCCTCAGGTTCTCCAGCTCTCCGACCTCGACTACTAGTTCGACGTCCTTCAACTTCGCTTGGAGGTCCTTGATTTGCTCACTGTACCGCTTCGAAATCATCTCCCTTTCCTCTTTCGTGATTCTGCCCTCGTTTTCTGCCTCGTAGAGCTTCATCAAGGCCGACGAAAGGAGGTCTCTCTCGACCATGGTCGTCCTCATCTCCCTCCTAGAGCGGTCGAGGTCAGAGGAGGAGACCGTCGAAGTCGTCACTCTGCCGCCCGCGTCCCGGGACGCCGCGACCACCTTCTCAGGCTTAGGCCGCGAGTAGAAGACGGAGTATATGACCACGGCACCGAGGCCGAGCCCCACCGCGCCGGCGACCAGGGGAGTGATCCAGTCGACCATGGAGACGATTCCTTGCTTGTCCTTTCGGCGCTTCGGTATTAAAGGTAGATTCGGATTGACCTTCACGTGCGCCGGAAACCTGCACCAGCTTTCCCAGTCGCTCGAGGGGGCGGGGAAGAATCTGCAGCAGTGCTGGCGTTCCTCAGTATTGGAAAAGGAATGCTGCGGGTTCTCAGCTAGGCGGCGGAGAGATTATTATGATGTTGTCTCCCCTGACGACCAGCGTCCCCAAGGAGTTCGACGAGCCATCCTCTGCGACTTCTTCGGCGTTTTCGAGAGAGAGGTTCATGTGCTGGTCGAAGCCCTGCAGCGAGCCTCTGATCACCTTCCCTCCCTTGAGCTTGATGAGGACGACTTTCCCGACGCTCTCATCTAGCACCTTCACTGCCATGTCTACTGACAAATATGTGCCCTTGTTCCCTCCTTCGAATGGATTTATTTAAGCAATCAGATTCGTGGTGTTGAATGAAAAAATGGGTCCTGTCCAGGCGAGATTCCACGGAAATGATCCAGAAGATCGAGTATTCTCTCGGCAAGGCCCTGAACCTGCCGAAGTCGGCGCAGGCCGAGTGCGTGGAGCCTGAAGAGGGCGTCGTCTTCGTGAGCCTCGACAGCCTCACGTTCGTGAAAGCAGACGACAGGTTCGTCCCCTTCCTCGGGTCGCCGAAGGTCCTAGAGATGTTCCCTTCGGCCGTGGTCGACGAAGGTGCAATCAGGTTCCTCTTGAACGGGGCGGATGTCATGCGGCCTGGGATCAGGAAGTTCGACGACTGGGGCGCGCCAGGAGCCGTCGTCGTGGTCAAGGAAGAGAAGAAGGGGCGGGCAATCGCGATTGGCCTCTCTATCGTCTCCGGCTCCGAGGCATCTGGGCTGACCAAAGGCAGCTGCTTGAAGAACCTCCACCACGTCGGCGACAGGTACTGGACCCTTCACAAGAGTGTCTGAGTTCGGAAGGACTCGCTGCCGTGACGGGCGAGGCTACCGAGGGTGAGTAGTTTCGGCATACCCTCCCCTTATATGCTGAGCACGGATTTCGCCGTTCCTGAAGAATACTGTACAAGTTGGTCTAACAAATTCGCGGCGCTGATAGAATTGCGAGGCCGGTCACGCTTAATAATGGGTTTCGGGCCAAAGGAGAAGCAAGCTATCAATGTCAGGTGTTGTGCAGGAAAGAAGGCTGGAAGGTAAGAGCAAGGAGATACTGTTGAAGGCGCTTGCCCTGAGGAGCATCGAGGACATTCCCAAGATTCAGGAGGACGTGACGAACAAGACGATAGTGATTCTGAAGGTCACTCCGCTCGCCCAGAAGAGCTTGGACGAGCTGAAATCCTCGGTCGAGCAGCTCTACGAGTTCGCCACCTCCGTCGGCGGCGACATCGCCAGGCTCGGAGACGAGAGGGTGGTCATCACGCCGCCGGGCGTCCGGATCTGGCGCGGCCTGCAGTAGCGGAAAGCGAGAGACGACCCGTCACTCGAACTCGGTGCACATCTCCCAGACCCGCTTCCATCCTCGCTTCTTGTTGACCTTCCTCCCCTTCTGCGAGTCGTGGAGGTTCATCGAGGGATAGCCGCTGGCCCGCGCCCACCTCTCGGCTTCTCTCACGAAAACGGAAACAAAGGGTGGCCCATCGCCATTTAGCTCGTTCTGGGTTGCTCTTCGTCGGTCTAGTAGACCCTGATTGCTTCCTGGACCTCAGGATGAAGGGCGGGCACCCTGTAGATCCTCTGGATGGCGTACGCTAGGTTCTCCGTCTTCCTCTTCTCGCCGTGGTTTACGAGGACCACTTGTAGCTTGGGTCTGAGCTTTCCGATGAACCTGATTATCTGGTTGTAGTCGCTGTGGCCGCTGAAACCTTCCACCTTCTGCACGGTTGCTCTGATGTCCACTATCTTGATCTTGCCGCTCTGGTCCATCAGGCTAGCTTGGCTGCTGCCGTCCAGCACCCTCCGCCCCAGAGTCCCTTGGACCTGGTATGAAACGAAGAGAATCTTGTTCCTGTCTGAAGGGGCGATGTTCTCGAAGTAATCGAGGACCGGTCCCCCTTCGAGCATCCCAGATGTGGCCATTATTATCGCGGGCCCCTCGCGGTACGCCTCTTCCCTGTTCGATTGGTGCTCGATTTCCGTGAAATACTCCGACTTGAACGGGTTGACGCCCTCCTCTAGGATCTTGGTCCTGAGCTCTCTCGACAGGTAATCTGCATAGGAGACATGGATGGCGGTTGCCTCCGAAATCATTCCCTCGGTGAAGACCGGCGCCTCGACCAGGACCTTGTTCCTCATGTACTGGTCAATCACCAAAAGGATCTCCTGCGCCCTGCCGACTGCAGGGACTGGGATCAACACCTTTCCTCCGCCCTTGAGTACGCTGTTGATCGAGTTGACGAAGTTCGCTTCCACCTCTTCCCTGATGGGCATGATATCCTCTTTCGCCCCATAGGTGCTCTCGGTGATCAGGGTTTCCACCCGGGGATAGTTCCAGGTGGCCGAGTCGAAAAGCTGGGTCCTTCCATACTTGTAATCACCGGTGTAGACGATGTTGTGGGCTCCTTCTCCGATGTGCAAGTGGACCGTCGCAGACCCGAGGATGTGCCCCGCGTTGTTGAAAACCAGTTTGATGTCGGGCGAGATGTCGGTGACCATGCCGTAAGGCAGGGTGATCGTGTGCTGGATCACGTCCCTGATGTCCTTCTGGTCGTAAATCAGCCTCCCTCCCTCGATCTGTGCTATCTTCACGAAGTCGTTCTGCAACAGGGTCATCAAAGGCAGGGTGGGCTCCGTGCAATAGACCGGCCCGTCGTATCCGTACTTGTACATCGCCGGGAGGAAACCCATGTGGTCGAGGTGGGCGTGGCTGATCACTATGGCATCTATGTCCCTCGGCGATACGTCGGCCCAGTCGAGCCTGGGGTACGCGTCCCATGCGTTTCTCGAGCCTGGGTGGATGCCGCAGTCGAGGAGCACCTTGCTCTCTGCCGTCTCGACGAGCAGGCATGACCTCCCGACCTCTTGGAAGGCCCCGAGCGTCTTGATCGTAACGTGCTCGACCGACGTGAGCCTGGGCCTGAAGATGGCCTCCCCGAGCTCTCTGTAGAACTTCTCCCTCACGTCGCTTCCGACCTTCATCGCGTAGTAGACGTTCTGAATCGCCGTGGACTTGATGTGAGGTGCCTTCCTCACCTTCACTTTCCACCCCGTCTGCTCCATCGAGGCTCCAAGGTCAAAACCCGCTTCCTGCGACAAGAGTCTCGGGTTCCCAGCCTCCACCGTTATCTCCCCCAGCGCGTCGTCGAAGAAGAAGTTGCTCGCTTCGGCGTCTACAGGGAGAGTCTTCTCGAGTATCTGCCTGGCTTCGCTCTCCGGTTTCCTTATCGATTTCTCCGTCCTGGTGACTACCCTCTTCTTTAGAGAGTTCACTATCTCAGAGATTACGTAGCTGTTCTTATGAAGGAAGGCCGGGTTCCTGGTGTAGAGGGCTATCCTCGGCCCCTCATATTCGATCCTTGTAATCTGAGCCTCCGCTGGGATGGTGTTCAGTATCGCGCTCATCAGACTTGCACTGTTCGCTTTCTGTTCCAAACCTAACCGTTAGTGGTAAACTGGGCGAGGAGCCTTTCCTTCTCCTGCTCAGGTATCTCCCGGAAACCGGCCTTGTCCAGCACCGCGATATCGAAGTGGTCGCCGGTGTACACGTTCCTCTTCATCGCCGCGATTATCGCCTTTGCGGCTATCGGGTAGCTCTTTGCCGCCGTCATGTCTTCCTTATACTCCGATTCAAGTATTCCGTACGCCACGGGAGAGCCGCTCCCAGTCGCGACAACTTTCTCTTGGTTCATGGAACCGAAGAAGTCCACGCTAAAGATCGAACCACCCTTCGGGTCGACCCCTCCGACTAGGACGTCCGCGATGAATGGGTAGAGCCTTGACGAGAAGAGCACGTTCGAGACGACCTGCGCGGCGGCCCGGACCGGCATCTGTCTGCCCCTCTCGATTCTGTAGAAGTTCGTGTAGTACTTCAGGGTGTCGACGACGTTCATCGCGTCCGCGACCCCTCCCGAGATTGTCATGGCGATATTGTCGTCGATTCTGAGGAGCTTCTTTCCCCTCTTGTGGGCGATGAAGCCCCCGGCCGTCACTCTGGTGTCGGTGGCCAGCACCGCACCGTCAAAGCAGACCAGGCCCACTGTGGTGGTACCGTGATAGACTGCAGCACCCAGCGTCTTCCCGTCGACTGCTTTGAAATCTCTTGAAATCATGCCCACAAACACATTCAGAACGGACGAAACCACGGTGAGCCCCTTCCTTATTTAATGTTTCCCGGCGAATCATGAGATGCTGTTCAAATAAGATTTGAGCAGTCCATCTCACCTTCTTGCTATCATGAGATGAACGACTCCCAGAAGACATCGCACGTTTGTGACTCAATACGACGCTCTTCTGAAAGCCGCCCAGGATTCCCACATATTCAAGAGGAATAGAATTGCCCTGGAAACAAAGGTTCTTGCCTGCCTGCTCTATCCTGCTGGACTGTCCTATCGAGGGATGACCCTCCAGACCGGCATCATACCGGCGTGCTATCGCTCGGTCCACTACTGGGTCCAGAAGCTCAGGGGGATCGCGTCAAGCCTTCCCAGGAAGGAGAGAAGGCTCGTGGCGATGGACGAGACCAAACAAGCAGAAGGTGAACGGTAAGCAGCTCTTCGTCTGGAGCGCGATAGGCGTGGAGAGCAGGGAGCTGCTCGCGACCTACGCGTCGCACGAGAGGTCGTCAATCAACGCCCTCGTCTTCGTCAAGACTGCCCTGGCCACATGTGAAGGGAAGCCAGTCGTCCTCGTTGATGGGGGCCCTTGGTATCCATCCATGGGCTCTGGAGAGGTACGGCCCGAGATGGTTCCACATCACCTTCGGGGGAAGGAACGCCATAGAGAGGTTCTACAGGACCTTCAAGGAGAGGACGAAGAGATTCTCCAACAACATCAACGCGAGGGTCGGGAAGATCCGGTCTCTGGACGTCTTCCTGAACATCTTCATGATGTACTACAACCATCTAAGAGCCTATCCGATAATTGGTTAGACTCTCTTCATCATGTTGTCTAGCCACGTTGCTTAGGGAGCATAGAGGCCTGCTTCCGTATGATGCTGTGATGAAGCGTGATTGCAGTTTCAAGAGTATGATCTTGGGGTAGATGAGCGCTACCAGTTTCCAGACGAGCTCTGGAGGAGGGTGCAGGTGATGCTCCCTCCTCAGCCGAAGAAGAAGAACGAGGACAGGCCAGGACGTCCCAGGACGGATGACAGGAAGGCCATGAACGCCATCTTCTATGTCCTGAGGACGGGGTGCCAGTGGAAGGCCCTGCCGAGATTGCTCGGAGCAGCGAGCACCGTCCACGACAGGTTCCAGGAGTGGCGCAGGGCAGGAATCTTCGAGAAGATATGGGCGGAGGGCCTCTTGGAGTACGACGCGAGGAAAGGGATCGAATGGGAATGGCAGTCGATGGACACGGTTATGACCAAGGCTCCTCTCGGGGGAAAAAAGCACGGGCCCCAACCCTACGGATAGGGCGAAATCAGGCACGAAACGCAGCATACTGGTCGAAGGGAACGGGATACCACTCGCGGTGGCTGTAGCGGGTGCGAACAGGCACGACATGAAGCTCGCGGGACCAACGCTGAAGAGCATCGTCATCGAGAGGCCGAGGCCCACGACGAGGCATCCGCAGAACATGTGCATGGACAAGGGATACGACTTCCCCGAGGTGGACGAGCTCGTGGCGGAGTGGGGATACACAGCCCACATCGCCAGGAGGGGCGTCGACCAGTCGAAGAGGAGGAGGATCCCGGGTTACAGGGCGAGAAGATGGGTGGTGGAGAGGACGAACTCCTGGATGAACAGGTTCAGGCGCCTTCTGATCAGGTGGGAGAAGAAGAGGAAGAACTACCTGGCGATGATACACCTCGCCTGTGTGTGGATAACCTACCAGCGGGCGGGAATCATCGGATAGGCTCTAAACTGATGTCTTGAACCTGAGACTGTATCCACAGCTAGGACATCTGAGACAAGATATCCAGTACAGCTTTTCACCTGGGTCCGCAGCGCTTGGGACGCAGCGCATGGTCTCGCCGCAGACTTCGCAATTCCATTTGTACTCTTTGTGGCAGAATTTGCACCATACGTAGCGCAACGAATGGGGGTCACGTGGATCATCGTACACCTCCATTTCGTTATGGCACTTGGGGCAATTTCTTGAGACAGTGCCAGGAGGAAGCAGACGCCCTCGCTGGCCCGACTCAATCCACTCCTTCATCCTCTCGACCACGTGGTCGTGGAAAGTAGGAGTCCGAACTCCTCTGGCTACGGCCGTACGCACGCTCTCTCTGTAGGAGCGATTCACGGATTCGGCGTCCAGCACGTTCGGACCGTAATTGTCCTCGAGGAACTTGAAATGTAGCCAGAGGACAGGGTCCCTGCGGGAAACAAGCTGGCTAATGTAATCACCCAAACGCGACGGATCCGCCATCGCGTCCGCTTCGAGTTGGTCGAACTCGCGCCTTGCCGCCGCGGCAATATCATCTGCCCCACGGGGCGCCGATGGCTCCGGCTCCTTAGGAGAGATGAGCGACCCGAGATAGGGTTCGGCGATGCTGAAGGGGCCCGCGCTCCTGAAGACTTTGCCCTTGCGGGCATACAGGTAGTCTTTGCCCTTGATCGTCTTTTTCCCGGTGAACGTGAAGCCGTTCTGGAGCAACCATCTCACTCTCTTCTTGACCTTGTCACTCCCTCCGGAACCTGATCTTTGCGTGGTCCACATCTCCTACTTTGTTGTAGGTGTCTTTGGACTCACCCAGCCATTAGAGCCTTTCTATACCTAGGGGGGAAATTTCCGGATTTTTCGCTGGTTAACAGGTTAATTGAGTTAACGAGGGTCGCCGACTGTCATGAGACGGACATGATTCTACCCGTCTGGAGGAGTTAATTCCGTTAACCAACGGGTTAATCGGGGTTAACGTTTCCACAAGCTGTCAAGGAACTCCAGCCAGCATGATGAAGAGAGTCTAACCAATTATCGGATAGGCTCTAAGATGGCAACAGGGAGTGAGAAGGATTCCAGGAGGCGAACTCGTTGTTTGGACAGTATCCCGACCGTCAGATTGCATAAGAACGAGTGCATGAGCGGTCCTAGAGTAGGCCTCGTGCGGACTGGCAGTCGACACGGAGATGAATTCTTCTGTTAGTCCCGTGCTTGTTTTGTGGTCGCATAGACGCTTGCATAAGCGTGGATTCAGCTTCAGGTACGGTAGGGAAGTCGGTTATGCACCGGGGTTATGCACCGGGATTATGCACTTTATGCAACTTTATGCACCTTCTATGCACTTGTTTATGCAAAGTCTTTTCCAAGAGGTGAACTCGTCATTTGAACAGTATCAGATCATGAGAAGGCGAAGCCCTGCCCCACCTGAGGGAGCCTTCGCGATAGCAGCGCAGACGGGCCAGCACCTGCCGTGAGAGAGCGGCGGATAGGGGCCCTCACCCTAACCGGGGTCCATGGGAAGAGCTTGGGCTTATAGAATTCCACGCGCAGTGAGCTTAAATCGACTCTTCCATGCTCATCGAACGTGGCCTCTTCCTCTCACCTGATGGAACTTCCGACCAAGGTGCTCATTGGCGAGGGCGTTCTTTCGGAGCTCGGCGAGTTCATCAAGGACTCGGCTGGCAGGAAGAAGGTCGTAGTGGCATCGGGGTCGAACGTCCAATCAAAGGTTCGAAGACGTCGTCGATTCCACACTGGGCCCGCGGGCGACATGGGTGGAGGTCGTCGCCGCTGACACGGAGAACGTCGAGCGGGTAATCCGCGAGAGTGCGGGGTCGAGGTGCATAATTGGGGTCGGCGGGGGGAAGAGTGTCGACGTTGGCAAGCTGGCAGCCTTCCGCAAGCACCTTCCCTTCTACTCAGTGCCGACGAGCGCGTCACACGACGGGATATCGAGCCCGTTCGCCTCGCTCAAAGGGCTCGACCGACCCTACTCGGTCATGGCGAAGCCCCCAGTGGGAATCCTCGCCGACATAGACGTGATAGCATCCGCTCCGAGGCGCCTCCTGTCCTCGGGCTGCGGCGACCTGGTCTCGAAGCTGACGGCGGTGAAGGACTGGCAGCTCGCAAGCCGGGTGACGGGCGAGTACTACGGAGGCTATGCAGCCAGCCTCGCTCTGATGAGCGCGAATGTAGTAATCGGCGGCTCCAAGAGGATTGGGAGGTTCGGAAAGGACAGCGTCAGAGATCTGGTTGAGGCTCTGATTAGCACAGGGGTCGCAGCGGGGATAGCCGGCAGTTCGAGGCCATGCAGCGGCTCGGAGCATCTCTTCAGCCACTACCTGGACCTGCTCGCCCCTGATTCGGGACTGCACGGCGAAAAGTGCGGAATCGGGACGATAATGATGGCGAAACTTCACGGGCTGGACTGGCGGGGTGTCCGCTCTGCCCTGATCACTGTCCACGCGCCCGTGGCCGCCTCTGAAATCGGAGTCAGCGATGCGAAGGTCATCGAATCCTTGATCAGGGCGAGCTCTATCCGTCCTGACAGGTACACGATCCTTTCACGAAGGAAGATGACCAAGAGAAGCGCTGCCGAACTGGCGAAGTCGACCGGTGTGGTTTAGGCTGTCTGGGCGGGAGCTGCGGCCTTCTTTCGCCTTGTCTTTGGCGCGGGCCCAGCGGGTGTCTTGGATTCTTCTTTCATGGCCTTCTTCTTCTCGACCGGCTTCTCGACCGGCTTCTCGACCGGCTTCTCGACCGGCTTCTCGACCGGCTTCTCGACCGGCTTCTCGTTGACGAACTTCTCCACGAAGGTGAGTTCCGCGACCGTCGGGACGAACTTGAAAACATCGTTGGATACCCCCCTCTTGATGATCTGCAGCCCCTCGAGCAAGAACAGCTCCTCCGGGACCGACAGCTCTAGGTTTCTTTCGCCCAGCTTGAAGCCGACTTTGCTTCCCTCTCCTCCGAATCTTCTGTCAATCAGCGCCCTCACCTTGTCGTTGTCGGTCTCGACCTTCTTGACGACTTCGAAGTCGTAGACTATCGACTTCCCGGCGAGCCTGTGATTGAAGTCGACCTGGGCCCTTCCCGAACCGATGAACCTGATGATGCCCATCCGGTTCTCGATTTCGACCGAGTCGCCGACCTCGAGATCGTTCGCCTTCTCGCCGAACTTTCTGAGGGGAACCATCCTCGTCTGGGTCGGGTCCCTCAACCCGAACGCCTTCTCAGGCGACAGTTCTACTTCCTTCCTCTGTCCCACCTCCATCTTCTTGACCTCCTCGTCCAGACCTGAGATGAGCCAGCCCTCCCCTACCGCCTCAAGCCTTGGTTCGTACTTCCTAGTGGCGTCGTAGATCTTGAGCTTCTTCGCCTCTTCCTCGAGGGTCGTCTCGATACCTTCGCCGGTGTCCTTCACCTTCGCCGTGTAGTTGGCAAAGATGAGCGTCCCCTTCTCAAGCGTCATGGGCTTCGACCAACCAATCAGTTGGGTTTATAGGCTTTCACGCGTTTTTGGCAGATGCCAGTGTATCGCCAACTGCCTTCAGTGTCCTGCTCACGTATCCCTCGTTGATCTGGCCCATGCAACCTACCCTGAACACCTTGCCGGCGAACGGACCGAACCCCCCCGCGACGACGATCCCCTTTTCATGGGCGAGCGTCTTTCTGAACTTCGCGTCCTCAACCCCCTCGGGGTAGTACGAGGCTACGACCGTCTTTGACCTGACGCTCTTCTCGGCGACTGGCTTGAGCCCCAGCCCAGCCAGCCCGTCGTAGAGGGAAGCGGACATCCGATCGTGCCTCTGGACCCTCTTGGCAAGGCCTTCCTCCAGGAGTTCTTTCAGGGCCTCATCGAGGGCGTAGAACAATGGCAGGGCGGGTGTGAAAGGAGTCTCACCTCTGACTCCGAATTCGAGGTATCTGGGGATCTCGAAGTAACGGGTCTTCGGTGGTGACGTCTTCAGGAAGTCCACCACCCTCTGGCTGACTGAGAGAAGGGCGAGCCCCGGCGGGGCGGCCACACACTTCTGGCTGCCAGTGACGCAAACGTCCACGCCCCATTCGTCCACAGGAATGGCGTAACCGCCGAGACTCGAAATCGCATCGATGACCGCGAACGCACCGTGGTCGCGCGCCATCTTTGAGGCCTCCCTGAGGTAGGGGACCGCCACCCCCGTGCTTGTCTCGTTATGAACGAGGAACAGCGCCCTGAAGCTACCCTGCTTCTCCATTGCTTCCCTGAGCTGCTCGAGAGAGGGGGCCTTCCCGAACTCTGCGCGGACCTGGACGGCCCTCCCGCCCGCCATCTCAACGGTCTCAGCGAGCCGGTTACTGAACTCGCCGAAGACGGCGACCACGGCCGTGTCTCCAGGCCTGATCAGGTTCAAGACCGCGGCCTCGACCCCTCCCGTTCCGGACGAGGAGAAGACGACCACGTTGCCTTCTGTCTGGAACAACTCCCGTGTCTTGGCAAGGATGCCCTTGTACAGCTCGCGGAAAGAATCTCCCCTGTGGTTGATTATCGGCTTCAGCATCGCCTTCATGACCCGTTCCGATACGTTGGTCGGGCCCGGCAGCATGATCAACTTCTGGTCGCTACTCATGACCTCTTCCCCCCCAAATCCTTGCGCATAAGGGCTCTTACCCTTTCCACGCCCCCGAACTGCTTGACGAGTGAGGCTACCTCGGGAGGGACGAGGCTCTCCCAGTCTTTCCTCTCCAGGATTCTGTCCCTGACGTTGGTCGCTGAGTAGCTGTTCCGGTTAAGGTAGGGGACAGCCACGACACCGATCTTCTCATCCTTGAAGAGCGAAAAGGTGAGAGCGTCGTTTGTGAAGACCGTGTCGAACTTCGGGACCATCGATTTCACTGTGGAGACCCAGAGAGAGTGCGAATCGGCGTCCACTATCGGAATTGCCATCCATTTCGACGGGTCTATCCCGTTCCCGTCAAGCGCACTCTTGATCATGGTAATCCTCTCCCCGGCCGTAAACGGATTGTCTCTTTCATGGTTCCTCTGCGCGCTTCCAACGATGACGTAGAGGTACTGGACCTTCTTCAGCGCGTACCTCACTGCAGCGAGGTGGCCCAAGTGAAACGGCTGGAAGCGGCCGACAAGCAGACCGACTCGCACTTCCTTCTCGTTTTCGGCGATTTTCCGAGGTCTATTTAAGAAGATACTCGCATCGCTTTATCTCAGCGGTTTTCAGAGCTCAGGGTGGAGTTCCTCGACGTAGACGGTTCCTACGGGGAGGGAGGTGGCCAGATTCTCAGGACCGCGCTCGCGTTTTCAGTTATCACAGGCAGGCCGGTCCGCGTATCAAAGATCAGGGCAGGTCGGGAGGTCCCTGGTCTGAGGAGGCAGCACGTGTCGTCACTAAGGGTCCTCGGCGCTGTTTTCGACTCCAAGCTTGACGGAGTCGCAGAAGGGTCCTCCGAGGTCTCGTTCGTGCCTGGTCCTCTCCTCGCCGACTCCATCTCTCTCGACATGAAAACAGCCGCAAGCATAACTCTGGTGCTTCAGGCAGTGGTCCCGGCTGTCGCTCTCACACGCTCGCGGCTCACTTTGGAGTTGGTGGGAGGAACCGACGTTCCGTGGAGCCCGACTTTCGATTACTTCGATGCCATCGTGAAGAGAGCGTACCAAACGATCGGAATCAAGTTTTCAGCAAAGGTCATCCGGCGAGGCTACTATCCGAGGGGAGGTGGCCGGGCCGTTGTGGAAGTGGAGCCGTGTGAGGCTCTGCTGCCTCTGCAGCTGGCAGAGCCACCGCGCGTGGAGACCGTCGACCTTACGAGCAGATGTGCACTGCTTCCCAGGCACGTCGCCGAGCGGCAACTAAGTTCGGCTGCCGCCGCGCTGGAGGAGAAGGGTTTTCGCATCGGACGGAAGCTGGTCGCAGAAGAACAGGCGGACTCGCCCGGCTCGTCGGTCCTGGTCTCCTCCGTGAGCGATTCATTCTTCCTGGGGTCGGATGAGCTAGGCGCCCGGGGGCGCCCCTCCGAGGAGGTTGGAAGGGCAGCAGCCGAGAGGTTCACCTCCTTTGTCCGGTCCGGGGCATGTGTCGACGACAACTTGGCTGACATGCTCGCACCGCTGCTCTCCCTTGCGTCCGGTCCATCATCCCTGCGGGCCGCGCACGTTTCGAAGCACTTGGATGCGGGCTTTCACATCGCCAAGCTCTTCTCGCCCTGCGAATACACCATCCGGGAAGAAGGTCAGGGCGTGGTCCTAGCCGTAAAGCCCAAGTGACTTGCGGACCGCCTTTCCAGCACAACGTCTAAAAAGGCGGGTCTTTTCGCTGGGACGAGTAACCATGTCCTATGAGCAGTACCTCCCCGGCGCCACGGCAGTCGGAATCACGTACAAGGATGGAGTCGTCTTGGGCGCAGAGAGGAGGATTACCCTGGGTAGCTTCGTGAGGAGCAAGTCGGGACGGAAGGTCTTCAAGGTCACAGAAACTGTTGGGGCCGTCTGTGCGGGAATGATCGCCGATATGCAGAACCTCGTGAAGGAAGTGTCGGTCTACTCCAAGTTGAAGGAGCTCGAATCGAGGAAGGCGCTCAAGCCCAACTCAGTCGCGAAACTGATGTCTACGCTTATGTTTCAAAACCGCTACGCGCCCCTGTTGACCCAGGTCATCTTGGGCGGCGTAGGTGAGAAACCAGTCGTCTACGTGCTCGACCCGCTAGGCAGTGTCATCTCGGACGTGTAT
This sequence comes from uncultured archaeon, assembly GCA_963794985.1. Classification (GTDB taxonomy): domain Archaea; phylum Thermoproteota; class Nitrososphaeria; order Nitrososphaerales; family Gagatemarchaeaceae; genus UBA183. The sequence continues at coordinate 191,602 of CAWCFU010000003.1, forward strand.
GCGACGGTGGGAACGGGAGAGGAGACCGCAATCGGTGTCGTCGAGGCGGGCTACAGTCCTTCTATGTCGCAGAAGGATGCGAGGGACCTACTCGTCGCCTCGATAAGGGCCGCGATAGCAAGGGACGCGATGAGTGGCAACGGCATCGACATCCTCACAGTGGACCGCACGGGTATCAATGAAGAATCAGTGAACCTTTAGGCGACCTCGAAATTGTGGACTTACAAGGGTGTCAAGGTCCATTGGCTCGGGCACGATTCATTCGTGCTGCAGGGCTCAAGGACGGTCATCATCGACCCGTTTAAGGCGAAGGGTGACTACAAGGCGGACCTGCTTCTGATTTCTCACGAACATCAGGACCATCTCAGCGAAGACGACATCAGGCGTTTCGCCAACGCTTCGACCATCATCGTCGCCCCGAGCATCTGCGAGAAGCCGCTGCGGGCGTTCGCTCAGGAAAAGAAGTTCGTCGTGGCTGGTTCGAAAATCGAGGTAAAGGGCGTCTCTCTCGAGGCCATCCCAGCGTACAACCTGAACAAGTTCAGAGAACCGGGCAGGGTCTTCCACCCGAAGGCTGACGGCCGCGTCGGATACGTTGTGACGCTGGACGGGGTCAGGTTCTATCATTCAGGCGACAGCGATGCCACACCGGAGATGAAGTCGCTCGAGGTGGACGTCGCATTCCTGCCCGTTTCAGGAACCTACGTCATGACCGCTGAGGAGGCGTCTGAGGCCGCGAAAGCGATGAAGGTCGACGTGGTCGTCCCGATGCATATCGGAGCCATCGTCGGAGGCAGGGCCGACGCTGAGAAGTTCAAGGAACTCGTTGGAAGCAAACCTGCGGTCCAGATACTCGAGAAAGAGTGAGTTCTACTCAGGCAAGCTTTCTGTCTTCAGCTTCCCGTTCTCAATCTTAACGAACAGGTACCTGTTGTCTGCGAAGACGAGAGTCAACTCGTTCTCCTTCTCTTCGACTGTGAGCAGCGCCTTTCCAACTATCCCGTCGAACTTGGCCATGCTTGGCTTCCATCCCGCTTGCAGTTCGTATTTCTGTGTTGCCGCGTCACTCGGGGATGTAAGACGTCAAGCGGGCCGTCGGAGAGTCGTAGGCGATTTTCTCGACAGGCAGGCCTGTCGTTGTGCGAATCATCTCTCTGATCACCCCGTCTAGGCTCTCCTTCCGTCCCTGGAGTTTGAGCTGCTTGAGCGCCCTATGCGTGTCCTCGTGGACCTTCACCGTCTTGGCCAAGACACCCACCTTGCGGTCTGCCTCTATTTAGGCTGAGGAGGTTTTGACTCGGTATCGTCGCGAGTTCATCATCTGCCCACGGAGCTAACCTGGGCTATGACTGGGACGGCGTTCACCTCATCGTCAGTGGCACGTGTTCGGCCCTCGATTTAGGCTTTATCTGCGGCATAACGACCGAAGGCCGTGGGCTTCCTCGACGGCATCAGGGTGGTTGACACCACCAGACTACTTCCGGGGGGCTTCTGCACGATGCTCCTCTCGGACATGGGAGCGGAGGTCATCAAGGTCGAACAACCGGGCCTAGGCGACTACATGCGGGCGACCCCCCCACCAAGGACGGGGGGAGCCCGGTCCACGCCACTGTCAACAGGAACAAGCTCAGCATCGGGATCGACCTGAAGGCCGATGAGGGCAAGCGTGTGATGCGCAGGCTTCTCAGGGAGGCTGACGTCTTCGTCGAGGGGTTCAGGCCCGGGGTGATGAAGAGGCTCGGGTTCTCCTTCGAAGCGGTCAGGTGCCTCAGTCCGAAGATCGTGTACTGCGCAATCTCTGCATGCGGCCAGTCAAACCGGCTCAGCTCCATGCCGGGCCACGACATCAACTTCCAGGCGGTGGCCGGGACGCTGGGCTATTCTCGCCGGGCCGAGGTGCCGATGCTCCAACTGAGTGACATGGTATCGGGGACCTACGCTGCACTCGCAATCGTGGGCGCGCTGGTGGGACGGAAGGGAGCGGTCTTCGTCGACGTTCCCATCGTGTCGTCCCTCCTCTCTTGGATGGTCCTGCCCGCTTCGACATACTTGGCGACCGGCCGCCCTCCGAAGGAGGGAGACAGCCTGATCTTCGGGTCGACCCCATACTACAACCTCTACCGGACTTCGGACGGGAGGTACATCGCCGTCGCCGCGATTGAACAAGAGTTCTGGCACAACCTCACGGAGGCGGTGGGCGCTCCGGAGCTCGAGCAGAAGAGGTTCGGCACCGCCAAGGAAAGGAGGGAAGTGACCAGCAGGCTCACACGAATCTTTGCCTCCAGGACTCGAGACGAATGGGCAAGCCTGCTTATGGACAAGGACACATGCACGACGCCTGTCCTATCGGTGGAGGAGGCCCTGACCAGCGGTTGGGGGAACGCCCCATCGATGCTGGTCGAGGTCTCGGGGGATGGGACAGTGCTCAACAACCCTCTCAGCTCGAGACCTGGGATGCGCCCGGCCCCCTTCACGGCTGCGCCGTCCTTGGGCAGGGACACCGACTCGCTGATGGCTTCGGTGGGCTACAGCAAGAAGGATGTAGCAAGACTCAGAAGTCTGGGAGTGGTAGAATGAGTCGCTGTCTACGTTGTCGGGCACGCGAAGACACTTGATATAGTCGAAGGCACTTCGGGAGTCCTGCGTTGAATCCTCTCAGAGGAACTGCTCGACGCTCAGTGAGGCTCCCGGGATGGCCAGGGTCGCTGTCGTAGGGATCGGGCATTCCAAGTTCGGCAGGCGGACTGATGTCGACGTCGCCGAGCTCGCGTTCGAATCGATCAAGCAGGCGGTCGACGACGCGGGCGTCGACAAGAAGGACATCAAGAACGTGGTCGTTGGCACCTTGGGTGAATGGTGCGAAGAGGCGCTTCCTGCGGTGGTCGTCAACGAGTATGCGGGCCTAGAATCGGTTGGGACGATGAGGGTCGAAGCCGCCTGCGCCAGTGGAAGCGCAGCGGTCAAGGCTGCCTACAACAGCATACTGAGCGGGGAGGGCAACGTGGCGATGGCGGTGGGCGTGGAGAAGATGACAGAGGTCGACAACTCGACTTCAATCGAGCTGATCGGGAGGGCCGGCTCGTACATGTGGGAGTTCGAGAACTACGGCATGACGTTCCCGGCCTACTACGCGCTCTACGCCGTGTCCCACATGAACAAGTTTGGGACCACCGAGGAGGACATGTCGAGGGTCGCCGTGAAGGCGCATCACTACGGGGCGATGAATCCCCTGGCCCAGTTCCAGAAGGAGATTACCCTGGAGAAGGCGCTCGCTTCGCAGGTCGTATCGTGGCCCTTGAAGCTGTACGACGCCTGCCCGCTCACCGACGGTTCGGCGGCTGTGATTCTCGCTTCAGAGGAGGTCGCCAAGAAGCTGACAGACACTCCGGTCTGGATCAGAGGAGTCGGCTATTCCTCGGACTCAGCCAACCTAAGCAGGAGGGGCGACTACGTGGGACTCCGAGCCTCCGTCGAGGCCGCAAAGAGGGCGTACGTTATGTCAGGAGTCACGCCAGGCATGGTCGACGTGGCCACCTGCCACGACTGTTTCACGATAGCCGAGCTGATGGCGTACGAGGACTTGGGGTTCTGCAAGAAGGGAGAGGGAGCCAAGATGATTCGTGAGGGTCAGACGGAGGTCGGCGGGCGAATCCCCGTGAACTTGGATGGCGGCCTGAAGGCCAAGGGGCACCCGATCGGAGCGACTGGAGTCTCGATGACCGTGGAGATAACGAAGCAGCTCCGCAACGAAGCCGGCAAACATCAGGCCCCGATCAAGAACGGGATTGGGCTGGTCCACAACGTCGGCGGGACCGGCCACTATGCCTTCGTCACCATACTCTCGAGGGATTGAGCTTGCAGGAAGATCCCGTCCTTCGTTCGCGCAGGTCGCTGAACCTGAGGTTCGGCATCCCGATTTCAAGGACGCACGGGTTCTGGGACGCACTTAGACAGGGGAAGTTCGTAACGACGAAGTGCGCCAATTGTGGGAAGGTGAGCTTCCCGCCCCAATCTGACTGTCCGAGGTGCATGAACGGCGAGTTCACGTGGGTGGACCTCGGCCGTGAAGCGACCCTCGTGACGTTCACGTACGTGCAGACCATCCCTGCCAGCTTTGCAGAAGACGGCCCCTACATCGTAGCAATCTGCGAGCTGACAAACGGCCTCAAGGTGCTAGCCTGGCTCGAGGGAATCGATTACGAGAAGGTCAAGCCTGGAATGAGGGTCAGGGTCGAGGGAAGGACGAGCAAGGAAGGGAACCCTTACTACGTGTTCGTCCCGGCTTAGAACTCCTTCGGGACGTCCCTCATCACCTCTGCGACCCTGGTGAACCTGTCCTTGTACATCAGGATCTTGGTGATCGAACCCTTGAACCTAAGCTGGCCCTTCAGCACTGCCGATTGAATGTCCATTTCGCCCCTGACGACCTTGGTCCAGGCGTCGTAGGTCCCATCGAAGGAGAACTCCACCGGTGTCCCCGCCGCCGCTTTCAGCAGCGTAGTCACCCCGTTCTCCACTGTCAGGACGTAGTTCTGCCCGATGTCTGTCACGTTGAAGGCTATTGTGGTCTTGACCGACTTTGTGCTCTCCAGCCACTTCTGATCCTGGGAGAGGGCCGCCTGGACCTGTGAGAAGTACTCGTCGCTAAGGAACTTCGCCATCTTTCGTCGTCTCACTGCCAGATGCTCTGCTTTTGAGCTTACCGATGGACCCCGAAGTCAAGACGGTCACCAGGCGCTTCCCGCCCAAATGCAACTCGCCACTCATTTCCCGCAGGAGCGGGGCCACAGCGTTCGTGGTCTTCACTATGACAGCCCGCGGGTTCTCCACGGGGATGACTGTCACTTTCCCGTACTTCTCTTCCAGCAGCAGGGAGAGGTTCTTCCTGTCACCATCCGAGAGCTCTCCATCGGCGACAAGAAGCACGTATCTCTTGGACATCTAGCTCCCGCCGAACAGAATTTCCGAGTAGAGCTCTCTCGCCCCCCCTCGGAGCAGGAAAGCTCGGGGTTTCACTCTGATTCTGACGGGGTCGCCGGTCCCCTGCTCCAGCGTTCCCACGACCAGGCGCTGCTTGTCGAAGCGGAGGTAGAGGGCGGAACGCTCGTCCACGAGCTCCCCGATGTCGCGCTTTAACGTGTCCTTGGTCAGCGCCGGCAGATGGGCTGCGATGCTACCGAGGGCCGCGGCCGCGTCCTCTCCCGCTAGGTGATACCGCACTCTTGCGATGGCGTTTCCGAAGTGCCCCTCTAAGCGTTCTTCCTCCGGTACTACATCGGCCGACAGCAGGGTCGAAATCGCCTTCGAGAGGGTCTGAGGGTCTTCAGTGGCATGCACGATATACGACACCTCGATTGACTGAATTGGCCCTTTCAAGCCCATCTGCGTTCCGCAATCGATAACTAATAGCAGTTTGTGAACCTCTGTCGTGCCGAAGAAACTTACCGTGGAGGACGTTCTCTCCGACGAGCTGAAACGCGAGATGAACCTCGACACCGAGACGTACGTCGTGCTTGACGACTGGGATTCCGTGATGCACAGTGTCTATCAGATGCCCATCGAGTACGCGGGGTACACTAACAAAGTCGGCGACATGAAGATCCTCAAGGAGATGATCGACTCACTCGCTAGCTCTGACTTCGACCAGGTCAAGAGAAGCGAGAGCCGGAAGAAGCAGCTGGAACAGTTCACAAAGACGCTCAGCATGTATTACAACCTCGTTTTCACGAAGGGAGAGAAGAAGGTTGGGTTCGGGGCTCTGATACACTTCCCGAAACTGAAATCGGATCCTGAGAGAAGCGGGGGAATCGTCCTTGCCGCCAAGATTGTCGTGTCGGGGAAGAAGCGCACTGCGACATTCGAACGGGGAAGGTTCGACGACTTTCTTGTCGAGGTGCTGCCGTTCATCAACCTCCTCGGCGACCTCTACAGACAGACGAGAAAGATGTAACTTCCGATGAAGCAGTATGTCCTAGGCGTGGAGAGCACCGCCCACACCTTCTCCATCTCAGTGGTCTCCACCGAGGGGGAGATTCTCTCCAATGCAAGGAACGTGTACAAGCCCGCGGCAGGAAGCGGGATACACCCTTTCGAGGCCTCCCAGAGCCATCTGATGGCTGCCGGAAGGGTGCTCCGTGAGGCCGTGCAGGAGTCAGGGATAGCTCCACACCAGCTTGAGGCCGTGTGCTACTCGATGGGACCCGGCCTTGGGCCGTGCCTCAGGGTCGGCGCGGTGGTGGCCAGGACACTTGCGTCCGCACTCGATAAGCCTCTTGTCCCAGTCAACCATGCGGTGGGGCACATTGAGCTCGGTTGCCTGCTAACCGGCGCAAAGGACCCCGTGGTCCTTCTCGTGTCAGGTGGGCACACGATGGTCATCGCCTACTCGGGAGGGAGGTGGAGAGTCCTTGGGGAGACTCTTGACCTGACCCTAGGCCAATTGCTGGACCAATTCGGGAGGCATTCGGGTCTTTCGTCGCCGTGCGGAGCCGCAATCGAGACCGCCGCGTCTCGCTCTTCAATCTATCACAGACTTCCCTACTCGGTGAAGGGGAACGATGTGTCCTTCTCAGGGCTGCTTACGGCTGCGAAGAACATGACTGATTCAGGGGAGAGCTTCCAGTCCGTCTCGTTCTCGATTCAAGAGACCGCGTTCGCGATGGTCGTCGAGGTCACAGAAAGGGCTCTCGCCTTCACCGGAAAGCATGAGGCACTGGTCGTGGGCGGCGTCGCTGCGAATGCGAGACTGTCAGACATGATGACGAAGATGGCCGCCAGGCATTCTGCGTCGGTCAGCTTGACTCCTATACTGTACAGCGGCGATTGCGGTGCGCAGATTGCTTGGACTGGCTTGTTGGCACACAGCAGGGGGATTCATGTGCCGGTCAGAGAGGCCAACGTCCGTCAGTCGTGGAGGCTTGACTCAGTCGACATCCCTTGGAGAAACTGAAAATCCTCAGGGCCGGCTCCTATACCAGGGCGCAGAAGCCGACATCGTCAGTGGTTCGTGGCGGGGCCTTGCTGCAGTATACAAGGTCAGGAGGCCATTGCCCTACAGACTCGCTGAGCTCGACATCGCGATAAGGCACCAGAGGACCCTTCACGAGGCCGAACTGGTTCATTCGGCAAGGAAGGCCGGTGTGCGTGCGCCGAGGCTCTACTACATCGACGCTCCACACACGACCCTCGTCATGGAATACGTGAAGGGAGAGAGATTGAAGGAATTCGTGTCTTCGGCTCCCGAGGAAGAGGCGGGGAAGCTCTTTCGTGCACTCGGCAGAGACGTCGCCCGGCTGCACTCCGCCGGGATAACCCACGGCGACCTCACGACAGCAAACGTCATCCTGAGAGACGGCGAGCTGGTCTTCATCGATTTCGGCCTCTCCAGTCACTCTTCCAGGCTCGAAGACCACGCGGTCGACATCAGGCTAATCAAGGAGACTCTGGTCGGGGCCCATCCATCAATATCCTCCATGGCCCTCGAACGGCTCTTCGAAGGGTATTCCGGGGAGGCAGGAGCGAAACGGATGAAGGCAGTAACGAGACAGCTCAAGAGCATCGAGCGGAGGGGGAGGTATGCCAGGCTCTCCTAGCATCTGGTTCGCGACCTCGAATGACCATAAGTTCGAGGAGGCCCGGTTCGTCCTTCGGGAGTTAGGCATCGTCCCGTGCCGCCTTCCGTCCAAGGGTCCAGAGCTCCAATCCGGTGACCCGTCGGAGGTCGCGGTCCACGCCGCGGTCGGGGCCTATCGGACTTCGCGGAAGCCTCTCTTCGTGGAGGACACTGGGCTCTTCATCGAATCCCTCCGGGGCTTCCCCGGGACCTGTGCCTCCTTTGCCTTCCAGACTCTGGGGCTGGAGGGGATTCTGAAGCTGATGGACGGGACTAGCGCCAGAGGCGCCGAGTTCGTGAGCGCGGTCGCCTACTGCGACGGTTCTTCCGAGCCTCGCGTCTTCGTGGGCCGACTGAAGGGAAGGGTGGCGCTCCGTCCCTTAGGGGCGCGAGGATTCGGTTTCGACCCTATCTTTGTCCCCACCGGGGCAAGGAGAACTCTGGCTCAGATTACACTCTCCGAGAAGTGCGCCATCTCTCATAGAGCGAGCGCCCTGAGGGCCTTTGGCAGATGGCTGAGCCTGAGTCGCAGCAGGTAACCTTTATCAGCACAAATCAAAAGACTCGGCAGGAAGGTTACACTTTGGCCCGTATTCATTCGCACAGGCACGGTAAGTCACACCAGACGAGACCGCCCAGCAAGGGTCCTCCCAGCTGGGTGAAGTCCACACCTGAGGAGGTGCGGACTACCATCCTGAAGCTTGCAAAGGAAGGAATGCCTCAGAGCAGGATAGGCCTAGCTCTGAGGGACGACTACGGAGTTCCACTGGCGAAGCCCCTCCTCGGAAAGTCGATTGGCAAGGTGCTGGCTGAGGGGAAGCTCTCTCCGAAATTGCCACAGGACCTCCAAGACCTCATCGAACGCGCCCAGAGGGTCCAGAGGCACCTGAAGACGCACCACAGCGACAGGAAGAACGTCCATTCCCTCGAGCTGGTCGAAGCAAAGATCTATCGTCTCTCGAAGTACTACAAGGAAAGGGGCATGCTGCCCGCTGACTTCAAGTACACCGCGGTCGTAGCCCAGCTGGCCTAGCCGGAGGCAGACCTACATTCGTGGCCGACCTCGATGGCCTCCTCAGCAGGTATAGGGCTCTCGCTCCGGAGTTCCTGAAGCTCGCCCGAAGCGGACGGAGGATACTCATCGTTACCCACATCGACGCTGACGGACTTGCGAGCGGTTCGATCGTCTTTGCCTCCCTGATGAGGAAAGGGGCCAACGTCACACTCCGCACTGTTCCTGACCTGGATTCCAAGACAATTCGCGAGCTCGAGGCGCAGCGGTACGACTTCTACATATTCACCGACCTCGCGTCGACCCTCATCGCAGAGTTGGGGGTTACCTTTGACGGTAGGTACCTTGTGATTGACCACCATCAGCTCTCCGAGGGTGACATGCTGAACCCGGCAGTCGTCAACGCCTGGGCATACGGGTTCGATGGCGGCAAGGAAGCCTGCTCGTCGTCGATGGCCTATTTCTTCGCAACTTCGATCGACCCCTCGAACAGGGACCTCTCCTCGCTGGCAGTCGTAGGGGCAGTTGCAGATAGGCAGGACACTGGTCAGGGGAGGTCCCTGAATGGGCTCAACAGGGCAGCAGTGGAAGAGGCGCAGTCGTCAGGTCTCTTGACCCTGTCGAAGGACCTGATGTTCACGGGGAGGGAGACACGGCCCATCCACGAATCTATCGCGTTGACTTCGACCCCTTTCCTGAAGGGGTTGACCGGGAGCAAGGACGCAGTGTTGTCGGCGCTACACGAGTCCGGCCTCCAGCTCAAGGACGGCGGGACTTGGAGGACGATTTCGTCCCTTTCTACTGAGGAAAAGATGAAGCTGACAGAAGTCATCGTGAGCATACTCGGACCAGCCGAAGGGGCGACCGACGCCATCGCTAGCCTGGTCGGCGAGGTCTACACTCTAGAGTTCGAGGACTCGTTCACCCCGCTCAGGGACGCCAGGGAGTTTGCCACCCTGCTCAACGCATGCGGTAGGATGGCGGTCCCAGGGATAGGCATCTCGATTTGCCTCGGCGACAGGTCTGAAGCCTTGAAGGCCGCGATGAAGACCCTCTCGGAGTACCGCTCGGGGATCAGCAAGGCCCTCGAAGCCCTGACAGGCGACGCCTCGAGACTCGAGCACCGGGGCCCAATTGTGTTCATAAGAGGCGAGGGAGTCGTTGACGAGAAGCTGCTAGGGCCAGTAGTCTCAATCCTCACGTCATCACCCGGCTTCAAGGACAAGGTCGTGGTCGGCACGTCCTCCAGCCGGGACTCTGAGCTGAAGGTCTCTTCAAGAATCGGGGACTCCTTTCCGGGGACCGTGAACCTGGGACTCGTGATGCATGAAGCCGCAGAGGGGGTCGGCGGGGTCGGAGGGGGACATACGATGGCTGCAGGCGCAAGAATCCCGGCGGCAGCAGCCGAGACCTTCTCAAAGGCCGTTACGGAAAGAATCCTCACATGAGAACCACGATTAGACTCTCGATTAGATGCGCAGACGTCCACGTGTGTCGCCAGCTAGCTTCGGTCCTGACGCCGGACAACGACAGGGTCCCTCGTGGAATGATCCTGAAGATGGGAGCGAGGAAAAAGACCCTCGAGTTCCGGATAGCGTCCGATTCCCCCTCGGGGGCTATCTCGACAGCGATAGCGGTGCTCCGCGACGTCCTCCTGTTTCAGGAGGTATGGCTTTTATCACGCGTCAGGGACACCTGAAAGCATGGAGGGATTCCTGCCATGCTTGACGTAAGGCTAGTCAGGGAAGACCCGAGGGCGATAATCAGCAACCTCGAGAGAAGGGGGGCGCTCCAGAAGGTCCCTCTTGTCGACGAGGCTGTGAAAGCCGATGCGGAATGGAGGAGGTTCAAGACCGAGGTCGACAAACTCAGGCACAAGCAGAACGAACTGACCGCCCAGGTCGCTGCGATGAAGAAGAGGGGAGACCCGATCGAGGCGAAGCTGAAGGAGGTCAGGAGCATCCCTCAAGAGATAGAAGACTTGGAGGCGAAATCGGCCGAGAGATACGCGCGATTGAACGCCATCCTGATGAGCCTGCCTAACATGCTCCACGAAAGCGTCCCGGCGGGGAAGGACGAAACCCAGAGCGTCGTCGCCAGGTCGGTGGGCAAGAAACCAAAGTTCAGCTTCGAACCCAAGCATCACATTGACCTGCTGACCGGGCTGGGCATGGTGGACATGGAACGGGCGGCCAAGGTCGCTGGGGCGAGATTCTTCTTCCTGAAGGGGGACGCCGTGAAGCTCGAACACGCGATAATGCAGTACGCGCTCGACCTCCTCAGGGAAAGTGGATTCACGGCTGTCGAGCCGCCTTTCATGCTCAACCGCGCGGCCTACGAAGGGGTCGTCAACCTAGAGGATTTCGGGCCCGTAATCTACAAGATCGAAGGCGAGGACCTCCACCTGATCGCAACCTCGGAACATCCACTCGTTTCGATGCACATGAACGAGATCCTAGAGGGCTCTGACCTGCCCATCAAGTACTGCGGGTTCAGCCCCTGCTTCCGGGTCGAGGCCGGGGCGCACGGAAAGGACACCAAGGGGATCTTCCGCGTGCACCAATTCTACAAGGTGGAACAGGTCGTCTTCTGCCGGCCCGACGAGAGTTGGCAACTTCACGAAGAACTGGTCTCGAACGTTGAGAGGATCTATCAGGCCTTGGAGATTCCTTACCGGGTAGTTGTGCTCTGCAGCGGCGATACCGGCTTCATGTCAGCGAAGACTTTCGACGTCGAAGCCTGGCTTCCGGGCCAGCAGAACTACAGGGAGATGGCTTCCGCGAGCAACATCACCGACTTCCAGGCCCGAAGGCTCCTCATCAGATACAGGGAGAAGCAGAACGCTCCGACGACCCTGGTACACACGCTCAACTCGACCGCGGTGGTCACCAGGACGCTGGTCGCCCTGATTGAGAACTTCCAGCAGAAGGACGGGACCGTGAAGATCCCCGAGGTTCTGGGCCCCTACATGAGGAGCATCGACTCGCTGCGCCATCAATGAGGTTATAAGCGGGACGGCGGCGGGGCGCCTCCAATTGCCGAAGAAGGCAGCGAAAGTAAGGGACAAGTGGAAGCTGAAGCCCTGGGTGGTGGTCACCGCTTCCTCTTCCTTCGGTAACGCTCCGATAGCTCGCGTCCCGCTCACGGACATAGAGAAGCCCGCAGGGAGGGTTATCGAGACGACGCTCTACGACATACTGAAACAGGATCCCCAACACTACAGTTTCAAGCTCTACTTCCAGATCGACAAGGTCGAAGGCGAGACCGCCACGACGATCTTCAAGGGGCATGAGTACTCTCGTGAATTCCTCAGAAGCCTCATCAGAAGGGGTTCCTCGATGTCAGACCTCATTAAGGACTACACGACGAAGGACGGCTACGTCGTCAGGGTCTACTGCACTGCTCTGTCGCAGGGCTTGATGAATAGTTCGAAGAAGCACGACCTCAGGATCGTGATGGACAAGGTCATCGCCGAAAGGGCCGCCAACCTCACCTATGACCAGCTGGCTCAAGAACTGGTCCTGCAGAAGGTGGCTTCGGATGTCTACAACGAGGCCAAGAGAGTTACACACCTTAGGCACGTCGGGGTGAGAAAGAGCAAGCTGATCTCGAGGCCCGACCTGAAGAAGGTGGAGCCGCTAGCCCCGCTTGCCGCTTGAGACGATCTTCACGATATCCCTGTTGCTGAGCTTGTGGTCTGCCGATAGCCTCTTTCCATTCCGTGCGTCGATGGCATAAAGGAAGCTTTCTGCCAGTTCCGTGTGAACCGTCCTCGCAAGGTCGAGTGCGGTCGAGCCTCCCTTCATGACGTAAGCGTCGGGCAGGACGTTACCCTGTTTGTCTGAAAGCTTCGTCTCGTCCTCGACAGGAAAGACCACGACCGCACTGAGAAGCCCGAAGTACGCCTCGTTAATCGCTTCCTGGACCCCGGTGCCGCCGAACGTTTTCATGACTCTTTCGTCCACCATCTTGAGGGCGCCGGCTTGCGCAGGGGTCAGTTTCTCAGGTGCGACCACCTTGAAACTCCCGTCGCCTGGCACGTACTGTATCAGTCCGTGGTCGGCGGCCCTTCTCAACAGAAGCTCGGCCTCTGATGCGCACGCGACCACCTTCCTACCGGTCTGCTTCAGCCTGCCGATGTTGGGCGGAGAGGAGGGGAGGTCAGACTTGTTGGCCGCTATGAGGGAAGGCTTCGTCAGCTTCCTGACTTCGAGCACGAATTGCATGAGCTGGGCATCTGTCCACATGCTCGGCTTCTCCGTCCTCAGATGGTTGTGCAGGATTACCTGCTCAACATCGGCGAGGGAGACGGAGAGGCCTGAGAGCCTGTTGGCAAGATGGTCCACGATCTTCCCCCCCGTCTGTTCAAGCGCCTTCGAGACCCTCTCCCAGTCCTTCTTCAGGAGGCCATAGACCCAGAGGTCGAACTCATGCTCGACCATTTCGATGTCCCTGAGCGGGTCGTTGGAACCTGGGGGAACCTTTCTGCCCTCGATATCCGTCGAGCCAGAGGCATCCACGACCTGTATCAGGGCATCGGCCTGCCTAACATCATCCAGGAACTGGTTCCCGAGTCCCCTGCCTTCGGAGGCCCCCTCGACGAGGCCGGCCACATCCACTAGCTTCACAGGTATCAGCCGCGTGCCGTCGACGCAGACGGAGTTCCTCGCCTTGTCGGAGACGCCCATCTCTTTGCACACGCACTTCGTCCTGAGGTAGGCCACCCCGACATTCGCCTGAATCGTAGTGAAGGGGTAGTCCGCGATTGGCACGTCCTTCAAAGTCGCGGCTGCGAAGAAGGTCGACTTTCCGACATTGGGTTTGCCGACGACTCCCACGAGCACGCCCAACTCAGAAGCTCGGCCTGTTATAACCGTCTGGCCTGCCCATCAGCACAGCACACAATCTAACTCATCCGAGAGACGAGACAGAAGGGGAGCATGAGGTTCAAACGATATATCGCCCATTGGTGAGACCGTGAGGGAGGGATTGAAGTACAGGGGATAATGCAATGGCCAAGGTTCTAATCTGCGATCAGGTGGAGACCGGGAAGCTGGCGCTCGGCGAAGGGATTGTTGCGGACTACCGTCCCACGATCAGCCGCGAGGACCTTCTTCAGGTCGTAGGCGGTTACGACGCACTCATCATCAGGAGCAGGACCAAGGTCGACAGGGAGCTGATTGACAGGGCCTCCCAGTTGAAGCTGGTCGCTAGGCCCGGGACAGGGCTCGACAACGTGGACGTGGAGTACGCGAAGTCAAAGGGAATAACGGTGGTGAACAGCCCTGAATCCCTCGTCGAGGCCGTTTCCGAGCACGTTGTGCTGCTGATGCTCGCGCTGATCCGCAACCTGGTGAGGGCCGATGAAAGTACCAGGGGGGGCAAGTGGGAGAAGTCTTCTTTTATGGGGACAGAGCTCAGAGGCAAGGTGCTCGGCATCGTCGGCCTCGGGAGAATCGGAAAGAGGATTGCAGAGATAGCCGGGACGCTTGGCATGTCGGTAATCATCTATGACGTCATACCAATCCCGCCCGACGTCATCGCGAAGCTTAGGTGCCGGGTTGTGTCCTTGGATGAACTGTTCACCTCTGCGGACTTCATAACCCTGCACGTCCCGATGACCGACGAGACAAGGCATCTCGTAGGCTCATCTAGGCTGGCACAGATGAAGAAAGGTTGTTTTCTGATTAACACTTCCCGGGGTGGGGTCGTGGACGAAGACAGCCTGACCGGCGCGCTGAGGGAAGGCCGCATTGGGGGTGCTGCGCTCGACGTCTTCGAGAAGGAACCCCCTTCTGGTGCCATACTGACCGCCCCAAGGACGATCCTGACTCCTCACATCGGGGGGCAGACCGAAGAGGCTCAGGCAGACGCCATCACCATCATAGGAGACAAGGTCCGCTCTTTCTTCGGCCGGTCCTGAGCACCCAAGAACGTTTATTTGCCGACCGGAGGCGAGGCGCCCAGATATCCATGTACCGCCAGATCTCCAAGACGTGGCAGGACATCTTCCACGAGAAGGCTGGAGACATCAGGGCCAGAGCTGTGCAGCTTAGGAAGGAACCGGCGATGATGAGGGTCGAGCGACCGTGGAGGCTCGACCGGGCCAGGTCGATGGGGTACAAGGCGAAGGAAGGCGTCATCATCGTGCGCGCGCGCGTTTCAAGGGGAGGGATGAGGAAGCAGCGCCCGACCTCTGGCAGGCGGCCGAAGCACATGGGTGTCTTGAAGATCAAGTCCGCGGTCTCGTCTCAGTCGGTCGCAGAGAGGAGGGTCTCGGAGAGATTCCCCAATATGAAGGTACTGGGGTCCTACCCCGTCTGGGAGGACGGCAGGTTTGCTTGGTTCGAATGCATCCTGATCGATCCGCTCAGTCCGGGCGTCACGAAGGACTACAACTACAGGCGCCTTCTCGGCGTTACAGACTGAGGCTACTTCATCTCGCTGCTGTGCCCAGGGAAGATCTTTGAATTCGGATCCACGTACGCCTTTGCCACGTTGACGGCCAACGCAGCCTGGGCATTACCTGTGGCGATGAGGTTGAGCTTCACTCCGTCGAGGGTACCTGCTATGTCCCCTGCCGCGAAAACTCCGGGGATGTTTGTCTCCATCCTTCCGTTAATGCGGATTTCTCTTCCCTCGATTTCGAGGCCCCAGTCCTTGATTGGGCCAAGGTCCGCCCTGAAGCCTATGTTGACTAGGATCGCGTCAACGTCGACAGTCGTTTCGGCCTGGGTCCTGTTGTCGAATATGACTGCCTGCGTCAGCTTGGTTCCGTCGCCCACCACCCGCCTCACTTCGTAGAAGAGCTTGACCTCAACGTTCGACTTCATCAGCTCCATAACATTGCCCTCGTGGGCCCTGAAGACGTCCCTTCTGTGAACCAGCGTTATCTTCCTTGCAGTGTCCCTGATGTTGAGCGCCCAGTCGACAGCCGAATCTCCCGCTCCGACGATCAACAGGTTCTTGTCCTTGAAGATGCTCTTGTCCTTGACGAAGTAGTAAACTCCCTTACCCTCGTATTCCGCCGCTCCCTGGGCTTCAAGCCTGTTCGGCGCGAAGGCGCCCACTCCTGCGGCGATTAGAACGGCCTTGCTGTAGTGTTTCGTCCCCTTGTCGGTCCTCAGTTCGATGATTCCGTCGGTCCTGCGCAGCGTCGTCACGCGCTCACCGAGCACTACCGTGGGATTGTGCTGGAGCGCCTGTTCAACCAGGTTCTTCACTAGGTCCTTCGCTAGGATCTGGAGAATCCCGGAACGTCAAAAATGTATTTCTCCGGGTACAGCACCGCCACCTGCCCCCCAGGCTCCTCGAGCGCGTCGATCAGCTTGGTCTTCATTTGCCTTAGACCTGCATAGAAGGTCGCAAAGAGCCCGCTCGGTCCTGCTCCCACGATTGTCAGGTCGTAGACATCCTGGGACAAACGCTTCGGGCTGATTCCGAGAACTATGTATAAGCGTTGTCGCGCTTCAGGCGAGCCCGCTCACGACCGGGTCGACGGGTTTCATCACTTCCCGAAGAAGGACCGTCGCGTACTGCCCCCTGGCGAGGGAGAACGACAGGTCGGCTCTGTCGCCTTCGCAGGCATACGAGGCATCCCAGACCACGAGGTGAGGCCTCCTGAACCCTCCCTCGGTGCTCACTTCTTGCATCTGCTTTACGTAGAACTCCTTCGCCAAGACCCGCTCTTGGACCATTACCTCTTCGAGGCACGAGTCGAACCTCGACCCATAGTTCCTGTAGGCAAATCCTGCGAGCTGCACCATCGGGATGGCAGAGGGAGAAGCTTGTTCTCTTACGCCGTGGACCCGAGACGTGGCTAGGCCGTCTTCCGAGGCCTCACTCCAGTTGTCTCCTGGTTCGTACCTGGAGATGTCGAGCCCCTTCGCAAGGGCCAGACTCAGAGTCCTGTTGAAGATGAACGACTGGTAGGCCTGCACGTAGAGTCTTCTCAGCTTCACCGGGACTGCCCTCAAAGCTCTTGTCCAACCCTCGGGTTCCGAGGACAGACGCCTAGCCACCATCCTTTCGACATCCTGATGGGCCGGGAGCGTCTTTGCCCCCTCGGCGTACCTGCCGTCGGCCATGGCGCCCCTTGCCGCGCGGGTTGCCTCGTTGTCGGTGGTGCGCGGCTTGAGGAGCATGAGACTCACCGCCTCTTTGAACTCCTGTCGGACCAAAGCCCTCCCGATGAGATGCGTGCCGGCCTCCCTCGCCCCGAACCTCTGGAATCCGTAGAAGTTGGGCAGGCGCTTTGAACGCGCGAGCGCGAACGCTTCCTCTATGCGAGCCGACACGTCAGTGCAACATTCCCTCAGGACTATCGTGAAGCGGTTTCCTCTGATCATCGCCGGGGAAAGTGGCCTGGGAATGAAACCCATCAGCTGGGCGGTGAACCTCTCTTTGACGACTCGAACGGGGCGCAGGGACTTCGTGCTCGTGGGGGTGACATACTGCACAGCCACGGCCCTCTTGTCCTTCATCCCTCCATAGCTGAGCCTGCTCCTGAGCGCCTCGCCCAGAGACCTCTCCATGTGCGGGGTGTCGATCGAACACTTCTCTACGCGGTAGAGAGGGTAGTAGTCAGGACGGTCCACGCTCGTGATCTGCAGCTCCGGGATGAACTCCTCCACCCTGAAGTCCTCCTCTGATGACTTGGCCGAGGCTCTGCATGGCGCTCCCGTGCTCGCGTAGGTCTCGATTCCGATGGCCCTCTCAGCTTCAGGGACAGCCGTCAATGCAGTATTAGGCGCGGGAATAACACGGTTTTAACATCTGTGGGAGCCGAAAAGAAGGCGGCAGATCGCCCGCTTCGTCGGATAGGCTCCTTTCTGACTTCGGGACAGCGTTCGCCTGCCCAGAACGCTCTGTTCCGCTCCATGGGATTTAATCCCTACCTCTCTATGCTCGAGTCATGCAGGTCTCTGAGGAGCCATCCTCTCGCCGGGGAGCGGCAATCTTCACGGTCGCAATCTTCGGTTTCATGGCTGTGATAGGGGCCGTCGCCCTCACTTCGCCAGGCTACAGGACGAATGTCCCGACCTCCAACGCCGTGGCGGAAGGGTTCGGCTCGTTCCAGAGCTATTCTCAACTGCAGGAATTCATGGTCGCGAACGCGAAGAGCGCCCAGGTGTACAGCACACACGGGTCCTGGTTAGGAGGTACCCCGGTCTTCTTCGGAGGCGTGGCCACCTTTGCCTTCGGTTCCAGTCTCGCCACGGTTGCCGCCCCTTCGGTCGTTGCCTTCACGAGCACAAACGTCCAGGTCCAGGGGGTCGACGAACCAGACCGGGTGAAGACGGATGGGACCAACCTATTCGTGTCGACTGCCGACACGGTCACCATCATGAGCGCCTACCCGGCAGCTTCGGCGTCAGTCCTTTCCGCCATCAAGCTCTCGGTCACTCAGGTAATCGGCCTGGAGATCGCCCAAGACCGCCTGATGGTCATCGACCAGCGAAGTTCCGACACGACCTACATCGACCTCCTTCTGTATGATACTTCGAACCTCTCTTCGCCGATGCTGGTGGCGAACACCAGCGTCGCAGGGACCTACGTCGCGGCGCGCCTCGCCCAGGGTTACTTCTATGCCGTCATCCAGCAGCCATCCTATTCCTTCGACAGCAGCGGCAACGCCACCGGAGTGATGCCCACGCTGGTCGAGAACGGCGTCGAGATCGCCGTGGCCCCCTCCTCGGTCTACTACACTCCCGACAGGTCGCAGATCAGCTACTACACGATGGTCGTGAGCGTGGACATGTCCAGCGGGAGTGAGAAGGCGGTCTCGGTCCTCACCGGTCCGTCCTCCACGATCTACGTTTCGACGTCCAACATCTACGTGGTCTACACCGACTACCAGGAGTGGTATGCGGACAACATCCCCGGGGACGTCTTCACCGGAGGCGTCATCTCGTCAGCGAGCCTCCAGCAGGCACAGAACAGCACGATCTTCCGCGCCTCCTACTCCGGCGGCAACGTGACCGTGGAGGCGGTGGGCTCCGTCCCAGGGACCGTCCTCAACCAGTTCTCCCTTGACGAGTACGGCAGCTACTTCAGAGTGGCCACCAGCAGGTTCGCGACGATCGGCGGCGCGGCCACTACAAGCGACGACGTCTACGTGCTCAACATGAACATGAGCCAGGTCGCGGCGCTAAGGAACATCGCGCCGGGAGAGAACATCTATGCGGTCAGCTTCGTCGGCGACATGGGCTACGTGGTCACCTACGAACAGGTGGACCCGCTCTTCGTGATATCGTTCCAGAACGTCACCAGCCCGGTCATCTTGAGCGCCCTCAAGGTGACCGGATACTCGGACTACCTGTATCCGCTCCCAGGGGGTTACCTGATAGGGGTGGGCAAGGACGCGGTCCCATCGTCGAACGGGAACTTCTCTTACTACCTGGGGCTGAAGCTCTCTCTCTTCAGGGTCTTCGACAACGGCACTTCGATCCAGGTGGAAAAGTACCTGATAGGGGACCGCGGGACAGACTCTCCGGTGCTGACCGACCATCTCGCGTTCACGTACGATTCTTCCGGCAACATCACGGTCATCCCCGTGCTGCTCGCAAGGGTCAGCGGCGACCAGTCGTACGGGCCGGACAGCCCGCCCCCCTACGGTGACCCCGTCTGGCAGGGCGTCTATGTCTTCAGGGTGACCGCCCAGGGGTTCACCCTGCTCGGGACCGTTTCACAGTATCCCGCGGGTCAGAACTACGGCGACTCGCCGAACAGCAGCCTTCAGATCGACAGGAGCGTCATAATCGGGGACGACCTCTACACCGTGTCTCAGGGCGAGGTGATGATAAGCGACCTCGGCTCCTTCGCGACGCTGGGCACCATCCAGCTGCCAAGCTGACCGAGGCTCAGCATCCAGCTCTGCAGCGATTATCGAGAGCCAGGACCTGAAGCGGCAGGTCGCACGCCCCTCCGGATTGACTCCTCAAGACGGTCCAGGCGCTCAAGCAACTTGACCAGCTCGGACCTGGGGACCTCGACCTTCTCATCACTCATGGCCGTCATCCTCCAAAAAGTCGTCAGGCAGACTGACTTTCCGTGTAACCCTGTAACCGTTGCCCGCCTGGGGGAACTCCTTCGGAAGGTTGGGATAGAGCAGCCTCAGGCGCGCCCAGACTCTGTCGAGGATCTGGGTGCTGAAGTGCTTCGACCTGAAGAAAAGAGGATAGTCGGTGCGCAGTTGGCTGTACTCGACCTTCAGCAGTCTGACTGCGTCCTCCGTCACATCGTCACGGGGCATCTGCACCTTCAAGGCTTCCCACAGCCGCGACCTCATGGCCTCGAACCGCGGATCTGTTGGCTTCTCTGCCAAGTGCCGTACGTTGTCGGCCCCATAGGCAAGCTTCAGCCCCCGATAGTTCGTCCTGCTCCCCAGGCCGCCGTTCGGTTGGACCACGTAGACGGGGCTTTGGGTTGAGACACTAACCTCTGCAGGGTAGTCTTCCTGATTCGCTTCGAAGCCACAGCTTCGGCAAACCAGGCCGTAGAACTGGGGCTCGAAACACAGAGGGCACCTCCTCGTTACGTCCGGTAGCTCTCGGAGCCGTTTGGCATAGACCTTGGCAGAATTATAGTTCAGTCCGAGGTTTTTCGCGATCATCTTGAGCGCGGAGTTTGGAGACTCCCACCTGGCATGGTATAGCCTGTGAAGGGCATGGGCCCGACAACGGCAAGGCTTCTCGGAGTTACCCGAGGAGTATGTTGAAGTGGGAGGGACAAGGGTCACTTCAACTCAGCTCCTTGATTGTAGTGAAGTTCTCCCCGCTTGCCTCCACTCCTCCTCACACTGCCGCAAGAACGTCCTGCAAGCCCTGAGATGGCTCCCCGGAAGGATGCCAAGAACGTCGAAATGCGACTTGATGACAGCCGCTGAGATCCACGGCCCGCAGCCGCAAACCGTGCAGGAATAGGCGGCCTCGGCGGCCCCGGCTGCCCCATCTGAATTTATCCGGACCTTGGCGTTGCAGTCCGGACACGCGGCAAGTTCGTGGTGGTTACCCTCGTAGGTCCAGAACCGCCCACATTTGGGACACCTGAGCTTCGGTTTCATTCTCCACCACCATAATAAGGCCCCTTGAGGGTCCCCCTTGAGACAACATGACGACGGAGATGCGATATCTCCAGACAGATTCTTGGCTTAGCTGAATATCACTTGGCCATCATGGATCTCTCCCAAGAAGGAGCTTTTCGACACTTGAAGGACCAAAGCGGTCACGGCCGATTTACCTTCACTCTCGATGAGCCGGATTTTGAAGGGGTTAAGGCGATGTTGACGTCGCATGGCAAGCTGAACCTCTACTTCCCTGAGGGAGCCCCAGTCGATGATGTCGTTAGGAGGATACTTGAAGCATTATCGAAAGCAGTCGGCAGGTCGGTAAAGGTTGTCTCCGAGAAGCCTGCCGGGGAATCTGTCAAGGAGCTTATCGCTCAAGCGATAGATCGTCTAAAATCATACGGCAAGGGAGGGGCAACCATCGACGAGATATCGGTCGAGGCAGGCTGTGCGCGTTCGAGAGTCGACCTCGAAGTATACGCAATTGCAAAGGAGAAAGGATTCAGAATCTACCAAGTTGAGAAGAAGCTCTGGGAAGAATGATTATCGGGAATCCCTCGTCTCTTGCCTGGACGTAGGCCCTTTGCCTGGACGTAATTCCTTTGCCTGAACGCAATCTCTGGACGCAGTCTCTTGCCTGGACGCATTCCCCTAACTTGCTTCACAATCAGGGGACTGGTCTGATGGTGGAAGGTTCAGGTTCCTGTAACATCAACGTCAACTGATTTGCAGTTATTCAACGAGTCTCTGAAGTTCTCTCAGTTTGAGAACAACCTGCTCTCCCTTCGGAGTCAACCTGTACTTGGTCTTGATCGGAACCGACGCCTCCACGTTCCTTTCCACCAGGGCACGCTTCGTCAGATCACGCAGGGTGGACGCCAGAGCCCCTCTAGTCACTGGTACCTCTCTGAGAAGGTCGGAGTACCTTGACTCGCCTTTGGCGCTGAGGTAGTAGAGCGTCTTGATGTCACTCAGATTGAATATCTCCTCCCACTTCATGGTAGTGGCAATACCGCTCGAAGCACGTTAGCAGCTTAAGGACATGGCATAGACGCCCTGAGCTTGGTATAGTGTAACTATGCTTATCTAACAGAGGCAGATTCGACGGAGAAGACAAGGAAGGGTGTTTTCAACAGGCATCAACGACGAGGTCAAAGCCATCACGGCATTCCTGACCAACAGAGTATCCAGGCTTCCTCAAGATGTCAGATGACTCCATCGAGGTACGCGAGCCGAGGGAAGCAATCCTCTTGGCGAGCGTCATGAGGGAGTCCTTCTTCATCGTCGAGGACGAAAAAGGCAACCTTGTGGAATGCCACATGGACCTGCGCAGGGAGTTCGAGTCGAAGTGGGCCCTCGACCTCCAGAACGAGCATCCGGCCCTTTTCCACGGGAGCAAGATGGTCAAGTTCTTCCCTCACTGGGTACCCGAAGCCGGTTATTCGGGGGAGGGAGTCGAATACAAGACCAGGAAGAAGTTGGAGGACATGCACAGGTCTTTGAAGGGCGAGGTCGAGCGGATGGGGAAGGAGCTCAAGGACATCCTCTTCGTGCCCTACTTCAGCTACGGGAAAGAGGCCGCGCATCAGTTCGGCGAGTCGATGTACCACTACATCGCCGGTCTCGTCTTCAAGGACATGGGTTACCTCGTTCTGGACGAGTACGCGCCATCTCTCGTGACCGGCACTGGCAGGACTCCAGACCTATCCGCCTTCAGGACGGCCGAGCTGGCCGAAGCGATGACTATGCTGAGAAGGAAGGGCGTCATCTCCTCAGCCGGCGCGTTCGGGCAGGAACTCCAGCTCTGCTCGGTGTTTGGAAGGCAGGCTCGGAGCCAGGTGGTAGGACTCAGCAGCACCACGACTGACGCCGAGAGCGTAGCCATCGAGGTGAAGAGAAGTGAGAGTCAATACCTGATTAATAAAGGGTCAGCGCAGCTCAAAGAGTACCTGGCTGAGGCCTACGCCTTCTACGACGAAGGCTTCCTGGCCGGGCCATTCTTGGAAGGTCCGGGAGTCGTCAGCATCGATCGCAAGGGGAGGCTGGACTTCGAGAGGGGTTCCCCGAGCACCAGCGCGGCGGTCACTGACACCTGGACCGAACAAAGGGAGCTGCAGATGAAGGACGTACGGGCCACCGTGAAGATTCAACTCATGAAGAATCTCCCCTTGTCGAGGATGATCGAAGTAGGCGGAGGGAAAGAGATGGTGCGGACCTACGAGGAGCTGCAACAGTCTCTGTATGAACTTAGGATCAAGGACGCGATAGCAGTCCTCGAATGCTGATGGCGACTGTACTTGTCGTGGGAGAGAGCTAGGGGGACCTGAGGTACCTCCAAAGGCAGGCTGTCGAAGAGAATAAATCATCTCAATCAGTAACAGAGAATCGATTGCCACAGACCGACTGCGACTGGATTGAGGAGAAGATAGTCGAGAAGGAGTTTATCGAAATCAGGAGGCTGCTGGCAAGAGCAAAGATGAAGCTGGAAAAACCAAGTCGCGCGACCTCAAAATCATAGAGAGAAGCCAGACTGGGAAGCAAGAAACCCTCGATTGATCGTGCGGAGTCATCGCGTCTCCAGGGACTCCCAGACCCCGGCCATCGCAGCCGCATACTCTTCAGCGAAGTACTCCTTCGCTTTCGATGTCAGCCGCCCCTTCAACAGCGTCGAGTGAAGATGATGCCCGAACTCGTGGAAGGCTGTGCTGGCGGAGATGCGGTCCTCCTTGGTGTAGATCATGGGCCCTTGACCGGATCTCGCCCTGAGGTAACATGCGATGGCTCCAGACGGGATTTTGGTCTCGTCAACTCGGGAAGTGACATTCGGAACGCCGTAGTATGCGGCGAGGACGTCGAAGCAGTCACTCCAGCGATTTCTTCCACTCATCGCTTTCTTGGCAGTTGCGAGAACCCAACGAGGAGGGATGTCGAGCGACACTGCATCAACACCGTGTTCGCCGTGACCTTAGTTGGCCCATTAAGACGTCGGAGTCTTGCACGTGACGTGAGTCCAATCTCCTATTCCTCCTTTCTTCAGCATTCCCAGTATATTCTCCCTGTCCTCTGAACCAGTCAGGTTCCATACCATGTCTTTGCCGCATACCGAACAGGGGTACCTGATCTTCGCATACGCCTTGCCTTCCTCCACCCCTGACTGATGCCTCGTGTCCAACGCCTTGTTCATCTCGCTGAAGTGCCGCGACCTGTAGAGCCCCATCGCCGCGTCTTTCACGGCCTTCGCGAACTTCACGCTCCCATGGTTGCTGAGCTCGGCCGTCCGTACGCAGGCTTCACCCCACTCGAGGTTTCCGGCCGCCTGGACCTTGACGATGGCTTGGTACAACGCCTTTGGAATAATGGCCTGTACGCCTTCGTCCAGAAAGACGATTGAATCCTTGGGCATGCATACTAAAAGGAAGATTCGGAGCCGCTACGGTGGGCGGACGGACCCTTAGCGGGGAGCCAGGCACCGGTTAGCCGGGGGTCCACTCTCGGGCAGGAGCGGCTCACGGAGGCCAAGCGGCGGGGTAGACGGACGGCATTCGCCGCCCAAGCGGTACGGCTCTCGGAAGCTAAGCGGTGGGTAGACGAGTCTAGCCGCCAAAAACGGTCCATATAGTATAGGGGGGTGGTGGGGGTAGGGTAGGCCAAGGCAGCCAGAGGAAGCTCAGTTGTCAGCATGGACTTTCAGCAAGCACACACGATCTTGCTTTTACCTTATGACATGGAAGAATCAAACGCTCCTAAGAAACAGAAGGACCCTGCAGACGTTGTCTGCCCATCGCTCTGGCGGGCGAAGAAGGCGGCACGCGGACTGGTGAACAGCGGAGACCCGAACGTCGACGTTCAGAAGTTCAAGTCGCTTGAGGAGAGCCTGAATTCGCTCGGGGTGGTGTGCGGATGCAGGTTTGCCCGCGCCTCGGGACCCCGAGACGAAAGCACAGGCCAGGCTCCCTGATAGGGGTCCATCCAAAAGGCAGTATCATCCAGCCCTCCCTCTCCCCGCCGATGATTGAGGAACTCGTCTTTACCTTAGAAGCAGGACAGCCGTCGGTCGCTCCACGGGCTCACTACTGGAGGACGAGATCGAGAGCTGGAAGGGCTTCCCATGGGCCCTGAGGAAGGAGGATAGGGACCTCTGGGAAGAGATGATCGAGGAAGTGAGACAAGACTATGCTGGGGCGGTGGAGCAATCGGGCAAGCCGTGGACGACAGACCCGTTCTTCATGGCCCTGGTCCTGGCCCGCCTGGACCACACCGTCTCCAAAGTCCTGACGCCCACTACTCCGACGCCAGTCGAGCGATTAGCGCATCCATGCCACACCAGCCGTATCCCAACTCATGGAATGTCTTCCCGCCTACGGCGACCTCCTTCGTCCTGATTTGCGTGCCGCCAATCGATTCGTAGAACCGTTTGTACTGGTTACCAGCGAGCACCCATATCAGCATCGAGTCAAAGCCCCGAGCCTTCAAGTCCTGCACAACTGAAAGAACCAGCCGCTTGCCCAAGCCTTTTCGCTGCATGTTCTGGTTCACGTAGATGGCGTACAGCTCGCTTTCGTAGTCTCGGGCGTCATCCCGGGCGGCGCCACAGGCAGCGAAGCCAACGACACTGCCTCGGTCGTCCTCCGCCACGAACAGAGTACTTCGCTTGTCGGGGTCAGTGATGCGTTCCTCCCAGTTCCTCTCGGCTTTCTCGTAGGACATGTCGTCCAGATGCTTGTCGGGCACTATACCACGGTAGGTGCTCCGCCATGTGTCAACTTGGACGCGTGCGATTGCGGCGGCGTCCTGTGGCCGTGCCCTCCTTACATTCACGAGCAACCTTTCAATCCGTTGCATGCTATAAGCTCATGACAGGGTCCGGCCAGAGGACCATCGAGCGGCCGAGAGCACAGCTTCGGGAGACTTAGAGACTCACACTCATCGACGGCGCTAATTGCGGCGGACTCCTTCGCCGCCGGATTCTTAGTCTGTAGAAGACGGCCACCCCGACGGCTACGACAGCGGCTCCCGATAGTGCGCCAATTGTGACCAGATTGTATGAGAACGTCGCTTCCGTCGTCGTAGGCGCATCGACAACAATCCCTATGATCGACATGCCGGAAACGTGAGAAACAGCCCACCCTCCAAAGGAGTAGAAGACAGACGATGGTTTAGCGATTAGGGTAACGTTTGTGCCCGGAGGAACAAACAGGATGTGCTGCCCTGGTGATGCTTGTCCCAAGGTCGAGCCGTAGCTGTATGTCACGGAACCACCCGACTCCACACTCAGGTTGAGGCCCGGATAGAACACGGCCGTCTCGTTGATCGGTCCCTCGACTTGGGCATCGGTGGCAGTCGAGTTTCCAGAGTATGATCCCGACCCGCTTCCGACCCAGGTTCCGAAGCTCCAACCAGAGGCAGAAGAGGCATCGAGGCGTAGAGTACCCGCCGGGTCGTACCACTGACTGGTCGGCGAAACAGACCCGCCGCCTGTCTTCGCGCTCTCGACATTCACGTAATACTGATGCTGGTATCTTACTGCTTCCGTCATAGCAGAATTGACAACAATTGGAAGAGTCGCGTTGGTCACCCATCTTTCGGAATCATTCGAGGGTAGCAAGGAGGCTGGGGGATCCAGGTTGGAGCCGGAGTCCAGCCAGAAAGGCGAGGGCGAAGAGGAGAGGGCGCCTGAAGACGCGCTTCCGAATGCCATCCCATCGATTGCCGGTGCAGTCGGCGAGCCTCCACCGATGACCGCGTAACTGAGCGCCACCAGGAACTGGTGGTAGTATGCGAACGTGTCGGTGCCGCCTCCCCCTGAAATGGTGAACGCTTGTCCGTTATCGCTCCAACGTTCTGTGGGCGTCGAGTCTGGCGCCGGGTTCGTCGCCTCAGCTGAGGCTCCGTTGTCGCACCAGGATGATTGCGGTGATGTCGAGAGTGGGAGAGTCGCGGAGATTCCTTCCTAATCGCAGGTCAGGGTTGGCACCATGGGCGCCCCGCCATCCACGACCGAGTACAGGAATGATGTTTGGTACTGGTGGAAATAGGCCACGACTGTCGAGGAAGAGGAACTTGCAGGGACGCTGATCGTCGGGGTGACCCATCTTTCATTGCTCATACCTGCGAAGGTCGAGTTGAACGAAATTGACCCAACGGCATCGAACCAGTAACCCGTCGCGGTCGTGGTCAGGGGCAAGGAGTAAACGGATCCAAACTGCGAGCCCGTCGCTGGAGGGAAGCCCGGCGAACCCCCGCCAGAGACTGAATATGAGAGCGTCTGAGTGAACTGGTTATAGTAGATGGGGTCCAGGGCAACTGCGTTCGGGACTGTTCCTGAAGCCTTGAAAGCCTCCCATCGTTCGGTCGAGCCCGACCCCGTCAGCGGGTTGGTGAAGCCGTAGCTACAGCCGAAGTCAACCCACTCGCCAGTCGGAGTTGTCGAGGCGCTGAACGCGAATTCTTGACCGAACTGAAGACACTGGAATGTGGGCGAGGAGTATCCTGACCCTCCGTCAACTACTGAGAAGCTGACCATGGGCTCGTACTGGTGGTAGTAGGCAAAGGAAATCGTCTGCGACAGCGTCGCCGTTCCCGAAACCGCCTGATCCGTCGCCCACCTCTCGCTTGAGGTGGAGCCTTTGAGCGTGGGGTTGACCCACCAGCTGCTGCCCGGGTCGACATTGAAGGTCGATGGCGATGTTCCGAGTGTCGCCGACTTGGTTACGCCGTTCGCGACGTACGTCAAGACTGGAGGCGAGTAGCCAGTGCCGCTTCCCTGGACTGAATAGCTCAGTGTCAGCATGACCTGGCTCACCGCGCCTGTGGTGAATTTGTACGCATCGCCGTATTCGGTGGCACCGTTGGAAGAGAGCTCCTGCAGCTGCGTTGGGTTAGAATAGGAAAGCAAACCGGAATCTGCGTAAAAGAGTTGTTGGCTCCTGTTTTGGCTATTGAACTCCTCCATCCACATCGAAGCTGACGTCAGCTGGAAGGCCTTGTCAGTGTAGAGTACTTCCTGCTCGTTACTATAGTAAGGAGCTGGATGATACCATTCGGTCATCAACCCCGTGAAGAAACCGTTGGAGTTAGCGTCCGATGAGAGGCCGACAAAGGTCGTGGCGCCTTCCGCGCTGTATGTCGCAGAAGCCTCGGCGCTCGTGTCCAAATCCTCAGAAAGCATGACCACATTTCCATTCGAGAAGTACAAGTTCAGGAGAACCGTATCACCCTGATTGACTGTTCCAGAATAGCTCTTGAGGCCGCCATACCCGTTTGTAGGGAATACCGAATTGCCGCTTGAATCGAAAGCCTCATAGTTCATGTCGAATCCCGTCCCGGGACTGTTTCCCGGGTTCCAGTTCCATGACAGACCGACCTGATACCAGTAACCTTGGTCCGACAGCCCGTTCAGCAGATATGCGGGTCCGTACCCTGAGCTGGCGTCCTGCTGTTCAACCGCTGTCACGTTATACTCGATCGAGTTGAACGATTGCGTGAATGTGGTTCCAAGCTGCTCGTCGTAGACAGCCTCAGACGGCGAACTCATCGGCATTGGAAGAAGATCAGCAGGTGGGAAGGCACGTAAGGGGTTGCTCTGAGACTGCGCGCGTACGGAGAGCATAGGACCGCACCCTGCAAGCACGAGACATACGACGCACAACGGTAGTGCCCACCTTAGAAGACGAACTGGATCGTAAGCGTCCTTTCCCTCGAAGGCCAAGCAGTGGAAGTGCACTTTTGGATGTCATTTACACGTTGAGGTTCCGCCGCTGACGACCTCGCCACACTTTCAAATCATCTTCCTGCGTAGCTTGGCGCGATGGCTGCGAAAGGCCTGACTGTAGCTGTCGTCGCTTTCCTGCTTCTTACAACGGCCGTTTTTGGCTACTTCGCGGGCTCTGCCTCCCGCACAACCAGCTCGACGTGCTCTTCGTCGCCATCTTCTACCACGGCCACGGCGGTCGACATATCGTTCAACGCAACCACAGCTGTGAGATTCTATGGCCGCCTGATGTCACCTCTCGGACTCTTCACTGATCATCCCGGCTCGCGCACGATCTGGATTGCGGACGACCAGGCTCTTGACTACTATGCGCTCCTAAGCGTGTACGATTCAGCGCACAACAGCACCGCGCTGCATCTCGCACAGCAAGTGGACAGCTCAATCGCGGGATGGGGCGGTTTCTGCAAGTACTGGAACCCGGTGTTTGAAGTGTTCGGCAGCTACCCCAAGACCACTCAAGTCATGTGCGGAACGAACCAGACAATCAGCGTCACACAGGGGTACACGGTCGATGCCACCGTGTTCAATCCCTGTCCTGGTTTCCAGTACTCTCTCTTCGCGGATCAGTCGGCATATCACGTTCTCCTTGACATGCATCTTGGGAATTATGCGGAAGCTGAATCGGAGTTCAGCGGACTCAGCAGCATGTGGGATAGTCACGGCTTCTCTGATCAGGCCTTTCGGAATGACTCGACCCATACCTATCAGTCCTACAAGCTTGCGGATTACGTGATAGCCTGGAAGGCCCTGGCCAGTGGTTCAGCCACAAGTCAGTTCGCACTGGGGTACCAGACGACGGTTCAGAGCGTTGCGGCCGTTATGTCGGAACTGCAGTCGTCGGCTGGCGGAGTATGGACTGGATACAGGATATCGAACGGTCAGATATCCTACGGTAGTGGGATATCGCTGACAAACGGAGAGACCACGTCCCTCTTCATCTTCGCTACAGACGGTTGAGAAGAGGTCGAGAGCTGGAAGGGCTTGCCATGGACCCTGAGGAACGAGGACAGAGACCTCTGGGACCAAATGATTGAGGAAGTGAGGCAATGCTATGCCGGAGCGGTGGTACAATCGTGCAAGCCGCTGACGACAGACCCGTTTTTCATGGCCCTGATCCTGGACCGATGAGTCCGGCTAACCCGCGTTAACGCAAGCGCCTTAATACAGTTCGAGACGTTCGACAGGGGGAGCCGGCCATGCCTCGTCAGCGTGTGCACCTCCGCGCGGTCCTCTTCGACCTGCACCTCACCCTGGCTGGCTACAGGCCGCACTTCGGCCCCCCGGTCCCGGAACAGGTCTCGAGGTTCCTCCGCGACCGAGGCCTGTCGGTCCCTACCAAGGCCTGGGAGGCCGCCCTGATCCAGATCCACCGCGTCGACTATCCGAGGTACGGCTACCCAGACTGGGAGAGGTACGTCGGCCGCGTCTTCGAGATTGTGCGCGCGAGGCCCAAGGAGCCGACCTTCAGGGCGGTGGTCCGCGAGTACCAGAGGACGAGGTGGAGCCCCCTCCCGTTCGCGAAGGAGGCCGTCCGGAGGGCGAAGAGGCTCGGCCTGAAGACGGCGCTGGTGACGTCCGTCGCCCGCTTCCGCTTCGAACGGGACATGCGGAGCGTCCTCGCCGGGATCGACTTCGTCGTGGATGGGAACACGTTCCACTGCGAAAAGTCGGGCCCGGAGATCTACGTCAGGACCCTGCAGGCCCTCAGGGTCAGGCCGGAAGAGGCGGTCATGATCGGGGACGAGCTGGAGGGGGACGTGCTCATCCCGACCAGGATTGGCATGAGGGCCATCCTCATCCACAAGGAGAAGCCGACCTGGGAGGAATCCCAGGCCATCGGCGGGAATGTCGTCGCGAGAGACCTGAGGCACGCCATGGACTTCGTCGCTTCCTGGGCGAGCACCGCCCCTCATGCATGAAGCGCGCGCTCTCGGGAAACTGGACATCACCCCTATTAGAAGGCAAAGGGCAACTAATGCAGTGCATCGGAGCGGAGTCTCGAACGCGATAGCGGCGGTTCTGCTTATTGTTGGAATCTTGGTCGGTGTAGCTGGTTTCTACGTGGCGATGCCTTCTCAGACCAAGACCGCGACCCAGACTGAGACGACCACGGCGAGATTGACGACAACCATGGCAACGATGGTGCCCACGACCATCACCCAATCCACGACTCTGACGGAGACGCAAACACAGACCGTTATTCAGCCAACAACACAAACGACGACAGACACTTCAGCTTCAAACAGTTCAGGGTCTCTCCCCAGCCCGGCGACGATAACTCCCTCAAGCACAACCGTCGACAGCGGACAGCAGGTCTCCATAGGCGTAGGCTGGAGAAGCGGTTCGGCGCCCTATACCATTACTCTGTACGGTAGTTCCAGCGGGGGGTGCAACTCTTCTTCGACCGTCGTGAGCGCCATGTCAGGCCAGTCTCAACCCCAGTTCGTCTTCATCGTTTCGCCTGTCTCGACTATGCGTTACTGTGGCGTGGTCTCCAGCTTGAATGGATCAAGTGCAGTTTCCTCCTCGGTCGTGGTCACAGTCAACCCGTAGCTGAGTGCCGTATTCTCCCACGTATCTCTTGAGCGCCTGACATTCATCTCGGCCTCCTGGGCACAGCGCGCGAATAGGATTCTTGACCTAAAGGAACTTCTGCACATAACAAAATGCGGGGGGTGGGAGTTCCGCCCACGGATGTCATTCGGAATCCACTTCTAGAACCCGTGCGCGCCACTCCAATCGCCTCCCTAGAATCCACTTTCCGGACCCATTTGGGGGCGAGTCCCACCGGGCCCGCTAAGTAGCAACACGCCCGCTTAAGCATCGCCGATGGCCGATGGCCGATGGCCGTAGCGCCAATGAAGGTTTGCTGAAGCAATGCAACGTCCAGTGGCCCCCGTGGACCTCGACAGAGACGGCTAACACCACCGGACGCGGGTCGCCTCCCTCCGTTCGGGATCTTGCTGGCAAGCCCGGGAACGACGTCCAAGCTCTGTGTGGGGTACGGCTCGAACAGCAATAACGCCTTCGACCTCCCACTGAATTCCAGTGTGGTCTCGCTTGGCTCATCGACTGACGGGGTTGAATTTGCGGCAGAGCCCAAGGTTCTGACAGTTCTGAGCGACAACAACGGGCTCAGCCCTACCGGCGTGGCCTACGCCGTGTTTACCCTCAGTATTGCGAACGATTCGAAGGGCTTCTACGTCCTGGAGTTTCCCGGCTGTCTGCAGCTCCTGGCATCGGGATACTCGCCATCGCAGGTCAACGCAAGCGACTTCGGGAGTTGGATACAGCGGGCCCAATCCGTCCAGTGCGAGGGGAACGCCCAGGTCAACCTGTACTTCGTTTCGGAATCCAATTTGAACGTGATGTCTGTCGTCGTTGGCGGATGAGTCTCGCCAAAGAGAAAAACGCGCTCCATTCTCGAGGACTCAGCTCATTGTGACGTGGATTCGAACCCATATGGGTGCATCCCCTAGCCGGGCTACCATCATTCCAGGGTTCTCGATGAGAGGAAGAATCGAACAGGTTTGGGTGCGGGCCCGCTTCTCCATGGCTCCCCTTGCTTGGAAGTTGTCTTTATCTGGCGCCTTAAAGCAGTTTGAGCTTCCCCGTGATTCTGTCCAACTGGTCCTCGGGTCCCGGGCCTATTCCAAGGCACGTGACCGTCCCCGGCTCGAGTTGCGTGAGCCCCCTGTCTTCGATTAGAGCTGCAGAGAGCTTGGCGGCTTTCGCCTTCACGCAGAGCTCATGGAGAGCCTCTTCGGTCTGGACTTTCAGGACGATCTTGGCCTGGCCTTCCTCTTTCCATTCGTCGAACCAATCCGACCTCCTGTGTATGGTCTCTTCCGCTGCAGAAAGCGAGGCATGCGCGACCTGGGCTGCAAGTTTCCCCTTTCCCATCTTCAGGTCAGACCGCACGACGATAACCTGTTTCATCAGTCGTTCGGTTGAACGGTTATTACAACTGCGAATAAGCCTTTGCGAAAGGCTCTTCCTTCTTGGTGCCCAGATTCGATGTGGTCGTCGCCGGCGGCAGCATAGCTGGTCTGACGTTCGCGGCTGAGGCTGCGAAGAGGAATCTCTCAGTCTTGGTGGCAGAGGAACACGACGAAATCGGCGAGCCGGAGAAGTGCGACGGCCTGGTCAGCCTGCGCGGCCTTAGACGGTACAGCCATCCCCCGAGGCCCGAGGTTGTCCAGAACGAGATCGTTTCGTGTGTGATACACTCCCCGCTAGGCAAGAGCTTCGCAATCGACGCGACCGCCCTCGATGTCGTCGTGCTCGACCGGAGCGCGTACGACAAGCAAATCGCCGACGAAGCTCGGGCCAGCGGTGCCGAGATAGTGACCGGGGCGAGGGCCTCGGGCTTCCTTCAGGTCCAGGACGGAATATCGGCAGACATCGGTCGGGAGACCGTGACTGCAAGGTACTTCGTTGATGCCACCGGACCATCCTCGAGCCCCAGAGGCGGAATCCTTCCAGCAGCTAAGTACGAGCTGGAGGGAGACTGGGTCAGAGAGCGCGTGGTCGAAGTCTTCCTCGACGCCAAGCAGTTCCCAGGGTTCTTCACTTGGATCATCCCTTTCGGACGGCACGTGGCGAAGGTCGGCACAGCTGGGTTCGGGGCCAGCCCATTCAAGGCGCTCGACTCCTTCCTTGCCGACAAACCTCACAGGGTACTCCGCAAGGTGTCGGCGCCCGTCTATGTCGGGGGACCGATTCCGCAGTTCGTCAGTGGGAGAAGGGTCTTCGTAGGCGAGTCGGCTGGGCAGGTGAAGCCCACCACCGCAGGCGGGATAATGACATCTGTGGCCGGGGCGGTGATGGCCGCACACTGGGTCAGTGAATCTCTCAGCCTGGACGACCCTGACTTGCTCGACAACTATCAGCGCGACTGGGAGGCTCGGTTCCTGCGGGAGATGAATACCATGCTGAGGCTTCGAGGAGTCTTCAGGAAACTTTCGAACCCTGACCTCGACGCCTTGGTCGCGACAATCGCGACCCCTAGACTTGCCCTCAGGCTTTCTCAGACCGACTTCGATTTTCATGCATCTGCACTGCTGGGAACGCTGGGAATTCAGGGTCTTCTACGCATCGCCAGGGTGTTGGTTTCTTCCGAGGCCCGCTCCCTGCTCAGCGGGAGCCGAGGAACTCCTTCCGCTCAGCAACCTATATGAGCCAGGCTCCAAGGGGTTCCAGAGAAATGTCGCAAGCCACGGTGTCTCTTCCCCTGTGCAGCTCGTGCAACAGGCCCGTCAAGCCTGCCGAGAGAGCGACCAAGTTCCAATGTCCCAACTGTCATGAGACGCTGATCTGGAGATGTGAGAAGTGCAGGAAGTTCTCCAGGCGCTACAGATGTGTGAACTGTGGCTTCGAAGGGCCCTAGGCGAACCTGAATGGGCTCCTATGTCATACGGCTCAAAGTCCTACCGCAGGATACAACCACAGAGCACCAGAGAATCATCGATTCAGTGGCTGGCGTGCTTCCTAGCCAAGCGAAGATTCGAAGCCAGAGAATCGAACCCATAGCCTTCGGACTTTCAGCCATAATCGTCGACGTCGTCGCGCCTGAAGAGGAAGGAGTTATCGAAAAGATTGAAGCTGCGGTCTCGGCGGCCCCGCTGGTCGGGCAATCGGAGCTGATGGGCGTCAGCAGGATGTCCAGCAAGCTCCCTACATGATGCGGCCTTCGACACTGCTTTTATACCTCCTAAGCCGCCCTTGCCATTGCCGTTTCTAGGACGATGTGTAAACAATGCGTTATCCTCTACGATATGCGGCCTTCGAATGGATCAAGGAGAAGAAGAGCACCACCGACGACGACCTCATGGAGGCCCTCAACAAGAACGGGAGCAGGTGCTCCCCGGACGAGCTGGACAAGCTCCTGATGCAGCTGGAGATCCTCGGTCTCGTCACCATCAGGTGGGTGGCGAAGGACAAGCGCAGGGTCGAGATGGTCGAGAAGCCGAGTGAAGATGCCCGCATACCGCACGTGAACGAATAAATCGAGCTCACCTCTGGGAAGGCTCGGCATGGGCGTGGACTTCGGCGATTCCATACCGAGAGAGAAGATCAAGCTCGAGGACATCTCAGGGTGGAAGCTCGCCGTCGACGGCTACAATACGCTGTACCAGTTCCTCGCGATAATCCGCGGCCTAGACGGCGGCCATCTCAAGGACTCGAAGGGGCGGGTCACCTCCCACATCTCCGGCCTCTTCTATAGGAACGTGAACCTCATGGAGCTGGGTATGAAACTCGTCTACGTGTTCGACGGGAAACCACCGGAGCTGAAGACGGAGGAAATCGAGCGCCGGTCAGCCCAGCGACGCGAGGCCAGGGACCGGTACCTGAGAGCGCTCCAGGCTGGCGAAATGGCCCAGGCCAGAAAGTACGCCGAGGCCTCCACCGTCCTGAAAAGGGACATGGTCTCAGACGCCAAGGATCTTCTGGATGCGATGGGGATACCGTGGGTTGAAGCGCCTTCCGAAGGCGAAGCGCAGGCGTCCAGGATGGTCGAGGAGGGGACGGTCAACGCCGTCGCCTCACAGGACCACGACTCGCTAGTCTTCGGGGCCCCTGTGCTCGTTAGGAACGTGACGATATCCGGCAAGCGGCGTCTCCCGAGCAAGGGGATTGTGATCAACGTCCAGCCCGAGCGGATTCGGCTCTCGGATGTCCTCGCCTCAACGGGCCTCACCAGGGAGCAACTCGTGGATTTCGCGATTCTCCTCGGGACAGACTTCAACCCCGATGGATTCGAGGGCGTCGGCCCGGCCACTGCCCTCAAGTACCTAAGGAGGTACGGCAAGCTTGAGGAGATCGCCGAGCTGAAGGAACAACTCCGCGAAGTGAAGTACGAAGAGATCAGGGCGCTCTACCTCAATCCTCCAGCCGTGAAGGGGGTCAAGCCTGAATGGAGACCTCCGGACGGAGATAGAATCCTATCCTTCCTCGTTGATGAACATTCCTTCTCGCGTGAACGCGTCGAGGCAGCCTTGGGCAGGGTTCGACAAACGGAGTCTTCACGGTCGGAGACACTTGAGAAGTGGTTCGGATGAAGGAATCAGGCCTGCCTAGCCTAAGGGACATCGAGGAGGCTGAGGGTCGGATTCGGAAGTACATTCCGCCGACGCCGTTGGAGAATTCGAGGGGCATCTCGAGCCTCCTCGGACGCGATGTCTATCTGAAGTTGGAGACCTTCCAGCCCATCCGTGTCTTCAAGATACGCGGCGCGCTGAACAAGCTCCAGTGCCTGAGCGACGCGGAGCTCAGGAAGGGCGTCATCACCGCCTCCTCGGGTAACCATGGGTTCGCCATAGCATATGCGTCTCGCATCTTCGGTGTCAGGGCTTCCATCTGCGTGCCGGAGAACGTCAACCCGCAGAAGCTGAGGGCCATCGAAGAGCAGGGAGCCGAGATCATAAGGTTCGGCAGCGGCTACGACGAAACCTACGAGAACGCGATTGCCACGGCGAAGAAGCGGGACCTAACGTTCATTCACGCCTTCAACGACGCAGAGATAATAGCGGGCCAGGGAACGTGTGGTCTTGAGATCGCGAGACAGCTGCCTGACCTCGATTCGGCGACCGTGGCCATCGGCGGGGGCGGCCTCATCGCTGGGATAGCCATTGCCCTCAAGGAGTCCCTAGAGAACGTCCAGGTCTTCGGCGCCGAGACCAAATCCATCCCCTCCATGTACGAGTCCCTGAGTCAAGGGAGAATGGTTCACGTGGACCCGCGCCCGACCATCGCCGACGGCATGCAGGCGGCGATCCCGGGCGAGCTCACGTTCCAGGCCGCACGGAGATACGTCGACAAGATAGGGCTCGTGACCGATGAAGAGCTGGAGGCCGCGATTTACGACCTGCTTCTCCTGGGACGAGTCACCGCCGAGCCGGCGGGCGCTTCTCCTCTGGCTGCGATGAAGGGACCCCTACGCCGGGAGAGGGCAGAAAAGGCGGTCTTGGTCATCAGTGGGGGGAACATCGCCTTGGACCTCCTGTGCTCGATTCTTACGAAAAAATCGAAAGGAAGCTCCTAAGGTCTCTGGCCATCAGGAACGGGTTCGTCTGACCTTCCTCCTGAAGCGTCCTCGATGGAACGTCCCCGTAGTCATGGCCCGGATACATAAGAGTCAAACCGGGGAGCTCCATGATCGTATGTATGCTCCTGAAGATTGACTCTCCGTCGACCCTCTCGAATCTTCCGATCGTGTCGACAAACAGAGTGTCTCCAGTGAAGACGTTGCGACCGTCATAGAGGCAAATGCTGTCCTGCGTGTGCCCGGGGGTGTGAAGAACCTTCAAACTGGTTCCGCCCAGCTTGAGCCTTTGTTGGTCCGTCACCCTGACGTCGCATTCTATCGGCGAATCCTCATGGGCGACGACCTTCGCGCCCAGCCTTTCCGAGAGCTCCCTGAGCGTCGTCGTATGGTCGAAGTGCTCGTGAGTCGCGATTGCGTACTTGACTTTGGCCCCCATCACTGTCACAGCCCTGACAATCGGCTCAGTCTCCCACCCAGAATCGATGACGACTGCTTCACGGCTGTCTTCGTCGACCACAACATAGACGAAATTCGCCATCGGCCCCACCTTGATCTGCTTGACGACCAACCAGGCCCCTCGCTTCGGGACAATCTCCGACGTATTATCCTTGTGAACGCCGCCAAGCGTCAGGCCCGGTAGCGTCGGTGTCGAGACCCAAGCGACCCCCCGAATCTACCATTACTGCGGCAAGGCTCATGCTGTCGACGTATACGAGCATCTTGAACCACGTCTTCGGGGCGCAATAATGTGATGTGTAGGCGAAATCGCCGGCATTGCCGCCTGGCTTCATGTGGCAGGGACTGCATGACGAGGAGGAAGAGGAAGACAGATGCGGCCGCCCTGTCGGAGGATTAGCCTCTTCGTGCCCATTTGATTTCGGGCTCAACAATGTTAGAGCAGGTTCCTCTTACACTTCTGGAGGAAATCCCAACCCAGATGGGTGATTTCTCAGAGGCCTTCAGGTTCGACAAGATGCGGAGCGGCAACCCTGCGGTGTATCTCTTGCAAGAGCAGTTCGAGAAGTTCGCCGGTTCTCCTCAAAAACTCGATGTCTGCGAATCGATTGCCCGCTGCTTCTACCAGCTTGAGCAGTATGAGGATGCCGCCAACTGGTACGAGACCGCAGGGCGGCTCATCTTGTCGGAGCCCAACACGCCGCCGGCGCTCAAGGCCATGGCGGCCCTGAGCGAGTACGAGAGGGCGTTGGAGTGTTATCGCCGCGACGATGACGAAGGGAAGTTCACCGAGTGCTCGACCCTGATTGGGGAGCTCAGGCGAGCGTCCGCTTCGGCCTGAGCTGGCAGGCTAGCGCTTCTCTTCTCTTTCCTTCGTCTTCTGCCGGTTCATCATCTTGGTATAGCATTCCTCGCAGACGGGTTCTTCCCGTGGGGTGATCTTGAAGGTGTGGAGCACCACTTCGAGCTCCGAGTCGCAGAAGTAACACTTGGGCTTCATGATGGTCCTCGCCTCGCCGCGTAGATCCTTCGCTTCTCCATCTTGCCGCCGCTCCTGAAATGCCACACTTCGGCATCGCCGTTCGAGTTCTTGCCCCAGCTCACCAACTCCTTGAGCTCCTCCTTCTTGACCCGGGCCCTTCCACTCTTCACCTGGATCAGCAGCAGCTTCCCTCCCTTCGCCGCAAAGACGTCGACCGCTCCGTGGGATGCCGCGCTCCTTTCGACCAGCCACCCCTCGTGCTTGAGGATGTTCATCGTTCTGTATTCTCGTTCCCGGCCTCTTGCATACCTGCTGACCACCAAGCGCTACGCGTCCCTTACTCGGCTGGCATCGGTATCACGCACGGATAAGCTCTTGCCACTGATCTCTACTCCTGATACGAGGAGGATTGAGCCTAACACCGCTAGTGCCCCGACCCACGCGAATCCCGTGAAGGTCTCCTTAAGGAAGGTCACCGAAATCAGGACGGCAACTACAATCTCTAGCATTAGAACCACCGCGGAGGCGCTCGCAGTGAGGTGTTTGAGTCCCTGCTGGTAGAGCACGAACGGTATCACAGTGTTGAAGAGAGCGGTGAAGACCACTGCCCACAGAGACTCCTGTGACAGCGAAAGTCCGAAGCCCGCAGTCAGGGCCGGCGGTATGACGAGGACCGCGGTGACCGCAACGATGCACGCGGCCGAGGCCAAAGGGTCCCACCTCTGTTCGTCCATCTTCTTCTTGGAGTAGAGTATGTAGCCTGCCCAGGACACGGCAGCGATGAGGTACAACGCATCGCCCATTCCCTGGCTGCTGGCCACCGCCCCGAAATCCCCGTTTGTTGTTATCAGGAACGTCCCTGCGACCGCGAGTAAGATGCCGACAATCTTGAAGCCTCCTAGCCTCTCCCCGAGGAAGACCACCGCTCCGATCGCTGCAAGGATGACCGACATGTTGACGAGCAATGCGGCCACGGAGGCCTCCGTGTATCTCTGTCCGACGAATTGGCAGACGAATCCGATCGCGTTGAACAGGCCCACGACCCAGATGGCCCTGTTCCTGAGGAGAGACATCACATCTCTGCCTAAGGCCCGGGCCACACCCAGCATTACTGGCGCAGCGATCGCGAATCTCAGGAAGACGAAGGTCCTGGGGTCCAGACCTCCTTTGATTCCCAATGAGACCACGGGAAAGGATGTCCCCCACATCGCAGCGGCGAGAGCCGTCTCAGCGAGTGCAATCCCAGCCTCCCTCCTCAAGTCCTCTTGCGGACATGAAGTCCGCAGATAAGCCTTGAGCTAGGACGAGTAAGCTTATGACAACGGCAGTGATGGCATGGGTCGCTGTACCATGGAGGAAGTTAGGCGATCCATCAAGGACCTTGAGGCCCACTTCTCGGACCAGCTTGAGCGTCGTGACAGGCTCCTCAAGGAGAGCAGAGACGTCATTACCTCCAGCTCGAGGGCGATCATCAGTGTTCACCAAGGCAAGATGAAGGACGCCGCCAGGGAACTCTCGAAAGCGAGGGCCCTTCTGAGCTCGCTGAAGAAGTCGGGCGGCGGTCCTGTGTCACGGTACTTGATTTCTCCTGAGACCGAGTACGTGGAGGCGTCGGCGGTCTTGGCCCTGGCGCAGGGGAAGACGATTCCATCGAGAGACGCACTCGGTGCGTCTCCGGAGGCCTACCTGCTCGGTCTGCTGGACACGGTCGGCGAGCTGAAGCGGCTGGTCCTTGATTCGATAATGGGCGGCAGGATGGCAAAGGCGAAGGGGTACTTTGCCATCATGGAGGATCTGTATTCCGTCTGTTCCCCCATGGCCGTGTACGACCACGTTGTGAACGGGACTCGTCGCAAGATTGACGTGGCAAGGATGCTCGTCGAAGACACCCGGGGCCTCATGACTGAGGAGGTCAGACGCGAATCGGTGAACTCTTCCCTAGTGCGCCTGCAGAAGAAACTGGACCGGGCGACCCGCCGCTAGAACTCTCTCAGCAGCGCACTGGTCTTGAGACCAGGATTCGGCGAATCGAATCTGACGACCTTCAACCTGATTCCGCGTGCCTTGCCCTCTCTCTCTATTTCCGACTCCATGTGATGCTGGTCATAGCCTAAAGCGACCAAGTCAGGTTTCACTTTCTCAAGTGTGTCGTAGATGTTCCCCTCGACGCCCAAGATTGCTGCGTCCACCTGCCTGAGAGACGAAAGCAAGGCCACTCTCTGGTTCTCATCTGAGATCGGCTCTCTCTTCTTCCTTTCACGGATGGTGCGGTCCCTTGCTACTGCGACCACGAGCACGTCGCCGAGGCTCTTCGCCTTGCTGATTGTGTAGAGGTGACCTCTGTGGATCACCTCAAACCCTCCCCCGATGAAGATGACCTTGATCTTCCTTCGCCCCTTCGGCGTGATGGACACCCGTCTTCCCTGAAGTCTGACGAGACCCTTTCTCTTGAGGACCTGGACCTTCCTGCTTGCGTCCAGAGTTCCGATGTCTAGGCGTTCCGAAACCTCTCTGACCGTGGGCTTGTGCTTTCCCAGCCCCAGAGAGAAGACCGCGCCGAGAATTCGCTTTTCGTCCAAGTCTACCAGTCTATCTTCGCGAGGCCCGCGAACGAGAGTGAGTCTATAAGACCTTCCGCGTATCCAATGCTGAGCATCGCCAATTCGTCTTGGTCGTTCGCAAGGAAGTTCTCGGCGTCCTTCATATAGAGCTCCGCGTTCTCAATGACCGCCTCGTACTGAGGCCCAAGAGTCCGTTTGACGGAGTCTAGGGCGTGCCTCGTCTTTGAGACGTACTTCGGCACGAGCGTCTGGGCAGTCCTGAGGACCCCATCAGAGTTGCTCCTGATCTTGGACGCGTCCGCATCGAAGATGGCCGCGATCGCCTCAGTCTCGGTGAAGTGAAGTCTCCCGGGAATGATGACCGAATGCGGGGGCTGGCCGTAGTCTTTCTTAGCTAGGCCCGCGAAATCTCCCGCAGCCAACGACCTGTCGACCCTTCCTAGCCTTGAAATCACGATGGCAAAGGTGGCGTCTCCCACCACTCCTCGTTTGAAGTTGCCTTCGGCCAACAGAAGGCCGGCTATTGCGTCTGCTGGTGAGACTCCCTCTCCACTCTCTACGTCATACTCAAGGAGCAGAAGAGTGTGGGCTCCTTCAAGCAGGTTCTGGTGGAGAATGTGGTAAGCCTGGGTGAGCCTGCCGACGGCTTCTCTCGTCACCGTGACTGCTCTCGAGAACTTGTAGTAGTGAAGCCCAGACTCGCTTGCCACGGCAGAGGCTATGGTTGCGCCATGCACTATCCGCGTCTCCACGCCAGCCCTCGCAGCTCTCGCTCTCAGTTCGCTGTGAGTGGTCGCTATCATTGGATCGCCTTGGACTGCGATGGCCACCTTCTTCATTGATGCCTCTTCGAGGATCTTGTTCCCATCCTCGACGAAGTCCCTATCTACGATCGTCAGATGCTTTCCGACGGCACCCTCCAGCAC
Organism: uncultured archaeon; assembly: GCA_963794985.1. GTDB lineage: Archaea > Thermoproteota > Nitrososphaeria > Nitrososphaerales > Gagatemarchaeaceae > UBA183. The sequence continues at coordinate 233,036 of CAWCFU010000003.1, forward strand.
TTTGAGAAGGCTCGGTTCGTGGGGCGAAGTGTAGTACTCCAGGTATGCGACATCGGCCGACTTCAATTCCTCGGCGCCTTCAAGGCTGACTCCCTTCGGGCCTAGGCCGAGGCCCACAAACGTTAGTCTTCCCATCCTGCTATCGACCAAAGGATCCGGTGCTTGTCTTCAGCGACGCCTTCGTTCTCCTGCCCTCAGTGAGCGGTATCGAAATCGGTAGAACACAAGTTCGCAAGCCCCGCCTGTTCTCCTAGTTGGGTCCTGAATGAAGAATCCCTTTAAATCCATTGACCGAGGCGCGTTGTCCGTGGGCCTGTGGCTCAGCCAGGTTAGAGCGAAAGCGGCTGAAGCGGCTGGCTCTTAGCTAGCTGTGGGAGTTACCAGCATGTCGTGGGAGGCGCGTCAAGCGCCCACGAATTCGAATCCCACCAGGCCCGCGCCAGACTAGCCCAGAATGGGCTCTGTTTGTCTGGATTAGCTAGATTCTCGCTATTTGTGCGATCGGTTGCAGGGTCCCTGCGCTTCTCGGCCCCCACCACATCTCACTCCTCAGGTTCGAGCAAGGAGTTCCCAAGAAAAGGAAGAGCGCGCGCTCTGGCGGCGTCGACGGCTTTTTATCATCGACGCAAGGAATCCAAATGGGGCACCCGAATGTCGAAAGACGTAGGAAGACCGCTCAATAGGCGGCAGGCCGATTGAATCACACTGCAAGAAGAGAGATTCCCTATTACTTCGCGCCAGGCAAGAAACTCTTCCAGATAGTCGTCAAGATTACAGACGAGCCCGGATCCCTTGGCCGAGTTCTGAACCTTCTGGGAACTAAGGTCAACTTGGTGGGGATGACATCGTACGCCATGCCAGGCAACGCTGCCGTCGTCAGCGGATTCGCCGAGGTCCCTTCACAAGAGGAGACCGCAGCCACGCTTCGCAGTCTGATAGTGTCATCGGGCGTGGCCCTGGACGTAGAGGTGTCGGAAGGGAGGGACGGGATGCTTGTCGACACCTTCCACACCGGATTGGAAACAGGAGGGGAGTATCTCATGCTAATGCGGCGTCGCGCGCTCACGCGAATGCTGGATGTCGTCAGTAAGCTGCTCGGCAGCGGCGGGGAGGTCGTCCTCTTCCAGGAGGGCATGGCCATAGGTCGAGCGAACGGCGAAGCATTTGTCAGGTCGCTAGGTGCGGAGAAGGTGCGAGAGAACATTGGCTACCTGAGCAACAACCTTGCCGCACAGGGGTGGGGCAGGGTAGTGGCAGAGGCATCTCCTGATTCGAGAGACTCTCCGCATCCTCATCCGTGACTGCTTCGAGTGCTCTTCGAACGAGGGCGCCAGGACTGGCTGCAACTTCTTCAGAGGCTACATCGTCGGGAACAGGTCAGTTACGTTCAGAAAGGAGTTCGCCGCAGAAGAGACGAAGTGCAGGTTAAGGGGGGACGACGCCTGTGAGTTCCTTGCAGAGATGAAGACCCTGTAGACCTGCTCCCTAACGACCTCTGCTTCACAAGCCACAGTTCACCCGCCGCCGGTCTGCTTCTGGCCCAGCGACACCTTCAGCTGTGCTAGCGCGCGTCATAGGCAATCCTCTTTCAGTCCTTAGGCGAGCATGCAGATTGGCCGCGAACATTGACGGCAAGCAGTGCTCTTCCTCCGTAAGTAAGGGCGAAGCCTCCGTCCGAGCGTGCTCCGCAACTCCCGTGGTCGATGACGATGACATCGCTGTCGAAAGGTTATTCAGTGTCCATACGGCATACCATTACGAAGTAGGCGTTCTGACTTGAAGCCAAGTCGGAAGTCCGCGAATGGGGAGACGGGGGGAGCAAAGAGCCACCCGAAGGTAGAACAAGGTGTCAGGGAACTGAACGCCAAACTGGTGGCCCTACATGAGCATGCGGCCAGACTCGCCTCCGACGATACCATTGACAGCATTCTCAATCACACCCTCGACGCGATGAACTACGCTCTAGGATTCGACTACGCAGACTACGCGATGGCTGAAGATGGGTGGCTGCGAAGCGAAGCACACAGAGGGATGAAGAGGGGCTATCCGGATCTGAGACTCGACGGTCCAGGCATAATCGTGAAGGCCGCGAATCAAAAGAAGGCAATACGTATCTCGGACACCAGGAAGGAGACCGCCTATGTTGAGGCTAGAAAGGAGATGCTCTCAGAGCTTGCAGTGCCTGTCATCTTGGATGATCAGACCGTCGGAGTACTCAATGTCGAGAGCGCCCGGTTGGACGCTTTTACCAATGAAGATCAGCAGCTTCTTGAGACGCTGGCAAGCCATGTCTCGTCCTGCCTGAGTCGATTACGAGGCGAGCAGTCGCTGCGCCGCTCGGAATCCAAGATGCGTGGAATCCTTGATGCCCTCCCGGGTCTGGTGTTCGAACTGGATTCACATGGCGTCTTCACTTATTACTACACGGCGACTCGAGACGACTTGGCGGCTCCGCCTGAAGTGTTCCTCGGGAGATCGGTCCGCGACGTGCTTCCCTCGAAGCTGGCGGATTCGATAGAAACAGCGATGGAGGCCGCAGCGAAGACCGGGACCGTCCAGGTATTCGAGTATCAGCTACCCACATTGGACGGCAAGCTGGTTGATTGGGAAGCACACATCTCTTCAGCGGTCTCCGGCAGCTTCATTTGCGTTGTCTACAACGTCACCGAACGCAAGAAAGCTGACGAGAGACTCCGCCAATCGGAAGAACGCTATCGGTCTCTCATCGACGGAATGCTTGACGGAACGTATCGCAGCACGCACGATGGTAGGTTTGTCGACGTCAATCCGGCTTTTGTGAACATGTTCGGGTATTCGAACAAGCAGGAGATGCTGGACATCTCGAGCATCAGCAAGGAGCTGTACTTCTTGCCCGATGAACGTGGAAGCCACATCCTCGATACGGGCCAGGAAGAAGTGGAAGTATACCGGATGCGTCGAAAGGATGGGTCCGAAATCTGGGTCGAAGACCACGGTCGCTACGTCCACGACGAGCATGGCAACGTCCTCTTTCATGAAGGAGTGCTCCGCGACGTGACGGAACGAGTGCAAGCTGAAGAGAGACTCCGCCAATCGGAAGAACGCTATCGGTCTCTCATCGACGGAATGCTTGACGGAACGTATCGCAGCACGCACGATGGTAGGTTTGTCGACGTCAATCCGGCTTTTGTGAACATGTTCGGGTATTCGAACAAGCAGGAGATGCTGGACATCTCGAACGTCAGTAAGGCGCTGTATTTCTCGCCCGATGACCGTGCGAGCCTCTTTCTGGACACAGGTCAGGAGAGGGTCGAAGTGTTCCGGATGCGTCGAAAGGATGGGTCCGAAATCTGGGTCGAAGACCACGGTCGCTACGTCCACGACGAGCATGGCAACGTCCTCTTTCATGAAGGAGTGCTCCGCGACGTGACGGAACGAATACGCGCTGAAGAGGCGCTGCGGGAGAGCGAGAAGCGATATCGCGACCTAGTGGAGATGTCCCCCGACGCTGTGGCCGTCCATGATGGCAAGAAGCTGCTATTCGTTAACCCCTCAGCCGCGAAGATCTTAGGTGTGGAGCCGGGAAATGTCGTGGGCATGGAGATGACCCGCTTCGTGGCTCCGGACTTTCGGCCGGTAGTGGCGGCGCGAGTGAAGAAGGCGCTGAAGGATGGGAAGGAGGCTCCGCTGATCGAAGAGAGGTTCCTGCGGCTAGACGGGAACGTCGTTGACGTCGAGGTCGCGACGATGCCAGTAACGTGGCATGGCACGCCCGCTGTGCTGGTGGCCTTCAGGGATGTCACCGAGCGCAGACTGATGGCCGACGAGCGCAGACGATACTCTGAGCATCTGGAAGAGTTGGTCGAGGAGAGGACCAAGAAGCTGCGGGAAGCCGAACGAATGGCCGCAATGGGTCAGTTGGCTACCCAGGTTGCCCACGACCTGCGGAACCCCCTGACAGGCATCACAGGGGCCGTGTACTACCTCAGAAAGAAGTACGGCTCAGCGGCAGATGAGAAGACGAAGGAAATGCTGGATGTCATTGAGAAGGACGTGGAATACTCGAATGACATGATGACCGGTCTAGTGGAATACTCGGGGGAAACGAAGCTTAACTTGGTCGAGACTGACCTGAGAACCATTACAGAGAAGGCACTGGCATTGGTTCGAGTTCCGACCAACATTCATGTATCCAACTTGATCGAGAATCTGCCGAGGGCAAAGCTGGATGTGGAGAAGATGACAAGGGTCTCCGTCAACCTAATCCAGAACGCTGTTGAGGCGATGCCGCAAGGCGGAGAGCTTACGATTACAAGCCAGAGCTCAGAGAGAAGCTTGCGGCTCTTGTTCTCTGACACAGGGACAGGCATCAAGAAAGAGATTATGTCGAGGATTTGGGTACCTTTTTCTACTACCAAGGCAAAAGGACTTGGGCTTGGCTTGCCTATGGTCAAACAGATAGCCGAGGCGCATGGGGGTTCGGTCTCCATCGAAAGCGCCGTTGGAAAGGGAACGACTGTCATCGTGTCTCTTCCAATCAACGCGACAACGAGAGTGAGTGAAACTGCATGACAGAGCCTGTCAGGATTCTCGTCATCGATGACGATGAAAGCGTGAGGAAGGTTCTGGCAGTTGCGCTAGAAGACGCAGGATACACTGTAGATGTTGCGGAGAACGGGAAGCAAGCGATTGAGAAATCTCACGCCGATTTCTTCCACTTGGCCTTGATAGACATTCGGCTTCCTGACATGGAAGGAATAAGGCTGCTGAGCGAGCTGAAGGAGACAACCCCGAAGATGGTGAAGATCATCGTCACAGGGTACCCGTCGTTGCAGAACGCCATCGAGGCTGTCAAGAGAGGCGCAGATGACTACGTAGTGAAGCCATTCAAGATGGAAAACGTCTTGGACACGATAAAGCGGCACCTCAAAAAGCAACAGGACGAACGTAAGTACAGCGAAGACAGAGTCAGGGAATTCATCGAGACGCGCACCAAAGAACTGGACCATGATTGAGCGCGGGCCAAAGCGCTTGCCTGCCAGCTTTTGGTCCTCACGGCTCGAAAATCTAACCTGTTGAGGCTTCGCCTTCCTCGTCCGCGTGACATGAGAAACACCAATGCTGTCGTGTACGATGTAATGCTGCCACTCATCTTCCCGTCCATTTGCTCTGCCAAGGGCCCCGCCAGGGCGCCACGCTGGGGAAGTAGTATGAGTTCGGATTTGAACATTGAACTGAGCAAATCCTACCAGGTCCGTTCAAGATAAGCCCAGAATGGCCTCTGTTCGTCTAGATTAGCCATATTAGAGCTGTTCATGCGACTGGTTGCAAGGTCCCTTCCAGGACTGGTGAAAGAACGCGTCACATAAGGCGGCGGGTTGGCATACATCATAATCAATAAAAACTGTCTCGAAAGCCGTTTGTTGTTAATAGAGACCTTGGAATACTTATTAATGCGTCGACCCGACAGAGACGAGCTATGAAGAGGAATACGCTTCTAACTGCCGCGATCTTAGTCGTCACAGTCGTGGCGGCGGTCTCCGCGGGGCTCTATGTCTTTCGCAGTCAGGGTTCAGCTGTCATTCCGTGCTCGACGACCGGTCCGAGCCCATCAACGAAGATACAGGTGGTCGCCGCCGAGAACTTCTGGGGGAGTCTGGTATCTCAGCTTGGCGGAACGCGTGTCAATGTAACGAGCGTCGTTTCGGACCCCAACACCGACCCTCATGAATATGAAAGCAACTTCGCCGACGCCGAAGCGATCGCAAACGCGAACTTCGTAATCGTCAACGGAGCGGGGTACGATGATTGGGCTCTGCAACTCATTGCAGCAAGCAATACTCCGCACCAAGTAGTCCTGAACGTGCAGGAACTCATCAACCAGTCAGTCACAGCAAATCCTCACTTCTGGTACAGTCCTTACTACGTGAATGACACGGTGAAGGCGATGTACAAGGACCTTGTATGCATCGATCCGACCGACACAGCATACTACAATCAGCAGTACGTCGCGTTGGATGCGTCGCTTGGAGTTTACAACGAACGGATAGACGAGATAAAACAACAGTTTGCGGGTACACACGTGGCATCCACCGAGAGCATATTCGTGTATCTGGCAAACGCCACGGGCCTTGACCTCGTTTCTCCTCCCGCATTCATGGAGGCCGTCTCGGAAGGAAATGACCCGCCAGTGCAGAGCCTCGTGCAATTCCAGCAGGAACTCCAGAACGGAAGCGTGAGCATGCTGGTCTACAACGAGCAGACGGTGACGCCGCTCACGCAAAGCATCATGACTTTGGCCGCCGAAAACAACGTCCCTGCCGTCGGTGTGACGGAGACCATTCAACCGCAGGGCGTCACGTTCCAAGTCTGGATGAATGCAGAATTACTCGCCATCCAGAACACGCTCAATGCTCATGCCTTCGGGCAATGACCGGTGAATGAAATTGCAGTCCAAGATCATCACAGCAGAAGATTTGGCAGCCGGCTACCCGGAAAACACTGTCTGGCGAGACGCAAACTTTACGTTTGGTCGCGGAGAGTTCATCGCGGTCATAGGCCCCAACGGGGCTGGCAAGACGACGCTCTTTCGCTTGCTACTCGGCCTGCAGCAGCCCATTAGCGGGTCGATGAAGATATTCGACGCTCCGCCTAAGCGTGGTAATCCTCAAATCGGTTATGTGCCTCAGCGCCATGTAATAGACAGCGAGACGAACGTCGAGTGCCTTGAATTGGTACGACTTGGGCTTTCAGGAAAACGGTGGGGGTTCAACCCCTTCTCCCACAAAGATCGCGACGCGGCTCTTGCCGCGCTGGAAGGTGTCGGCGCGACTGAACTGGCACATCGCCCCCTCGGCGAATTGTCAGGCGGAGAACTGCAGAGGATCTTCCTGGCCGAGGCGCTGGTGAGCAACCCGGACATACTGCTGCTCGACGAGCCGCTGTCGAACCTTGACCTGAGGCGCGAAACCGACCTGCTGCACCTGGTCAATGACGTGGTCCGTTCGCGGCGCGTGACGGCGTTGCTGATAGCTCACAACATCAACCCACTTCTGCCTCATCTCGACAAAGTGATGTACATCGCGAACGGCAGGGTGGCGACGGGGAAGCCCAGCGAAGTCCTGACCTCAGAGAGCCTTACGGCGCTGTACGGGGTCCAGGTCGAGGTCCTGCGTGACCCTCACGGCAATGTCGCGATCATAGGCGTCGAAGAGCACCACGGTGACATGGCGTGATCTTCAGCATCAATCTGTTCGCCGACTTCCAGCAGATCTGGCACTACCAGCTCCTGCAGCATGCATTCGAGGCAGGGACGGTCATAGCAATCGTAGCCGGCATCATGGGCTACTTCGTGGTGTTGCGCCGTTCGGCGTTTGTGGCTCATGCCTTTTCCGAGATCGGATTCGCTGGAGCTGCAGGGGCCATCTTGGTGGACATTCCCGCCATCTACGGTCTCCTTCTGGGTTCAATTGCGGGCGGCTTGGCGATAGCCGCACTCGGTCGCCGCGTCACAAACCGAGATACTCAGATCGGCATCGTGCTCGCGTTCATGCTCGGCCTGGGTCTCCTATTCATCAGACTCTACCCCGGCTATTCGACCGAGGCCTACTCTATCTTGTTCGGAGAGATACTGGGCATCAGCAGCAATGGCGTCCTCCAGACGCTCTTCTTCGGTTTGGCGGTCCTGGGCGCAATCTCTCTCCTCTACAGACCGCTCCTCTTCGCGTCGCTGGATGAAGACGTCGCAGAAGCCAAGGGAATGCCTATGGTCTTCCTGGGCATGGCGTTCATGCTTCTCGTAGCTGTCGCGGTCTCTATCTCTGTTCAGATGATCGGCGTCCTCCTCATCTTCTCCCTGATGGTGACGCCAGCGGCAACTGCCCAATATCTGGCGAAAAGGCCGCAGCGGGTCATAATGATCTCAGTGCTCATCGCCCTGGCCGCGACATGGTCTGGACTTTTCATCGGGGTGTACGAGCCGTACCCGGTGAGCTTCTTCATTACGAGCATTGTGTTCATCATCTACCTGGGCGTGAGGGGCTGGGACTGGAGATTCCCGAGACGAATCAAGCCCGGTAGAGTTCGCAGGACCAATTTCCAGGAAATCAAGCCGAGTGAAGCAAGCAGGTAGATGACTTCCACCCACTCCGCGTCTTCCTGATCGACGTCACTAATCTCAGCGCGGCCTGGCGGTGCGACTTATTACTCTGGAGACCAGAGTTTATATGCGCATTAATAAGAAACCTGCCTATGCCAATCGTCAGCCTTTCGATTCCGGAGACGATGCTGAAGGAGATGGACGAGCTCGAGAAATCATTCGGCTTCACTGGTCGGTCAGAGCTTGTTCGAGCCGCGATTCGGCTGATGATGAACGACAACAGGGAACGGTCAGGCCTTTCAGGTGAAGTGAGCGGTCTGGTCGTGGTCACGCACAACACCGAGGAAGAACAACCAGTCACACGGCTCAAGCATGAGTTCGACCAGATAATCAAGACGCATATCCACAGCAAGCTCACTCCGTCAACATGCGTCGAACTGTTTCTCGTCCACGGCGACGCGAAGAAGGTCTCAGCGATGAGCAAGGCCTTCCAAGCTCAGGACGAGATGAAGAGTTCCAAGTTCCTTCAGGTCTAAGGAATCATTGAGGTCTTTGTCCTTCGCGCATGTACTGGAATCGCGCGGAGTCTGGTAACTCCGCATGGCGTGATGTAGCGCTTCACCCACGCCTTGGGTTTGCTTTGGGGCTGATCCTGGCTCGCCATTATTAGCCTAGAATCTACTCTCAGAACCTGTTTGGGGGGACCCCATCGGGCCCGCTGACAGATGGCAGAGTCTCATGTTTCCTTATTAGGGTGAGCGGGACCAGAGCCCGTGTCTTGGAAGCCAAGTTCACTTATGTCGGAGTCAGGGTCAAGAACATGAAGAAATCGATTGACTTCTACACGAAGTTTCTTGGGATGAAAGACAAGGGCCATTCCAGAATCGAAGTCACGAAGGGAGACGTTGCCTTCCTGGAATCGGGGGACGGGAAGGTCGGGATAGAGCTGAACCACTACGACGCCAAGAGTCCCTTCAACGCGAAGTATGTCGTCGGAGAAGGGCTCGACCACCTCGCGTTTGGGGTGGAGGACCTCGACGCGTCGCTAGAACAGGCAAGGAGGCTCGGTTACAAGTTCCGGAAGGAGGTCAAGACCGAGAAGAGCCGCTGGGCCTATGTCGAGGACCCGAACGGAATCTGGATAGAGCTGTTCAAGACCAGTCAATAGTCATCCGAAGGGCCAGCCTTCTGACCGTTCTGCATATGTATCCGAGTCCATCAACACGCCGTCTTCGATTGTTTCCCTTCTACGACAAGGTTAGGGAAGACCCACGTTTTCCTGAGTATCTTCAAGAGGCTAGGCCTTCCCTACTGAGCAGTTAGTGCGTGGTACGTGCGAACGGTTTCAACCTGAAATGAATTCGAACCCAAACAGGTCGGAATTCTAGCCGGGCTGCCAACCCGTTCGGGCGCCTATGCCAAAGTGCGCATGTTCAGAGAAGGTGCTTCTCCATTACAAATCCAACAGGAACTGCGACCGTGGTTCCTTATACTGACCTGCTGCATTAGCACAATTTCTATGCAATGGCAGAAAACTGCGGACTATTACATCCTGCCGGGGTACCAATTCCCATGTTCAAGTACTTCCACGCACATGAGACGCTCTGGCTGAAGGGAAACAAAGACACATATGAATCTCTACAGGCGCAGCCTGGGGACACATGGGTGGGGGAAAGGGCATGCACAGGACGATACTAGTGATTGGATTCGACCCATTCGCGGGTAGGAGGGCTAACGCTGCAGGTGACATAGCTGACGCCTTTGACGGGCAAGAGTTTAACGGTGTAGAGATTCGCTCAGTCTTGATTCCAGTCGAATGGGGAAAGCCCGAGACAATGATCAAGGGGGCGATCGCGGAAATTCAAAAAGAAGGTCAACAGCTCATCGCTATTCTAGGGCTGGGAGAGTGCCGCGGAAGAAGTATCCAGGTGGAGGAGAAGGCCCATAACCAGCGCGCTAAGGGACGCGCCGACGAGGCAGGCAACAGAGCCGGGGCGGAGGTAGGGACCGAAGTCATTATCGGAGGCCCACTAGAGTACTCTTCGCCCATTGCCCGAGATGTCGAACAAGCTTTGCAGGATGCGAGAATCAAGTTCGAGAAATCCGAGGATGCGGGCAGGTTCCTCTGCGAGGAGGCGTTCTATGTTGGCATGCATCTTACGTCTAGGCAGGCAAAGGTGGCTGGGCCTGTTGGCTTCGTCCACATTCCTCAGTATCCTACGGCGGATCAGGACAAGTCGAACCATGATAATAGGAAATATCTGAGGAGAACGAAGAAATCGGTGCAAAGAATCCTCGAAAGGCTATCAGAGAAAGATGCCTAGGAGACGCTGGGCACAAGGACCCACTCCTGTGAAGGCTCTGCCTCGTCAACTGGTCGAATCCCACCGGGCCGGTTCCTACTACGACGGCCCATAGCTGAACCCTTGGTTCAGAGGACTGTCAGGCGCTAGCAGGACCACCGTCGCACGAATTCTACGGAGGTTCATAACAATCAGGCTAGGAGCAACAGACGCCTGTCACCTAAGACGGCAATGAAAGGGATACATCAGCCTGAGGCTGTGACAGCCATGCAAGATATTCTCGACATGCCTCGCTATTGTAGCTACACCTGCCAGAAGAACTCAAACCCATCGACAGGTAGCGAGTGAACCCATCTGGGAAGACCGTCACCACCGAATCGTAACTGCGCGATAATTCCCTTGCGGCGAGGTAGTTGGCACCCGACGAAACGCCCACGCAGTAGCCGGAGTTCTTGGCAATGGAAATGGATGCCTCCTTTGCATCGCTGCTTTTGATTAAGACGAGCTCATCGATCAATGGGTTGAGACCCCCGTTCTCGTTCTTGACTATCGCTGGGATGAAACCGTCGCCTATGCCTGGAATGCCATGCAATCCGGCAGCACCGCCGCTCATGACAGGAGACTCTGCCGGCTCGACCGCTGAAATGTGAACCTTCGGATTGACTTCGCGCAAGGCCTTGGCGACGCCTATGAGCGTTCCTCCAGTTCCAACTCCGGCCACGAACGCGTCGGCTACAAGGGACCTCTCTCTCAATTGCTGGATAATCTCCTTCCCGGTGGTCCGGCGGTGACATTCAACATTCAATTGGTTCGAGAACTGATTTGTGCTGAAATAGCGCCTATCCTTCACCATTTCATCTCTAATTCGGACTGCTTCTGGGAAGCTACCCTCAGAAGAGCATAGGATGAGCTTCGCGCCGAGCCTTCGAACAAATTCCTTCCTCTCCTCGGTTACGTTTTCGGGCATGATTATTGTGGCATCGTAGCCCTTCTGCTTGGCATAGTAGCTGAGGGCTATGCCGGTGTTGCCGCTTGTTGCTTCTACAATCGTCATCCCTTTCCTCAAGAGCCCACGCTTCTCGCTTTCGTCTATGATGAACTTGACCATGCGATCCTTGATGCTTCCAGTCGGGTTGATGCACTCGAGTTTCGCGTAGATGTCGTCCAGTTTGATTAGGGGAGTATTGCCAACCTCCGTTATGCCCTCCGACTTCATGAAGAATGGGAGGTCCAAGTGCCTAATTAGTTTTCTAGCTTGGACCCACGATCGGTCTGAGTTATCCGGACACCATCTGCTGGTCGACTCCCACCGGGCCTGCTCCTCCTTTCTTCTTGCAATCTGTCCATTTAGTTCAGCCATTCGTTAGACTTCTTCAGGGCGCGGGCGTGTCCGAAGCTGGCAGTCCTTCTCCCCTGTTCAAGAGTCTGGGCGCCCCAACCTCCCTGTGCCCCTCAGCATCGACCAAGATGAGCGGCTTCTTCTGACGCTCAGTCATCGGCGAGCGTTCGATGGGCGTTCTATCCGGTTCTATGGAGTTTGATATCGGTTCTATGGAGTTTGATATCGGTTCTATGGAGTTTGATATCGGTTCTATGGAGTTTGATATCGGTTCTATGGAGTTTGATATCGGTTCTATGGAGTTTGATATCAGTTCTACTCCTGGACTATTCGGGCTATCCAGGTGAATTTGCTCAATTCTGCCCCGGACAGTGGACTTCGTCTGCCGCCGGGCTTGCTTCGCGCAAGGGGGCCCGTGGCAACGGGCAGAGCGGTCTGACGGGGAGAGAACAGGGAGCGCAAGTTCTCTCCAGGCCGTCCCGAGGTTTTTTAGCGGCCCGCTGTCGCCTCCGATAGGCTAGCCTAATGTCACGAGTTCAAATCAGACAGGGTTTGACTCGGTGGGAAATACTGGGATCAGCGAATGCATCGGACATTGATTCAGATTCGTCAAGGAGGACCACTACGCTAGGATTCGGTCTGGTCATTCTATCCTTGCAAAACCTCTTGCCAAAATCGTCGAAGCTGTCGCTCATGTTAGATCCAACCATAGGACCATTCTCCCTCGAGCTGGGCGCACCGACTCTCTTTGGCGGGTTTCAAGGAAAGCTGGCGAAAGGGGTTTGCAGGGAGCCTTACTGACAATCTCCCGGGCTCAATGCCGTGCTCGAGTTCTTCAACCCGGGCGGCAGTGTCGTCACCTCCAACCCTTAAGATGGCCCGATTTACTTAGCCCAACCGAATGAGGCTCGCTGGCAAGCGCGCCCTGGTTACCGGTTCCTCGCAAGGTATCGGTGCTGAGGTGGCTAGACTCTTCGCGAAGGAAGGTGCGCACGTCGTGGTCAACCACAGGCCATCCGCCGCGCATTCCGACTACGTCGTGAAAGCCATCCGCCGCTCTGGAGGCAAGGCCTTCGCTGTTCACTGCGACGTGGCTGACCCTGCGAGCGTCTCAGCCATGCTCGGCGAGGTCGAACGAGAACTCGGAGGTCTCGATATCCTTGTCAACATGGCCGGTCTTTCCGACAGAAGCATCTGGAACGTCAGCATTCCAAGGGTAACGCTTGACATGTGGAAGAGGGTCTTCGCGGTGGACACCTTCGGGACCTTCCTGTGCACGCAGGGCGCGCTCAGGTTGATGAAACACGGTTCGGTTGTCAACGTGGCTTCGACTCCGGCGATCTCCGGGGACAGCGAAGGCCTGGTATACGCCTCTGCGAAGGGTGCGGTCATTTCCATGACCAAGATGCTCGCGAAGGTCGCGGCCCCGAGGGTCAGGGTCAACTGCATGGCCTTCGGTTCGATAGAGACCGCTTGGGTGGACTGGCTGGACGAGAAACAACTCGAGGCATACAAGGAGGCGATCCCGATGGGGAGGCTCGGCAGACCTATCGACGCAGCGAACCTCGCCCTCTTCCTGGCGAGCGACGAATCCAGCTTCATCACTGGTCAGGTCATCGTGCTGGACGGAGGCGAGGTCCTGCGTTGATCTTCTCGCCGACTTGATTTCTGTTTAGTCTTCTGCGGCCCTGTAGAGGCTGCCCCTCTCCTCGACCTTCGTGATAGCGTCGCTGATCTCATCCGATGGCAGGACCACGCCTTTCTCGAGCGCCTTTGTCCAAAAGCTTGGGTAGATCTCAATCCCATCTCCGACCTGGTCTGGCTCGTCGTCCTTTTCTTCTCGAGCTCCTCTGGGCACTTGGTGAGGTTCTGGGGCATTGGAGCCAAGGGTCGCCGAGGGGTGAGAATGGCTGTTAGTCGTTCCAGCTTCTTACAGGATGGTGGCCTCTCCACCGACCCCCGAGAGATAGGCCTTGTATCCCATCTTCTGAATCGCCCTAAGCACGGTCTGCTCGTGTTTCTCTGATGTGTTGATGAATACCGAAGGACCGGTCTGAATGGAGAAGTAGGCCTTCACCCCATCGCTCCTCAGCTCCCTCACCCGCCTGATGATCCTCAAGGTGTCCTCGGTCATTATGATCAGCCTGTTCTCGCCCGTCATCGTCACGCTGTGGAGCTCCAGCGTGTCTCTCTCGGCAAGGATTCCCAGCGCATCGAGGTCGTTCCCGAGGATCGCCCTCTCCATCTCATCGCACCGCTTCTGGGCCGATTCGATGCGGGCCTTGAAGAATGGCGACGTCAGAACTTCTCTATGAGCGTCCTCGCTCCTCACCTTGGAAGGGAGGGGCACGATCACCATCCGCAGGTCCATCTCGCGCTGGTCGGCGAACCTCTTCGCATAGGTTCCAGCGTCGTCAACCCCCGCGTAGAGTCTCGAGAAGCCGCCGACGAGGGACCGTGAAGCGGAGGCTGCGAAGAGCCTCGCCGTTCTCGAAAGCGAGAGCAGGTCCGGCCGTCCTCCGACCAGCCTGTTGTGCATCAGCAACGTGAGGGCCGCTCCGGCCGAGGACGAGTAGCCGATCCCTTTCGCCCTGCTGGATGGCACGTTCCTGCTGTCTATCCTGAAACGGGCAACATCCATCCCTGGTTTGAGGCTAGACACGACTGCCTTGAGCCTCTCGTTGGCCGAGTCGCTCCGCCTCCCTCGAATAAAGACGCCCCCCTTCCTCTTGTCATCAATCTGTGCCTCCGTCTTCATGCACGTCGTGTTGACCGAGATGCTGTCATGGTACGGGAGTCTGAGGTCCCAGTTCTTCAGCCCGTGGTACTTGACGAGGGCCTGCATGGTATAGGCTATGGCTCTGGTGACCGTCAAGCGCCGTGGACCTCAATCTCTAGCGCTCCCACAGTCTCGGGGTTCTTCAGCTTCGAAACGATCGACCTCGGAATGTCTCTGGCGGCTGCGGTTGCACAGACTGCTAGGGTCCGGCCGCTCATGAACCTGCTCCTCCGAATCACGATGTCGTGAGGATGCGAGAGCTCCAGCCCCTTGTCGCCCTCGGCAGAAAGCTCAAAGCATTCATCGCCGACCAATACTCTGATCGTGACCCTGGCCTTCTCCGACCTGAGGGCGGTCTTGAGCGTTTCGCTGAGCTGGCTACATCCCTTCGCAGCTCCCACCCCAACGATGCAGTCTCCTTTCTCGGTCAGGCGCTCCTCAGTGGTGATCTCGATTGTGGTCGGGTGGAGAGATCTCACCATAGGGTGCCCGTGGAATCTTATGCGTTCTACAGCCGAAGCCTTCTTCAGAATGGGGGTCCCTTGATGATTGCTCAGGCTAGGCGCCCTCCTTCGGTTGCAGGACGTTGCGGTCAAGGCATCTCTCAGAGGTGGCAGCACCGCCGTCGAGCTGAATGCGCAGAACCTGAGCCCCACGGGAGGCTTCACCGGTCCGGGGGCTCTCAGGCATGAAGAAGCTGACGAGCCACACCAGACCCCCGCTTCCCGACAACGCCTTTATACTTTCGACAACTCGCGGGCCGCGGGTTTCTCTTGACCACTGAATACGAGCAGCTCCTGTCAAGGATGGTCAGCGAGAAGAAGGCCAAGGTGACCGAACTGACAGGCAAGCAGGGGAAGGACAAGGAGGTCGCGGCCCTCCTGTCGGACATCAAGTTTCTAGAGGTGGAGCTCCAGCGGTATCAACAGGGGATGACTTTGTTCAGGACCAAGCCTCTGCCTAAGGTGGGGAGGTGGGGCAAGCTCGAGACCGAGGAAGCCAAAGAAGAGCCGTAGGCTCGTTGACACTGATACTCTCCGAAAGAGACGTAGAAAGCCTCTTGGAGATGACCGAGGTCGTAGCATCCGTCGAAGAGGTTTTCAGGCGCCAAGCTCACGGCGAGGCTGTCAACTCAGCAAGGACCCGGTCACGGACTCCAGGCGCCGTCCTGAACGTGATGCACGCTTCTCTGCCGTATCTCGGTCGCGGCGGCATCAAGTGCTACATGTCATCCCGCAAGGGGACGCGGTTCGTCCTCGTCCTCTTCGACTCCACAGACTCGCGCCCACTTGCGATAATGGGGGCGGACGTCCTGGGGAGGTTCCGGACCGGGGCCACCTCCGGTGTGGCTACCAAGTTCCTCTATGACAGGAGGTCCGCCCGGCTCGCAGTATGCGGCTCAGGGAAGCAGGCCATGACACAGGTCCTGGCTGTGGCAGCGGTCACGTCCGTATCTGAAGTACGGGTCTGGAGCCCCAATAAGGAACACCGCGATGGCTTCTGTCAGAGACTGAAGGGGGTCGGCCTCGACGCTAGGGCGTTTGGAACTCCCGGGGAGGCTCTCAGGGGGGCCGACGTTGCTTCGACGATAACCTCGTCAAGAGAGCCATTCCTCGACGCGGCTTCGGTCCAGGGCCTCTCCCATCTGGGCATCTGCGGTTCAAACTTGCCCGAACACTCCGAGGTGACGGCCGCTGCGGTCGGCAGGTTCGGAACTGTCGTCGTCGACGACCTGCCGCAGGCCAAGATTGAGTACGGGGACCTGATTCGAGCGGCCGAAGCCGGGACCTGCTCCTGGGACGCCGTGGTCGAGCTGAAGGACGTGGTGGCAGGCAACGTGCACGCGAAGCCACCGACCCTTTTCAAATCCGGCGGTGTTGCGCTCGAGGATGTCGCCGTCGGCAGTATGGTCTATGACAAGGCACTGAAGAGCGGTCGCTTTCCGGACGCGACGTTCGATCTAGCGTAGCCTGTGAATCTAGCCCATCGGGGGCATTCCGCCCATGCCGCCCATTCCCCCTCCGCCTGGAGGCATAGGAGGCGCCTTCATCTTGCTCGCTGCGATCACGTCGTCTATCCTCAGGATCATACACGCCGCCTCGGTGGCAGCCCTGAGGATCTGGAGCTTGACAGCTAGGGGTTCCACGATTGACTTTGCGTACATGTCCGCGACCTTCCCGTTCATCACGTCTACCCCGAACCACTTCCCTTCTTTCCCGTGTCTCGCTCTGAGATCGACCTGCGTATCGATGGGGTCCATGCCGGCGTTCTCTGCAAGCGTCATGGGTATCGACTCCATCGCATCGGCGAACTTTAGGGCAGCCAGCTGCTCCCTTCCGTAGAGCTTCTGCGCCCATGTCCTGAGCTGGCATGAGACTTCTTCCTCTGGGGCTCCTCCCCCTGCGACTATCTTGGGCAGCTCCACGACGTCCTTGGTTACCATCAGAGCGTCATGCAGGGCCCTTTCGGCCTCGTCGACTATGCGCTGGGTTCCGCCCCTCACGAGGATGGTCACAGCCTTCGGGTTCTTGCACCCTTCAATGAAGACCCACTTGTCGTCCTCCAGCTTCCTTTCTTCGACGAGCTTCGCGTATCCCAGGTCCTTGCTCGTAAGGTCGTCGAGGTTGGTGACCATTCGCGCACCCGTGGCTTTCGCGAGCTTGGACATGTCACTCTCCTTCACGCGCCTCACGGTGAGTATGCCTGCCTTTGCAAGGAAGTGCTGCGCGAGGTCGTCGATTCCCTTCTGGCAGATGACCACGTTTGCTCCGGCCTCTTTCACCTTCTCGACCATCCCCTTCAGGATGTTGCTTTCCTCGTCCATGAACTGCTGCATCTGTGCAGGGTCGTTAATCCTGATTTCTGCTGAGAACTCGGTCTTCTCAATCTCAAGCGCCGAGTTGATGAGGGCTATCTTCGCCTCCTCAATCCTCTTCGGCATGCCTGAATGGACGACCTCCTTGTCCAGGATCATCCCACTGATTAGCTGGGTGTCTGTGATTGCCCCTCCCGGCTTCTTTTCGACCTTCACGTTATCGATGTCCGCCTTCAGGCCCTTTTCGCTCTTCTCTGTGATCAGCATTATGGCATCAACGACGACCCGTGCCAGATGGGGCGCATCCTCGGTCACGAGCTTCGTAACCATGCTCGTGTTGGCTATGTTCAGGAGGTCCGACCTGCTTGTCGGGTCGACTTTCTCCGCGATGTCTTCGAGGATCTTCTGCGCCTTCTCGGCTGCCCTAAGGTAGCCGTCTACTATCACCACTGGATGAACCTCTTTGTCGATCAGGTCTTCTGCCTTTTGTAGCAGCGCGCCCGCGACGACTACGGCCGAGGTTGTGCCGTCGCCGACCTCGTTGTCCGTCGCTTTACTGATCTCAACCATCATCTTCGCGGCTGGGTGCTGGATGTCCAGCTCCTTCAACATCGTGGCCCCGTCGTTGGTTATCGTGACGTCGCCCATCGAATCGACGAGCATCTTGTCCATCCCACGCGGTCCGAGCGATGTCCGCACAACCTCCGCGATGAGCTTCGCTGCCGCGATGTTGTTGCGTTGTGTCTCCCTTCCTCTTGACTCGCTGGATCCTTCCTTCAGTACTATCACTGGTTGACCTGCTGCTGACATCTGACTCATGGAGGTTCACAACTTCTGTTTGTATATAAGAATTGTCGTGCCCGCCTTTGACGTCCTCTACAGAAGGGGTCGAGTTGGCGTTTCTCCACCGGTCACCGGAGTCTTAGCCCTCTCGCCACCCGCTTTCCAAGCTCAGGATCAGCCTTGGTGAGGTTCTCGACCATACGCTGCTGAATTGGCCTGTCTGCCTTTCCCAACGAGTCAACTATGTTATCAATCAAATGGTCCTGGTCGACCTTGCTAAGTGAACGATAGCGTCCGCCTGCCTGCTCAAAATCGTTCGTGATGCTGATCTTCTGACGGGACATTTCCCCCTGGAGGTGATTGTGAGTAGCGGCCATAGCTGGTGCTTCGTGCGGCGTTCCGCCCGCCAAAGTATTTGGTTCGTAGTTGACTGTCCCTCCGCCGTAGGGTGCATACTGCATGGCTCCGTCGCGTTGGTTGTTGTCGACCGATGCCTGCGGTCGATTGACTGGAAGTTGCAGGTAATTGGCGCCGAGTCGATGCCGCTGGGTATCTGGGTATGAGAAAGACCCTGCCTTGCAGGAGCTTGTCAGCAGAGAACTCGATTCCTGGAACTATGGAGGCTGGACCGAAAGCAGACTGCTCCACTTCGGCAAAGTAGTTCTCAGGGTTGCGGTTCAGCACCATCTTG
The DNA here is from genome assembly GCA_963794985.1 of uncultured archaeon. Classification (GTDB taxonomy): domain Archaea; phylum Thermoproteota; class Nitrososphaeria; order Nitrososphaerales; family Gagatemarchaeaceae; genus UBA183. The sequence goes on from CAWCFU010000003.1 coordinate 251,823, forward strand.
CCTACAGGCATGAGCGGAAACCTCTCCTCAGGCCAAGTCTTTGTGGCATCAAGCGGGTCGAAACTCTGCTTCGACTCATCGGCAATTTCCATGACCTGGACCTTCAATTCATACTCTACCGTCTTGCCTGAAGCAATCATATCGTACAAGTCGCGAGTGGCAACGTCAGGATCCTCGCCCGCTAGGCGAGTGGCCTCATGTCGGTCAACAGTCTCTATTCCTTCTTTTGGCTTCCAGTGATACTTGACATAGACTGCTTTGCCTTTGGAGTTCACCCACTTGTACGTGTTGACGCCAAATCCTTCCATCTTCCTGTAACTCTTGACTGTCCCTCTGTCTGAAAAGAGCCAAGTGATCATGTGAGTAGATTCGGGAGTCAGTGAGATGAAGTCCCAGAAGCGACTGTTTGCTGACGAGCTTGTAGGGTAACCAGTGTCGGGAGCAGGTTTGAAGGCGTGCACCATGTCTGGGAATTTGATGGCGTCTCGTATGAAGAAGACTGGCAGATTGTTTCCTACTAGGTCGTAGTTTCCGTCTTCAGTGTAGAACTTGACGGCAAAACCCCTCGGATCACGAGCTGTGTCAGCGGATCCTCGTGAGCCAACTACAGTGGAGAACCGGACAAGCACGGGTGTCTTCTTCTTTGGGTCTTGAAGGAATTTCGCACAGGTATACTTTGCCATGCTCCTGTACACTTGGAAGTAACCGTGCGCACCAGCGCCTTTGGCGTGTACTACGCGCTCAGGGATACGCTCACGGTCGAAGTGTGCGAGCTTCTCGACCAAGTGCACATCTTGTAGCAATACGGGTCCACGTTCGCCGACGGCGAGTGAATTCTGGTTGTCGGAGACGGGAACACCCTGATTCGTCGTGAGACGTCTATCTTTCTTGGCATTGGCATCGTCCTTCTTCATGAGATCACCACGCATTATCGTCGTTTCCTGGTTAAAAAACTTCCTAGCCTAGAAGCTATCTCAATACCCAAACTTGTTCTGGCCCATTTTTCTCGGTTATTCGGAGCCAGCGATACTCAATCTGAAGGAAGGTCACGGAGGACAGGTGTAGAATTGCTATGTTTTCCTGGATTAATTTCCGAACTTAATCACGGTTTGTCTCATAATGAGACGGTTTCCAGTATTGAGATAGCTTCCTAGCAGAATCTGGGACGATCCGGCAGACACAGTTGCTACCGAGGGACAGTTTCAAGTTCATTGAGACGAGTCCGGAGTCTCGCTCCGCAGGGTCTCGACCACCTATGAATCAGCCCTTTAGAGCGAGCAGTGAGGGGGGTCGGAGATAAATACAGCAAGAGGAGGGCGCACAGAGTCAATGAAGGCATCGACGCTCAGGCTGACCAGAGAGTATGCTAGGGAGCTCCTCCTTAAGACTGATTCTGCGATTGGGACGACGAGTGGGAGAGACTCACGAGACAACTTGGTCAAGATGCTCAACTCCAGTGTGCCGACGTACTCCTGGGTGGGCATCTACGCGGTGGACGGGAAGGACCTCGTCCTAGACGCGTATTCTGGGCCTGCGGCTACAGAGCACACACGCATCCCAGTCGGGAGGGGGATCTGCGGCTTCGCTGCGAAGGCTGGTAGAACTGAAATCGTATCTGACGTCAGCAGGGACCCGAGGTACCTCCAATGCTTCCCTTCAACGAGGGCCGAGATTGCGGTTCCCGTATTCAAAGGGGGAGCAGTCATAGGAGAGATTGACATCGACAGCGACCAGTTGGATGCCTTCTCATCTCTGGACAGAGAGTTTCTTGAAGCGGTGGCGAGGAAAGTGAGCGACCGCTGGTCTGCCTAGAGACAGTCTATAACCTATGTTATATCCTTAAATAGACTTGGAGGAGGTTCGTCTCTTCAACTCTTGAAGCTAGAAATCAAGGATCTCCGCGCCTCCGTGGAAGGAAAGGAGATTCTGAAGGGGGTGAACCTCACCGTTGCACAGGGTGAGACTCACGCTCTGATGGGTCCGAATGGGTCGGGGAAGAGCACGCTGGCCTACGCCCTGATGGGACATCCGAAATACCAGGTCACCTCCGGCCAGGTGCTGATCGACGGGGAGAGCATCATCGGCCTCACACCCGACAAGCGGGTCAAGAAGGGGCTCTTTCTGGCGTTTCAGTACCCAGTGAGTGTGCAGGGAGTGAGCATGTTCTCATTTCTTAGAGCCGCCTACAACAATTCCAGGCCCCCGGGCACGGACCCCCCAACCATCTTCGAGTTCAGGGAGGTCGTCGCTGAGAAGCTCAAGATGCTCAGCATGGATGAAGCCTTCCTGACCCGGTACCTCAACGAGGGCTTCTCGGGCGGGGAGAAGAAGAGGGCGGAAATCCTGCAGATGGCGCTGATGCAGCCGAAGTTTGCTGTCCTCGACGAGACCGACTCAGGCCTCGACATCGATGCTCTTCGGATCGTGGCCGAAGGAATCAACAAAGTCTCCGGCCCCAACACGGGAACGCTTCTGATAACCCACTACCAGAGGATACTGAAGTACGTGAAGCCTCAGTTCGTGCACGTGATGTATCAGGGGAGAATCATCGAATCCGGCGGGGAGGACCTTTCCAGAATGCTCGAAGAGAAGGGCTACACGTGGATCAAGGGCTACGGCGGCGAGGAGGAAGTGGCCCAGCCGGCTCCATAACCCTTTTAACGGAGAAAATAACTTATGTTATATTTACCGGTGAGAAGATGGGGTCTAGGGCGGACGTAGTCGCAGACGATTACAAGGAGAAGTACGGGTTCAGCGACCCCATCGACTCCTACGCGGTGCAGGGTGTAAAGGGCCTCAGCGAGAAGGTCGTCCAGGAGATAGTGCGGGTTCACGACGAGCCCGCCTGGATGGAGCAGATCAGGATGAAGGCACTCAGGCACTTCTTGGACAGGAAAGCCCCTTCTTGGGCTCCCGAACTGGCCGACATCGACTACCAGGACTTCTACTACTACGCGAGCCCCACGAAGCAGGCTGCGAACTCCTGGGACCAGCTCCCAGAGTACATCAGGAATACGTACGACAAGCTTGGCATAAGCGAAGCCGAGAAGAAGTTCCTCTCTGGGGTGGGCGCGATCTACGAGAGCGAAGCGGTCTACCACAGCATCCAGGGTGAGCTTTCGAAGCAGGGCGTGGTCTTCACCGACACCGTAACGGCACTCAAGGAGTACCCGGAGGTCATGAAGAAGTACTTCGGGACCGTAGTCCCGTATCAGGACAACTACATAGCCGCTCTCCAGACCGCGGTCTGGAGTGCAGGAAGCTTCGTGCACGTCCCCGAAGGAGTCAAGGTCAGCATGCCGCTTCAGGCCTACTTCAGGATCAACGAGCGGAACATGGGCCAGTTCGAGAGAACCCTAATCATCGGAGAGCCTCACAGTGAGGTAACCTACATGGAGGGCTGCAGCGCCCCCGTCTATTCATCACAGTCGCTTCACTCCGCAATCGTTGAGATAGTCGCGCAAAAGGGCTCCCTCGTGAAGTACACAACTCTGCAGAACTGGTCAAGGGACGTCCTCAACCTCGTAACAAAGAGGGCACACGCCTACGAAGACGCGACGGTCTCTTGGGTCGATTTCAACGGTGGCTCCCGCCTGACTAGGAAGTATCCATCGATATACCTTCTCGGACCGAGGGCGAAGGCGGACATCATCTCCGTGGCTTACGCAGGAGCGGGCCAGATCCAGGACACCGGAGGAAAGGCGATTCATCTTGCGAGGGACACCACGTCCAAGATACTTTCAAGGTCAGTCTCCAAGGACGGAGGCCATACGGCCTACAGGGGTCTCTTGCACATCGCAAAGGGCGCAAAGAACGTGAAGTCCAGCGTGCGCTGCGACGCACTCCTCATAGACGAGAGGAGCACGACCGCGACCTACCCCTACATGGAGATACAGGAAGACGATGCCACCGTGACTCACGAGGCGAGCGTCGGCAAGGTCGGCGAGGAACAGCTCTTCTACCTCATGGCGAGGGGAATCTCCGAGGGAGACGCTCTGAGCATGGTCGTCAACGGGTTCCTCGAGCCCTTCGCCAAGGAGTTGCCCATGGCGTACGCCGTAGAGTTCAACCGTCTTATGTCGCTCGAAATGACTAACGCTGTCGGTTGAGGCCAGCGCCCGGAGAGCGACCTAGGATTGTCCCAACCTGCGGTGGGCTCGTTCGACGAAGACCTCGCCCGAACTCTCTCTGAATCGCTAGGCGAGCCGGAGTGGCTCAGGGAGTCTAGGCTAAAGGCCGTGGCCGAGTTCTCGTCTCTGCCCCTGGAAAAGAACCCCCTCTATACGAAGTACGCCAACATCTCCAGTTTTGACCTCTCTGGGTTCGGGATGGTCCCGCGAAAGACCACTGTCGACTTCCGCAGCTTCTTCTCAGGCTTCTTGACCGGCAAGGAGACCAACATCCTCCTCCAAGGAAACGAGACCCAAGTCCACGCCGAGCTCGATCACGAGACGGCTTCGGAAGGGGTGAAGCTCTTGCCTCTGCACGACGCTCTCAAGAGCGACGGGGAGCTGGTCAAGCGCCTCTTCGAGACACGGCTTGTGAAGTCGGGAGCGGACAGATTCGCTGCCTTCGTAAACGCCTTCTTCAACAGCGGAACTCTTGTCTACGTTCCGAAGGGCGTGACCCTTGGCAAGCCCCTGCGCAAGATGCTCCTGCTCGACTCGCCCAAGACGGGTGTGATTGATCAGACATTCATATACGCCGACGAACTATCCAAGCTGGTCTTTCTCGAGGAGCTGTATTCCAAGGGCTCTCAGCCTCCGTCTCTGGTAGCTTCGACATCGGAAATACACGCCGGGCCAGGCTCCCACGTCGACTTTTCTTCTATCCAGCTGCTTGACGAGGAGGCCGTCCATGTCTCCAACAGAGCGATTGAGACCATGAGCGATTCTCGGGCGACCGTGAGCGCCCTCTCCCTCGGTGCCGCGGTGTCGCGCTCCAGGATGAACTTCCTCTTGAATGGCAGGGGTTCAGTGGCCGAAGGCTTCGAGATCTTCTTCACAGATTCGAAGCAGAGGTATGATTTCGAAACCAACCTGTTCCACAATTCTCGAGATTCGACAGGCTCGACGCAGGCACGGGGCGTCCTTAAGGGCGGGTCGCAATCCATATTCAAGGGAATGATCAAGATCGTCAGAGAGGCGAAGAACTCTCGTTCGTACCTTGCCCACCATGCGATGATTCTCGAGCGGACCGCGAAGTCTGACGCAGTCCCCGGGCTCGAGATCGACAACAACGAAGTGAAGGCGACCCATTCGGCTTCGGTGTCTCAGATTGATGAGGAACAACTCTTTTACTTGATGGCCAGAGGTCTTTCTCCGGACGAGGCGAAGAAGATGGTTGTCCTCGGCTTCTTCGAACCCGTTCTCTCCAGAATCCCCGTCGAACAGACTAGGGAAGGCGCCAGGTTCATGATTGAAGGCAAGTGGCATGGAAGGAAGAGCAGGCTGGTCGACAGGGAGACCCTTCTCGCGGAGACCGGCGAAGCGACCCCTGAAGTCAAGCAGTCCGAAGACATCTTTGAGCGGCACTACAAGTACAGATGAGAGTTGTGGGTGAGTTCGTCTCGGCTATGAGGGCCTCGGAACTGGCGGAAGGAACCATGTCAGCTCTCGACGTAAGAGGTGTCCACATCATCCTTGCTATGATCGGGGGCGAGGTCTTCGCGCTGAGCGGCACGTGCACCCACGAGGATGCGGACCTCGGGCTCGGCTTCGTCATCGAGGACAGGGTAGTCTGCCCGCTTCATCTTTCCGAGTTCGACCTCAGGACAGGCCAGGTCCTCAACCCACCCGCGACCGCACCGTTGCGGAGTTTCAATGCTAAAATAGAAGGCGGGATGATTTTCGTGGAGGTCTGAAGGAAGGTCAAGTCCTTGCTCCAAGCTGACACTCTCGATGTGGAAAGGATCAGGCAGGACTTCCCAATTCTTCAGAGGAAAGTTCACGGCAAGAGACTGGTCTACCTCGACAACGCAGCAACGACCCAGAAGCCAAAGCAGGTAATCGACGCTCTCGTAGACTACTATTCGCGCTACAACTCCAACGTCCACCGCTCGGTCCACACCTTGGGGGAGGAGGCCACTGAAGCGTACGAGTCCTCGAGGAAGACGGTAGCCCGGTTCGTGGGGACCGCTCCCAGAGAACTAGTCTTCGTCAGAGGGACGACCGAGGCATCCAACCTCGTGAGGTTTGCCTGGGGAGAGAAGTTCGTGAAATCCGGGGACACGCTCGTGACGACGACAATGGAGCATCACAGCAACATCGTCCCATGGCAGCTCTTGGCGAAGCGAAAAGGCGCTGAGCTCAGGTTCGTCGGTCTGCTGCCCGACGGGACTCTTGACGTGGCCCAGCTGGAGGAGGTTCTGAAGGAATCGCCTCGTCTCGTCACAGTGGCGCATTGCTCCAACGTTCTCGGCACAATCAACGACGTGGCAGGGATCTGCGCAAAGGCGAAGAGGGCCGGGGCGACCACCTTCGTCGACGGAGCCCAGTCGGTTCCTCACATGCCGGTCGACATTGCCGCAATTGGCTGCGACTTCTACGCGTTCTCAGGCCACAAGATGCTGGGGCCGACCGGGATAGGTGCGTTGGCAGGCCGAAAGGACCTTCTTTCAGAGATGGACCCCTTTCAGGGCGGAGGGGAGATGGTCCGCGAGGTCTTTCTGGACCATTCGACCTGGAACGACGTCCCGCACAAGTTCGAAGCAGGCACCGTCAACGTCGCGGACACGATTGGACTGGGGGCTGCGGTGGACTATCTGACGGCTCTGGGGATGGAGCGCGTGAGGAACCACGAGCTGGGGCTCCTGAAGTATGCCGTGGAAACGCTCTCGAAGGTCAAGGGGCTCCGACAATACGGGCCGTCGAACCTCGCCCTCAGGGGAGGGATAGTCTCGTTCAACCTGGCAGACATCCACCCACACGACCTCGCGACGATTCTCGACGAAGAGGGCGTAGCGATTCGCTCAGGCCACCACTGCGCCCAGCCCCTGATGAGGTGGCTGGACGTGGCGGCCACTTGCCGGGCAAGCTTCCACGTATACAACTCCTACGACGATATCGATGCCCTCTGCGCCGGCCTTGAGAAGGCAAGGAGCATATTCAAGACATGAGTGCGGCCGACATATACAAGGAACTGATTCTCGACTATTACAGGAACCCGAGGAACTTCGGCAAACTGGACCAGTTCGACATCAGCTCCCACGACACGAACCCATTATGTGGTGACGAAATAGACATACAGATCAAGGTAGGGGAGGGGAACAAGATAGAACAGATCAAGTTCTTCGGCAAGGGCTGTGCAATCAGCCAGGCTTCGACGTCGATGCTGACCGAGCTGGCGAAGGGTAAGGACCTCAATTGGGCCAAGCAGCTTACGAAGGAGGACATACTGAAGATGCTTGGGAATCCCGAACTCGGTCCCTCTAGGATAAAGTGCGCGCTCTTGGGGATGAAGGTTCTGAAGATGGGCGTCTACGGGTATCTGGGCACGAAGCTCGAGGACGAAGGAGACTAGGCCTCCTTCATCTCGAGTCCTGCGCCTTCACTCTTCCTCCTCGGTGGTTCTGCCGATTCTACGTGGCGCTGGGACAATTGTGCTGAGAGTGGAGGATTCCTAACAGGTCAGGAGCAGACCGTAAATCCTCCTCCACTTCACCCTTGGTCATGGTCGAGGCCATAGACCACGATGTCATCATTGTGGGGAGCGGTCTCGCCGGCTTGAGGGCTGCGGCCCAAGTGCTTTCGCTGTCCGGCGGCTCGGGTCCGAGTCTGGCCGTCATTTCCAAACTCGCCTTGATGCGCAGTCACTCTGTCGCAGCCGAAGGTGGGACGGCAGCCGTACTCTATCCCGAAGAAGGTGACAGCTTGGAGCTACACGCCTGGGACACCATCAAGGGGAGTGACTTCTTGGCAGACCAAGATTCGGTGTGGAAGTTCGTCTCCCTCTGTCCGGAAGAAATGAGGCAGCTGGAAAGGTGGGGGATGCCCTGGTCGAGGAGGGAGGACGGGCGGATAGCCCAGAGACCGTTCGGGGGCCACAGCTATGACAGAGCGACCTTCGCTCAGGACAAGGTCGGCTTCTTCGAGATGAGGACTCTCTATGACAAACTTCAGGAGCACGACAATTGGTCCAGGTACGACGAGACCTTCGTGACCTCCATCGTCGTCGAAGACGGGACCTTCAAGGGCTGCACGGCGATTGAGCTGAAGACAGGGAGGTTCGTCTTCTTCAGGGCAAAGGCGGCCGTGATAGCCACTGGAGGGGCAGGGCAACTCTGGAAGTTCACGGCGACCTCGACAAGTGTCACCGGCGATGGAATCGGCCTGGCCTACCGTGCTGGCCTTCCCGTTGAAGACATGGAGTTCATGCAGTTCCATCCGACCGGGTTGATCCCCCGCGGCATCCTAATCACTGAGGGAGCAAGGGGAGAGGGAGGGTATCTCGTAAATTCCAAAGGCGAGAGGTTCATGGAGCGCTACGCCCCCTCGAAGATGGAGCTAGCTCCAAGGGACGTCGTCTCCAGGTCAATCATGAAAGAGATAGGTGAAGGCAGGGGGTTCAAGGACGAGGACTCGGGTCTCTCCTTCGTACACCTCGACCTGAGACACCTCGGAAGGGAGAAGATAGACGACAAGCTCCCATTCATCAAGGAGTTGTCCATGAAGTTTACGGGAGTCGATCCAGTGGAGGAGCCGATTCCGATAAAGCCCACGGCTCACTACACCATGGGCGGAATCCGAGTCGACGGCAACGGAAGGGTCCTCGACGAGCGGTCGCAGGCCGTAAGGGGGTTATGGGCGGCCGGCGAAGCGGCGTGTGTAAGCATTCATGGCGCCAACAGGCTGGGCGCGAATTCCACTGCGGAGTGCTTGGTGTACGGGAGGATAGTAGGTGAAGACATAGTGAGGTACCTCGCCTCGGATAATGCACACCCTCTAGGAAACGACAGACTCTTTCGTCGCCAGGCGAAGAAGACAGAGTTTTCAAGGGCCTTTTCAGAAACGAAACCTCCACTGAGGATGTCTACGCCTTGAAGGCGAGGCTGAAAGAGATAATGGACAAGTCAGTCTACGTGTTCAGGGACGAGGCGGGGCTAACCGATGCTGTGCGAGAGGTCAGGGAATTGAAGGAGAAATACCGCGGCGTGCGAGTGACTGATCGTGGTGGGGTGTTCAACTACAACCTTCTGGACACGCTCGAGGTTGGGGTGATGCTCGAACTGGCCGAGGTCGTGGCGCAGGGAGCGCTCAACAGAAGAGAATCGCGGGGCGGGCACGCCCGTCTCGACTATCCCCAGAGGGATGACGTCAACTGGCTGAAGCACACGCTCGCCCGACGAACGGAGGATGGCCCGTCGTTCAGCTTCGCACCTGTCCGCATCACCATGTGGAAGCCCGTGGAGAGGAAGTATTGAGGTGAGAGTCTGGAAAAGATAACCCTGGAAGTCGCGAGGACCGGTGGCAGGCCTGTCAGGTACGAGCTCAAGTACAGGAAGGGGATGACCGTCCTGGACGCTCTGATCGAAGTCAGAGAGAAGCAGGACAGCAGCCTCGGGTACAGGCACAGCTGCGGGATGGGAATCTGCGGTTCCTGCGGAATGACCATCGAGGGGGTCCCTAGGCTCGCCTGTCAGACTCAGGTTTCGATCCTGAAGACCGACGTCATTAGGATCGAACCGCTGCACAGCATGAGCGTGATGAGAGACTTGGTCGTCGATATCGCTCCATTCATGGCTATGCACAAGTCGGTGAAACCCTACATCATGCGAAAGGACACTGCCGAGCGGGACCATTCGGACAGGGAGTACAGGGTCCTCTCGGAAGAAGTCCGCAGGTTCCTGCAGTTCGATTACTGCATCATGTGCGGTCTCTGCTACTCAGCCTGCCCCACCGTCGCGCTAGACCCGCATACATTGGGCCCCAGGCCATCGCGCAGTCGTACAGGTACATGGCGGACCCAAGGGACGAGGGCTGGGACCAGAGAATAGACCTGCTGGATACGTCCCACGGCGTCTGGAGATGCCACGTGGCGGGTGCTTGCAGCTTCGTTTGCCCTAAGGATGTCGACCCAGCAAAGGCAATACAGATGGCAAGGAAGGAGGTCTTGAAGAAGCGTCTCCTCAGAAGGAAGGCCAGGATCGGGGCACAGCCAGTTCCTCTTGTGAGTTCCGGGGTGGTCAAGCAGGGTGCAAAGCCTCCCCCGTTCGACTTCGGGGAAGGGAGTGTTAGCAGGAAATGAAGAAGGAACCGAGGTACAAGTCCGGACTGATCTCCAGCCTGAATCCGTTTGGGTACAACGTGGAAAGGTGGAGCTACGCGCTGCATAGAGTCACGGGGGTCGTGCTGATTGGCTACTTGATGGCCCACATCTTCGAGACATTCGAATTGAGTATGGGCAGCACCGCATGGACTAACACCATGAATGCGCTCCACTCTTTGGGTCCTCTCGAATTGGTCGGCCTCTGGATCGTGGCAGGGTCAGCACTCTATCATGGAGCGAACGGGATAAGGCTCATGCTTAACGAGATGTTCGGGAAGCTCATGGGCATGCCCATCCTCCCCGTCTACCCCTACTCCCCCACATCTCTGGGGAGGAACCAAAAGATAGCCGTCTGGACGATCACGGGCGTCGTGCTTTTGCTCTGGGTTTGGGCGGGTCTCTACCTTCTGGCAGGCCTGGGGGTCGTCTAATGAAAGAATCCTGGAGCATGATCTTGACGTACATCACCGCCATGGTCCTCGTCTTCGTGCTGACCTTCCACTTTCTCCTTCAGGGTCCTCTTGCCGGCAAGTCTTTCGAAGATACACTCGCTTTCGGCAACGCCAAGGGGAACCTGATCAGCTTCGAGGTCATCTTTGGCCTGCTTCTCTACGCTGCGATTCTTCACGGCCTAAACGGGGTTCGCGTGATCGCACTCGAATGGTTCCATCCTAAGGAGAAAGCTTGGCTCTTGAACCTGATCATCGTGGTGCTGATGGCCTTCTTCCTTGCGCTCGGATCCTATACGCTCGTAGCGGTTACCTGATCTCATCCTAGCAATGATCCTATAGATCCCCGAGCCACCAGGTCTTATCCCATTCACCCAGGCCCGGAACGTGCGCATCCATCCGATTTCAGACGAATCTGCGGTAGCTCACGCAAGTCTCGCCGTGAAACGGGCCTCCGCCATTCATTCTCGATTTCCCTCGACCAGAATCATAACGGTGAACGCGGCTACTTCCAGAGCCAAGCTCCCCCTTTGCGCGGCTCTGATTGGGTTTTCGGCCCCTTTCAACATGGACACGTTTATAACCGCACCGCCAGTCGCTGGAGAGCTACGAGAGGGATAAAGTGCCTCACTACGGCTACAGCTTCGAGGGTTTCGACCCAGCGATACACGTCAGGGCTAGCGGTAGAGAGGTAAACGTCTCCCCAAAGGCGGCCCGCGAGATTGCACTTACCATAAAGGGAATGACGGTTGCGAAGGCGATCGACCTTCTTGAACGGGTCGAGCAGATGAAGATGCCTGTCGCCTTCAGGCGCCACAAGCTCAAGGTCGGCCACCGAAGCGAGCTCCAGGGTTTCCCCACCGGCTCTTACCCGGTCAAGGCCGCCCGAGCCTATCTCCAGGTCCTGCAGAACCTCCAGGGCAATGCTGAATTCAAGGGGCTAGACTCCTGAAAGAATTAAGATAATACACGCTGCCGGATATGCGGGCAGGACTATCAAGGACTATGTCCCCCGGGCTATGGGACGGAGTTCGCCGAACTTCCACCAGCTTGTCCACATCGAGCTCGTAGGCAAGGAAGTCTAGGGCATGTCTGTTCAGCAACAAACATCTGTCAAGTCTATTCTGACGACCAGCAGGTCATTCGCCGAGCTGGACGAGTTCTTCGAGAAGGAGCTCAAGGACGCGGGGTACGGGGGCCTGGAGGTCCAGAAGTCTCCGGTCGGAATCACCCTGAAGGTGTACGTGGCGCGGCCAGGTCTCGCAATCGGCAGGCGGGGGACAGGGATCAAGGACCTGACAGACAAGGTCGCGGCCAAGTTCAAGCTCGCCAACCCTCAGATCGCAGTGACGGAGGTTGAAAATCCGGAACTCAATGCGAGGATAATGGCGGCGAGGATCGCTCAGATCGCTTCGAGAGGAACGGCGTTCAGGAGGGCTGCGATGTGGTCGGTCAACAACATAATGAATGCGGGCGCTGCCGGAGTGGAGATCTCGGTCGCCGGAAAGCTTCGCAGCGACAGGTCCCACGGCGAGAAGTACAGGGCCGGAATCGTCCCCAAGAGCGGTGATACCGCGGCGAGGTCTGTCACCGAGGCGACAACGGATGTGCTCCTGAAGCTCGGGCTCTACGGTATCAAGGTGAAGATTGCACTCAAGGACGCCCTCCCACCGGACTTCCAGTTCAAGGAGGACGTGAAGGAAGAGGAGAACAAGGAGAATGACTCAGCTCAAAGCGAAGGAACTCAGGAACCAAGACGCTGAGAAGCTGAGGCAGACGCTCTTCGACCTCAGGTCGGAGTTCTCCAAGCTGAAAGGCGAAGCCGATAGGGGGATCGTCAAGAAGGACGTAGGCAACATCCGGAGGATAAGGAGAAGCATTGCGACGATTCTTACGGTAATGCACGAGAAGGGAATAGCAGAATGAACATCATCGGCGAGAGGCTGACGATACTGAGTTCCACGGACCCTTCTAAGGAGGGGAGGACCGGCATCGTGCTGCTGGATACGGCGAAGACGCTGGTTCTTGATTCTGACGGGAGGGTCTTGAGAGTCGAGAAGGCCGGGAACGTCTTCCGGGTTTCTGGCTCAGGCGTCGTCATAGCCGGGGCCGATATCGCAGGAAGGCTCGAGGACAGGTGGGGGCTTCGTTCGAGATGAGCACAGCCGGCCTCGACGTGGCGATCCCCAAGAAGCAATGTCAGGACGAGAGGTGCCCCTTCCACGGCAGTCTCAAGGTGAGGGGGAGGCTCCTCTCCGGCAGGGCGGTCTCCACTTCTGGCAAGGGCTTCGTCGTGGTCCAGATGGAATACCTCCACAAGGTCAGCAAATACAACCGAAGCGAGCGGCGGAAGAGCAGAATCTCAGCACGCGTGCCGCAGTGCCTGGAGGTGAATGACGGCGACGTGGTCACGATTGGAGAATGTCGGCCTCTGTCGAAGACAATCGCTTTCGTGGTCGTCGAATCTAGGAGGAGCTCCTGATGTCGACGAAATCTCGTGCGGTCTCTGCCAAAGGAGTGGAGGAGTTCAAGAACTACATCACAAAGGCGATACCTCTGAACGCCGTCATTACCTGCGCCGACAACACGGGTGCGAAGACCCTCAGAGTCGTGATGGTGACGAAGGCCAAGACCAGGCTCGCTAGGTATCCTGCGGCTTCGGTAGGAGACAGCATCGTCTGCGTTGTCAAGAAAGGCCCTCTGGAGCTCAGGAAGCAGACCTTCGGCGCTGTCATCATCAGGCAAAAGTACCCCGTCAGGAGGCTGAGCGGTCAGAGAGTGATGTTCGAGGACAACGCCGCGGTCATAGTGACACCTGAGGGGGACCTGAAGGGGACCGACATCAAGGGGCCGGTCGCGAGCGAGGCCGCAGAAAAGTGGCCGAGGATAGCCAACTTGGCTTCCATAATAATCTGAGGTGAATCGATTGAAGTTCGGTTCATCGCTCTCAGCGGAACTGCGGGAGAAATACAAGAGGAGGGCAGTCAAGCCTCGTGAGGGCGACTCTGTCAAGATTGTCAGAGGAGAGTTCAAAGGCATCGAAGGCAAGGTCACGAAGGTCTTGCCTCGGGAAGGAATGCTCAACGTGGAAGGGGTCACTAGGGAGAAGCAGAAGGGCGGAACCTCCCCCGTGCCCATCCATTCGTCCAACGTCGTCGTGACTGCCGTTCTGCTCGACGACAAGACGAGGAAGAGAAGGTTGGAGGAAGTGGCGTAGGTGGGGAAGAAGGGAGGACGGAACAGGCTGAAGAGCATCGCAGCGCCTCGCAGCTGGGACATATCGCGGAAGGGCGACAGGTTCGTCTACAAGCCGACTCCGGGCCCCTACCCGATTGTAGCGTCCTATCCTCTCGGCGTCGTCGTCAGAGACCTCGCCGCAATGGCGACCCGCTCGAAGGAGGTCAAGTTCATCGTGAAGTCCGGCAAGGTCTTGATCGACGGAACGGAAAGGCACACGCCCAGCTTCCCAGTCGGGCTGTTCAACGTCGTCAGCGTCCCGATTGAGGGACTCAACTTCAGGCTGGTTCCCTCGCCAAAGGGACTCGTGCTAGCGAAACTGGGAGCTGGTGAGACCAACAAGAAGCTCTGCAGGGTGAGCACCAAGACTAAGGTCAGAGGCGGGCATATCCAGTACGGGCTACACGACGGCAGGTCGATCCTTTCCGATTCGTTGGACGTCAGCCCGGGAGACGCCCTGCTCCTCGAGGTTCCGTCTCAGAAGGTCCTAGGTCAGGTCAAGCTGGCGGAAGGGGTCGGTCGGGCTGATTCTCTCCGGCGTCAGGGCGGGCCAGACGGGGAAGATAGTAGAGGTCAAGGAGGGGACGATCTCAAGAGAACGAATGGTCAGGATATCGTTGCCTGGAGGCGACGCAGAAATCCCGTCTCGCCTGGTCTTCCCGGTGGGGACGGACCAGACCGACGATAACGATAGGGGTTGCTGCCTGATGAGCCAGACCGCCGTCCACGAGAACCCGATGAGAGTCATCAAGGTCGGGAAGGTTGTGGTCAACATAGGCCTCGGAAAGTCAGGCGAGGCCATCGAGAGGGGCAAGCAGGTCCTCGAACAGGTGACGGGTCAGAAGCCGAGCCAGAGGCGCGCCAAGAAGTCGATCAGGGATTTCGGCATCCACAAGGGAGAGCCGATAGGCGTCTCGGTCACGGTCAGGGGAGAGGGCGTCACGGGCTTGATTGAGAAGCTCCTCGCGGCCAGAGAGAAGAAGCTGGCAGCGTCTTCATTCGACCCAAGGGGGTCAGTCTCCTTCGGGATCAAGGAGCACATCGAAATCCCCGGGATCAAGTACGACCCGGCTATCGGCATCCTCGGGATGAACGTGTCTGTCTTGCTCGAGAGGCCGGGCTACAGCGTCGCCAGGAGGTCCAGGCGAACTGCCCGGATCGGCAAGGCCCACCTAGTGTCGAAGGAAGAATCGATGCAGTACTTCAAGGAGAAGTTCGGAGTGATGATAGTTTGAAAGAAAGACACACTAAACAGCGAAAGTACGGGAAGTCTACTCACTACTGCAGAAGGTGCGGGCAGTACGGGGCGGTGATCAGGTCCTACGGCCTAGTGCTCTGCAGACAGTGCTTCCGCGAGGTCGCCGAGAAGCTGGGCTTCAGGAAGTACGACTAGGTGATCTGAATGGCAGCCACCAACGTCCTCTCAAACCTCTTCGCGAGCCTGCAGAACGCCGAGATGAGGAACAAGAAGGAGTGCATGGTCATCCCTGCTTCGAGTCTGGCGAGCGAGGTTCTGAAGGTCCTCCAGAAGAAGCGGTACATAGGCGAGTTCGAGCACATCGACGACGGCGTCGGCGGGAAGCTTAGGGTCCAGCTGCTGGGAAGAATCAACAAGTGCGGCGTCATATCTCCGAGGTTCCCGGTCAAGTCTTCGAAGCTGGTCGACTGGGAGCACAGGTATCTTCCGGCGGTAGGCGTCGGGACTCTGATTGTTTCCACGCCCCAGGGGGTCATGGCGCACGTGGAGGCACAGGAGAAGAAGATCGGAGGGAGATTGATCGGCTTTGTCTACTGAGCAGGTGCAGCAGCAGGTCGTGGAGCTGCCCCCGGGCGTGACCGCAACCCTGGCGGGCAGGACCCTCTCGGTGAAGGGCAAGCTCGGCGAAGCGAAGAAGCACTTCGACAAGGTCAACGTGAACCTCTCGGTCGAAGGGAACAAGGTCAGCATCTCTCCCTTCTCTCTGAAGAAGAAGGACAACGTGATAGTGAACACGGTCGTGAGCCTCGTGAACAACATGGTCTACCGGCGTTTCGAAGGGTTACACGTACAGGCTCAAGGTCGTCTACGCCCACTTCCCGATTTCGGTGAAGACGAAGGGGGACGAGATCCACGTCGAGAACTTCATGGGAGAAAGGTCGCCGAGGATGGCCAAGATAGTCGGGGCATGCAAGGTCGCGATTGAGGGCGACGACGTCATAGTGAAGGGCGTCTCTGTCGAGGACGTCGGCCAGACCGCAGCCAACGTGGAGCTCGCCACGAAGATAAAACGAAAGGACCAGAGAATCTTCCTGGATGGCGTATATATCTACCAGAAGGGGGAGGGCTTCTAACTTTGCCGAAGGCGAAGGTCTCGGAAGAGAACAGGTTGAAGGCGCTCGTAGCGAAGCGGAACGAGCTAGCGGAGCATAGGCCGAAGTTCGTGAGGCAGGAGAGCTGGAGATACGTGAGGATCCACCCGGAGTGGAGAAAGCCCAAGGGCGTCGATAACAAGGTGAGGCGCCAGGACAAGGGCTGGCCGCCCCTTGTCAGGGTCGGCTACAGGGGGCCGGCCGAATCCAGGGGGCTGCACCCGAGCGGCCACTTCGAGGTCCTCGTGTACAGACCTGCTGACCTGGACGGCCTCGTACCCGGCAGGGACGTGGCAAGAATCGGAGGTACGGTGGGTGCAAAGAAGAGGGAGCAGATTCTCAGCAGGGCGACCGAGCTGGGCATAAGGGTCCTAAACCCGACGGGATTGAGGAGTAATTGAACCTAAGGAGTAGGAGGAGGCTGGCCGCGTCGGTCCTCGGCGTGGGCGAGGACAGAGTGATCTTCGACGAGGAGTATTCGGACCTGATCCAGGACGCCATCACCAGAAGCACCATCAGAGGCCTGATCGGATTCGGCGCGATCAGGGCGGCTCCGGAGAAGGGCGTCTCCCGCGGGAGGTTCCGGGAGAGGTCGGGCAAGCTGAAGCGAGGCAGGGGAGCCGGTTCGACCAAGGGCAGCTCGCACGCGCGGAATCCCAGGAAGGAGATGTGGATGACCAAGGTTCGCGCCCTTCGGTGGAGGCTCAAGGTAGCAAAGGAGAGGAAACAGATCAGCGACGAATCCTACAAGGCTCTCTACAAGCAGGTGAAGGGTGGCCAGGTCCGTGGGGTCAAACACTTGCTGGACCTGATGAAGGAGGCCAAGAAGTGAAGCCCGTCCACGTTCCTCTGCTGCGCAGGCGGAGAGAAGGAGTCACCGACTACAGGTCCAGGAGGCGAGCGATTACCTCGCACCGGGTGCTGCTGGTCGTCCGCGTATCGAACAAGAACGTCACTTCGCAGTTCGTAGTCCCAAAGGTGAGACGGAGATTCGGTGGTCGCTTCAGCTCATTCTCGGGAGCTGCTGAAGCTGGGATGGCACGGTTCGCTGAAATCGACTCCCGCGTGCTATCTCCTCGGGATGCTGGCTGGGAAGAAGGCTCTCGCCAAGGGCGTCAAGGAGGCGGTCCTCTACAACGGCCTTGCCCCCTTCGTCAGGGGAGGGCGTGTCGGGGCGCTCGTCAAGGGCGTGGTAGAGGCAGGGGTGGTCGTGCCGGTCGGGGAGGAGGCCTTCCCGTCTGAAGAGAGGCTCACAGGCAAGACAATAGCAGATTACGCTTCGAAACTTTCAGCTGAATCCAAGGAGGTCTACGAGAAGGGCTTCGCCCGGCTCCTAAAGGAGGGCTTCAGGCCTGAGGATTACCCGGCTCAGTTCGAGAAAGTGAAGGCGGCCATAACAGGAGCGAAGAAGTGATGTCCTCGTACGGGAGGCGCGACCGCCGAGAGGAGGAGGAGGAAGTCTGGGTCCCCCGGACCAAGCTCGGGAAGCTCGTAAACGAAGGCAAGATCACTTCGCTCGACGAGATATTCAGGGGGGGCAGAGGATCCGCGAGTCAGAGATCGTCAAGAAATTGCTTCCCGACCTTCGGAACGAGGTCGTCGGGGTCAGCATCGTGCAGAAGCAGACCGACGCGGGCGAGCTCACCAGGTTCTCGGCGGTCGTCGCAGTCGGCAACGGGGCAGGCTGGTTCGGCGTCGGCAAGGGCAAAGCGATGCAGACGAGGGAGGCGATCGAAAAGGCCACGAACGCCGCGCTTCTCAACATCATCCCTGTGAAACTCGGATGCGGAAGCTGGGAGTGCAGGTGCGGCAGGGCCCATTCCGTCCCGTACAGGATCAGGGGCAAGGCCGGGAGCGTGACGATCGAAGTGATACCCGGTCCGAGGGCGCTCGGGCTGGTCGCGGGGCCCGCCCTCAAGAACCTCCTCCAGCTGGCGGGCGTCAAGGACGCCTGGATCAGGACCTTCGGCTCGACGAATACCATGTCTTCACTGGCCAACGCGGCCTACGACGCCTTCAGGATGTCGCACGGACTGAGCGTATGAGGTGGTCAAGGTTGGCTTTGCTCCTAGTTCTCAACCTGCACGGAGCGATAAATTCGTCGGGACCGGTCCGGAAGGCGCTCGAGGAACTCAAGGTCGTGAGGAGGTTCTCGGCTTCCGTGGTGCCAGGAGACCCCTCGACGCTGGGCACGCTAAAACTCTGCAAGGACCGCGTCGCGTGGGCGCCGATCGACGCTGACCTGCTGGCCACCCTCCTGAAGAAGCGTGGGATGGTCAGCGCCACGAAGGCGCTGGACTCTGCCTCACTGAAGAAGATGGGTTACAAGGACCACGAGGACTTGGCTGCAAAGATGGTCAAGGGGGAGATGCGCCTGTCTGCAGTCGAGGGCCTCAGGCCCTTCTTCAGGCTGACCTCCCCGAGGGGCGGCTTCAAGCGGTCGATGCGCAGGGGGGCCTCAGAGAAGGGGTTGCTCGGGAGCAATCCGCAGCTCAGCGAGCTCGTCAGGAGGATGCTCTAGGTTGCCTACCCGTTCTAGGAAGAGCAGGAAGTACAGGGGGAGCAGGACCCACGGCTACGGGCAGATCGGCCAACACCGACACTCCGGTTCGAGGGGCGGGCACGGCAACGCCGGGCTCCACAAGCACAAGTGGAGCTGGCTGATCAAGAACGACCCCGACCACTTCGGGAGGGACCCCTTCAGACCGCCGGGTTATCCGAAGCCGAAGACCTGGGCGAACGTGGGCGACCTGTACGCCCTGGCGAAAGGAAAGTCAGTCGACCTGACGTCAATGGGAATCCAGAAGCTACTCGGTTCCGGCGCGGTCAAGGAGCCGTACGAGGTCAGGGTAGGTTTCTTCACGAAACGAGCTCAGGCTAAAATAGAGGCTGCGGGCGGAAAGATAGCAGTCAAGGAGTAAGGCCTCTTCCATTGGCTTCGATGAGAGATTTCGTAAAGAGCGTAGGGACCGTTCTTCCTGAGATACCGAAGCCAGAAAAGAAACCGACACTCAACGAGCGGTTCATCTGGACGGCCCTCGCCCTCGTAGCCTACCTCGTGATGGCCACGACCCCGCTCTACGGGTTCGGAGGGCCGGGGAGCCAGACGGACCAGCTGGCCTTCCTGAGGGTCGTCTTTGCGTCGGCCCAAGGGACGCTCATGGAGCTCGGCATCGGACCGATCGTGACGTCGGGCCTGATACTGCAGCTGCTGGTCGGAAGCGACATCATCAAGCTCAAGATGAGCGACCCGGACGACAGGGCCATCTTCGGGACATCGACCAAGATCCTCACGATGATCGTGATAGTGGGCGAGTCCGCGGCCTACATCCTAGGCGGAGCCCTCGGTGGCGCCTGCACGGCAACGGTCACGACCAACTGCCTGACGCCCAACCGGGACGTAGTGATCTTCGCGCAGCTCTTCGTGGCGAGCATACTGGTCCTCCTGCTCGACGAGATGATCCAGAAGGGATGGGGGCTCGGGAGCGGCGTCAGCCTCTTCATCCTGGCGGGAGTCTGCCAGACCGTGCTGTGGTACAGCTTCTCCCCGGTGACGTTCTCTCCCACATCGGGGACCACAGCGTTCTTCGGTTTCGTCCCAGCCACGATTAGCGCCTTCTTCACCAAGACCTTGCCGAGCATAGTCGTCCGGAACTACAAGTACCCCAGCCTGCTGACGTTCGTGCTGACGGTGGTGATGCTGCTCGTCATCGTCTACATCGAGGGCATCAGGGTCGAGCTGCCGATCACGTCCACAAAGTACAGGGGCTTCCAGGGAGTCTACCCCATCAAGCTGCTCTACGTCTCGAACATCCCGGTCATCTTGGTCTCGGCGCTGGGTGCCAACGTGACCTTCTTCACTAGGATTCTCTACAACTACGCGGGAAGCGGCAGCAATTCATGGCTTCCGTACATCGGTCAGTGGAAAGTCGCGAACTCGTCCTACCCTACGGGAGGTCTCGTCTATTACATGACAGCGCCGCAGAGTGTCTATCAGACGGTCCAAGACCCCATCCATTCGGTTATCTACCTCGCCTACCTGATCGGGATGGCCGTGATCTTCGCCAGGCTCTGGGTGGAGATCGGCGGACTGAACCCCAAGCAGGTCGCGAAGAACCTGATGGACGCGAACGTCCAAGTCCCGGGCTTCAGGAGGACCGGCCTCTCGATAGAGCAGGTCCTGAACCGGTACATCCCGACGCTCACGATCATAGGAGGCGTCTTGATCGGATTGATAGCGGGCGTCTCGGACCTCTTCGGGGTCTTCGGCACGGGCATCGGCATACTCCTGATGTGCGATATCATCCTGCAGTACTACCAGATGCTCTTGAAGGAGCAGGTGGAAGAAATCTCTCCGGCTCTCGCCGGCCTCATAGGAGCTAGCTAATCCCTTGAAGCTAAGGGTCGTAGTCGTGGGGATTCCTGGCGTAGGGAAGACCACGGTCGTCGAGAGGCTGAAGTCGAGGCTCGAGGGCGCGAAGCTGGTGACCTTCGGCACCGTGATGTTCGAGGAAGCGACGAAGCACAAGTGGGTCAAGGACAGGGATGAGATGAGGGCACTCCCTGTCGGAAGGCAGAAGAAGCTTCAGGCCATCGCGGCTGCCAAGATTTCGAAGATGGCCGAGCAGATTGTCCTTGTCGACACTCACCTGTTCATCAGGACCAAGGAAGGATTCTGGCCCGGGCTTCCCTTTGAGGTCGTCAGGGCCCTGAACCCGACGCACCTAATCCTGGTCGAAGCCAGCCCGGAGGAGGTCTGGGCGCGAAGGGCGGCAGACGCGGCCAGGTCACGTGACTCGGTAACCAAGGAGGAGCTGGAGAAGGAGATGGAGCTCGGGCGCGGGTTCCTTGCCGTGTCATCGACGCTGACCGGTGCTCCGATGCTGATAGTCAGGAACGCGGAGGGAAAGGCTGACGCTACGGCCGAGGCCCTGGCTGCCGTCATCAAGGAAGCCGCACGATGAGTTCAGCAGTGAGAGCGAGAGAAGTGAGACGTTCTGGGGCCAGAGACACGTGGTCCCTTCCTATCGCGTTCACCATCGCGATTGCTCTGGTTGGCCTGGCGATGGCCGTGCCGGCCCTCGCCCAGAGCCCAACCAGCACGTCCACGGGCACAAGCGCCAGCCAGACCACATCAAGTCAATCCGCGGCAAGCGCTACCATCTCTCTCAGTCACACTTCTGGCGGCCCGGGAGAGGAGATAATCATCACAGCGTCAGGCCTTCTTGCTAATCGCACCGTGACCGCGACGTTCAACGACACGTCCCGCCCCTTGGGCGGGACCTGCACCACTAACTCGGCCGGGAAGCTGAGCGGCTGCTACTTCTTGGTGCCTGTTGTCGCCTCGGGTTCTTACACCGTCACCGTCTCCGATGGGACCAACAGCCCGGCGGTCACCTTCAAGGTCCCTCCGATTACAATCCCCGAATCGACCTTGTTGGTCACGATGACAGCTGTCGGGCTGAGTCTGGTGACCCAACTGGTCACCAGAAGGGTGGTGAACCTGGACGCTGAGAGACGGATGAGGGCCGAGGTCTCGGCCTTCAACAAAGAGAAGAGGGCGGCCACGCTCGCAAAGGACAAGGCCAAGCTCGAGAAGCTAAAGAAGAGGGAACTCCCGATGAGGCAGGAACAAGCCAAGGTCTCTTCTGCCAGGCTCAAGGTCACGGCAATCACCTTCGTGCCGCTGCTGCTGGTGTACTACCTGATGGCGTCCTTCTTGGGCGGATTCAGCGTCGTGGTCGCAAACTCGTCGATTCCAATTCCTTACCTTGTGGGCGCGGGCGGGACGATGGCCCTCTTCTGGTGGTACATGCTCAGCTCGTTCACGTTCTCCACCCTTTTGGCCAAGCTGCTGCAGACAACGCCCTAGAGGGCGCTCGGCAATGGACGCGATCATAGTCTCCGGGATGCCAGCGGTAGGGAAGACCACCATGTCGAAGGCGATCTCCGAAGCGCTCGGCATCCCATTGGTGGGGGGAGGCGACGTGCTGAAGGAGATGGCAGTCGAGGAAGGCTACGTGTCTGGAGGCGGCGACTGGTGGGACACCAAGGACGGAATGCGCTTCCTTAGTGAAAGGAAGAAGTCGCCAGGATTCGACAGGGAGGTCGACTCAAGGCTGCTGCAGAAGGCAAAGAAGGGCAGCGTCGTGATAACCAGCTACCCTCTCCCTTGGCTTACCGAGAAGGGGCTGAAGGTCTGGCTGTCGGGAAGCGCCAAGAGCCGGGCGAGAAGAATGGCCAAGCGCGATAGGATGACAGTGCCGCAGTGCCTCAAGGTCCTCTCTGTCCGCGACAGCGAAAACTACAAGCTCTACAAGAAGATCTACGGAATCGAGTTCG
Source organism: uncultured archaeon (assembly GCA_963794985.1). Classification (GTDB taxonomy): domain Archaea; phylum Thermoproteota; class Nitrososphaeria; order Nitrososphaerales; family Gagatemarchaeaceae; genus UBA183. Next base: position 274,466 of record CAWCFU010000003.1, read on the forward strand.
GGAAAGACCTGAGGCCCTTCGACTTGGTCGTAGACACCGACTCGATCGAGGAATCAAGGGTCGCCGAGATCGTGCTGCGCTACGTCAAGAACAGGACTGACTGAATTGCAGTCCCAGAAGATGGTGGTCATAGACGAGGAGCCCGTCGACCCGGAGCATGGGTGGGACCCTCGAGCTCGGCCCGTGGAAGTGATGCTGGACTACGGCCTGATCGCTCTCGACAAGCCGCGGGGTCCGACAAGCCACGAAGTCGTGGCGTGGGTGAGAAAGATGCTGGGCATCGATCGTGCAGGCCACAGTGGCACGCTGGACCCTCCGGTCTCGGGCCTCCTCCCGATCGGTCTCGGCCAGGGCACCAAGGCGCTGAGCCTCCTCCTGCTCTTCCCCAAGGAGTACAGAGGGGTGATGAGGATACACGCTTCTGTCCCGGCCAAGCAGCTGGAGGCGGTGGTCGCGGAGTTCACCGGAGAAATATTCCAGAGGCCCCCGCAGAGGTCATCCGTCAGCCGTCAAGTGAGGAGCAGGACGATCTACGAGCTGGACCTCGACGAGACAAGGGGCAACCTCCATCTCTTCAGGTGCCTCTGCGAGTCGGGGACCTACATCCGCAAGCTGGTCTACGACATCGGAGAGGTGCTTGGAGTCGGCGCGACCATGGTCGAGCTCCGCCGGACCTTGGTGGGGCCCCTCAAGGAATCAGACGGCTTCGTGACACTTCACCAGTTGAGCGACGCGGTCTTCAAGCTGCGAGGCGGAGAGGAGTCGGCCCTCAGAGCGCTGGTCAAGCCGATTGAAGATTCGCTGGGCGCCACTAAGAAGATCGTGATACGCGATTCTGCGGTGGACGCCATCTGTCACGGCGCGCGCCTGGGGCTCCCCGGTGTGCTCTCTGTGTCAGCAGGGACGTCGAAGGGCGACACCCTGGTGCTGATGTCGGCGAAGGGGGAGCTCGTGGCGATAGGGGCTGCGATGCTTTCCACAGACGAGATGACTTCTTTGAAGAAGGGTCTCGCTTGTTCGACTGAACGCGTCATCATGAAGCAAGGAACCTATCCAAAACTGTGGAAGAGCCACGCTACGACGAAGGCTGCGTAATCGATCGGGCCGCTCGCCAGCGAAGCCTCCCTAGCGTGTCCCGGTCGAGACAAGTCCGTGCGGTTTCTCCTTCAAGCCGTGCCCACGCTCTCGACCCCCCACAATCGAGGGCGGAGACTGTTGCGGTCGCCCAACCTGGTGGGTGTACCCTCTGACTGCGCCCTGTCTCGCGCTGAGGTTTCCGCCAGTAATGTGGTCTCACATTACACGGCATCTCCCCCACATGTGTGCGGAGACATACCTGTCTCTGCCTAGGAGAGAGCTAATGAGGAATCAGCCGAACCCCTCTCTTTAAAAAGCAAGGAACGGGCCGGCGGCTTTGAATTGGGTCAGATGGTCATCGACCAGGATACCCTCGACGAAGCCAGGGCCGCAGCAAAGAGCGCCGAGGCCATGGAACCCCTGCTGTCGGGCCACAGAAAGAAGATCCTGGAGGCGGTCGCCTACTTCATTGTCGCTGAGAAGAAGGGAGCGAGGATGTCGATGTACGACGCCGAGGAACTCTTCGGCGTCGCTGACGCCCCGTTCAGGCAGTGCTACAAGCTGATGGCCCCGCTCCTGGGCTTCTCCCTGGTGCCCTATCACCGGAAGAGGTCGAGGAACGCCTACGACATCTACGCGGAGATCCTGAGGAACGAGGGCGAGAACTTCAACGGCTGCATCCGCAACATACACCTCGCCTATTCCGAGCTGAGGAAGCATCTCGACTTTCTCACGGAGCACGGCCTGATCACGGCTAGGACCGGCCGGGAAAAGGGAATATTCAGCGTGACGGACAGGGGAAGGCAGTATCTGGAGATATACGACATGCTGGCCTCTGTCCTGGGCACGAAGCGCGAATAGAGCCCTCCCCGGGACTCTCGGGCGCTAAAGGGGAATTTGTGGACAAATCATCCACAATGTTTATATCGCGATTCCGCACAACCCCTCTCGAAAATAATAATGAATACGCTAAACGCGTATCAAAAGAAATTTAGCTCAATCGCTATACTTGCACTTCTAGCATTCTCTGCATTCTCTGCCATCATCCTGATCGCTCCCGCAACGCCAGTACGAGCAACGACGGTGACACCTCCGAAGGTTGTTCCCTCGCTCGTCACTACCACTTGGTATCCTGGCGGCTCATCGAATTGGGTATACTTCAACGTGACGAACCCAATTTCCAACATGCTCGGCATCAACCAGTTCACTATCACCGCCCCGGCCGGATGGTCGATAGGCAGCTGCGGGGAAGAAGGTCCGTCCTACTTCCTCGATACCTGCGCATACGGTGCGACTGCAGCCGTGTACTCGATTGACAGCGGCCTCGGTCCAATTCCACCCGGAAACACCGAGGTGTTCGAACTCTACGTGAACTTCCCAACAGGAACCACTTACCCAGTAAGTGGAGCCTTCACCACGTCATTCGAGATGACCGACAGCAACTTCTACGCGGGCAACAGCCTGACCTTGAACTCCTGGAACCCAGTCGCTTACTACCTCACCATCACGACCACCGCGACACTTCCGTTCGTCGCAGGGTCGACTCCCATACCCTTCACAGCACAGCTCCTCTTGGTTGACGATTCGACTCCAGCAGCAGTTGCTGGCGTGCCCATCGCCATCGAGCCCGAGTACGGTACCGGCACAGTCAGCGGCAGCGGCCTCACGTTGGTCGCTGGCAACGTCTGGGTAGGTTACACCGACTCGACGGGCGCGGTCACAGGGACCTACACCCCAAGCAACAAGGCCGGGACCGACTATCTCTATGCAGTGATAGGAGGGACCAACTACGACGGTACTTACTACCACCCATCCACTGAGGGATGTTGGGAATCCAGCGACTTGACGGTCCAGACCATCGCTGGTCCACCGTCCTCCATCGCCTTCACCTTCAGCAGCTACGCCACTGACGGCAACCACTACATCACCACCGAGGCGACAACATCCCACACCACCACCGCCTATCCGTCCGGCTTCACGGGAGCCAGGACGGCCCCTAGTGAGATTCTCTACGCGATCGCAGACCAGTTCGGCAACCCGCTGCCCTTCTCCGCGGTCTCCACCTACACCATCACCCTGACGGCCTCGGCCTCGAACGGAGGAGGTCTGTTCAACGCGACCGGGCTTCCGTCGGTGATAACCTGCACCACCCCGACATCGGGGCCTGCCGGCTCATGGCACGCGGGAACGCCCTCTGCCTCTATCGGCGGCTCCTGCCCCTCTCACAGCACCAGCTCTCCGGTCGCCATCCCGTTCTACTTCTACCAGTCACCCATCTGGGGAACGACCGGCCAGATAGTCGGAACGATAACCGGGACCTACAGCAGCGCATCCTTCAGCGGCAGCGGCAACAGCAACTTCACGATCACCTCCACATTCGACACCGCGACCTCCCCGACACCTGAGTTCGTCTATCCGGCGGGAACCACCGTCGCGACGACGGCGAGCGTCAAGGCCGGTGACATGGTAAATGTCACCGTGACCATCGGAGCCCCGTCAACGTGCGGCTCCGGATCCACGCTCTGCCCTGTGCAGCAGGGAGTCCCAATGGGACTGTTCCTCGACCAGACTATCACTCACAGCTGGGAGACATCCGGGACGATCGCCTACGGCGCACACACCGCCACGACACCCGCGCTGGGATTCAGCAACGGGTACCTCAACACCACCAGCCTCGACCTGGTGACCAACGCGGCAGGAAAGGTCTCCGCGCTGTTCACGGTCGACACCTGCGCGACCCAGTCATACTGCCCGACGGGCGCGCACGCCAAGTTCATCTCTAACGCATCTGCTCCATACGACGGCGGACTCACAGCCACGCTGGCCCCGAGCAGCGACTCAGGCTACGTAACCACGATAGCCGGAGCCACCAACTCGCTGACAGCCACCCTGTACTTCACCTACACAGCGGTCTGCACGGGAACGTGCCATCCGCACCACTCTGCTAGCCTGACCAACCCGACCACCACGGTCGCGGCGTCGACCAGCACCTACAACAACAGCCCGTTCGTCAACGTAGTGATCTCCGACAAGTACGGGAACCTGGCCATCAACCCAGGCCCCAGCAACATCGGGCTCACGCTGACGGTCAGCGGAGGCATCCTCACGGACTACAGCCCGACCATATCCGCGTCATGCGCGGACATAGCCGGCATCGCAGCCACGTGCACGACGCCCTTCGGACCGATCCAGTGGACGATGCCGACCTCGTACCCTGCGACGCTCACCCTGACAGCCAGCGGTGACATCCTGGGCAACCCGGTCACCAACACCACCACCATCTCGTTGGTCTCACCCATGCCGACATTCGCAGTCACCTCTCCAGCCCTGGGCGTCAACGGCGTGATCTACAGCATGACCACATCGGTCGTGTTCAAGGGTCAGGCCAACGTCTCCCTAGGCTACGGTCCTACCGACTTAGTCACGGGCGTGACCTACAGCATCGACGGAGGCAAGGCCCTGACGGCCAGCATCACGTCGAGCGGCCACGTTACCTTCATCCAGCCAGCGATATTCACCAAGGGTCTCCACACGATCGCGTTCAACGCGACCGACACCAACAGCAACAAGTTCATCGGCACCTCATCCAACAACGGAATGTTCACCGTCCTGGTGGACACCCTGGCTCCGACGATCAAGTTCGTAACCCCCGCGAAGGCGGAGGTGAACTTCACCAACCCGCTCACCTTCACGGTCAACGACCTGCAGGGTGACATGGGCGTCGTCTCGGTCAAGTACAACGGAACCACCCTCGCTCAGTCCCTCATCACTGTCAACCCGTCGGTCAACAGCACCAGCACACTGGGAGACAACACCACCTACACCGTCACCGCCAGCCTGCCAAGCGGCAAGTGGTCGGTCACGGTGGGTGCCATCACCCTGGCTGGGAAGGCTGCCACCACGAAGACGGAGACAGTCACCGCCTCGATCACCACAGACCTCACCTTCTCATCCTCGGGCAGCGGACTGCCCACCTCTACGACCGAATCAGGCTTCCAGGGCATCTCGACAACATTCACCAACAACGCCGGGACATCGATCACGGCGCAGTTCTGGATCCAGTTCACAGGCCCGACCACCGAGGCATTCTTCCAGGGAGCGACGATCGGGCCAGGCAGCTCGACCACCGTCTTCTTCGGGACTGCCGGCCTCGCACCGGGCTCGTACACCGCCACGGTGTACGTGAGCGTGGGTCTGACCCCGTACTCTCCAGCGTACACAGTCACCTTCACGGTCTCGTGACCGCGGTAACACATTGAAGACTCTAGCAGCAATCGGCACGGCGCTCCTGGCAGCGGTGCTCCTCCTGACACCCATGATCGCGATCGCGTCCGCCGCAAGCGGCACGATCTCGGTGCAGACAAACGCGACGACATACACGACCGGGCAGATGATCACGATCACCGGAACGCTGACACCCAAGCCCTCTGGTACCCCGGAGATAATCGTCCAGGTTACCGGGCCCGCGGGCGTCGTCTTCCGCGAACCCACGACGGTGACGTCGGGGTCGTTCTCGGTCCCTGCATTCAAGGCGGCCGGCTCCGACTGGGTGACTGGCTCGTACACCGTCCTCGCGGGCGGCCTGACGGGCTACCTCAACGGGACCACCGTCTTCTACCTCACAACCACTTCGTCCTTGTCCTCAGCAGTGACCCTTGACGTATCTGCCACGGCCTCGACACCGCTCAACGCGGGTCAGACCGCCCAGGTCTCCGCATGGGTCTTCTGGACCAACGGCACCAAGGTGAGCGACGCGACCTTCAGAGGCTGGGTCATCACCCCGGACGGCACACCGATCAACGCGAGCACCATCGCCATGGCAAGCCCCGTCGCGGGCGACTACTGGTGGAACATTCCAACCAGCGGCTTCTCGCAGGGCCTCTACGCGGTGATACTCGGAGCCAGGGCGGGCGGGCAGACGGCCTGGACCCAGACCAGCTTCACGATCGGCGACTTCGCCACGGGCGCCCAGATGTCCGTCCTGTCAAGCGACATGATGGGCAACTTCACGGGCCTGAGCTCAGCACTTTCGACTCTGTCCACTGACATGAACGGCAACTTCACGGCTCAATCCACAAGTATCGCACACCTGGTCGCGGGCCTCTCGACATCGGTCAGCGGCCTGTCCAGGGACATGAACGGCAACTTCACAAGCATCTCCTCGAAGCTCGGCGACCTGTCCACGACGGTGACCAACGCATCTAACAACGTCACGAGCACCCAGACGTACGTGCTCGTAGTCGCTGTACTCGCAGCAATCATCCTAGTCCTAGCATTAGCTATATTGGTAAGAAAGCTGTCCTAAACCGACAGCTTCCTCCTTCCTTTTTTCCCAGACCCAGCGTGAGCTGTGCCCGGAGCTCTGACGGTGGCTCTGCTAGGATCCACCGCTGCCTGAGTGACCTCGACCTGTGCGCTGACGTCAGGCAGATGTTCGGTGACGATCAAGGGGACCGCCAAAGGAAGTGTCACAATCAAGGCGACTTACGGCGGAGACTCCAACAACCTGGGGAGTTCGGGGACGATCGTCCGGACGATAAGCTAACCTACCGAGTCTGGAACTAGCTAGAATGTGGCAGGACGAAAGTACGGAAAAGAACTCGGCAACTGGAGCCTTAGCGGGCCCTAGAGCTCGGAAAACGGAATCAATCCTTCCTTTCCGAGATCCTTTCCCAAGAAGCGATTGTCGTTGAACGTCGAAGAGAAGACAGCCTTCCCTCCGTCCATGTCCTGCTTGAGGATCTGGTAGTACTTGGTCATGTCACGCTTCGTCTCATCTTTGCGATAGTAGTTCTTGACGTACACCTCCACTCCTCCGCTCTTCCTTATCTCAAGAACCAGCAAGTTCAAGGCACTATTGGACATTACATGTTTCTCGAGTTCAGAGGCGGCAGAGGAGACACCCGTCTGTAGCATGTATCTGAATGCCAATTCACTGTCTATTGCGTCTCCATTGAAGCCTGTTAGCCTTCTCAAGGCCCCGTCGTCCAGCGAGCCGTTGTGTGCGAAGTACACAAAGCGGTCTTCGGTTTCACCGAAGAATGGGTGGGAGGATCTCTTTTCGGCTTTGTACCCCGGACTGGCCTTTCGGGCGTGAAAGATGGCATAGGTCTTGCCTTTCGTCTTATGGAGGTCTATCTTGTCTTCGAAGATTGCTTTCTGTGTCTTGTAAGAGAATCTGCCGAGGTCCGAATAGACGGCGTAGCCCCATCCATCGCCGTGGACCACCAGCTTTCCGGATGTTGTATCATTCTGTGCGGCCCAACGCAGACCATCAACGAGCTTTTCGAGGTCCTCCCTAGAGTCACCGACATAACCAGCTATGCGGCACATCTTCTCAATCTTGGTGAGAGCGGCCTGTCCTACTTAATCAGGATTCTTGACAGGGAACTCATCTGGAAACTCAAAGGAGAATGACAATCAGATACGACCGGCTGCCTTCGACCTGCCTTGGGTTCGTCCGACTGGGGTGTGTCCCGATGCTCAGGGCGGGCCTCCGGGCGAGTTCCGGGTGGCGGCTACGGGCGACGCTCCAAGCTCACGCCTCAGGCAGTGCTTCAGGCGGTGCTTCAGGCATACCCCAGGCGGCAACCTATGGTTGCCAAGCATGCTTGGCGTACCTCAGATCCACGGTCAAATCCCAGGGGTGCCTGCAAGCATGGCTTGACAAAGGCCGGATCGGTCAGTCCCAGAGCCGCAAGCTTGGCTTGAAACGAGCCGGACCTGTCAACCCCCGGGCGCCAAGGGTCGCTTGATCGACCGCTCGGATGCACCACACGTTCACGGTCAAGATCCAGGCTGGTTAGCTAACCATGCCTGATAACAACCTGTCCAAGCAGGTCCAACCGGTACAAATTTCCCCTATAGGGACATGGCGGTGCAGCTTTTGGGAGTGCAGCGGAGTGGTGCATTTTGCACCTGGTTGCAATGCGGTTGGGTCGCATGCCTCGAACTCGATCCCTTGGACGAGCGACCCTCCGCCTGAGCCCCCGGCGAGTCGAAGAGAAGAACCCGCCTTTCCTCCCAGAGGAGTTTCCAGATGAGTTCAGGGGACCTTTCCCCTGGTTCGATTGCCACAGAGGTGGCCGCCCGGTGTTCTGGGTCGAGACTAGTCTGTGCGGCTTCTCTCTCAAACTGCCCCCACGCTTTCAACCCCCACAATCGAGGACCGGTACTGCCTGGGTCGCCTAACCTGGTAGGCGTACTCTCTGGTTGCGCCCTATCGCATGATGAGGCGTCCGTGTGGACCGGGGGGATTCACTAGTCTGGGCTTGTGGAACCATAGTCTGAACCCTACAATTACGGCCAAATTCCCAAGGGTGTGGGCCGCCCGGGGTTTCAGACCCTCCACCAAGAATCCCCTTGAGGTTCATTTCTGCGCAGGGCGTAACTGCTCAGTAGGGAAGGCCCAACTTCTCGACAAGCGCGTGCCTCATTGATCTAGTCTCTCTTCACTGACAGGTAGAGGAATGCCCCAAACGGCAGCACAATCCACAGCGCCGCCACTGCGAAGAGGACCGGGAGCGTCAGCCCGATCGAGGCCGGATTGAGGTGTGTCAAAGCTTCCCCACTACTCAATGAGCCCACAACGTTGATATTGCTCATGTAGCTTTGGACATAGGCGACGTAATGAGCCGGGTTAACCACGTTGTAGACCGCCATAGCTGAACCCGGAATGCGAAACAAGAGGGGTACGAAGGTGGTCAGGATATACACCATGAAGGCGACGCCGAGTATCTTGGCGCTGGACCTGAGCACACGCGAGAACACGAACACGATTCCAGCAAAGGCCGCGACCTCCACGAAGACTCCGAGGACGAGGGCGAGCAGATTCAGTGGGGTAATGACGATGCCGACCCAAACGAGGCACATCGCGGCCATCACCGACACTGTAACTACGGACGCGCCCGCCAGACTGATCAGGACTGACAAGTACCGCGAGACAGCTAACCCCCTCCTCGAGACGGGTCTGGTGAGAATCGAATCTAGCACGCCACTCGCCCTCTGCGCGCTGTACGCACCAAATGCGGCCAGCAGTCCCACAATCGGCGTCACGAACACCAGGTTGGGGAGCAGAGCTGTCACCAAGGTTATGCTTTGGGAAGGAACGGTCACCTGCGGAGGCGTGCCAAAGCTATCGCTCACCAGCTCCCCGTCTGGCGTGAAGATTCCGGTGATCATACTCTTCGTATTGTTTGGCGCCGCTGGTGGCATCGGCAGAATAGTGAGGATCCCGCTGAGATGGCCGAGGAGCTGCATCTGGGACTCGGTCATCTGCTGCACCTCCTGCTGCGAAGGCACTGTCGCTACGTACTTGTAGTAGACCCCCAGATTGGCCGGCTTCGCACCGTTTGGACCCAGTTGTAGGATGGCCATTTCGAGACTGGTCTTGTTGGAGGGATTGACTATGGCCACACCACTTGTCCCCCAGAGCGTCTGCGGTCCGGAGATTTGGTTGCTGTACGGCTGCAGCTGGCTCTGAGTGGTCCAACCTTGGCCTTGCTGCTGTCCAGGGAAGGTGGCGCTGGCCTGCATCGTTGCACCGCTGTCGGTTGGCGCCTCTATGTCGAAGACCGCATACCCGCTGCTGTTGGTCAATGCTCCTCCATTGTAGGTCCCGTTTCCGACAGACAAGGTGACGCTGTAGTTCACTCCCGCGACCGGAGCACCGTGTACGTCGAAGGCGTAGCCGAGGAAGTTGTAGCCGCTCGCCGTGGCGTATTCCCACAGGCTAGGATTCTGGCAGTTCCGCTGGCAGCTCGGCACCAGGTTCTGCGTCAGCTGCTGAACCGAGTCTGAGAACATGTCTACTCGCTGTCCGTCGGCTGTGAAGATTCCGATGATGATGTATTGCATCCCACTTGGAATAGTCGGAATTGGCAAGATGGCTTGGACGCTATTGAGATGGCCGAGGAGCTGCATCTGGGACTCATTCATCTGCTGTAGTATCTGCTGCGACGGCAACGTCGCTACGTACTTGTAGTAGACTCCCCAGTTTGATGGAGGTACGCCGTTTGCGCCCAGCCCGGTGACAGACATTTCTATCTCGGTTGCGTTGGAAGGATCGACTACGGCAGTCACTGGCGATGTAAACGACTGGGTGTTGAACTGCTGTTTGGATTGGTTGTTGTACGGCTGCAGCTGGCTCTGGGTGGTCCAACCTTGGCCTTGCTGCTGTCCAGGGAAGGTGGCGCTGGCCTGCATCGTTGCGCCCGTGCTAGTCGGCGCCTCTATGTCGAAGACCGCATACCCGCTGCTGTTGGTCAATGCTCCTCCATTGTAGGTCCCGTTTCCGACAGACAAGGTGACGCTGTAGTTCACTCCCGCGACCGGAGCACCGTGTACGTCGAAGGCGTAGCCGAGGAAGTTGTAGCCGCTCGCCGTGGCGTATTCCCACAGGCTAGGATTCTGGCAGTTCCGCTGGCAGCTCGGCACCAGGTTCTGCGTCAGCTGCTGAACCGTGTACCATGATATGCTTACTTGCTGTCCGTCAGCTGTGAAGATTCCAATGATGATGTCTGGCATCCCACTTGAAACAGTCGGAATTGGCCAGATGGCTTGGACGCTATTGAGATGGCCGAGGAGCTGCATCTGGGACTCATTCATCTGCTGCAACGCCTGCTGCGAAGGCACTATTGTTACGTACTTGTAGTAGACTCCCCAGTTTGATGGAGGTACGCCGTTTGCGCCCAGCCCGGTGACAGACATTTCTATCTCGGTTGCGTTGGAAGGATCGACTACGGCAGTCACTGGCGATGTAAACGACTGGGTGTTGAACTGACTGCTGTACGACTGTAGCTGCCCTTGGAATGTCTGGGGTTGACCATTGTTCTCCTCATCCGCTATGGAGCTCGGGAGCGTGATGATTATTGACACTCCGACGCCGCCGCTGGCCGGCACCTTCAAGTCGAAAGGAGCATATCCGCTGCTGTTTGTCAGTCCACCTGCTTTGTAGGTCGTGGTCCCTACGTAGGCGGTGACGCTGTAGTTCACTGCCGTGATTGGCGCGCCGTACATGTCGAAGGCGTAGCCCAGGAAGTTGTAGCCGCTGCCGGTGTAATAGTCCCACAGCTGCGTATTGACTGAGTTCACTCCTTGCACCTGGATTCCTCCGCCCGGTGTTCTCTGCATCGCTGAGGAGACGAACAAAGCCCCGAATAGTATGAACACGAGGAAGACAAGCAAGACATACTTGCTCGTGATGGTCTTCTCGAAGTCGTAAAGGATCGGATTGGTCATGGAATTTCCTTTCTCCACTTCCTCCTACGATTTTGAAGGATCGACCGTCAACAACGGCTTTGCCGCGGCTGAACCAGCTTCTCCTATGAGGCGGAAGAAGTACTCCTCGAGACTGGTGTTGATACGCGTGAACTCGCTCACCGCATAACCCATCTTTGCAAGCTCCGTCGAGATGGCAGAAGGCTCGGCATTGAAGTTAGATAGAATCACAGTGTTGTCTTCGACCTTGAGCTGCCCCAGGGTCTTGAGGTAAGAGATGACCCTCTGGTCGATGTTGTTTATCACAATCCTGAGAGATTCTTCGCTGGCGACAATTATGTCGGCTCGCCGGATCATCTTCAGGACCCTGCCCTTGTGTATGAATACGATCTTGTCTGCGAGGGCCTCGACCTCGCTCAGAAGGTGGGAAGAGAAGAGGACCGCCTTTCCATCTTTCTTGTAATCCACGACCATCTGCCTGAAGTAGGCAATCCCTTCCGGGTCGAGCCCGTTCAGGACCTCGTCGAAGACCATGTTGTGAGGATTCGAGAGTATTGAGACGCCTAGCGAGAACCTCTTCTTCATGCCCTGCGAGTACTCTTTCAGTTTCTTGTCCTCGGCCCCTTGCAGTCCCACAGACTTCAGGACCTCGGCGCAACGGAGGTCGCTGTTCCGCCCTAGCTTGTAGTAGCCAGCGAAGTACTTGATTAGGGACGACGCCTTGACGCCCATGTCAAAATTCGGAAACTCCGGAACCCATCCGAGCGCCATGGATGCACTGACCTTGTCCCTCACAATGTCGTGCCCGTCGATCAGCACCGTTCCGGCCGTGGGCAGATTTGCCCCCACTGCGACCCTTATTGTCGTGGTCTTTCCGGCGCCATTCAGGCCCACAAAGCCAACCGTCTCTCCGTCATTCACATCAAAACTGACAGAATCGATGGCAAGGGGCTTACCCCACGACCACCTCTTGGACAGCCCCTGAATGGCAATCACGTGGTTTCCCTCAGACATATTCGGAGTCTATTCTCGTTGAGCGCAGGGCAATCCCTCAGAGGATGTCTGGCTATCCCCATGACGATGGGCGTGACCATTTGTGGTCCAACATGCTATATATGACTTAGGGGCGAGTTCCACCGTCCCATCGGGAGCATCTCTTCGAGTAGCTTCATCGCCAGGTGTTCGTTCTTCTGGGTAAGTGCCGTGTAGCCAACTATGTCCGTGAACATTATCGCCGCGAGTCTCCGCTCGCTCTGGGACAAGGCTTCCTTTCAGTCAAGGCGAGAGTCGCATGATAAAGCCGTTGTGGGGTGGCCGAACGTGAGAAGTGAGCTGGAGATTCTTCAGCCAGTATCGACCGATTCGAGTCCTGTCTTCCGGACCTGTGCCGTCAGCCGGTTGATGATCCTCTGCTGGACCAAGAGCAGGGCCATGAAGAACGGGTCTGTCGTCAGCGGAGTCTGTGCGGCCTCTCTTTCAGGCTCCGCCCACGCTTTTAACCCCCGTCATCGAGGACCGGGACTGCCGGGGTCGCCTAACCTGGTAGGGCGCAGTTTGCTGTCGGCGTAAGCCTGGAACCACCTCTGCCGGCGAGCCTGTCTCGCGAAAGCGGGTTGTGGGTTCAAATCCCACCCCCGGCGTTTCTCAGATTCTCTGTTGAGTTCTGTCTTCAGACGTCGCTGCAGGGACGATTCAGGGCCCCCTGTCCGGGTGGAAATTGCTCACGAAAGCGGTTCCTTCAAGATGCTGTTCGCCCCGTGGAGCGTTTCTGTGACCACTTGGTCACAGTACGTGCATCTGAAGGTGTCACCCAGCTGAATCTTGTCGCCGAATTCTTCCGGTGTCGAGAGCGCGACTGTCTGAGCCCATGCTTGCAGCCTCGTAGGAAGTTTTTGATTGTGACGACGCCCAAAAGGTTCGCTCAATCCCTCATCGGGGGAGCTCATATCGAGCTTCTTTGGTGAGTCAGAACCAGATTCGAGCTCCTCTGGCACAGAGCTAACCGCCCAGACAGGAACCGGGGTGAGAATCCCAGCGCCCGTAGACAGAGTTCTCTTCGTGTTGGCCCGAGTTTCACGCGAGTTGAAGTTCTAACTCTTCAACTAGGGCCATGGCTTCTCTCATGTTTCTGAAGACATCCCTCGGATAGTGCGCATCTGAACCGAGACTCACCTTGCAACCGGCTCTTGAGCACGCCTTCGCAAGCCTGCGAACGAGTCTTGGTGCGTAGCCCAGGTCGTTTCCATTGAGCTCAAGGGCCTTGTTGCGCCTCTTCGCTGCCCTTGCCAGGCCAAGGAGCAAATCATCAAGCTCATCGGGCATGCGGTCCGTTCTCCTTGACAGCCTAACAGGATGGGTTAGTACGTTGAAAGGCACGAAATCGCTCTCAAGAGCTAGCCGCTCTAGCTCGAGGTATTCACGCCACAGGTTCCGAGCTTCTGCAGGGTCGAACAGCTTCGCCCTGGTCTTCTCGACATCGCTTCCATCTTCGAGTTCATGGACGGAGCACAGCAGTATGTCCCACTCTTCTTGGTTGACATACTCTCCGACTCTTGCCTCGTAGTGCGGGGAAAAGTCGACTTCGAGCCCCATCCTGACCTTCAATCCCGAGAGCTCGGAATCATCGACCTTGGAGAATTCCTTTCTGTATGCTTTCAGGTCCTCGAAGATCCTTCCACCGGTGTGTACAGACCCGAAGGCGACTGATTCCCTCATAATCCTGAACTGCGAGATGTGTTCAGTAATCGAGTACTGCTTGATGCTCTTGACCTTCGCAGATGCGACCATGTCCGTTATGTCCGCCAGGATTATGTGGCTGTGATTATCGGCTTTGACCATTCTCGCGTCTCGACGCGCGCACGTAGAAGAGCGTTATGGCGTGGGCTGGCAAACATCCGGCAAAACACCGGCAAACGGTCGGCAAGACAGCTCCGGCAAACGCTTTCCCCTGCAAAAGGGAGCGTCAAACCCTGTTTGCCACCCCGTTACCGGAGCGTCAAAACAAGCACATGACAGGCTAACTAATCCTCCACCCTGTCGACTGCCTATCCGCTCGGAGTGGACTCTGGGACCGCTTATGCACTCGATTTTGTGCAATTCTTAGACAATTGAGGATGAAGCCCGAAGCGAAGGCAAGTCATCTACAAGCGGCGGGCTGCTTGAGTAATCTTGGGATAGGCTCTCAGTCATCGACGTCCAACTAGGGTCGCGGGAGGCTCGAGCTAGCAGCCTGCCAGGCTCCAAAAACACTATAAAGCCTATGAGCATGGCGAGCACAAGTGAAGGGTTCCGACTCCGAGCCGAGATTCGGCCTCACTTTCGACGACGTCCTTCTAGTACCCAAGTACTCCGATGTGAGGTCGCGGAAGGATGCGAACATGAAATCGAGGTTCTCCCGCAACATTCCTCTAAGCATCCCGATCGTCAGCGCCAACATGGATACAGTGACGGAATCGACAATGGCGATAGCGATGGCCCGCCTCGGGGGAATCGGCGTCATACACAGGTTCCTTCCTCCGGAGGTGCAGGTGGCTGAGGTAGTCAGGGTCAAGCGGTCCGAAAGCGTGGTCATCGAGGATCCCATCACTCTAGGCCCCGACAGGACTGTGAAGGACGCCTGGGACGCCATTGGAGAGCACGCCATAGGAGGGATCGTCATCGTGGACGCGAACAGGAAGGTCCTGGGGCTGGTCACCAGGAGGGACATCCTCCTTGAGGACGACCTCGGCCGGAAGCTGAGCGAGGTCATGACGGCGAGGAAGGACCTCATCACAGCACCAAGAGGGGTCGCCCTCGACGAGGCAGAAAAAATCCTCCACAGGCACAAGGTCGAGAAGCTCCCACTGCTCGACAGGGCGGGAAGGCTCGTGGGCCTCATAACCTCGAAGGACATAATGAAGCGGAGGCAGTTCCCTTCTGCGACCAAGGATTCGAAGGGGCGCCTCAGGGTCGCGGCCGCGGTCGGGGTGAAGGGCGACTACCTGGAGAGGGCTGAGAAGCTGCTTGAGGTCGGGGTGGATTGCCTCGTTGTGGACATCGCGCATGGCCATTCGTCGTATGCAATCGAGACGCTGAAGAGGATCAAGAAGGATTTCCGCGGGGCTGAGGTCGTCGCAGGCAACGTCGCCACCTCGAAGGGTGCGGTCGACCTGATCAAGGCGGGAGCCGACGCGGTGAAGGTGGGCGTGGGCTCTGGGAGCGTATGCGTCACGCGCGTCGTCACCGGCTCGGGGGTCCCGCAGCTGACCGCCATCATGGACGCGGCTCGCGCGGCCCGTGACTACGGCGTTCCCATCATCGGGGACGGAGGGATTCGGAACCCAGGCGATGTCACGAAGGCGCTTGCAGCAGGCGCCTCCACCGTAATGATCGGGAGTCTCTTCGCCGGGACCGAAGAGAGCCCTGGCCCTACGATCCTGCGCGAGGGCGTTCGCTATAAGTTCACCAGGGGGATGGCCTCCCTCGCCGCGACGGTCGACAGGAGAATCCGCGAGAACGGAGAGAGCACCACCAAGGAGTCTGAAGTCATAGAGGAGGTGATCCAGGAGAGCGTGCCCGAGGGAGTGGAAGGACTGATTCCGTACAAAGGAAGAGTCGAGGAAGTGGTCAAGGAGCTGGTCGGCGGGCTCCGTTCGGGAATGAGCTACTCTGGCGCCCACAGCATCCCGGAACTCCAGAGGAGAGCCAAGTTCCTCCGGATCACTTCAGCCGGTTACAAGGAGAGCCTCCCGCACGACATACGGAAGGTGGCGTGACATGGGGAACCTGTCGGTCGTCGGCCTCCAGTGGGGCGACGAAGGCAAGGGCAAGCTCGTAGACTATCTTGCAGGTCAGTTTGACGCTGTCGCCAGGTTCAACGGCGGGAGCAACGCAGGCCACACGGTTGTAATCGGTGAGGAGAAGCACACGTTCCACCTTGTGCCGTCGGGGGCGCTGAAGGGTAAGGAGCTTCTGATTGGGGCAGGGAGTGGCTCTGGATCCAGTAGTCCTCCGGGAGGAGTTGTCTCTCCTGCCTGACGGAGTCAGGGGGAAGCTGCTGATCGACGGGAGGTGCTCACTGGTCTCACCCTTCGACAAGGAGCTCGACGCTGTCCTTGAGCAGATGAGAGGCGGCTCGGCGATAGGGACGACGCGACGGGGAATCGGCCCCGCATACGCCATGAGGGCCTTGCGCCTCGCTCTGCGCGCATCGGACCTGTTGGATGACCTTGATACCGGCGGCGCCCTCCGAGTTCTACTCTCGGCTGGGCGTGGACCCGACCGGCTTTCCTGCCTGGGTAGAGGAGTCGAAGCGGGTCCTCGCCGGGTTGGTGGGTGACGTCAGCTCCGCATGTCGTCGATATCGGACAGGCGGGCGGTTCAGTCCTCTTCGAAGCCTCTCAGGGCACCCTGCTGGACCTTCTCCACGGCTCCTACCCGTTCGTGACGAGCTCGCACACGGTCGCCAGCTACGTGCCTGCTGGCTTGGGCATACCCGCCTCCGAGGCTGGGGAACCTCTTGGCGTGATGAAGTGCTACACCACCAGGGTCGGGAGCGGGCCCTTCCCCACGGAGATCAAGGACTCCACTTCTGACCAGATTAGGTCCGTGGGCAACGAGTACGGAGCGACGACAGGGAGGCCCAGGAGAGTCGGCTGGCTCGACCTCGTCGCCCTCAGATACGCAATCAGGCTCAACGGCGTGAAGAACATCGCGGTCTCCAAGCTCGACGTCCTCTCGGAGGTAAAGGAGTTCCGGGCGTGCGTCGCATACCGCCACATGGGCTCCGAAACTGGTGATTTCCAACGTTCGCTCGGGCATTTGCACGAGATCGAACCAGTCTACGAGTCTCCGTTTTCCATGCAGGGCGCCAAGTACGACAGAGAGCTGCCGGCCCAGGCGAAGAAGCTCGTCGAATACCTCGAGGCGGCGCTGGGGGTCCGCGTGAGCCTGGTCTCGCACGGCGAGGAGAGGTCGAGGACAATTGAACTATGATTCCATCTCTCCCATAGACGGCCGGTACAGGGAAGAGGCCGAACCTCTGGCCAAGTACATGACGGAGCGGGCGCTCGTCGGAGGAGCGCGTCCGCGTCGAGCTCGCGTACCTCTCGCTTGCTCGTGAAGCTGGGCGTCGCGCCAAACCGGAGGGTCCCCAAGCTTTCACTCTCGATGGAGAAGGTGAAGGCCCTGGAAGCGGAGCTGGGCCACGACGTGAAGGCCGTCGAGGTCTTCCTCAGAGACTCCCTCAAGCGCGCAGGCGCTGGGGAGCTGGGACCGTACGTCCATCTCGGGCTCACCAGCGAGGACACAAACAGTCTGGCCTTCGCCCTCCTTCTCCGCTCCGCCCTGGAAAAGGTCATGGTGCCGAGGTACTCGAGTCTCGCGACCAGGCTAGCGGCGATTGCCAGACAGGAGGCCAGGACCGTGATGCTGGCTCGCACACACGGCAGGCCGGCAATACCCACGACCTTCGGCAAGGAGATGGCGGTCTTCGCCGTAAGGATCGCGGAACGTGTTTCTCTCCTGAGGGCGATGAAGCCCATGGCGAAGTTCTCGGGAGCCGTCGGGACCTACGCATCCTTCTCTCTGATGGGGCGAAGGGACTGGAGGAAGACCCTGAGCGACTTCGTCTCCGGAATGGGGGTCGAGGCTGCCCCCTATTCGACCCAGATCGTCCCCGGCGAGAGGCTCTCGGACATACTCCACTACGTCATGAACATCAACCAGCTGATGGTCTCGCTCTCGCGCGATCTCTGGCTCTACCAGACCCTCGACTACGTCCACTTCGCCCGCCCCGGCAAGGTCAGCTCGTCGACAATGCCCCAGAAGGTCAACCCAGTCGATATCGAGAACGCGGAAGGGCAGGCCGAGATCTCCAACTCGCTGCTGCCTCTCCTCGCATACAGGCTCCAGATGACCAGGATGCAGCGCGACCTGTCAGACTCGGTGATCCGACGCATGGTGGGGCAGGCGCTCGGCCATTCGCTCGTAGCCTGCTCGAGGCTGATCGGCTCGCTCGATTCCATGAACATCGAGAGAGCGGCGATGAGCCGGGACCTCTCGAATCATCCGGAGGTCTACGCAGAAGCCGAGCAGGTCTCGATGAGGCTCAAGGGAGACGAACGGGGGTACGAGAAGGTGAAGTCGATGTTTGAGAAGGGGAGGTTTGCCCCTTCTGATCACGCGGGCCGAAGTCCTACCTCGGCGCTGCACCCCAGATGGCCCTCGAATGTCCGAGGGTGGTCGCAGAGTTGATGCGGTCTAGAGCTTGAAGACCCAGCCGAGGTCGGGCGGGTGGCTCCTCCTTTCCACTCTCTCGTTGAGTGCGTGCGCCACGATGGGAAGGGCGAGAGTTACATCGGCGTACAGCGTGGCCTTCTTCGCAGTTGAGGAGATCTTCCCCCAGCTTATTGCCTCTTCTAGCGTGCACCCGGACAGGCCTCCCCACTGAGGGCTGTCGGCCGTGATCTGAATGGCGTATTCGTGGGGAGTCTCCTCCTCCCCTCCCTTCGCGAGTGACTTGATTATCGTGGATAGCTGGATCGTGTCCTTCGGCACGCCTCCGCCAAGATAGACAACACCAGTCCACTTCGCCTTTTCGGCTATCTGCGCCAGCTCCTCCATGTCCTTGGTCTGGTCCAGCTTGATCAGCTTCCCTTTCTGCCTCCTAAGGAGGCTGAGGGCCACTCCGTATCCGCTGTCGATGAGCCCCGGCGAGTAGATCGGGACCTTGGCTTCATACGCGGCGGCGACGATGCTGTCGATGCCTTTCTTCGAGAGGTGCTCTCCGAACCGATGGAGGAACTCTCTCGTCGAGTAGGTCGTCTCTTCGTCGAGCGTGCTCGCGAACTTGTAGATAGTGTTCTCGAGCTTCCTGTACTGCAGCTCGTCGGCGTACACGTCGTAGAACCTGTCGATCTTGAGCTTCAGGAGCTCCTCGTCGTTGGCGAGCCATGTTCCCTGGTAGTAGTGGTAGCCAAGCGCTTCGAGTATGTCCTCGGAGATGTTGGCTCCCGTGCTCACCAGGACGTCGACGTACCTCTTCTCTATCAGCCACCTGATTATCTTCCACTGTCCGGTCGTGCTGAGCGACCCCGTGAGACCCAGGAAGACGGTCAGGTCCTTCTGTCGGGCCATCTCGGCCCATATGCTCGCGACTTCCCCGAGCTTCTTCCCCTGGAAACCGGTCTGAGCCATCTCTCCTAGCAAATTGGAGATGCTCTTCTTGCCTACCTCAATCGTGGCCACGGGTCTTGAGAGGGCTTCCTTCTTTGATACCACGCCCCGCCGTCGCAGAAACCGCTTAATTGCTTTGCTTACTTGACCGTTACCGACTTCGCCAGGTTACGCGGGTAGTCCGGGTCGTTCTTTCGTGCCACCGCGAAGTGGTACGCCAAGAGCTGGAGCGGAACCACCTCGACGATGGGCATGAACTTCGCCTTCACCTTGGGCACACGGAGGAAGTACCTGTACACTTCGTCAGCGACGTCCGAGACTCCAATCAGGTCCGCCCCCCTCGCCTTCAGCTCCTCAGAGTTTGAGAGGGAATCGGCGTGGGAGTCCCCGGAGGGGTTTATGATGACTACAGGAGTTCCCTTTTCGATCAGAGCAAGCGTCCCGTGCTTCAGCTCGCTCGCAGGCATCCCTTCGGCGTGCACGTATGAGAGCTCTTTCAGCTTGAGCGCTCCCTCGAGCGCGACCGGGCTCTGGTATCCCCTCGCCACGAAGTAGAAGTCGGACTTGTTCCTATACTTGCGCACGATCTCCTTGATCTGCTTCTCGGTCCCCAGTGCCTCGGTGATGGCTTCAGAGAGCTCCTGAATCCCGTCCGTCCGCTTCTTGCCGAGTACGGCATCCACGACCATGTTGGCTACCACCACTTGCGCTGTGAAACTCTTCGTCGCGGCGACTCCGACCTCGGGTCCGCAGTTGAGCAGCAGGACGAGGTCGCTCTCCCTCGCCAGTGTCGACCCGGCTGCGTTGACGATCGAAAGAATCCTTGCGCCCCTTCGTCTGGCCTCCTTGATGGCTTCGAGCACGTCCGCGGTCTCCCCGCTCTGGGAGAGCACGACCACAACCGACCCCTTACTCAGGAACCCCGCATGCTCCTTCAGTTCGCCCGAAACCACTGCATCGCATCTGATGCCCGCCTCCTGGTTCAGCCTGGACTTCATGAGCAGCCCCGCATGGTAGCTGGTCCCCGAGCCTGTGATGAAGAGCGACTTCGCCCTCTTCAGCGCACTCGCGAACTCGGCGACCCTTCTCGGGTCCTGCACAGACGCTTCGACCACGGTTCTACGGCTGCTCGTTGATCTCCTTGAGCGTGTAGTGGGCGTAGTCGGCCTTGGAGAGGTCAGACAGCTCCCAGGCCACTTGCGTAGGCCTGCGTTTCACCTCTCTCCCGTCCATTCCGACAATCCTCAGTCCGTCCTTCGTGATCTCGACCGTCTCCTGGTTGTCCAGGAAGACGGTTCTGTCCGTGTGCTCGATGAAGGCCAGCACATCGCTGGCGATGAACATCTTCCCGTCGCCCACCCCAACTATGAGCGGGGCGTCCTGCCGGGCGCCGACTATGACATCTGGCCGGTCCTGAAAGAGCACGGCGATGGCGTACTGCCCAGCGAGCTTCTTCGTCGCTCTCCTTGTCGCCTTGAGCGGGTCCTTGGTCTTCGCATACTCCTCCTCGATGAGGTGTGCGATCACTTCCGTGTCTGTCTCGCTCTTGAACCTGTGACCCTTGGACGTCAGGTCCTTCTTCAGCGGAAGGTAGTTCTCGATTATTCCGTTGTGGATCACGGCAACAGTCTCGTTGCACGCAGTGTGGGGGTGCGCGTTGCGGTCCGTGACCCCGCCGTGGGTCGCCCACCGCGTGTGAGCCATCCCGGTGTTGCCCTTCAATCCAGAGAGTTTCTTCCTCTCCTCGATTTCGCTGATTCGTCCTGCGCCCTTGCGAATGCTGAGCCTTCCGTTGCTCACCGTCGCCATGCCAGCCGAGTCGTATCCGCTGTACTCGACCCTCCTGAGCCCGTTCAGGAGGATGCCGGAGACCGGCTCCTCGGCGACGCAGCCGATTATCCCGCACATGGTCGGTGTCTCGGGGCACGGCGTAATAAGCTCCGCAAAGCGCTTTTCTCTACCATGCATGATGGTCTCTGCATGCTTACTGCGTCAAGCACCCCGCAGTATTGCCTACCATGCAAAACTGTTTTCTAGTGGTCGGGTGGCCGAGCGGGCTATGCGTGAAGGCCTGCTTCTCGACCCAAAGTCCAAGGAGCGCATGACGAAGCGCGTTCTTGTGTCAGAGAAACCTGACGCTTTCAGGCCGGCATCCGGCAAGGTCGGCCAGAAGATCCTCGCGCTGCTCGCGGCGGGCCCCCGCTACCCAGCCGAAATGGCCCGCGCGCTGAAGACCCACCACCAGACCATCTACTATCACGTTGGCCGCCTTGAGAAGGCGGGCCTGATAACCCGGGTCAGCAGCGAATCAATACGTGGAGGCGAAGCGAACCTATTCGCGCTGTCCTCGGACGGGTACGCCGTCGAGTTCCCGGTCCCAGGCGAGCCGTTACCGACGCTACAAGCCTCGACCAGATCGAGGTCAATGGGACGCTTCTTCAAGGAGTTCTTCCGCGGGGGCGAATTCGACGGGTGGATAGTCGTCGGCTCACCTCTCCCGCATGGGGAGACCAGCACCCAGGCCCACGACGGACACTACGCCGTCCAGCTGGGCTTTGCACTTGGGCAGTTCGTTGCACTTCCAAAGCGCTTTCCGGTCAAGTTGGACGTCGACGTGAAGGCGGAAAACCTGAAGGGCTCGAATCTGATAGTCGTCGGGGGCCCGAGGACCAACGTCATCTCTGAAGAGCTCAATCAGTACCTTCCTCTGAGGTTCAAACAGGGGGGCTTCTGGGGCTCAATCGTCGACGACCAAGGCAGATTCTACAACTCTGAGCTTGACTGCATCGTTGCTAAGATCGAGAATCCCTGGGATGCCGGTAAGACCTGCGTCCTCGCAGCCGGACTGACGGGCGCGGGCACAAAGGCTGCCATCATCGGAATATGCAACTTCGCGGACCTGCTCTTCCAGAGATACGATTCAGGCGGATACGCCTGCCTCCTCCGAGGCACCGATAGGGACGGCGACGGAAAGGTCGACTCTGTCGAGCTTCTGAAGCGTGTGTGAGGCCTACGCCCTTCTTCCCCTGCGACCGCCTTTCTTCCTGGTTGTGTCGTGCGGAATTGGTGTCACGTCCTCGATCCTTCCTATCCTGAACCCTGCCCTCGCAATGGCCCTGATGGCAGCCTGTGCTCCCGGCCCCGGAGTCCTCGGCCCCGTTCCCCCGACAGCCCGGACCTTGATGTGAACCGCATTGATGCCCTTCCCCTTCGCTACGTCGGAGGCAGCCGAAGCGCTCCGCATCGCGGCGTAGGGCGACGATTCGAACCTGTCGGCCTTCACATGCCTGCCTCCCGATGAGAACGAGATCGTTTCGGCCCCGGTCAGGTCCGTGATATGGACGATTGTATTATTGTAGCTAGAGTAGATGTGCACGACGCCCCAACGGTCTCTCGCGATCTCTTCCTCAGACGCCAATCACTTTCACTTCCCGGGCGCAGGTGGCTGGGCCACCGCCTCCTTCATGACTTCAATGTTGCCCTCCGCAGCAGGAACCACCTCTGCCACAACCTCCGGGGGAGGGGCGGCTCCCTCTGACTTCCCCTTGAGCACCACAGTACTCTCCTCGTCGTGCCCGACTTCATATCCTGGAATCGTGATCACCCTTCCACCTATTGTGATATGGCCGTGCACGATCAACTGCCTCGCGTGAAGCGGCGATACCGCCATCCCCTTCTTGAAGACCATCGTCTGAAGCCTCCTCGACAGCAGGTCCTCGACTGTGAGGCTCAGGATGTCGTCGAGCGTCGCAGCCTCTGTGACCAGCCCTCTCCTCCTCAGACTGTCCAGCAGCTTCTTTTCCTCTCTCAACCTGACCTGCTCTGTCGCGGCGAGGAGCGTCCTCGCTTGTTTCCTTATCGAACTCAGCTGGGTCTGCGATTTCCAGAGCTCTCTCTTGTTCCTCAGCCCGAATGTGCCAAGCAGGTACAGCTCCTGCGCCAGTTGGTCGGCTCTCCAGGGACTCCGCGGCCGACTGTACTGCTTCCTGGCTTTCCTCGGGTCTCCCAACTATTACTTCTCTTCCTTCTTTTCCCCGGCTTCCTTCGCTGCAGCGATGAGGGCTGCCTTCCTCACGCCCACCGTCCTTCCCTTCCTGCCGGTCGTTCTCGTGCGCTGGCCCCTGACCTTCAACCCGAGGCTGTGCCTTACACCCTTCCAGCTCTTTATGTTCTTCTCGTCGTCTACGTCACCCTTGATCACGAAATCGAGGTCCGAGCCCAACAACTGCTTCGTTTCCCCCGTGTCTGGGTCGTTCCTCCTGTTGTAGTACCAAGCAGGCAACGACGACTTCGTCGCGCTTTGTATGGCCTTCTCGACCTCACGGACCTGGTCCTCGCTGAGTGTCCCGAGCCTTGCCTTGGGGTCGAGGCCTATCCTTGAGGTCACGACGCTCGCGAAATTATAACCGACCCCGCGCAGGTCAGAAATCGCAACAATGAGCTTCTTGCTCCCGTCAAGATCCCGTCCGGCAATCCTGACGAGGTGCCTGAACTCTGTTGCTGCCGACATATTCCTGACCTGCCCATCGTTCTAAGGTTATAAATCTTGAAGACTCTCATCTTGGCAAAAAGGATGGTGGACGTCCTGTCGCCTCGGACAGCGCGGAGGACCCGCTAAAACTTTTTAACCACAACTCGTTCCCGACCCGTGAAACACGGCGTTTTGTGAATATGTATTGCAATCCAGTCGGTGTGGTCGTTGATTAAGGTAAAGGTCCTAGAGGAATCTGGGAACTCGGTCACGCTTCAGCTTGAAGGGATCGACCGGTCTTATGCCAATGCGGTGAGGCGCTTCTCCATCGCCGAAGTGCCCGTGATGGCGATCGACGACGTGGTCATACTGGAGAACTCGTCAGTGGTCTATGATGAAATCCTCGCCCACAGGCTGGGGATGATTCCGATCAAGACAGACCTGGACAGGTACAACCTTCCTGAGGATTGTGACTGCGGGAACCCTCTGGGTTGTCACAAGTGCAGGGTTCTATTCGTCCTCGACGCAAAGGGCAAGGACAAGGTGTCGACCGTCTATTCGGGCGACCTGGTCTCGGAAGACAGGGAGGTCAGGCCGGTCAGCGAGTCCATCCCCCTTGTGAAACTCGCCCAGGGCCAGTCGGTGAAGCTCGAAGCGTACGCCCGACTCGGGAAGGGCAAGGAACATGCGAAGTGGCAGCCCTGCACGGTCGCGGCGCTTACGGAGGGGAAGAGCGAGGGAGTCTACAACCTGATGGTCGAGTCGGTGGGCGGCCTACCGGCAAGGCGGATCGTTACAAAGGCGATAGAACTGCTCGAGAAGAAGCTCAAGGAGATACAGGCTTCCGTGGGAGGGACTGCGGCATGACCTCTTCCAACCCTCTCCACAGGCAGATGTCGGTGATGCTGGAAAGAGCGGGCAAGGACAACAAGGCGCCAATCTGGACGGCGGCCGCAAAGCTCCTCTCTAGGCCTGGAGGCACAGGAGTGGAGGTCAATCTCGGCAAGGTGTCAAGGATGGCCGAGGAAGGGCAGGCATTCTTCATCCCGGGGAAGGTCCTCGGCTCGGGTCTTGTTGACAAGAAGCTTGTGGTCGGCGCGTTCTCATTCTCAGCAAGCGCGCGGTCCAAGTTGGAGGCGGCTGGGGGTTCCGCCCTATCCGTAGACCAATTCCTGAAGAAGTACCCGGAAGGGAGCGGTGTCAGGCTTGTCCAGTGAAGGCACGGTTTACGTAGACGCGACCAATCAGATTGCCGGAAGGCTCTCGTCGAAGGTCGCCAAGCTCCTGATTTCAGGGAAGAGGGTGGTCGTGGTCAATGCAGAGAACTCTCTGATATCAGGCTCCAGAACCTCCGTAGTAAGGCAATGGCAGGAGAGACTCGAGATTGCGAGCCACGTCAACCCCATCTACGGTCCGATCCACCCCCGTAGGCCTGACAACATCCTGAGGAGGATGGTTAGGGGGATGGTCCCTAGGAAGAAGACGAAAGGAGTCTTGGCCATGAAGAGGCTGAGGGTTTACGTAGGTCTTCCCGGAGGCGTCGACGTGGCGAAGCTGACCCAGTTCAAGGATGCCACGGCCCCAAGGCCGGTTCCGGTCTATGTCACAATGAAGGAGCTTTCGAAGATGCTCGGGTGGAACGAGTAGACTTGGTCAACCCGACGGCCAAGGCACCGGTAAAGAAGGCCCCAAAGTTGTACTCAGGCGCGCGGAAGACGGCGAGGGCGACGGCCGCGATCCAGCCGGGCGCCGGAAGAATCAGAATCAATGGCATCCCGGTCGAGCTCTGGGAACCGGAGCCGGCAAGGCTTCATCTGCTCGGCCCGGTCTTGATCGCCAAGGAACTCAGGGACAAGTATGACGTAGACGTCAGCGTCTCAGGCGGAGGGTTCATGGGGCAGGCGGACGCCGCTGCGATGGCCATCACCCGGGCTTTCGTCGACCAGGTGAGAGGGAGCGAAATGAGAGAAAGAATGAATGCATACAATAAATATCTGCTTTCGGGTGACCCGAGACAGGCGGAACCGAAGAAGTTTGGAGGCCCAGGAGCGAGGCGGAAGAGGCAGAAGTCATACAGGTAATCAGACATGATGATACCAATCCGTTGCTTTACATGCGGGAACCTGATCGGGGACAAGTTCGCCTCCTTTCAGTCGAGGGTCAAAGAAGGAGAGGACCCGGCGAAGGTGTTGGACGACCTCGCGCTGAAGAGATACTGCTGCAGAAGCATGTTGATTTCATCTGTCGACGTCATCGACCAGGTCCTCCCGTTCTACAGCAGGAAGGCGGACCTGCAGTAGTGGTGAGGTAGGCCTGACGTTGTCCCTAACAGATGACGACGAAGCCGGCTCTGCCGAAAAGATGGTCGCGCATCAGCTTAGCGAGAAGGCTCTTCTTGCCACCGGCATCCGCATCGGGACGCCGGTCAGGACGAAGACGATGGAGCCATTCACCACGAGGCCCAGGCCCGACGGCCTTCACATGATTGACTACTCCAGGACCCTCCAGAGGATTGACGTCGCTGGAAAGTTCATCGCCTCGACAGGCACCCAGAACACGGTCGTCTACACAAGCAGAGAGCACGGTGCCATGGCAGTCGAGAAGTTCTGCGAGCTGACCGGAGCAATGCCCCGAATCGGGAGGTTCATGCCTGGGACCTTCACCAACCCTCTGTACCCTGGCCATCTCGACGCTGAGCTGGTCGTTGTCGCCGACCCCATGTCAGACACCCAGGCCATAGTGGAGGCAGGGAGCCTCGGCGTCCCAGTCATAGCTGTCTGCGATACCGACAACGTCACTGACGACATCGACCTGGTAATACCCGGGAACAACAGGGGCCGGAAGGCCATCGCAGCCATCTTCTGGCTCCTCGCCAGGGCTACGCTGACACACGCAGGAGTGCTCGAAGCGGACCAACCCATAAAGTACTCGATAGAAGACTTCGAGACCAAGATCGAAGAAGAGCCGAAACCCGAGCTGCTAGAATAGCGTATATCGGGCCCGCGTACGCATCGGGATTCATGAAGCTCAGGAGAGCCGCCGTTGCGGGCTCGTTCTATCCCTCCACTAAGTCGGAGCTCTCGTCCATGGTAGAAGGCTGCTACCTTCATTTCCTCGGACCGGGCCGTGCCCCCCCCGCCCCGGCGAGTGATGCGAACGTCGTCGCGGTCGTATCGCCTCACGCGGGGTACGAGTACTCAGGGCCAGTGGCCGCCCACAGCTACCTGCACGTCTCCTCCCTCCGAGCCCCGGACTTGATAGTCATCGTCGCCCCGAACCACTACGGCGTGGGAAGCGGTGTTGCGACCTTCAAGGACGGAGAGTGGGAGACTCCACTCGGGAGGATGCGAGTCGACGAGGAGGCGGCTTCGAAGCTGGTGCGGGATTCCGGAATCGTTGCGTTCGACCCTGAAGCCCATCAGAGTGGAGCACTCACTGGAAGTCCAACTCCCGTTCCTGCAGCAGATCTACGGAGATTCGGTCCCAATCCTTCCTGTTTCCCTACTCTTTCAGGACCTCGAGACTGCTAGGACCGTGGCTGAGTCTCTGGTCAAGGTGGTCGAAGGTAAGAGGACTGTGCTCGTTGCCTCTTCTGACCTCACGCATTACGAACCGGCAACGGAAGCGAGGGAGAAGGACGCGGCCCTCATCGACCAAGTGAAGAAGATGGACGTGGGTGCGTTCTACTCGACACTCGACAGGCTTCAGGTCACTGCGTGCGGCTTCGGGGCAATCGCGACCGTAATGGTGGTC
The DNA here is from genome assembly GCA_963794985.1 of uncultured archaeon. Classification (GTDB taxonomy): domain Archaea; phylum Thermoproteota; class Nitrososphaeria; order Nitrososphaerales; family Gagatemarchaeaceae; genus UBA183. The sequence continues at coordinate 302,139 of CAWCFU010000003.1, forward strand.
TGCCAAGCTCTTGGCCTCAAGAAGGGGAGAGCTCCTAAAGTACGCGACCAGTGGCGACACCACAGGGGATAATAGCCAAGTCGTGGGCTACGCGTCTCTAAGATTCGTGTAGTCGATGAAAGCGATTGCAGAGGCGCCGTCCAAGGCCATCATCACTGGCGAGCACTTCGTCGTCCACGGCGCTTGGGCGCTGGCAGCGGCGCTCCCGCGTAAGGTCAGGGTTGAGGTCAGCGAATCCGCGGGTCTCAATGTTATCTCGGACAAGTTCTCAAGTGTGGGCGCGTCCGGCCTCCGCCCGATCGCAGGGGTGGTCGAGGCGATGGCGAGGGAGTTCTCGTTCGATTCCCAGCCTGACGGTCTCGATAAGGTCGGAGATTCCCGAGGGGGCTGGCCTAGGCTCTTCGGCCTCCACGATGGTCGCCGTAGCATCAGCCGTCGCACGGCTTCGCTCCGCCGACCTTCAAGCGTCGGACATCATCCGCTTCTCGATGGTGGGCGAGAGGGAAGTCCATGGCCACCCTTCGGGCATCGACGCTGCAGTGTGTGCCCTCGGCGGGGTGCTCCTCTTCAGGCCCGGAACCAACCCGGAGAAGGTGTCCTTCAAGGGGCGTAGGTCTCTGATCGTCGCCTTTTCTGGGAAGAGAAGGAGCACGAAACGTCAGATCCGCAGGGTGGCCGGAGTGAAGGAAACATTCCCGAGCCTCTTCGGCGGCCTCACAGAGGCAGCCAGCGAGGTCAGCCTGATGGCAGCGAAAAGGCTCGCCGAGGGCGATATGAAGGGCCTCGGGAGGTTGCTGAGCTTCAACCATGCGGTCCTTTCTACGCTCGGCGTCTCCAACCGGCCCCTGGACAGGCTCGTCGACCTCGCCCTCTCTCTGGGGGCCTATGGCGCCAAGCTCACGGGGGCAGGAGGCGGCGGGAGCGTCGTTGCGGTCGCTCCAAGGGGAAAGGAGAAAAGCATCATCTCGGGGCTCAGAGGGCGGGGCTTTGAGACATTCCGAGCTGAAATCCCTGTCAATGGAGTGAGAAGTTGGCTAGAGCGGTAATAGTGAAGCTGGGAGGGTCGGTCATAACCGACAAGTCGAAGCCGTTCTCCTACAGGTCTGACGTCGTCTCGGCTCTCGCAGAGGAGATCGCTTCGTCTGACGAGAAGGCGCTGGTAGTTCACGGGGGAGGTTCCTTCGGTCACACCGTTGCCAAGCAGCAAGGGATCTCTTCTGACGAGGCCGCGGCGAGTGTCGCTGCCGTCTCTAAGACGAGGGGGGCGATGTACGACTTGAACAGCCTGCTCTGCAGGACTCTGACGGAAAACAAGCTCTTTCCCTATCCCTTCTCGCCCTTCGACGCCATTGTGAAGGCGGGAAAGGCGCCGGTCTCGCATTGGCTGCGCGGACTCCTGAAGTCTGGCCTTACCCCCGTCACCTTCGGGGACGTGACGCTCACGCCTGCGGGTTTCAAGGTGCTCTCTGGGGACTTGATGGTCCTCGAGCTGGCCAAAATCCTTGAACCCGAGAGATGCATCTTCGCCCTGGATGCTGACGGGGTCTACGAAGAGGGGACACGGGTGATCATCCCGGAACTGTCGCCCTCGAGGATCAGGAAGATGCAGGTCTCCAAGGGCGAGGATGCGACAGGGGGGATGAAGCTCAAGCTCGAGGTCGCGGCCAAGATTGCGGCCCTCGGCCCAAGGGTCTGCTTTGTGTCTGGCTACAGGCGCAACGAGTTCTCAAAGGCCCTGAAAGGTCTCGAGTTCTACGGGACCGTCGTAAGGTCCTGAGTGAAACCGACCCTGGTGAAGAGCCTTGGCGGACCTTCAGGTCGAAATGAAGCGCGTGAAGTCGATGGTCGACAGCCTGATTCTAGAGGAACTGCTGCCGAAGTCCAGTCAGGTCGCAGAGGTGGACCTCCTCTACAAAATGATGCGGGACTACCCTTCCCGACCTGCCAAGGGCATGAGGCCCTTCCTATGCGTGACTGCCTGCAGGGCCGCCGGGGGAGACGGTAAGGATGCACTACTAACGGCGGCATGCATCGAACTCTTCCAGCATTGGATCCTAATACATGACGATATCGAGGACGGTTCTGAGCTGCGCAGAGGCGGACCCACTCTCCACCGCGAGTACGGCGAGCCTCTCGCCTTGAACGCTGGTGACGCGCTCCACGCTCGCATGTGGGGCGCCCTATCTCTGAACAGAGAGACTCTGGGGCCGGGGAAGACGGTGAGGATAATCGAGGAGTTCTCCAGGATGGTCAACGAGACGACCGAGGGGCAGCACATGGAGCTGGAGTGGGTCGCACACAAGAGGTGGGACCTCAAGGAGTCGGACTATTATGAGATGTGCACCAAGAAGACGTCTTGGTACACAGTGGCTGGTCCGTGCAGATTGGGCGCGATTGTCGCAGGCGCATCAGAGGAGGTCCTCGAAAAGCTGAAAGAATTCGGCCTGAAGCTGGGGGTTGCGTTCCAGATACAGGACGACACCCTGAACCTCGTCGGCGACCAGAGGAAGTACGGAAAGGAGAAGTCCGACGACCTCCTGGAGGGTAAGAGGACCCTTATTCTCCTCCATCTTCTGGGGAGCGTCAGGCCTGAGGAGAAGGTTGAGCTCGTCTCCATCATGAACAAGGACAGGGCTGACAAGACTCCCGCAGACGTGTCGTACGTGCTTTCCTTGGTTGAGAAGCATGACGCAGTCGGGTACGCGAGGAAGAGGGCCGTCGAGCTGATGAAGGAGGCGGTGGAGGTTCTGGAGGACATGCCCTGGAAGGGTGACGCAGACGCCGCAACCCTCCTGGGGCTCTTCGCAAGATTCGCAGTCGAGCGGGAATGGTAGAGGTGAAGCCGGGGATTTCAGACGAAGAGCTCGCCTCGATTGAAGCCGGCGCCCTGCTCAATGCTGCCAGGCACGGAGGCAAAGCAGAGGTCGGGGCGGTCGTGGGCAGGGTCTTGGCCGAGTTCCCGGAACTCAGGCATTCGGCCGGGGAGGTCGCCAAGGCCGCCGAGTCCGCGGTAAGGCGCGTCAATCAGCTGAGCCTTTCGGAGCAGGAGGCTCTCCTGAAGGAAAAGTACCCGGACGCCGAGAAACCGACTGAGAAGGAGGGTCGGGTCGGCCTTCCCCCCCTTCCAAATGCGGTAAAGGGCAAGACCGCCTTCAGGCTTCCGCCCGAGCCGTCGGGCTTCATGACCATAGGACACGCCATGGCTTTCATGATAAACCACATCTACACAGAAACCTACGGCGGCGAGCTCTGGCTCCGGTTCGAGGACACGAACCCGAAGAAGGTCGCCCGGAAATACTACGAAAGCTTCAGGCAAGGTATCAAGTGGCTCGGGATAAGGCTGGACCACGAGAAGAACGTCTCCGACGACATGGACCTGATTTACGGATACGGAAGGAGGCTCATTCAGGAAGACAAGGCGTACTCCTGCTCCTGCGACCAGGAGAAGGTCAAACGGCTCAGGTTCGAAGGCAAGACCTGCTCGCACAGAGACGCTCCAATCGAAAAGAGCCTGGCCGTATGGGAGAGGATGCTGGCGAAGAAGGTCAAAGAAGGCGAGTCCTTCATCAGGCTTAAGGGAGACATGCAGAGCCTGAACTACTCTCTACGCGATCCGAACCTCTTCAGGGTGATTCAGAAGGCCCATCCGCTCACAGGAGAGCGGTACACCCTCTGGCCGACGTATTACCTCGCCAACTCCGTCGAGGACGAGGTCTGCGGCATCACCCACATCTTGCGGAGTTCGGAGTTCAGCACTGAGCTTCAGAGGCAGATCCGTGAGGCTCTTGGATTCCGGACTCTCAACGTGATCCAGTTCTCGAGGTTCAACTTCAAGGGAACACCAGTCCATAAGAGGCTTCTCAGGCCCCTGGTCGAAGAGGGGCTCGTCTCAGGATGGGACGATCCAAGGATGCCGACCGTTGAGGGACTCGAGAGGAGGGGCGTCATCCCTGAGGCGATAAGGGAATTCACGCTCCTAGTCGGGTACACGAAGTCGGAGCATGAATACGACTGGAGCATGCTTCTCTCGGTCAACAGGAAGCTCCTCGACCCCGGCTCGAAGCGCGTCTTCTTCGTCCCGGACCCGGTCGAACTGAGAGTCGAGGGGGCGCCCAAGAGGAAGGTGACCATCCCGTTCCACCCAGAAATGGACCTTGGCGAAAGAGAGATCGAGACGTCAGGGAGATTCCTCGTGCCAAGGTCTGATCTCATGACCATGAATAAAGGAACGACGTTCAGACTCATGGAGCTCTACAACGTTGAGCTAACATCAGCGGGGGCAGAGCCAAAGGCCAGGTACGCCGGCGAGGAACTCGTCAGGGAGATGAAGAAGCTCCAATGGGTCACCTCTGAGGGCGTTGAAGTGAAAGTCCTTGAACCCGGTCTCCTGTTCAACGAAGAGGGTATCTTCAACAAGGACAGCCTCGGTGTAGCGAATGGGCTCGCCGAGGCGGCGTTCGCATCGCTGAAGCCCGGGGAGATAGTCCAGTTCCCGCGTTTCGGTTTCTGCAGAGTGGACTCCGTCCGGACTTGCATCCTGACCGAGCGGTAGCACTATCGTGGCGTCCAGTCCTGCCCGGATAGTGGGGAACCGAGCCGTACGGCCTGCCGGAGCCTTCAACCAGTCCGGGGGCAACCCGACTCGAAGCGCCATCTAACCATTTATAACGGAGCTTCGGAAGGCGCATCTGGGAGATATACGTGGATGACCCCAAAGCCCTACTACGTAAAGATAGAGACCCCTAAAGAGGTCTCCGAGGCTGCATACGAGGTCCTCAGGCAGGCCTCAAGAAGCGGCAAGGTCAGAAAAGGCACAAACGAGACGACGAAGGCCATAGAGAGAGGCATCGCGAAACTTGTCGTCATTGCCGAGGACGTCACCCCGCCCGAGGTCGTGGCCCACCTTCCAATCCTCTGCGAGGAAAGAAAGATTCCTTACGTCTTCGTTCCTTCGAAGGACCAAATCGGGCCTGCGATCGGGATCGAGGTGCCGACTGCCTCTGCCGCTGTGCTCGACCCCGGTGAGGGGGCTCAGATACTGGAGCAGGTCACCCAGGAGCTGGCGAGGCTGAAGAAGGCCGCATGAGCAAGCGAGAAGTCGAAACACTTACTCCTGCGGAAGTCGTCCAGATCGTTGGGAGGACAGGAGTCGCAGGAGAGATCACTCAGGTGAGAGTCAAGATACTCGAAGGCAAGGAGAAGGGCCGGATTCTGACAAGGAACGTGAAGGGTCCGATAAAGCTCGCCGACGTGCTGGTCCTACGAGAGACTGAGCGCGAGGCGAGGAAGCTGAAGTAGAGTCTTTCCCGGTGTTCAGGGGCCATTGAAAGGGGCCAAAATCCGCCGATTGCTTTTATAGGATAGTTCCGCAGGGTTTCAGACCTGAATAGGAGACAGGGTGTTGGCTTGATATGTATGTTCCAAAGCGATGCGCTTTCTGCGGCAAGGAGGTCCATCTCGGTTCCGGAATTCTCTTTGCAAAGAACGACGGCTCCACCAGATCATACTGTTCTATGAAGTGCAGGGTCAACGACCTGAAGCTCGGGCGCGATTCGAGAAAGCTGAAGTGGGCCAGAGGGGGCAAGGAGCAATGAGCGCTCCGGAAGAGACCCTGATTGTGGTCAAGCCAGACGCTGTCAAGCGGGGCCTGGTCGGCGAGATTCTGAAGAGATTCGAGGCAAAGGGCTTCGTGATAAGGAGACTCCACATGCTCACGATGTCCAGAGCCCAGGCTGAGGACTTCTATTCTGTTCACAGAGAAAAGCCCTTCTTCGGAGAGCTCGTCTCGTTCATCACTTCAGGCCCTGTCGTAGGCGCGGTCCTCTCGGGAAGGGACGCCGTGGCCACGGTGAGGCGGATGGTCGGAGCGACCAAGAGCTGGGAGGCTGCGGCTGGAACGATCAGGGGAGACCTCGGTCTAGGGCTGACCGACAACACGATTCATGCTTCTGACTCCCCAGAGAGCTTCAAGAAGGAACACGCAGCGTTCTTCGGCAAATCGGCCGGGTGAAGGGGCAATAAGCGAGGAGCTGGGTGACAATGCCGGAAGGGAAAGCGCGACTGCGCCAGCCGGTCGTAGTGGTCCTCGGGCATGTCGACAGCGGCAAGACTTCACTTCTCGATGCCCTTAGAGGGACCGCAGTCCAGGCCCGGGAAGTCGGCGGGATTACGCAAGAGATAGGGGCAAGCTTCTTCCCTCTCGAAACTCTCGAGCAAATCTGCGGCCCGCTCCTTGACCGTGAGGGGGGCAAGCTTCGAATCCCTGGCCTGCTGATGATCGACACTCCCGGGCACGCGGTCTTCTCCAATCTCAGGCTCAGGGGAGGCTCTGCGGCGGACATTGCGATAGTGGTCGTCGACGTGCTGAAGGGTCTGGAGAACCAGACCCTGGAGAGCATTGACATTCTGAAACAGCGGAAGGTCCCGTTCCTGGTGGCGCTGAACAAGATCGACATGATCAAGGGATGGAGGAAGGGGAGCAAGGGTCCGCTGCAGTCGGTCCTGAGCGACCAACCCCCCGAGTGGAACGACGAGCTCGAGGAGAGGCTCTACAACGTCGTCGGCGGCCTGTCCAGGCTCGGGTTCCAGTCGGACGCCTACTACAGGGTCAAGGAATTCCGCCAGCAGGTGACCATCGTTCCAGTCTCGGCCCGGGCGAAAACCGGCATTCCGGAACTCCTTGCTGTTCTCATAGGTCTCTCGCAGCACTTCCTGAGAGGGAGGCTCAGTTTGACCGACGAAGGCCGGGGAGGCAAGGGGATAATCCTCGAGTTGCAGGAGGAAACGGGTATCGGAGAGACGGCGAACATCATACTGACCGAGGGAAGGCTGCGCGTCGGCGACTCCATCGGTCTCGTAAGGCGAGAGGGTGCGTTCAAGTCAAAGGTGAAGGCCCTGTTCATGCCCAAGCCCCTCGACGAGATGCGGGACCCGCGCGACAAGTTCACCCCGGTCGATTCCGTCTATGCCGCAGCGGGAGTGAAGCTCGTCTCCGCCGACCTAGCGGGGGTGGTCGCGGGGACCGCCGTGGCCTCGTTCGAGACTGACGCACAATTCGTCACCCTCAAGGCCGAGATGGAGAAGGAGCTCACGAACATCCTCGTGAAGACAGAGAACATGGGGGTGATCGTAAAGGCCGCGAGTGTGGGCGGGCTGGAGGCCCTCCTTAGGATGCTGGAGGAGAGGGGGATTCCCGTGAGGCGGGCGGATATCGGGGACATCACGAAGAACGACATCGTCGACGCCGAGGTTGTCGGGGAGCACGACCCTTACCTCGCTGCGGTCCTGGGCTTCGACTCGAAGGTCCTACCTGAGGCTGAAGAGTTCGTGGGGTCCACGCAGATCTTCGTTTCGGAGGTCATCTACGAAGTGATTGACAACTACGTGAACTGGGCGGCCTCCAAGAGGGAGTCGGACCAGAAGAGCGCCCTCTCCAGCATGACTCGCCCGTGCAAGCTGAGGGTCCTCCCTGGCGCCTTCTTCCGAAGGAACGACCCGGCAGTCTTCGGGGTCGAAGTGCTTGCAGGCCTGCTGAAGCCCAAGGTGAGGCTGATGTCAAGCGACGGCCGCGAGCTCGGGACAGTCGAACAAATCCAAGATAACGGCAAGGCCGTTGCTGAAGTGAAGCCTGGAGACAAGATTGCGATATCGGTCGACGGTCCCACTCTGGGCAGGCAGGTCAGGGAAGAAGACACGATCTACACCATGCCTAGGAGCCACGAAGCACGGATGCTGCGGACCAAGTTCCTTGGTTCCCTCGCGGAGGACGAGGTGAAGGCGCTGGAGGAGATAATCAAGATAAAGGGCGAGGACGACCCGATGTACGCGTTCTAGGCGTAGAGCGTGGCAAGAATTCAGAACACAACCTAAAGCACTTCATCGACTATCATCAGCCCCCTATATGACGACCGACGCAGACTAATCTGAAACTCGTAGGAACCATCGAACGCCTACTAGGGGCCATTCCACAGCACATTATCATTATCAGCGTCAAGACCCCTTTCGACTCTCTCTTCGGCTTCTGATTGTTTATATTCACGCCACTGTCGGAGCCCCCGAATGGCGCAGTTCAAGCTGGTTCTCTCCGACCCGAAGACCGGAAAGTCAGAGGTCCATGAGTTGAAGGACACAAACGCGCAGCTTCTGGTCGGTAGGAAGATTGGCGAGACCATAGACGGGACCCCTATAGGTGTCAGCGGCAAGATGGTCATCACAGGTGGCAGCGACAAGGCCGGTTTCCCGATGCGGGGAGACGTCCAGGGAGGCGGCAAGAAGTACGTCCTGCTGACCCAGGGCGTGGGCCTGAAGACCGATGTCGAAGGCGGCAAGAAGAGGAAGCTCGTTAGAGGAAACACGATAACCGAAGAGATCTACCAGGTCAACGCAAAGATGGCCGTGGACGCCCCCAAGAGCGCCTAATCTCTGAATCGTATCCCATCTTTTCGTATTCACCCAGAAAAACTCGCATTCATCTAGAAAAATCAGCAGAAAGTTGAAATATTCCCTTCATGCATGTTGAGAAAGCGTCCAACGATGGCCAAGCTCGACGAAGTCGATATGAAGATTCTGTCTGCTCTTTACTCAGATGCCTCGGTTTCAGTGCCCGAGCTGAGCCAACGGCTCGGCGTCAACCTCTCGGTTGCCTACAGCAGGATAAAGCGGCTTCAGAAGAGAGGCATCATAGAAAAGTTCACCATTCAGGTCAACGAGGAGAGTCTCGGGATGAGGGCAGGAGCGCTCGTGGGCCTGAACATCGACCCGAAGCAGAGGGAGGCAGTCCTGGAGGAGATCGCGAAGGTCGACGGCGTCAGACTCATCCGCGAGGTCACGGGACGTTTCGACGTCCTCGCCAACCTGAGGGGTCAGTCACTCGACGAGCTGCACCGGGCAGCCTACGACGTGATCGGGAAGATTCCTGGCGTCATGCACGCGGAGATCTTCATGGAAGTTTCACGCCGCAATCCCCCCATCCACTTCAGACTCGTGGATTGACCGACTAAGATTCTTAAGCACGAAGTGACGGCCGCGATTTCGTGGACCCCCTCATCCTCCTCGACCAGGCAGTAGCGCAGGAGAAGGTCCCGCGAGCGCTTGCAAAGAAGGTCAGGCTCCGGATGAGCATCGTCCAGCAATCCGTCGAGCGCGTCCAGAAGGCGAGCGGCCTCCGCTATCCTCAGTACTACATTGAGCCGATCTTGCCCGTTTCCAAGGGAGGAGGCGAGTACGGGCAGATGGGGGTCTTCTTCGCCAGGGTCATCCCGACGACCGCGACGGGGAGCTTGACGATTCTCGTCCAATTCACGGCCGCCCTCGTCGCCTTCGGGACGAAGGGAACGCTGGACGCCGTCGCCGCACACGAGTTTACCCATTACGTCGAGCTCGTCAGAAAGCTGGCGAGGTCCAATATCGTCAGCGACGAGGTCGCCACGTCTCTCTACGAGGCCTCCTTCGCGGACAGTGAAAGGACCGTGCCTGCCAAGCTTCTCTTCTCCGACAAGGCCCTCGTCGGCCTGATAACTCGGAAGTTCAAACCGGAACTGTCGGACCCCGCCCTGAACAAGAAGGTCAGCGAGTCTTGGATTGCACGGAACCTCCCCATTCGCTGGGTCGGCCCAGAAGCAAACCGTGTTAACCTTGAAATGGGCGTCATCGTCAGGGCCAAGTTCGACCCCGAGGTCGTGCGGAAGGCTTCGGAGATTGAAGAGAAGATGAAAGCTTGAGGCTCACAGCAGAGGAGCGCTCCATCCTCGGAGGGATCGCTTCTTCGATGGTGGGGCCGTCTTCGATAGCAGGGTTGGCCGCGTACGGCTCTAAGGTCGCTGGCTACGCCCGTCCGGACTCCGACTACGACCTGATTATAGTCTCGAAGCGGTTCCGCGAGGGGATTAGGTACAGGTACGTCGAGGAGCCGGTGGCCGCCTCGGCGTTGATAGTCGACGAGCAGCTTCTTGCACAGGACGCGCAGTCCTCCTACCTCGGCGAGTTCGTGGTCGGGCGGTTCCTCAACGTCTACGAGGCGATTGCGAACCCGACGCTCTTCATGAGCGTCGAGGTCGACTACAAGAAGAGGGTCTTGATTGAGGCCCTTCTCGAGCTGTCCGAAGACTACGGCGACTTCTGCAGGCATCTCGTCGTCCCCTATGACTACTTCCTCTTCGAGAAGCTCGCAAAGAGGGCCGCGATGTACCCACCTGCGCTCTACAGCTACGTCCAGACCTACACCTGCCCCCTCGGTGCTGAGAACCGAGGAATCTCGATGGAAGGCTTCGCCACTGCAGCCGAGTCCCTCGCCTCCCGAGGCCTCCTGTCCGCGTCCCCTACAGGCGTGATGATGGTCCCCGAGAAGATGAGAGGAGACACGTTCACCAAGGTCCAGTCGATCTTCTCTCTCACGACCCGGGGCCTGACACAGTACGCCGTCCACGGTTACGCCGGGCGGGTGGGCCTTTCGGTGTACAGGAGGGAAGCGCAGTCGAAGCTGAAGCGGATGCGGGAAGCTCCTAGGCCTTTCCCGGAACTGGAGAAGCCCAGGTCTCTGCTGAGACTGGAGGAGGGCGTGATGATTCCCGACGCATCTCTCCTCGAGAAGGAGCTGGCTGGCCTCCTGGGATTCACCACCCATTCGACGAGAGAACGCGACATCGGGGACCCTTATTCGACGACGCGCGTCCTGACCTTCACCGACGGGGCCCACGAGAGCTCGGTAGTGGTCAAGAGCTATTCTGACGTCCGCTCGCTCAAATGGGCTCTGCTGGGCATCTGGGCCGCTGCAGCCAACAAGTTCAGCATGACTCCGATGGCTAGGCTCGACAGAGAATACGCGATGACGAGGAGCCTCAGAAAGAACGGGGTCCTGGTGCCTGCAATCCTTGCGGTGGCTCCGGGAGAGAGAATAATGGTCAAGGAGTTCGTCAGCGGTCCTGTACTCTCGTCGGTCGTAGACGGGCTCCTGAAGGGCAGGTCAGAAGGCATGGGACAGGTCTCGGCATACGCAGATCTTATGGCCAAGGTGCACGGCGCGGGCCTAGCCCTAGGGGACGCGAAAGCCAGCAACGTCGTCGTATCGCCCCGCGGCCTCTACCTCACCGACCTCGAACAGTCGGTGCCGGGAGGCGACATGGCGTGGGACCTGGCCGAATTCCTCTACTATACCGCGAAGCTCTCAATGCGGGAAGAGGCGATGCGCAGCGTGGCGAGGGCCTTCCTTGAGTCTTACATCTCTGCCGGCAGCAGAGAGACGGTGGCCAAGGCGAGAAGCTCGAAGTACTATCGCCCCTTTCAGCCTTTCATCACTCCGGGCATGGCTCGCATGCTGAGGGAGTTGATGGGGGAGTTCTGCTAGCTCTTGCTTGTGAAGGTCGTATAGCCGCAGTTGCCGCACGTTAGACGCCCCTTATGCTGCGCCATGAAGTAGCCCTTCCCGCACCTGGGGCACTCCTTCCGCAGTCGTGTCAGGGACCCCTCTTCGACCTTGTACAACTTGTGGACCTGTATCCTGCGCTTTGGGGCCTTCGGCTTCTCCTTCTTTTCAGGCTTCTTTTCCTCCACCGGGGCTCCCTCTGCCGGAGCCGGAGCCGGAGCTGGCGCCGGGGCCGGGGCCGCCGGCTGTTGCTTCGACAAGTCTACTTCTTAGCCTCCGCTGTCGGCGCGGCGGTCGCCGCCTTCTTCCTTTCCTGCTTCAGCTTCTCTCTCTCTGCCTTGGTCAGAATCCTCTCCTCGAGGTACCTGGGGTGAACCCTCTTCTTCGCGTCCGCCGAGCCGTAGACGTAGAATCTGCCAATTACATCAGTGGTGCCCGCCTGGCCGTCCAGCCTTACTATCCCAATCTTCTCAGGGGCCACTCCTAATTCCTGAGCCACCGCGGCTATGGCCTCTTTTCTGGTGAGCTTCCCCGCCCTGCCGTCGAGTCGCAACTCGACGTAAGACCTTTCGAGGACCTTCGAGTCGGACCTCTTCACTACCTGCAATCTGGGCAACCTCGCTCCGTGGGGGATATAAATCAGTCAGCCTCTCAGCGTATCTCGAAGATCCCGATCTCAGCGAGAATGGCCCTGTTTCTCGATTTCGATTCAGGGTCAGCCCTCACCACCACTATCCCCTCTCCCGGCTGCCCGTAGAAGATGACCGCGGACACGGGAGCGAGGGCGATGACCGGTATCGCAAGGAGGTCTTCCTCGCCCTCGACTGCCACGCGGACGGGCTTACGCCCACGGAGGGCCTCCCTGATTCCTTCTATCGCGCCGTCGGTGATGGTCCCCGGCGGGTTACTGACTTCTATCTTCCTCGCGAACGCCACGTCAGGAGGGATCCTTTCCTTCCTGTTCTCTAGGGAGTCGATCACTTGAACATCGGGCACTCGGCCTTGGGCTCCAAGTGTCTCGGTCACCCTGTCCCCCACGGTGATGACCATAGGCGCTTCCCTGACCACCTCCGCAAAGGATTGACCCTTCACTTCCTCAGCCGAGAAGAGCCTACCAATGGGCCTCGCCAGCTTGGTTCTGAGGCCTTCCGGAAGGCGGTAGACCTTTGGCAACCGCCTAGCTTACCTTCAGGGCGTATCTCCCTGGCTTCTCGATGCCCAGGGTCTTTGCTACCTGGGACCTTTCCGCGTTGATTACGATTATGAGGCCGGACCACTCGTTGCTGAGCTCAGTGGAGCCATCGTTGGGGCACGCCTTTTCGGTCGTCAGGGTCTTACACTTCCTGCACGCTAGTTCCTTCAAACCTATCCTTCCTACTTCTCTGCCCTTTCTTCCACCTTTCGCTGCTTCTGGGCCTTACCGACTTCCTCATCTATCCATTCGAGCGCCCCTAGGAAGGGCTGCCTGCAGGTCACTCCTATCTTGCCCATCGATATCCCGTGCCCGAGGCTCACTGCCGTTATCCTGACCCTTACCTTGCTCCCGACCTTGAGCGACCTTTTGCTCTGGGAGGCCGTGATGATCCCGGACTTCACGTCGCTGGTCAGGTAGTCGTCCGTTATCTGGCTGAGGTGCAGTAACGCGTCTGCGGGCCCGATCCTCACGAACGCCCCGAAATCTGTCACCTCGACTATCTCGCCTTCGACAAGCTCTTGCTTGAGCGGGAAGAACGAGAGGACCTCGAAAGTGACCCTGTGGTACGTGGCGCCGTCTCCCGGAATGATCTTGCCTACCTTGTCGACCTCCACGTGAGTGACTAGGATCAGGTAGCCGTGCTCAGGGTTGATGGTACTCTCGTACTTCAACTTCAGGAGTTCTAGGGCAACCTTCTCTAGAGGCGACCCGAACTTGTCGGGGGGAACGCGGACGACGTCCTCAAGATTGACTAACTCAAACATGAATGCTCAGGAGCGCCCCTTCGCTTTTGATAGCCGATATTAATCTTTGGTTCTCATTACGAGGTTCTGTCCCGTCTTTAGTTGGTTTGAAGGGCTGTCCCAGATTAGTTGGTATTGCCAACCTGACTTTCTGACTGAAAGTAAACAGGATGCCTTCAACTGTCTTAACGAATAGGGTCTCATCGCCGTCCATGTTCTTGTTCTTAATGTTCCAAAGCGCGTCATGGGATTGACGTTCCAGCGTCAACGTGTCACAAACATGAGAGTCAAATGTCTCAGCGATTATTACATTCCCACATCTTGAGCACTTCAGGAGGTTGGTCATTTCATGTCTTTCTGGAGCTTTTTCTTCTCCTTCCAGAAGTTCCTCTTCTCCTCTTGTAATTGTTTCAGCTCGCTTGACAGAAGTTCGTTATGTCGGGTCAGTTCGCTAATCTTAGTTTCGGCTTCCTCGACTTTTCCGAGAAGGCCATCTCCTTCGTCAATACAGGTATACGCGTAAAGTTGTTTGATGTAGTGGTTTAGCGTCTTAGCAACTTGCATTCGATAAGTCGGATTGTCCTTAAACTCTTCCCATTCTTCCCACGCATGGCCGAAACACTCTCCCAGATTTCTCTGCGCACGTCCCCAGAGCGTTCCCTTCTCTGAACCTTCTTCTGCTGAGAAATCACGCCATGTTATTGTCTGCGCCTTCTCACTCACCACCAAGTATCTCTTCTTCACGCTGTCGACGAACCACTCCACTTCGCTGATTAGGTCGGGTTCCTTCGTGCTCATGGTTTACCCTTCTTCTTGGTGTATAGGTCAGCGATTTTGTCAACTTCGGTTATGGCTTTCCGCACCTTGACAACCTTCTCGCCATCTTCGATTTCCATGCGCCATTCTAACTTGTCCCCTTCCTGAATGTCCAAGTAGGCAACTACGCCTTCGGGAACAGTGGAACGTAGGGACTTTGTTCCCACCTTTGCCGTCCCTACCGTGCTTTGTAGACTCATAGTGGAGAGTGCAAAGTGACGGTATTTATATCTACCGTTCTTATGCCAGCCTGAGTGCCAGCCTAACGGCGATAGACTTATATCCCGTCCAATCTACCGTTATGACGGTCGATATGACCCAACCAAACGACTCGGACGCTCGGATGACGAGAGGCTTGGAGATTTCCAAGCGCTCACCGATAACGGAGAACGAGGACGGCTCTTTCGCCGTCCCCTCTCAGACGAGCGCTGGCGTTTTTTACATCGTGAGAGCCTTCGGGCAAGCGTGGACTTGCGACTGCCCTGACTTTGTGAACCGATGTGACGCTATCGAGGCGTGCAAGCACATCTTTGGGGTTCGCTTCTGGATTGCCGCGAGGACTGAGTTAAGGAACGAACCAAAGCCGAAGGTCTTCGCAGAGGATGCACTTCAATGCGGAGTGTGTGGTTCAATCCGAGTAATCAAGTATGGCATGAACGGGACGAAGCAAGCCTACTGGTGTAAGGACTGCGGAAAGAAGTTCACGCCCTCACTTCTCAAGAAGGCGAGATACACGCCTGAGATGGTCACGCTTACTCTCGACCTCTACTTCGGGGGGCTTTCGTTGAGGAAGATTAGCCGAACTGTGAACGACCACTTCGGGATGAACCTCGGCAAGTCCTCAATCTATCGCTGGATTCAGACCTTCGTTCCGAGGATTTCTGAATATGCGAAGACCCTGACTCCCGAACTCTCGGACACTTGGCACGCCGATGAACTGTTTGTGAAGATGAAGGGTGGCGAGGCGTTCAGGAGCAAGACGGGGATTCAGACAGGAATGGCCTTCCTGTGGAACGTCATGGACAGGAAGACACGGTTCCTTCTTGCGTCGAGGCTGTCCGTTCATCGCAATGTGAATGGGGCGGTCGCGGCGTTCAATGAGGCGCGGACGGTGGCGCACGACAGCCAGCCCGAAAAGGTCTATGCGGACGCAATGAGAGCCTACCCCGAGGCTATGGCCTACTGGCAAGGCGAGAAGAAACCAGAACTGATAGCGAAGGCGGGGGTTAGGAAGCCTCACGCCAATAACAACCGGATTGAACGGCTCAACGGAACTCTGCGTGAGAGAGTGAAGGTTCAACGCGGTTGGAAGACCATGAAGACCCCAATCGCTGAAGGACAGAGGATTCACTATAACTTCGTGAGGCCACACACGGCCTTAGAGGGACAGACTCCCGCCGACTCTGCGGGAATCGGGGTTCAGGGACAGAACAAGTGGTTAGCCCTACTCAAGGCAAGTATCACCAACCAACCTGAGACAGAGGGGGCGACCAACTAAGGACGGGGCAGAACCGTTGCGAACGAACCACTACAGACCTATGTCGCCTTAGTGACCGTATCCCACCGACTTGCTAACTTCCCCTTCACCTCAGGAGAGAAGATAAAGGCGGTCAATTGATATCCAGACTCCTGTATCTCGATTAGGTAACCCCGCGAGTCGAGCTTGATATCGTGGAGAATCTTAAGAACCGCCGCCGTAGCCTTAGCCCTGCCAAATAGGAGTACCATCTGAGAGGGGTTCGTATCGACACGCACCTTCACAAGCTCGCTGATTCGTTTGGTTTGTCTCATGTCCTCCTTAGTCACCCATATCGCCAGTTGGTCAACGTGTTCGAGGAAGGCGACTAACTTCTTCTGTACGTCCTTCGGGTTGCTGTAAATCTTCGTCAGGTGGGTAAGGAGCTGAGACACTATTCCAATCTGGACAAGCTCGGCTCCACGGAGACCTGAATTACCGAACTGTGAGTGAATGTTGTCCTTGAGTTTTACAACGCTCGCTGGGTTGTTCTCCATTTGTCTGAGAGATAACCCTAAACTGACGAGGACTCTTAGATATCCTCTTGGGAGGAACTCGATGATGACTTTGTAATCGGAGGTCTCCTTCTGTTTCTTTATTGTCTCTGCAGTCGGTTTGTCCTCGACGAACCCCACCTCTCTGTCTTGGAACTTCCTCGCTAACTGCGCTACCTGTTCTTTTGTCCAGTTGAGAAACGCTTCAACCGTTCCTTTGGCCACCCCCTCAGCGGCAGATTTGACGGGGTCTGACAATCTTAGCTGGATTCCCCGTATTCCTCGAAGTACGAGGCAATGCTTACGGGGTTGTCGTCAATCACAATCGTGCTTCCAGGCAAGATAGCAACGTTATCTACGCGGACTGGTTTGTTGATGTACTTGTCAATCACGGGTTTGCCTTCCTGTGTGACATGAACCGCCTCCTTGTCCACGCCGTAGCCAAGAGCCTTCAAGAGTTCGACCTTGAACTCCTTCGGCGCATCTCGAATCGCAATCAGTTCCAAGCTAATCTGAACCTCGCCCTGAGCCGTCTGGGTATAAGCCTATCCGTCGTACAAAGCACAACGAGTCAACCTTCGCTACCAAAGTCGTCAATCCCGTACGCGGCGTTGCTCTCACCAATCTGTCAGGTTGCATTGCGATATAAACATCGCTACCGTACTAATACACGTTATGGAGACCGATTCTCGTCCCGACTGCCCCGAAGCCCCTTACCAACTAAGCTGGGACAAGCCTCCAAACCAACTAAAGACGGGACAGAGCCCATTACGAGGGCCTATCCACTCGACGGGCGAAGCGAGGGTGGGAGGGCCCTCTTGTGGACCGATTTCCTGTGCATCTCCAAGACCCGATGAGCGACCGTGGGGCTAACGCCCCCCTCGGAGGCAGCGCGGGGCACCGAGCCTCCTGAATCGAAAAGGCGCTGCATGACGACGTCAAGCTTCTCGTAGCTGGCAGGCAGCTCTTCTTCGGCGGTGTGTCCCGGCCAGAGTTGCGGGGAGGCCGGCTTGCTGACGATGCCGGGAGGGATGCCAAGATGCTTGCCCATCAGTCGGACCTGAGTCTTGTAGAGGTGGGCGATCGGCAGGAAGTCAGCTCCGCCGTCCCCGAACTTGGTGAAGAATCCAAGAAGTTCCTCCGACCTGTCCCCGGTTCCGACGACCAGTAGGCCCCGCGAGTTCGCCAGGTAGTACAGGATCGTCATCCTAACCCTTGCCTGCACGTTCGCACGCGCGAGCTTCGCGGCACTGAAACCGGCTGCGGAGACTAAAGCATCGACGAGTGGGGAAATGGCCACGCTGACTCTCCTGACCCCCAACTCGTCGGCCAGTCGCAGAGCGTCCCCCATGTCGCCAGGTGGGGTATGCTTCGAAGGGAGCAACGCCGCAAGGACGCGATCTCTGCCGAGGGCCCTGACGCAAAGCGCGAAGACCACGGCGCTGTCCACTCCTCCGCTGAGGCCGACGACCACACCGCTCGCACCTGACCTCGCGACTACCCGCCTGATGAAAGCCGTGATCCTTCTTTCTTCCCTCTCGGCGTCGAACGCTGGAAGAGGCTTCGCCATCTCCTTGGCTGAGAAGGGCCGGAGCCTTAACTCCTCTTGCGGCCGCCTAAAGGAGGGTCACCCTGCCCGAGCGCAGCCCGACGACCCGCACTCTGCGGGTCCCGAGGGACAGCGCCAAGTCTCGGTCAGCCGTAGCCACAGTCGCGTTCATCGTGAGGGCTGCCGACATTATCTCCTCGTCAGTTCTTGCTCCACCACAGGGCACGCGTGAAAACTCTTCTGCGAGCTCTAGCGCGACCCGGGCCGTTCGGCCTTTCCTTCCATCGCCCAAGGCCAGGCGCCTAAGCTCTGCCAGAACGCATTCGAGGGCCACTGGTTCGAACCTTCCAACCTTCTCTGTGATGTCTTCGAACCAGGTCGTCGGACGCTCGACCACCGCCATGAGGAAACTGCTGTCGAAGATGACCTTGGTCAAGGCCTACTTGAGGACGCCCGAGCCTATGAGGCGCCATCTCTCGGCTATCCTCCGGCTTAGCGCCGCCCGCATGCCGGTCTCTACGGCCACTGGTTTCTTGAGATCGACCTCAATGATGTCTCCCCTCGCGGAGGTGACGACGGCCTGCGTCGACGCGGTGCCCAGGTTGAGCCTCAGGCTCTCTCCAGGCCTCACCTTCTCCACGCTGACCAGCTCAGCCAATCCGACAGCAGTCTCGAGCAGGTCCAAGTCGAGCGTTATGTGCCCCAGGTTCGGAGGAAGGGTCCCGGGTTTCCCGATTACACTGCCGACCATCTGGTCTCCCTTGATGTAGGTGGGGTCAAGGTAAGTTCCGACCGCGACCAGACCCCCAGGCCCGACTCTGTCGGTCTGCCCTGCACTCGTCTGCAGCCCCGAGACCTTGGTCACGACAGGAACAAACTTGCCGCTCCTTTCCTCTACCATTCCCGGCCTGAGTTCGATTTCTTCCCCCACCTTCAACTCTCCCCTGGTGAGGCTGCCTCCAAGAACTCCGCCGGAGAGGCCTCCTATCTCGGCTCCTGGCCTGTTGACGTCAAAGCTGCGGACGACGTACATCAGCGGGTCGGCCTTCGCATCCCGTGCAGGGGTGTGGATGACCTCCTCGATTGCCTCAATCAGTGCGTCGATATTCGTCCTCTGCTGCGCCGAGATGGGGACTATCGGGGCGTCCGCGGCGACTGTCTTCTCCACGAACTTCTCGATGCCTTCATGGTTCTTCTTCGCCTCTTGGTCGCTGACCAGGTCTATCTTGTTCTGCGCTATCACGATCTTCTTCATGCCCAGCATCTGCAACGCCTGTAGGTGCTCCCTCGTCTGGGGCTTGGGGACCGGCTCGTTCGCAGCTATGACCAAGAGGGCCCCGTCCATCAGGAAGGCGCCGGCGAGCATGTTGGTCATGAGGCTCTCGTGTCCCGGACAGTCGACGAAGCTAACAGCCCTCAGGAGGCGCGTCTCCTTGCCGCAGACCGGGCACTTCGGGCTAGTGGAGAAGGCCGCAGGCGCAGGAGTCTGGGGGCATCTGTAGAACGCCGCGTCCGCATACCCGACCTTGATTGTGATCCCCCTCTTGAGCTCCTCGCTGTGGGCACTGGCCCAGACACCGGTGATCGCTTGGGTGACGGTCGTCTTGCCGTGGTCCACATGGCCACTCGTCCCGATGTTCACCTCCGGCTGCCTCGGAAGGAGGTTGGGGGCCGGAGTCTGCTGAGCAAGCTGCCCTGACAAGAGGACCCCGCTCGACGCTCCCCCCTTTTTAAGAGTAGAGAGGTGATTCGGGATTCCATTCCATTGCAGAGTGATTTCGTCCCCTGTTCCGCTCTGAGTGATCGAGTCTAGGGCAGAGCGAACATCATCGGGCAGTGTTTCTCCTCGCCGCCCTCCCCTTCGGGCTTTGCAATGGGGGGTGCTGCGTCGCGGTTGCCGTTGCCCGTCGGCACAACTCCATGTGGAGGGCCTGCTTCAAGATTGGACTGTAGCGGGTCGAGATGCGGTCTGGAGGCTCAGTTTTCTCGCTCGGTCTGACGAATGAGGGGCACCGGAATCTCTTCCACCTTCTTGACCATCTCATCGGCCTGCTCTACCTCGTGAATGTACTTCTTGCCGCGGAGCAGCGAGGCCACCGCTGCCGCGACCGAGAGAACCGCCCCTATGTAGAAGGAGAGCTGCAGGGCCGACATAAAGGCAGGAGCTATAGCGTTCGGAAAGAAGGTCGGGCCTGTGAGATAGGTCAGCGTTGACGACGGGATCAAACTGTAGACAGAGGGGTACACATTCTGCAGAGTCTGCAGGATCGTTCCCATCGGGTTGGAGCCGAGGAAGGCAGCGAAGAGAGCGCTTGTGGGCGGGATCGAGATGAGCGAAGCCAGCGCTTGCTGCGGGACTTGGGCCGGGGGCGTCGTCAGCGCCTTGGAGAGTGCATTAGGCAGGCTGTTCGAAAGGCTCGTGATTATTACTGTGAAGAAGATGGCCAGGCTTACCGTCTGCCCGGTGTTCTGAAGTGTTGCGCGCATCCCGGATGCTGCGCCTCTATGTTCCGGAGGAACAGAGTTCATGATTGAAGCTATGTTTGGAGAGCCAAACATCCCTCCTCCAAGCCCCATGACAAATAGGATCACCGCAAACGGCAGATAGTCGAAGTCGTAGGACAGGAATGAAAGAGCGATGAATGTGGCGGCGGTGATGAGCATCCCAAGAGTAGCGAAGACCCTGGCTCCGTGCTTGTCCGACAGGTAGCCGCTCAGCGGACCCATTACGACGAATCCGAGCGTCATCGGAAGCATGAAGACGCCAGCCCAGAAGGGAGTGGACGTGTAGCTGTATCCGTGGAGAGGAAGCCATATCCCCTGAAGCAGGATGATGAGCATTATCATGACACCTCCTCGTCCTATTGAAGAGAGCAGCCCTGCAATATTCGCGGCGCTGAACATGCGAATCCTGAACAGGTCGAGGCGGAACATGGGATCCGCCACCCTGCTTTCTATGAACGGAAAGGATGCAAGAAGCGCAATGCCCGCTAACAGCGAGGCTATCACCCATGGATCACCCCAACCCATCGGCGAAGTTCCCCATGGAATCAGGCCGTAGGTCACGCCAACCAAGACGAGAGTCAAGCCACCCCCGAAAGCCGCGTTGCCCCAGAAGTCCAGCTTCTGGTTCTTTCTTATCGTGCCAGTCTCCTTGAGTCTCGCGTATGACCAGACTGTGCCCAGAGCTCCGACGGGTACGCTCACGAGAAATATCAAGCGCCAGTTGAATATTACGAGGATTCCTCCGAGCACTAATCCGACGAGAGAGCCTGCGAGAGCAGCGACCATGTTAATCCCGAGCGCCATTCCTCTTTCGTCCGTCGGAAACGCGTCTGTCAGTATCGCCGCGCTGTTTGCGAAGAGGAAGGCGCCGCCCACGCCTTGGATTATTCTGAAGACGATGAGCTCGCTGGCTCCTAGGTCACCCGGGCTAGGCGTTATGGTGCACAGTAATGATCCCACCGTAAAGATTGCGAAGCCCAGGTTGAACAATCTGACCCTCCCGACCATGTCCGAGATGCGTCCAAAGGTCACAAGGAGAGTCGAAGTGACTACGCTGTATCCAAAGAGGACCCAGAGAAGGTACTGAAAGGGCGGCAGAACAGAAGTGCCATAGATGCCGCGGAAGATGGCCGGCAATGATATCATGACAATCGTACCGTCGATGGATGCCATCAACGTTCCAATAGTAGTGTTTGAAAGAGCTATCCACTTGTACTGGACCATGGTTGAAGATTAGGCGCCAAACCATGTGCGTATAAATTATTTTGAATCAAAGCACAGGTAGACATCGAGCGAGACGGCGATGCTGAGGCCACTTGCCGAGTTGAGTACTGCTTCCCAGCTGGAAGGTAACTCTTCTGGGTGGTTGAGGACACACGAGGTATGGACCCAGAGCGGTCGGTCAGACCATACGCGCAGATCACATCGAGCCCAGACCTTCAGGTCTGAACACCAATGGGTCCGCCCTGGCGTCGAAATCAGTACAGACTGCTGACGCGGCTTGGTTTTAGCTTGGTCTTGTCTTGCTCGTTACCAGTCGCATGAGTTTGCCTTTGGCGGGTTTCGGGAAGGATTGATATTCAACTCTTCGGAGTGCTACGATCCATTCCATACCTCAGTTTCAGGGTCAACAGCAGAATCAGAAGGACGCTGTTTGCGCCGTTCCATGCGATCACGGATGTCAATCCTAGGGATAGGCCGTAGGCTAGCCAGAGCGCCGTTCCGATTAGAAACAGGAGGGTGAATGACAGGCTTATCTCTTGGGCACTCCTGAGTTTCCAGACGCGCAGAATCTGGGGAACCAGTCCGAGTGCCACAAACATTCCTGCTACCAGACCAAGTATCTCGATTTGTGACATTTTCTTGTCGAAGAAGAGAGTCCCTCAAAAAACCTTGGGGTCGTCTACTGGCTCGCTCGGCAGGGGGCCAGCCTTCATCAAGCAGTTCGAAGCGTATCTGCTTCCTTGCGTGATGGTAGTCGTCTCTTCCGAAAGCTAAACCTTGCCGCCCATCGTCGATTCCGCTGTGTGTTGGGCCTGTGCGCTATCGGGCGATGTTCCCTGTCTCAGCCGACACGCCGTTCCCAGACTCAGCGCTGACTGCACGCGCCGAGTAAAGAATCATCGCAGCCACAGCGAACGGAACTACTGAAACCAAGAACGGAGCGGTTGGCGAGAGTCCCGAGTATAGGTAGCCCGCTGCCACCTGAGACGGTAGGGAGACCAGCGCAGGAAGCAGACTGAAGATGGAAAGGATTCTTCCTCTGTCTGTGGGTGGAATGGTCTCTGCCTGCATAGAGGCCAGCGAAGGCGTCTGGAGCGCCGTCGCGATAGATCCAGTGACCCCCCACTCTATCAATCCGCCCGTTGTCTTCGCTTGCGAGAAGATTACGTTGCTGACCGGTGCGGCCGCCGACGCGACGAGCACGCTTCTCCTTGCTCCCAGCCGTTGAATTAGGAGCACCACGGCGAGCATCAGTACCACGGTAGTCAATCCCGTGAGATCCACTACGATGCTGTAGTTGACTGGGCTTACTCGCAAGTAGCTGACGGCATAGATTGAAACGAAAGGAGAGGTAAGTCCCGTGCCTATTCCGGCCAGAGTCACATAGAGCAGCAACTTCTTCACCATCGGATTCGACCTTCTCGCCGCTCTAATTCCCGACGTGAGGGACTCACGGGAATATGCCAACAGCGAGCGCTTCTCCTCTAGCGCAACCACATAGGTCTCTTGCAGCCACTTCATCCTAAAGGAGACCCCGATGATGCCGAATAGCGCGCTTGCCAAGAAGGCAATCTTAAGGCCGTCGAGTATTCCCAGGTGGCCCATCAGCAGACCTCCAATGGTCGGCGCGAAGATGGAGGGAGCCGTGTTCACCGCACTGAATACCGAGAACCCACGAATTCTGTCACGAGGCTCGATTTCATCCATCATTAGAGAATTGAACGCAGGAACGTAGATGTTGGCCACAGAAGCTAGGGTCAGAGGCACGAGGAGGAGATAGTAGGAATTGACAAAAGCATACATCAAGGCGCTCGCTACTGAGACCCAACTGAAGACGACGATGACTCTTCTCCTTCCCCATGTATCTGCAACATAGCCTCCCACCAACAGCGAGAGAATTGTGATACCTGTGCCGTATGCCATCAGAAGTCCTACCGCAAGAGGCTGGGCTCCGAGGGCCGAGAAGTACAAGCTCTGGTACGGGTTGACTGTCGCGGCCCCGATTGACCAAACCGCGGACGTCGAGGTGAGAACCCACGCGTTCCGCGGCAGGTAGAAGAACCGTCTGATGCTAGAAGGGTGATTCACTCTCGTTGCCTTCGACGCCTTTCAGATGGCTCGCATTGCCATCCACCGGTTAATACACTTGTACTGCGTTGCAGTGCAGGTCGTTCTTGATGATTTCGAGCTCGTGATGCACGATTCTGAAGTTCAACTATACCGGAATTGGCTGAGACCTATCAACAGGTCTTTACGCGCCCGATGTTGTGTCCAAGACAGATAGCTTTCTCCTTTTTGTCTTCTCCGGAATCCTGCTGTTTACTCCGCACCCAGACCCGGCGTCTCATAACGCGCCTCTGACTCTCAACGTTATCTAGGACCTCGAGCAAGGGTGGGTCGGCGAAGCGCGATCGAATGAAGGCTGTCATCCTGAGCGGCGGTCAGGCGCTCCGGCTCCGTCCTCTTACGGAGGACAAGCCAAAGGCCCTGATCGAGGTCAAAGGGAAGCCGATATCTGAGTACCAGATCGAGTGGCTGGTGAAGCAGGGGGGCGTCGACTCCGTGACCTTCGCTTGTGGCTACAAGTGGCAGAAGCTGAAGGACCACTTCGGCTCCAGCTACAACGGGACCGCCGTGGAGTACTCGCCGGAGGAGGAACCTCTCGGGACTGGCGGGGCGATAAAGCGCGCTCTTTCTGGGCACGAGTCCGAGGACCTGTTCATCGTGGCCAACGGCGACATCATGACGGACCTGCCACTGGCGCGAATGGTCAAAGCTCACAAGCAGGCAGGCGATATCACGGCCTCGATGCTGATTGTTCCCTATCGGTCCCCCTTCGGCGTCGTGAAGATTGACAAGCTGAGAATGGTCAGGGGCTTCGAGGAGAAGCCAGCGTTCCCCGACATCTGGATTAACGGCGGCGTCTACGTCCTGAGCCCGAGGAAGGCGATGAAGTACCTTCCAGACAAGGGCGACATCGAAAGGGATACGTTCCCGAGGCTCGTCAGCCACGGTGAGCTCCTCTCCTATCCGCACTATGGCGAATGGTGGTTCGTCGACTCCCTCAAAGATCTGAAGGAAGTAGAGGAATCGATGCAGCCGGGTGCCTAGACGAAGGGTTTAATCCGAACTCGGCTCCCAATCTGAGCATGAGCGAATTTGCGAAGACCGTCGAGGCCTCCAAGATTCAGCCAGGCACGATGGTGAACGTCGAAGTCGGAGGCGAGGAGGTCCTCATAGCCAACGTTGACGGCAAGTTCTACGCAATGGGTGCTCTCTGCACCCACGAGCACTGGGACCTGTCCGAGGGGACCCTCGAAGACACCACTGTCACCTGCGCAGGGCACGGCACGGTCTGGGACCTGAGGACTGGAAAGGGGGTCTTCGACGAGCCGCTCGCAGATGAGCCGCTCTACGATGTCAAGGTCGAAGGCGACTTCATCTACGTAAAGAAGCGCTGAACCATCCCGAGTTCCGGTTTCTTTTCCGCACTATTCTTATAGGTTAGACAAACGGTCCGAGTATTGAAAACGCCAGCTGGCGCGGCCAGCTCGACCCCCTTCAGGAAGCTGGGGAGCTTTGTCTACAGGCGGAGGAAGTACGTCATCGTCGCCTGGGTCATCGCCCTGGTGGCGCTCCTGCCCATCATCGTGAACGTTGGGAAGTCGACTTCTCTACAGCTAGGCTCTGTGGGGGGGAGCCAGCTCGAATCCGTGAAGGCCGACGACATAATCTCGAGCCAGTTCGGGGGGACAGTCCCGAACAGCACCCTTTTGGTCGTGATCACAGGACAAAACGTCTCCTCGCCGGCGACCCAGGCATTGGTCAGAAACATCCTGGATTCTGTGAAATCCGACAAGAGCATCAGAGGTCTGACAGAGACTGCAGACGTCTACTCGCCCCTTTACTCCACAATCATCTCCGTCAACAAGGCCGTCTACGCGGTACTGGAGGGCGCCAACTCCAGCGGCGCGTTTCATGGTCCACTGGCGGCATCCCAGCTGGACAGGTTCGCTGTCGAATACGTCACTAAAACCACCTCCTTCACAAGCCGGTTCGTGAACGCGACATTTTCTCTAGGGCGGGTCTACAGCAACACATCTCTCTACACCCTCGCAGGCGATATGGTGTGGAATCCAAGCGGATTCGGGGTGGGCCCGAGTCTATCGACGCTCATCGCATCCCTCGTCTCGCCTGCGCGCAATTTGACAATCGTCTCCCTGGGGCTGAATCAATCTTCAAACCAGAATCTCCTCGCCATCAGAGCGATAACCCGATCTGTGCTTTCGGTGGCGGGTCCCACGTCGGGGGTACAATCGGTGCTCGTGACGGGCCAGGACGCCATTTCGTATGACTTCGGCAACTCTGTCCAGGGGGACATAACAATCATCTTCATTGCTGCAATAGTCCTGCTCATTGTCGCGACCGGTCTCTTCTTCCGTTCCGTCCTCACGCCTTTCATCACTCTCGGGACCATAGGGGTGGCTCTGGGGATCTCGCAGGTTTTCATCGTCGCCGTGTCGACATATGTGGCAAAGGTCGACTTTACTGTCCCTGCTATCCTTCTCACGATCTTGATTGGGGTGGGGACCGACTACAGCGTCTTCGTGATTGCAAGGTACAGGGAGGAGAGGGTCAAGGGCTACTCGGTCCAAGAGGCAATCGAGACCTCGATCACTTGGGCAGGCGAGAGCATAACGACCAGCGGCGCCACCGTGATAATCTCATTCCTGGCCCTCGCCCTGACCTCGGTTGTCTTGCTGAGGTCCATGGGGTTCGTAGTTGGGCTGAGTGTCCTTGTCGCGCTTGCAGCGGCTCTCACGTTGGTCCCTGCGATTATCGGGGTGGTAGGCGGGCGGGCCTTCTGGCCAACATCGGGGGACAGGTTCTCGCGTTACTCGGCTTCAGTGCTGTCAAAGCTGAAGAGCAGACGGGGCTACTTCTCACGAAGCGGCGCCTTCTCAGTGAAGCGGGCGAAGGTCTTGATCGTCTTGGCATTCCTGGTCTCGGTCCCTGCTTTCTACTTGTATTCGACGACCACCCCGACGTACGATTTCCTCTCTGCTGTTCCCAGTAGCCTAGAATCAGTCTCAGCGTCGAATAGCCTGGCGGCGGCCTTCGGGGGCGGGATGCTCTCCCCGACGTATGTGGTCGTCACCTTCAACCACCCGCTGGTGACGGGGGATTCGTTCAACTCGACCGAGATGGGGACCGTCAGCGCCATCTCCGACTACCTATTGACTACGTATGGGGACATCCGCAACGTCACCGGGCCGACCCTGCCCTTCGAAAGCCCTGTTTCCTATGAAAGCCTCAACGTCTCCAGCCCGTCTGGCGCGCTGACCTTCTCTGCGATCATGCAGCAGGTCGGGCGCGATAACAAGACGGCACTGATCACAGTCAACTTCCGAGTCGACCCCCTTCAGACAGCTGCGATTTCAGACGCCCAGGCGATGCGTCAGTTCCTCCACGCCCACTTCGGCCCCGCCACCGGGGTGACTGGCATCTATGTGGGCGGTGCGTCGGGTTCCATGCTCGACACAAAGACCACCTTCGACTCCGAGTTCGACACGGTCGTTCCGATTGTCGCCGTAGGCGTGGCGCTCGCCCTCCTCGTGGTCCTCGGATCTCTTTTCCTTCCCGTCTTCGCAGTCTTATCGGTACTGATGAGCGTGGTCTGGACGCTCGTCGTCACCAAACTGGTCTTCCAGGCATACTTCAACTACCAGATCCTATTCATCCTCCCATTCTTCCTCTTTGTGACCTTACTAGGCCTCGGCATGGACTACAACATATTCATCCTGACGAGAATTAGAGAGGAGGCCACGAGGGACGGCAGCCTCAACGATGCGATCATCAGGGCTATCGAGCAGACCGGCGGCATCATCACCGCGGCCGCAATCATTCTCGCCGGGTCGCTGGGGTCTCTGATGCTTTCCAGCGACCTATTGCTGAGACAGATGGGCTTCGCATTCGCCTTCTCGATTCTCATTGACGCTCTGGTGGTCAGGACCTACCTCGTTCCTGCGGTCATGTCGACGATGGGCAGATGGAACTGGTTCAGTCCTATTCCATATCTGAACAGGTCACATTCTCTGTTTGAGCGGGACAACCAGAAGTCTCCCTAGTCTTCTTACGAAGGCATGCCCAACGGCATACGATTATCGTCCAGCTCAGGAGGCGAAGTCAGTCGCGAAGTCCTCGAGGAGGGCTGCTACTACCTGTCCCTGCTGGGCCTGCCTGGCGAACAGATTGCGCGGCGCTTCGAGGCTTCACCAGAGCTCGTCGCGGAGCTGGTCAGGTCCTACTCGTCCAAGCTGAAATCCGGTGAGGCCATCGCAGGCGACTTCGACAGGGTCTTCTGGGAGGGCGTGAAGAGGGAAGCTGAGAGCGACCTGAAACTGACGGTCGTCTCCGACAAGGGCTTTCACCACACGTGGAGGTCAGAGCTTCAGAGTCTCGACGGACGCGCCCTCCTGGCCATCTACGAGTCGAGCCGAGACTTCTTGGGCGCCGACCCGAACCAGAAGTTCCTCGACTATCTGCCTCCGAAGGGGTACGACCCGCTCGCGATGGACCGCGAGGTTCGGAAGGCTGTCGCAATCCTCGGAGAGCTCCTCGAGGGCAAGTGGAAGGACACGAAGCCCGAGAAAAGGTGAGGAGCCCGCCCACACTTAAGTAGGGCCAGATACAACATCGCTTCGAAAAAGAATGCCGCTGGAGATGGTCGACAAAGAGAACCTCGCGAAGCTCCTGCGGTCGTTCCAAGGACGAAAGGTCCTCGTCATCGGCGATTTGATAGTCAGCAGGTTCGTCGAGGTCGAGGCACGGAAGCTGGCACGGGAAGCACCAGTTCCTGCGGGCGACTACGTAGGGGAAACGTTTCTGCCGGGCGGAGCAGCCAACCTTTCACGGGAACTCGTTTCCCTCGGCGCCTCGGTCGGCCTGATCGGCCTGATTGGATCTGACGAATACGGGGCTTGGCTGAAGGCCGAGTTCTCGAGGAACGGGGTCTCTCACGCCGGCATCGTCACGGACACCACGCGCCCCACGTCGCTCAGGACGTGGATCATGGTCAACAAGTTCCACTCGCTGAGGATCGACAGGGAAGACAGGCGCGACGCCCCGCCGGCGATGTCGAAGAAGCTCCTTGCCGAGGCCGAGCCTTTCATCAAGGACATCGACTGCATCATACTCTCGGACTACGACCGCGGCGCAATCACGAGCTACCTGATCAGCGGTGTTGTCAACGCCGCCCACGCCGCCGGGAAGATCGTAGTGGCCCAGCCGAAGATGCACCACTACCTCGACTTCTCAGGCGTGACCTACGTGAAGTCGAACATGGAGGAGGCGTCGCACGCTACCGGAATGGCGATTGTCAACGAGACTAGTCTCAGGAACATGGGCGTCAACCTGCTCAGCCGTCTCGAGTGCAGGGCGATTCTCATCACGAGAGGCGAACAGGGCGTCACCCTCTTCGACACGGAGAATGTCACGCTGTTCCCGCCGATAAGTGGAAAGAAGAACCTCTTCAACAAGGTCGGAGTGAGGGACGCCATGACAGGGGTCTTCGCGATGACCGTCGCGTCTGGCGGCAACGCCTACCAGGCAGCCGTCCTGAGCGACGTCGCCGGGCAAGTGCGGAGTGAGCTGCAGAGAAATGTCTCGCTCTCGCTCCACGACCTCGAAGCCAAGGCGCAGGAGACGGACGACTTCGTGCACAAGATAGTTCAGGTACCGGTGAGGAGGTAATGGAGGCAGCCCAGGAGGTCATCAGGCTGAAAGAGACCGCGAGGAACACCAGGAAGCTGATCCTCGAAAGCTTGGCAGAGGCTGGTTCGGGCCATCCAGGGGGGTCGCTTTCCGCAGTGGAGCTTCTCGTCACGCTCTTCTTCCATACGATGAAGCACGACCCGAAGAACCCATCATGGCCAGACAGAGACAGGTTCTTCCTAAGCAAGGGTCATGCGGCGCCACTCCTCTACTCGATTCTCGCCCAAGCAGGCTACTTCCCGGTCGAGGAGCTGATGACGCTGAGGAAGATGGGCTCCAGGCTCCAGGGGCATCCTTCGATGGGGGTCCCCGGGATCGAGGCGCCTGCAGGTTCTGAAGGAATCGGGCTCTCGCTCGGCGTCGGGGCCTCGCTAGCGGCGAGGATGGACAAGAGGGCGAGCCGTAGCTACGTCCTGATGGGAGACGGAGAGCAGCAGGAGGGCGAGGTGTGGGAGGCCGCGATGACCGCATCGAAGTACAAGCTGGACAACCTCACCGCGATCATAGACCGAAATGGAATCCAGCAGGACGGCCTCACAGAGCAGATCATGCCGCTCGAGCCCCTCGCCTCGAAGTGGAGGGCGTTCAACTGGAACGTCATCGAGGTGGACGGCTACGACTTCCTCCAGCTCATAGACGCCTTCGACCTCGCTGCGAACACCAGGAACCGCCCGACCGCGGTGATAGCTCACACTGTCAAGGGGAAGGGGATCTCCTTCATGGAGTGGTCCCCCCACTATCACGGCACCGCGCCTGCAAAGGACACGCTATCGGAAGTCCTCAGCGAACTGAAGTGATCTATTGAGGCCCATACGAATCGCTCCCTCCGTGCTCGCATGGGACTTGGGCGACCTCGGAGAGGCCATCGGGATCTCTGTGAGGGGCGGCGCAGACCAAGCCCATCTTGACGTGATAGACGGCCACTTCGCCCCCAACATAACCTTCGGGCCCGGAACGGTGAAGGCGCTCAGAAGGCGTTGCGACCTCAAGTTCGATACCCACCTAATGATCGACCAACCTCGGCACTACGTCGAGAAGTTCCTGGACGCGGGCTCAGACATCCTCACCTTCCACGCCGAGGTCCTCGACGGGAGGGCGTTCGACGAGCTCTACGGCGCGGTCAAGCGCAGGGGCAAGGAGGTCGGGCTTGCGATCAAACCCTCTACCGAACTTCCGGACTGGGCGGTGGCGCGCCTCGACAAGGTGGACATGCTCACCTTCATGACGGTCAACCCCGGCTTCAGCGGCCAGACGATGGACATGTCGACGATGTCCAAGCTCGAAAGGATCAGCGCCCTCCTCAAGGAAAAGGGCTCGGGGGCAGATATCGAGATAGACGGAGGGGTCGAGCCGGAAAACGTCCATGAAGTGGTTAAGAGAGGGGGGAACGTCCTTGTCGCAGGTGCAGGCGTCTACGGAAAGAGCGATCCGGTCAAGGCGATTGGGGCGCTCAGGGAACGCGCAGAACGCGCGGCGAGGGAGAAATGACGCTCGCTAGGCAGGCGGCCATGAGGGATGCCTACGGCGAGGCGCTCTTGGAGCTGGGTGCCTCAAACCCGAGGGTCGTCGTGCTGGGCGCGGACACGACCGGCTCGCTGAAGTCCGGCGTCTTCGCGGTGAAGTTCCCCGCCAGGTTCTTCAATGTGGGGATAGCTGAGCAGAACCTCATGGGAATGGCGGCCGGCTTCGCACTCGCTGGCAAGATTCCCTACGCCGGTACGTACGCAATCTTCGTGCCTGGTAAGTGCGTCGACCAGATCCGCAACAATATCGCCTACCCGAACCTGAACGTGAAGATTGTCTGCTCGCACGGAGGCATCTCTGTCGGACCCGACGGCGCGTCTCACCAGCAGGTGGAGGACATAGCCATTATGAGGGCCATACCGAGGATGAGTGTAATCGTTCCGTCCGACGCGGTCTCGACCAAGGCGATTGTCAAGGCGATCGCCGACATCAGCGGGCCCTTCTACGTGAGGCTGACCAGGCCTTCGACGCCGATAGTCTACGAGGATGGTTTCGAGTATAGGCATGGGAAGGCTAACGTCGTCATGGACGGTTCGGACGTCGCGATTGTCGCCTGCGGGATTATGGTCCCTGAGGCAGTCAAGGCGGCCGCGTCCCTCAAGGCGAAGGGGGTAGGCGCTGCCGTGGTGGACCTCCACACGATAAAGCCGATAGATGTGGAAACGATTGTCAGGTTCGCACAGAAGTGCGGGAGGGTCGTCACTGCGGAAGAGCACAACGTGATGGGGGGCATGGGCTCCGCGGTGGCCGAAATCCTGGGCGAGTCGCGACCGACTCCGATGAAGAGGGTCGGGGTGATGGACACCTTCGGCGAAAGCGGGCAGACGGGCGAGCTACTGAGGAAGTACGGCCTGACGTCCTCCAACATCGAGGATGCTGCCGCACTTCTCATGCGAACAGGGCGCTAGGCTTTAATAGCGAAAACCGTCGGTCGTTCCAGAATTGAAGCTATTCCTGGACACTGCCAACCTTGAATGGATCAGGAAGCTGAACCAGATGGGCTTGGTGGACGGCGTCACCACCAACCCGTCCCTCGTCGCCAAGGAGCCTGGCGAGTTCGAGGAGATCGTAGTCGGAATCTGCAGGGAGGTCAAGGGGGATGTCAGCGCCGAAGTCATCAGCACCGTTCACGACGGGATGGTCACCGAGGCGAAGCACCTCTCGTCTCTTGCCCCGAACGTCGTAGTGAAGATCCCAATCACGCCCGAGGGTCTCCGGGCGACCAAGACCGTCAGCTCGACGGGAATCAGGGTCAACATGACCCTCGTTTTCTCGGCCAATCAGGGTCTCCTCGCGGCGAAGGCTGGGGCCTCTTTCATCAGCCCCTTCATCGGCCGGCTCGACGACATAGGCCAGCGCGGGATGGAGGTGGTCGAGGACCTGGTCAAGATTCGCGACAACTATGGGCTGAAGGCTCAGGTCCTCGTAGGAAGCATCAGGCATCCCCAGCACGTCCTTGAGGCGGCAAAGGTCGGCGCCGACATCGCGACGATGCCGCCAGAGGTGATGGAGAAGATGATGCAGCACCCCCTCACCGACTCCGGGCTGAAGCGCTTCCTGGACGACTGGCAGAAGGCCAAGAAGGCAAAGCCGTCAATTACCTTCTAGGCCGGGGCAAGTCTTTTACGAGGGGCCAATCCGCACCTTCCCATGGCTAAGACATATTCGCTACCACCACTTCCATACAAGTACTCGGACCTCCAACCATACATCTCGGAGAAGACGATGACTCTCCACCACACGAAGAATCATCAGGCATACGTCAACGGCGCGAACGCGGCGCTTGAGAAACTCGACAAGTCCCGGAAAGGCGAACTGCAGATCGACGTCAGGGCAGTCCTGAGAGACTACAGCTTCAACGTCGATGGGCACATCCTGCATTCCTTCTTCTGGCCGAACATGGCTCCACCCGGAAAGGGAGGAGGAAGGCCGGGAGGGAGGCTGGCAGACAAGATCGACCAGGATTTCGGCGGGTTTGAGAAGTTCAAGTCTCAGTTCTCCGAAGCTGCCAAGACCGTCGAGGGTGCAGGTTGGGCACTGATGCTCTACGATTCCGAGACGGACCAGCTAGTGCTGACCCAAGTCGAGAAGCAGAACAACATGCATCTCGCCCAGATGCCGCTCATTCTCGGAATCGACCTGTGGGAGCATGCCTGGGTACATGATTACCTCACCGATCGACCGAAGTACATCGAGGCTTGGTGGAACGTCGCGAATTGGTCCGACGCTGACGCAAGGCTGGCGAAGGTCACAAGGTGACCTTCGCGTCCCTATTTTGCCGTCCTTGAGCCGATCAGGCCACCGAACTCCCTGCTCTTCCGGATCAGCCTTTCTATGTCATCCTCGGTGTGGCAAGTGGATACCCCTCCCACATGAGAGGGCAGGAGGAAGATCCCCTTTGACATCAGGAAGAGCGCGTATCTTCTTGTCAGGTCTCTCCTTTCTCTGAGGGCGTCCTCAGCGTTCCTCGGGTTGGCGCCGAAGTGCGTGAGGAAGAGGGAGCCCAGGCCTGTGGTGTGAGCTTCGACCCTGCTCTCCGAAAAGGCTGCGTCGACTCCCGTTCGGAGTTTCCTGCCCATCTCGTCGAGCCGCGGGTAGATGGTTCCCGCGTTTCTCCTCAGGTGCCTTATGGTCGAAAGCCCGGCGGTCATGGTAAGAGGGTTCTCAGAGAACGTCCCTCCTCCTATCGACACGAACCCCTGTCTTCTGGAAGGGTCAGCGAGCGAGAGAATCTCCCTCCTTCCGCAGACCAAGCCAATAGGAAGGCCTCCGCCCACGATCTTCCCAAACGATGCAATGTCGGGCGTCACGCCGTAGAACGCTTGGGCGCCTCCGAGCGCGACTCTGAAGCCGGTGATTATCTCGTCGAAAGCGAGGAGCGCCCCGCTTCCGTCTGCGATTTCCCGCAGCCCCTTCAGGTAGTCTTTGTCTGCTGGGATGCAGCCTCCAGCACCTAAGACGGGCTCCAGGAAGATCGCGGCGACATCGTCCTTCGATGAATTGACTGCTTTCCTCGCAGCGTCGAGATCGTTGAACCTTACCATCCTTACATGAGCCTGTTCTTCGTCCAAGATTCCGGCGCCCTCCGACTTGTCGAAGGGGCTATGGACCCCCTTATTCAGCTCGGTGTTGTATCCGTGCCAGCCTCCCGCCATCTTGATCACCGTCTTCCTCCCCGTGTATCCCCTCGCAAGCCTGACTAGGTACATCGTGGCCTCGGCGCCCGTATTGCAGAACCGGATCATCTCCGAACAGGGGACGGAGCGCTGAACCTCCTCGCCCAGCTCGACGGAAAGTTGGCTGCCCATGCCGTAGTGTGTGCCTCTCCCGACCTGCCTTCTCAGTGGCCCTACGACAACCGAAGGGGAGTGACCCAGCAGGAGGGCCAGGTGCCCCATCCAGTAGTCTGTGTACCTGTTGCCGTCAAGGTCCCAGATATGCCTGCCTTTCGCCTTGCTCACGAAGATGGGATATGGCTCATAGAACCTGGCGTTGTGGTTGACTCCGCCTGCGAAGACTCTTCTGGCCCTGTCGAACATCTCCCTTGACTGCGCCGTCCTCGCCTCGTATCCCGGTCCCAACGACGCCGTAGGGCCTGGCGTGCCTATTTCAAATCTGCCCCGAGGCGAAGAGTCAATTAACGACCCCTCCACCTTACCCTCCGGGCCATGGAGTTCACTATAGGCCTGGAGTCACCCTTCAGCCTAGAATACACACTGGAGAGCGGTCAGGCCTTCCGATGGCAGAACAGAGGCGGATGGTGGTACGGCGTCGTCTCGGGGGGCGTCCTGAAGGTCAAGCAGGAAGGAGACTCGCTCAGGTGTGTTTCAGGCTCGGACTTCCTTGACAGCGCATTCGTCAGGAGCTACTTCAGGCTCGACGTGGAGCTGGAGAAGGTGCTGTCCTCGATAATGAAGGACGAGACGATCACTCTTGCGGTCCAGACTTTCTACGGGCTGCGCCTGATCAGACAGGAGCGCTGGGAGTGCCTGGCTTCATTCGTTCTCGCTACCAATTCGAACATACCCCGGATCAAGAAGATGGTCCAAGCCGTCTGCTCGAGGCTCGGCCAACCGCTCCAATTCGAAGGAACCGAATATCACGCCTTTCCGAAACCGGAGGTCCTATCGGAGGCGCCGCTCTCCGACCTCAGTGCCTGCGGGCTCGGCTACAGGGCTCCCTTTCTGAAGCACGTTGCGGCGTCTGTCGAGGAGGGAAGGGTCGACTTCAGCGAACTTTCGCTACTCGACTATGAAGAGGCCAGGAGCACCCTGGTGAAGGACCTGCTGGGAGAGAAGCTGCTTCCCGGAGTGGGCCCGAAGGTCGCGGATTGTGTTCTCCTATATTCCTTCGACAAAGACGAGGCGTTCCCGATTGACGTCTGGATTGCAAGGGAGATCGTCAGGTCGTATCCAACGCTTCTCGACCCGAGGCTGAGGGCGAAGCTGGCGCCCGGAAGGAGGGCGAAGGTCGGCCGAGGCGATTACGACAGGATCTCCTCAGAGGTGAGGTTGTACTTCGGACCCTACGCGGGGTACGCGCAGCAATACCTCTTCATGATGGCACGGTCGGCCGGGTCCTGAGCTACTCCGGGGCTTTCTTCTTCCTGACCGTCGGTTTCCTTGCCGGCTCTTCCTTCCTGACGGCCTTGGGCTGAACCCGCTCCTCAATCGAATAGAAGGGGCTCGCCGTTGACATTGTGAGTGTCCCGCAGGTCGGATTTGAGCCGACGACACTCCGGTGACTGTGGCCTGAGTAGGCTGACGGGTCAGCCAATGGCCGACCACTACAGCCGGAAGCTTTTGGTCCCTCTTCAGGTCTACCAGGCTGAGCTACTGCGGGACGGTCGACCGAGACTCGAAGATTTCTTAAGCGTTCCGCACGGAACTACTCTGAAGATTGGATGAGCACGGGTGGATAATCGGTCCTAGGGTTCACCTCACAGGGCCAAGCAATAGACAGAGAGATGATTCCTTCTCCTTGATTTGTGCTCGATTCTAGAAGCTAAACACGGGACGCTCAGCATGGATTCAGCTTCAGACACGGTAGGGAACCCGATTATCTTTCCGTGATTATCGCCCGTGATTATCTTTTTCCCTCCCGTGATTATCCTCTTTTTGTCTTTCTTTTAGCCAACTTCTTTGTACTTCGTCGGCCCAACTAACCACTTAGCCAAGATGGAACACGATGTCGTAGACGCATCTCCTCTGAATCCCACGAGGACAACGCCTGGCTAGCCTCAAGTTTTCCAGTCCATCCCAAACCGTCATCTTCTTGGTCGCCATGGTTTCCGCGGCCCTGTAGGAGTCCTTCGTCTGGCCTCCCACGGGAAGCCTTTTCTGAACAGGACCCGGAGCTCGCCCGAGAATGGCGGATACCTACGTCGTTCACTACTCTGAAGTCGCGCTGAAGGGGAAGAACAGGCCCGAGTTCGTGAGGATCCTCAAGCGGAACATAGCTAGGACGCTGGCCCCCTTCCACCCAGATGTCGAATCAAGAGACGGCAGGTTATTCGTCACCCTGGACGCCGACCCGGCCGAGGTCGCCCTGAGGCTGTCCAGGGTCTTCGGGGTCGCCTGGTTTGCAAGGGCCGATGTGGTGGACGCGGACTACGGAAGGATCGAAAACGCGGTTCTTGAAGCGGCGCGCGCTTCGACGGCACAGACTTTCAAGGTCCACCCCAGGCGCGCCGACAAGAAGTTCCCAATCAACTCCATGGAGCTCGCCAGGAAGCTGGGTTCCACTGTCGCCGAAAGGACAGGAAAGGGGGTCGACCTGTCAGACCCGGGTCTCAGGATTCATGTAGACATAATCAGGGGACAGGCCTTGATCTACGCCGCCAAGACTCAGGGTCCAGGAGGTCTCCCTGTCGGCACCGCAGGTCGGGTGATGCATCTGTTCTCAGGAGGGATAGATTCACCCGTCGCCGCTTGGCTGCTGCTGAAGAGGGGTGTCCGCCCCGTCTACCTGCACTTCTACGTCGCGCCGACTTCGGAAGGGCCGATGAAGAGCAAGGTCACCAAGCTCGTCAAGGTCCTGTCGGCGTGGGGCGGAAAGAGCACGTTGGTCATGGTCCCCTTCGCGGAGTACCAGTTGGCGACCGCCGAGGTCCCGGGGGAGCTGGAACCGTCACTCTTCAGAAGGTTCATGCGCATGACGGCCGAATATCTCGCCCCCCGGTTCGGAGCATCCGCAGTTTCGACGGGAGACTCGCTATCCCAGGCTGCTTCTCAGACCCTGTGGAACATAGCAGTCTTCGATAGCGGGTCGTCTCTACCGATCCTAAGGCCCCTCCTCTCGTATGACAAGGAGGAAGTTGTCGGCCTAGCCAGGAGGATCGGGACCTATGGGCTATCATTGGAGGAGTACAAGGATTGCTGTGCAATCATCACGAGGCACCCCCGGACCCGGGCGAAGGCCGCCAAGATCGCGGAATACGCCGAGGGCCTGGGCTTCGTGGATCTGATCTCCCGGTCGCTCGAATCGGCAAACCTCGCCTCCTACAGCCCGAAGAACGACGAGATGAAGATCTCTTCCCTGCCCGAGTCTGTCGAGAGGACAACTGCCAGCCCCTCCCTCGTCCCGTCATGAAACGCCTCATGTAGGCCCCAGAACGTCCGCGTTTCTTGGGGGACTTCTAGCGTGCCATCATATCGCCTCCCCTCGCGGGCAACGCCCGACAAGCGCGAAGCCCGAGGACGGAAACAGAGAAGAAAGGAGAGACTTTGAGACTAGCGGGAGACTTGCTCTATTCGTGCGGTCATGTGTCGCAGTCGCCTTCCAAGATATGTCCGCTCTGCGGGAAGGGGAAGCCCCAAGACGGAAGAGAAGCATACCAGAGAGGAAGCAACCACACGGATTCGGTCTATCTGTTGAGTGGAATCGGGCCTCTGAAGGGCTGGCTGAAATACAAACCATCGAATGATTATGAGAGGGGAAGGCTCGACCGTGCGAAGGCCATCCTGAAGCAGATGGGGCAGTAGAGCCATCAACCGAAAGCGCCTCCCTCCGACCATGATTCAGCGGGTCAGGTTTAGATAACGCAGACCTCAGCCCTGACGCATAAATTGGGTCAGGTTCAGCCTCGCTGGGGCCTATGGCATCATCGTGTTCATCTTCTTCTTCTTCTTTGCTTACATCGTTGGCATCTTCTCGACCACGAACATCCCGAATGACATCCTCTATGTGGGCTTGATTATCATGCTCGGGATTGTCCTCCTCATGGTGGGTTCTGCCAGCGAGTAGCCTCGGTTCATCAACCGAAAGTTCCCAGCGAGACGATTCTGGGCCGATAAACCGACAAGTTCCCAGAACCCCAAAAAGGCAAAATTATAAGCAGGCGGCCTTCGGGCAATCTAAGGCGTCCCAGAATGGATCAGACAATCCTTCACATCGGCGGCAGCAAGTTCCAAGACGAGGTCGTGCGCTCCAGCCAGCCCGTGTTGGTGGATTTCTACGCTGACTGGTGCGGCCCGTGCAAGATCATCGAGCCCATCATCGCCCAGCTTTCCAAGGAGTATCAGGGCAGGGTCAAGTTCGTCAAGATAGACACCGACGCCGACCAGGAACTCGCGACACAATTTGGAATCATGAGCATCCCAACCGTGATGTTCTTCTCCAAAGGGAAAGTCGAAGACATCGTGATCGGGGCTGCGTCTGTATCCGTCTTCAAAACCAAACTCGATTCCCTGGTCAAGAAGGCCTAGGGCCCCCCTGAATGAGACGCCGTCCTGATCCTGCCTGACGGTCTCAACTCTCACAGTGACGACCAGAAAGCGACCGGCGTGAACGGTTTTAACGGCCGAATGGAATAGCGATAGCCGGGATTGGACCTAGAGACAAGACTCGACCACATTAGGCAGGTAGGCGAGGAGATAATCACTGAAGAGGAGCTCAGGGCCCTTCTC
Source organism: uncultured archaeon (assembly GCA_963794985.1). GTDB lineage: Archaea > Thermoproteota > Nitrososphaeria > Nitrososphaerales > Gagatemarchaeaceae > UBA183. Next base: position 340,744 of record CAWCFU010000003.1, read on the forward strand.
GAGACCAACGACCATCCGACGGCCTACGACGGGTTCGAACCGAGCGGTCTAGCGAACTTGGCCTTCGGAGTTCTCCGCCCGATACTGGTGGACGACATGCTCAAGGCCGGGGTCAAGATAAAACTCCTGCTCGCAGACTGGTTCGGCTGGATCAACAACAAGATGGGAGGCGACCTTGAGAAGATTCAGACCGTCGGCAAGTACCTCACTGAAGTCTGGCGCGCCGCAGGAGTCGACATGAACAGGGTGGATGTGCTCTGGACGAGCGATGCTACCAAGAACGAGGAGTACTGGAGGAGGGTCATCACAGTCGCCCAGAACTCGACCCTCGCGAGGACACAGCGGGCAATCACCATCATGGGGAGGACGACGAAGGACCTCATACAGACCGCCCAACTCTTCTACCCTATGATGCAGGTGGCCGACATCTTCTGGCTCGATGTGGACATCTGCCAGCTGGGGCTCGACCAGAGGAGAGCCAACATCCTAGCAAGGGAGATTGCGGACAAGATGAAATGGAAGAAACCTGTCGCCGTTCACCACCACATGCTGATTGGGCTCCAGGGAAGGAAGGAGGCAGAAGGGTTCGACGAGAACGGAGCTGTAGACCAGGAGATAGCGAGCAAGATGAGCAAGAGCAAGCCGGAAACCTCGATATTCATCCATGATAGCAGGGAACAGATATTCTCCAAGGTGAACTCCGCGTACTGTCCGCCCAAAGTCCTCGAAGGGAACGCCCTGATTGAGTATTCGCGTTACATCATCTTCCGGAAGATGAAATCGCTCAAGGTAGAGAGGCCGGAGAAGTACGGCGGCAACGCCGAGTTCTTCTCTTACGCCGAGCTTGAGGACGCCTTCAAGAAAGGGAGCCTGCACCCTACCGACCTGAAGAAGGGCGTCGGTGAGTCTCTCGACCGGATCATAGCGCCAGTCCGCGACCACTTCGAGAAGGACCCGGCAGCTAGGAGGCTCTACCTGTCAGTCAAGTCGGCCGAGACGACCCGCTGACATGGGCGCAGCCAGAGCTACAATGCCTTATCGGAGCGCGCGCCCGACGAGATTCGTAGCAGATGCGATGCTCGGCTCTTTGGCCCGAAAGACGAGAGCTTTCGGCTTCGACACCTTCTACTACTCCGACGGCGACGACGACAGAATCATGCGGATTGCAAGGTCAGAGGGCAGGATCATTCTGACGGCCGACCGGTCGCTGGCGGAACGCGCGCGCAAAGGGAGGGTCAGCGTGTTGCTCGTCTCCGGGAAAAGCGACAGCAGGAGATTGGCCTCGCTCTTGGTTGCTGCAGATTCATCCGGCGTCAGTCTCGTAAGAGGTGAACCCCTCTGCTCCCTCTGTGGCGGAGACCTGCAGGCAATGAAAAGGGCGGAAGTCGCAGGTCAGGTCCCGCTTTCAGTCGAGAAGCGCCACCGCCTCTTCTTCAAGTGCGCAGAGTGCGGGCAGTACTACTGGAAGGGGAGCCATTGGAAAAAGTTAAGGTGGCTCGACAGAATCCTCGCGGAGGTTCCCATTGCCACTGTCTTCTGAAGAGGGGCGACTCGCGGTGACGCTCGCGAGGCAAGCGCTAGAGTGTCACGTGAATGGGAAGAAGATGCCTGCAAGGAATCTCGACTCAGGCCAATTCTCCGAGCTAAGGGGCGTCTTCGTGACGCTCAACACCACCGCCCCGGCCGGGGACAATCTTCGAGGCTGCATAGGCTTTCCCTACCCCGTCAAGAGACTCGGTGATGCCATCCGAGAGGCGGCGATCGCGGCGGCCTCTGAGGACCCGCGCTTTCCGCCAGTCGGCAGGGAGGAGCTCGGTTCCATCATCGTCGAAGTGAGCGTTCTTACCCCTCCTCAGGACCTCGACGTGCCCAGGCGGGAAATGCCTTCACGCGTAAGGATCGGCAGGGATGGCCTGATGATTTCGCGTTCATATGCCAGCGGCCTGCTCCTTCCTCAAGTGGCAACCGAGTTTGGGATGGACCAAGTTGAGTTCCTTTCGCAGGCATGCGTCAAGGCTGGCCTCCCGCCCGACGCCTGGCTCGACCCTGTCACGAGGGTCCAGGTCTTCCAGGCAGAGATCTTTGCCGAGAAGCGACCGAGGGGGGAGGTGGTCAGGGTGGCCGGCGAAGGGTCATGAGTTGGCAAGGGTTTGCACCGGATGCTTCGGCTCTGGACACGACCATGCCACCAGGAAGCTGGGTGCTTGGGCATCGGGCGATGAGGCGCGGACTGAGATAGTAAGGACAGTCGAAGCGGCAGTCACTTGAGCCGCCCTTGATTCTGCTATGTTGCAGGGTTCCTTTGACCGTTGGCCAAGTCCGCATCATGCTTTTAGCACATAGCGAGCGAGCCTCTATGTCGTGACATCCGCTTTGTTCGAGCTCGCCCGCGCTGCAGACGTTCTTTCCGGGGGCACGCAGCCCAGGGTCGAGGTAAGGGGGTGGGCGGCGAGGAAGCACACGGTCGGAGGCCTCATCTTCGTCCTCGTGAGGGACGGCTCAGGATACGTCCAGGTCTCGGTGAAGAAGGGCCCGAACACTCCTGCAGCCTTCGAGGCCGCGAAGGGCGTCACCATGGAATCGGCAGTCACGGTGAAGGGCGAGGTCAGGGACGACAGGAGGGCCCCCGGCGGCAGGGAGATTGCCGCTGAGGAATTCATCGTCGTCGCGAAGGCCGACACCTGGCCTATCACCAAGACGGCCGTAAAGTCCGCTTCATTCCTCTTTGATAAGAGGCACCTGAGCATCAGGGGGCCCAAGGCGATAGCCGCCATGAGGATCAGGGCCGAGGTGATAGGCGCGGCATTCGACTACTTCCGCGAAAACGGGTTCCAGCTCATCAGCGCGCCGACCTTCGTTCAGGCGGCGGTTGAGGGGGGATCGACCCTATTCTCCGTCGACTATTTTGGGAAGAAGGTGAACCTCAGCCAGAGCGCCCAGTTCTACGAGGAGGCGGCTCTGCCTGCGTTGCAGAAGGTCTGGATCTTCCAACCTGCTTTCCGCGCGGAAAAGTCGAAGACCTCAAAGCACCTCACGGAATTCTGGATGATCGAGTCGGAGCAGGCCTTCGCGGACCAGGAGGACAACATGAAGGTCCAGGAAGGGCTCCTTTCTAGGATGGTCGAGCGCGTCATCGAAAACAGGAGGGCCGAACTCAGGACCCTCGGACGGACCCTGAAGCAGCCGCCACTTCCGTTCCCGAGGATGACGTATGACGAGGCACGGGAGATCGCTGTGGAGAAGGGCTTCCCGTTCGAGTGGGGAGAAGACCTCCCGACCGAGGCGGAGCGGGCCATAAGCCTCACCCAGGATTCTCCTTTCTTCGTCACCGACTACCCCCTTTCCGCGAGGAGTTTCTACCACATGACCTACCCCGACAGGCCCAAGGTCACGAAGTCGGCCGACCTGATAGCGCCGGAGGGCATCGGGGAACTAGCCACGGGCGGCCAGAGGATACACGACCACGCAGAGTTGATGGCGCGCATCGAAAGCCAAGACCTTCCGACCGAGTCGTTCTCTTGGTACTTGGAACTGAGGAAGTTCGGCATGCCTCCTCACTCCGGTTTCGGGATTGGTGTCGAGAGGACGACGAGGTGGATCGCGGGACTCAAGCACATACGCTCGGCGAGCCTGTTCCCGCGGACACTTTCAAGGATCTCCCCCTGAGTCACGCTTATCTAGTGGAGAGAGGGTCCGCGTTTCATTGTCTGAAGCTCACGAAGAACTTGAGCTGGACACCCTGCCGGGGGTAGGTCCCGCAACCAAGCAGAAGCTCAACGACGCCGGGATCCTGACTATCCTCGACTTGGCCACGTCGGCCCCGATGGACATCGCCGACGCCGTCGACATCGACGTCTCGAAGGCCGTGGAGCTGAACAACAAGGCCAGGAAGAAGCTGGTCGAGATGGGGCGGCTCGAGCCTGACTTCATCAGCGCAGCCGATCTCCTGGTGAAGAGGAAGGCGATAGACAGGATAAGCACGGGTTCCAAGAACCTGGACGACCTCCTCGGCGGAGGGATAGAAACTTGGGCCATGACAGAATTCTACGGCGAATTCGGCTCAGGGAAGAGCCAGATTTGCCACACGCTCTGCGTGATGGTCCAGACGCCCCGCGGCCAGGGAGGTCTCGACGGCGGAGCCGTCTACATCGACACCGAGGGCACCTTCAGGCCTGAGAGGATTGCGGAGATTGCAGAGGCCCGAGGTCTCGATTCTGAGAAGATACTCTCGGGGATAACTGTGGCAAGAGCCTACAACAGCGCGCACCAAGAGCTGATCGTGAAGGACCTCGGCAAGGTGCTGGAAGAGAAGAAGGTGAAGCTGGTCATCCTCGACAGCGCGGTCGCACACTACAGGGCAGAGTTTCTCGGGAGGGCGACGCTCGCCGAACGGCAGCAGAGGCTCAACAAGTTCATGCACCAGCTCCTCCGCACGGCGGAGATATACAACGTGGCTGTCGTGGTGACCAACCAGGTTCAGGCCGCCCCCGACAGTTTCTTCGGCGACCCGACGAGGCCGACCGGGGGTCACGTCGTCGCGCACACTAGCACCTACAGAATATACCTGAGGAAGGCGGCGAAGAACCGCATAGCCAGGATGGTCGACAGTCCGTACCATCCCGAAAGGGATGCTGTCTTCATGCTCGACGACAAGGGCGTCGACGACCCGGCGGAAGAGACGATCAGAAAGAGATAGCAAGCACGGCGAGTCGGGTCCACCGATTTCCCCTTCCTGTCGAGAGTCCCAGGCCAGAATCGAACCACAGCCGAAAGAGCGACAAAGGTCGCTGGCAATCAGTAAGCGCGAACCAATGCTGTTCTCGGGGGATCGGATTACTCCAGTCATGGACGCAGGACGTCACGGCCAATTGGGGGCGACAACTATTCTGCGGAGACAGGGGTCAGGCTTCCTAACTCGAACCAACGGCTTTATAGGCCAAAATCGTCGGCCCTCGGAGTCTCACTTGAAGCGTTCTCAGGTTCTGGCCGTCTCGGTCCTGACGCTGATACTGCTGGCCGCCCTCCCGGTGCAGCAGTCGAGGGCCTCGAGCACGTATTCAGAGAAGCTCAACGTCTTCATCGCAGGTTCTAGCGCCTATTGGTACTTCACGTTCACAGGAGTGAACGGGTCCAGCAAGCTGACCCAGTTCGAGAGTTCGCCCGGTCTGAGGTGGTACAATGTAACAGCGATCATGACGACCCGCTGGCGGTCTGACTTCCAGATCTTCGGGCCGAAAGGCTACAACCTGCTTCCGGTTCCCTTCATTCCTTCACAGGGACTCTTCCTGAACCTCAGTTCAGACTCTTACTCCGACGCTCTTGCTGCGGCCGGACGTCTCGACGCCTACCTCTTGTCTTCCTTCGTTTCTCTGTCCAACGGGACCGGTTCGTTCGAATTCTACAGCCCTGTCTCGTTCACCAGCATCATGCCATCGACCCTTCTGGAGCTGGTCCCGTCCTCAGTCGGGGGTTTCGAGACCGCAATCTCCACCTCCAACTTCACCAGCACTCTTTCTCCCTTCGTGATACTTGAGGGAACGAAAGGTTCCTCCGGGTTCTCCCACAGCCTGGTCGTCGGCTCGATTTCTGACCAGGCGCTGGACACCGAAAACAGGCCCAACCTGTTTGCCTACTTCGGGACAAACATCACTTCAATGACAGCCGCCAACCTGAGTTCGTCCTCGACCATTCAGGTTCGTGCGTTGGACGGAGTGCTGAGTTCCACGGACAAAGCCACCGTGACCAATGACACCTCTCGCTTCACCGGATCGTACACGTACGACCTGACCGCCGCAGCCTCGAAGAAGGTGTTCGGAATCAACGCGACCGTGCTTCAACAGCCGCTTCAGCTGCTTGCGACAAGGTACGTAGACGTAGGCGTCCTCCAGAAGAACGAGAACATGTCTGTAACAATCTCACTCACGAACCTATCGAACGAAACGGCACTGGAGAACGTGACTTTCGCTGACAATTGGTGGAAGACAGACCCGTCGCTCTTCAGACTCGTCAGCGGCAACTCGACTTTCTCGTTGGCCAGCATGTCGACGGGCCAGAGTGTCACTCCGACCTACGTCCTCCAATACATCGGTAGCATAGCGGAGAGGGTGACGATTCCCACTGGGGCAGTTCAATTTGCATATACGATAGGCGAATCCACATTCAAAGGCCGCTCGTGGCTCAACCCGATTACCATCTCGCTCGGGGAGGACGGCCCCGTCGTCTACTCCTATGTTGCTCCGACCGGGGACTTCCCGCAACCTGTCGGCGAGAACCAATCGCTCAACTTGGTCGTCAAGAACGCTGGGACTTGGATCGCATTATCCGTCGTTGTAGACGGCCAGCAGGAAGGCACACTCTTGCCCCAAGCCACTGTGACAGTCCCGATTTCTCAGACCGCCAACGCACTCCTCGGCACAAACGTGACGAAGACATACCTTGTGACATACGCCGACAAGAACAGGAATAACTTCAGCGCCACCACTAACCTCTTACCACTAGAATTCACACATTCCGGGATGAAACTGGGGTTCGCCACGGTGGTCGTTAGTGCGAACCTCACGCCGGTGAAGGTCGGGAGTACGGCAATCAATTTGACTCTCAGTTTCACCGTGACCAATGTTGGTTCCGCCAGCATAGGCCATTTCAGAGCCCAAGTCCGAGTTCCCCCAAGTCTTGGCTGCGGCGTTACCGACGGGACTGGAATCTCCTGTGTCTCCAACCTCCTCTCACTGAACTACACCTTGCTCGCTGCACAGTCGAGTGAAGTGACCCACATGGAGGTCAACGTCACCGACCCTGCAAACTACTTCATTCCTTCCCTTTTGTTCAACGGAACGACCGCGGGGATTAATTTCGCGGGCAAGTCCAATGCGTTTGCCGTGCCTACGGGCTATGTCCTCACAAAACAGTTCCGCCCATCTCTGCTCTTCAGCGGGGTCGACTCGACGGTGACCCTGATTGCAGTGAACGCGGGGCCATTCTACATATACAACGCCACCATTTATTCTGCGGCTGACACGTTCGACGTCCTCTCGCCCCTCGCCGAGCCTTCGACCACAAACGGCTCAATCGCACCAGAAGACAATCTGAACAAGTCGTACGTTGTGACAGCCTCGACCACATACGGCAACTATTCTTCTTATCCCATCATCTCAAGCATCATCTTCGGTGGACAGAACTTCTATCTGGAGGGCCTGGGCCCGTTCGTTTCGGTGTATCAGCCTCTGAGCGTAACGATAACGGCAACTCCCTCGGCCCCTACAGAGGGAAAGGACTTCAATCTCACCTTGATCATTCACAACCCTGCTGCGGTCAACGTCTCCAGCGTCCACTTCACGCTGCCTATTCCGTCCAGTCTGACGCTCTCGCAGCTCAACAACGCCACGGTCTCCAAAGGCGTCCTGACGGTCAGAACTCCACTGCTCATGCCATATTCGGACTTTAACGCGACAAGCGTGGCGGTCGGCAGCTCCGGGACGACCGTGCCGTTCGACAACGCTAATCTGACCTTCGTGTACGCAGGGGTGACGATCAAGGGTACGACGCCCACTCAGGGGATAGTCATTGGAGAGAACGTGACCTCGAGATACTTGATCCCGATTGCGATAGCATTCGTTGCCCTGCTCGCGGCGGTGTTCTATGTGAGGCGGATGGCTGCTTCTACCGTCCCAGCTTCCCCGAAGTAAAGCCCTCGAACGCGGCTTTGGCCGCAGGGTATGGCATCTGGACGGGCGGGTGTTTGAAGCAGTAGGCCGAGAGGCTCGACAGCTGGCCCCCCACACCCCTGTCTAGGGCTATCTTGGTGCCTCGGATGGCGTCCACCATGACGCCGGCGCTGTCGTAGGCGTCCACGACGTAGAGCTTGACGTCCATCTTCACAGGTGTACCGCCGAAGTATCTGCCCTTCAGCCAGATGTAGCAGACCTTGTCGTTCTTGAGAAAAGGCACGTAATCGCTCGGCCCAATCCTGGTAGGAACCTCATAGGGCGACATCGCCCGAACGGCGCTCGTCTTGCTCTCCCTCTTGTCCTTCAGCCTACTCTCTTCGAGCATGTTCAGGAAGTCGGTGTCTCCGCCGATGTTGAGCTGGTATGTCTCGTCGACCTTGACACCCCTGTCTACAGCCATCTTGACTAGAGTCTTGTGGAGAACGGTCGCACCGACCTGGCTCATGACGTCGTCCCCAGCGACCGGGACCTTCGCCTTTGCGAACCTGCTTGCCCACTTCTCATCAGACGCGATGAAGACTGGTATCGCGTTCACGAATGCGACTCCTGCCTCGAGGGCCGCTTCAGCGTACTGGTACGACGCAGCAGTGCTACCTACGGGAAGGTAGTTGATCAGGACATCTGCACCGCTCTTCTCTAGTTCTCCGACGACATCGGAATCCTTCTGACCCGAAAGGGGTACAACGTCCTTGAGGTACTTCCCTATCCCGTCGAGGAGGGGCCCCTTCTTGACTTGGACGCCCAGTCTTGGAACCTCGCATATCTTGACTGTGTTGTTGGGCGCCTGGAAAATGGCCTGAGAAATGTCCTTTCCGACCTTCTTTGCCGAGACGTCGAAGGCGGCGACGAACTCAATGTCTCTTGGAGTGTATCCTCCGACCTTCCAGTAGGTCAGCCCCTCATCCTGGCCTCTCTCGGAGTAGTATTGAACGCCCTGAACGATCGCAGAGGCGCAGTTGCCCACGCCCGCGACTGCGACCTTTATCTTCGCCAATCCCATTTTATGACCAAAAAGTTTCGCCTTAAAACGTTTGGGCTGGGTTCTGTTCAATCAACTGAACATCTTCTCCCTGTAAAGCGATCGGGCATGACTCGCGTTCTGAGTGAGTGTTAGCCACTTGTTGTCGCCTTCGACCTTGATTCCTGCTCGGCTGGTTGGCGTGTCGCCATCTAATGCTCCATTAGGTCCGATGAAATTGTGGTGAAGCTGCAACTCGCGCTCGGGACGAGAGAGAGTACGAGCCCTGAGGGCAGGCCTTTCTTCTGCGGGCGAGGAATTGACATTAAGCCCCACTCTTCGCATGAGAATGACGCCCGGTCTCGCCCTCCGTAAATAGTCGCGCCCTTCGAGTCGCGGACATGGAGGAGAGGTCCGCCGGCGCTGTCCTGTTCAGGACGACCAAGAAGGGGACCAGGCTCTACGTCCTCCTTCAGAACGTAGGGAGGTGGGATCTCCCCAAGGGCAACATGGAGGACGGCGAGGTCGAGCTCCAGACGGTCGTCCGGGAGGTGGAAGAGGAGACCGGACTGAAGGGGGTCACTATAGTGGCCGGGTTCAGGAAGGTCATCGAGTACTTTTACAGGAGGGAAGGCAAGAACATCCACAAACAGGTGGTCTACCTGCTGGCCGAGACGAAGGATGAACAGGTGAAGATATCATTCGAGCACCAGGGTTTCGGCTGGTTTCCATACTCCGAGGCATTGACGCGGGCCTCTTATGGCAACACGAAGATGCTCTTGACTGAAGCGGACAGATTCCTAGCAGGCAGGCGGGAGGCTGATGAGGCCTCAGAACTGAACAAGCGGATGCGGTTCGGCTAGCTTGATGACCTTGATGTAGTGGTACCCTGGCTCGTCGGTCCTCCTGACGAAGGTCGTCTCCGTAATCTTGTCGTAGGAGTACTTCACGAAGCCAGTCGGAACATCCTCGCTTCGGGTGTAAAAGAAGATGGATGCCTCCTCGTAGTCGTCTATTCTGGCGAAGGTCCCGATCACCCAAGCCGACCCTTCTTTGAATGCGAACAGAGGCAGCGGTGGTTCCTCGAACAGGGTTTTGTATGCCCCGACCTTCACGAGGCTCGGGATGTTCTCGACCTCTACTGACATGAACTTGTCCGGGAACTCCTTTTTCCCGGCCAGAGGCCCGGGCATCTTCTGGACCCTGATGACGGGCGCGTACAGATAAGAGGCGTTGTTCGCGGTCGGGACGAACTGGACCTCCTCCGCTTCTCCCGCAATCCGGTATGCGAGGAATTCGTCCACCTTCCCGTAGTCGAAGAAGTAGAACACCGGCGTCCCCATGAAGAAGTCTGCTTGGGCTGCGATCCTGGTGGCTCTTCCCTGCCTGAACGCGAAGAGCGGAAACGGGGCCCGTTCGAGGAAGCAAGAGAGCCTTCCCAGTTCGAGGAGCGAATCGAGCCCTACGTAGCAGGCGCCGCCGATCTTCTGCTCCTCCTTTCTGGGCAACGCGAGCGTGCCCTTCTCGTGCCCGTTATAAGGTTGAACGAGTAAGAGGTCAGCTCCCACCCCAAATACCCATGTCAGGAGCAGTACGGGCGTGAGCGGCTGGCGCGACGAGACTCATGCGGACCTGAAGGACGCGGAAGATCGAATCGTCGCCCTGATTGCACAGATATCGGGCGAACCGACGAAGGAGCAGGTCCATTCGATTTGGCGAGCCTACCTCGGCGTCGAGAAGAGCATCGTGTTCATCAGGGTCGAGATCGACGAAGAGAACCCCGGGAGGTTCGTGAAGGCGAAGCAGTATGCGGTTCCTGACGAGAGGCAGGCGCTCCAATTCGCCCTCAGGAATCTCAGGAAGGGCTCGGAGAGCTTCGTCTTGGGCGATTACAGGAGCTCGCTTCGCGAGCTCCGTGAAGCCAGGAACTACCTGAGGCTGATCCTCAGGGCAAAACGCAGGATCAAGACGATGAAGGCGAAGGCTTCCCGGACTCGCTAGTCTCGGACTCGGTCTTCTTCTTCTTGGCACGTGACTTCTTCGGGGCGGTCTTCTTCTCCGGTTTCGGCTCCGCCGACGCCTTCTCAGGTGCCGGCTCCTCCTTCTCTTCGGGACTCTCCTCCTTGCTCGGCGCCTTTGCGGCCTCTTCCTTGCGCTTCTTCTCCTCCTTTTCCTCCTCCTCGCCGAGTTCTATCTCTTGAATCGTGAGCTCCTTTCCGGACACGAAGACGCGATATTTCTTCTTGACCCCTTTCATGTACATGAATCGCTTGATGTATGTCTTGACATGTCTTGGTCTGACTCCCTCCCTGATCGAACTGTCTTCCATTTCCAAGGTGTCACCCGAGACCGACGGCTTGACTCCCACTCTGGGCTCAAGGAACGTTGCCAGCTCTTCTCCCTGGTCCTTGATGGTGCCGAGGTTTATCTTCAAGTCGGCTAACCTATTTGTTTCAGCGGTTATAACGGTTGTTGCTATTTCCCGCGTCTTCTGGTCCTTCTCTGATACGTTCTAATCGCCCTCATCAGGTCGATCTTGCGGAAGGCCGGCCAGAAAACGTCCAGGAAAACGAGTTCTGAGTAGGCGCCTTGCCAGAGCAGGAACCCGCTCATTCTCTCCTCGCCCGAGGTCCGGACTATCAGTTCGGGTTCTTGGTTCGGGAGGTATGATGTGTAGAGCCTCCGCCCTATCGTCTCTTCGGTTATCTCCCCCGGCGCGAGCTTGCCTGCTTTCACTTCCTGGGCCACAGCCCTCACCACGTCCGTTATCTCCGCCCTTCCTCCGTACGCAACCGCGATGTTGAGGTAGTGGTCATCGAACTCTGCAGTCTTCGCCTCTATCGCCGATAGCAGGTCACGGATCGACTTCGGGAGGAGGTCGAGCTGTCCGATGGCCCTCACCCTGACCTTGTATCTGACGATTCTCTCGTCCGAAAGGAGCCTCGCGAGCCTAGCCTCGATTAGGACGAAGAGCTCTCCGAGCTCCTCGGGAGTCCTGTCGAGGTTCTCGGTCGAGAGCACGTAGAGCGTAATGGCCTTGATCCCCAGTTCGTGGCACCAGTCCAGGAGCTCCTCCGCCCTGTCGGCCCCCTCCTCGTGCCCGATTCCGTTCGCCAGGCCCTGGCTCGCCGCCCACCTCCTGTTTCCGTCGAGAATGATTCCGATATGTGAGGGAACCACCTGGGTTTCAATCTGGGCTTTGAGCCTCCCTTCGTAGAGCCTGTAGGCGCCGATCGCACGGAGCACTGAGTCCATCATGGACTATTCTCTTTCAGGCAAGCCCCTGGCCCTCACCCTAGGGTATATCGCGGTCGTCAGCGCGAAGATTGCTGCCAGACCCAGAAGTATGTATGAGATCAGGAGGATGGTCGATTCTGCGGTCCCCGCGATTAGGAACTGCGAGAAGGTCCACACAGGGAGGTAGAAGAGTACCAGCATCACCAGCACGAAACCGTCCCGCCTCCACCTGATGCTCTCCCTGGCCACGTGAGAAAGGAGCGCCCCGGTCGCGTAAATCGCGATTCCTACCCACACGAGATTCAGGCTCCCGCTGATCATGTACCCTGCGCTCTGCTGGGCGTCGAGCGAAGACGCGCTGTTGACCATCGAGTTGTACCCGGCAAAGATGCCCACGATGACGACTAGGACGCTGGTCACCATGGAGAAGAACCGCATGTACCCCGTGGGCCCCCTTTGCAGCAGCCCGGCGACCGTCCTGTCTATGCTGAATCCTCTGATGAAGCACGCGCCTCCGATAATCAGCAGAGTGGCGAGGTCCGCCTCGAAGACGTGACCCGATGCTATCAGAATTCCCGCGAGGATGAAGATCAGGCCCGGCACGCCGAGGGCCCACTTCGAGTAGTGGGGGTCGAAGACGAGCATCCTCAGATACCGCCCGAGGATCTGATACGTCTCCTCGACTGTCTGGCTGTGCTTGACCGTCACCCTCTGAACTGAGACGATTGGCTTGAAGCTCTGGATGATCGGAATCACCTGCTCGTCCTCCCCTCCATCTGAGACCAGGATGACCCCAGTGTAGTCGGACTCCTTTGCGATGCTCTGTATCTCTCTTGAGATTCTTCTGTCTGCCGCGAAGCCTCTGCTGGCGTCGCCGCAGACTATCGCCACCTCACACGCTGTTCCATTGGTCGCCAACTCGTCGTACTTCTTGACTGCCGCGAAGATCGTGTTGGCGTCGGCCTCTTCCGGGTCTGCCATCACAAGCTTCGTCGCCGCTGCGAGGGCCGCGTCTCTTCCAACGACGGGGCTCTGGACCTTAGTCTTGGCTCCGAGGTCGTCGTCCCTGTCGACGCAGAGTATCAGAAAGCGTTCGGGCTGACCTGACATCGCCGTCAATTCTCCAACAGCACGCCACGATACTTAAGTCTAGGCCCAGAAAGTCGCGCGCATTTCAGCAGAAGGCCATAGTTTCGGGAAGCTTAGGGAACCTGTCTCTGAATGATCATGGAGACGGCGTTGCCTCCGCCGAGGCAGGCGGTCGCCAGACCGGTCTTCTTCTGGTTCCTCCTGAGGTTGTAGATGAGGGTAGTCAGGATTCTGGCGCCGCTGCAGCCTAGGGGGTGGCCCAGTGCTACCGCCCCGCCGTTGACGTTGAACTTTTCATCCGGGATTCCGAGTTCCCTCTTGACGGCGATAGATGCTGTAGAGTAGGCCTCGTTGTGCTCGAACAGGTCGATGTCGGCGACGGTCATTCCGGCCTTCTTCAGCAGAGCCTTGGTGGTGGGGATGGGCGCCTCCATCACGCGAGCTGGCTCGACTCCTCCTGTCTCGTACGCCACGATTTCTGCCAGCGGCTTCAGCCCCAGCCTCTCCGCAGTCTCCTCCGAGGTCACGACGACCGCCGAGGCTCCGTCGCTCAGCTGGGACGAGTTGCCTGCTGTGCAGACGCCCCCCTCCTTGAAGACAGGCTTCAGCTTTCCGAGCTTCTCCATAGTCGTGTCCGCCCTGACACACTCGTCGTTATCGAACTCGATGACTCCGCCGTCCTCTCTCGGGATGCTGACTTTCACGATTTCTTCGTCGAAGAGCCTGGCCTCTAGCGCCCTCACGGCCTTCATCTGGCTTTCGTATGCGAACTCGTCAGCCTCCTTCCTCGTGATTCCATACCGCTCGGCGACGTTCTCACCGGTCATCCCCATGTGGTAATCGTTGTACACCTCCCAGAGGCCGTCAAGAATCATCGCGTCGAGGACCTTCGCGTCACCGAGCCTCACTCCCCAGCGCTCGCCTCGGACGATGTGAGGTGCGTTGCTCATGCTCTCCATCCCGCCAGCCACGATTAGGTCCCCGTCTCCAGCCTTGATCGCCTGGGCGGCCAGCATGACAGCCTTCAGTCCGGAACCGCACACCTTGTTGATTGTCACCGCCCCGGCGCCGAAGGGGACCCCACCACCTATGGCCGCCTGCCTGGCTGGGTTCTGGCCGAGTCCGGCTGAGACGACATTGCCCATTATCACTTCGTCGACTTCGGAGGGAGAGACTTTCGCCCTACGCAGAGCCTCCTTGACAGCGATGGAGCCGAGCCTGGGGGCGCTGACTCCAATCAGGCTCTTGCCGAACTTGCCCGTGGCGGTCCTGCATGCAGAAATGATTACTGGTTTCACCATTCTGGCTGGGGTCGTCATGCGTCGATAATAAACGGAGCGTTACGTCGAAAAGCTTCATGCCTAAATAGCTTGAGTTTTTGGGGGCGACTCGCCGATCATGAATGCCCTAAGCAAGATCTGGATGGACGGTAAGTTCGTCGACTGGGATGACGCGAAGATACACGTCCTGACACACGGCCTGCACTACGGCTACTGTGTCTTCGAAGGGATCCGTTGCCTCTCCACCCCGGAAGGCCCTGCGATCTTCAGGCTCGGAGAGCATACGGAGCGGTTCCTCAACAGCGCAAAAATCTATATGATGAAGATCGACTACTCGGCGAAGGAACTGAACGACGCCTGCGTCGAACTGGTCAGGAAGAACGGCATCCCAGAGTCATACATCAGACCGATCGCGTACTCGGCCTACGGAGAAATGGGGCTGAACCCGATGAAGAGCAAGATATCCGTAGCAATCGCTTCTTGGGAGTGGGGCCCGTACCTGGGCAAGGACGCTGTCGACCAAGGCGTCCGTGCGACCGTTTCAAGCTGGGTCAGGGCCGACTCGCGATCCCTCCCTCCTCAAGCCAAGTGTTCGGCCAACTACGCCAACTCTGCGCTCGCGAAGATGGAGGCTATGAAGATGGGATTCGACGAGGCGATACTGTTGAACAGCCACGGTCTAGTCGCCGAGGGGCCAGGTGAGAACATCTTCAAGATCAAGGACGAGGTCCTCAGCACGCCTCCCGCGAGTTCGGGCATATTGAGGGGAATAACCAGGGACACGGTCATACAGCTTGCCCGCGACCTGAAGATCAACTTCTACAGGAACGACATGACTAGGGAGGAACTCTACACAGCAGACGAGCTCTTCTTCAGCGGAACCGCCGTCGGGGTCGCCAAGATTCGGGAAGTCGACGGCAGGAAGATCGGAAACGGCGTCTTCCCAATGACCGAGAGGATCAGGAAACTGTACGAAGGAGCGATTCACGGGAAGGTCAAACGCTACTCGAAGTGGTTGACCACGGTAAAGCCCTGAGCTAGGCCTTCACGAACCCTTCGATGTCGAGGATTGTTCCCTGGCGCTTCGCTGGCGCTCTGAACTTCGGGACTACCTTCGACCCTATCTCCAGTCCAGCCCCGGTAGCGAAGTGAATCAGGCCTCCGGTGACCCCCTCGAAGACGACAAACGCGAAGGTCCTCGGCTTCGCGAGCCTCTCTCCCTCGAATCCGACCCTGCTCTCAGTCAGGGCCGCGACCACCCCTTCGGGGCCAACCTGCTTGAAGCGCTTGGTTTCGCGGTAGCACTCGACGCAATATATCTTTGGTGGGATGTACTTCTTCCCGCAATTCGTGCATTCGGAAGCGAGGATTCTGCCTTCTCGAAGACCGCGAAGGAACTTTTCCCCCGCCACCCCTGCCGTGTACTCGTAGTGGAAGGGGATCTGGTCGGTCCAGGACCTCAGTTTCTCGACGCTCGTTATCCTCTCCTTCAGTGACATTGTCATCGCCTCGGCCTGAAGTACTTGATGTCGGTTATGGCCCCGGTTCTCTGCGACTTCGGCTTCCAAACCGCTTCCACCTTCATTCCGATCTCGATCTTCCCGGGCTCCACTTCGCCCAGGAGGTGGAGTATCCCCATGCCGGGAGACGCCCCGTCGATGTCGACCACCGAGATCAGTACGGGTTTCTTCCTTCGGCTCGCGTCGTTGTTGACGTAGCTTATCGAGAACGTGTTCACCGTCCCAGTGTCCCTTACCCTGACCCATTCGTCAGTGGGCACGAAGTCCTCCTCACAGTACATCCGCGGAGGTATCAGAGTCCGACCGCACTTGTTGCACTTCCGCGCCCAGAGCTCCCCTTCCTTCAGCCCGTCCAGGAACCGGCTGATCGCCACGCCCGAGGTCCAAGAGTACCTCAGCACGGTATCGAAGTGCGTAATCAGGAACTTCCCCGCTTCGAGATCCTTGGTGTCTATCGCAGTCCCGGGGTAGGCGCCGATCTTCGAGCTCATCCTCGCTTCAGTCCTCCCGGGCAATCACATTTCAAACTTTCCTAACCACTCCCAGTCGTCTTGCGAGCTCGACATAGTACTGGAGCGACGCTGGGTCGGCAAGCGCGCCCGCGCTGACTGCCCTGGCGGGGTCGGTCCCCATGAATATCTTCTTGATCGGCACTTCGAGCTTCTTTCCGTTCAGGGTCTTGGGGACGGAAGGCACCTGAATCACTTCGTCGGGCGCGTATCTCGGTGAGAGGTCGGTCCTCACTTTCGTCCTGATCTTGGCGATCAGGTCCTTGTCCAGCTCCCTTCCGCCCGACGTCACCACAAAGAGCAGCAGCCTGGGAGGCCCCCCCGGACTCTCGAGGTCGACGGCCACGCAGTCGGCGACCTCTGGCATCGTCTCGACGGCCCGGTAGATCTCGCTCGTCCCGATTCGGACCCCCATCCTCTTGATCGTCGCGTCGGAGCGCCCGTAGATGATGCAGGTCCCCCGCTCTGTCAGCTCGATCCAGTCGCCGTGCCTCCAGACCCCGGGGAAGACTTCGAAGTAGCTCTCGCGGTACCTGCTCCCGTCTGAATCTCCCCACAGGTATAGAGGCATGCTGGGCATAGGCTTGGTGATCACGAGCTCGCCCACCTCCCCTTTGACAGGCTTCCCGTCTTCGCTGAACGCCTGCACGTCGGCGCCGAGGCACCTGCACTGGATCTCGCCGGCGTATACGGGGAGGATGGGGCACCCGCCCACGAACGCCGTACAGACGTCGGTCCCGCCGCTTATCGAGGCGAGCCAGAGGTCTTGCTTGACGTGCGAGTACGTCCACCTGGATGCCTCTGGAGAGAGGGGGGACCCCGTGGACCCGACTCCCCTGAGCGCCTCGAGCCTGTGGGTGCTGCGGGGCTCGATTCCAGCCTTCATGCAGGCCCCGAGGTGGGCCGCGCTGGTGCCGAGGAAGGTCACGCCGTTCTTCTCCGCGAGCGTCCATAGCGAGTTGGCGTCCGGGTAGGAGGGGCTGCCGTCGTATAGGACTATAGTGGCGCCCAGCAGGAGCCCACCGACGAGGTAGTTCCACATCATCCAGCCCGTAGTCGTGAACCAGAAAAATCGGTCGCCGGGCTTCAGGTCGTTGTGGAGCGAAAGGACCTTCAGGTGCTCCAGAAGAATCCCACCGTGCCCGTGCACGATCGGCTTCGGCAACCCTGTGGTCCCCGACGAGTAGAGGATCCAGAGCGGGTGGCTGAACGGCACCCGTTCGAACTCCAGCCGCTCCCTGCCTCTGACCATCTCGTCCCAATCCACAGTCTTCCTCAGACCATCGGGCCTCTCGGAGCCGGAGGCCAGCACCGTCGCCTCGAGCGTGGGGAGCGACCCGACGATGTCCCTGACCGCCTCCCTTCTGTCGAAGCCCTTCCCTCCGTACCCGTAGCCGGTCGAAGCCACCAGAACCTTGGGCTGGATCTGCTTGAACCTGTCTTTCACGCTGGGCGCCCCGAAGTCGGGCGAACAGCTCGACCAGACTGCACCGAGGCTCGCGGCCGCCAGCATCGACACGACGCTTTCAGGTACGTTAGAGATGTACCCCGCCACCCTGTCGCCCTTCCTGACACCGAGCCGGCCCAGGGCCGCCGCAGCCGATGCCACCTGCCTCCTGAGCTCGGCCCAGCTGACCTCCCGCCTTTCCCCCGATTCATCGAGATGGACTATCGCTGGCCCGGCAGAGGCGTTGGTCCTAAGCGCGTGCTCGGCGTAGTTCAGCGTTGCCCCTTCAAACCATTTCGCTCCCGGCATCCGGTTGTCGGCCAGCACGCTGGTGTACTCCGAGCCCGAAAGGACACCGCCAGAATCCCAGACTGCCTCCCAGAACGGGCCGAGGTTCTCCACCGACCACTTCCAGACCTCCTCGTAGGCGACCTCCCCTGCGGAGTTGCCTTCGAAGTACGAATCCACGAAGCGCGTGATGTTGGCCTGGCCTCTCCATTCCGCATCGGGCTCCCAAAGCGGAGTGGGGTGTTCCTGAGAAGCCATGAATCGGCTACCTCTTCATTGTGATTACGGTACCGACCTGCATCAGGTCGCCCCAGGCCTGGGCAAGTCCCCTGTTGACCTCCTTCTTCACCTGTCTCTTCCCTGCCTCGCCTCGGAGCTGCCAGAAGAGCTCGCAGGACTTCATCATCCCCGAGGCCGCGATTGGGTTTCCGACTCCGAGGAGCCCCCCCGAAGGGTTGATGGGAAGGTCGCCATCCCTCTGAGTGACGCCCTCCCGCGTGAGCTTGGGTGCCTCGCCTTTGTCTGCGAGAAGGACCCCTTCCATGTGATGAAGCTCCTTGTAGTCAAAGGGGTCGTAGACTTCGGCGAAGTCGATCTGCTTTCTCGGGTTGTCTATCTTGGCCATCCTGTACGCCATCCTGGCCGCAGTCTCCACGTAGCTCGGGTAGTACAGGTCCCTGTTCGTCCAGTACTGCGAGTCGACGTTCCATCCGACCCCGTCGATCCAGACCGGGTCGTCGGTGTACTTCCGCGCCACGTCCTCTGATACGAGCATGAGCGCCGCGGCTCCGTCCGACGAAGGCGAGACATCGAGCCTCTTCACAGGCAGGCAGATTGGCTCGCTCTTCATCACGTCGTCTACAGTGATTCTGGCGGGCAGCTGGGCGCAAGGATGGTCCATCGCGTTGCCCTTGTTCTTCACGGACACGAGCGCTATGTCCTCCTCACTGACCTTGTGGACCGCCATGTAGCGCCTCATCTCGAGGGCGAAGATCCACAGAAGCGTCACCCCAAGGGGCCTCTCAAGTGTGTGGTCGAAGATGCTCCAGAACGCGTACTGGGGGTGAGGATGGAGCGGGGACATCTTCTCTTCTCCAACGACAAGACAGGTGTCGAAGAGCCCT
The DNA here is from genome assembly GCA_963794985.1 of uncultured archaeon. Classification (GTDB taxonomy): domain Archaea; phylum Thermoproteota; class Nitrososphaeria; order Nitrososphaerales; family Gagatemarchaeaceae; genus UBA183. Next base: position 359,923 of record CAWCFU010000003.1, read on the forward strand.
GATGCGACGTGCCACCAGCCAGCCACTGGCACGAAGACACCGGTCCCGCCGCCCACGTACACCCTGCTGTACGGCCTGTTCGTCCCTCCGGCCCCGTCCATGAGGTACTCTCCCTTCATGTGAATGCCATCGAAGGCGTCTGGGGCCGTGCCCAGGACGACGGACTCCACGTCCTTGATCTCCATCCCGGCTGAATCGAGGGCCATCCTGCTCGCTTCGAAAGAGAGCTCCCTCCCGGTCTCCAGCATCCTCCGTCTGAACTTCGTCATACCAGCCCCGATGACTGCTACTCTCTTCATTGTATCAGTTCACCATCGACAGCGCGACCGCTGCTCCCGTCGCCGAGGGGTTCCCGCGCCAAGACACGGCCAACGTCTTCTCCGCCCTCCTGACTTGGTTGCCGCCCGCCTGTCCTCTCATCTGCAGGACGCATTCGAGCACCTTGTGCGAGCCGTTCGCCTCGATCAGGTACCCCGTGCCCAAGGACCCTCCGCTGGGGTTGAGTCTGCGGGTCTTCTCCTCCAACATCTTCAGAGCGGACGACTTGCTTATGCCGAGAGACATCAGGTGCTGCACGAGCTTGTAGGAGTAGGTGTCGTCCACCTCTAGGATGTCGAACTCGCCTATATCCCTGAATCCGGCCTGCTTCTTCACCGACTCAAAAGAGTCCTTCGCGTACTTCGCAGACTCCATTCCGCCTCCCTCGAACCAGGGCGTCGACGAGCGCCAGGCCAGCCCGTCGATGAACACGGCCTCCTTCTTGTTTCTCTTTATCCAACGCTCGGAAGCGAGCACCAGGACTATCCCGGCCTCCGCGTAATCTGACCTGTCGTACCTCCTCAGCGGCGCAGCAATCACTTCGGCCTCCCCGATTTCAGAAAGCTCCAACCTCGTTCCGTAGCTTGCCCTGGTGTTCATCGTCGCCTTCTCCTTCTCGGTCTTCACGGCCAGGCTCACGTCGTCTCTCATTAGACCTGCGCTTTTCATGAAGGCGCTCATCTCAAGGCCCGCGAGGATGTCCCCGTTGGCCCCGGTGACTCTATGGAATTGAGGGTCGAGCGCCAGGTTCTCCACGCGCGCCTTTTCGAGGACGTCCGCCACTTTGCTGTGGGCCTCGACCGAAACGACCTCTGCGATCCCTGATTGGATTTGCATCACTGCATGCCCCATGCCGACTATCCCGTCAGCCGGGACAGTACAGACGGGCCTCCTCGCCCCTCCCACCTGGTCGGGGACCATTTCGTCGGCGATGCTCCAGCCCTCCCAAAGGTCCTCTGTGCAGCAGATGAACGAACCAATCTCAGTCCTCGGATCTATCTGAGCATCCCCATAGGCCTTCGAGGCAGCTTGGTACATCATTTCCCTTGTCGACAGGTCCGTAATCGCCGGCCGGAAACCCTCATAGCCAACGCCTACGATGCCGACCCTGTCTGTCACGGCATCGTCCCCCCCAGAGAGGCGATATTATTCGTTATTGTCTCCATGGAACGGCTAATTTCCATTCTCATGCGAAAAGGCGGTTCCGGGCTGGCTTCGCCTTATGTGGGTGGGAATCCTCAACGACATCTATCGACTGTCAAAGAAATGAAATTCTAATCCCACCAGGCCTGCTTAAGATAAGCCCAGAATAGGTTCTGTTAGTCTAGATTAGCTAGATTCTAGCTGTTTGTGAGACTGGTCGCAGGGCCCAATCTCACCAGGTTCATTTGTTTCTGAAGGTCAGAGCGCCTGCATAGGATGACTAGGCCCGGCCAGATCGTACGCCTCCAGCTTGTCTGCAGAATCGACCCTCTTCCCCGACGATATGCCCGCACCGTTTTTAGAACGCCGCATGGACCATCGGCTGTTGGGCAGACTACCCGCTGATGCGTACGGTCACGAAGTGTGGGACTACTTCAAGAATCGAACAGGCTACGAGGTGATAGAGAGAGACGATGGTCTCATCGACCCGTCTGACATAGCACCAGGATTCTACTTCGCTCAGCTCAGAGATTGGCCGCGCGTCGAGAGGAAGGCGATTAGGCATGCCAAAGGGAGGGTTCTCGACGTAGGGTGCGGCGCAGGCAGAGTCGCGATCTACCTACAGAACTACAGGAAACTCGATGTCACCGGAATAGATATCTCGCCGCTCGCAATCAGAGTGTCCAGACTGAGAGGCCTCAGAAAGACAAGGTTGCTCTCTCTCGAAGGCATTGATTTCAAGCCAGGGTTCTTCGATTCAGTGGTCATGTTTGGGAATAACTTCGGACTGTTCGGCAGCAAGAGTAAGGCGAAGCGGCTCTTGAGAAAACTTTACACAATGACTTCCCCCGAAGGAGTGATCATCTGCGAGAGTGCCGACCCGTACAAGACCAGCAATCCAGACCATCTTCGATACCATGAGCGGAACAGGGCGAGAGGAAGAATGCCTGGTCAGGTCAGGATAAGGGCAAGATACCGGACCTATGTTGGAAAGTGGTTTGACTACCTGCTAGTTTCTCCGAACGAGATGAAGAATCTTGCTGAAGACGCGGGTTGGACGGTCAGTCGCTTCATAGAATCGGAGGAGAGCCCCCTGTACATAGGCATCTTACGAAAGAAGCACCCGTGAGAACTCACAATCTGATCTTGATCCCGGTGTCAAAGTCTGTCTGCCGTTTCCATGGTTCAGCACCTGGGCGGAATTGAACACTGGACTGTGCAAGTCCGTGCCGGGCCCGTTTGCTTGAAGAAGCCCATCTCTCTTCAACCCTGCGACAGTCAGTCTCTTGGCGATTCAGGCTCGATGCCTCACGAGAACCGTTAAATGCGTCTCACGAGGGGCGCAACGATGGCTCTCGCTTTGCCCTTGTTCAGCGCCGAGCACAAGGTCCTGCTGGAGACCTTCTATCCTTCGAATCACGAACAGTACTCGGAGATCCTCACCTCGCTGGGCGGGTTCATGGAGGAGAAGATCATGCCGCTTTCTCCGAAGTTCGACCTCGGCCAGGAACCGATCGGGCCTCCTCGAAGGCGCCTGCTCGAGAACGGGATCTGCCAGATACCATTCCCGCCCGAATACGGCGGGCTCGGTCTCCCCTTCTCGGTCTACGCCAACGCCATAGAGCTCCTCGGTGCCGCAGACGCGTCGATCGCTCTGAGTGTGGAGATTCACAACGCGGTCGCGGAAGGCATCTTCAGGTTCGGCAGTGATGAGCAGAAGTCCCGCCATCTCCCTTCGCTCACATCCGGTAAGAAGCTCGCGTCGTTCAGCCTGACCGAGCCTGCTTCAGGCTCGGATGCAAGGAACGTCAGGACGACTGCGAAGCTCTTGAAAGACGAGTACGTCATCAACGGCTCGAAGACGTTCATCACAAACGCGGGAGAGGCCGACCTCTACATGGCATTCGCCCGCACTGAGAAGGGGCCATCCTGCTTCCTCGTGGAAGCCCCGAACCCGAGGATGAAGTTCGGGGAGGACATGAAGAAGCTTGGGATGAGGGGCTCGAGGACCTCGGAAGTCACTTTCGAGGACTGCCACGTCCCCAGGGAGAACCTCGTCGGGGTCGAAGGCCACGGGATTGACTACGCGACTCAGATTCTGCATGGGGCTAGGATTGTCGTGGCCGCCCTCAACGTTGGGATATCTAGGCTCGCCTACGAGAAGGTGCTGGGTTACAGCAAGCAGAGGAACGCCTTTGGTCGGCCGATTTCTGAGTTCCAGCTGACCCGAGAGAAGATCGCCGACATGAAGACCGGCATAAACGCCGGGCGGCTCCTCTACTTCTACGCATCTCGTCTAAAGGAATTGGGGGTGGACTACTCTTCCGAAGCCGCACAGGCAAAGGTCTTCGCGACTGAAATGTCGCTCAGGGTCTGCGACGCAGCCATCCAGGTGTACGGTGGGTACGGCTATACGACAGACGAGCTTCACAGGCACTGGAGGGACGCACGCCTCCTTACGATAGGCGAGGGCACATCCGAAGTCCTGAGGCTCCTCATCGCGAGTCGGGAACTGGCGAGGACGCTGTGAGGTTCGCTGTCTGCGTGAAGCATGCGGTCGACGAGACCGAGCTCAAGATCGACCCCAGCGGCAAGCCTCAGCTCGAGGGCGCTCAGGCGAAGATGGGGACCTTCGACAAGAACGCGGTCGAGGAAGCTCTGCGCCTCAGGACAGCGCTCGGGGGAGAGGTTGTTGCGATAACCGTCGGAAAGGCTGAGGCGAGGAAGTCCCTGAAGGAGGCACTCGCGATGGGGGCGGACAAGGGCGTTCACGTCTTGGCAGACCCTCGGGTTCTGGACCCTTCAAGGACCTCCGAGCTGCTCGCGGCCGCGATCGCCAAGACGGGGCCATTCGACCTCGTCATCTGCTCCGAGGGCTCGTCGGACACTTACACTGGGCTCGTCCCACCCATGGTCGCGGAGCGGCTGGGGCTCCCTTACATCGGGTACGTGAGGAAGCTCGAAGTGGCAGCCCAGGCCGTCAAGGCTGAACGGTCGCTCGAGGAGAGTCTGGAATCGGTCGAGTCCTCCCTGCCTTCTGTCGTGTCGGTGGTGAGCGAGATCAACGAACCTCGGTATCCCACTCTCATCCAGATAATGCAGGCCTCCAAGAAACCGGTCGAGGAGCTGACCTTCCAGCAGCTGGGCGTCGGCGACGTCGCGGCCTCCGTCCGGACAGTCTCGATGACCGCCCAGGCCACGAACAGGAAGCGCGTCGTCTTCGAAGGCTCCCCGGACGAGACGGCCTCCAAGTTGCTCGACGCGCTCGCAGCCGAGGGAGTGATACCGAAGTGAGAGAAGTCTGGGCTTTTTCTGAATCCGTTGCAGTCGCGAACGAGGTCGTGTCTGCAGCGAAAGAGGTCGCGGTCGCGTGCGCAGGCCAGGCCGTGGCCGTCGAAGTCGGCAGGACGAGGAGCTCCGTCTCTTCGCCGGGCAGGAAGCTCGTCATCAAGGGGCTTGGCCTCACTGACGAGTCCCCTGAAATGGCAGCGGGGGCGCTCTGCCTCGCCGCAAGGGAGGCGAAGCCTGCCGTCGTACTCGTGGGCGCTACGAGAAACGGGAAAGAGGTGGCTTCCAGGCTGGCCGTCAAGCTGGGCATCGGTTGCCTCCCGGACCTCTCCAAGGTCTCCGCCGACGGCGAGATGCTGGTCGGAGAACGAGGTGAGTACGCTGGGAAGGTTCTGACGAAGCTGAGCAGCTCCCTCCCCTGCGTGGCCGCAATCAAGGTCGGTGCCTACCCTGCTTTCGGCGGGTCGGGAGGCGAGGTCTTCGAGAAGGACGTGGGAGTGGTCACAAGAAGTTCAAAGATCGTGGCCGTGACAAAGAAGGAGACAGGCACGGTGGACCTCCGGGCGGCCAAGGTGATAGTTTCGGCTGGGCGGGGTGTAAAGAAGAAGGAGGACCTGGAGATAGTAGGGGGACTAGCCAAGGCCCTCGGAGGTGCGCTCGGCTGCTCAAGGCCCCTCTCCTCAGACCTGGGATGGCTTCCCGAGGAGTGTCACGTCGGCCTGACAGGGGTCAACGTGAAGCCAGAGCTGTACCTCGCGGTCGGAATCTCCGGTCAGCTGCAGCACATGGCAGGCATCAAGGACTCCAAGGTGATAGCCGCAATCAACTCAGACAAGGATGCCCCGATCTTCCAAGCTGCAGACTACGGCATAGTGGGCGACCTCTACCAGGTGGTGCCCGCCATCCAGAAAGTCCTGTCCTCGAGGCACCGCTAGGCCGCGCTCATCCGGCCCAGTCCTGGGCGGCGGGTTCAAGTGCCAGAGCCTCACTTCTTGGCCGAGCCTGCTACTGCCGATCCCTCTTCAGGCCGGGTTCTCACTCTGAGCTTCCAGCGAGTCGGCGACCATCTCTGCTATGTCTCTTACTCTGAGCCCGTCGGTGCCGATCGCATTTGCCGCATCGTCGAACATCGTGATGCAGAACGGGCAGGCGACTGCGAGTGTCTTGGCTCCGGTCCCTCTCGCCTCCTCCAAGCGTATCGCGCCCACCTTCTTCTTCTCTGGCACCTCGTACCACATGTTGGCCCCACCTCCCCCGCAGCAGAAGCCCGCCATTTTCGACTTCTTCATCTCCGTCAGTTCGAGCCCCTTAAGCGACTCGAGGACGTTTCGCGGGGCGTCGAAGACTCCGTTCATCCTGCCGAGGTTGCACGGGTCGTGGTACGTCACCTCTCCCTCGAACCTGCCAGGCCTCAGCCTTCCTTCACTTATCAGCTGGGCTATCAGCTGAGAGTGGTGGACAACCTCGAAATTGGCGCCGAACTCCGGGTACTCGTTCTTGAACGTGTTGAAACAGTGGGCGCAGTGGACAATCACCTTCTTCACGGAGTACTTGTTGAAAGTCTCCAAGTTGCGCATCACGAGCTCCTGGAACCTTCCCTCTTCGCCCATCCTGCGAACCGGCTCCCCAGTGCACGCCTCCTCGCTTCCCAGGACTGCGAAGTCCACCTTGGCCGCTTTCATGATCTTCACCATCGCCTTCGCCACGCCCCGCCCTCTGGGGTCGTAGCTTGACTGGCACCCGACCCAGTAGAGGTACTCAACGCCGGGCTTCTGTGCCAGAGTCGGAACTCCCAGGTCGGCGAGCCAAGTCTGCCTGTCTGACGCGGGGAGTCCGAAGGGATTCCCGTTGCGCCCGACGTTCTCGAGGAAGGCCTTCTTCTTCGGGTCCAGCTTGCTTTCGCTCACGAGCGTCCTGCGGAACTCAGTGATGTACCCTACCTGATCGATGAACACCGGGCACTCTGCGACGCAGGCGTTGCACATGGTGCAGGCCCACAGCTCGGCCTCCCTGACCACGCCCTTTGAGAACACGTTCCCTCCGTTTCCCAGGCGCATCTCCCGGGACAGGTCCTGGACCACGAGCCTAGGGGAGAGATCGCGCCCGCTCGCGTAGGCCGGGCAGGCTGCCTGACACCTCCCGCAGTTCGTGCAGGCGTCCAGAGCGAGCAGCTGCAGGGGGGTGAAGTCCGATGTCTTCCTGAAGCTGGGAGGGGTCTCCACCTGGCCGGTCTCCAGCATCTTCTGCAGGCTGAAGGGCGTGCTGAGCCTCCCCATGGGCTTGACCGGGGCCATCGCCACGTTTGCCCCGGACGTGAAGACGTGGACCAGCTTAGTGTATGGGACGGCGGCAATGAGAAACATCACGGAGCACATGTGCAGCCACCAGAGTCCCTGGTACAGCTGCCAAGCCCCCACCGCCTGGAGCCCGGCCATCCCCAGCAGCCTGCCGAGAGCCCCGCCCACGGGCGAGAAGGTAGCCCATGGCCAGAAGTTCTGGATGTCGTTCGGACCGCACGCCCCAACTTGGCCGGTTACTGCAGGTGAGCATGCGAACCGGAGCGCCTCCAAGAGAAACCCCGAGACTCCTATCCAAATCAGCATCCCGAGGACGAACCCGTCGTCCCACCTCGTCTCAAGCCTGTCAAGGCGCATCACGTATCTCCGGTAGACCGCAATCAGCAGCCCCACCACGAACGCGATGCCTAGGACATCGCTCAGGAACTCGAGGGTCAGGTACAGGTTGCCCTGAAGGTAGGTGATGCCGAAGATTAGCCTTAGGAAGTCGTCCTGGACGAAGATCAGGATGGTGTAGGCAAGGAGCATGAGGAAGCCGAAGAAGAGGGCGCCGTGCATTATCCCTCCCGATTCCTCGTTGACGACCTTCCGCTGCCCTACTCCGAACTTCAGGAACCTCTTGATCTTGGTGCGGAAGTCGGTGAGGACCAGCCTGAAGAATTCCCTCAGCCCGATTCCGTACCTCTTCAGGTGGCGATAGAGGCCATGCAGCATCACCACTCCGCTCACGACGAAGAGACAGTACATCACATCGTACGCGTAGGACGGCATCAGTAGTTCCCTGCTGACAGGAACCGCCATGCGGGCAGTCCGACTTCCGGTTCTCTTTTACGCGTTTCTGGGTTCGGCGGATTCTGTCGGCGAGGAGTACTTCCGCAGAACCTTCCCTCCTCCCGCAGGAAGCACCCTGAGGACGTCGTCGACGGAGACCTTCGCCCGTAGGCTCCCCCTCGCGAGGCTCTCCAAGTCTTTCACTATCCTCTTTGCAGTCTCCGAACCCTTCTCCTTCTGGGGCCTGATCACCAAGTAGGCTGCAGCCGCCCTCCCGATGGCGCTCTCGGGGCCGGACAGCACCCTCCCGTCCCTTCCAATGCCTACCGCCAGCTCCACCAGGTTGTGCTGGACGAAGTTCTTCTTCCCCTTGATGAGGAAGCTGCCCTTGGGCAGGAACTCTCCGCTCGGCGCGGCGGTGCCCACCTGCTCCTTGCCGACCCAGTATGCGTCCGCCGAACCCAGCCCCGTCTTCCAGGCACTGCTGAAGGCAACGGTGGCCTGGGCCATCTCGCGGACCTCCGCCTCTGTCTGCCCCCTCCCCCCCTTGAGCACGAAGAATGGGGAGCCGAAGAGGTCAGCGTGGTACACCGCGTCGTCGTCCTGTAGATGTCTCTTCACGAGCAGCGCGTTTGAGTTGGCGTCCCTGCCTCCGATCGCCAGCCTGCCCTCGCTGGTGAAGAACCACCTGAACTTCTCGTACCATTCCTGTTTCCTCCTCACGAGGCTCTTGGTCGCATGCCTGCCTTCGGCTTTGGCCTTGGGGATCCTCCTGGAGAGGCGGGCCACGGTCTCCCTTACGTCCGCTATCCTGTTCTCGGCCTCCTTCGCTCTGTCATAGAGGAGCGAAGCCGCCGCAGCTGGGGAGGCGGGGTCAACCCTCGGTTTCAGCCCTCCGTCGAGTAGGATCTTCTTGGCATCGGCGGCCGAAGCAACGCGTGCCGCGTCAGCAGCGAGAGAACGGAACCTTGACGTATCGCGAAGCAAGGACGTCTCCTCGGACCTCAGGTTCGATATGGTCGCCTCGAGTTCCCGGCGCTCCCTGTCTTCTCGGTCGACAGCCGGAGCGGCCCCTTTGATCGCGTCCTGCAGGAGGATTTCATCGCAAAGTGCTGAGACCGTTAGCGACTCCTTCTTCACCTTCAGCCTCCTGGGAGAGACCACGAAGATCTCGTCTCCGTCCCGCGTCTCGCAGACGCATGGGTGGGGTCTCTCCTGCACTTCTTCCAGCATCCCCTTAAGGACGCCCGCGACCTCCGTCTCCCTCCCCTCGAGCAGCGAACTGGCCGCCTCTTCGTCGAGGGAGAGTCTCGCTAGGGCCTCGGCGACATACTTTCTAGGCAGTGACACGTGCTTCCCGATTGCCTTGCCCACGGTCTTCTCGGCCTTCATCATCTCGAGCACGTCCTTCGGCCCGACAATCGATGGGCTCAGCCTCCTCTGAGCCGGTGCGGAATAGGCTCCACCTCGGACGAGCCTCCGTGACGCCGACCTGACCTCATCCTTCAGCATCAGGATCTTCCCGTTCTCGTCCGCTAGGACGATGTTTCCCGGCGGCATCAGCTCCACTATCAGTCTCCTGGTCGATTCACCTTCTCCGAAGGTCAGTTCGAAGACCCGGTCGAGGTCAGCCTGGGAGGCCCCCGCAAAGCGCGCCCTCTCCAGCTCGCCCCTCAGCCTCGTGGTGAAATCCGTCGTTTCGGCTCTCTCGGACACCTTTTCCGAAATCCAGACCCCGAGACTGGGCGAGGCGACCAGCCACACGTCTTCGCCTCCCGGCTTCCTGAAGCGGAGCAGCTGGGCGTCTCCTAGCGTGTAAATGTTATTAACGTAGGTGCCTCGGAGCGTCGAACTAATCTCCTTGATGAGCACCAAGACCTCGAAGCCTGCGAGTTCTGCCACAAAGGCTACGGCCCCGCTGCCATTTGATAAGTTATATTGGCTGAGGATCGGCTTGGGCGTGCTCGGCGGGCTGGCGGCAGACCGAGTCTTCGTGCCTGGCGACTACGTCGACGGGTTGCTGATAGGGGTCATCTTCTACCTCGCATCCTACTACCTCGCGCGGTACCTCTGGTTCAAGAAACTGGCGCGTGAGAACCTAATGAAGATCTACAGCACCGGAATAGGAGGTTACGTACTGGCTTTCTTGTTTACTTGGATTCTGCTCTTTACACTGGCACCTGCATAAGCTTCGCGTAGTCCGACAGGGTCTCGGCGTATCCTCTGTCGAAATCATCGGCCATCTGGCTCGATTCTACGGACTTCGCGGCCCTGGCTATCTTGTCCTGGCCCCACGAATGGAGCGTCCCTTCCTTGCCCTTCAACATCCCAGCATAGATCCCGGCAGCTGCAAACAGACTGCCTCTTTCTCTTTCGCTCTTTACCTCGGGCAAGAGAGCGTTGAGCGCCCTTTTCGCATCCTCCAAGTTGGAGTTCCTGAGAGATTCCAGGACCGATGAAACGCCTTCATGCACGGTCTTACTCGTCAGCACGACTGTCATACGGTATTTAATCTTCCTTAAGCGAGCGCGCCAACTGAATCTACACCGATTGTCAAATCCCGCTGAGTGGTAGTCGCAAGAGTGACCGCCTGGCTGGAAGGATCTGTCGGGGCGCTGGGTCTAGTTCAGGCCTGCCTCGCTCAAGGCGGCCAGCACACTTTGGCCGGTGGACAACCTGGTTGCCTTTACGGCGCCTCCATCTCTCTCCAGCAGAACCGACATGTGGACCATCTGCTCGACTGTCCTGCCTCCGATCGCGACATCGTGCGAGGGTCCGAATGTCACCCGGTTGGTTAGGAGGTATGCTCTCCCGTTGAGCCAGGCGTCCCTCGCAGTCTCGCTCAGGTACACGTCGAGGGCCCCCTGCCTTTCGGCGAGGTTCGACCTGCCTGGCAACCCGATCGTGAAGTTCCTAGTCAGCGTATCGACGACGACCAACGAGCATCCCGCCGTCGCTTCCCTTGCGTTCATCTTGGCAACGGTCTCCATCTGCTCGACGAACGAATCGCTTCTCAAGTATACGATTCTCTCGAGGATGCCGGCCGGGTTCCATCCTCGAGCCTCCGCGATCCCCAAGAGCCTTTCAGGCCTGAAGGTGCCCTCGGTGTCGACGAAGAGCGCCTTCTTGCTCCTCCGTGCGGCACAGAGGACCGCCTGCATCGCCAGCTGCGTCTTTCCTGTGTTGCTCCTCCCGTGCAGTTCGACCACCTGACCCCCCCGATAGCCACCCTCGAGGAGTCCGTCAAGGGTCACGGACCCTGAACTGAACGTCAGAAAGGAGGCTGTCCTCTTCGCTACGTCCGTTCCCGTCAACTCTGGAGTCATCTGCTGCCCAACGACCTGTCTTCGCTGTCGTTTCGATACCGATGTCTTTTTAACTCTGACACGGCGCCCTGAGAAAGGTTCGCATGAGTTTTCAGCCTCCTCCTCAGGCCAAACGTCCGCTGAACATTCTCCAGAAGGCGACCAGCAAGCAGGTATCGGTCAGGCTCAAGAACGAACTCGAGTACAGAGGAAAGATGTCCAACGTCGACTCGTACATGAACGTCATCCTGATGGACGCGGAGGAGTCGGAGAACGGCACGAAGACGGCCAACTACGGGAAGGTCGTGATCAGAGGCAACAACGTCCTCTACATCAGGATAGAGGATCGTCTCTAGGGAAGCTCTTTCGTCGTCCAGCGGTCCCTCCATGCGGAGGGGATTCGGTCTTGCGGAGTTCGAAACCTCGAAGTCGAGATAGTCGAGTGCAAAGGAAAGGTTACCAATCAGTGGAGATGTCAAGGGCATTCTTGACGAATCCTTCGATGGGATCAGCAAGCTCGCGAGGCTGATCCCTCAGTTCAGAAGAAGCTCGCGCTATTCTAGGCTCTCTTCCTCGCCGATCGCGAAGAGGAGCGCCTTCTTCTCGTCCAGCTCGACACCGTAGGCCTTCCGGAAGAACCTGACGACGGCCGTCACGTCGTGCTCAAGCAGCTCTCTGTAGTTGGGATGATTCACTCCGACCGCTTGGGGCCAGTCTATCAGCCACAGCGCAACCCCGTTGGTGAGGATGTTGTACTCGCTGAGGTCGGCGTTGACCAGCCCTGCCCTGAGGAACGCCTTCCTGATAGATTCGATGACGGTGCGCGCCGCCGCCGCAGGGTCTTCGAGCTCTGGTCTCTGAGAAAGCCTGATCCCGGACAGCTCCTCCAGCAGGACGGTGCTCCTGTTGAAGGCAATCGCCTTGGGGAAGACCGGAGACAAGCCCTCGAGCTTCTTCAGCGCCGTGTACTCCCTCTTGGCTGCCTCGTAGTTGGCCGTCATCCAGCTCCGCATCTCGGCCCCCTCCCTGAACCTCTTCTTCCTCACCCTGGTGAAGCTTGTCCTTCCGAGCTTGTAGAACTTCAGGGCGAGGGGCGAACCCTCTTCTGTGAGCGTCTCGTAGACGTCCGACTCCTTTCCCTTCGCTATGACCGCACCCAATGCGAAGATCAGGTCCCTCTTCACGTAGTCCCTGAGCGCCATGGCCTCGACCGCTTCCTTTAGCAGGGCGTATCCGGACCCCCGCCGGCTCACCAACCCCCTCTTCTCGAGCTGCCCGATTGCGAACCGCACCCGCTCAACAGGAAGCCGGCTCATCCTCGCAAGCCTGCCGATGTCGGCCGTCCCGTGCCCCGTGGCTGCCTCCTCCAGCCCGGCCAGCGTCCTCCACTCCTCGTCCTTCAGCGACTTCAGGACGCGAGCCGCCCGTTCGGTGGTCGACATGGTCCGACCTCCTGCTTCCTCCTGCGCAATGATAAACGAGATGTCGGTCTGGTCAGGTCCCGCTTGAGGCCGCGAAGAGGCCGGTCCCCCGTGCAAGGTCGACTTCAGCCACATGGTCTCGGAACCTCAGTCCGCCCTCGCCAATGACCCCCCCGTTGAATGCAATCGCTCGGCTCGATTCTGTTATCTCAAGCCCGCGGCTATCGCGTCCCTGTAGGCGGCCCAATATCCGTCCACTCCCGGCTTGATTCTCTTCGGGCGTCCGTCGCCCTTGGCAACCCAAAGCCCCGCCCCGACTCTGACAGACCCGATCTCCCGGATTGGTATCCCTGATCCTGCGAACTCCTCTTTCACCTCGTCGAGCCTTTTCGGGTTGCACGTCGCCAGAAGCGTCCCTTCGCTGAGTGAACCGAGGGGGTCAAGTCCGAAAGCTCCGCAGACCGCGCCGACCTCCTCCGAAACGCAGATCCTGCCCTCGTTCACATGGAATGCGGTCTCCGAAGCGCACGCCATCTCCTCGAGGCCTCCTAGGACGCCTCCTTCGGTCGCATCGTGCATCGATGTTATTCCGCCCCTGCCCAGGCCGATTCTCGCGGCAATGAGGGCGTCGGCCACGGTCGAACACGATCTGATCAGCTCCTTCGCGCGTGAGGCCCTGAGGCGGCCCACCTTCCCTTCCACATGTCGTGGAAAGGAGAGCGCCAGCGATGCGGTTGTCTCGATGCCCGCCTGTTTGGTCATCAGGATCGCGTCGCCTGGTCTCGCCATCGAGGGATCGACGAAGCCTCCTCGGCGCCCGAACCCGAACATCGAACCTGCTCCGACGACCGTGAACCCTGCGCCCGGATAGCTCCCGGTGTGCCCGGCGGCAATCGTGATTCCAAGCCTCCGGCACTCTTCCCCCACGGATCGGACATACTCCTCGCGGTCGGCGTCGCTCAGCTCGGATGGAAAGTTGAAGCTGAAGGTCGCATACTCGGGCCTCAACCCTGATGTGGTGTAGTCCGACGCGATTAGATGGACGCTCAGCCAGCCTGACAGCTCCATCCCGAGCGACGGGATTACGGAGACCGGATCGACCGTCAGGATCATGACTTTCTTGCCACCGAGCCCGATGACCGCGTTGTCCATCCCTCGTCCTGGGCCCTTGATCACCTCCGATCTCTTGACGCCGAGATTCCTGTAGACGACCCCTTCAAGGAGCTCCCTTCCCGCCTTTCCGTAGATGGTCTTGCCGCGACTGGTCTTGGACTCCATGTGCAAGGACACCACCACTCAACGGAATACGCTCAGGATGTTCCTTTGCAACAGCAGGAATAGGATGAACTCAGTGATGACGAACTCAGGAAGGAGAAACGCCCCGTTGTACAGTGCCGAGTACACCGCTGGGTTCTCTCCGGCGGGGGCGTACGACGAGAAGAAGATGATTCCAGATAGGAAATGGCAGATGAATCTCCCTCCTATCCCGATGACTGGACCGAGCATCGGAACCAGGAATGACCTTGATTTGACGGAGGCGGCTCCCTCCCATTTCCCCGGTCGGTACTTCATGAGTCCTGACAGCCCAAGCGCTCCGAAGGCCAGAGGATAATCGAGGAGCACCTGCCAGGGCACGTTGTATATGAAGGGTTCAAGCTCCAGCACGATCATTCCGAAGACTATCCCGGCAAAGACCCCCACTTTGGGTCCCCTCCGCAGGGATAGAAGGATGATTGGGGTCATTGAACCCAGCGTGATTTCCCCCCCTTGTGGGAAGGTGAATATCTTCACCATGAAGAGGACGCTGGAGAGAGCCACCATGACTATGGCCTCTGCAAGCACGCGAGTGCTCAAGCCGCTTCTCTTCTCGCTCTCGCCATCCATGTCGGCGCCGGCCCTCCAGGCGTTTATAAACGGGTAGATAACCGGCTTATATCGTGCAACCTCCAGACGAGGTCATGACGGACTACTTCCTTCCACCGCTGCGACAGCTGGTGGCAAGATCATTGCACCGGGAAGGATTCTCCCAGACGAAGATCTCGTCTCTGCTGGGGATGACTCAAGCGTCGGTCAGCAATTATCTGTCTTCGGAAGGGCAGAAACCTTACTCCGTGATGGCATCCATGTCAGTGAACAGGGAAGACGCCAACAGATACGCTGCGCTGCTCGCCGAAGAGGTCAAGAGGAACCCTGCCGACGCGGTTGAGACAATCCGCACTATCTGGTTCGACTTGCTCGGCCGCGGTTCGGTCTGCGACCTCCACAGGAAGATGTACCCGTCACTCGCCCAGTGCGATATCTGCATAAAGGCCTACGGCAAGAAAGCTGATAGACAATCGGCGGTCATCGACGAGGTGGCCCAAGCGGTGAAGCTGATCGAGTCGTCTTCAACTTTTGCATCTGCGATGCCAGAGGTGTCGGTCAACATCGCCTGTGTCGCAGGAGATTCCGAGGAACCAAGCGACGTCGTTGCCGTTCCGGGAAGGATCGTCAGGGTCAGGAACACGGCAAGGGCGCTGCAGGCACCCGAGTTCGGCGCCTCCAGGCACATGGCCAAGGTCTTGCTCCTCGTCAGGAAGAGGCGCCCTGATTTCCGTTCATGTATCAATCTGAGGTACGATGGCAAGATGAGCCGAATCCTGCGGAGGCTTCACCTTCGAACGATTACTGTGGGCGGCTACAAGGTTGCTACCGATGAAGACCCGACGGTGGCAGCGCTTGCACGGACGATGCTCGCGTCGCAGGAGGGATTCGACGCGGTCATAGACTCAGGCGGCAACGGCGTCGAGCCGAACGTCTACGTTTTCGGCACCGGCGCGAGAGAGGTCGCCCGACAGGCGCTGCGCATTGCCGAGCTCTACGCAGCTAGCTGAAGTCCGGCTTTCAGCGTTTCTTTACTGCGCTCGACGCCTTCAGGCAAGCTGAGACGAAGGCCACGTAGATGGGTTCCGGGTTCTCAGGCCTGCTCACGTACTCGGGGTGGAACTGCGTCCCCATGTAGAAGGGATGCCCCTCGAGCTCCATGATCTCTGCCCTGCGGCCGTTGTCGCTGAAGGCTACGTAGTGCATCCCGGCCTCTTCGAACCTCTTCAGATACTTCTGGTTGAGCTCGAACCTGTGCCTGTGCCGCTCGCGTATCTTCTCCCGCCCGTAGATGTCGAAGGCCCTGCTCGGCCTCTTTAGGAAGACGTCGTGCCCTCCCAGCCTCATCGTGCCCCCCAGGTCGGAGACCTTCCGCTGTTCCGGCAGGAGGTCGATCACCGGGTGAGGTGTCTTCGGGTCCACTTCGGTGGTGTTCGCCTTCTCGAGCCCGAGGACATGCCTGGCGAACGAGACGCTGGCCAGCTGGAAGCCGAAGCAGAGGCCGAGGAAGGGTATCCCTGAGACGCGGGCGTAGTTCGCAGCCGCTATCTTGCCCTCGACTCCCCTGCTCCCGAACCCCTGGGGAATGACGACCCCGTCGTAGCCGTCCAGTAGCCCGAGCTTTGAGCTGTCCTCCTCAATCATCTCAGATTCGATCCAGTCTATCTTGGACTCCGCCCCGTTGACCGCGCAGGCGTGCATCAGCGCCTGATTGACGCTCACGTAGCTGTCGGCCAGGCTGGCGTATTTGCCCACCATCGCGACCCTGACCGTCTTCGGCTGGTCGAGGAACCGCTTGGCCACCGCGTTCCATCTGCTGATGCTCAGCCGCCTCTTGATCCCGAACTGCCGAAGGATCGGTCTGAGCACCCCCTGCTCTTCCAGAAGATTAGGGACTTGGTAGATCGATTCCACGTCGGGATTGGAGATCACGCTCTCCACAGGCACGCTCGTGAAGAGCGAGATCTTCTCCTTGGCTTCCTTCGGAAGGGCCCTCGAGCTCCTGACGACTATGATGTCGGGCTGGAGGCCTATCCTGCGCATCTCCTGGACGCTGTGCTGGGTGGGCTTCGTCTTCATCTCGCCGACCACCGACAGCTCGGGAGCCAGGCTCACGTG
The DNA here is from genome assembly GCA_963794985.1 of uncultured archaeon. GTDB lineage: Archaea > Thermoproteota > Nitrososphaeria > Nitrososphaerales > Gagatemarchaeaceae > UBA183. The sequence continues at coordinate 376,447 of CAWCFU010000003.1, forward strand.
AAGGAAGAGCGTCCTGGACGGTCCCTCTTCCATCCGCATCTCCCTGAACGCCTCGAGGAAAGGAAGGCTCTCGATGTCTCCGACCGTTCCGCCGCACTCGATTAGGAGAACATCGACCTTCGAGTCGGCGGCCAGCTGCCTGATCCTTCGCTTGATCTCGCCCGTGATGTGAGGGATTATCTGCACAGACTTGCCGAGGAACCTCCCCCTCCTCTCGTCGTCGATGACCTTCTTGTAGACCTGGCCGGTCGTCACGTTGTTGGCCTTGGACATGTTCCTGTCGAGGAACCTCTCGTAGGTCCCCAGGTCCATGTCCGTCTCGCCGCCGTCGTCCGTGACGAAGACCTCCCCGTGGGTGATCGGGTTCATGGTCCCGGCGTCGAAGTTCAGGTAGGGGTCGATCTTGAGGCAGGTCGCTTCGAGGCCCGACAGCTCCAGAAGCTTGGCCACCGATGATGCCGTGATGCCCTTGCCGAGGCCCGACATCACTCCGCCCGTGACAAAGAGGTACTTCGGTAGGTGCGAACCGCGGTGATGGCGTACATTGGCCCTTTCGACATCTCCGCGGCTACTTGTCGTGGATAGCATTGCCTTGCCCGCCGAGGAATTCCGAGGAACTCAAGGTTGAGGGATGGAATGGCGAGTATTTTAGCGTGCAGAATGTGCTGGAACATCTCCAACGCAAGGCCATGGGCTATGGCGCGCCCAGCTATTCCACCGTGAAGTATGACCGAGAGAAGGAATTGAAGGAAGCACAAACACTAGGCTCGTTCGTGCAATGGATTAAGAGCCTATCCCAAAAATAACCCAAGCAGCCAAGGTTCTCGCCCAACAGCTTGACCCTTCTCTTCGACCTGTCGAGGGATTCCGATGGAGGGAACTCACCCCGGGTTCCGGGTTTGACCTCGGTGGACGCGATCGGCGCCACCCCGTTCCGCCTCCCTTCAATCCCTGCACCGCCCGGGCCTCCTTTTGCTGTACTGGAGGGGTATGATTGGCCAGTTGACCGGCGCTTAACCGGTCGATTTTTGCGCCAGCCAATTTAGCTAGCGCGTTTCTTGGGTGCATTTTCCGCCGGTTGGCTCGCCGGGCTAAAGAGCTGGACCGCCAGCTGGACCGCCAGCTGGACCGCCAGCTAAACGGCGTGGGTGCTTATAGGGCGCGTTCAGGAGGGCCATCGTGCAATCCGTATACGACGCAGCAGAGAAGCAAGCGGAGGCCGGCGCGGGGACAAGGGCATCCTGGACGGGTGCTCTCGCCCTGAATTTGCCAGCTCTGGGCCTCGACGGAGCAGAGCTGACTACAGTTCTTTCCTTTAGCAAATAACGAAGGCCAGGCTCTACCTCATCAGAGCCTTCGAGACGGTGCCGTGGCTCCTGTTCGTGCGTCGTCACGTCGAAGTCTGTCTACGATTCGGATGCTGACGAGGGTATAGACGGGCTGCCCGAGGACTGCCGCCCATCGTATCTGAGATGCACGCTACAGGTGCGCTCGACCCGCCCCTTCACTCGTAGTGGATCCCGCGCTCCGGTCGATACTGTCTTGCTCCGAACAGTTGCAGTACCATGGTGCTTCAGCCTCGAAAGGCCATGCCAGCACTGGCAATACGCCTGTAGTACAGGCGTATAACGGATGCTATCACCTGTCTTACGCTCGTAAGACAAATGGGCAGAACAACCCGAAAGTCAGAAAATGGGGTTAAGAACGAATCCGCGTCGGAAGTGGAGACGTTCACCTTCAGGCTCAGGACTGACCTCCGCAAGGAGTTGGAATCGATAGCCGAGTACGAGGGAGACCTGTCCCTCAGCGAACTCGTGCGGGCCTGCCTCCATGACAGGGTCGCCAGACACAGGAATGAAAGGCGGTACCAGAAATGGGTGGAGGAGAGGAAGGGACAGACCCGATTGGAATGAGGCCCTTCGAGAGATCGACCCAGTAATGCGACGGACAGATCCGATGCGCCACCACTCCCTAGACCCACGAGACCCCCGGCCCCATCGGTGGTCGTGGCAAGCCTGATCGAGGAAAAGGAAAGGAAAAGAAAAAGAAAAAGAAAAAGGAAAGGCGAACCCAGGCGACGGAGAGACGGATTCTTCCTTTCGACTTGTCGGGGGTTCGAACGGAGAGTGGCCCACCCGAAGGTCCGGGGTTCGAGCGCGGTGGGGGCATTAGACGCCAGCCCGGTGCGCGTCCCTCCGATTTCTGCACACTACGGCCCCCCTTATACTGCTAGGGGGGTAAGATTAACCGCCCAGCTGGCGCTTATTTGACCACTTTTTGCGCCAGCCAGTTTAGCTAGCGCAGTTTTAGGGTGCAATTTTAGCCGCCTGGTGCGCCCGGCTAAGAGCCTACCCCAAGATTGCTCTCCGGTAGACTACGATGCAGCAGGCTAGCTGGACGAGTCCGAGGTAGTTCTGCGCCTTCTTCTCCCACCTGATCAGCAGCTTCCTGAACCGGTTGAGCCAAGATGCGCTTCTCTCCACTACCCGCCTCTTCGGCTTGTACCGCTTGACCGGGTTCTCCATCTCTCCCCTGTGCCTCATGTGAGGGATGTACCCTCTCTCAATCACGCCAGCCTCTATCTCCCGGGAATCGTATCCCTTGTCGAGGCAGAGGTGCTGAGGATGGTAGCGCCTTGGAGCGGGTCTCTCCATAACCACGCTGTCCAGAGTCTGGAACGCAGCCTTCATGTCGTGAGTGTTCGCGCCTGTCACAGCGGCGGCCAGGGGAGTGCCCCTCTGGTCCGTCAGGATGTGCCTCTTCGTCCCGAGCTTGCCCGCGTGATGCCTGACCCGGTTGACCGAGTTACCAACCAATCCAAGAAGATATCCCAGTGCCTCAAAGGGTCCCGGAGAGCTCTTCTGATATTCCACTGCATTCGACTTCGCGGTGAAACTGGTTCCATTGAACACGTATGCGATGGAAGCCGAAGAGGAATAGTATGAACCGATGCCGGTTAATCGAATCGTGTACCGAAAGGCTGTCTGACCGCCGGGAACCAGATTCACTACAGTGTCGTTGCTCGGTGTACCCGATATGAGTTCTGCTCCACTAGCGTAGGAGTTGAGGAACGCGCTGTCGTCCTCGGAGACTATGGAGATGGGGGAGGTGTCGAGGTTCCTGACGTTGACGCTCACCAAGATGTTGCCGTTGGAGAATTTGTAGGATGAAGTATTGCTTCTATGCTGGACCTGGTGACGGAGCAGAACCCTTCAAGTGAGTTTTGCGAGGCGGATGACTGTTGAACAAGCCGGAAAAAGAATGCGAGAGGCGCATGACATGCGTCGGTTCGTGCATTCATTCTGGGTTGAACTAATCAGCGACTTCGCTCGTCGCCATTAGGGCGCGTGTCACGCAAGACCCTTCGAGCTTGATTCCCGCTCGGTCGGCTGGTATACCGCCGCTCAAGGAAGCACTCTAAACTCTCTCAACCCGCGTTCGACCGAGCACAATAGACCAGTTAGTGAGAGCCATGTACATGACGAGCATCCCTATGAGGACAGCGATGAGAGTTGTGAAGATGGGGTCGAGGGCGTAAAAATACAAAAAGAAAATGCCATCCAGGATAAGTCCAACAAACATGGTCAGGTCCAAGAAGTCTCGGCTCTTTTTGATTCGCTTCAACATCATCCAACCCAACCCGATCAGGGTCAGCCCCACTAACCAGAGCCCAAAGGGGACATATGCTGGTGTATTACCTGCACAGGGGTTAGGCCCAGGCTGGTTGCAGGTACTACCAGGAATGTATACCAAGGCTGTGCTGGCAATCCATCCTAGGCCAGAAATGAACACCCCAATCCCGATTACGCTGCCCCAGGCGAGTTCATTTCTCCGACTACTCATTCTTGCTCACTTCTTTGCTTATCCCTCATCTAAGGATTTCTCTCTCGAGTTCGGTCGTTTCACTGTCGTCTGTGGTACAATTTGAAAGTCACGCCGACCTAATGTGGGTGCGCAGACTTGTTTCCTTTCAGGGCGTGAAGATACGTCAGTGAGTCGGCATTCGACCTTCTTCCAGTAGTCGTCTTTCATCGTATGCTCGATCCTGCGACTGGGAATTCCGCTGGTAGCGGCAACCCTTTCTCGTATGGATCTGAACAACAAACCTGTCGTTTCGTTCCAGCTCGACCAGCGGGAATTGAAAGAAATTCTCTCTTTTGATACATACCATGATTCTACCACAGTATGGAGTTGTCAGAAGGGTAAACCCCATTCGCGTAGGTCCACGTGACGAAAGTGCAGGGCTGGCTAGGATAATCCGTCCAGAGGGACGGGTAGGGACTTGACGTTCCTCCCCAGCTCGCAAGCCACTCACCGATTGGCATGCTCTCGTCACGTTGTGCGTCGGCGAGAGACTTTATTCCCGCATACCCTCCGGAATTCACATGCACGCATTGGTGCGTGCTTCCATCGATTGCTTCGAATGTTTGGCCGTCTACCTGACCCTGAACAAGTGAATTGATAGGAGCAGTTTCAACCGAAGTAACCTGAGGGTTGTAAGAACATGCCTGACCGAATGGGCAGCTAATAACCCCACCCCAGACCCAACTGTTGTGCCACCACGCATCGCCTGATGCATAAGTCCAAGGATAATTGTGGGCCCACCACTGCGACTGCGTTCCAATTATGGAAGCATGTGCCACCGGTGCATTGCCTGTCGACAATGTGTAACCGATGTTTGAAAGTTCGACAAGCCAATTACTATTTCTAATTAGTGCATTTGAAGTAAACCCTGCCTGATATGCGAATGAATAACCAGGTGAAACTAGGGTAGAACCGTTACAATAATCCATTGGAACACCATGGTAAGTTGCAGGGCATGATTGGAGCACACCGTAATCGAAATTCTTATGCGCGCCGAGACTAGCAAGCTCGTGGTACGGAAGTGAGTAAACTGTGACTGGGGTTGTACTCAGTCTTGAATCCTCGGCGACTTGACCTTTGGAAGAAAGCACAAACCATCTCGCTATTGGTGGTCAAGGCTAAGCGGAGAGAAGGTCTTCGTCAAGGGTAATCACGATGATTCCAGCATGACCGGCATTCCATACGACACGATAAGCACTGCAGATCAGACGGATGGGAAGAAGAGGAATTTCATAATCGTGCACGCCTCGGACGAGCACTACCGGCGTCGCTTCATCGGCTTCCCCCATCACCAACTGGGCTCCAGAGCAGAGGTCGTCAGCAATCGCCTGCCTGGTGACTTTCAGAGGATTGCCGAAGAGGTCAGGGTGGCCCCGCATGTCGCAGATGGCCCGGACGCCGTGATGGTCGTGGACGGCTCCACAAAGACATCGTGGGTTGCGCCATCGCATGGGACGGTGGACGGGCTTGGCGCTGGCGTTCCCCCCGTCAAGGTAATCGTGGCTGCGGGAGCGGAGTTGTCCATGCTGCAGGTCACCGGCAGAACCGAAGGCCCTTCCACAGCGTCCGCGATGATTTCGCCGTCAGTATTCGGGTTCAGCGTGTAACTAACCGAGAGCCCTGATTGATGGCGTTCTGCCCGCGATGCGGCAAGCCCGCTCTCAATGGCGCCTTCTTTTGCACAGGCTGCGGGTCCAACCTAAAAGAACACTCGACTCAGCCTCTCCTTTCAAAGACATCGAATGGATCGACTAGCGAGCCTCTTCCTGTTTCTGTAGTTGCATCCGGCAGCGATTTCCATACACAAACAGTCGAATTCTTCGGGAGTCTATCTAAGAGACTTTCTAAGGAAGGATTCAGACTGGAGAAGGATGTCACGATTGGGCCATATGTACTGGGTATACTAGCTCTTGGAAATATCAAGCCACCCTATCAACCCCCATCTATCTTTACTACGCCACCCCCGCCCAGCTTGCCCCTGTTTGTCGCTGGAGCGGCCATCGAAAGTGCAGATGTTGAGACGATTCAGCGCTTCGATTCCCAGGTATGGGATTTCGCAGGGAAAAACAAGTTAGGGCAATGTCGTATCACGCTCATTGCTTCCGAGGATTTCAGCGATGAGGTCAAGTCGTGGGTAGTCAACAATCCCGGCAAGTTCAATTGGGTCAATGTCGGAATTCGTGTGCTTGCTTCGATGCGTCTGAGAGAGACTTACTACGGAAAAGTTCGTTTAAGTTCTGGCGAGCCTCAGAAGTTCGCGAAGACGCATATCACCTTTGAATATTAGCCATGAATGGGTCTCCTTCAAGTAGTGAACACGTTCATCCTTCGAAAGGCATACTATCGGTAGTACGCGGGAGGAATCGTTGAGAAAGGTAGTTTCGCCCGAGGACGAGGGTGGGGTTGGCTGGGAAAAGATGTACCTCGAGGAAACACGAGGGGATACGATAATAGAAATGGCTTTTGTGGGCTCTGCATTCGCAATCTTCTTGATTGTGGGGGTTGTTATCATGTGGTCACTCATGGCGGCGCTGGTTGCTGCCGTCATCTTTGTGGGCTTGATGGGAGGCATCTTCGCTTACGGTTACTTCAAGAGCTTGTGCCCATCCTGCGGGAGACCTTGGTCTCATCTTACGGTGGCGAGAAAGGTAAGTCAAATCAATGACGAGACCAGGTCCGTAATTGAAACGAGGAAGGTGACGACTTATCCTCCCGGAGACCCTCACGGCACGCCGACCACCGCTTCTTTTCCCACTGGGAGAATATTTCATTATTTCAAGAGGACTGCTCACGTCCTTTACTACAAGAGGTGCAAGTACTGCGGCTACGGGTGGAACAGCAAAGGCAAGTCAGCGGTGGGCCAAATCAGCATCAGTCGAGAGTAGAGACTCTTGATACTGCTTTCAGCACCAAAAACGCTTCGAGCCCCATTAGATTTACTAATTCTCGCGTGCTGCTCCCGAACCTGAAAGCGACGCCGGGACTGGTTTGGGCACGGGATTCGATGGTCCCACAGTGACCCCGCAGTAGTGAGCAATGTCTTTGACCACGCCTAAACCCGAAAGAATCCCGCCGCCTACCCTGCACTTTCGGGGCTTCGGAGTTTGGGCGTCCAACCCACATCATATCAAGGTAGATTCTCTCCCTAGAATAGAACCTCTTTCTGCTTTCGGAACTTATAAGAAACCGCACTGAGGGTTTTGCTCGATGCCCTCGCCGCAAAAAAGCCATGAGACTTCGCCAGGTTCCAAAAGACACGCCGAAATAATCATGCTGTCAATCCTTGTAGGCGCAGTTGTTGCCTCCGGGGGCCTATTGTCTCGACCTACCGTCTTGAGCTATACGGTCATCATTGGTGTCCCACAAGCAGCAGAGTTCCAACAGACAGCGCAACTCTGGGTTCAACATTCAAGCGGCGGAAGCTCAACCTTGGAAACCGTTCCAACCTTGCTAGGGGTCTACTGGGCCTATAACAGTACGCAGCCAACCAAGAATGGCCCTCGGATCGACGTGGAAACGAATAGCACAGATCTATCTGAAGGAACCAACATGGTGTTCACGGCGAAACTACTGTCTGCGTCGTCCAATAACGCGGAGGCCTCCCACATATCGGTCTACATTTTTGACCCTCTAGGAATTCTTGAGGGCGCGTACCCCATGGGTGCGCCCATTAATTCAGTCGATCAATCTTTCTCTGCGTTCAGCACGGGAGGGCTTCTTACCGGCGTCAATTACGCGGCATTGACACAAGGTGCCCTGGCCTTCACGTTCCACATACCCAAGACTGGAACTACGATTGGGGGTTGGAGAGTATTCGTGTTTACGTCCTCCTTCATGGGAGCTAGTGCTGCAGCCAATGCAACCACCTTCACGGTTGAGCCGCCCCCGCAAACCCAGGGGTCCTTACAGCGCTTTCTCGGATTTGTCGCAGGACCCTTCGGAGTCGCTTCATCATTCTATGGTTGGGCAATGCTCGTCGTCCGCGCTCCACGAACCATTGGGGCGAGTCGTATGAGAAAGCTGAATGAAAGTCTGCCATTGATTATGTTGGCGACAGGTTTCATTCTCTTGGGATACTATGTCGTCGCCGTTGTTCACTGACCGATAGTGAACGAGATTCCCGAAGCCAAGATGATCGTCTACGCGTGGATGAGAAATTCCAGTGCTATGACCACGCAAACCCCAAGTATTGGTCGCGTCAAGATAATGGCGATTGAGTGATAGGTTCTGGACGTCCAAGTATTCGGTGGTCTATCTCCTAGTCAAGTGGAGTTTGTATGCTGCCCTCATAGTTGTCGTCGTCACAGTCACCGCGATTCTCTTCGGCGTTCCAAGAGTAGTCGGGGCACTTGTTGGTGGAGCGGCTAGCTTATTCATACCGCTCCTCGCAGGCAAGCGCATCATCAGGAAGTGGGATATGGAGGCCCCCCATATTGCCTCGGCACATCCTTTCTTGTTCATCGAGAAGGTAAGGAGCATCAAAAGGACCGGTTATCTTGTGCAACTGGCAGTGATTATCGTCCTTATCGCCATTTTAGCCGGCCGTGACAGTTTACCCAAGCTCTTTGCGAGCACGCCCTTGACACTCGCCTTCCTGGAGTTCGTGCCGATCGAACTTGTATTGCTTCAAGTCCAGTTGAGTTTCTGGGCTCCTGATCCCTTCGATGCTTCGCGAGCGTCTCTCCTCTCCGAACTTGACGTCGAAAGAGGGTCTCGATTGTCATGGATCGATGATTCATTAGAGTACTTCAATCGGCTAAGCGCGAAGAGCACAGGTCTCGCATTGAAGGACTTGAGCCTTAACGCAATCCTCTACGGCTCAGAATCAAGAAGCTTACGGGTTTACGCGCTCTTGAGCAATCTAGATAATCGAGAAGCACCAGATTACGTGGGCTTCATGAATGAACTCTTAGAAATCGCGCAAAAACCGATTGCCGAAATTGCGGACAAGACCGGATTCGCTGCATTCATCAAGGGGCACCAAGGGGTAATTCTGAGTCTGTTGGGGACAGTGATCCCCTTGATCATTGTACTATCTCCCTATATCATTCCGATCTTCGTGAATCCAGTCATTCAAGCGTGGTCGCAGCTGTTCCATACTGTAGGGTAGACGTCCACCTCTTCTTTACCCTAGGACAATACTGGTGTTTTACATGATTGAGAAGTATGTCGAATGGGGATAACCACCAGGTGGTCCGTTTCACTTCCCTGAAGCTGATGGCCGAAGTCAGGGACAAGCTCAGGCTTCTCAAGAAAGAGCTCGGCTTCGCGAACTACAATGCCCTTCTCAACTATATGGCCCTCGAGCTGACCAAAGGGGAGGCCATCCCTCCTGCTTCATACGCCCAAGTCTTCAGAGACAACAGGCCGGTTGTGCTTACGGGGCAGTCCGGGGCACGGAAGACCACCACTGTGAAGGAGCTCCTCAAGGGCTGGAAAGGTAATGTCTTCCTGATGGACGTGAGGGATGAATACAAAGAGCTCAGCCAGATAGACCTGGGGAAGTTCTTCTCACTAAGGTGGGAGCGGGAGAACCAGAGGGTCCGATTCATACCCAGCCCGAACCGTGAGGCGAGCCGGGGCGAAGGTACGGCCATCTTCGCACATCTGATTTTCGTGATGGGCTCCAGTGCTCTCAAGGACTGGACATTGATAATAGAGGAGGGGCACCGGTTTGAGGGAGACGCGAACCTAAGGGGTCTGCTGATCGAGGCACGAAAGTTCGTCAGAAAGGTGATAGTTGTGACGACTGATAGGAGGGTGTACGGGGATGTTGCCAGGATTTTCAAGCCTGAGCCTTGGGAGTCGTAACCGAGAATTGCGGTGCCAGCCGAGGTCCGCCGACGCTGTAGGCGAGAGTCTTACGGAAACCCAAGGCAGACTTCGAGAAGGGACAATGGGCAGGTCTGCGAGCAGGGTGCCAATTTCCTGACGTTGCACCTCTGCTCATGGAATTCTTGCTTGCTGCAACCCCGCAATGGAGATTTGCCAGGTCAGATTCCGGCCTGCAGGGTGCTTCGAGCAGAAGCCCATTCTTCTGAGCCTATCGAGGGATTTTTTCGCGTCACCCCTCAGGTTTGTAGGAAATCGTCTAGTAACTGCCTGTTCCGGGACGTGAGCGGTCAAAGAGTAATTGCAAGCGTCAGCTAGTGCCTTTAGTGTCGCCAACTCCATCTGTGTAATCCCTTGACGGACCAAGTGTGACCATACAGGTCGGGTTGTGGTCATACTTATATGTTAGCAATCTCAAACCCTCGCAAGTGTGTCCACTTGTCACTAGTGTATGAACAAACCGCGGCAGTTGCACAAAGGACAGTTACGGTAGTAGTTGATCCGAGCTATGAGCCGTTCGTTGGTAAGCTACAAAAGGCGAAGACTAGGAAGAACAAGGAATACTTCGTCCTGAGGGTTTCTGTGCCGAAACGTGTGGCGGAGAATCTGAAGGCGGGACCTGGAGACTATCTGTTCTTCAGGACCAAGAAGGCCGAATGGTTTCACATGCTCGATTGGGATCAAATGAAGAATACTTGGAACATGCTGCCTGGAGAAGTGAAACAGGAAGTCTATCTTTCGGGCTTGGTACAGCCGCCGGTTCCTGAATTGGGCTCCACGAGTGGAGCGGGTAGCCTGCTTAACGCCCAAGCTGGGTCCACTAGTCCAGCAATGACTGCCCCAACAGACAGTATCGCGCTGGACGTACGGATGAGGGGGGGAGTATAGTCTTGGAATTCGCGTTCGAGCCTTACCAGAAGGTAACCATCCGAAGCTACGCTCAATACGAGAGTCCAGAAGACTTCGTAAGCACGATATTCATAACAACCCCGGAAGGCGTCCAATCCAGAACTTCGCTGAATTGGGCGCATGGGATACTATTCAGGTTCTTTCCGTTCGCGCCGACAGAATCAATGTCTAAGGAGTACGTTGAGGGCCATTTGTGGTGGGATCACCTTGAATTTGCTCCCATGCCAACCTATCGAAGGGAGATTCAGGTTCCTGGAAAACCACTGAGCCTTGTTGGCGTCATTGACGTTTCGAGACATGCTCTACTCGGTCCATTTGCCCAATGGGCATCGAGGAACCTTCTCACATCAAGTCCGCGGAGCGACTAAAATGCAAACGCAGATTGATATCAGGCAAAGTAAAGCAATTGAATTCGTACCAAAGGACGAACCCTAGGTAAGGTACAAGCTCGAAGATAGAACGATTCTTCTTGCAAGGTTCGTCCTTACAAAAGTCTACAGGTCGGAGCAACACGACGCGACGGGGCAACCGATTTACGCCTGGTCGTCCCAGAACCTGTTCACGACGTTAGCACAGGATGAAAGGAAGGGAGAACCAACAAATCCGACACCAACTTCCCTGGCTCCCGGAACGCTTGATGCTACTCCAGTAGACTTCGAACGCGTGGGGAGTGAACAATGGAACATCTACGAATTCAAAGATGGGACTCTTCTCAGAGTCAAGTTGGAAATCTCCAGCGTCGCAAGGACCGAAAAGTTCAATCCTGATGGGGATCCATTCTACATGATATCAAGCCAGCCAATCGTTCGTCTCAAGGTTCCACCTAGCTTGTTGAAGAGACAAACCCCAAGAATCTCTTCAGCTACCGACGTCTACAAGTAGTTCCATAGATTAATTGGATAATCCTTTAGCCATTGGTTCTAAAGAGCCGAAATGGTCGATGCAGTAGAAGCGCAGCTTCTTGAGCTCCACTGGAGCCAATGGTAAAAGAGCGCTAACCAGGTCCAACCGGGACAGGGCCTTCACGAAGTGGCTAATTAGAAGAACTTCTTATAGCATAGCCGGGCTATTTAACCCTCAGCACGATTTAGCGCACTACCGTGCCTTCAACAACTTGAGAGACTGCGTGCGGATTTCATCGCTCTGGCGTCTACCGGATGTTTTCTGGAAGAACGCCGGGTTCGGGTCCCACCGCGCGTGCGCAAAAGACCTTACGGAGGTGGAATCACGGGAGTCTTCCCTACGCCAAGAAAGTTCCTAAGATAGAACATGTAATAGGATCGCGGACAAACAATCCTCAGGGCTTCCTTGCAAGTTCGCCCACGTTCGGTTAACGAGTACTGCTTCGCCTGCGTACCCGTAGTCACAGGACTGAAGATCAGCTTCGCACCTACCATGGTGTCAACATACTCTCCGAAGGCAGGTAAGGTCAGACTTACCCCTCTCGCGCGCGCGCTTCCAGTTCGCTACGATATGCTACGACGCAGCGGCCATGATGGTCTGGGGCTTCCTTGCAATCGACGCGTTGCTGTCTGCGGGTAACGCGTTCAACGGTAATTCTAACCTTTCCCTGACCGTTTGGGGAGACTCAATCGCGGTGGTGGCCCTCGGCTTAGTCATGATAGTGGCAGCGGTCCTGGTATCATCTCCCGCAGCGAGAAGGAACAACATAGGGGGAGTCATCGGTGCATTCTTCTCAGTGCTGGGAGTCCTAGTCGCAATTGATTTGGTGCATTCCATGAGCAGCTTGAACTTCTACGGTTCAGACTTTTCATATACCTATACAGTGTTGGGCCTCCCCGTGGTGCTCTTCGCAGGGTTCCCCATGGGGTTGATGGGTTCGCTATGGGCGATTCGGAACAGCCGCTTGGAGGAAGAACCTGAACCTGCTACTAGCGAAGCTGAGACCCCTGCATCCGCATGATCCGATGAATGTGCCCAAACCGCGACGCCCCGAAAGTGTGGGGTAAGCGAGGGGACTCCTTCGAGTTTAGGCACGGTCCAAGGCAGTACCCACTACCGTGGGGTCACCGTGGGACAATCGCGTCTTGTGCCCAAACCAGCCTCAGATTCGGATCACATCTGTGGTTCAGCGGGGAAGACCGCACGCTTTACGGCCTTTTCTCGCCATTCTCAGAATTGGGATTCGACCCGTGGGCTATAATAAGTCAGATTTTGGGGGGAGTGATCGTACGCTCATGCAGAGCAAGGGCCGACGGAGGAGGCTTGCGGAAAGGACGACTGAAGTGCTCACGGTCTTGATGATCGTCGCTGTGTTCGCTTCTTTCATCGCAGTTCACCCTGTCAGTGCGTTCCGGTCCGGCGGGGGCGGCGGGGCTATTACCCAGCCTATCCTCATAGCCACGCCCACCGGAGGGTCGGCCTTCACATACGCCGTTAGTGGCTGCGACGTCTATCCGACAACAGGTACCTCAGGGGAGAGCGAAAACTTCTATGTGGATCCGTCATGCTCCCTAACTATCACGATGCCCCCGGCGGGGACTAACACGAGGTATGTCTTCTCTTTCTACGATTCATGGGCATCCACGACTTCGGTCGTTACCTGTTCTTCTGGAACCTGTGGGCCGTTCTCCCCCACTGCCTTTTACCAACTCGAAAACACCTACGAGGTGACTCCTGCCTCGCCGACGACCTGGGATGCCACGCTGTCGTCTTACAGCGTGTTGGTGACGGGGACACAAGCGGGATCGCCACCTCCATGGTCCGATGGGTGCACGATCACCATTTCAAGCGGAGGGGGATCAGCGTATTGTGATGGGTGGTTCGACTACGACACCACCGTCTCCTTCCCTGCTACACTGGCCGAAAACGTGCCCAACATTCAGTGGACCGGCATGGCACCACTGAGCTTCACCGACAAGACCGGAGGTAACACCAGGACCGTCGACTACTACAAGCAGTACGACCTCTCGTTCGCCCAGTCCGGTCTTGATTCGAGCGCCCAGGGGACTATCGTTTCAGTCACCGTCGGGTCTAACCCTGCGGTCAAGCTTGACTGGGCCTCGACCTTCCCCTACGACTTCGGCTACTTCAACGCCGGTACGACGATCACCTACACCTTCAGCTCCAAAGTCTCCAGCTCCAACCCAGGCGAGCAGTTCGTCCTCACGACTCCGTCTCCGACCCCTGCATCGGGCTTCACTCTCTCAGGTGCTACCACAGTCACCGGCACCTATCATACCCAGTACAAGGTCACCTTCAGCCTGCCGAACGGACTGGGATCCGACGCGACCAGCGTCGTCCTGATTGTCAACTCCACCAACCACTACTACGCTGGCTTCCCGGTGAATGTCTGGGTCTGGCCCAACTCCGGCACCACCTTCAGCTTCAATTCGCCAGTCACGGGAGGCACAGGAATCCGGTACATCTTCCAGAGCTCTAGCGTATTATCGCCGCTGACCGGACTGACCGGCCCGGTAACCATCACGTCGACCTACTCGGCCCAGTACAAGGTCACCTTCAGCCTGCCGAACGGACTGGGATCCGACGCGACCAGCGTCGTCCTGATTGTCAACTCCACCAACCACTACTACGCTGGCTTCCCGGTGAATGTCTGGGTCTGGCCCAACTCCGGCACCACCTTCAGCTTCAATTCGCCAGTCACGGGAGGCACAGGAATCCGGTACATCTTCCAGAGCTCTAGCGTATTATCGCCGCTGACCGGACTGACCGGCCCGGTAACCATCACGTCGACCTACTCGGCCCAGTACAAGGTCACCTTCAGCCTGCCGAACGGACTGGGATCCGACGCGACCAGCGTCGTCCTGATTGTCAACTCCACCAACCACTACTACGCTGGCTTCCCGGTGAATGTCTGGGTCTGGCCCAACTCCGGCACCACCTTCAGCTTCAATTCGCCAGTCACGGGAGGCACAGGAATCCGGTACATCTTCCAGAGCTCTAGCGTATTATCGCCGCTGACCGGACTGACCGGCCCGGTAACCATCACGTCGACCTACTCGGCCCAGTACAAGGTCACCTTCAGCCTGCCGAACGGACTGGGATCCGACGCGACCAGCGTCGTCCTGATTGTCAACTCCACCAACCACTACTACGCTGGCTTCCCGGTGAATGTCTGGGTCTGGCCCAACTCCGGCACCACCTTCAGCTTCAATTCGCCAGTCACGGGAGGCACAGGAATCCGGTACATCTTCCAGAGCTCTAGCGTATTATCGCCGCTGACCGGACTGACCGGCCCGGTAACCATCACGTCGACCTACTCGGCCCAGTACAAGGTCACCTTCAGCCTGCCGAACGGACTGGGATCCGACGCGACCAGCGTCGTCCTGATTGTCAACTCCACCAACCACTACTACGCTGGCTTCCCGGTGAATGTCTGGGTCTGGCCCAACTCCGGCACCACCTTCAGCTTCAATTCGCCAGTCACGGGAGGCACAGGAATCCGGTACATCTTCCAGAGCTCTAGCGTATTATCGCCGCTGACCGGACTGACCGGCCCGGTAACCATCACGTCGACCTACTCGGCCCAGTACAAGGTCACCTTCCACCAGACCGGGTCAGTCTCGTCCGTCTCGGTGGCCTGGGACTTTGGCAACGGAACGAGTGGTTCGACCGACGCTCCGTTCAGCCTGTGGGCTGACTCGACGACCACATCGATCACCTACACCTATCCATCACCGGTCGCAGGAGCCCCTGGCGTCCAGTACTCTCTGGTCTCCGTGAGCCCGGAGTCGTCCTACACGATATCGAACGGGCCAGTCACGGTAACGGGAACCTACCAGATCCAGTACGACCTCTCGTTCGCCCAGTCCAACCTTGATTCGAGCGCCCAGGGGACTATCGTCTCGGTCACCGTCGGGTCTAACCCTGCGGTCAACCTTGACTGGGCCTCGACCTTCCCCTACGACTTCGGCTACGTCAACGCCGGCACGACAATCACCTACACCTTCACCTCTCAAGTCGCCAGCTCCAACCCGGGCGAGCAGTTCGTCCTCACGACGCCTGCTCCCTCTCCGACGTCAGGCTTCTCCCTTAGCGAAGCGACTACGGTAACGGGAACCTACCAGATCCAGTACGACCTCTCGTTCGCCCAGTCCAACCTTGATTCGAGCGCCCAGGGGACTATCGTCTCGGTCACCGTCGGGTCTAACCCTGCGGTCAACCTTGACTGGGCCTCGACCTTCCCCTACGACTTCGGCTACGTCAACGCCGGCACGACAATCACCTACACCTTCACCTCTCAAGTCGCCAGCTCCAACCCGGGCGAGCAGTTCGTCCTCACGACGCCTGCTCCCTCTCCGACGTCAGGCTTCTCCCTTAGCGAAGCGACTACGGTAACGGGAACCTACCAGATCCAGTACATGCTGACCGTGAGCGTGTCGCCGCCCCGGGCCGGCTCGGTCTCTGTCTCGACCGGTTTCGTGGACTACGGTGCGTTCGTGTCAATCACGGCGACGCCGAAGGCGGGCTTTCTGTTCGGTAGCTGGGCTACAATGGGCGTCTCATGCGCGGGCGGTGCTTCCAGCAACCCGTGTACCTTCAACATGCCCGACAATCCTGCAAGCGTGACCGCTAACTTCCAGACTCCGACGATGTTGGTTCTCAGGTGTTCGCCACATTCGGGCACGGTCGGTGTCTCCGAGTCCTGCACTGCGTATGTCGTAAACAAAGACCTGATATATTACGCCAAGGTCACGGGGACAGTGACGTTCACAGGGACGCTGCCGCCTGGGATGCCCACCAGCTGCCCCCTGGCCGGAGGCATGAGCATCTCAAGTAGCTGCACAGTCAGCTGGACTCCAGCGCCGGGGACTGAAAGAAGCTACCACATCACCGCCTCCTACAGCGGCGACCCCACTCATGTATCGAGCTCCGGCAGCACCGCGCTCACGATAGGGAAGCGCAGCGTCTCGGTCTCCGTGGCGTGCTCCGGCCCGTACCGGCAGGGCGCTGCGACCACTTGCACTGTCACAGTGAAGGACAAAAGCCCCGGCACACTCATTACCCCCATCGGCACCGTCGCATTCTCGGGCAGCGGCAAGGGCGTGTTCTCCTCGATGAGCTGCACCCTCGTTTCAGGAGTCCCGGGGACGGCGAGTTGCCAGGTGACGCTTACGCCCACCTCGAAAGGCTCCTACACTGTGAGCGTCCGCTATGGGGGCGACACAGACCACTATCCGGGTACCGCTTCTACGGCTTTCAAAGCGACATAGTCACCCGCGACTGAAGCTCGTTTGGGCACGCAACGCTACAGTCCGACGGTGACCCCACGGTAGTGGGTACTGCCTTGGACCGTGCCTAAACCCGAAAGGATCCCCATGCCCAGGCGCCACTTTTGGGTCGTCAGAGTTTGGGCGTTTTATCAGTCGTGAGCCTGCAAGTCACGATCTGCCCGAAATGCGGAAAGCCTTCCTGGGCTCCGGAGAAGAAACCCCAGGAAGCACACAGTCAAGATTGTCGTGACATGACGGTTACGAGATTTGAACCCACAGGCATGCAGCCGCCTTGAGGGGCGGCCTTGGTCGCCCTGTCAAAATCATGTTTTCAGAGGAGTCGGAGGTGGCATATGGGCGTGCGCGCGCGCGCTGAGGATTTTTTCGACCAAAGATAGAGGGGAGGAGCAGAACCTACGCCTTTCTCTTACACCTGCTTTTGCGTCCGCAAATTTTGGGGTAGAGCAAGACACGGGAGTTCTAAAACGTCCAGTGGTAGAGAAAGGTCAGGGCACGGCCAGCTTTGCTCACATAGGTCAGCCACCTGAACGCTGATGTGGCAAACGAGAGCGCAGAACCCGATACCGGAGAGCTAGCTGAAGACCCGACTGCTCAGGGTCTAGGGGACGCCAAACAGAAAACACCTGCCGTTGAGGTGGTGAAGTCGTACAACAAATTCAACTTCCCAGAAGAGGAATGGCCGCTCATAGAACCAGCAGAGGTAATCAGCGTATGCGAGAAAGGCTTGGAGAAGTACAAGAACTCTTGGATGGCTAAACGCGACGTAGCGGTAATCAGTACACTGACAATGTTCGGGAAGAGGTCAGTAGAGATTACGAACCTAAAGTTCCAAGACTTCGCGTGGGACGAAGGACATCTGTATGTCACGTTCATAGTCGTGAAGAAGAATCCCAAGCCAACAAAGAAGTGCGTCGAGTGTGGTGAAAGAAACAAGAGCACGGCGAAGCTTTGTAACGAATGTGGTCTAGACCTAGCTCAGCCTCAGAACGTAAGAGAGGTAAGGCGCGAGAAGTCGTTAGAAGAACGAACGCATCCAAAGATGAAGACCTTTGATATTGACCCAAGCAAGGTGGAGACAGTCAAGCTGGCAGGGTTCGTTAAGGCTTGGTGGGACATGGTGGCTGACGAGATAGACAGAGTAAACGACGGTGAGAAGAATCCGTTCATGTTCCCGAAGGCTGAATCAGTGGAAGGAGGAGGGTTACCGATTTGGGGAACCAAGCTACACAGAAGCTCTATCAAGAGTATGCTGTTCAGATATGGTAAGGGTGTAGGTTCTGACCCACTACACTGGACACCACATTATTTCAGACATAGCCTAGCAAGCAGAATGAGCATAGCTTTGACAGCGAAAGGGATAGACCCTACTAACGACTTGGTGGATTGGTTTGACTGGACGGACAAGAAGATGGCAGAACACTATTCTGAGTTAGGTAAGAAGATAAGAGTGAAGAGAATAGCAAAGGACAACGCAAGGCTCCTGTATAAGTGAGCAGAAAGGGGACTCTCCCGAAGTCCGAAAGTGACTAGCGTAGATAGGGACAAACGGTGCTTGCGTCGCTTGGGTATTCCGAAACTCTCCGCTAATGGGGTTTGTACCCTTCTGGGTCAGGCGGTCCAGTCTATAGTCTACCCGCGGGGTCGGCAGCGAGCGCAGCCCAACCGTCCGACAGAGGAGGCCGTCAGAAGAACAGCTGCGAAGCGAAGTAATATCTGCCGGTCTTCGCCAATCCGACGCAGGACGACGTGTACCCCGCCCGCAGGATGTTCGCGCGATGGCCGGGGCTCTTCATCCATTGTCTGACGAAGGATACGGCCAAGTTCTTGTGCCTGACCAGCCCAACACCAGCGACTCTCCCAACTGGCATCTTCATGATGTTCTCCCCAGCTATGCCGGGGAGGTTCTCATGGATAAATCGCCTCGTTATCTCTCTGGCCCGGCTTTGAGCTTTCGAGTAGTAGATGTCATTCCATCTGAGTGGGCTGATGTCTCTCTTCCTCCTTTCTTGGTTCACGAAGTGCAGTATCTGCCGTTCAAACTTGAAGTTCCTACTTCGTCTAATCGGTCTAGGTCGCGTTTGCTTGCGAGGTCTCGAGGGTGGGTTAAGACCAAGGATGTCAGAAATGGCTCGGCGAATGCTGCTCGCCATCGGGAGGAGCTAGCAATCTCGTCCTATTACGAATGACTCCGCGCGCGCATGAAGTGGAGACCCGAACATCTCTGGAAGCGGCGCGCGGTTGCAACCTTCTGGCGGGGTCTAGTGTCTTTCACCTGGTACATATGTTCTCATGACCTCTTGGGGTTGAATGATGTCAATGATTTCCCCGATTTTTGGGATTATGAAATCCGGTACAATCTTAGTCATCATGTCTCCGAACGCTTGCTCGGAGGTTACTCTCGGAAACTTCGAAGTGAATTCGGGGTAAGCACGAAGCATGAAATAAGTAAACGCTATCCTTCTCAGAATCTTGGAATGTTCTTCGGCCGTAGGCCGATTGTCAGACTTGCTTAGCGTCCGTCTATTGGCATCCAATATCAGGGCCGAAGTCTGAACTAGTAATGCAGCTTGGCTCCAGTGGCGTTGACTTGGCCCCGACACGGCTTTCACCATTCCTAGAGGAGACGCAGGGTCTCTCACCAGTGAGACAGTTGACATATTGTAGGGCCCTAGACCGGTGATTTCATCCTTCACGACTTCGGTCACATGAAACCAGTTCCCGCTTTCTTCGGCACGGTCACAGGCTTCCTTTAGCCACTTCTCTAGAGCCAGCACGTTCTCAAGACATATCACTGCATCGTGAAGCTGGTACATCTCAGCGAGCGCCTGCCCCTTCCTATACCAAGCTTTGGCATAATGAGTGTCCAAGAAAATTGCTTCATTGAAGGATTTGACAGCCTCCTCGTGGCGGCCGAGGTTCCTCAACATGTTTCCTTTCGTGTACCAATCTGCCTGGTCCAATGGGTCTTGGATTTCGTCAAGAATTGACAATGCTCTTGCCCAGTCTTTTTTCACAATTACAAGTTCCGCAAGCTCAATTCGTCTTTCGGTCAACTCGGCCGTGTGTTCTGTTAGATGGAGGCAATCATAGTGGATAATCTTCTCTTCCGTCATCTCTAGGGAACCATGTACATTCCCCGGATAGATGTACGCAAGCTTGCCGCGCGGATCTCTTGCCGTAAGCCAAGTCCTCGTGTCGATTTTCTTCCCGCAACTATTGCAAATCCTGGGTTCTAGGATGGTCGTGGCATTTGCGCCCTCGATGACCTTCAGCAATTTTGCCTTCTCGTTATGATAGACGATGTTCTTAGCATCAAGCTCTATGGCTATCTCGTATTCGTTGATAGCTTCCTCGAACTTGTTCAGGTCAGCGAGCGCAAGGCCTCTGTTATAATGATAATGAGGGTGGTGAGGGTCAAGCCCTATCGCTATTTCGAATTCTTTGATAGCCTCCTCGAATCTTTTCAGATAATATAGCGTAATTCCCCTGTCATTGTGATACACAGGGTTCTTTGGTTCAAGCCCTGTGGCTTTGTCGAATTCCAGGAGGGCTTCCTCGGCCCTTCTTAGATTGGTGAGCGTGATGCCCTTGCTAATGTGATAAGTGGAGTCGTCCGGGTCAAGTCCGATAGCCTTCTTGAATTCTGCGAGCGCTTCCTCGAACCTCTCCAAATTGGCTAAAGCAAGACCTTTGTTGCTGTGGATACGAGGGTCATTAGGGTTGAGTTCTATCGCTTTGTCGTATTCCTCGATAGCTTCCTCGAACCTCTTCCGTCGAACGAGGTCAATGCCGGTGTTATTGTGGTGAGCTGCCTCCTTCAACTGGTCTGAAAGCCCCTCTCGGCCTCCCTCTTGGACAGGTTCACCCTCATACCACACCCTGAGGGTTTGAAGTGAACCCGGACATCTTCCTTTGAACAGCCCTTCTTTGTGCGGGGCAATCCATTCCTCATATCTCCACTCGTCGGTTTTGCCTTGCACTGTTGGAACCATGTTTCCGCAATGCGGACACTTGATTGGCATTGGTACCCTAACTGCCGCACGACGCTTCGAGATTCTGATATTTTAGGCAAACTAGCCACTGAAAGGCACGCGCTGCGGCTTGGAGTTACCGACCTCCCTGAGGAGCGCAGCCTTGCGACCTTCGCTCTCTCAATACCAGAGCTTGTGCTTAGAACAGAGTTCAGAGTTTGCCATTATGGGAGGAGCACAGGCTTATTTTGACGGCGTCTCTGACAAACATGACTCAGCTATCTCTTGGGCGAGAGACCCAAAGATTAGCAACCTCCTGACCAGCTGAACGGCAAAGACGTAGAGGTATCATTCCGGCTGACCCTGTTCACCCCCCAAAATACTCAAGTCCTGATGTCGAGTTTCAAACTCGGGGTTTGACTCGACAATACTCCCAACGGCTCCACGCGCACAAGTGCCGCTACCTCGATTGTCGCCTCCAGACGCTTGGGATGGTTCACATCCACGCAGACGAGAAGCACTCTGAACATCGATGCCCCTGTTGTTCTCGGTTGTGCGGTTGCAACCGAAAAGAGGCGAAGGAAGATTGAGCAGTGCTCTATCGGACGCCTTGAAGGCTCGCCTGAAGGAGTATAACTCGAAGCTTCCTCCTATCCCTGTAGAACAGAGACGAAGGAACCGGAAACTCCCTCCACTGGCCCCCTATCTTGGATGCACTATTTGCTATGCAAAGGGGAAGGAGTTCTGGGCGAAGAATGGATCATTCAGCGAACGCCAAGTAGCTCTGGACCTACATATCCTCAAGGTGCATGGCTGCCTTCCGTTAGGTTTCAACCGCTACGTCACAACAGCCCAATGGAGGCGCCTCCTTGCGTACCATTCATTTCTACGGAGGGAGAGAATTGCCTAGAGAGAAGAGTCGGATTCCCGTAGCGAGAATATCTGAACGCCTAACCATCTATCCACCTTGGACCGTGATGCCTTCAGGTCCAACGAGAATCGTAAGCGTCCCAACGCCACCACCAGCAACCCTAGTTCCGCAGTCCGCGGTTAGGGTCAGACGAGTAATCCTTCGACCGCAAACAGGGCAAGAGGTCCAGCCTTCTCAAATGCCTTCTCCAATGACCTTCGAGCCTCCCCCGTGCCGCTTGTGCGGGTCTCGCAAGGAGTACCGTGAAGATTTGTGGTCAGGCTGGAGAGGCCGTCCAACCATCGTCAAGGCGTGGCTGTGCCCACTTTGCGACCTCTGAAGAGTCTGGCTGAGCAGGTCCTCAGTTAGAGGGCAAGTATCGGGTCAAGGCGCTTCCATTTCGGACAGAACTAGGAACATGACGTTGGTCGTGCCAGTAACCAGTCCCAGAATGAATAAGAGCAATTCTCCACAGCAGTGAACGTAGAACTGTTTGTGGAAGTCAAGGTAAAAGTCCGAGTCGTCAGGGTGACGAATGAGAACGTTGAGACGCTGTAAATGGTGGTGGTCGTGGGGAGCGTTCCATTAGAGTATGCTGTAACAGTAATGTCATACGAATAGTCAGAACAGAATTCGATGTCGTAATTGCCATTTCTTGGGATAAGAAAAGGTTCCGACCCGCTCTGACTGGGTAAACCCAACCCGTTCTGGTTGAAGTAGAATGTGACTGAATCGCCATCAGCCGAGGGTATCTGAGTGACATTGACTGAGGGTATGACGGGCTCATTCGCAGACCACTCCAGAGTTAGATTCCCATGACTTAGGAAGAATCCATTGAAGAAATCTTCACAGCCGTAGACCCAACCCGAGGGTGGCCCACCAATTTCGAAGGAACCATAGTTGTTGTATTGGGCGTTTGGCAGATAGGTAGTCATCGTTTCTGTCGAGGTTGAAATCGAAGTCGATTCAACAGCGCTAGTCTGTGCTACCTCATAAGGAATCAGATTTGTGCGTGTCTCTACAGACCGAAGAGACATCGGAACATAGACGAGGAATCCAGCAATGATTATGACCAAGACTACCGCACAAGATGCAATGCCTGTGTTTCTTATTGTCAACCGCGAGTGTTTTTGCTTCTGGATATTGGGTTGTCCTCCCCCTTTCTCTGCCATGGCGCGTTCAACTTCAGGTCGGGATGCAACATTCGGAATATTTGTTGTCGAGAGATTGAAACCACATGAACCGCAAAATCGCTCTGATTTCTTTAATGGACCTCCACAATTCGGGCAATAAGCCGTGACCGTTGTTGATGGTAAAGAATGAGCGACTTGAACGGGCTCTACAGAGTCTAACAACTTTTGCTCTGCTCTAGAGGGAAAAGTATACCAAACAAGACCCCAGAAGATGTCCCATATACCATACAGGGCGAACATGAAGGGAGCAAAGAGAACAAGGGCCTCGTGATTGACTGTGAACTGAAAATTGAGATTAGCAGACAGAGTTAGAAGCGCGAAGGCGACGACTACGCTACCTAGGATTTCAATGACCCCGCGCGTGACTCTCCGAACTGCGATTTTCCTAATCATCGGTTTCTGTTCTTTCCCAACACGATCTACTTGCAGTGGGCGGGTAGTATCCCCTTGTGTCCTGCCCGCAGAGACCAAGGTTTCAACCTGATTCACTATGGTTTCGACCTTGGAAGCGGCATCGGCCTCATAGTGGATGACAAGTGCGTCGTCGCGTCCAGACGTTCCGTAATGAAACCAGAGTGAGTTACTTAGGCAAGATATTCTTACAATGTCCGTAAGGTTGATTCCACATGCGAATCTGTAGTTCATTTTGAGAATACCCTTTCTATGGACAAAGACTATTCTCTGATTGGTGAGCAAGAAGAATCCCTTTCCGATTTCTCTATTCATGTAGGTGGCCCCAACTTCCCCGAGCCACGCAAGGAGCTTTTCTTCTGGTTGCCAGTTTAATGCCTTGCTCAGGAATTGAGGTTTAGAATTCTCGCCCGCAGAGGTTGGATGCCCCCCGTCAGGTGTTACTCGCAATTGCTTGAAGGACAATGCTGACATTCGCGACATCCTAAACAGCCTCCCATCTGCTAATCTTGAGCGCGCGCTTGTCATGTGGGGTGCCTTCATCCGTTCACCGTCGAGCTGTTCTTCAGTCTACTCCAGAGGCTGGAGTGCTTCTGTTTTGTAGTTCCGACCTTAGCAAAGCAACCACGGCAGTAGTAAACTGCACCACCGGGACCTCTGAAGATTTCTACGCCTAACATACCTTCGACAATCTTCTTGCATCTATGGCACTTTGTTCTCCGTCCTATTTCTTTTCCACAGTCCTTGCAGACCTTCACCAAATAGTAGTCGGGATACGTGCCATACGGTTTTGACCAGTCAGAATGCGTGAAATGACCACAAGTTGCTTGACGAGCTTTCTTACACTGTGGGCAGGCCTCAGCATAGCCACGAACCTGATAAAAGCCATGGGGACACATAGTTATTTCATTCCACCAACCTTTCGAACTGTCATATCCGGATGACGGCTCTTGATTCTGTACTGAGTGTAGTTTCGTACCCGGTGCATTCATTTCCAAAAGCGCTTTTTCTGCATCTGGCCTTGGGTCCAACCAAACAACTGTTCCGACTTTGTTCTCAACTTTAACGATTCTAAACGGTGTAACGTGCTCTCTTTCTTTATTGTTAGCGTCTGAGCCAATAAGCACCATGGCCTCCTGAATGGCATCTTCAAGCGTAGCGTAGTGCATGAATTTCAACTGACCAGTTCTATCTGGCATCCGTATCCTGTGCTCAAATGAGAACCAATATCTGGTTGCTCCCTTTGAAGTGGGCTTCGGAGTAATCGCGAGTTTCACCCATCGTGGGCTTATCCTCTTCAATTCGAAGGTGTTGTCATCCAGGCTTCGGTCGGAGTAGGCTTCAATGGCAAAGAAAGTCATTCCAATCACCACCTGATAGGTTCGGACCTGATTGTGTCCATTCTTCTGATGTCATTCAGTCTGAGAGACAGCAGGAAACCGAGAGCCACGGGTCTGTAGTCAATCACTTCGACACTGGCGTTTATCGTCTTCGTCTCTCCATTGATGAACGGATAGTATCTCACGTTATTGTTGTGTTTGTCGCCGTGAATAACCCACGCTTGGTTAGCTTCGACCCATCGCCGCAGCTCGTCCTGCATTTCGTCGGGATTGTGCACGACGGCGAAGCTCTTCGTCTCTTTCTCCTTTACGTCCCTGACGCTGAACTTGTTATATGGAATGCTCGCCACGCTGTTGTCGTCGTGATTGCCTTTCACGAAGAGTTTCTCTCCTTTCAGCCTATGCCACCAGTAGCTCGATGGTTTACGGTCTCTTCCAAAGGTGAGGTCCCCAAGGAAATAGACCCTGTCAGTGTTCCTTACGGAGTAATTCCAGTTGTTGACCAGTACTCTGTTCATCTCTCTCACATCTCGACAGAAGGGTCTCGCTCCATACTGGACGATGTTTCCGTGGTCTAGGTGCAAGTCGCTGATGAAATACTGTTCTGGCTTCCGCGTCCTTCGAACCAGCTGTTTGAGTAGACCAGACCGCCTTAACTCAATCCCACTTTTCACTCTGAATGACCTGTATGTCCTGCACCATTCCTGCCAGTCTAGGGCTTCGTTTCGTGTGAGGAACCTTTCTTGAGCAAGGTCGTATTCACGGTCGATTCTGCCCCTATTGTTGAGTATGGTAACCCTGAGACCTTCGAGCGGAAGATACGGTCTGACCTTCCTGACATGGTGCGGTTGCTCCAGCCCTCGCTCTCTTTGAGGGTCACCCTCGTTCAGGTAGGCCCAAACCTGTTCTGATTCGCTGTCGGAGAGTTCGTGCGCTATGGTGATGTGGAACCATGGATTCACGTGTTCCGAGTCGTATGGCTTCTCGCTGGGGAAGTCCTTGCTCAAAGACCTGACTAGCTCGTTTCGAAACGAAAGAAGCTCGGGAGATGGAGTGATTTGGAATGCGATTACATTTCCCTCGTGTCCTGCTTTCGAAGCATAGTTGTCGACCAAGTAGGGAAGAGTGTGATATTTCTCGCAGACTTCAGCCACTCGTTTGCGTAGTTCGGGCCATTTGCCGTAGGGGACGGTGACGTTCCCATACAGCGAGAGATGGGGAACCTTCGAGACCTTTCCGTGATGTACGAAATTGTTGGCCCTGACGGCCCTCATTACCGACCTAAAGCGGAAGTCTCCTGGCCTGATCCTAAGTTCGAGGAGCACCTTGCTCTATCCTCTCATTCGCTTTCTTGCTCAGGCCTCAAGGGAGGCAAAAGGAGCTCATAAGTTCACTATGCCGAACCACACTCGTTTCGTCGTGCCACCGTCTTATCTTGAGACTTGTTCGCTGAGAGGTGGTTGTGAAAATCAAATCAATTCTAGAGTTACCCACGTCGAAACTGCTTCTATGCTTGGGCGAGAAGGGCGAAGTACGATACTCTGAGTTGTCTAAGCTGATTGCCAGCAGGGGAACTCTGTCCTTGTCTTTGAAAGAGACGGAGGAAGAGGGCCTGACTTCGAGGCGGGTTGTCCTATCCAAACCAGTAGCGTCATACTATTCGCTGACGGCCAAGGGGAAGAAGATTGCCAGCCTATTGAGGGAAATGGGGGAAACGGTGTAAGTGTGCGAGGCTGTCTAGCATCGATGGAGACTGGAAGTTGCTTCAACTATCTACGATAGCCATCTCCGTGTTGGATGATTCAGAAAGTCCCGTCGGAACTACGACTATGATACCGTTCTCAAAACTTGTGGACTATCTCATCTTGTTACTTTGCCAACCACATTTCTCGCATTCTGAAACGTAAGGGCGTGGTAACAAGTCTGGATTGTAACCGACACCAATTGCGTAAGAACCGCATTTTGGGCATCGTTCCGGAATCTTGCTCTCATATCGAATTACGGCATTGCCAAAAGCAGCCAGTACGCTTTGGGTAGATTCCAAAGCAAAATCAGCATCAAATCGCGTTGCATTTCTGTAATGCGTCAGCCAATTATCGAGCTGCCATGTAGACTTGATGATTGTCTTCAGATAACTCCGAATATTATCATTGTTGCTTCCACCAGCTATTGAATCCGCAATTATTTGAGACCATGTGAGAACATCAGAGCGCTTCGGTTCGTCTCTTCCCTTAGGAATCATCTCGGGTTTAGAGACTTGCCGAACCAGCTCGAATCAGACATTCCCGACACTTCATTCCAACAGCCTGAAAGTCCTCGACTTCTTCGCCACTGTCATAGGAAGCTGCCGCCTCGTCCCAGCGCCTCCAGACACGGTTCAATCTTAACTTATGAATTTCATCCGGAGCTCCTCTTTGCGCAGCCAATACACGCGTGGTGAAGCCAATGTGAAATGACAAAGTGAAGTCCAAACTCGGGAAATACTTCTGGTGGTAGAAATTCGTTGGAGAGGTAATGACCCAGTAGCGGTTCCGATTCGTGTGAACGTCCCAACAATCGTAGTTACGTTCGAGAATGTGTTCAGTCTTCACTCTTTCCAGGCGTTGAACTTTTTCCCCACGGGTTTGTATTTCTACATAGTCCTTAATGGCGCGCCGACTAATGGGATTAGAGAGGGTGAAACTGTCGAGAATCCCCTGTGTAGGAATCGATGGGATGACATGTTGTCCTTCGGCTTTCTTCCTCCTAGGTGAGTTCATCTTCCATCTTTCTCTTCATAGAACACTTCCAAACCAACTCAACAGAGAGATGTGAAGTCATTATAGTTATATCTCTCGAACCAGCCCAACCTTAAACCATGTCAATAGGATCGAGCGTCCTCGGAAAACCCAAAGACTGGAAATTGGAATCGGCTGACGTGAAGATCGGCCTTCCCAAGCCCTTCGACATTCTCTCATTTACCCTCAAATTCAGGAGGAAGCACGGGCGACCACCAACCCTTGATGAGATTAGCAAGGCCAAGGCGAGGTATCTACTTAGAAAGAACTCCCCCCAGCGAAGGAAGACCAAGCAAATCATCCAGGTGGGCAACAAGCAATTCGTCGTGAAATGAGCCCCCAAGAAAGAAGGGACGGCACGTCCCGGCGTAGTGGCGCCGCCCATCCCGCTCCAAGGCGTACCGCCCCCTCTTGGCGCCAGCATATTCGACCTCCCAAGGCGAATAAAAGCAGACGAAAATTCAGCACCAGTGAACAGACGTAGTTCGTAGTAAGCACAGTTCATATACATAGTTCGCAGTTCATAGTTCAGTATGGGACGCTACAGCAAGATTTTCAAGGAGAAGTATGCCCGCGAAGCAAGCACTTTTCCCAAACCCTTCAACGAGCATATCAAACCAAATAAAGCCTACAAGCTCAAGATACTTACCGAGCCCCGCGATATACAGGGAAGGTATGGGCGGAAGATTCCCATAGTGGAGGTGGAGCATGAAGGGAAGGAGTACACGCTCTACCTCTCGCAGGTTGACATGCTCAACAGGATGGCCATAGCTGAGAAGAAAGAGATCAAGCTGACGGGCACTGAGGACCTGTCCCTTGTTGGACGAACAATCATCCTGAAGCAGCTATCGCCTAGGCGCTATAGTATCACCCTGGAGCCGCATCACCAGTTCTAGTTACACCGCGCAAAGTAGAGAATCCGTAGTCAGTCTGAGAGGCTGAGCGGTATAAGGAGCCCGACGAGAGCGAGCGCGCTCTCTGATTTTACGTATCGGTAAAACAGGCGAGATTCTTGTCCAGTTTTCTCCGAAAACCCAGGAGCCTCTATGTCTGAACGTTTACTCATGAGTGGCTATGAGCAAAACCGACGGCAAGCCAAAGGAACCTTCGACCGCACCTTCTATAGCGGCTCCGAAGAAGAATGCCAAGCCCAAGAGGGCTCACGACAGATGGGCTGAGTATGAGACCTTCGTCAACGAGTTCAAGGCCTCGAACAAGAACTGGCCTACACTAGAAGAGGCTATCCCAACGCTGCAGAAGAGGCGGAAGTTGGCATCGGACAATGACTGGGCGTTCGTGGCAAAGCACTACGTTGCAGCCAAGAACGGCAAGGACCGTGTGACCTCTGAGGTGGCTGAATCCGGGTTGCAACTAGCCCTCCAGACCTTGGAGAATGGGCGGATGCACAGCATCTACCTCCACCACCCGAAGGAAGTCGAAGCCTACGCCAAGAAGACAGGCAAGGCGATCCCTGAGTCCACGAAGCCGAAGGAGAGCAAGAAGGGTGGCAAGTGAGCCGCCCTCCCTTCTTCTTAAGGTGAGACGAGAGTGAAGTTGTTTGGACGATGGACACTCCTGACTAAGCGAATGCTTGTTTTAGTAGCTGTGGCCAGCCTAGCATTCGGTATGGGAACCATTCTCTTTGCCGTGATGGTTGCCCTGTTCACTCCGGCGGCACTCCCGTTTTTCCTTCCCTACACTCTGTATCTCGTTGGAGTCCCCCTCATCGTTGGGGGAGCGCTCCTCACACTTTTGGAGGCGTGGTAGGGATGAAGCACTGCCCAAAGTGCTCTCGTGAGGTCGGAATCGCGGGAGGGATACCCTACTGCAAGGGTTGCAACAGAGCCGTAGACCACTGCGAATGCAAGCCGATAAACGCGAAGTTCGGAGAGACGGTTTGAGCCCTAAGACCCGACCTCGCCCGCCCTCTGAAGGAAAGGCGCCTCTGAACTTTCCTAGCCGCCCGGCCAGGGCGCCTCGCGGGGATTGGGGCCCACGAATTTGATATTCGATTAAATGGCCTTTGCGCGAGCCCCGTCGGGCCCGCACCTAGTCCGTCTCTCGCGGAATCCCCGACAGTGTCGGGTCCACGGCGGATAATTGACAGAACAGCCATATACCTAGCCGGGCTATCAATTCACACCCATTTTGGGGGTTTAGGGAAGGGGAGTTGCAGGTTCATGAATGAGAGTCATACGAACCCGAGTCCTGGGACAATCACAGGTAGCGGCCGGCGGGGTCCCTGCGCGGTTCTTGGCACACAGCCCATAAAACAACCATTAATCAGCGACCCGAAAACCTCTTTATTGTTCCGCCAGCGAACAACAGCCTAGAATAGCAAATTGGCGATACCGAAGAACGACGAGGTCATCGATTGGCTACTCGGAACGGAGCAGCCATCTGTTCGGTACTTCGCGCTCCGGGACCTGCTCAGCCTCCACCAAGACGATTCAGACGTGCGGGAAGCTCGTTCGAACATACCGAGACTCGGGTGGGCGGCGGAGATTCTGAAGCTGCAGGCGCCCAAAGGCTGGTGGGAGAGCGGGAGGTCTCTCTACCGGCCGAAGTACAGCGCCACGAACTGGAGAGCTCTAGTCCTCTCGGACCTTGGCCTTACAAAGGAAGACCCTCGCGTAGAAAGGACCGCTGAGCTGATTCTTCACAAGTGGCTGTCCCGCCCTTGGACGGAGGAGGAGAACGAGGTCTGCATAGCTGGGAACACCGCGCGCATGCTCACCCGATTCGGGTATGGGGACGACCCACGCGTGAAGAGGCTCTTCCATGGCCTGACGGAGAGCCAGAAGGATGATGGCGGATGGCACTGCTTTGCAGGGGCCAAGGGCTCGCTTGACTGCTGGGAGGGACTCGCCGCCTATGCTGCGCTCCCGAAGTCAAGAAGAACCAAGAGAATCATGAGGTCAATCCAAAGAGGCGCAGAGTTCTATCTAGAACGGAGGCTGTTTGATGATGGCGAGAAGAAGTATCTACCGTGGTTTAGGTTTCATTATCCGGTCCATTACTAC
This sequence comes from uncultured archaeon, assembly GCA_963794985.1. GTDB lineage: Archaea > Thermoproteota > Nitrososphaeria > Nitrososphaerales > Gagatemarchaeaceae > UBA183. The sequence goes on from CAWCFU010000003.1 coordinate 406,892, forward strand.
TACGATGTTTTGGTCGGGCTTGACGTCCTCACGCAGCTGGGGTATGGTGATGACGAGCGGCTCAGACCAGCGCTTGAAGTGCTCCAGGAAAAACGCACGGCGGACGGCAGGTGGTTGCTCGACAAGGTCCATCCGGATTTGGGAAGAGGCGCGAATTACGGTCCCTTCAAAAAGGCCCCGAAGAGGTTCGCTCTTGAGCGTGAAGGGCAACCGAGCAAATGGGTTACTCTAACTGCTCTGCGCGTGATGAAGAGAGTTGAAGGAACGTGAAGAGAACCAGATGGTCTCTTGCTCTCTTTCGGTCCAGGTGTGTTCGTGGGTCCAAATTCTTTAGTCGTATCTGTGGCGCGCGCGCAGTGGCCGGCGGAGTCCTGGCGTGATTCGTGGCACACAGCCCGCAAAACAACCATTAATTGGCGGCCCGAAAACAAGTTAAGTCAGACGCTCTCTCAGGAAGTCCAAGTGCGAGTTACACTCTCACTTGGACACTGACACTTCACGCCATAACCTTGTTTGAGGTCCCAACTGCCAACAGATGCGAACTCATCCCCAAAAGACTAGGCTCTTGTTCCACTGTTTCTAAGAAACGAAGTATTCGGCGGCGAGCGGTTTCATCACCAAGTCTCTTATTCAGATCTTGTCTGCTCAGTATCTCTGCCGGGCCCTCGACCGCGTAGATTCCTTTGAGTCTGTACCCCGACTTCTTCACTTCTTGCGCCAGCTCGTGTGGATGGTGGAAGAAGGCTGTCGCAAAGTAATCCTTGCCACTCGTTGGATTCCTGTGCTGACCTTCTTTCAAATCGCGATCTATGATTCTCTCGAAGACTGGGTCATCAAGAAACCCATACTTCAATCCGTCAATCAATGAAGCGTATTTGGAGATGGCAGCAGCGAACAGCAAGCCCTGGGGTCGAAGAACCCTGCGAGCCTCCCTCAAAGCTTGGATTCTGTCTTGCGCCTTGGTAAGATGATAGAGGGGACCAAACATCAGAACAGTGTCGAAAGAGTTGTGAGGAAAATCGAGGCGCCGCGCATCGCCTAGTTCGGCACTAAAGAGCTCTCCTGTCCGGCTCCGCGCATTCTTACGAGCCTCTTGGACATGGGAAGGAACTGCGTCGATTAAGTGGACGTTATGGCCGAGCTGTGCAAGCCATTTAGAGTAAACGCCAGGCCCCCCACCGACGTCAAGGATGTCGACGCGTCGCTTTCCCAAGTAGCGTGTGATGATCTCCTTGGTTCTAATCAACTCCAGCAGTCCACTACCACTTTCTAGCCTCGCGTTCTCCGCCCCTGCCTCATAGTGACGAACAGTCTCCGATGGGAGCTGGAAATCTTTCACCCCAATTGCACCACGCGTTAGTCCATCCTCCCTTCTACCCTTTAATTGAGCTTAGCTCCAATGGGTTGAGGAGGGCATTCTCTGCTGTGCTCCCCATGGAGAGCGAAGCAGAAATTCTTTAGGAAGTGGCGTTTAGATTGCCCCGGCCGAGAAGCGAACCCGAGTTGATAGAATTCTCCACAAGGGATACCAACGGAATCACATAATAGTCTAGCCGGGCTATTGAAACAAAGCTCATAATGAACTCCGTTGGTAAAAGGAGGGTTGATTCGGGCTCGAGACCTCGGCCTCGTTGCTTCGTCTCAAAGGGGAATTGTAATTGGCAATACAAGATACGTGAATGCTTCCGTCAACAGAAACACCGCTATCGTGATAGCGAAGGTGGCACGTGACGGGAGGGTCGCCATAGCAGGGTACGAACTAGGGCGAGTCGGGATGAGCGAGAGTCCCAAGACGAAGAAGAGGACTAGGAGAGGCAGCCCGATCCACGGCAACAGGGAGCCAAGTATTTCGCTTGCTGCAGCAAAGGCAACCACAAGGAGGGCTAGGGCTAGTACCGTGGACCTCTTGTCCGTGATCCAAGGGAAGACAAGCCCGACGTAACTCCGGGCGACTCCGACTGAGAAGTAGATGCCTACGATGAGAAGGGCGGCAGCAGTTCCTTCCAAGACTGCAACCACCAGACTCGCACCCACGGAGGGAGAGAGCATGAGTATTAGGTTGCCCGAATCACCATTCAAGCTCGCTATTTCAAACGGCACCCCGATGAGATTCCCTAGAACGGTGATGAGGATTAGCGACCTGGCGGTGAAACTCCTGGGGCTCACCTTCCAAGAAACTAGGCCAGCCCCGGTTGCCAGAACATACTGGCCGAGCCAACCTGCAACGGACACGACGGGAAAGTTGTTCACCAGGGCGTATGCCAAGTCTGGGCTAAGGAAGATTCCCAAAAACGGAGATCCTTGGGCGAGACCAACCAGGCCATGCCCCAATTCATGGCAGAGGACGGTCAGGTAGTTGACGGGGAACGAGAGCAGGACCAGCGTGAGGAGGGGGATGAACCGGTCATGGCTGAACAACGCGTCTGTCCAAGCCATTGTTCAGGCTCCTATGAAAGGCCGAATATCCAGACGTTCGAGTCAGAATACACTTTCGCAAGGCCAGGAACACTCTGACCAGCGACGAGTCTGTAGATAGTGGTCTGCTTTCCGAGAGCCGTCCAGTCCGATGGATTGAAGGTCGTTCCGCTCGGATTGACATATAGGCTCGTGTCTAATCCAGCCAGCTTGAAGATGTACGGTGCCTTCTGACCACCATCCTCCGTGACAAGAAGCAGATAACTTGCGCCGTACTTGTGCATGATCGACAACGTCAGACTTGAATTCGTGGTGGTAAGCGCAGTGGCCACATCTGCCAAGGTAACGTTGGGCGCTAGCTGTGGACTTGGATTCGCCAGTCCAAGAGCTATGGCCTGCTGTGAGGGATCTCTGACTACCGCATTCCTTATGGCACAACCGGTAATCATGTTCCCGTAGTCCCACCAGGACAGGATCGTTGCATTGCCGGGGGTGTTGCTCTTCATCCAAGAGAGAGCGCCGTCCATGAAGGAGCCGTAATATCCTACGTATGTGATGCCGTTCTGCGTGTAATTCATCGGCCCCGCTGGCAGGCCGAGTTCGCTCCCTCCTGACCCCACCTTTGCGTTGTAAGGTCCCCCGGTGCAGACTCTCCCGTAGCTCGACGATGGGTAGGTGAAGTATGCGACCAATGCTACAACGAGGGCGACCGCCAAGGCCATTACCACGACCTGCCTTCCCTTCATGGCGCCATACCGGGTCTAGTTTGGTTCAAAGTTACTAATACGAGTATCTGCCTCTAGGATCCAGAGGCACTGAGGGTGGCTACGCGCGCACTGACAATGCCCAGCCAGGGCGCTTCTTCACTAACTGGACGCATTGCGGCGAATTAGAAGAACTTCCTATAGCATAGCCGGGATATCCTCAGAATGAGAACCCCATACAGAGCGCGCGCGCGAGGCCAATGAGGCTCTCAGGTAACTTCACGACAACATGGTCGGGCATGAAAGTGCTGGATGAATGACGTGTTCAGACACCTTGTCTGCCGGGGTCAACAAGGTCTGATATTGCTTCTTCGGAGGCCTAATATGAGACTAGACGCAGCGTCTCCCGGTGGACACGGCTGCAGACAAGATATGTCATCATCGGAGCTGCGGTGGTCCTGTTGGTGGCGGCAATCCTTGGGTATGCCTTCTATGAGAGAGTGGGAGGAAACACCCAGACATCGACGGTTGAGGCGTACACGATCCAAGTTAAGGCTCTCAACCTCTCCATGAGCGCAACTGCAGGTTCGACAGTGTTCCTCCTGTTCAATGTGGCCTCGCCCAAGACTGGGGCGCTGTACTTCTACGCCAGTGATATTCCTGCACCGGGGTCGCAGACGACCTTCAATCTTCAGAATGTGACGACGGGTAACGTTAAACTTCCGCCAGGAGTGACTGTATCGTACCCGACAGGACAGGCAGTCTTTGGCACGAGCCACGCGATTCTGACGTTAAGGGTCACTTTTTCACCAACTGTCAACGGAACGGTTGGCCTGGTCGTAGGAGCATTCCAGCAAACAAGTCAAGATCAGGTGGTCGGAACCGGGAGCGGGTTCTACATCACCGTGCGTCAGGCGTAGCCGTTCAAAGCGTGTGCGTTATGGGTTTGATTGTTAGAGCATACACTCTCGCAAGCCGAATCTGCGTTCAGACTTCGCCATTATCGCTTAATGGCGGAGTGCCCGCGTGAAAAGCAAAGCTACGCATTCCGTGCAAGAATATCACCCCACCTGTAGAGGCAAGAATCATCCCGAGAAATAGGAGCGCAGGCGAGAACATCAAGAGGACTGACAAGACGAAGACAAACACCCCGAAGGCAGTGAAGCCAATCGTTGTCGTTTTTGACATCCCGCGCGCGTAAGGCCTAGCTCAGAACGCTTCTAAGAAAGACTAAATCTGGACTTTCGTGGCATAGGGCGACACCAGTTTGCCCATATCGGACTACCTACGGAGCATACGTTCCAAAGTTGGCCACGACCTTCTCCTAATGCCTTCGGTAACGATGGTGGTGCGGGATGACAGGGGAAGAATCCTGCTGACTAAAAACGCGGATGTCAATTCGTGGACTCTCCCAGGAGGTAGCGTCGAACCTAACGAATCGCCAAAGGACGCGGCCATCCGAGAGATGCGAGAAGAGACCGGATTCCTCGTCGAGCCTATTCGGATCATTGGAGTGTACGGCGGGCCGCAATATCGTGTGGCCTATCCAAACGGCGACATTGTATCCTACGTCGCGACTGTCTTCGAGTGCAAAGTTGTCTCAGGCGAGATGACTCCTGACTACGAGGAGTCGCTCGACGTTAGATACTTTTCCGAAGCAGATTTGAACTCTATGCAGATATTGCCTATGGAACGGATAGTCTTGCGAGACGCTTTCAATCAGGTAAAGCTGGAAGACGCCCCTACTGACACTTCCAATCGGGATGCCAGCAGTTAACACCTTCAGAATGGCCTGCTGGGTTCCCAAAACCAACCGACCGTGCAAAAGACTTTACAGAATCCCCGTAGAACAACCATTAACTAGCGGCCCGAAAACAAGTTAATCTCCTGTGTTTTGCCCATGTCTCCTACGGGCACATCATCACGGCCGGTAGACTTGCTTCGGCATATACCAAGTGAAGGCCGTGCGTAGCTACGGGTCATGAGGATTGGCGCTCGCGGAGCAGACCCTCCCTCGCCCGATGGGACTCGGGCCGGACCTCGTCAGGATACGGGCTGTGTGATCACGGCGAGGTCGGAGACATCGACCAACAGCTTGCTGACCCTCTCCAGGGAGCCGAGCGTCTCTGCCACAGAGGCACCCTGGGCGACTGGGAGCTGGGCAATCCTCCCCAGGTCCTGACTCATCTCCTGGGCAAGGGTGTTGACAGTCATCTTGACGGAGCGGGGCCTGCCTGCCCTCCTCGAGATGAACGCTTGTGTCGCCAGGTCGTTCATCTGCTTCAGCCTCGACACGCACGCCGCGAATCCGCGTGAGAGTTGCCTGGAAGCCCGGGAGTAGTGCAGCTTCTTCGAGAGTTCCGCGACCGCGTCTCCGACGCTCTCAAGGAAACTGGCGAGCACCCGGTAGTCCAGAACGTCGACTGGCGAGAGCCCGTAGCTCTCAGCAATCTCTGGCCGCATTATGGCGGCCCTGATCACCCGCACCAGCAAGAAGTAGAGCCGGTCGACTTCGTCGTCGCGCTCCGCGACGAGCGCCAGGAGCTTGGCATCTCCCTTGGTCAGGCCCTCTGCTATGTCTTTTAGCATGCCGTCGAGGATGCTGGACATCCGCCTGACTATCTTCTCCGGGATGATAGCCGATGACTCGAGCAGGAACTGGACCACGACCCTCTTGGAGTCCTCGTCCATTATCTCCAGCCCCACCAGGCGGGCCATCGTGGCCTTCAGCCTGGCCCTGTCCTCCCTGGAAATTACCTTCTTGCCGACGATTCTGATCACGTCGAACCCGAGGAGATAGGCCCCCGTGACGTCGTTCATGACCTCGCTCAGATCTTCCCCCGGATACTCCACCTCGATCTCCCTCGGCTTGTCGACCACGTCCTCGATCGGCCTCACTATCAGCTTCCTGGCCGAGAGCTCGTCGACGGCCATCGTCGCCCCCTTCTTCACTCCGTTCCTCTTCGCCCAGTCCTTGGGCAGAGAGATCAGGAGGGTCCCGCCCCCCATCTCGAGGACCTTGCGCGCGTTCATGCCTCTATAGGAGGAACGGGTTCTCTATATCTCTTCGGGAGGCGTCGACGAGTGACGGCCCCGCGCGCCAGACCTGCGGCCGGGGTACCCTGTCGACCTGTTCGTCGACAGCCTCTGCGAGGTGGTGTCCGCGCAGGTCGATGGTCTTGGCGAACCCTTTCTCGATCTCGGCCATGTGCACCTGAATTCCCGATGTCTTTCCTCAAAACCTCCGCAGAGTATTTAATGGCTTGGCGCTGCCAAGAGACGGTCATGCCCCCTTCTGCTTCGCTGGCGGGCTGCCGCCCTGCGAAGATTCCTGGCTGCAGAGGTGGTTGAACCCTGGCCAGAACTGCAGTCAAGCTGAGGATCACTGGGTCGGTGCACGGGGTCTTCTTCAGGGCCTCGATGGCCGAGCTGGCCGCTAGCCGCGGGGTATCAGGCTGGGTCAGAAACATGGCAGACGGTTCGGTCCAGGCCTTCCTCGAGGGTGAAGACGAAAAGGTGATGCGCATCGTCGAATGGGCGAAGCGCGGCCCGCCCCGGGCCCGTGTCGACTCAGTTGAAGTGGAGAAGGTCAGGCTCAAGAACTCGAAAAGTTTCCGGATCGAGGGCTAGGCCGATAGAACCCAGCAGCGGCTGGCAGCCAGGGTTTGGCTCCTAATAGTTTCAGACAGCTCCGCTCCCAGACCCGCGGCCCTGACTAACGTTTTTAGCGACAGCGAACAGACGTGCCCTGTTGGACTCCTTTGAGAGGGATGTCAAGAAGGCTGCTGAGCTCAAGCTCTGGCTCGAAGGAAGGATCGCCGAGCTTCAGGACGAAATAGAGAGGCTCAAGGAGTCGCTCGGGTACGTGGACGCGACTCTCAGGGCCTCCACCTTCAGGCCCGCGAGCGAGATGATGGCAGAGGCGAGGGAGGCGCCCGAAGTGAGAGAGCTCAGGCGAGACAAGGGTAACCAGGTGATAGCGAGGGCGTCGGTGACTCCAGACAGTGTTTCCATAGAGCCCAGCGATGGCGTGACCCTGAAGTCCGCGACTCCTCCCTTCAAGTCGTTCCTGCTCGGCAAGATCCTGCAGGGGATGAAGACCGCAGACCTGGACCTCATCTCCAAGGGGAAGTTGGGGAAGGGCATGGAGCTCCGGTTCGACGTGGAGGAGAGCAACGGCACGATGGCGAAGCTGATAGTCGAGAACTACAGGGAGAAGGCCAGGCTCAACGAGATTCTGAACACCGTCTCCTGGACTTTCTCCAGGATGCTCGAGAAGTAGTCAGCGGAGAGCGCCAAGGACGTCTCCGAGCTCCGGCGGCGAAGGGCTGCCTGCAGCCAGGTAGAGCCCAGCCGCCGTGTTGGCGAACCTCAGCCTCTTCGAGTCGCTAAAGCTCTTCAGCCTGCAGTAGATCGAAGCGGCATTCCACACATCGCCGGCTCCCGTCAGCCTGCGGACCTTGATTCTCCTGGTCCGGGCCGCGGCAACCCTGTCTCCGTCGCTTGAGAATGACTCTCCTGCAGTGTGGACGTCGAGGCCCACCCGAAGTCTCTCGGCAACGACCGCGCAAGTCTCTCTCAGGCCCGTCGTCTTCACGCCCAGGGCTCGCGCAGCCTCGAGGGTTTCGTGTTCGTTCAGGCTCATCCAGTCGACTAGCCTCTTCTTCCTGACGAGCGCCAGGAGACTGGTGAATTCCTGCACCCTGTCCCTGAAATCAGCCGGGTCGAAGAAGATCGCCTTCTTCTTCCCCAGCCTGCCGCGCAGGGCGGCGAGAAGCCTGGTCCCGCTCTTGTTCGCGGCCCAGTTCACTGAGCAGACCACCCGGGTCCCCCTCAACGCTTTCCAGTCGTCTGGATCCAGCAGCTCGGGCCCGAAGTCTTCCGCCCCGCCCCCGTGCCCCAGCATGACGTTGACTTCTCCCTCGAATGCAACGGTGAGACCCGGAGGCTTCGGCTTGACCCTGACCTCCGCGTCCAGGCCTTCGAACGGTTCCCGCAGCATCCGCTCGTGGGCTGTGTCGCTGTGGGTGATCAGCAGCGTTCTGAGGCCCAGTCTCGCGAGCGCGTGCGCCAGGTTGACCGCGTTGCCCCCACGGACGTCCTGCTGCGAGATGCCGTGGATGCCGCCCCCTCCCTGATTCGCCTTCCCGATGACCGACTCGGCCAGCTTGGAGAGGCTGCTCGTGTGCACCAGCCTGTCAACGAAGAAGTCGTGCATGACTGCGGCGTCGAAGTCTTGGCTCAAACTACTTCGGGATCTTCAGGTGCTCGACTGCCGTGAGCCCGTTGAACTCTTCGACTGCCTTCCCCGCCAGCTGTCCCTCGACGGCCAGTGTCATCTTCGCTTCCCGCACCGTGTCCGGGCCGTCCACAGGAGTCTGTCTCACGAGCATCCCGTGCCGCGACCTCAGCCATCATGCCCGGGGGGACCTTCCTATTCATACGCCCTGGTGATCTTGACGCCGTCTATCAGCATCCATGGGCAGAGCGTTGGCGTGTCGACCTCCCACCATTCTATCCACTCCCTGTCCTTCGAAAGGAATTGCACTGAGGAGAACATGCGCTGAAGGTCGTCGCCAGCGCGCATCCCCTTCAGGGACCGCGCCACTCTCCCGTTCTCGACGAGGTACGCTCCGTCTCTGGGCACCGTTGAGAACTCACCTGTCCTGTAGTTCTTGAACCGGGTGTACCAGTTGCTCGTGAGGATGATCCCTCTCTTCATCTCCTTGACCATCTCGTCGTACGACGAGTCGCCCGCCCCGACTTCGTAGTTCCAGCCGTGGGGGGTGACCAGCCCAGCGCTTCCGGTGCTCTTCGTCTTCCACTTCTTCGCGGTCGTGAGGTTGTGGAAGTAGGTCTTCAGTATCCCCTTCTGTATGACCGGGGTCGATCCCGTCTGGGTCCCCTCGTCGTCGAAGACCCTTCCGCCGAGCCCACCCTTCACGGTCCCGTGGTCCGTAAGGCTGAACGACTCGGCCGCGACCTTCTTGCCTAGCTTCTCCACTAGATAGGAGGTACCGGCGTCAACCGAGAACGCAGACGCGGCCATCCCGACCGTCTCCACTATGTTCGCCGCTACCGTCGGACTCAGCAGGACCTGGTAGGCCCCTGCCTCCGGCTCGGATGCCTCTCTCATCTCCTTCGCGTCCCTGCCAGCCCTCCTCCCGGCCTCCTCCGGGTCGAACCCCGCGAGGGTCGAGGAGCAACTCAACCCGTGCCCGCTCGCGTCCTTCTCCGCAAACGACCTGATGTTGAGCGTTATCGAAGTCTTCGCGTCGGAGCCCTTGGTCCCGGTAGAGGTCAGGATTGCGTACGAGACCGAGCCTGCTTCGATCACGCCCGCCGACCTCTTGCCCCCGGCGGCGAGAGACGCAGAGATTGCCGTCTTCGCGAACTCGGGGAGCTCCTCGCCCACCTCGACCAGCTTCCTGTCGAACCCGAGGGCGCTCGGGCTGTACTTCGACGCCCTGTCGGGGAGAGGGACATACTCCGATTCGGGGAGGCCTTTGAGCGAGTCGAAGAGGTCCCGGACGAACCTCTTGACGCTAACGGATTCGAGGTTGGAAGTCGAGGCGATCGCCCGCTTCTTGTTCTTCGCGAGGTAGACCATCAGCTCCGCCTCCTCGACGTGGTTGGCTGTGGTGACCGAGCTGTTGGCGAACCTTATCATCCTGTCCTTGACCCGGGTCGTCAGTGCGATTGCGTCCTCCGCGCCCAGCCTCCTGGCCGTCGAGACCGCGTCTTCGTTGAGTTCTGCGAGATCCAACGCTGTCACCTTGCTCCCAGCTTGATTCCGGTCAGCAGCGTTTCAGGGCCCCCTGTCCAGACGGGCGCCCCTTGCTGCGGGTCTCCCTTGCCGCAGGTTGCCGCTTCAAAGTCCATGTTCTTGCTCCTGGCCTTTACGCTTCCCCAGAGCCTCGGAGTGGTGATCTCGAGGACCGGCGCCTTCACCATTCCCTTCACCTCTCCCTTCTCTATCAGATACGCCTCGAGAGCCACGTACCTCTGGTTGAACCTCTTGTCGTCGATGTTCCACTCCGTGAAGGTCTTGAAGAAGACGCCGTGCTTCACTTCCTTGATCAGTTCGTCGGTCGAGTAGTCGCCAGGTTCGACGAACGTGTTGGACATCCTGATTATTGGTTCCACGTCGAACGAGACCGACCTCGAGGCCCCGTTGCTTTCGAGCCCGAACTCCCCGGCTGTCGCCCTGTTGTGCAGGAATTCGTTGATCAGGCCGTTCTTGATCAGCCTCCGCTTCTTGGCGGCCACGCCTTCGTCGTCGACAGGGGTGTACCCCATCGAATGGAGTAGAGTCGGGTCGTCGCTGACGTTCGCTTCGGGGCTTCCTATCTTCCTCCCCAGGCTGTCGGCCTTCAGGTACGACTCTCCTGCCTGCGCCCCTTCCCTGCCCAGGACCCTGTCGGCCTCCTGCGGGTGCCCCACCGACTCGTGGGCCGCTATGCCCGAGAGCTCGGGGCTCAGCACGACGTCGACGGTGTCTGTCGGCGGCTTGCCCGCCGTCTTGAGGACCTTGCCCATCATCTTGGCTTCCTCTTCCACCTTCTCAACAAGCCTGACCCTCTTCACAACCTCAAGACCCCCGGTCTCTCCCTGCTGTAAGAACCGCTGAGCCGTCGCTCCGCCTTCCAACGCCGTGAGCGAGCCGAAGAACCCGATGCGAGGCAGCCTCGCCTCGACCTTCGCTCCGTCGCTGTTGACGTAGTACTTCTCCTCCAGCTCCGCGCCTATGGCAAGGAACCTCCCCGGGAGCTTGACTCCCGCCTTGCCGTCGCCGATCCTCCCCTCGATGTCGAGCAGGACCTTCCTCAGCCAGGCGGCGTCCGCGTTCTCGATCTTGACCTTCTCGGGCGCAGCCCATCTCTTCCGGACGGCCTTCGACGAATCGAATGTTATTTTCTTCTTGAGGATGGGCGCTGAGGCCCGCGCGAGCTTGACCGCCCTCTCCGCCAGTTCGTTCACGAGCCCAGACTTCATTTCGTTCGTGGCTGCAAAGCCCAAGGCTCCCCGCGATATTACGCGGATCCCGATCCCGTACCCCTCAGCGAAGAGCGAGGGCTGAGATTCACCGTTCTTCATCATGAATTGTCTGCTGCGCGTGTTCTGTATCCTCGCTTCCGCGTAGGATGCGCCCCCAGACAGAGCCTTCGACACCGCCGCTTCGGCCAGTTGCTTGCCCTCTTCGAGCTTCAACCTCCCCTCCGCCAACGGGAGCTTATTTCTGCCTTTCAGTTCACAGCTTCTGCAGCTCGTCGACCATCCTGCGGATGACGTCGAAGCCGCTCTGCCAGAATCCTGCGGAGGCGATGTCGACTCCGACCTGGTCCAGTATCTTCCCTGGGCTCTCCGAGCCCCCGTACGAAAGGACCCTCAGGTACTTCGGGACGAAGCTCCTGCCCTCCTTCCGGTAGGCGTCGTACAGGGCGAGGCTCAGCAGGTTCCCGAAGGCGTAGGCATAGCAGTAGAACGGGGTGTGGTAGATGTGCGGGATGTAGGTCCACTCCCACCTGAACTCCTCGGGGACTTCGACCGCCTCTCCGAACTGCTCCTTCAGGACCGAGGAATAGACTTTGCACAGGTCGGAGACGGTGGACCCTTCGCTGACCGCCGTGTGGGCCTGGTTCTCAAAGACGACGAAGTAGGCCTGTCTCCCTATCGTCGCGTACATCGACGATATCTTCTCCAGGAGGACCGCCCTCTTCAGCTCGGCATCCTTCTCCTCCCGCATGAACCTGTCGAAGAGGATCATCTCGCCGAAGACCGAGGCCGTCTCCGCCAGCACCAGGGGCGGATGGAACGTGAGGACAGAATGCCCTGCCGCGAGCTGACTGTGGACGGCGTGCCCTGACTCGTGGGCTATCGTGTAGACGTCTCTCGTCGCTCCGGAGTAGTTGAGGAAGAGGTACGGAACGACCTCCGGCGTGACGCTCATGCAGTAGGCTCCGTTCCTCTTTCCCTTTCGGGGGCTCGCGTCGACGTGGCCCTGGTCGAAGACCCTCTGTGCCATCCGGGCGAAGCCTTCATCGAACTCCCCGAAAGCGCTGAAGACCATCCTGGCCGCGTCCGAGTAGGCGACCCTCCTCTCCTTCTTCGCGAGGGGGGCGTAGATATGATAGCGGTTCATCTTCTTCATTCCCAGCATCCTTGCCTTCAGCCTGAAGAAATCCTGGAAGACCGCGCTGTTGGCCCTGCAGGCTCTCAGGAGCGTCTCTACCGCAGCGTCGGGGACGTCGTTCTCAAGGTTTCGGGGAGAGATCGCGGTCGCGTATCCCCGCATCTTCACGTTCTCGTTCCGCCAGTCCCTCACTATCGTCCGGTAGACCTCACCGAGGACGTCCCCGTTTTCGGCGTACTTGCTGAGCAGTGTCTTGTAAGCCGCCTCTCTGGTCGCCGGGTCGGTTGACGCGAAGAGCCGCGCCACCTCGTCGACTACCATCTTCTTCGGCTTCCCTGCGGCGTCTTTCAGCATCCTTCCCCTGACCTTGACCGTGAAGCTGAAACCCGACGCTATCTTGTCGTAGTGGTGGGTCCAGCCTAAGAACCCGGTGACGTTCTTCAGGTTGACCGCCTGCTCGACCTTCTCCTCGAGCGTGTAGGGCTTCAACTTCCTCCACAAGCCCAGGACGTATCGGTAGTCGGGGTTGACGGGCATCAGGCCCGCCGCTTTCGAGTCTTCCAGCCCGGCCCACCAGAGACGGAAGAAGAGGACCCTGTTGTCGACCTCGGCTCTCAGGTCCTCGGCGGTGTCGATGGCCGCCTTGGCCTGCTGGTCCGCGGTGTCTGCAGAGTATCTCATGTAGGAGTACGCCGAGGTCCTCGAGATATCATCGACGATGCTCTCGTACAGCTTCAGCGTCGAGCCAACGTCTGCGGCGGTGAACTTGTCCAAGCGCCCGCGGAGCTTTTCGAAGCCGACCGCCTTCTCCTTGGCTGCTTCGAGCCTTTCCTGCATGCCCCGACCGGCCCCTCCGGACAGTACGTCCTCGAGGTTCCAGCGGCCCGGGTCGAACTTCTGTCGCCGCAACGCGCGATTCCGACGCCTCCGGCGTAATAAGCTCTCAGGCAGAGGACACAGGGATGGGCTTCCCCTTCGTCGGGGCCTCCAGCCTCCAGGAGCCCCTCTTCCTGAACTCCTGGAAGAGCTCTGGATGCTCCGTGTGAATCGGAACGACCCGCTCGGCTCGTATCCTTTCCACGAGGCCTCCCACTTCTTGCATGGGGGCGTGCCCCGATGCGTGAATCTGATGGTAGCTGAAACCCAGGTGGTCGATCCAGTTCCGGATCACCGACTCCTCGCGCTCGCCCTCCTCGTTGAACGCCTCGGTCGCGGCGTGGATGTATGTCCCCCCGGCGTCAGGCTTGATGTCGATCAGCTCAGGGAAGTTCCAGACCTCAAGGTGAAGGAATGTCTCGCCCTGCCTCTTCCTGACCTCCTGCGCGGAGACGCCGTGGTCGATGAACTGCCTCTCCCACGGGAAGTAGTCCTTGTCGTCGAGCCTCCCGCTCTTCTTCCTCCTGAGGTAGACGCCGACGTCCCTGCCGACTCTGGAGACCCTCAGCTTCTTGTCGCTTCTGAGGCTCTCCAACAGGAGGGCGGTCTTCATGGAGACCACCAGCCGCCTGTCGCATGCCTCCGCGGCGCCGTAGAACGTGTTGATTCGGTCCACGTCGTTCCCTCTGAAGGTCGAAAGGACGAGGTTCCTGCTCGCCTTCACGGCGCTCCTCGTCTCCGCCAGGACCGACGCCTCGCTCGCGTTGCGGCCCCGCTCCCCCGGGGCGACGCGCGTACCCTCGGTAAGCAGGAGGTCGGGCTTTGACGCCGATGCGACTCGAACGAAGTCGTCGGTCATCGAGCCGGCGCGACCGTGGAACCGGAAGTCCCCTGTGTACGCCAGCGTCCCCTCACTGGTGTGAACGACGAACCCGTATGCGCCAGGGATGGAATGGTCGACGTGGACAGGGATGAATTCCATGGGGCCCACCGTGAACCTGTCTCCTGTCCTGAACATCCTGAGCTCGTGACCGTCGAGGGGGGACGAAGACGCTTCGCTGTTCGCCTTGTGGATGAGGGACGTGGTCTCGCCGCAGTAGACCGGGATCCCAGGGTCCACATGTCCGATTCTCCCCATGTGGTCCCAGTGATAGTGGGACAACACAACAGCGTCGACCTCGGGCGGGGCGTGCTTCAAGGGCGTGTTCTGCAGGGCCCTCTCGGAGTAGAGACCGGGGATCTGCGGGAGGAGTCCAAACTCGAAGAGGTCTCCGGCGCCGTTGACCCCTCGGGGCTGGATCCCTTCGTCGAAGAACTCGATTCCATCCGAGAAGCCTGTCCCAAAGTCCAGCATCACCTTCGTGTCTCTGTCCTCGAGCAGGAACTTGTTTCCTCCGATCTCGCCGACTCCGCCGTAGCAGGTCAGGCGAGGCTTCACGTGACTGCGGAATCCCACAAATTACTTAACGCTTTCAGGGTCCGCCAGGCGTAGCTTCGTTGAAGGACTGGTAAGGGATAAATAAGAACCATGATGGATTCCTCCCCGGGTTGGATTTCCTGCTCCCGGTTCTTTCAACAAGCAGCGATTCACTTGATGCGATCGCTATCCTGATTGTGGCCATCGGTCTGGCCGGGCTCGCCATTCTGATACTGTTCGCCAAGAAGAAGATCTAGCCCGTGGCCCGAGTCGCGGCCGTCTTCGACATAGACGGAACTCTCGTAACCTTCAAGTTCGACGTGCGGGGCACAAGGGTGGCCATAATCGAGGAGCTCTCGAAGAGGGGGTTTGACACCGCAGCGCTCGACATGACGACTCCCACCCAGGCGATGGTCGACTCGGCCAGGATGCAGGTCGAGTCGGGGAAGGTCAGGGCCGAATTCGACGAAGTGCGAGCCAAGCTCTACTCAATCCTAGACGCCTCGGAGATGGAGAGCAGCCAGACGACCAGCGTCTTCCAGGGTACGCGCGAGACGCTCGACTACCTGAGGTCGAAGTCCGTGCGGTTGGGCGTCCTGACCAACAGCGGGAGAAGGGCGGCTTCTGAAATCCTCAGGAGGGCGGGGCTGCAGGACTGCTTTGAGTTCGTGCTGTGTCGCGACGACGTCGAGATGATGAAGCCAAGGCCAGACGGGCTGGTCAGGGCCATTTCCATGCTGGGGATGCCGAGAGATCAGATCTTCTACGTGGGCGATTCCAGGTACGACATAATCGCCGCGAAACAGGCGGGGCTCAGGGTCGTGGCGGTCACGACCGGGAACTACGACGAAGCCAGGCTAAGGGAGGAAGGGGCTGACTATGTGATTTCGTCGATTTCAGAGCTGCCCGGACTCCTCGGCGTCTAGAGCTCAGCGAAGGGAGGGCCTGCCTGCTCAGGCCAAGAGGCTCAGGTCTTCACGAAGTTCGGCATGTCGCTGGGGAGTTCAAAATGTATCTCCACGAGCCCAGCCATCCGTCCCCTCTTCTTCCAGTGACACTGATACACCAGCTTCTTGGTCCCCTTCCTCTCAGTCGTGTACACGTTTGGCCGGCCCGAGGCCATCACCTTCCTGAGCTTCTTCTGGGCCTCTGGCGGATGGCAGTCCATCAGGTTCTTTCCGACCAGGGCCTTGCCTCCCTCCTTCGAGCTCACTTCTGCAGCCTTGTCATTCATGTACAGGATCGTGTAGTTCTTGTCGCAGACCGTCACCGCACAGGGCAGCCGTTCGAACCACTCGAGATTACCCACGATAACCATGCGCTATCTCGACGCCGTCCCGTCAAGCGAATCGGCTTAAGGTTTTCTGGATCATCGTGCCTATAGCCAATCCGGGAAAGGTGACCTTTGGCGAGGGCCATCTGCTCAGAGAAGACCTTCGGGAGCCTCTGAACCCGACTCGTTGGCGCGTATTCAGAATCCACCATATCACGTCATATATGGGGGCTTAACGCGGCCATGACCTGCCCCCTGTCTGAGTGCTTCTTTCGGCTGAGGTTGGTCGGTGGTGTCTCGGCTTCCCCAAAGTAGCTTGTAATGATAGCCCGGCTAGGGGCTGAACCCATACGGGTTCGAATCCGGGGGGAGTCGCTTGATTTTCTAAGCGAATCCTGGCACGTGGAAACCTCTGCCGATTTGACCGTAGCTCTTCTAGGTTTCTGCGGACGTCACTTGTCTCAACTTCAAGAGTGATTAGTGTTTGACGTGAGTAGCTTAGACTGACTAAAGGTGCTTATTACGGGCTGGCAACCGTCTTGTCTCGTGCCGATATGTCATAAATGCGGAAGGCTGATCAGCGATAAGAAATACGCTAGACATCTGAAGCGGTGTGGGACGACACACATGCATCACTCGAATTAGAAAACCCCTTCAGGGTTTCGTAGATCCGAAGTCTAGAATCCTGCGATCCGCCGTGTGTGAAGTGCTTATTACGGGCGGGTACGTGTTCTGCTTCGTGCCGATATGTCATAAGTGCGGAAAGTTGATCAGTGATAAAAAATACGCAAGACACCTTAAGCGGTGCGGGACGACGCACAAGCACTCCCCGCGACCGAGCACACCTGTCGAAATCTAGAACCTATGTTCCGTGCTCGCTTGCTGTCGCTGGTCGATTCATATGAATGCCCCTTGTTCACGAGGATTGCTCACGATGCTTCTAAAGAGCATACTTGCAGTTAGAACACACCCATCTCAGGATATCGCCCTCGTCGTTCGTGACCTTCTCCAGGAACGCGCGTCGGCATTCTGGGCAGAGGATCTCTGGGCTCTCAGGCTCCTCACGTGATTTCAGCGCCTTGATCAGCCGCCTCTTGCCGAGCTGCCGAGTCGGTCGTCTCCCAGTCGTTGCGAAGGAGACGGGCAGGTTTGCAGGGATAATCACCAGGACCGACGTCATCCGGGCCTACAACAGAGCAGTCGAGCTACTTTCCAAGTCGGAGCCCATATGAAGGAAGCCTAACGCCTGGTGAGGCATTCTGCGACCCTGGCTAGGCTCTCCGAAGTCAGGCTTGCGCTGAAGTTTGAGTGCGGGTGACCTTATAATAAAGAGGCCCGAAGCCTACTAACCATGTCTTCTGACGACGACGAAGGAGAGGTTTCTTCTGGCGGCAACGAGGAAGAGGCTCTCAAGAGGCTGGACCTGAAAGTGAAGGAGATAATGAGCCCGAACCCCCTCACAATTCCAGCCGATGCCACTGTCATGCAGGCGGCCAAGGCGATGGATAAGCACGACTCGTCCTGCGTCTTCGTGAAGTCGAAAGGGAAGATAGTCGGGATAATCACGGAACGGGATATCACCAGGAGGGTCGTGGGAATGGGGGCTTCGCCAAAGACGACGAAGGTCAAGTCCGTGATGACGTCTCAGATCGTAGTCACACCCCCCGACACCAGCATCGAGGAGGCGCTCAAGGTGATGACGACGAACAAACTGAGGAGGCTGCCGGTCGTAGACGAGAAGGGAGACATGGTAGGTCTCGTGAGTACGGCGGATATAGCGAAGGCACTCGCAGAGAAGGCGGGCTACTCAACCTCTTTGATAACCGCGATGACGAAAGAGACCCCGCCTCCGAGCGGAGTGTACGGCTAGTCGGATAATGGGATTCAACCGGCCCTGCGACCAATCGCGCAGACAGCGAGAATCCAGCTATTCCAGACGAACAGAGACCATTCTGGGCTTATCTTGAGCGGGCCCGGTGGGACTCGCCCCCATATGGGTGCAGAACCATATGAACGCCCCTTGTCCACACAATCAAGAACTGTAGTTGGTGTGGGGGGTGCGCACTGAACTTCAAGTTCATGTGGCATCCTCACAGTTCGGCTAGAGGTTTGAGTCGGAAGGGATTTGACCGGTTTACTGTGCAAATCCAGACCCAAACTACTTCCCCAGCGTGGCGCTCTGGCCGGGAACCTTCGTTTGAACTACGACTCCCTGCATCATGCAGGGATGTCATACCTTACCGAGCACCGCATGTCGTAATAAACACAACGGAAAACCTTGGAGCGCGCGCACGCGCACACACACATCAAATCCAGCATGCAGGTGGTCTCTACACATGTCCGTTAATTGCCGCCCCCGCTTTATATATCGTTAACGTTCTTTCTCGTTAACTGTCTTCTCGCGGCTTCGCCTTTTTGGGTAATGTGATAGTACGCCCTCTTTCCCTGGCCGACCCTGCCTACCCAGCCCCTTCCCAGCATGGACGAAAGAGCCCTGACGACCGAGGGTGCCTTCTTTTCGAGCGTTTCAGAGAGGTCTGAGGGAGTAAGCTTTCCTCTTCGGCTCAACTCGTTCAGAATGCCCCTTTCAAGCTCGGTCGGGGCTCGACCCGCCGCTCCAGATGGTTCTGGTTCTATGTGCCTCGGAAGAACCTTCTCCGCGTGCTCCTTCTTGGCTCTCTCAAGACCAGCATACGCCGATTCGAGCATGAGATGAATGTTGGGTACGTTGAGGTCCAGAATCGTCTTCTGTGCTTCATCGGTGAAGAGCGAGGAGGCTATGGCCTCTGCTTCCGACTCGCTCTTCGTTATCTGCGACAGTCCGAGCACAAGTCGCGGATGCAGGATCGCCCTCAGCTCCTCGAGGGACGTGACTCCTTTGAATTGTTCGACCGAAGAGAACCTTGCCACCGAGGTCACGAGCGAGTCTTTGACCGCTTCGCCGAAGGAGTGGGAGATCGAGATGATGCTCCTCTTGCCCTGGAACCACTCCTGATTGCCGTCGAAGAACTCCGACAGCAGATCGTCTCTAGGGACCTTGTCGAGTTCGTCTATGGTGAACACGGGCGTCATATCCTTCTTGGAAAGGCTGCCCAACAGAGCGTCAATCGAAGACCTCACGTCAACTCCCTTGGCAAGGAGTAGTTTCTCAGGCTGCTTCAACCCCGCTCTGTCAAGGATCCTTTCCACCTCTTTCTTGACAGCGTCCGAAATGCGCGCGCGCGCGGGGTTGCAGAGTTCTTCGGCTCATTCCTTGACTTCGGGGCCGCTTGAACTTCGTCGATGACCGATTCTAGCCAAGGCTTCCACAAAACCTCCCAGCGCGATGAGGGCAACCCCTGCGATGAAAAGATCTACCCGGAACCCCTGTCTGGATGAGTGATATTGCGGCACTCTGCGTGGCGCCCGGCGGCCTATCGAGTGCGATCTGATAGAACCCCCTTACAGGCACGTTGAATGTCACAGTCTCTTTAGGCACCACAGTTATGTTGACTATGGGACTTAGAGAGCTGAGGCCGGGTCCGACTGGAGAAATGACAAGCTGAGCCGATCCGTTGAATGAGGTCATGGTCATTGTCGTAGAGACGGGGAGGAGAAAGTACAGGGTAGGCTGGTTCATGGAGAAGTATCCAAATGTTCCCGTGTAGGGAGTCAGCAGAGATGACGCGACCAGGGCGATGCCTGCTGCGGCGCCCAACCATGCGAGTCTCCTCCAGAGGGTCTTCATTCCTATCAGTCCAAGTCCATCCTTCTGAATCTGAGCACAGACGCTGTGAGGAGGACGGCTCCGCCCAGCAGCCGATAGAGAATCCCTATCCAGATGGTAAGGTTGGGCGCTAGCTGGGCGATCATCGCCTTGTTTCCCGGCTCGTACACCACAATGAAGGTGTATTGGGCAAGATCGTTCACAATCTTCCAATCACCGTACCCGAGCTGGATGGCCGAAGCCCACCCCGGAACGCCCGCCGCGTAGAGATTCACTCCTAGGACGGTGACCACGAGGAACACCAGCAACGATATCGCCGTCGAGCGCGTCATCAGCGAGAGAGCCATGGCGAGTGAGGTCAAGAAGAACAGCAGGAGGAGCTGCTCAACCACCGCGATGCCCCAATCGAACAACGGAGCGCTTCCCAAGCTCCCATAGACGGACGGGCTGAAGAAGTATCCCATGTAGATTACTAGCGCGGCCAGGTCGACCGCCAGGATCAACAAGAACGTGAGGGTGAAGAGTGAGAGGAACTTGGTGAGAATGTGGCCGACTCTTGAGGCATGCTCAGACGACGTGAGCTGTCGAGCGGTCTCTCCCCTCTCAGTCGCAGTTGTAAGGGACCTGACCACCGAGATGGCCACGAGAAAGATGATCACGTATATCGTGTCCCATGTCAGGTAATCATACCTGGTCACGGCATCAGGAGCAAAGAGCGTGTATCGGGAACTCGCTATGAAGACTAGCAGAAGGAGAGCGACCTCCAGGAAGGGCGGCGCCAGGTCGTTCTGAAGAATCCACTTCGAAATCAGCCCGAACCTTCCCATCTCTTCTATGCCTCCCTCAGTGACTCCTCGTAGATGGCAGACGCTGCCTTCGGAAGCTTCCGAAGGCTAGACACGGGGCGGCCGGTGGCTTTCACGAGGGAATCAGTCGAAGCGAGGGCTTCCGCGGCGCCTGGCGTAGGGACAGAGACAAAGTTGACAGTCTCGCCTGAGATTCGTACGTCTATGCAGATTCCTCTGCGAGCCATGCCCTCTGCAAGTCGGTATGGCTCAGGGGACGTCGCCTCGTAGCTCCTCGATTGTTCGGCGAGGTCCGTCAGCCTCCCACTGGTTACAAACCGGCCGGACGCCATGACTCCGACCCAGTCCGCGACACCGTCGAACTCCGCAGGGACATGCGAGGTGATGAGGAACCTCGTGCCTCCTTCGCTGCCGCTCGAGAGTCTTTCGACCAGCGCCGCTATCTGCCTCCTCGCGATGGCGTCCACGTTAGAGGTAGGTTCGTCCCAGATTACAAGGCTCGGCCTTCCGACCAGGGAGGCGGCAACGCTGAGCTTTTGCATCATGCCACTCGAGTACTTGCCGACCGACACATCGGTGTAACCCAGCATGTCCAGGTCCTGTTCCAGAGAGGATCCACTCCCGGTCGGGCCGCCTGCCGTCGCCGTGCTTCATCTTGTAGGCCCACTCCAGAAACTCGTGCCCCGTGAAGGTAATCGGGAGGCCGAGCTTGTCGCCGGAGAACCCCAGCCCTAGCTGCATCTTCGACACGGCCTTATGCCAGTCCGTCCAACGGCCTAGGTTGAACTCCTCTCCGTCAATTGCCAGGACACCCATATCGGGGTGCGTCAGCCCGACGAGGGAGTTCACCAGGGTCGTCTTGCCCGAGCCGTTCCTGCCCAAGATTAGGCAGACCTTCCCGTCGAAGCGAGCCGTGGCGTCGTCAAGCGCCAGGGTGTTCCTGAATCGCTTTCTGGTGCCCTCGATGGCTATCAGTTGTAGTCACACGCCTTTCCGGAGCCGACCATGAGGTCGATCGCCGCCCCCTCCTATTCAACCGTTTTTCGTTGTCTACCAGGCTCTTTGCTCTTCCTAATCTTGACGTAGAGGGCGATCGAGCCTCCTACCAGCACAACCGAGGCCACCCCCACGATCTCGTATGGCCCGAAAGCAGGCTGAGTGGTGGTGGGGGTTGGAAGAAGGGGTATGTTGGTTGACACGAGGTACATCTCCCCAGCCACCGTGCGGAGGTCCTGTCCAAACGCCATTGAGAAGGTCGTCAGACGGCATCCAGTGGTCGAGTTCCCGCTGGGCGAGCAGACCGTGGCGCTCACGGGATATTCGGGAATATCCAGGCCGGTGGGCAGACCGTTGTAGTAGTCAAGGAAAGGCGAAGGGGGGAGATTGCGGTAGGCTGGTTGTCCTGGAGTAACCGGCGTGGTGAAGTTGGATCCGGCCCACACGTAGTGGGGCAGAGGCAGAACAAAATCATCATCATACAACCAGTACTGCTCTAGATTCTGGGAGAATATCTTGCCGTTCACCGACACTGGCTCTACGCCATCGTTGGCGGGGCCACCGACGGTACCGCTGACATTGTAACTCACTCCACCGATGTTCACTGTGCCGAAGGTGAGATTCTGACCCGTATTCGGAAGCGGTTCCGACCAGAGCCCGATGATACCCTGGGAAACCCCGTCCATGTAGGCCATTCCGGTCAGGACCGAAACGCTCAGGAAGAGGACCTTAGAATAATTAAAGGAGACCAGACTATAGTTCTTCGGTACGACCTCTTTGCCACTGAACGTGTAACTGAGTTTCAGGCTCACGTAATCGTCATTCCTAGAGATGATAATCCAGGTGAGATTAGCCATGGAACTGCACGGGCATCCAACTCCGAACCCATGGAGGATTGTGCCATCCTGTAGGACGAATCCGGGATTTCCCGTCCCTGCCGAGCTATACTCTGCGTAAGCTCCTTGCTTCAACCACGGCATGCTAGATTCGTTGACGGTCACAACAAGCGGATGCCAGGATAGGAGAAACAGCGCAAAAAGGAGGTAAACGACCTCGGTTCTACCCAACCAAGGTCGCCTCTCTACGGAGGGTAGCTTGCGTATGCAGTGGCCTCGTTACTTGATGAGGGGCTGCCGTGACCACTCCAACCGAAGGTGCTGAGTGACGATGTCGAACCCGACTGTCCACTATTCAGATATGAAAATTGCTGGCTTTGGTTGTAATTATCATAGCTAAGGAAAAAGGTGTAAGAGTTTAGTGTAATTGTTTCGCACATGGCCCAGTAGTCAAATCCGGTTCTGGAGTCCGGAGTGTTACAAGCCGAGTATCTTATGTTGTGGGAGCCGGTTGACCCTGTGGCCTCGTAGTAACTCTCTGCGTTGACAGTATTAGTACACGAGTTATAACTCAAGGCTGAAGTGACAGACATAGTCCCGTCGGAACTCGTTGCCGAGTTGGTGTCCATGTGGGTGCAGGTAGCAGGTGTAGCCTGCGCATTTGAAGCAATTGCTGGGGTTGAGGCTCCCATCATCAGGAGTGTCGCAGCGAAGACCAAGACGATCCAGAGCGTTTTCGTTTTCATGCATTTTAGTGCGTATCTTTATGTATATACGCACTTTGGTGTCGTCTGGCCACCCTGGCCAAAGCAGGCCTGCAATTCTTTCACAACAGGAGTCCATTCCCATGGACTATATCGGACTAAAATATCGGTTTTTCGGATAGGCTCTAACTCGCTGCAGTTCGATTCATCTTGATCATTCGGGAATTCTCCATCCCTGTGCAATCTCGAAACGGAGTTAGACTCCCCTCAGAAAGACCTTCGTTGTCTGTGGCCTCCACCCGAGTACTTTCCATATTTTCCTTGTGGACATGTAGCGGGTTGGGTAGGCAAGATTGAAGGTCTGGCCGTAAGCCTTCCTGTTCAATGCCGCAAGGAGGAAGGCTCGTACAACGTCATCAACGTGAATGTTCGCGTGATCTCTTAGCTCCTTCTCGCCTGCGAAAACATATTCGACCCGGAAGACCGTCGTAGGCAATCCATGATGGTGGTGATACATTAGACAAAGTTTCTCGGCAGTCAGCTTCAAAATGGCGTATTCCGGACCGGGGTCACCGCCCCACAGCTCTGGCCGCGCGCGCGCGCTGAGCATCGTACAGAAGACTCAGTCAACGTTCTAAGTCGTCGACGAGGTACATGGAAGAGTGAAACAACGGTCCTGGGGAGGGTTGGCCTGTTGCAAAGGACAGGTGATTGTGCAGGGTAGAGTATTATTACAAGCCGCAGGACAATGGAAGATTCGAACCGGTGATACGAAAGGGCCGAATCGGAGTCTAGGCTAGGAGTGTAAGGCAGGGAGCCTGAGGCTAGGTCCTCAGAAAAAATTTTCAAAAAAAACACTAAGAAAAGGAGAAGAACATCCGCAACGACGTACGGGTTCCGCTATATGCCGGCTACCCTACTCATTCGTATTCACGAAGCTGCCGACAAGGGTTGTCCGTAACTTTGTGGACAAGGGTTGTCCATAACTTTGAGCTCAAGTTGTGGACAAGGGTTGTCCGTAAGTGGCCGGTTACGGACAAGGGTTGTCCGTAACCTGTCTTATGAGGAGACAATGGCGTGCGAGTCCCCTGACTAAGGGTCTGAAGCCAGTCCCGACATACCCTCCACTGCAGGACACCCTCCTCTAGGTTAGCCCCACAGCTTCAGCAGGTACGTTTCGGCCACGACTCCGACTCATCCATTGAAGTCTGGAGTTGGCCAACCCCTTCAATCACTTGAAGGAGCACCCTCGCCCTTTCGGGTTTCGGGATCATCAGGGGAAAACTCCAGCCATGCGGCTGGAGAACATCTCACGAGAAACTCGTGAGGAATCATCCCTGACGTCCAACCTTCTTTCTGACATCACTTTCAGTCGACGAAACCAAGCGGTCCACGTGCAAGACAGGTGCGGCTCTCCCGGGCTGTTGTCGTGTTCTCATTTCATTCCTTATACGCCATATTCAGACACCACTGTAGGCGATGCATCAGCCTCCTCGGCGCAGACGGTTCCATTCAGAGAGAGAAAGTAAGTTAGACACGTAACTAGAGGCCGGGAGTATTTAACGCGGACAGACGAGGTTGCCAATTTCCAACCAGCCTTGCCAACCTTTCCTTGCCAAAAAGGGCCTTGAATGGCTTTTTGGCAACCTCCTTGCCAATTTGGCAACCCTTTGGCAACCTCTTTGGCAACGTGACCGACAGGGCGGTCCTTGTGGCACGACTTGATGGCGTGAACTCGGATGATGGCGTGAACCCGTGGCAAAATGGCACCAACTCAATGTTTGGCACGATCTGATGGCGCGAATCTACGCCAAAGTGGCACCAACTTAGTTGGTGGCACGTACTTTGGCACGAACTCACGCCAAGTTGGCACGAACTCACGCCAAGTTGGCACGAACTTGTTGGAGGTGCAAAGTCGCCGCTTGGACGGACTTTCGCGCCGTTTCTTCAGGGGAATCCTTCCCCGACGGTCAGGATGCCGAGGCATCTGCACTCGACCCCCGCACGAACCCGTCGTTTGTGACGGGATTGGTGGTTTCGCTCAGCCACTCAAAGATGTGACCAATCTATTTTGGTGAAATACGAGCGCCTAGGGGTATTTAACGCAGGCAGACTACGTTGCCAACCTGATGCCTTCGCTAGCGAGACAGTTCCGAGTGGACACTGATCGCGCAGGAAGTCGGTATCCAGGGTGGATACCGGCTTCCACGTCAAGGCATGTTCAACCCTTGATCATGCAGATGATCGACTGTCGAGCACAATCCGAATCGAAAACGTGCTCGACCCTCTGAACATGCAGATGATCGACCCTTGATCATGCCCATGCTCGACCCTTGATCATTTGACCTCGGGGGGTGTGAAACCAACTTCCAAAGCGAGTTATGAGCATGGAGTGATTTCAAGCGCTCTCCGCAGAGCCCCAGGCCTGTTGCAGTGGAGGGGAATTGGCGTCGCTGGGGGAGAGCCTCCTGACCCGGAAAGCCTCTTCCAGTATCGACTGTCGATACTGGGGCCGAGTATCAAATGCTGATACTCGAATGCGTTTCCTCGCACGCAGTTCTCCGTTCCTTCCTACGACCGCCCTGCGCCAGGATTGGTTGACACTCCTTGTCGCCTTAAATTCAGCAGCAAACTGGGCCCTCATGAAAGAGCCCGAAAATGCAGGCGAGACCGTAGAGGTGCCCAGGGCCGTGCTCGAGAGCCTGCTCAGCAAGGTAGAATCTATAGAGGCGAAGCTGACGTCTTCTGAGAGAGAAGGGCCCGAAGCGTCTCCTTGATCTCTCCGAGCTCTCTCTTCATCTCCTCCAGTTCGATCGTCTTGGGAGCAGGCTCGAGTGGCGAACCACAGGTGAAGCAGTAGTTCTGGCCGGAGTGATTAGGGACGGAACACCTGGGGCACTTCACTGTCTGGGGGGCGGGCTTCTCGGCCTCGCTTCCGCCGTAGACTTCCATTATCTTCTGCCGCAAATCCGTCCCGGCCAAGTGCAGGTAGATCCTCGGCATCCGCGAGCCCATCACCCAGCCGTACTTCAGGCAGAGCTGCGACTCTGTGAACCCGAGCCTGGCGTCCCTAGTGGCTGCCGAATGCCTGAACAGGTAGGGGTAGACCCTCTTCTTGACCCCTCCCATCTTCGCGAGTCGTTCGACCGCGCACTCGCATGCTCGTGCCGTCCAGAGCTCGTACCGCCTGTGGTTGCTGAGGTTGAGCCAGACCGGGGCGCGCAGGTCGTCCCTGAACGGGTGGAGGTCTAGCCACCTGGCGAGCATCTGGACGCTCTTCACCAGGTAGATCTGCCTCTCCCCGGTCTTTCCACGGAGCCTGCAGATCACGTCTGTCCCGTTGAAGACCACGCTCCCGATGGTCATCGAGAGCGCCTCCCCCTCCCTGGGGCCTACCTCGTCCATGAAGGCCACGAAGGCGCTCAGCATCGGGTGGTCGGAGGCAGCCAAGAGCGCGTTCACGTCCTCGGGGGTGAACAGGCTGGAGGGAAGGATCATGTCGTTCTTCTTCAGGGTGGCCGTGAGGTCCTCTACCTCGATGGGGTAGAGGTGCTTCCTCCTCCACCTGGGGTACTCTTCCGGAGGGGCCCTCAGCCACTGGAAGAACCTCTTGAGGACGACGTTGAAGTCCTTCCTGGTCTCGGGCTTGAACCTGGGCGAGCCGTTGAGCCAGGCGACGAGCTTCGTTATTGCCTTCGAGTCGGCGCCGGTCAGGCTGGCGCAGCCGGAAAGCTTGGTGATGTTCTCGGCGCAAACCCTCAGGTGGTAGAGGTACTTCATCACGCGGCCGATGTGGAGCCCCTGGGCTCTGAGGACCTCGCTGAACTCTACAAGGGCCTTCTTGTCCTCGTCCGGGATGCTCGACTCGGCTATCAGGACGAGGTACCGCCTGACCCTCTCTTCGTATCCGTGGATGTCGGGGCGGGGAGCCTCCGTGTTCATGGAAGGCAAGCCCGTGCCGCCTTTTAACGGAAGGGAGTCGAAGTTGAAACGTAGGCGCCCTGGCCGGGACCTGCCTGTCTAGGCGGGCGCCCGTCGGACCTGCTCTTTGGAATCAACGGAATCTTGTAACGAAAGGTTGACCTTTGCCAAGAGAGCTCGAATCTGGCCCCGATTCGCAGGAGAAGCCTGAGTCTTCCCCGGCGGAGATTTCGGCTGGAAGGTGCAAACCACCAACAGGACGAGTGGAAAGACTGTTTGAGCCCGAGCGGTGCGGAAATACGCCCCGTTGACGTCAGTCAACAGTCGGGGACCACCAATCCGCGAGATCCTGTCGGTCTGTCAACGACTGAGGAATTAAATCGGAGTCTTACGGATTCATTCGCGGAGGCACAATTGTGACCCAAAGCGAATCAACCAATGAGTTCAATTCAGGCAGGGCAGAACTTTATGAAACTCTCGCGCATCCAACGAGAATCCTGATTCTGCAGTCGCTGTCTAATCACCCAATGGGGTTTTCCGAGCTAAAAAGGGCGACTAACATCGAGAGTAGTGGAAACCTCTCCTTTCACTTGAACAAGCTGAGTTCATTGGTCAAAACTGGTTCTGAAGGTAATTACGGCTTAACTGACGAAGGAAGAGAAGCTCTCCGGATGATTGAGGCGAGCAGGATCCCGCACTCCGAGCCTAGGCCTTCGCGTCCTGCGTTTCATCTGCTTCAGCACAGGGCTGTCCTGGCAGGACTCGTCCTAGTCCTAGTGGTTCTGATCGTCGTCGGTGCGCTGTTCGGGTATGCCTACGTAACCAACACCAATACAATCTCTTCTCTTAACAAACGGAACTCGGGTCTTGAGACCTATTCTCGTGCCGCCAACGCCACGATCGCATTTGGTAATTCTCAGATTTCCAAACTACAGAGTAACGTTTCTTCTCTTCAGTCTCAGGTGTTGCAAGATCGATCAACAATCCAATCGTTGAACAAACAGGTGTCTTCCCTCCAATCTCAAGTGTCTTCATTGCAATGTGGCATAATAATTGCGACAAGCACGACTTTGAGTTCGAACGTCGGCCCCTGCTCAGGAGACGGGCTCGTCATAGGTGCCAGCGGCATAGTCCTCAACTGCGCCGGGCACAGTATAAACGGCACAGGCTCAAGCCTGACAAGCGTAGGGGTCAGCCTCGTCGGGAGTTCAAACGCCACGGTCGAGAACTGCAACGTCACGGGATTTCGGTATGGCTTCCTGCTAAACGACTCTTCCAGCAACACCCTCAGCAGGAGCACGGCGAACAATGACGACTTTGGTTTCGTCCTTTCGGGTTCTTCCCACAACACTCTGACCGGGAACGTAGCGAACAATGACGAAGATAGCTTCGACCTCGGGTACTCTTCCAACAGCAACACTCTCAGCAGGAGCACGGCGAACAATGACGACTTTGGTTTCGCCCTCTTTTACGAATCCAACAATAACACTCTCACCATGAACACGGCGAACAATGACGAACACTATGGCATCGCTCTTGACCTCTCTTCCTACAACACTATCACCATGAACAAGGCGGACAACAACACCGTCAATGGATTCTTCCTCAAATTCTCCTCCAACAACAACACCTTCAGCGGGAACACGGCGAACGGCAACGGCCTTGATGGCTTCTACCTTTACAGCTCTTCTAACAACAACACCTTCAGCGGGAACACGGCGAACGGCAACGCACTGTATGGCTACTATGACGACTCAGCAGGTTCAGGCACTGCAGGAACAGCGAACTTCTACACGAGCAACATATGCAACGGTAACGGCATAGGAGGTTCGAGCCCGTCAGGGCTTGGCACCTCGAAGTCCTAAGCTGTTCACACTCTTTGAATAGAGTCCATTCTGGGCTTGGTCATCTGCGGGCCCGGTGGGACTCGCCCCCATATGGGTGCGCAACCATATTGATGTCCCTTGCTTGAAGGCTACGCAATCAGAGAGGGAAAGGTAGTTGGATATGTCGGCGTCATGGATCTCACTCTGAGAACTGCTTCGGGCGCTGAAGAAAGAGTTGGGGGCCTATACGGGGTTGCGACTCATCCTGAATACACGAAGCAAGGAATCAGCACCGCTTTGATAGCTCGTTCGCACGAGTACTTCATGACGAAAGGCTATCGCTTTTCGCTCCTTACGACCAGCCCAACAATCATAGCTCACGCTCTATACGTGAAACTGGGCTACTTTGACGTCGCACCATTTCTTTCAGCATACCTGGGGGCGAGGCCGAAACGGCAGAAAGCCCTGAAGCGCATAAGCTCTGCCAAACCGGACCACAGCAGAATGCTTGAGCTATTCCGCCGGTGTGTCAAGGGCAGAACCGGCTTCGTAATCAGAGATGAAGACTACCTTGGAATGCTCTTCAAGCAGTACGAGATCTCGGCCAAGGAGTGCATAGTGACTGAAAGAGGGTACGTGATCTTCAAGAAGGAAAAGGAGTCCATCAGAATTAGAGAGCTTGTCGCCCAGAACGGCAAAGAGATGCTCGGGTTCATTGGACTGGTCGAGGGCATGACGCAGAAGCCTGTGGTTGGCAGATTGGGAATCCCTAGTTCAGGTGATGTGATCCATGCGTACAAGTCTCGGGGTTTCACTGTGCTCGAAAAGGCTCACGGCGTGCTAATGGCCAAGGAACTTGTGGCTGATGCCTCGTTCAACGACTGTTTTGGCAACAGGTTTTGCATGAGCGCATTAGATCACTTCTAGCGCGAGCCCCTCGTTGTGCTTCGGGCATTATCGCTTGTTGGAATCAGGCGTGCAGCGGGTCGGAGACTCCCCGACTCATGTCGGATTTGAGCTGCAACCTGCGGCAGATTGAGAACGAAAACAGGCCGCAGGTTCGAATCCGGTGGGGCCCGGCATGAAATCGTGCCTCAAGACTGGCCCGAAAAGCGAGAATTATCTTGATGTCTCGATAGTCATAAATAATCAAATCTCCCCTTTCTTGCCTCATGGAGCTCCACGGTTCTACTGAATCCGTCTGTCCGGTCGACGTGGATCAGGGGGACTGGAGGAAGCTAGAGGCCAGACTGTGGATCGATCGCGAAAGGAACGAGGTTTGGATGACCAAGAACTGCGGTCGCCATGGCGAATTCCAGGATTTGATCTCCACGGACGTCGGCGATTACCTCAGGGCAGAGAGGTTCGCGCAGGGAGGGACGGGCGTGCAAAACCCGATATCGTACACCGACGGTGAATGCCCGACGCGGTGCGGCCTCTGCTTCGAGCACGAATCGAAGACCGTTCTGGCGATCATCGATGTGACGAACAGGTGCAACATGAGATGCCCCGTCTGCTTTGCCAATGCCGGGGCTGCCGGCTACGTGTACGAGCCCAAGATCGAACAGATCGAGACCATGCTCGCGACAGCGACGAGCGTGAACTCACCGAAAGGGATCCATGCCATCCAACTCTCGGGAGGAGAGCCGACCGTCAGAGACGACCTTCCCGACATCGTCAGAGTGGTCAAGCGCTACGGCATCAATCACATCGAGGTAAACACCAACGGCCTGAAGGTCGGCGATCCCGAAAGAGGGCCCGGATACCTCAAGACCCTCATGGATGCCGGAATCTCGACTCTCTACCTTCAGTTTGACGGACTCACCGCCGGCCCCAGGCTCATTTCCAGGGTCCCCTCTTCAGATGAGACGGGAGGGCGGATGTCCGAAGAAGGAAGGAGAAAGCTCGCCGAGTACTATACAGACCGGCAGCTGAACGTGGTCCGAAGCGCGAGGGAGACAGGGTTCGCGAGCATCGTCCTGGTCGTCACCCTGCAGAGAGGCGTGAACGACGGGCAGATGGGAGACATCCTGAGGTACGCGGGCGAGAACTCCGACGTCGTCAGATGCGTCAACTTCCAGCCGATATCGATGGCTGGGAGGATGGACAGAAACAGGATCAGAGAGGTCAGGATAACCAACGCCGACGTCGTGAACGGGGTGGAAAGGCAGACCGGAGGGCAGATCAGAGCGAGCGATTTCTTCCCCATCCCGGCCGAAGTTCCGCTGGCAGGCTACCTGGAGCTTGTGAGGGGCAGGAGTGATCACTACGACAGATTCTCCACGCACGTCCAGTGCGGCAGGTCGACCCTGGTCTACGTCAACAAGAAGGACGGCGAGGTGACCTTCGACCCGGTCACGAGACACATGGACCCAGAGAAGCTCTACTCGTCATTGGAAGGAGCGAGCAGGAGCGGCAGGGTCGTCGGAACGCTGAAGGGAGCGGCCGGAATACTGAGGCACACGGACATGAAGCTGAAGAGAGACATGGTAGCCCCCCTCCTGCTCAGAGGGAACTACAAGGGCGCAGGGGATTTCATGAGGAGGGTCCTGATGATAGGCGACATGCACTTCATGGATGCCTACAACTTCGATTTCCAGAGGGTTCACAAGTGCGCGATACACTACTTGGTGCCTGACGACCGCCTCGGGGCGAGGGTCGTCCCATTCTGCACGATGAACAACTTCCACAGACCACACATCGAAAAGCAGCTCGCCGCCCCTCTCTTGGCGCAGACGAAAGCCTAGGCGCGCATAGTTGGACGGGCCCGGTGGGATTCGAACCGCCAAACCGCCTTGTGAAAGACTCTGATTATTACTCAGATGAGTTAACGGAGCTTGGTCCTGTCTTATTTCAGGCAGCCCAGCTAGGCAGACAGCTCGGCTAGGTATATGGCTGTTCTCTCAATTATCCGCCGTGGACCCAACACCGTCGGGGATTCCGCGAGGGACGAACTAGGTGCGAGCCCGGAGGGGTTCGCCAGGCATCACTGCCAAGTGAGATTCGATTCAAGTTCGACGAGAGCCTCCTCGTCCGGGTGTGCTTAAGGACACGGGACTAGATGGCCGCGTCTCAGTGTTTGAGTCTCATCATTTTTCAGCAACTTGATCTGTCGGTCTATCTGTCACTCGCATTCCTCTTCGGCATCGCATCCCAGTTTAGGGCGATGGACGGAGAGTCATTCCTGCGGAGAATCATTGCGATCTTCGAGGGAAGGGTCGGGATGCTCTTTGCTGTGGTGGTCGTCACCTCACTGTTCTCGCCCTTCATCCTGAACGACGTCGTCATCCTGATCCTCACTCCGGTGGTGATCAGGTATGCGAAGCACTTCCAAATTGACGCCGCTCCTCTGCTGGTCGCCGAGATTACCTTCACCAACATAGCAAGTTCGTTGACGCCTCTCGGAAATCCACAGAACATTCTGCTCTGGAGTGCTTCGAAGGCCACTTTTCTCCAGTTTGTCGCGGGTACCTGGCTTCCCGTTCTGGTTTCAGCGTGCATTGCCGCAGCAGCCCTGTTGCCCCTGAGAAAGCGCGTGGGTGGGGGCAGGGAGTTTCCCTCCACCGCTGGGCCTGTCACGCCCGGAATCTACCTTGCCCTGGTCATCGTGGTAATCGTCGTTTCCGACGTATCCGGTCTGGCGGCATACGTCGCGCTCGGAGTGAGTTTCGTTCTCGGCCTGCTGTCCACGTTTCGTTCATTTCGAGATGTCGTCCACGACTTTGACTTCAGGAGCCTGTTGATCCTGTACGCTTTCGTCGCGTCGATTAGCGTCGCCTCTGCATTCGTTGGTCCCGCTCTCAGCAACTATGCCGCGCCGGTTGCCGAGGGCGTTCAACCCTACTCTGCCCTGTTTGTGGGAGGGGTATCGAACCTCATCAGCAACGTTCCCGCGACGCAGTTGGTGCTAAGCGTCACCTCTATCTCTTCTCACGTTGCGCCGAAAATAGCGGTCGAAGCTGGCCTGGCCGGAAACATAGACCCGATAGCCTCCTTCGCCAACATCCTCGCTCTGCTGATGGCGAAACGGGCCGGCCTTCCTTTGAGAAGAACGATTCTGCTGCAGTTCCTAGTAGGAGTCGTTGCCTTCCTCCCTGCTCTGCTCTGAAATCCCCGTGGCGACGCGGCACCACCAGGTAATTGATCTAAGCAGGCCCAGTGGGACTCGCCCCCAAACAGGTCCGAGGCCGGATTGTTAACTGCGAAGGCGCGAGAACCCTGTTACGGGATTATGGCTTCAATCACGCAGGACTGCTATGCGACAGCGCCCGAGGGTCGAATTCCAGATTGAACACTTGATCGACGTCCTCCTTGCGACGGTGAACTGTGATGTCGGAAAATATCCGAATCTTGGTCTTCAAGGCTCTCGCAGCGTTGTCCTTTCCAACCTCAAAAATCCATAATAACCGCGCTCGAAACAGCCGCCTGGGTTACTCATGACGGCAAGCCCTTCCAAAGACACGCCGTTCTACATTGTCGGTCTTCCCGAAGAGCCCATCGAGGCGGCGGAGGCCAAGATGAAGTTCGAGAGGCTCTCTTTGGAACTCTGCAAGGTCTTCCCCTTCATCGAGGAGATCAGGGCGGTCGTGAAGTCGAAGAAGGCTTCGAAGGACCATGCACGGTACGAGGTCTCGGTCGAGGTGTACACGCCCAAGGAAAGGCGCGCCTTCACGGAGTCAGGCTACAACCTGGCCGCAGTCTTCGATTCTCTGGGACCCAAGATGAAACGGCTTCTTTCGTCGAGGCAATCGCGGGTCACCGCGACGCGCGGGGACTCTCCTAGGAAGACAAGCGAGTAGGAGTTCCTCACTGAGCCGACTGGGGAGCCTGGGGAATCCTCTTCAGCTGGTCTTTCAGCTGCTCCACTTCGTATCCGAGTCTCGCGATTGTCTTAGAGGTTTCCGCGGTTTCGGACAGGGAGTGGAAGACCTCGAGCGCCTTCCGCCTGACTCTTGGGTCACGGTCGGTCCTCGACGCCTCCTTGAGCGTATCCAGGAACCTGGCGTCCCCCAGCGACGGGATCAGCTTGGAGACGATGTACTCGCGGACCCGGAATTCCCTGTCTTTGAGGAGCATCTCCTTGATCGTCGGGAACTCGTCCTCGAGAAGGCACCCTCTGTTCTTGATTGCCTTCAGCGCCCCGATTCTTACACGGAGCGGCTTCCCGTACACGACGTTCTCGCCGATGACCGCTGCGACGCCGGCGTCCTTCAGCTTGCCCATGGCGTCGAGGCACGCCTCCGCGAGTGTCTCGTTGGTGGTGTGGACCTTCATGGCTTCGGTGAGGTGCTGGAATGCTCCCTCGGGCCATGCCTTGGCGAGCGATAGAGCGGCCTCGCACCTGACGTAGGGACTCTGGTCCGTCTGCAGGAGGGTGATCAGCAGCGACCTAGCGCTCTCGTCCTTGAAGCCGCCGAGAGCCTCGGCAAGGGCCCGCCTGGTCCTCCGGTCCTCAGGCATGCCGATCTCCCGCAAGGCGGAAAGGGCCTCTGATGTCCCGATCTCCCCGAGCGCCCTGAGCGCGCTCGCGTTCACGTCCCAGAACTGCGCCCTCTTGGCCGCCCGCCCGAGCGCGCCGACTGCGATGCTTGCCTTGGCCTCTCCGAGGCTCTTCGCTGCCTCTGCCCTGCTCGAAGCGTCCGCGCTACCCTCCAGCTGGTTTACGAGGAGTTCGACGCTCTTCCTGAACCGGACCTTCTTCAGCAGCCAGTGCTCCGGGTCGAATTCGACGATGGCGGGCTTCGATGCCAGGCTGAAGGAGAAGGTCTGGTCGCCGGAATCCAGCATGACCGTCTTCTTCATCCGGGCCCCGTCCACGTACATCGCGATGTCACAGGGCAGCTTGAAGACTGGCGTCTGCATCTCCAGCTTCTGAGTCTGCCTGATGCGCAGCGAAGCCGTCTTCGAAGCCTCATCCCAGGCATATTCGACCTCGAACTCTGGGAACCCTGTCCTGTGGAACGCCTGTTCGAAGAACTCCTCGAGGGAACGCCCGCTGACCCTCTCCATCGACTTTCGGAAATCGTGGGTGTCTGCGTTGGAGAACGAATGGGCCTTCAGGTAGGAGGAGATCCCTTCGAAGAAGGCCCCGTCTCCGAGGATGTATCTCAGCTCGTGGAGCATCCACGCGCCCTTCGCATAGATCGCCATGTCGAAGAGGTCGTCGGCGTAAACGAAGTCCCTCTCTACGGTCGGCCTCCTGAACTCATCCGCGTCCTCTTCGAAGAAGCTGTCGGCCTTCGCGCTCATGTCCCATCTGAACTGGTCGGCCCCTCTCGTCCGCTCGATGTACATCGCCTGCATGTAGTCGGCGAACCCTTCGTTCAGCCAGGCGTGCGACCAGTCGACGCAGGTCACGAGGTCCCCGAACCACTGGTGTGCCAGTTCATGTGCGACCAGGTTGGTCGGGTTCCTATTGGGCGTGGAGTATGACGCCTGGAAGTCCTCCTCGGAGCTTGCGTCAGGGTAGTAGAGCATCGTCAGGGTGGTGGCGTTGAAGTTCTCCATGCCGCCGAAGATGAAGTCCTCGACCGTCGTCTGAGCGTACTTGGAGTAGGGGTACCTGACTCCGGTTATCTCGTTGAAGACCTTGATCATTCTGGGCGTCTCGCCGAAGTACCGCAGGACGTCCGCCCTCTTCGATTCGGGAAAGTGGTACTGGAGCCGGACTCCTTCTGCCTCTTGCTTCATTTCGCCGAACTTCCCTGCCACGAACGAAGTGAGGTAGCTGGGGTGAGGCAGCTCCTCCTTCCAGTGAAAGGTCACGGTATCCCCGTCTTCCCGCTCGGAAACCAGGTTCCCGTTCGAGATGACCCTCAAGCCCTTCGGTACGGTGAGCAGGACCTCACTCGTGAACTTGTCGTTCGGGTGGTCGCAGCAGGGGAACCAGTACCTGGCGAACTCCGCCTCCGAGTGTGTCCAGGCCTGGACCTCCTTCTCTGGGTGCTCCCTGTCGGGCTCGATGAAGTAGATGCCCTCCGAGGGCGTGCTGGAGTATGCTATCCTTACTGTGTGGCTCCCTG
The DNA here is from genome assembly GCA_963794985.1 of uncultured archaeon. Lineage (GTDB taxonomy): Archaea > Thermoproteota > Nitrososphaeria > Nitrososphaerales > Gagatemarchaeaceae > UBA183. The sequence goes on from CAWCFU010000003.1 coordinate 442,527, forward strand.
AAAGGGGCCCGGGTGGATTGATCGTCAGCTTCTCCTGGTCGTACTCGAACCCGCACTTCGACCCGTCCACGCTGACCTCGTGGATCTCCATGCTGCAGGCGTCGAGCAGGACTCGGCCGAGCCCCGGCCTGATCGGGACGATCGTGAGCGTGCACGAGCCCGCAATCCTCTTTCTGGAAAAGTCGAGAGACAGCTCGATCTTCACGTGCTGGGTATGGAAGTCCTTCTCGGGCGTGTAATGTGTCGTCGATTCGGGAAGATGGAACGACCTGTACACGCCGGTGGCCATCAAGTGAATGGGCACCCCCTGACGCTTCAAAAGACTTTCGAGCGATACTCAGATGATTCGAAACGAAGACTGGTTTCGTGAACTGGACCGCCAAGTTGATTCAGGCGCTCATCTTGGCCTCTGCCCTTCTCGAGATTGCGTTGTTCTGGAAAATCGAAGATTTCATGTCCAGGAAATGTCCCTAGATGTATCCCCAGCTGAGCAGCAGATCGCTGTCGTGTGTCCAGCGGTGCCCGATGTCGTTCCTGTAGAACATGTTCGGTATCATCACGTTCCTGACGTTCTGGTACGCCTCTTCGATGGCGTCCGCCATTGTCGCCCCTGAACCGGTGACCACGAGCGCGTACCCCGAATTGCCCGCGATGTGCCAGTCCCCCTCTTCCAGCTTCACCTCGCCTATGTGTATCCCGTCCAGAGACTGGCGCCTGAAGAGGATGGTCGCGCCCTCTGAGTACTTCTTGAACGCCTTGTCGTCCTCGAAGGGCCAGGGTGGGATCGTCACCACGACTCCGACCTGATACCCCTTCTTGGCCTTCAGTTGGGCGTCCTTCCCCTGGGCGAGCTCGTAGAGAAAGGTCCCCCATTCGCTGGTAATCCCTTCCATCTGGATACTGATAGTCGGGTAGCCGAGCCTCGAAGTCCATTCCAGGGGCCAGATGCCCCTGCCATTGGCGATGCAGTTGATGTCGATGTACCCGACGTACTTGCTAGCGGCGAGCTTCTCCTTCATCTTGAGAAGAGTCCTGTCGAAGACGGGGTTGGCCTTGGTCCAGTACATCGAGGTGCCCATCTCGCCTGTGCTCGGCCCGAGCTCGTTGGGGAAGAGCCTCTTGTGCTCGAAATTGACGCAGAGGGGGAGGACGAAATCCTTGCCGTTGAAGAACGCCCCGACAGCTATCTCGACACCTTCAGCGTACTTCTGAATCAGGAACTCCTTGATCTTCTTCGACCAGTTGGCCTTGTAGTGCTCGAGGACCTGGACGACATCCTTTCCGTCCGCCTCCTGCCCAATGAACAGCAGTTCTTTCTCATTCTGGGCCTTTCCGCTCGGCTTCAGGACGTACCTGTCGGGGTTGCTCTTCACCAGATCAATCGCGGCGTCGAACGACGTGAAGTTCCAACTAGGCAGTATGTCGACCGCGGCCTGGTTGAGCTCAGATTGTCCGAACTCCCTGTCCAGCTCGAGCTTGTCGGTATAGGTGGAACCCCCGAAGACGAGCTTTCCCTCGCTGCGAAGCTGCTCGGCCTTCGACCCGAACTCGATGTCGTCGAAGATGATGAGGTCGGCCCAGTCCTTGAGCGGTTCCCACTCCTCAACCTTCTCGAAGAAGCCGAGGCCGACGTCCTTCTCTCCCTGACTGTGGCAGTGCATCTTCACCTCGTGACCCTCCTTCTTGAGCTGCCATGCGAGATCTGACGACAAGCTCTCGTCCGTCACGAAGAGGAACTTCATCGGCCCCAATTCCGAATCGCCGCTGTTAATATCCATAGCGCAACTTCGCGGGCTGATCTGTTGGCTTATGTTGGCCTAGAGGCAATGCCAACTGGGGTGACAGAGACTCTAGTTGACTTCGATCCTCGTAGACCTCCCTGGACGTGAACAGGTCCCAACCCGCGGGCTTCCTCACGGTCAGCCCGAAGCTGGATGGAGGCACTGGGTCCATCCCGAGCTTCGCTCCACTTCTCGGCTCCATCTGGAGCCCTTTAGCGTCGGCTGCATTGTGTTCTATTGCGTTAGGATTCGCATGCTGTTTCAGGACTCCTTGAGGCTGGCGATGTCGATGACGAACCGGAAGCGGACATCGCTCCTGACGGTCCGGTCGAAGGCCTCCTCGATTCGCTGAATCGGAATCACTTCCACGTCCGCGGCGATGCCATGCTTGGCACAAAAGTCCAGCATCTCCTGCGTCACTCGTGTTCCACCTACGTTCGACCCCGTCAGGCGTCGGCGATGGCTCTCCAGGGCCGATGGCGCGAGCGGCGCAGGGTCCGGGAGCCCCACAAGCGTCATCGTCCCGTCGAGGCGGAGCAGGTTCAGGTACGCATTGATGTCGTGCTTTGCCGAGACCGTGTCTAGGACGAAGTCGAAACGAGACTCATTCTTCTCGAACGCCGCGGAATCGCCTGTGACTATGAAGTCGTCGGCGCCGAGGCGCATTGCATCCTCGCGCTTGCCAGGCGAGTGGCTCATCACGGTAACGTTTGCACCCAGCGCCTTTGCGAGCTTCACGGCCATGTGACCGAGGCCACCGAGCCCCACAACTGCTATCCGGCTGTCTCTCTTGACTCCAGAGTGGCGGAGAGGAGAGTAGGTCGTGGTGCCGGCGCACAGCAGAGGGGCCGCGCGTTCGGGAGGGATGCTCTGCGGGATGCTGAACGCGTATGCCTCGTCCACCGTTATGTAAGTCGAGTAGCCGCCCTGCGCCAGCGTCTTTCCGTCGCGCTCGAGGCAGTTGTAAGTGAAGGTGGCTCCGCTCTCACAGTACTGCTCTTCTCCTGCCTTGCACGGGCCGCACCTGCGGCAGGAATCGACGAATGTGCCCACTCCGACTTTGTTCCCGACCTTGAACTTCCTTACCTTGTCGCCCACCACGGTAGCGGTGCCGATGATTTCATGGCCGGGGACCATGGGGTAGTTTGAGTGCCCCCACTCGTTCCGCGCCTGGTGGATGTCGCTGTGGCAGACGCCACAGTACTGAATATCCACCAACACGTCGTGCGGCCCTGGCTCGCGCCGCTCGAAATCGAACGGCTCGAGCGGCAGAGAAGGACCTTTGACAGCATAACCACGTGTCAGCAACAAGGGTAGGTCCTCTTCTTGAAGAAACTCAGTCGCTTTAATGGCTGTCGATTGCAACATTGGCGACTTGCGCGGGGCCGCCCAGCGCAAGGGACCACGGGAACGGCGGCAGACGCGTATTGGTAGCGGGCCCTGAGGGAACCGCATAGTATCCTACGCAAGTCCTGACAGTGAGAAGCCCTTGCCAGTTCCACGCCGTGCTGGTCGGGCCTGAATGGTCTGCCCTGCTGGATTCAAGCCCAAACCACTTCTGCAGCGTGACGCCTTGGCCGGGACTTGTCGTCTAGTGTGGGCGCCCCAACACGAGGAGCCGTGCGCTAGTCTGGGGGTTGCTTGCCGATTCGAACACGACGTCTGGAAATGACATAGGATGCAGCGATGATGACCGCAACCAGAAGAGCGACGCTGAGCAGAACCGAGAACTCGGGAATCCCTCCGCCTCCCGTCGTGCTTGTAGACGAAGTGGTCGTGCTGTGAGAAGTGGTTGCAGCTGTCGATGCGGCAGAGGTGGTCGAAGTCGTGCTTGCTTGACCGACGGAGAACTCGAGGCCAGCCAATAGGCTCATGTTCGTGTCTGTCCAGGTCTTCGAATCGGCCGTGGAAGACGTCGGGGACGGGACGCCAGCGGGAACTACAATGCTCACTGACCCGTCAGCGTTAGTCCCTCCTGCGACGGTCACGTTCGTCAAGACCGTTCCTAGGGCACGGAATAGCCCAGATTCGTTGAACATTCCCCCGCTTTTCACGATTTGTGGGTAGATCGTCACGTCGGCCACGGAGATGTTCGTATCGAATTCTCCACTCGCATTCTGAATCTCACTCATGTTTGTTGAGAAGCTCGAGATATCAATCCTCGTGGAGTTGAGAAACTGGGTGATGTATGATGGCGCGCTCTGGTTTGCCGCGTACTGGGCAAACAGAGGCATCGCTTGGTCGAGGTTGAGGTTTTGTGCGTACTGGAGCGTCTCAGAGGCTTCCCATATGCCGCTGGCGTATGACATCGTGTAGGTGTACCCCTGTAAGGACGAAGTCACATTGGAGAATACGGAGAAGAGGTCAAGGTAGGATTGGGGGAGTGATAGGCTCATGTTCGTGGTCGTGGACCCCGCGCTCGTTGACGTGCCTGCAGACGTGGTCGTCGACGTAGAGACCACCGCGGAAGAATTCCAAGTTCCGAAGAATGGAACTGACGCCCCGTTGCTCAGGTCGATTGTGCCCAAGGCGGGTGAGCCCGTCGGACCCGCTGACGTCGTCGGGGGAAGTGTACAGGCGACCTGCACCGAACCTCCTGCCGGGACGGTCGGATCGTTCGGGAAGACTGTTCCCACTGTGCTGTTCCCGTACTGATCCTGAATCGTGCAGCCGCCCACTGCGGTCGAAGAGCTGCCGGGATTCTCGAGCGCAACCACGCAAGCGGCGGGGACCTGAGGGTTGCACGTCACCACGGTCGCGCCGACTTCCGCCGTGCTGGTGAATGAACCGAACAGGCCAAAATAGAAACCGGCCATGAAGAGCGGAAGCACAGTCATGTTCCCGGTGAGGCTGATGTCTCCGCTCACGGTCGCGGAGTTGCTCCCGTAGACAGCGCTGAGCGCGAACGACGTCAGGGAGAGGTTCCCCTGATGGTAGACGGCATTAGACTGAACCAACAGGCTCTTGATGTTGGAGGCATTGAGTCCCTCGTTCTGGAGCAACTGGAGGTATCGGCTGATCGCGCGCGCGCGCTGACCGCGGTTGAGAACATCGGACTTCCGATGGTTCTCTCTTCCGCCCCCTCGAGTCTGCGAAGGAGCAAGTCGTCTGAGCTCGTTACGGCAGTGGGGTTGTCTGGCAAGGAACACCGAAGACCCAACCAGCTGAGCTTGGGAGAGCAACAGAGAGTTGCCGTGGCACGAGCGCTCGTCAACGACCCTCTACTGGTCCTAGCGGATGAACCGACCAACCAGCTGGACAGTTCTGCCGGGTTGCAGATCGTAGAATTAATTCTCGCCCTCCGCAGGAAGCTTGACGCTGCCGTGGTAATCTCGACCCACGACGCTAAGATATGCGAGAGGCTCGATCGCATCTACAATATGCGGGACGGAACCCTTTCCGAACCGTCTTGAGCTGCCATGAGAGACGCCCAGCTTCAGACGGGCGACAGACCGTGAGGAAGCTTCTGGGCCTCCAGACCCTTAGAAACCTGTACATCGGGAGGGTGCTCCATTCGTTTCCGGACCAGTGGAAGAAAGACGTGATGGACCTGCTGAGTTTCAACGTAAGCGCACCCGACGAGGATACCAAATGGTCGAAGAGCAGTCACACGGTTTCAGCTGAGGAGGGCTAGGAGAAGACCTTGCCAGGTTACAAGCATCCATGCCGCTACTGCGGGGAGCTCGTGGTGGAAGAGGCCAACGTCTATGCGAAGGACCTCATCCAAGGTCCACCTGGGGAACGGATACTTGGCGCTGGGACTTGAAGCGAGAGTGCAGAGTTCTTGCGAGATGAAGACCCGCGTAAACAGAGGATAAGATCAGGAGCAAAGAGAACAGAGTCCTCTGCGAATAGTCAAATGAAGCCGTGAAGATGTAGACGCTGTAGTAGCCCACGTACTCAAGGAATACGAATCTCAGCCCGAATCCCGCCGTGCTGGCCAGAAAGAATCTGCCAGGCTTCATCTTCAGCGTCCCGGCAGCCAGGGACGCGACGCTGTAGAAGAACGGTATGAAGGTGGATATGAAGATGGAGAAATGGCCGTGGTCCACCAACCATTTGTCTGCCACTTCGATGTCCTTCTCGGAAATGCGCATGAGGGACAGGCCTTTCAACAGTAGTGATCTGGCCGCAAATCTACCGCAAAAGTACTCTATCGGAAACAGGGCGCCCGCGAGACATACCAGAAACGTTGCAAAGGGATTGAGTATCCCTATCGCTGACAGATAACCATACGCCGGAACGAGAATGTAATCTGGAATTGGTAAAATGGCCATGCTGACGAACATGCCGAGATAATCCGCTGATGACGACACACCTCCCTGACTGATATCATATGACGATACATTGGTGAAATGATAATATGCGTTCAGCAAGGCTAAAACGCTCAGCAACGTTATGAATGTTGAAATTACGAAGAGATAGTGCCAGTACTTGTGCAGCTTCCCATTGCCCTCATTCATCGTTCTCGCCGAGGGCATCCCAAACACGCCTGTAAAATGCATCGTCTGTTGAGAAGATGGCGCCTTCGTCTTCGGACCCTGCAACGGTGCAGGGGCCAGCTGACTCTGATGTCCGTGGCAAGACGGCGACTTGTCGCAACGTCACTTCAAGGATGGCTACCTGGTCATCATGCGTCTGAACACGGGGACAGCTATCGCTGTCATCACAATCCCGAAGACTATCAGGAGGGTCACCTCGGTGGTTATGTCGGGAATCCCGGCGCCCAAGACCATGACCTTCCTCAGGGCGCTCGATGCGTAAGTGAGCGGGAGGAACTTCGATATGTCCTGCATGTACCAGGGCATCTGCTGAATCGGGAAGAAGATTCCGCTCAGAAACATCATGGGGAACATCAGCGTCATCATCAGCATCGTCGCCGTCTGCTGGTCCTTCGCGAACGAGGTTATCACAATGCCAAGACCGACAAAGCTGAAGACACCGAGCAGAAGCAGCCCGAAGACGAGAAGGATGCTCCCCTGTACCGTTACGCCGAACAGCCCGACAGCCAGGACCAGTATTATGAGACCCTGGAGCAAACCTCTCACCGTCTGGCCCAGGGTCTTGCCGAGGATGATGGACAGCCTGTTGATGGGCGCCACCATCATTCCGTCCATGGTGCCGATTTCTTTCTCCTGCGATATCGCCGCGGGTAACCCCGTCATGACGCTCATCATGACAACCATGGCCATTATGCCAGGAGCGACGAAGTCAAAGTAGTTGGGGACGCCGGGAACGACGCCCTGCGTCTTGACCTTGTACGGCTGCACTATCGCAAGGGAATCGTTCGCCGTGATCGTTGGATTGAGCGCCTGAACCTTCTGCTGGGCCATCATGGTACTCATCTCGCTGAATACACTGGACAGCAGCGTCTGGATGGTCGTCGACACCTGGGGGTTGGACTGGTCGGTTATGATCACAACCGTCCCCTGCTCTCCGCTGGCGAGGCTCGCCGAGAAATTGCTAAGAATGACTATCCCGCCTTCGACATCGCCCTTTTGAATCAGGTTCTTGATATCGGCGGTGCTCGACGCAGTCGTGAGTTTCATCATGTCGGTCCTGCTGTCGATCTGTTGTAGGACTGAAGTGAACGTCTGGCTCGCGATTGTCGAGTTGTGATACCCTGCGTCCAGGTCGACGATTGCGACGGGGAGGTTGCTGGCCGAACTGCTACCCGTTGGATAGATGAAACCGACCATCGCCATCATGAACAGGGGCATCACGATGAGTAGGACCAGACCTAATTTGTTCCTGTAGAGCTCGAGTATGTCCTTCCAAGCGATTCTGAAACTGTGCGAAAGCAGTGTCCTAGCCCCCATTAGTCTCACCTTACCCTCCGTTGCGGGGCCCCAAACCGCCTGTGCCTCTCCGGCGAAATCTTCTGGTCCGCGCTGTCTCTGACCTCGTGGCCCGTCAGGTGCAGGAACACGTCTTCGAGCGTCGGCTGCAGGTTTTCTATCGACGCTATCTTACCGCCCTTGCTCCTCACCGCGTCAATCACGCTGTCGAACGCGTCGTCGCCGCGTGCGATCAGCCGGAGGTGGGTGGAGTTCTCCTGGGAGACAGATTGAACACAGTCCAGCCTTCGGAGGGTCTCGAGGAGATCGGCCGTGAGATTGGCGACACCCAGTTTCAGAATCGTACTGCTCCCCCCGGAGATCAGCTTCTTCAGGTTGGTCGAGGTGTCAAGGGCGACCACCTTCCCGTGGTCGATGATGGCAATGCGATCGCACAGCATGTCGGCATCGACCATCGTGTGAGTCGTCACGATTATGGTGGTGCCGTTCTCTCTGTTGAGCTTCTTCACGAACTCCCGGATCTCGACTGATGATTGGGGGTCCAGGCCCAGCGTCGGTTCGTCCAAGAACAGCACTCGGGGCATGTTCAGCAGGGCCCGTATCACGTTCATCCTCTGCCGCATCCCCGTCGAAAACGTCCCCACCAGGGCGTTCTTCCACTTGGTCAGCTGGACCAATTCAAGCAGTTCGTCAATTCTCTGGGTCAGCACATCGCCTGGAATCTCAAAGAGACTGCCGAAGAACCAGAGGTTCTCTCTTGCCGTCAGGCGGTCGTACATTATCATCTTCTCGGAAACGATGCCTATCAGTTTGCGAACTTCGGTGTCATCCTTCACGATGTCGTAGCCCCCGATTGACGCAGTCCCTTTGGTGGGCCTCGCCAGAGTGGAGAGGATCCGCAAGGTCGTGCTCTTCCCGGCACCGTTGGGACCGAGCAGACCGAATATCTCGCCCTTCTTGACGTCAAACGAGACATCGTCGAGGGCGACGAAGTCGCCGAACTTCTTCGTCAGGTTCTCAACCCTGATCATAGAGCCGCCTTCGGGGATGCGGTCGGCTGAGACGAGCGTGGTCCTGCTCAAGCCTTTCTCGCCTCCGCAGCTGTCCCACCCGTGGCGGCGCCTTCGGAGGGGGTTCGACCTTCTATCTCCTTGATCGAGGCCGTTGCCCGGGTCAGCTCCCTCTCCAGATTGAGCCTGTACTGGCGAAGGATGAACAGCTTGTCTTGGTCGCTCAGACCGCTTCTGTCGGATTCGACGAGCGTGTGGACAAGCCCGATCTGCAGCTCCAAAGAGTTGAGGACGAATCTTACTAGGTCGTCCGATTCCATCAAATCGATGAATAGCTGCCTCATGAGAGTCCAGCGTTCTGTCGACGATTTCATCATCTTCTTGGCGTTGGCTATGTTCTCGAGTCCCGCAGGCGTTATCTCGTAGAGGACACTGGGCGGGCCGCCCTTCGTCCTCTTCTGAGCCGCGATATAACCCTGATTCACGAGCTTCCGGAGCACAGGGTACACTGCACCGGGGCCGGGGCGCCAAGCTCCCTCGGTCTTGATCTCAATCTCTTCCATGAGGTCATAGCCGCGCATCGGCTTGCGAGCTATGCTCAGAAGAGCGTAGAAGTGCAGCAGACCCCTCGGGGCGCCGTGAGGATGCGGGCTTCCGTCTTCCAAGAGCCCTAGGTTCTGCTGGTGAGAGGCCGATTGCGCTGCTCTTCCCATGGCTGGGCGTGGAATGGATAGACTATATAACAATGTCTCAAACATTATCTAACGCGATAATTCACGCGCTGCTTTCCCCGCTGAGATGAGGCTACCTGGCACACAGCATGAAGATGGCGCAGCACGGTCTGTGGTAAACAGCGAGAATCTGACTAATCTAGACAAACAGAAGCCATTCTGAGCTTATCCTGAGCGGGCCCGGAGGGAGTCGCTCAATTTTCTAAGCGAATCCTTGCTGGGGTGGAAACCATGTGGCTGTGAAATCCACTTTATCTGACTTGATCCTCGCATAGTAGTGGCCCCGACCTGGGGCCACATCCATATGGGTTCAGCCCGCAAGACGGTCGAGCCCGGTGGGACTCTGCCCTCATAGGGGGTTGGCTATTGCCCTAGCATCGACGGCCGTCACCCCATCTTCCGATGCGATTAGCGGGTTGACCTCAATCTGATCGATTGAAGGGTTCTCCACAAGAATCTTCGAGAACCGGGAGACGACTCTGACAAGTTCGTCCGCCTTCACCCGCTGGCAACCTCTGTAACCGGGAAGCAACGGGCTAATCTTCGCACCGGTAACGAAACACTTTGCGGCATCGATGTCTAGGGGGGCGATGGCGAGGGAGTAGTTCCTGATCAGCTCAGCGTACTTTCCACCCGCCCCCAGTACGACCGTCGGCCCGAAGACCCTGTCTCTCGTCGAGCCAAGGAGAAGCTCAATCCCTTCCTTTGCCATCTCTTGGACGAGGACACCCTCGAACTTGATTCGGAGTCGGATCGCGAGTCGCTTCAGTCTTGAGACCGCGGAGGCGAACTCCGCCACGTCTGAGACGTTCAAGATCACTCCCCCCGCCTCGGTCTTGTGTAGCAGTTCTGACGAGACCAGCTTGCAGGCTACGGGGAACCTCAGGCCTCCCGCTTCCGCAGGCTCAGCGCCCAGGCCGACGAGGACCGACTTGGGCTGCGGGACGCCATATTCTAACAGAAGTCTGCCGATCATCGGCGGTGGCAGAGGCCCCCTGGTCCCAGTGAGGAATCTGGTCCTATCTCTGCTCGAGACGGCGGGCGGCGCCCTGGAATTGGAGCGGAGGGTTGCGTAGGACGAAAGCGCCGCGAGGGCCCTGACCGCCCTCTCCGGCGTGGGGAAGCTTGGGATGCCCCTCCGGAGAAAGTCGTCGTTGATCATCTTCGCGAGGGTAGCTCTTCCCATCACGCAGACGCACGCGGGCTTCGCGGTCCTCAGGAGGGATTCAGCCATCCGCTCCGAAATGTCGGGGTCGATGGCCGGTGTCTGATGAGTCGGCAGGACGACCGCCATGTCGTAGTCAGGCGAAGCAAGTGCGGTTTCGGTGGCTCTGGCGAAGGATTCGGTGGTCACGGTCGCCGTCAGGTCCAATGGGTTGCCCAGAGCCGTGGTTGAGACGAAGGGGGTCTTGCCGAGACACGCTCGGACCGCTCTTGACGTCTCTCTGCTGAGGGGTTTCACGTCAAGCCCGTTCCGTTCAGCCTCGTCCGCGGCTACGGCGCCGACTCCGCCCGCGTTGGTCAAAATCAGGAGCTTCCTTCCCGGCCTCTGCTTAAGCAGAGAGAAGGTGACGCAGTAGTCAACCAGCTCCTGAAGCGACTCCGCTTCGACGACACCTGCTTCTCTGAATGCGGCCTTGTACACCTCGTAGTCGCCCACGAGCGAGGCAGTATGGGTGAGAGCTGCCAGTGCACCTGCGCGCGTCTTGCCCATCTTGAATACAATGACCGGTTTGGCCTTCGCCGCTGCGCTGGTCATGCGCATGAAGCGCCTGCCGTCATGGACCCCCTCCAAGTACACGGCGATGACCTTAGAGCGGGCGTCCCCCGCAAAGTACCCGACCATGTCTTCGACCGAGACGTCGAGCTGGTTCCCGGTCCCGACCAAGGCCCTCACGCCGACCCCGTTTGCGGCCAGCTCCTCAGAGACGATCTCGCCGAGGTGACCGCTCTGGGTTATGATCACCACGCCTCCCTTCAACGGCTTCAGAAGTGAAACGACCTCCCTTCCCGTCCTGAGCCTCTTGGTGGGCCTCAGGAAGAGCGAGTCGACTCCCGACTGCGTGTCGAGCAATCCAATCGTGTTCGGCCCGAGGATCCGCATCCCGCTCTTCTTTGCTGCGACGAGCATCTCCTGCTCCAGCTCCGTCTTTCCCGCCTCAGCGAAGCCCCCGGTAATCATTACAACCGCCTTGGCGCCGACCTTGGCCGCGTCCTTGACAACCTCCACCGCCAGCGATGCAGGGACGGCGACGACGACCAGTTCAGGCACCTCGGGAAGCGAATCGAGTCGACGGTAGCACTTCTGTTCGCCTATGAAAGTATGAGAGGGATTCAGCGGGTAGACAGAGGCCTTCAGCTTCCCCCGCTCGTGGTTCCTGAGAAGGTTGGAGAAGACTATCGAAGCGAGCTTGGACTGGTCAGTGGAGACGCCAACCACGGCTATCGACCTCGGCTCGAAGAAGCTCCGGATTCCGTTGAGGGAAACCGCTTTCATCATGTCTCGTGCTGAGCACCCCTGCTGCTCGGGGACTAAAACCTAGACCCAAGACGAAGTGCGTCGAGTTGACGCCCTCTTCTGCCTGCAAGACGCGCCCCATCTGGGCGTGAGCTTCTCGTCAGTTGGGCCCGGAGGGGCCCGGCACGAAATTGTACCTCAAAGCTGGCCCGAAATGCGGAGATTCTGTATCCTTTGCAAGCCATTGAGTGGTTGACCATAGACACCAACATTAGCTGGCCCAGAGGGAGTCGCCCAATTCTCTAAGCGAATCCTGGCACTAGGAAACTCCTGTCAATTTGACTGTAGCCCGGCTAGGTATATGACAGTTCTCTCAATTATCCGCCGTGGACGTGACACTGCCGGGGAATACGCAAGGAGCAGACTAGGTTCGGGCCGGAAGGGGTCCGGACCCATAATGAGTTTGAATCTTTTCTCTTAGGTGCTGTGTTGCACAATTCTTGGCAGGCGTGTCCTTGTGCTAATCACTCTACAATTCTGACCTTGCTCAGGATTGGAAGTTAACATGAACATCCAGATTATGCAACACAGCACTCTTAGGTGCTCAGTTGCATAATTCTGGGGTTCTTGGCGGATGGTCTTGGTTGCCCTTGTCCGTTTGGCATCACCTGACCAGCGCTGCCATGAACCCGTTGTAGATGGACGACTTCAGAAGCATCTCCCTGGCCATGTTACGAACCCTCCTCGCCGACACGTACTCCCCGAAGACGCGCTTCATCGACGAGAATGCCCCTTCCACCCTCCACCTGAAGCCGAACCTGTGAATCCTGGACCAGGCCCTGGGCCCGAACGCCTGCTGCTCTACAACAGCCATCTTTCTCGCCCAGGAGCCCTTGTTCTTCTGCGAAGAGTTCTTGGCCACCCTGATCACAGGCCTGATCCCCCTCTCCGACAGGAAGTTGAAGATGGCCTTGGTGTCGTAGGCGCCGTCCCCTAGCACCCTCTTCACCCTGACGCTTTCTCCTGCCCTCCTCACCAGCCTCTTCAGCCTCCTGGCGTCTGACTCCCTCTCGGAGGAGACGTCCATGGAGACTATCTGCCCAGTCCTGACGTCGACGGCGATGTGGAACTTCAGGTAGCCCTTTCTCCTCACGTTCCAGACCCTGCGAATCCAGTCCCCTCCGTTGTGCACCTTGATGCCTGAGGCATCAACAGCTATGCTGACCGGGTTGTGTGACCTGACCAGGGAGTCTCCCAGCGATATGTCCAAGCTGTTCGTCCTCCTCGCAATCGTGGAGTAGTCAGGGACGGAGAGGCCTTCGATGTGCTCCGACAGGAATAGGACGAAGCCCTCCGCCTGCCTATAGGGGAGGTGGAAGATAGTCCGCATGTAGGCTATCAGCCTGACGAAGGACTCTGGGTAGCGGTACGGGAGACCAACCTTCCCTCTGTTCTCCCTCTTCAGCTCCCTCCTCCACTCGTCCAGCATCGACGGGTGGATGCCGATGTACCCCCTCCTCACCAATGCGTCGTTGTACTCCCTCCAGTCCCTCTCAGCAGCTGTCACGGAGGAGCGAGATACAATGGAAGCTCAAGCACACTCGAATCAAAACCCGTTCATAATCGACTATGATTGTGCAACACAGCACTCTTAGGAAAAAGCCTTTAGCCGAGACTTGACAGCGAGCGCAGTTCTGCCATGAGCCGAAGAACTAGCAAAGTCTCGCTCGAAGGGTTGCACCCTTCTGAGACGTTCGCTTAATTACGGGTAGTGTCTGTTCAAGATCATGCTCACCTTCACTCCCTTCAAGACCACGAGAAGAAGCTCTGCGTTTGATTTGCCAGACGTTATTGATGAACTCGTGGGGAACCAGATTGGCGAAGGAGATGTGCTGGTCATCTCAAGCAAGTTCATTGCGATATCTGAAGGAAGGATAGTATCTCTGGACTCGGTGAAACCCGGCAGTAGGGCATTTGAGCTGTCTAGGAGATTCGAGGTCCCAGCAGAACTCTGTGAACTCATACTTCAGGAATCAGACCTGATAATTGGCGGCGTCCCCGGATTCATACTCACCTTGTGGAATGGCCTGCTCACACCTAACGCTGGAATAGACAAGTCGAATATCGAGCATGGGAGAGTAGTCCTGTACCCGAAAGACCCACGCGAGTCCGCCACCAGAGTCGCCGACGAGTTGAAGAAGCGCAGAGGCGTTCACATAGGAGTGGTCGTTTCCGACAGCAGGTTGACGCCCACGAGGATAGGCACGGTCGGCGTGGCCCTCGCCGCAGTCGGCGTCCGGGCCATCTGCGACATGCGGGGCCACCCTGACCTCTTCGGCAATCCTCTGAAAGTCACCAGGCAGGCGATTGCTGACGACCTCTGCTCTGGAGCCCAGTTGGTGATGGGGGAAGCCGATGAAGCGACGCCGGTAGTGCTCGTCCGAGGCGTGCAGACGGCGGGCGCCGAGGGAGCTAGTTTCGCGTCGAAGGACTTCGCAATCCCAATCGAGCAGTGCGTCTTCATGGGGAGCGTGGGGTACCCTAAGGGAGACGGTGGCGCTTGACGGCTAGAAGACGGGGACCCAGTAGCGTGCACAGAAAGTCCGCGGACGCGTACGGCGGACTCTGAACGCGAAGGCAGTCCAAACAATCTTAACGGGACAGGAAAGTGAGCGCCACCGAAGCTATTAAACCTCAGACGCGAGTCCTGCGCAGATGCTGCCCGTACGGCGAAGGACATACGCGGTGGCCTCGGCTTCGCTCTTCGCGGTGGTCTACGCTCTCCTCGGACTCTTCCCAGTTTCTGCTATCATAGGCGCCAGCGGCTTCCTGACCTTCAGGGACGCGGTTAGTCCGCTCACGGGGATGCTCTTCGGCCCCGTTGTTGGCGGGTTCTCTATGGTCCTAGGCAACTTCGTGGACTTCGCGATGGGGAAGCCCATCGTGTTCGATTTCCTGGACTTCATACCTGACCTAGTCTCGGCGGTGGTCGCGGGTCTGGCCTTCACCGGTCACAGGAAGGCGGCTGTCGGATTCCCTGTGCTTCTGCTCCTATGGTTCACGATCGACCCTCTCTCACCTGTGCTGGTGAGCGTGGGAGGTATCGACGTACCTTTCCTATGGATGCACGTGATCTCGATGGGCGTTCTGTCAGGAGCGCTTCTGTACGAGAAGAGAGGGAGCCTGGCAAGGCTCAGCCCGACGTTTGTCGGCGCAGTGGCTTTCGCATCTACCATGAGCGGGCATGTGGCAGGAAACATCATGTACGAGAACGTCATTTTCAGGCTGGACGGAGTCATACCCAAAGACGGCTATCAGGCGTTCTGGACTCTCGCGTTCTACGCCTATCCCCTCGAGAGGGTGTTCTACACGGTGCTGGGCACAGCGGTGGCTTTCCCTGTGCTCCGGGCCGTCTCTAGAAGGCGGGAAGAGCGCACACTGTCCCGGCGAACGCAAACGAGCCCAATGTTTGAGAAAGGGCGAGTCAGACCATAACTACCAAACAGAGTTCATTCTGAGCTTCTTTCGGGCTAGCCCGGCTAGGTATATGGCTGTTCTCTCAATTATCTGCCATCCGAGAAATCCGCTGAAGGTGGAGTCGGACGGTGGTCAGTCCAGACCCTTACCACATTCTGCCTCCTGCAGCTCGTGGCATGATTCGAGAGCTTCTTTCGCCACGAATGCAAGTATCACGGTGGCCGCGAGATAGTCGACCCACCAGAGTCCTGTGTAGTACTCTACGATTAGACCACCTAGCAGAGCGACTGACATGAAGAGGCATGTGACCGATTCTACTGCGTCCATCGAAAGAGGAAGAGATCGTGTCTCCCTACCTATCCTGCTCTTCTGCAACCAGAGATAGGGCATTATGATGACGGCTCCTATCGCGACAGCTATTCCGACAGGCGAAGCCTCTGGTCTGAGTCCTTCAAGGTACGAATAGACAGCGCTCAATCCGATGACCGGAATCAGTGAGAAGAGCAGCGCGCTTGTAACTTGCCCAGTTCTCTTCCCATCATGCATCTCGGAACCGCTCGCATCCCTTCGCAGATAGACCAGAACGGTCAAACCAGATATGAGTTCGATCAGGCTGTCACCCCCGAATGCCAACAGAGCTAGACTTCCGGCTAAGAGCCCGAACACGACTGAACCTGAGGCCTCGACGATCATCCACGCTGAGCTGAAGTATTCAACCATGATCCCGGTCCTTATCCTCATCCGTCTCCAGGATTGGTGCGCGTCGTTGCAACAACACGAAACGCAGTTGGAGCAATCAGCTGGGGTGTGGCAGGTTGCGCATGATGTCTCTCCACAACCGCACGTCTGGCAGGCAGATGACGAAGATCCAAACGTCATCGTGGGCCCCAAGCCTCTTGTGCTCGAAGTGTTCATCTTTCTCTCTCACTCTCTCAAATGGAAATATAAGGGAGGACCTTCGATTTTCCTCGTCCTCGAAAACCTTGAACCATGACTGGTGTTCGCCCACGGAGTCAAGAAGCGCTCCATGCGACCTAGGGCGTCTTTATCGACGTGATGTTCGATGCTTTCGGCCACAGCGTAGCACGAACGAGGTATAGATGATACCCACTATAAGCGCCCAGAACTATAGCTAGCAGGTAGACGCCGAGCGGGGCCACAAGATAGTACACCAGGTAAGTGTTTAGCCCGACGATTGTCGCCCCGCATAACACACCGAGATAAGTGGTCAGGCGGTTGTTAGCAAACTGACCCATGAGGTCCTTCTTGGCAGTGTATACTAACAAAGGTATCATGGGTAACGCGATCATTAGGCTGAGGAGCACTTGACTGTAGACCAACAGGGACAGCGGGTCTAAGCCTAGAAGCACGGCTATCGTCGTTGGGAAAACGTTGACAATTCTCGTGACCACTCTCCTGGCGGTCTTGTTCACCTTTGTTCCCAGTAAACCGTCCATGATCGCTATGCCGGCCAATGTTCCGGTCGTCGAGGAGGCAAGGCCGGAGCACAGCAACGTCACAGCGAACATAACGGCGGCAAGCGTTCCGTAGATCGGTATCATTATCTGGTACGCTTGATTCACTGTCGACACACACACATGCGGTATGGCGACACACTTCGGATAGAACGCCACGGCACTTACTATGAGGATGGCCGCATTGACCGCTCCAGCGATCATAAAAGCAGCAATGCTTTCGCGAGTGTGGAGCTTCAATAATCGACGTTTTTCATCATTGGTTCGCTCCACCAGCTTGTCCCTGGTCAGCGTCGAGTGCACGTACAGTGCATGTGGCATGACGGTCGCACCTATGATACCGACGATCAAGACTATGCTGCTGTTGCCAAACGTTGGCGAGACGAAGGACTGAGCTATCTGAGGCATGTTCAGGCCGACAACGGCAACTTCGTATAGGAAACCGAGAGCTATGATGGATACGAATAACATAAAGAAATACTCAACTGTCCTGAAACGCCCCGATGTCAGAACTAACAGAATGAGGACGTCAGCCGCTCCGAATATCGACGCATAAAGGAGGGGCACCCCGAACAGTATGTTCAACGCGATGACCGTCCCCAGGTACTCCGCTAGGTCGGTGGCTGCAGCTGCCACTTCGGCGCCGACCCAGTTCAGATAGATGTCAAACCTAGAATTGTGAAGAGACTCACGGACAAGCCCAGCCAAATCCTTGCCTGTAGCTATTCCGAGCTTTCCTGAGAGATACTGAAGAAGCATCGCCATAAGGTTCGCCATCCAGACCGTCCAAAGCAAACCGTAGTTGAACGACGCCCCCGCCTGAATGTCCGTCCCGTAGTTCCCCGGGTCCATGTATGCCATGCTCACGATCAATGCCGGACCCGCAAAGAGGAAAACCTCACGAACCGAAGTAAGGCGTGACTTCTTGACCTTGAGCTGCTCCGGTGGCTTGAGAACTCTGTTTGAGGGTGCGCGTTTCCACGGGAGCTGCATGCTTGTTAGAGGGAGAAATCGCGAGGTATTTCAAGTTTGATTGTTCTAATATAACTCGATGGCTCTAATACGATTAGAGCATTCATCGGTTCGTAGGCTCGCCTAACCATTCGAGAACTCTTTTAATGGGGGACGGCCCGCGTCTTCGCAGGCGGGGACGACTTGGCAAGGGTCACCCAGATAGAGCAGCAAGAAGAGATGTCGAGGCTGGAAGACTATCTCGAGGTAATCTACCATCTAATCCACGACAAGGGTTATGCGAATACGGTCGAAATCGCAGAGAATCTTCGAGTCAAACCCGCCAGCGTATCGAGCATGCTGCAGAGGCTCGCTGCGAAGGAATACCTTGTGCACGAGCGCTACAGAGGCATCAAGTTGACTGACAAGGGAGAGAAAGTTGCGAAGTCCGTGATCGCGAGACACAGCATAGTAGCAGAACTACTTTCGATGCTAGGCGTGGAAGATAAGGTGGCCTATCAGGACACGGAGGGAATAGAGCATCACATCCAACCCGCAACCATTCGCAAGATAGAGGGGCTGGTCGATTTCCTCCGGAAGAACCCGAAGCTGCTACTTGCAGTCAGGAATCACATAGACGAACAGTGATGAAATCGATGGTCCTGGAACTGACCCTTCAACCAGTTGCATAAACAGCTAGAATCTATCTAACACAGACAAACAGAGGCTATTCTGAGCTTATCGTCAGTGGACCCGGCGGGATTCGAC
>CAWCFU010000004.1:0-69118 GCA_963794985.1 uncultured archaeon
TGGCCAGCAGTCCGAGGAACCCCCACACTATCGTCATGTGAGTGAACCACCTGCCCTTCAGCCTGTCCTTCCAGGTCACCGTTGTACTGTCGCATCTTGAGAGTCTGTCTTGGACCAAGGACTCCTTGAACACCGTAGGCACCAGCTCCTTGAGCAAACCGGAGCTCTGACCCCCACTCTCCTGTCGCTTGGGGATTCCTTTGGAGATCATGGTGTACATTCTGGCGAGCCCGAAGATCATCGCCCCGAAGATGACTATCGCAAGCGCGATCCCGACGTTGTGAATCCAGACCTCTGGAATGAAGGTGAACATTTTGACTGATTGCAGGTCCATGGGGCCACTAAAGCCGGCAATCAGGCCTAGCGGTACGAGGGCAACGAGAACCATGAAGAGGGCGGCAAAGGAACGAGACTCGTCAGATTTTCTCTGAAAGTGACGTGGGCGTGTACTTTGAGATGGCCAGCCTTCTGAACGCCATCATGGATTCTGCTGGCTCGGCCTGCCTCGGGCAGGTCTTGGAGCATTCTCCGCAGTAGTTGCAGAGCCACACGTCCGGGCTCTCGAGGATCTTCTTCTCCAGCCCGAGCTGAGCGTAGGTGATTAGTTTCCTTGGGAAGATGGAAGACTCGCTCGACAGAGGGCATACTGCTGTGCAATTCCCGCAGTTGAAGCAGAGCCCTATGTTTCGTGCGCCGAGCTTCTTCACCCTCTCCACGAGTGTTGGGTCAGACTGCAAGACCTGCTGCTGGACTTGAGCCATTCTGTCACTTCTCCTTTGGCTTCATCCCGTACCTGTAGAAGCCGTCTTCCGTCTTCTCGACGACTGAGACGATGTTGTACTTGTAGTAGGTCGAGAGATACCAGAACACGGTCTTCGTGTCCATACCCGTCTCCTGCGCAATCTCAGGCACAGTCTTCGGCGAGGTTCTCAGTGCATTGGTTATCTTTGAGTAGACATCAAGCTGGGACCTCCTCAGATCGAGGAGCTGCTGGGAGGCCTTGGCTCCGGTCTTTTCTCTGTACAGCTTGCTCGTGTACACCTTCTTCTGAACGCTCATGTCTTCCACGACTCACCTTGCCAGGGCTCCTATCATGGCACGCATCTCGCTGTTCGTGAGTCCCTGAAGCTGGATCGCCTCGGTCGGGCACACGGCGACGCAGGCGCCGCAGCCCTTGCACTTCGCTGTGTTGACGTACGCCGCCTTCTTTCCCTGGAAGTCCTGAAGCTCTATGGCTCCGTACGGGCACTCGGCAATGCACGCCTGGTTTGCTTCACAGATTGCCGCGTCAACCCTGGCGACAAAGGGCTCCAGCTCGAGTTCCTTCTTCAGGGCAAATGCTGCCGCCTTCCCGGCCGCAGCCGATGCGGAAGCCAGAGTCTCCTTCACGTCCTTCGGAAACTGAGCCGCCCTGCAATCAGAATCCCCGCGATGCTCGTCTCGACGGGGCGCAGCTTCAGATGGACCTCCTTGTAGAAGCCATCGCTGCCTATGGGAAGCGACAGAAGTTCATTGAGCTGAGCGTTGGCCCTGGGGACCATCCCCGTGACCAGGACGACCAAGTCGAAGGAGAATTCGACGGGAAGGTTCCCCACAAGGGAGCCTCTGACGGTCACGACGCACTTGCCTCCCCTCTCGGTGACGGCGGGCGCGTTGTCATCGTCGAACCTGACAAAGATCGAACCCTCCTTTGAGGCGCTTTCGTACATCAGCTCGTTCCGCCCGTAGGTTCGCATGTCTCGGTAGAAGTGGTAGATCTTGAGGTCTCTGAATCTCTTGTTCAACGCCAGGGCGCTGTTCACTGCGGCGTTGCAGCAGAATCTCGAGCAGTACTTGTTCGGTCTGCTAGAGGCATCGCTTGAAACGCTCTCGCCTTCCGGAGGCTCCTTCTGCCTGCTTCCGACGCAGTAGATGAAGGCGATGTCCTTCACCTGTCGTCCCTGATACCCAAGCCTGTCACCCGCACTCCGCTCTTGGACCCTCTCGAGCTCAGGGAGGGTGACCACTCCTTTCACGACGCCGTACCCAAACTCACCCACTTTCGGCGAATACGAGTCAAAACCGGTCGCCACTACTATGCTGCCGACCTGAACGGTGATCTCCTCGTCTCTCTGGTCGAGGCTCGGAGTTTCGGAAATCACGTGACGGGGGGAGACCTTGATCTTCACCTCAAACTTGCCGACATACCCCTTGTAGAATTCGACGGTGGCGTTTGTGAAGACTGCGACATTCTTCTTGCCTATCAACTCGCTTGCCAAATCGCTCACCACCTCGTGGCCACGCTTTCCGTATGGGTAGATCTCTCCCAGCTGCGCCACATGGCCTCCCAGATAGGGGGATTTTTCGACGAGGACGACGCCAACGTTCTTCTCCGCGAGGTCAATCGCGGCCCTGATTCCGGCTATCCCGCCCCCGATGACCAGCACCGTCTGAGTCGATTCGGTCCTGATCTTCTCAAGCGGGTCGGCGAGCTGTACGTAGGCGATGGCAGCCCTGGCGTGTGCCGTGGCCTTCGCGGTTGCTCCTGCCTTGTCGTCGCCGTGGGCCCATGAAGACTGTTCTCTGATGTCCGCGTGGTAGAACATGTACGGATTCAGGCCCGCTCTCTTCGCCGTTCCGCGGAACGTGATCTCATGGAGCTTCGGCGAGCACGCAGCGACCACTATTCGGTCAAGCTTTTGGTTCTTGATGTCTTCAATCATCTCGTTCTGGGAGGCATCCGAGCAGTCGAACATCAAATCCTTCGAGACGACGACGTCGAGGTCATCCTGCTTGAGGCTCTCAGCGACCTTCTTCACATCGACGTAGTCAGAGATGTTCCCGCCGCAGTGGCAGACGTAGAGGCCGACTCTCGGCCTCCTGGTTCCTTCCTTGCTCTCGGCATGCTCTTCGCCCATGGTGCTTCTCACCTGCTCCCCCCAGGCACGGTCACGGTCATCTCCGGAGCCTGTCTCGCCTTCTCGGGCCGCTGATTCTTGATGATGTACGAGGAACACTGCGAAGCCGCCGCGGCTGCCTCGAGCACGGAATCGGGGATGTCCTTGGGTCCGGTCGCACACCCCGCGACGAATACCCCGTCTATGCTCGTCGCCACTGCGCTCGCGTTTTCGTTGTCTACTTTGATCCAACCGACTTCGTCTAGTTCAAGCTTTGCGTTCCTGAAGACACTCGAGATCTCAGGGTTGGGCAGCAAGCCGACGGAGAGAACCATCAGGTCATGGTTCGTCTTCTGGAGCGCGCCCGACCCTTCAGTGTCTTCGTGATAGACGGTCAGCTCGGAGTTCGGCTGCTGCTCTATCTTCGCGACTTTGCCCCTGACGAACTTCACCCCCATTTCCCTGCTCTGGGTGTAGAATTCCTCGAACCCCTTGCCGTATGCTCTGATGTCCATGTAGTAGAGAGTGATGTCGGCGGTTGGCAGCGACCCCATCAGGAGCTGCGCCTGCTTCATTGAGTACATGCAGCAGACCTGGGAGCAACGCGGATTCCCGAGAGTCTTGTCCCTCGAGCCGGTGCAGAGGACGTACCCGATGTTCTGGGGTTCCTTACCGTCGGACGGCCGGACGACAGCGTTGAAGGGTCTGGTCGGCGCCACGATCCTATCCATCTGCATCGAGGTTATGACGTTCGGGTATTCGCCGTGATGGTACTCTTTCTTGTTCGCGGCTTCGAACAGAGAGAAGCCGGTCGTGAGGATTACCGACTTGGCGGTGAGGCTGTGCTCCACTGGCAGCTGGAGGAAGTCTATGGCGTCAGCCGGGCACACCCGCTCGCACTGCATGCAGAAGATGCAGTTGTTTATGTCAATGACGGCTTTCTTGGGCACACCAGTGTCGAACGGTATGTAGGCCGCCTTGCGACCGCGGAGGCCGAAGTCGTTCTCCTTGGGTAGGATTATCGGGCAGGCCACTTCGCACAGCCCGCAGCTGATGCAGGTGGAGGCGTTCACGTACTTCGGCCTTTCAATTACCTTCGCCTTGAATGCTGTCGGATTGTCCCCATCCCCTTTTTCCTTGAGAATCTCCGTCACCTCTGAGTAAGTGAGCAGCGTGATGTTGGGATGATGCGAAACGGCCGAGGTTTTCGTTCCGGAGATGCAGCTCGCGCAGTCGAGAGTGGGGAACACCTTGCTCAGGAGGAGCACCTTTCCGCCGATTGTGGGTTCCCTTTCCACAAGAAGGACTCTGAAGCCCATGTCGCCTAGGTCGATGGCGGCCTCGATCCCCGCTATGCCCGCTCCGATCACCAGGACGTCATAGCTCTCCGCCGGAGATCTCAACAGTTCTTGAGACGACTGACTCATGGTATCGCTGCCTCCGATGGCATCGCCGAGAGTCGTTTGATAGGGCCGAGCTTCTTCGTCGCCTCGTAAAGCGTCTTCACGTTCTTGGCAAAGGCCTCGGAGCAGACAGAGCAGATGCCCGCCATTCGAAGCCTCCCTTGCTCGATGCCTCTTTCCTTCATGAGCTCGTACGCCATTTGGATTCGCTTGGAAGTGCGCTCAGGGCAGTCGCGCAGGTACGGACAGTCTCCTCCGTCCGCGGCCACGAAGACGGCGTCGAAGCCCTGTTCGAATGCGTAGACGATGAGCTCGGGCCTTACCATTGACGAGCAGGGGATTCGGAGTATCCTGGACGTCGGCGGATAATGGACATGGCCGAGGCCCGCGAAGTCTATCCCTGGGTCCGATATGATGTTCGTCGATATGACAAGTATCTTGGGCTGGAACTCTTCCTGTGGCGACATCATCTATTGCTCACTTTGTGTTTCATGAGCGGCTCCCTTGCTCCTCCGGAGCTTCGAAGAAGGCAGGGGACGCTCACACTCTTCTACTTGAGCCTCTTGACGAAGAGCCTGTCGTAGCCTGGCTCTGCGATGAACCCGAGGAACTCGTGACCCATCTTCTTTGCCCACGCTGGGATGTCCTGCCTCGTACCCTCATCTGAGGAGAGCGTCTCCAGTATTCCTCCCACAGGAACTCCTGTGATTGCCTTCTTTGTCTCGAGGAGGGGACCCGGACAGGAGGTTCCTCGAGCGTCGACGACTTTCTGCGACTTGACTGTGTTCAGGTCGATGGTATCCAAGGTCTTGTCTCGCTCTCCGTTAGATGAACAGCGTAATCTTCGCTTCGGAGGCGGCGTCAACGAACATGGCAACCCCGAGCACGTCGTCGACCATTTCAGAGAGGTCCTCCTTCTTCATCCCCATGAGGTCGTAGGTCTGCGAGCAGGCGTGCACCTTCACGCTCCCTGCCTCCCTGGCCCTTGCTAGTATCTCGTACCAGGCAGGGACCTTCTTCGTCTGCATCATCTGCGCCATTGCTGGTCCCATTTCCTCGAAGTCCTTGCTGAACTTCTTGTTGGTCGTCATCATGTCCTTCCGCAGCGCGTTCAGCCCCCAGTACGTGAAGAAGAGGTCCACGTCCATTCCCATCGCGACGCCTCCGGATGCAATTGTCGCTGCCGCCATTAGCTTGTCGACGGTCCCCGAGAAGACGATCAGCG
Organism: uncultured archaeon; assembly: GCA_963794985.1. Lineage (GTDB taxonomy): Archaea > Thermoproteota > Nitrososphaeria > Nitrososphaerales > Gagatemarchaeaceae > UBA183. The sequence continues at coordinate 5,505 of CAWCFU010000004.1, forward strand.
CCATTCTGTCTGTCATTTCTGGGCAACCTCTATGACCATGCGAGCCTTCCTCAGCTTCTCGCCAATCGCTTTTCTCACGAGCTCACAAGCCTCCACGATCCTCATGTCGGAGATTCTGTAGTGTACGTTCGACCCGTCCCTGCGTGTCTCGAGAAGGCCGAGCTGTCTCATGATGCTCAGGTGCTGCGAGAGATTCGCCTGGGGAATCCCGGTCAATCTCGCAAGCTCGTTGACTGTCTTCTCCCCGCCCTTCAGCTGGCTGAGGATGAATATCCTCTTCGGGTGTGCCATCCCCTTGCAGAACTCCGCCTGCAGATTGTAGAGCTCGTTTTCTGCTTCTCGACCTTCGCGTCCCATCGTCCAGCCTTCTCCCTTCGACGGCATGATTTGCTTCATTATGACGGCCCACCTTCCTTCTTCGTCACGCCAATGAGGATCTTGATGTAGTCCTTCTCGTCGGTCATTTCGAGGATTGAACTCCCGGTCCTCTTTGCCCAAGCGGTGACATCGCTCTTTGCTGCTGGGTCGGTGGCCCAGAGTTCCAGGACATCGCCCGTCCGCGCATTCCTGTAAGCCTTGAACAGGTCGGTGATCGGGGTCGGGCAGAAGCTTCCTCTGGAATCGATTACCTTTCTCTGTTGCGGGGTAGACACCACTTCTCACCTAGATGAAGATGATCTGCCCGCCTTCTCCCAGCGAAAGCATCGTAGCGGCTCCCACGATGTCGTCGACCTCTGGTATCAGCATCTCTTTCTTGATCCCCATCACGTCGAGGGTCGTCGAGCAGGCGTGAAGCCTCACCCCCAACTCCTTCGCTGTCTTGATCATTTCTGGAATTGGCGAGATCTTGGCTTTCTGAATCTTCCCCTTCATCATATTGGTCGCCATTGCGGTCATCCCCGGGATCATTCCGAGTATGTTTGGCATGGGCAAGCCTGGGTTCCCCACGGAAGCCACCTTCAGTGACGAGACCGTCTTCTTGTTCAACACGTTCATCCCCCAGAAAGTGAAGAACATGTGGACCTCCTTCCCCATCGTCGCGCCTGTCTGCGCTATCATGAACGCAGGATAGACCATGTCCAGCGTTCCCTTCGACAGGATTACCAGCAATCTTGACTCTTGCTGTGTCTTGTCCACGGTTTCGACAGCTGATGCTTGTGGCATTATCTCACTTGGATATTCGGTTCTTCTAATATGCTAATAAGGGTGCAACACGATTCTCAATCTTGAAAACCTTACCGCGGGCCACCTTACTGCAGTTCGCGTCAGTGGCTGTTGGTAGACGGCACACGTCAAGCATTGGACTTGACCAGCCGGAGGGAGACTCGCTAACTGGCGTACCTCTTGGGATCGCTGTCGAACGTCCTCTTGTACCCCTGGTTGCAGAAGTAGTAGGACTTGCCTTCGTGGACCGAAGTGTACTTCGCGCCCTTCTCTTCCACCTTCATCCTGCAGACAGGGTCTATCGCTGTCATGCCCGGGATCTCACTTCCCTTGTGGATTCTGCCTCGGAATGACTATCTTTCCCTTTAATCCAGCCTTTTCTGCGACTTCGAGTATCTCTCTTCTGACCGTTTCCTCGTTCGTCTTTGCAGGGTCAAACTCGACCACAATCTTGTTGAACATCGGCAGCTCTCGCACGTTACGAATCCCCTCTGAATGCCGCAGGCCCTTCCTGAAGACCGGGTTGCATGCTATGCAGCTGACGCTCGCCACGTAGATCTGCACTCTGCTGCTTTGATTGCCTAGAGGTGCTGATGCCAAGGCCGGTGCCATTACCTCAATGAAGCTTCTCTACGTGGTCGTCGAGAGTTCCTTGAAGGTAGGCGCGAACGGCATCCTCGGCGGAGACTATCTCTGTCAGGAAGGGCTTGATTCCCAACTCCTTGATTGCTTCGTACATTGGGCTGCCCATTCCTCCAGCGATGAGTGCCTCGCAGTCCTTCACGTTGGAGAGCATCTTCTCATGCGTTGATGCGTGGTCATGGGTTCCCGTCATGCTGGAGCCATGCGCCGCTTTGGGTCGTGTTTCCTTTCCCTCTATCGCCCCAGAGTGTATCTCGTATACGATGTACTGCGTCGAACGGCCGAAGTGTCGCGAAACCGTCTTGCCGTCGTCCGTGACAACTGCCACTCTCACCATCGAACATTCACTACAGGTGGAACCAGTTGTCGAAGTGATATACGCTTTAGGCCGGCAGACGCCGGCCGTGAACGAGGCCTCCCCATCGCGCATGAGAAACGCCCTGCGCGCGCTGATGCTGTCGTCCGGATTTGGCCTCGGAGTTTGGGTCCACTTTGAGCATCATTACTGAATCGCCTGATTCAGGCTTATTTCGAGCAGAACGACTGGAATCTAGTTATTCCAAGGCCGGCCCGGTGGGACCCACACGGTTTACCGTCAAATCCAGGCCCAAACTGCTTCCCAAGCGTGGTGCCTTTGTCGGGTGTGTGTAAGCACCCATCGCCGAGCCTCCGAAATGACAGGCTCGAGTCTCTACTTATTGGCTGGCCGGTCCGTGGACCCGTAGGTTTAATGCCCCGGGGGGGATTTGAACCCCCGTCGCTACCTCGAGAGGGTAACATGCTTGACCGGGCTACACCACCGGGGCACGGTATGCCCTGCCACCACTGCCCCAACGGGTTTTACATGATGACATGGCGGAGCGAACCGCGAAAGACGCTGTCTATAACTTTGGTGGGAAACGGCTCTGGTAAGTTGTTGGGACATGGATTGGGGACTTTGACAGAAGTCACGAATCGCTCGTGCCCTAGTATACTGAGCCTACTGTCCAAGAATTCACTCTTCGGACCGATCTTAAGGGCGGGTTCCTCCGGGCACGTGCAGAACCCGAACATGTCGAGATCCTAGCCGAGCAAGCGGATCTTCCTGGTTTCCGGCTGTGTCGTATTGGTGCGTATCTGTCCAGGGCTCGCGTTGCATCCAGTCGTACAATTTCCCGTCAGATGGGCAGTTTCCGCGGACGGACCTTGAAGCGAACCGTGACAATCGATTCCCCCACACTGATTCGCGGCTCGGCGAGAAACGACCTCCTCACGAATTCTAGGAGAGCACTCTTCAAGACGATGCTCTACTTGGGACCGAAGTCATGGTGGCAGACAATTGTGTAGGTGTCCTCTTCCTTCGTTATTCTTGTTCGTAGTCTGGCAGGGTTTATTCTGGATCTCATGCTCAGGACCTCCAGTATCTTGTCTGGAGAGGAGTCTTGAAGCCAGAAGTTCGCCATCTCTTTCCAAGTGGCGACCATGACTTCTCGCCCTATTCGGGCGAGTGTCTTGTCATCCAACTCTTCGAACAGACTCATGAAGACTGACTTGTGAAGCGAAATGAATCCAAACTCCTTGCCTTCTTATCCCAACCGAAATACTCACAGAGGATTGAATTGGCTATCGCGTTGACAGATGTGCCCTCATCGGCGGCTTCCTTCTCTAGAGAACGCGACAAGGATTCTGAGAATCTGAGTGTCCTAAGACGGGTCTTGCGCTCATTCTTGCCAGAGTTTGACAAGAGAGTGGTCTCTCACAGACAGGACTGGCCCCTTACTTAGAGCCTATCCCAAAAATGACCCAGACAGCCAAGACTCCTTGATTCCGATGATGATGCGCTTCACCCCGCCCTTCTCGTTGACGGGGGTGAAGAAGATCACAAGACAGTTGGGAACAATCAGACGCATTCCGGACGACCTGTGGACAGAGATAGCACCGATACTCGGAGAAGAGAAGAGGCAGGGTACAAGAGGAAGGCCTCCCGTGCCGTTCAGGAAGGTCCTCGACGGAATACTGTGCGTGCTCAGGACAGGACGCCAGTGGAAGGCGCTCCCGAGGGAGTACGGGTCTGGGTCGACCGCTCATCGCAGATTCCGGCAGTGGGTGAATGGAGGCGTCTTCCAGATGCTGCAGTCCTTCGATAGGAACTCGGGAGCCGTGGCACCCGGGTTCATGGTCAGCCGCTTCTGCAGGTCCTTCGCCTCCCAACCGAAGACCCGCTTCGTTCAGGGCTCCTTGTTGGGCTTCAAGCTGGACCAGCCTTCTTCTTCAGCTCCTTCAGCGCAGCCTCGGTCGCATCGTTGACGAACTGCGATGCGTCGAGATGGCGCTGTACGAGCTCGTCGTAGGATTCCTTCTTCAGGTAGGTCTGTGGCATGGTCCGGTGGTGGTGATATCACCACTATCAAGCATGCTGGAGGGCGGCGAGCGTGGTCCTGCACAGTTGCATGCATAAACACATGCATAAACGCATGCATAAGCGTTCTATGCATCGACCTCGTATGGACCGGCTGTCGACAGTGAGATGGATCCTCCTCTATGTCACGTGCATGCATAATGCATGCATATGCATATGCATAAACGCTGCATAGGCACATATCATGCGGAGAACCGACTTTATGCATTATGCATTATGCATTATGCATTATGCAACCCTTTTCCACCCAGTCGACCAAGCAGACCATCAGAGCACCTTGGAGGGAGACGTTATTGCCGGACCCGACAAACCTGAATTCCCAGACTCGCACGGCAAGGACAAGAAGGAGCTGGCCGACTCTCACAAGGAGCGCCCCATCGACAATCCCTCGGCGCACGAAGGAGTGCCGATCACTCCGGAAAGGCTCCAGAAGCTGTGGGTGGAGCTCCTCCATGTGTACGACGAGCTGAAGGGGATCAAGTGGAGATGGCAGTCCCTCGATTCGAGTTCCGTCAAGGCGCCTCTTGGGGGAAAAAGACCGGCCCCAACCCCACCGACAGGGGCAAGCTCGGGACGAAGAGGCATATCCTGACGGACCAGAGAGGAACGCCCCTCTCGGCCGTAGTCACCGGAGCCAACACTCACGACATGAAGGCAGCGATGGAGACGCTCGACAGCATCTAAGTGGTCGGTAGGTGGTCGGTAGGGTGGTTTGTGGGTGGTCGGTAGAGTTTCCCGCAGGACTGAGCGTCAAAGCGTGCCGACCACCCCCGCAAACCACCCTCGAAACAAGCGCAGGACATAGAGTCGACGCCGTCATCTTGTCGACTGCCTGTCCATACGAGGCCGACTCTAGGACCGCTTATGCACTCGTTCTTATGCAATTCTTAGACAATTGAGGATGAAGCCCGAAGCGAAGGCAAATCATCTACAAGCGGCGGGCTGCTTGAGTAATTTTGGGATAGGCTCTTAGGCGTTCTCCATCGAGAACTCTGAAGATGGCGGAACTTGGATAAAGACCGTCTGGACACATCGGCCTGTGCCCAATTCCTTCTTGCGGCCGAGATAGGACCAAAGAGAAAGGAGTACTTGAACAGTGGGCTATCGGAATCCCCTTTCTGGACCCGTTTGGGGGAGCACCCCACCCCCCCCAAGGCCCTATATACTCGCTAGAGAACGTGACAACCATGACATACGCACGTCGAAGAAAGTGGGCAGTGATTCGAAGACGCAGAAACTCTTCTCATCAGAACACGCTTGATCAGCGTGCTGCGCGCCCCTCGAAAGTCGCCTAACGATCACGCCAAGATTCCAGATGTAAGGGCTAAGCCCGGGCATCCACGACTGAAGTGCCCATTAGCCTGTCTGTACACTTCTGGGCGCGGCCCTTCTAGCCAGCCAAGGCGATTACGATGCCCAAGACAAGAAGCAACCAGTAGGGCTTGCTGACGCCTCTGACCCGAGCCTCGGCCACGTTCGGAGCCCTGCCACCTGACGTGGCTGCCTTGAACCTGATGACCCGTTTCCCAATCCGTGTCCGGGGAGGACTTCGAGAGCGACGAAATGCAGGCGCCTCCAGAAACCTCGGGCCTAGCGACGCTACCGGGACTGAATCGCTGCCCGGCGGTCAGGTATTCTGCTTCAAGACCGACTTCGCGGCCAGCTTGATGTCTGAAGGCTTCACTGTCTTCCGGCCAGCGTGGGCGGCCAGTTCCACTGCTACCTTCGAGATCTGCAGACCCACGGCCTCCAGCTCCGACCTCAGTTCTATTGCCGCGTCGTCTCCCACTCTTTCTGCACCGGCCTTCTTTATGACCCTGTAGACAGCCGCAAGGCCGAACTCCGAACTGGACATCGTTTAGCCAGAAGCAAGGGACCTTTAAGAACCTTTGGGCGATTAGGTGGATTTTTCGGCGTCTCTTGGTGATTTGAGGTAGGAAAAGGCACTTACCAACCGCTGCGTTCAGGTTTGCGTCGGAAGTGAAAGGAGTGGTCTGAAATACCACCAGAGAGAGGGCCAAGCATGCGTTTCATCGACTCCCACGTGCACCTGTGCGACTACCGGGAGCACCTTCCGAGCCTGAATCTGGTCCGCTCCTCAGAAACCATGCTTCTCTCATCTGGCACGGATCGGGCGAGCTCCATGGCAACGCTCGGGATTGCCAGGGGCGAACCCACCTTGGTGAAGGCGTTCGTGGGCGTCCACCCCTCCGAGGCCGAGGCTGGAGACGATCTCGGATGGTTCGAAGAAGCGCTCCATGAAGCGACAGGCGCAGGCGAACTCGGACTGGACCCGAAGTACTCAGAGGTATCCCCGAAGAGCCTGCAGATGACCACGTTCGCGAGACAGCTTGAAGCGGTCGAAAGGACGGGGAAACCGGTCCAAGTTCACTCTAGAGGGGCGGAGAGGGAGTGCTTTGAGGTCCTTTCGAGTTACCGAATGAAGGCGGTCCTCCTGCACTGGTTCCAGGGTGAGGCCGAGCTGAAAGCAGCCCTTGACAGGAGGTACTTCGTCTCCTTCGGACCCGCTCTTCTGCACTCCAAGAAGCTCCAGAGGATGGCGTCTGGCGCGGACCCCACGCTCGTCCTTGCCGAATCGGACGGTCCCGTCACATTCAGGCCCCTTGGCGAGGCGGGAGGGTCTTCTCTCGTTCCGACGGTGGTCTTCAAGCTCGCCGAGCTCTGGAAGCTGACCTTCTCAGAAGCGGAAGAACGCCTCCTGCGGAACGGCCTCGGCTACCTGGGCATCAGCGGGAAGACTTAATCACCCCATGTGCTTGGGGAGGTACAAGTTTGGACAGGACCAGAAGGCTTTCCGAGATAATCCTAGAAAGGCACCCGGAGGCTTTCAGCGCAGACTACGAGAAGAACAAGATAGCTCTCAGGGAACTGGCGTTGATCCCCTCAAAACAACTCAGGAACCACATCGCAGGTTACATCACGAAGTCTCTGAGGGAAGACAACATCGAAGAAGAAATGCCAAGTGAAGTGAAGGCAGAGTAGGCCTTGGCCCTAGAAGGGGCGGGGGTCAAGGTGGACGTGCGGCCGGTCTCTTCTCTGATGCCGCACGAGGATACCATTCCCTCTCACGTCGAGAGGATTGCGTCAGAAATCAAGCAAGAAGGGATCCAGAGAGACCCTATCATCATTGACTCTGAGAGCGGCGCGGTCCTCGATGGGATGCACAGGCTGGCTGCCTTCGCAAGGCTGGGGCTGAAGAGCGCCGTGTGCTGCCCAGTGGACTACAGCTCAAAGAATGTGAACCTCCACAGGTGGGCGAGGACGTACTCCTCCGGTGGGCGGAGAGACTTGAGCCAGGCGCTTCTCGATGCTGGAATCTCGAGGAGGAGCACTCTGTCCGAGGCGTTCGCCTTTCTTAATGCGCGCAAGTGCGGGATTGCGACATTTAGCTCCCAGAGCGTCTTCCTGTCGGCTGCTCCCACCGACTTGCAAGGCGCCTTCGCGATTGTGCGAGGACTGGACGCAATGGCGCTCGAATTCGGTTGGAAGAGGGAGTTCGTTCAGGAAGACGAGGTCGACTCTGCCCTCCAAGACGAAAGCAAGGTCGTGGTACTGGTCCAGAGGCTCGGAAAGGACGACGTGGTCGCGGCCGCGAGGAGCGGGAAGCTCTTCCCGTGCAAGACATCGATGCACGCGATCGACCCCAGGCCCGTGGCCGTCAACGTCCCAATCGAAAAGCTCGGGTCGATGACAGGCACAGAACTCCGAAAGCAACTCCAGTTTTCGGGAGGGAAGCTGTTTCCCCCAGGCACCTACTATCGAGGGAGAAGGTATAAGGAAAGGCTCCTCCTCTTCAATCCCGAATGATTACCGTCAAGTGCCTCGGCCACATAGGGACGAGCGTCGGGGCGAAGGAGGTCCAGTTGGCAGATGAGGAACTCGACGCTGAAGAGATCGTGGCGCGACTGAGGGCACTCTCGACAGAAGCTGACCCAGGGTTCACGAAGTACAACACCCTAGTGATGGTGGAGGACGGGGAGGCGTTCGTGCCTGCATCGGCAAAGAGGGTCGTGAAGAGCGGTCAGAAAGTGGTCCTGATACCATTCTCGCACGGGGGATGAGACCATGGAAGCTCAGGTGGTCTCGATCATCGTTGGGGGAGAGGCGGACCCCGACTTCGTCAGGAAAGCCGTCGGGGCCAAGTTTCCGGGATCAATCGTGCAGACGGTTCGGGCAGACGCAGCCACAAACGGGTTCTTCGTCGAGATGATAGCAGCGCAGACTCTCCGCGCGAACGGGACCGAGAATCTGCTGGCGAAGAAACCCGAAGTCGACCTCCTCTTGCGCCTGGCAGGCACGACCCAGATCTCCAGAGCCATCGAGCAGATGGGCGCCAAGAAGGGGAAACCGTTCCTTCTAGTGATAGCTGGACCAGACAGAGGACTCGACAGTCTGAGCGTAAAGGAGCTCGATGGTTCGGAGCTTGAGAAGCGGGAGCTGTCTTCGGACGAGCTGGACAGAATTGAACGGGCTGCGCTCCTGAACGCCCAGAGGGTCTAGGTCGCCCGTTTCAGCTTCGTGATGCTCAGGATCTCGTTCGGAGCAAGGACCGAGACCCCAGTGTACTCGCCGAAGATCTGGATGAAGACGATTTTGTCCGGCGAGTCCAGACTCACCTTCCTGTCGACCGCATCGGCTATCGCGTCGATGAGCTGCTTGTCGGAGTAAGGGGAGTCCCTCGCTTCGATGGTGATCCTGAAGCTTTCTGCAGCCCCTATGGTCGGCGCCAGCTCGGTGACAGCCCCGACTATCTCATCGATTTTCGTGTCGACGACTCTGCCGACCGGTATGATCCGCAAGACGAACCTCACCTTGAACGGCTCCGACCGGACGAACTCACTGATGAACGAAAGCAGGGCCTTCGGGTTCTCAACCTCGACCTCGAGGACCCCGTCGTAGGCCGACCTCTCGATGGTCACCTTCCTGATGCCTGAGAGCAACGCCACCTCCTTGAACTCAGCGGAGGCCCGCGCTTCAAGGCCCTTGGCTGACGTCACGATCAGGTTCATCGTTCTCGCGTCTCGTCCGTCACCCTGACCGGACCCACCCTTAAAACTTGGATACCGTCGCCCACGGCCCGGACGACGGTCGACTCCAAGCCCTCAAGCTTGCCTCCGTCGAGTATCAGGTTCACGTGGTCGCCGAGTTGCCTCGCGGCCTCCTCAGCCGTCCGAGCAGAAGGCGACCCCGAAAGGTTTGCGCTCGTCCCCGTGAGCCATCCTCCGCAGGCCTCGATCAGAGTCACGCAGAGGGGCAAGGCGGGCACCCTAACCCCCAGTGTCCCGGTCCCTCGATGAAGTGTGAAGGGGAGGCTCCGCTTCAGGGGGGCGACAATCGTCAGGGCACCGGGCCAGAACCGCCTAGCAAGCTCTAGGGCCCTTTGGTTCATCTCTACCAGCTCCATCGCAGCACGGTCCGAGGAACAGAGGACAGGAATTGGCCTCTGACTCCGCTTCTTGGCCTCCGAGAGGCGCCGAAGAGCGTCCTCGCTGGTGGGGTCGCAGCCGAGCCCGTAGACGGTGTCGGTGGGGTAGACTATCAATCCTCCGTGAAGGACCACCGACTTGGCGCGATCTATCGAGTCTCTGTCAAAGCGGGCGATGGCCTGAACCAATTCTCGCGTGCCCGATTCGCGAAGAGGCTTAATAGACTTCGAAAGGCGTTTGGATTCTGATTGACTGGCGCTGAGGACCGGGAACACGCTCGTGACCATATTATTTATATGTGGGAGAGTGACCGGGTCACCACCCAAGTGTGGTCTCAACCAGAACAGAGATGCCCGAAAGGGAGACCTTCCGTAAACTCGGAAGCACTGGGTACCTCATTCTAAACCCCGTAGAGGCGTTCATGCAAGGTTTCCGCGCCTGAAAGGATTGATTCAGGAATTCTCGACCCTGCCCCTCTGGCGGAGGAAATCGGGGGAAACCTCTGATGGCCAGTAAAGTTAACAACCATGGCCTTCTATAATCCTGTCTGGTCCTGTCTCACTCACTTCTCCCAAGAGGCTGGCAGCCAACCATTCGGGGATTTGTTTGCCCCATTTCCCTTCTTCGCCCCTACGAGGTGCGCCCTTATTCAGAACCCCGGGGATTGTCGCCCCACGTTAACTTCCAAGGAGACAGCCCCTCGTAGGTTACGTTCCTCTTGAGCATCCAGTACGCGTAGGACACCAGCTTCCTCGCGACAGCTATGAGGGCCCTCTTGTCTCCCCTCTTGTGCTTCAGCCTGGTGTAGAACTCGCCCAGGTGAGGGTCCTTCCTTACGGCGACTCGTGCACACTCCACGAGGTTCCTACGGAGCCACTTGTCCCCCCTCTTCGTGATGTGCCCCAGGCGCGTCGTATCTGCGCTCTCGTCCAGCCACGGAACGAGGCCCAGGTAGGCGCAGGCATGCTTGGAGTCTGGAAACCGGCCCACGTCGTCGAGCACGCACGCGAGGAAGAGCGCGGTGTACGGGGCGACGCCAGGCAGCGTGTCGAGGAGGGCGGCCCTCCTGTCCGTGGAGGCGATGGCGAGGATTTGTCCGTCGAGCATCTCCACCACCGACTCGACCATGGCCAGCTCGTCCAGCCTGATCTCCACCTCCTGCAGGCGAAGCCCTCTCAGCTTCTTCCTGCCCTCGTCGCTGAAGGGCTCGTCCACCTCGATCCCCCTCCTCTTGAGGAGCCACCTGATCGTGCCCCTCAGCTCCCCCCTCCTCGAGCCGTAGGTCACCCTGTCGTTCACGACGGAGAGTTTCTCCCTGGCCTCCAAGCCGCGCAAATGGGCCACGGGCAGATAGTTCGTCCTCAGCAGGTCCCCCAGCACTCTGGCGTCGTTCCTGTCGTTCTTCGTGCTCGAGCCCGAGATCAGCTTCAGCCTGTTCGGATTGGCGACGGTGACGCTACAGCCTCCTATAGACGAGAGCCTGTCATAGACTGGATACACGAACCCCGTGGCCTCGATTGCCACCTTCTTCTCTCCGGGGAGGGAGGAAAGGAATCCCTCCAACTCCTTGGTGGGCAGCCTCTTCTCAGCGACCAAAGAGCCCCCTTGCTCGAAGATTGCCAGCTGGGACTCTTTCTCATGGACATCCACCCCGACGAACAGCGTATCTTTGTTCATAGGCACAGACCTGATTCGCTTTCTCATTAGCTCAGGTCATAGGGTCAGAACCCATTTGGTGGTGTGTTGCATGAATCAGACTGGTGAAGCTTCGACCCCCCGATTTCTCCTTGCTCACGCCATAGCCTTGATGAACCCGTTGTAGACGTACGCCTTCATCGCCATCTCCCTGGCCATGTTAACGAATTTCCTCGCTGAAACGTACTCGCCGAAGACCCTCTTTATGACGGAGAACGCACCCTCGACCCTCCACCTGTACCCAAACCTGTGGATCCTGCTCCACGCCTTCGGCTTGAACGTCTGCTGCTCGACGACGGCGAGCTTCCTCGCACGGCTCCCCCTGCACCTCGGCGCGGATCCCTTCCTGACCCTGATCACTGGCCTGATCCCCTCACTGGCGAGGAAGTTGAAGTTCGCCTTCGAGTCGTAGGCTCCGTCCGCGAGGACCCTCTTCACCCTGACGCTCTCCTCAGCCTTGGTCACCAGCCTCTTCAATCGCTTCCCGTCTCCCACCTTCTCCGACGAGACGTCCATCGAGGCGACCTGCCCCGTCCTGATGTCCACGGCGAAGTGTATCTTCAGGTACCCCTTCTTCACCTTCCAGACGTGTCTAATCCAGTCCCCGGCGTTGTGGACCTTGACTCCGGATGAATCGACAGCTATGCTGACTGGGCTGTTCGATTTGATCAGCGATTCATCAAGGTCTACCTGGAGCCTGTTCACTCTCCTGTCTATGGTGGAGTAGTCCGGGGCCTGCAGTCCCTCAACAAACTTGGAGAGGAAGTGCACGAACCCCTCGGTCTGCCTGTAGGGCTGGTGGAAGAGGAGCCTGACGAACGCGAGGAGCCTGATGTACGACTCTGGATAGTGATAGGGCTCGCCCACCTTGCCGTCGTTCGCCTTCTTCAGCTCCCTCTTCCACTCCTCCACCACGGATGAGTCGAGCTCCAGCTCGCCTCTCCTGACCAACGCCTCGTTGTAGCTGTGCCAATCTCTCTTACCTGCTGACATGAGAAGAAGATCACCCTATCGATACAAGCGTGCGTGACCCGAAATCCTTGGATTACAAAGTCAAGTCGTGCAACATACCACCATTTGGGAAACAGTTAATAGACTAATTGAAATCGCGCTGGCCGTCAAAATGTCCGAAGAGGACCAGGAATTGGATGAAGACTTCGACGAAGACTCGGACGAGGACGGATGGGAAGAGGACTCGGACGAGGACGGGTTCTGAGAAGACCCCCGACTCCGTACCTGGAACGAGAAACCAGACCATACTTTAAGACCTGACTCCCTGTGGTAGCGGCATCGACTTGACGATTATCCTCAACCTGAAGAACTATCCCGAGGTGCTGGGGAAGGGCTCGTTGCGGATTGCCAAGGCTGCGCAGCGGGCATCGTTGAAGACAGGCGCGGAGGTCATCGTCGCCCCACCGGGCCCGACGGTCGCACTCCTCGCCTCTAGAGTGACAATCCCGGTCTTCAGCCAGACGGTTGGGAGCGAGACGGGTGACAAGACCACGGGGGCCTTCCTCCCGGAAGCGGTGAAAGCAGCAGGGGCAAAGGGAACTCTTCTGAACCACAGCGAGTCCTCCCGGCCTCTCATCGAGCTGAAGCGGCTGGTGCCTCGTCTCAGAGGACTCTCACTCGCGGTCTGCCTCTGCGCAGGCACAGCCTCGCAGGCAGCGACTCTCGCCCGGCTGGAGCCAGACTACATTGCGGTCGAGCCGCCGGAGCTGATAGGCTCAGGCGTGGCCGTCTCGAAGGCAAGGCCCGAGCTCGTGAGCCGGACCGTTTCGAAGGTGAGGGACACCGGGTACAGGGGCAAGATACTATGCGGGGCCGGCATCGTCAGCGGGGAAGACGTGAAGAGGGCGGTCGAGCTGGGAGCTGAAGGGGTCCTGGTCTCAAGCAGCGTCGTCAAGGCGAGGGACTGGGAGTCGAAGATTGAGGAGCTTGCTCATTCTCTAAAGTGAGAAAGCTCGCAACGCCTAAATACGATACAAAAAGGGCGATTTTTATGAGCCAAGCGAAGCCAAACGCGTTTGAGAATTCTCTCGAGCAGCTGAGGATTGCTGCAGAGTATCTGAAGCTTGAAGATGGGATCCACCAGATGCTTGCCCACCCCAAGCGTGAACTGACTGTCTCCCTCCCAACGAGGATGGATGACGGAAAGACCCACGTATTCACAGGTTACAGGGTTCAGTACAACGACGCAAGGGGTCCCTGCAAGGGAGGAATCAGGTACCACCCCAACGTGAGCCTCGACGAGGTCAAGGCACTCGCTGCGTGGATGACCTGGAAGTGCAGCGTCGCCGACATCCCCTTCGGAGGTGCGAAGGGAGGCATCATCTGCGACCCCAAGCATATGTCACAGACAGAGCTAGAAGGGATGACGCGGAGGTACGCGGCTGCGATTGCGGACTTCATCGGTCCCTACCGCGACGTGCCGGCGCCCGACGTCTACACCAACGCACAGGTGATGGCTTGGATTGTAGACACCTACAGTACCCTGAAGGGGCATGTGGTCCCCGAGGTCATCACGGGCAAGCCAATCTCCATTGGCGGTTCGCTCGGTCGCGACAAGGCGACGGGCAGGGGAGCGGTCTTCTGCACCGTGGAGTCAGCGAGGGTCAAGAAGATGGACCTGAAGAAGGCCACCTTCGCTGTCGAGGGTTTCGGGAACGCTGGAGCCAACTATGCCGAGCTGCTCCAGGGCTACGGCTCGAAACTGATGGCAGCGAGCGACTCCAAAGGAGCGGTGATGAGCAAGAGTGGGATCGACGCGAACAAGCTGATCGCCCACAAGATGAAGACGAGCTCGGTCGTTGGAATGGCCGGCACGCAGCCCATCTCCGACACGGACCTGCTCAAGATGGACGTCGACATCCTGTGTCCTTCGGCACTCGAGAACACGATCACCCCTGATGTAGCAAAGGGCATAGAGGCCAAGGTCATCGTGGAATGCGCGAACGGCCCCACGACCCCGAGTGCGGACAAGGTCCTCGATGCGAACGGCGTCTTCCTAGTGCCTGACATCCTGGCCAACTCCGGAGGCGTGATCGTCAGCTACCTCGAGTGGGTCCAGAACCTCGCCAGGTTCTACTGGACCGAAGAAGAGGTCAACTCCAAGCTCGAAGCCAAGATCACAGCGGCATTCAGGGACACCCACGAGACCGCCACGAAGCACGGGGCTTCGATGAGGACGGGAGCCATGATAGTCGGAGTCGGAAGGGTCGCCGACGTAATGCGGACCCGCGGGATCTTCCCTTAGTTAGCTATCCCGGCGAAGAGACGAGCCGCTCCAGCTCGTGCAGGAGCGGCGCACTCCCTATGTACGCAGGCGACGTTTCTGAGAGGCTTCTCGGCTCGATGTCGAGGATGTTCCTCCTTCCGTCGGTCGCGTAGCCTCCAGCCTGCTCGTTGATGTAAGCCATGGGGGCCGTCTCGAAGAGCACCCGCAGCTTCCCCTGTGGCCTCCCGACCTGTTCCGGATATGCGAAGATTCCTCCCCTCGACAGGACCTGGTTGTAGTCTCCCACGAAGGTCCCGCAATAACGGATTCTCATGCCCCTGGACTCGAAGGAGTCGACGAACTCGCGGACCTGGGGAATCCAGTCCTTCCTGAACCCTCCGATGCCGTAGACCTCCGGTTTCGCTGGCACCTTGAGGTCGAGCCCAAGCAGCTCGAAGGACATCTCGGGCCCCTTCCTCACCGCGGCGAACCTGTGGACGCCCTTGCCAAAGGACAGGGTGATGGTGACGGTGTTGCCGTAGGTTACGTAGAGCGCCCCGGCTAAGCTCCTCCCGGAGCAGGGCAGGCGCTTTGAGTAGAATCCGAAGATGCTCCCCACCGGGTTGTTCGTCTCGACGTTGGAGCTGCCGTCGAGCGGGTCCATCGCGACGCTGAGCTTCCCCTTCGCCTCGATGGCGTCCGCCATCTCTTCAGACGCCACCTCCCCGACCAAATTCGTCCCTGTCAGCGCCTCAGCGAAGACCTCGTTCGAGAAGACGTCGATCGCCTTCTGACGCTCCCCCGAAGGGTTGACGTCAGCGAGGAGGCCCGACTTGAACGGTATGTTTTCCCAGACCGTCATGCTGGCCTCTGCGATTGCGGTCGTGATCAGGGCAAGGTCTTCCGGCGCGTTGAATCTCAGGAACTCCTCCAGCTTCATCTCTCGAGTCCCTGGGCTCCCAGTCTCATTTAGACATGCTGGTGGTGGTCGGCTCCGTGCCCGGGACATCAAATCTGAATACCGTTAAATATCGTGGGAGGGTCTCCCGACCCATGAAGCAGGACAGGATGACGCCCTTCCTCAAGAGAGGGAAGGGAATGCTCCTGGCGTACGACCAGGGTCTGGAGCACGGGCCCTCCAAGGACTTCGACGACCGGAATGTCGACCCCGCATTCATAATGGAGACGGCTGCGAAAGGAGGGTTCAACGGAGTGGTGTTTCAGAAGGGCGTGGCCGAAAGGTTCTATGACGGTAGAGTGCCCCTGATTGTCAAAGTCAACGGAAAAACGAGCCTCCCCCAGGGAGAACCAATTTCGAGGCAGGTGTGCTCGGTGGAGCACGCGGTGTCGCTGGGCGCGAAGGGGGTAGGGTACACCATCTACCTGGGGTCGGGCTACGAAGCAGAGATGCTGTCAGAGTTCGGCCGGATTCAGGAAGAGGCGCACAGGCGGGGTGTCGCTGCCATTGCCTGGATCTATCCGAGGGGGGCTGGAGTCCAGAACGACGTTTCCAAGGAGGTCGTCGCCTACGCGGCCAGGACGGGCCTCGAGCTGGGCGCGGACGCAGTGAAGATCAAGTACACTGGTGACAGCGCCTCGTTCTCCTGGGCGGTCAAGTCAGCGGGGGGGACGAAGGTGTTCATGTCGGGCGGACCGAAGGCTCCGACGGACGAAGCCTTCCTTCAGCAGGTGAGGGGCGTTATGGACGCGGGCGCGACCGGCCTCGCCGTAGGAAGGAACGTCTGGCAGCACAAGGAACCCCTCAAGATGGCAGAGAGCCTGAAGAAGATCATATTCGAGGGTCGGTCAGTCCAAGACGCGCTGAAGTTCTAGCCGCCAGACCGTCACAGTCTTGGGCAAACCTGAGGACTCGCGGTCGCGGTAGAAGACCAGTTCACCCTATTTCTTCAGCAATCTCCACGACATGACTATGCCGACTGCTGAAAAGAAAGCTGCGAATCCGAAGACCACAGAAAAGTCCAGCCAGAGTGCGTACGTCCCGACGGCACCTATCATCAGCTGTCTAATGGCATCGATAGCGTAGCTGACCGGGTTGACTTTCACCACGTCTTGGAGCCAGCCTGGCATTATCTTGACAGGAAAGAGCGCGTTGCTGGCGAAGAGCAGAGGCAGGTTCAGCAGGTTGATTATAGCCATCTGCGTCTGCCAGTCGCTCGACCTGAGCGAGAGCATCACGAAGAGCCCGGAAAGGCCCATCGCGACGAGGAAGATTACCACGAATGAACCGGCGACTCCAAGCAGCGTGATGTTACCGGTCTCCATTCCGAGCGCAATCCCGATGGCAAGAACGACGACGGCCTGGATGAGAGACCTGCCCACGCTCTGCAGGATCTTGCTCATCACTATCGTTCCCCTGCTCACGGGGGTGGTCAGGGCCTTGTTCATGAAACCGAATCTCCTGTCCCACACTACGGACATGCCGCTGAAGGCTGAAGTGAAGACGACTACGAAGATCAGCATGCCGCACACCAGGTACGAGAAGTAGCTCGCGGTCCCGAAGAATTGTTTCATGAGGGCGTCCACCTCAGTTGGCGTCGCATTGGGCCCCAAGCTGCTGGTGATGAACGAGCTGAAGTTCAGTGCCTTCCCAAAGAGACCCATCCATATCACCGGTTGAATCAAGGAAATTATCAGCTGGTACGGGTTCGTGTACCACTTCCTGAGGTCCCTGTTGGTCAGCGCCCAGAGGCCGTGGATAGGGCTATTGTTCGCCTTCGGGGCTACCATGGCAGCCCTCCCCTGCTTAGGCGTCACAGGCTCCTGCGATTCAGGGATCTGAGTCGTGATCGCGGACTTCCCGGCCGCCGATTCTCCTTCTTGGGTCAAACTCCAGTTGACACTCTCGCTCGCTCTATGACCGCGCAGTCCGCATCGTCCTCCGCTGGCTCCTCATCGACCACTTGTTTGTCTCTTCCTCCCTCAGCGTGCGCCCAGTCAGCTCCAGATAGGCTTCGTCAAGAGTCGGGCGCGTCAAGGATATCTTCGTAACGTGGAGCCCCCTCGACTGAATTAGACTCATTATCAGAGGCGAGGCCTCCTCCCCCTTCTCAGTCTTTATCCGGTAGTCATTGTCCGTTTTCTTGACTTCCTTCACAAGACCAATCCTAGCGATGTCTGCTGAAATGTCAGGCTGCCCCTCACTGACACTCACAACGATCACGTCGCCCCCGACGCCATCCTTCAGCAGCTGAGGAGTTCCTATCTTGATTATGTGTCCGTGGTCGATGATCGCTATGCGGTCGCAGAGAGAGTCTGCTTCCTCAAGATAGTGTGTGGTCACGAAAAGAGTCATGCCGTACTCCTCCTTCAGCGTACGAATGTATTTCCAGACGGCGGCGCGCGTCTGCACGTCCAATCCCAAGGTCGGCTCGTCAAGAAAGAGGAGTTTCGGATAGTTGATCAAGCCGCACGCCAGCTCCAGTCTCCTGCGCATCCCTCCGGAGTAGGTGCTGACCTTCCTGTCCTTGGCGTCCTGGAGTTCGACAAGCGAAAGCAGTTCTTCGGCGTGGGTCTTCGAATTGCTCCGAGGGATGCCATAGAGATCAGCACAGAGAATTATGTTCCGGTAGCCAGTCATGTCTTCGTCGGCCGTATAGTCCTGAGGCACAACTCCCACGTTTCTTCTCACTTCGTTTGGGTGCTTGCCGACGTCGAAGCCACACACTTCCGCCCTTCCAGAAGTAACGGGAATCAAGGTCGTGAGCATGTTGATGGTCGTACTCTTCCCAGCACCGTTGGGGCCGAGAAATCCGAAGATCTCTCCCTCCTTGACTTCGAAGCTCACTTCGTCGACAGCCTTCTGTTGCCCGAAAGTCTTGCTTAGCTTCTCCACAACGACGATGCTCTTGGCAGAAGACTTGCCGGCCAAGACCATCGAGCTTGAGGCCATTGTCTCTATCTCCTAGTACAGGAAATCATGTCCGTCGTCTTCATCACTCGATTCTTTCTATCTTGGACTTCGCGTCCTTCAGAACAGCAGCAACCTTCTTCGCCTGTTTCGGCGTCATTTCCGGGAGACGCAGCATCATGCTCTTCCTGAGTTCCATCCCGCTTCGTACTGCGTCCATCTTTCCGTCGGCCCGCTCGAAGAACCTGTGTATTCTTTTGACGGTGACTTCGCTCTCCTTCAGGAAGGCCTTTCCGCTCCTTGTAATCATGTACACCTTCTTTTCATTCTTCTGCGATGCTGTCACGTATCCGACATCTTCGAGATACTGAAGTGTAGGGTAGATCATTCCGGGGCTCGGCTCGTAGACACCCCCGAACGTCTCGGAAATGCCTTTGGCAATCTCGTAGCCGTGCATGGGCCCCTTCTGCAGCTCGTCAAGAACTAGGACTTTCGCATCGCCCCTATGCATCCAACCCCTTGCGTGTCCCCACGATTGGCGGAACATGTCTGACGCGATATATCGCGATACTACTGCTATTTAAAAGGTTCTCCAGGAGGGCTCTGTTAGAATCTTCAACGCACGCGCTCATGTGCCCCAGGGCCCATTTCGGCTGTAGACTTGACCAATAACGAATGGACGACAACGCCTTCCGCAGGAGACTCTGTAAGCAGGCGCCACTCCGCCCTGAGAGGAGCTGCCGCGCATGCAGCACAGAAGGCCGCCTAATCCTCGCTCTGCTCGCCGCTGTGTATGCAATATTAGTGAATGCTCAATTCTGGCCTGATGTTCTCAACCCGTCCGTGACTGTCGTTTAGCCAAGTTCTCTTCGAAGGCGCCCACGTCCCTGAAGTACCTTTCCACTAGCCCGATGGTTTCTGGGTTGGTGTAGAGTTCAGCCACCGGGTTGTCAATCAACGAGACAATCTTTATTGCGACCTCGTCGGCTGATTCGATTCTACTCCCCCAGAGCGATTCTCCGGCCCTCGCTGGCAGAGGGGGTCCTGCGATATCGTGGAAGGGAGTGTCAACAACCCCAGGCATGATTACGGACACGAAGATCTGCGGGTACTTTGGGTGGAGCTCCATCCGCAGGTTGGAGCTGAGCACGTTGACAGCGCTCTTCGCAGCGCTGTAGATCGAGCGGTGGCTGGTGATTGGCACTCGCCCCAAGAACGAGGAGACGTTGACGATGTGGCCCCGGCCTCTCTCCTTGAAGTGAGGCAGGATTGCCTGCATGCCGTACAAGACCGACATCAACACCACGTCAATGGTGCTCCGGACATCCTCCTCGGTGAGGTCTGACACGGGCCTGTTTATTCCTCGCCCGGCATTGTTCACCCACACGTCGACGTGGCCGAATTCAGCAAGGGCGACATCCCTCAGGTGCTCCACGTCATTCCTTTTGGTAACGTCGGTGACGACCGTCAAGGCGCGAGTTCCCGCTTGTGAGGCGATCTTCTTCAGCTCCTGCTCTCGCCTGGCGCCCAGGGCAAGCAGCTCTCCGCGCTGACCCAGCTGCTTTGCGAGGGCGCCTCCGATTCCGCTACTCGCTCCTGTAATCACAACGACTCTTCCGGTCATGTCACGTGAGCCTCCGAAAGGACGAATGCTTCCGGTCGCGATTTAAGACTTGTCTAGCGGAGACCCTTGCTTCCATACCAATTGTGATGGGCGATACCTTCGACGCCACGGCGCACCCTCAGGTATCTGTTTGACGGATGGACAGGATATCCGAGACGGATTGCGTAGGCGATCTTCATGTGTCCGGGAATCTTGAGGACGTGCTCTACCTCCTTTTCGACCCTCTCCCCGCTAAAGACGCTCATTATCTGGAAGCCAATCTTCAGCGCTTGGGCAGTGAGCCACATATTCTCCATGACGCAACCGAGGCCCAGAATGCCCAGGAAATCCCCTTCGGAAGCGGGCGCCCTCTTCCTTGGATCGTAGATGACAATCAGGACTGCAGGGCTGCCACCCATCGTGTCGTCCAAGGACGAACGTCTCTCCTCCTTCAGTATCTCGTCAAACCTCGTGGGGTCCCTCCACGCAGGGGGAAAGTACGAGCCTAGGATTCCCACTTGTTTATGGAGCAACTCCTTCCTAGAGAAGGACAGTTGGCGGTAGTTTTCTCGGACGAATGATTCGGAGACGCGCGACCTGATGCTGCCTATCCTTCTCAAGAGCTCCCTATCATCGACCACGATGATTTCGAAGTTCTGCATGTTGTGAGGGGTAGGCGCCCATCGCGCCGCTTCTATGATCTGCTTCAGATCATCCCTGTTGACTGGCTGATGCGGGTCGAAGGAGGCTCTGGTGGATTGTCTTTCTTGGATGATCTTCAGAACATCGTTCATGCCTTGCCTTCGTGTCAAGCCAGATTAAAGTGTGCCTGAGAGTGTCATCGTTACTGCCCGCAGGCGATGTTGAGAGAGATATCTGGTGTTCGGGAGTACAGAGTAAGAGGCTCCGGCTCGCAGCCACTGTAACCGTTCTGGAAGAAGACCTGGTAAGTGTAAGTGCCGCCGTTCGGTAGCGTGACCGAATACCTGTAGACGCCCTCCGTGCCTGTGATGATTGCGGCTGTCACGTTTTCCCCGGCGACATTCCAGACCATCGACCTGAGATCAACGCCAGCCCATTCCCCGGTCAGTGTAATGGTCCCGCTCACTCTGACGGTAGCAGGACCCTCGAAGGGTTCCACTTTCGACGATACGTTAACACCAAGTTCGATTGGGCCGACATAGTTGGATGAAGGAGTCACAAGGGTCACGTTGTAAAACCCTCCAAAACCACCCCCTCCAAGACACTGCGTGAACGATTGAGGCAAAGGAGGGGTTACACTCGCAACTTCGAACCCTGCGTTGGCAGTTACAGACATGACGTTTATCGACGTGTCTACGGTTGATACCAAGGTACCATTCCTTGACAGAACGACAGGAGGGACGCAACCTACGTCGAGCCACAGAACTATTCTGTCACCGGCACGGTACGTTATCGAACTGTTCTCTATCCATCCATCGAGCGGTATAGACGGCGGGATTCCGTTGGGAGTCTGAAGCGTCGTAATCAGTCCGGTTATCAGAACTGACGTCCACCTGGAGGCGGCAGGAAGATACTCGTCCTCGGCGGTGATGAAGTGCGAGCCGCCTCCATGCGAGGCCGTGCCCGAAGAGTAGAGCAATCTAGATGGCGCCTGATTTAGCGGAAGCTGAAAGACGACTTGACCTGAACCAAGGCCATTGGCGTTTAGCCATATCGGTTGGCTGAGGAGGTTATCCACAGAGGGAAAGCTCGCGTTTACTACGGCCTGATAACTCGCCGAGGTGTTGGAGTACAAGTAGAAGGACCTAGGGTCCAAGCCCCCGCTGGGCGACCCCATCGCTTGCACTGTCAATATGTAGAAGGCGGTTCCGTTGGGAGCGTTGAAGTCTTCTGCCAAATCGGTCACATTGATCGCCCAGCCGCTTGACGACTGCACGCTTGGGAGTGTCGAAGACTTGATCTGGAGGGAAGCTAGAAGGAGGACGAGTATGACCAAGAGGACTGTTCCTGCATACAGGTACGGAGTTCTCATGGGTTTCAAGCTGACCTCGACTCCTTAGAAAGTGTGCCAGTCGTCCACTTAATCTTTCTCGGAGAGACCGAAGGGAGGTACAACGCGGTGCGTGAATGGTGGATTGTGAAGGAGGAACTCGGGCCGAAGCCCACTCAACAGCAGGCGCATACGCGCTAATCAGCCAGAATCAATCTTCTCTTGCCAAACAAAGCTTGGAATGAGTTAGCCCGGCAGACTCTCGCAGACTCTCTAGGCTAACGCAATCTCTGTCAGCAAGCTACGATTGACTACGTTTTCGTTTATTTGATAGCCCTGAGGCCTCCCTGTTGGGGGAGAAATGAACCGTCTGGGTCCAGAAGACTACCAGAGCAACAGGCACATCCGGAAGATCCTTCAACTCGCACTTGCCTCCTCCAAGGACATCTTCTACGACCTGGGATGCGGGAAGGGACAGCTCTGCGTTGTTGCCGTAGCCGAGTTCGGTGTGAAAAGGGCTGTAGGAATAGAGATGCACAGGGGGCGGGCGGCCAAAGCAGCGAGGCGTGTCCAAGAGCTTGGCCTGGCCCGTCGGATCGAAATCAGGAACGAGGACTTCATGGAGTCCGACTTGCACGACGCAACAATCGTGTACTCTGGCCTCGGCGAGGTCGAAGAGGACATCTCGTATTTCGAGAGGAAAGTGAGCACCGGTTGCAGGATCGTCACCCTCTTCCTCCCATTCGTCGGAGTGCTGCCCGAGGCGGCCGACTATCCCTTCTACCTCATGAAGGTGCCATTCAGGAAGACGAAGGATGTTCCGCTTTGGATTTCGAAGGTGCTCTTCAGGAAAGCCACAGCTGGAGAGCTTTATCGTGAGCTGGACTCCGACAGAGAGTACCGTTACGACAAGCGGGCATTCAAGCAAATGATGAAGGAGAGGTTTCCAGATTCATCACAAGATGAAACAAATGTTAATTAGAAACCAGGGTCTTTCATGAGATGATTTGACCTCAGAAACAGGCGGCAGCGGAAGTACCGAGGAAGAGAGCACCGGGGAAGCCATGCCACCCATGCAGACGGGTGAAGCGGCGGCTCAGGAACCAGAGGCTGAAGTGGCCACACAAGCGGGGCTTCAGGTCGAAGGAAGGCGTACCCAGCTCAGGATACTGAGAGAAAACATCCATTCACTCTCAAAGGATGTCGAAAAC
This sequence comes from uncultured archaeon, assembly GCA_963794985.1. GTDB lineage: Archaea > Thermoproteota > Nitrososphaeria > Nitrososphaerales > Gagatemarchaeaceae > UBA183. Next base: position 28,722 of record CAWCFU010000004.1, read on the forward strand.
TTCCGGAGGAGCCACGAGGGAAGTACCAAGAGGTTGGAAAAGCAGGTTGCTTCGCTTCGAAATGAGCTGGCAGTCCACACACGCTCAAAGGATGTCGGAAACCTCAGCAAGAGTCACGATGCGAGTACCAAGAGATTAGAGAAGGAAGTCGCTACTCTTCGAAACGAGTTGGCTGCATTGAAGAACAACATCGCTAGGGATGCAGCTAGAAGCAGGGCAAAGCAAGAAGCCATACTATCTAAGATCCTGGCAAAGGTCAGCGTAAAGGCTTCAATGTCTGCCAGAAGCACAAAGAAGCGATAGAGTTCGTAGATCCTCGCTCCGAGCCTGTCGTCCAGCACAGCGACCCTACACACGAAATCGTGACGGACGCCACTAGGCCCGCCATCCCCGCATTTCGCTCCTATGTTGGGGCGCCTACATGGGATGACAAGGCCCGGCCAAGGCGCGTGGACATCGGGAGGTCTCGGCCATTATGATGGTACGTTTGAATCAGGGCTGGTATAGAGGAATAGCTTGCCGACGATTTTCTCCCCTATCTTCTTGGCAAGGCTAGAGGACGCTACATTAGACTCGGCAATCTCGTTGATCAGAGTGTGGACGTGCCTTGACTTCAAATAGATGAGCCTAGCTTGGAAATTGTCTTTCATCATTCCCATTCTTCTGAACTTCGGTTCAACGTAGAGGCCGTGTGACCTTGCTATCCCTCCGACAATGGTCATCCACGCTATGGCCACGATTCTGTTTGATATCTTGACGACGAAGCATTTGTCTTCGTTCTTGAGGGCAACGCTGACCCATTGCCTGTTTGTCTCGGGCTGTGCAATGGCCATGAAGCGTTCTATCTCCTTGGCATTATCGTCGATGCTAACATGATGCTTGAATCTGTGGTCGGAAGGGGCCTTGTCAACGTCTAGCTGCCAGATATTCCAAGCTTCTTTGGGATGCTCTGCCACGTCAAGCTCCGAGAAGATGTAACTGGAGGGCTTCAGCTCATAGAAGCGGTCGAATGCCTCCCTGGATTTTGTGAAGATGGTTCCTGTTGCCTCGTAGTTATCATAAATGAACAGGCCGTTCTTCTCTCCCTCTGAGCTCTGGGAGATGAAAACTTCGCCACCCGCTTCAAGAGCTTCTTTGACCTCGTGACGGAGGAGTGGGACGAAGAACGATAACCCGTCCGGTAGACCACTGAGTTGCTTGTCAATGGTCTTTGTGTCAGATACCTGGACAATATTGATCATGAGCTTCTTGCCACTTGCTCCTTTTTCCACTTAAGCGTCTGTCCAAGGTACAGAGTGTGCATCATGATCACAAATCCAAGATCGTGAAATTCTTGGTCAGTTTCTCTTCTCCAAGGATGTTGCCAATGACCAATTCGAGGCTATCGGCGCTGCGATGAAGTTCGACAACCTCGTCATCTTTCAAGGCATCCACGAGGAGGTATTCGAACTGGATCTTGCGGTCGGTTGCGTAACCGAACCGTTTGACTCGCTCTCTTTCTATCTGTTCGTATGCGTACATGAATTCGTATAGGGATCTGTAGATCTGATGCTCCATGTTCTCCTCGATGTTGAACTCGAGGTCGGCCCGGTCCTTCCCTCCAATCGTTATGGCTTGGAGTCCTTCTAGATCTGCCCAGAAGATGGTGCCATCAGGGGCCAATACTGCGTCCTTATCGAGCCAGACATCGTAGAAGTCCAGCCCACTGTATGTGCCGTTGCTATTGTCGCTCATGGACCTTACGAACAGGGTAAGAATTGCAATCCCGCTCTTGACGAAGTTCTTCAGAAAATCCATTGCCTTGTCATTGCCGTCGATGTGGAAGAAGTCGAAGAGCTCCCCGGTGTCGTCGCCAATGGTCCAATCCGAGTGGAAGTAGATTCTGATATTAGATGGGATTAACCTCGCTTCCTGAACCATCTCTTGTTTGAACCTCCTGTACCAGTACACCTGGGTAACCTTCTCTTGGAGAGCCTTGGGCAACTTGATGATGTTCACCAAAGGGGCAATCCTGAACCCATGAATTGATGTGGTGCTGGCATCCGACATTTCTGCAGCTTTCATTGCGATGGCTGCGAATTCGAGCCCTTGGGATCCGTAGGGACATCCCCTTGACCACAGCTCCCCGGTGAGATACCTCGGAAACTTCATTTCCTTCTCTTTGGCGTTCATGATCTTCTCCCTCATGGTACTGCTCTTGAGAAGGCTGCTGATCTCCTCCTTCCCGAGAAGCTGACGACTGAACGGGCTGGTTGTTGATCCTATTCCCTTGACGGAGAAGTAGAAGTCGGTGCCATCAATGGCCATGTATGGTTCTCTGCTGACAGCGCTCCTGTTGTCATCGATCAGGAGCTCCTTGGTTGCTATTGGGTCCGTGTCTGTGAAGGGCTTCACGCTATCAGGCAAGTATACCCTCCCGAGCTCTGGCATTTGGAAACTTCTGAAGTACTTGTTAGTTATCGTCCCGGCTCCATCGTACGCATTGAGAGTGATTGGGATCCCCCTGAGCTTGATGGGAACTGATCTAGCGATCTCCACTGTCAAAGCTTCTTTCGCCCATATTCGAGTGTCATTGCCTGGGCCCTCCACAATACGGGCACGTATCAGCCGTAGATGGAATTAGGGTTCCGCAGTACTTGCAATTCACCTTGGCGACCTCTCTTATCACGACCTGTTCAGAGGGCTTTGAGCCCAAATCAATCTTGGATTCCCACGGCGTTGAAGGCGGAGGCGCGTGCTGTGGGTGCTTTGGAAGAGACTCGTCTTTGCCTCTTCTTCGAGTCGCAGCATAGACCGCCACTGCAACAACGACCACGACCACCAGCAACACTGCAGAATAGCCAAGATACGGAGTCGATCCCTCGGACCCTGCGTTCGCTGTTGAACTAGTGGAGGCACTTGCCAGCGCCAAATTGTAGCTGGTTGAAGTTACGTAGAGGTCGTCGGTGTATGTGAAACTCCCGGCTTGCCCCTGATATTGGCCGCTGTCCTGCTCCACGTAGTTGTAGCCAACGACATACCCGGTAGTTGGATCGAAGTATCCGCGCCAGGTATACGACGCCGTGAAGACGCCGTATGAGTCGCTCCGGTGATATTGACCCGTTCCTTCGGTTTGAATCGTTTGAACGTACTCGTTCCCTTCTGTAGGCAGTTGCAGGCTGTAATTCTTCGACAGCACCGTGAATTGAGTGTTCAGAGCATAGAATGTAGCACCGACCGGAAGGGTGGGGTTCATGGCAAACCAGACGTAAGTCGGCTTGGAGTAGCCTACCCGGTCGTCAGTTCCATTCACATACGTGAAGCTACTTGGCGACCATGTGTACTTGCCCGAAGACGAATACGAGGTAGAGTTCCCTTGGTTGTTGCTGTATTGGTAGGAGAAACTATACGAGGCTGACACAGTGCTTCCATTGACAGAATTCAACTGCTCCATTCCGCTCACCTGGGTTTGATCCGTGTACCCTGTGTAAGAGCCCTGGCCGTTGTTTACAGTGATCGTCTCAGAGTAATTGAAGTAGTCGCCTTTCTGCGGCGTATATGCCGAAACCGGATGGGAATTCGCCGCGACTGCAATTGCAAGCAGGGATGAGAACAGCATGACGCCAAAGACTTTGGTCAATCGTTCAACTTTCAACCTGCGAATCCACCAATCCCATGACTGTGAGCTGGATGGAAGCCTCCCATCCCGCTGAATGTTGCATGGTAGGATGAATGAGCTACAATCACTGGATAATACCAGGCAAAGAGGCCCGGATGTGATGCGTACGTGAATTGCACCGGAGTCGCTGCAATCTTGGCCGTAGAATCAATCTCCTTTACTATCTCGTTCCGCACTCCATGGATCATTCTTACTGCCAAAGCAACCAATTCGGACCGTTCGAGTCCTCTGGCATATGCAAAGAGCAGGGTGACAGCCTTTTCCATCAGATCGAGGACCTCATGGGACTCGAAGACGGGTATGGAGGCAAGTATTGCCGCCGCTACCAACGGATACTCTAGGTAGTTCCTCAGCTGTTCCACTATGTACTGCAACTTTTCGTCCACTTCGTATGCATTCAGTTCTCCAATCGCTAGGAAAGCCGAAGCAATCTCGGTGTCCTCCGATGCCATGTACCCCCAAGCAGTAAACTTGGACTTGAACAACTGGAACTTGGCACTCAAATCCTCATAAGAGAGGGTCATTACCGCCAATATTGCAGCGGCCTCATGCGATTGAGTTAGCTTCTTGAACTGGACAAACCTATCCGTCGGATATGTTCCATCGTATCTCCTTCCTGCCAAGATTGTCGCAGCGACACCAGCCGATAGCTCCTTGGGAACATGCTGACCTCTCAGTTGCTGGTCTAGGTTCTTCAGAGTTGATTCGAGGCTTTGAAGATCCTGATTGCTGGCCGCAGTCATGATCTCGGCTGCCATTAGCTTGTTAGGAGTTGTGGAGTTGAGATTCTGCAGAACGTTGAGGGCTTGAATGAACCTCTCTCCTATTTGATTGGTATCACCCTGGAGCTTGGCTAACCCTATCGCTACGCTCCACAGGAGTGATGGAGCCTCGACGGCAGGAGGCCCTTGACTTTCATCATGGGTGACCGGGCGATCTTCGTCTTCTAGGTTTGGGACTCTGGGTTTGAGCAAGGCCGCGTAGGAAGTAGACCTGTCCGCTATGGACCGCAGCTCAGTGTAGGTTGCTTTGATCTCTGCAAGGAAGTCAGGGAACTCCTGATCGGCAACTCTGTAGTTCCTGACGTTGAGGTCGTGCAGCATAACGATTCCAAGGTCGGTAAGAGACAGGCACTCCCCACCGTATGGCACCATTCGATCAATCATGGACTTCGTCTGGATGAGCTCATTGACATTGGTCTCGATTGCACTTAGCTCGGATTCTTCCCTAGAAACAACGGCCGTCTCACTTTGAATCCTTTCACCCAGCTCCTCCTTCTTCTCTTTTCCTTCGAAGGGGAATAGGAACGAGTGCTCCTTTCGCTCGTCTTTCTGCAAGGTCACAGCTGCTTGTTCCTCCTCGACCTTTTCAGCGTTCATTTGAGAAGTTAGCTGAGATAGCCTGTCGACGGAATCAACCCCCTTGTCATGATCCTCCTTTGTTGTCCTCAAAACGAATCCATTGACGGATAGGTAATCCAAATCAACTGATGAAATAGGAATGAAGCGCTCAAACTCCTCCCGGTTTCCTATCTGAGACAGAAACGTCATTACGGTGCTACACTTCATTGGAGGGCTATTGAACATGTGAAGTACCCTAACTCTTAAGCAATCTGCTGTGCAAGATTCATCGTTGCGCGCGCACGTGAGTTAGAATCTAGCCACTCCAGGCAAACAGAGTTCATCCTAGGCTTCCTTGGGCTAGCTCGGCCAGGATTCGCGCCCAAATGGGCTCGAATCTCTTTCCCGAAGTCGAACCCCACACTCTTAGTCCGAAGCCCCGTCCTGCCCTTAGCCGTATATCCCCTGACATTCGCGGCCTTCTTATGGTCGTCAATCGGAACAAGCTGACAGCGAACCTGACCAAATTCTACGATTTCAAAGGCAAGTCCGTCTTGTACGTCGGAGCAGGCGGGGGCCAGCTCTTGGGGCCTGCCAGCGGGGTCGGCAAAGTGGTAGCGGTCGACTCCGACGCCGAATCCCTCGAAGGGTTCCGAAGCGAGGCAAAGACGAGGTGGGTGGGGATCCCAATCAAATTCGTCCCCCACAACTTCGAGACCGTCAACCCGAAGGGCGACGTGGTCTACTTCGAATTCTGCCTGCACGAAATGCCAGACCCTCGCAAGGCCCTCGACCACGCGCACTCGCTGGCGCCAGACATCGTGGTCATCGACCATCTCCCCAAATCCAAGTGGATATTCTACGGGGCCGAAGAGACGCAAGTGCTCCGAAGCACCAAGGCTGCCGAATCGTTCGGAATCAGGCGCCGCGAAAGGTTCACGGCACAGCAGAAGTTCAAGGACTATGAGGAGCTGGAAGCGAGGATGTCCGAGCAGGGAGAAGTGGCGCGCCAACGTGTGCTCGCACTGAAGGGAGCCAATGACATCAGAATACGGATGGACTACGGCCTCTATCTGCTCTAGCGAACATATCAGATAGGCTCATCCAAGCGCCATCCGCGCGCGGAATGGCCCAGCTAATGGCTGCACCCAAATGGGTTCGAATCCATTTCCAGAAATCGAACCCTACACTCAGAGTCTAACGCGGACGCCGGGACTTCCGACTGGAAGGACTGTCGGGATTCCCAAACCTTATGCAGGACAAGCGCTCACAGGCAGAGCCGCAGCCGAAGTCTGGTGTCCCGCAGGCGACTAGAGAGCAGGGCGGTTCAACCTCTCCACAATTTCAGGAATCTCCCCGAGGTCTCGGACTGTATAGTCGGGCTCGGCCGATAGTGCTCCCTTGGGACCCGCCTCTGTGCCAGAGTTGACCACCATGACAGTCAGCATTCCAATCCCGCTGGCTCCGACGATATCGTGGGCAAGCGAATCGCCCACGAAAACAGCCTCCTTCGGTCTCACGCCGAGCAATGCAGCAGACCTTCGGAAAATGCGAGGATCTGGCTTGCGGTATCGCAGCTCCGAGGATGCCGTAACGTCAGAGAAGCATGAAGAGATGCCGAGGGCTTTCAGGTGTGCCCTCAGCGCGCTTGCATTATGGTGATTGGATACGACCCCCATGCGCAGCCCCATTTTCTTCAATTGTATCAGCGAGGATCTTGCGTCCTTCCGCAGTACGTAGCACCCCGCGACAACGCCCCAAAAGGCAGCGTTGGCCTCGGTGGAGGTCTTCTTTCGCTTGGCCGTGGCGAGCCAGGGAAGAACAAGGCTTGCAAGTTCATCATACTTTACCTGGTCCGGGATGTCCCTTTTCTGGGCCTTCTCGAGTTTCGCGTAATTTCCAAAGACACAAATGTCGTGTTCGGCGAACTTCTCGTATCCGATGTCAAGGCCGGTCCTCTTGAAGGCCTTGAACGACTCCCTCAATGCCATGGGGATTATCTCTTCGTCATGCTTCCTTGCCACGACGAGAGTGTCGCCGTAGTCGAATAACACAGCTCGGATCATCGCAATGCACAGTGTTCTTGCCTTGGATAAAGATAACTTGGCGTGGCGCGCACGACAGTGGCCGTAAACGCTCATTAGGTGAATCCGTCGGACTTCGTACATGGAGTACGTCAGGTTGGGGCCGACCGGCCTCAAGGTCTCGCGAATATGTCTCGGGTGCATGTCATTTGGAGGCGAGGCAGACTGGATGGCCGACGGGGAAGCGGCAAAGCAGGTACTCAAGCGTGCTTGGGACCTGGGAATCAACTTCTTCGACACGGCAAACGTGTACTCGAAGGGAAGGTCCGAGGAGATACTCGGCGAGTTTCTCAGTGGCTCCCGCGAGGATGCGGTCGTAGCGACGAAAGTCCGAGGCGAGATGGGCCCGGGGGTGAACCAGAAGGGCTTGTCGAGGAGGCACATAATGTGGCAGGTGAAGGAGTCTCTTCGCAGGTTGAAGACCAACTACATAGACCTCTACCAGATACACAGGTGGGACTACGACACGCCCATAGAAGAGACGCTCTCTGCCATGACGGACCTCGTCAGGAACGGCGAGGTGCGCTACATCGGTGCCTCAAGCATGTGGGCGTGGCAGTTTGCGAAGGCACTCTACACGAGCGACATGAAAGGATACGCGGGGTTCGTCAGCATGCAGAACTTGTACAACCTGCTCTACCGAGAAGAGGAGAGGGAGATGATACCTCTCTGCAGGGCCGAAGGGATCGCGCTGATCCCCTGGAGCCCGACGGCCGGTGGCTTTCTCTCGGGTAAGTACTTCGAGAACGGGAAGCTTGCCACCACTGAGAAGGACAATGCCAGGGTCGCGCCGGGCTCGTTCGGGCACGTCAGGTACGTCGGAAGGCCCCAGAACGACCAAATCGTAGACAGAGTGGTGGAAGTGGCGAAGAAGAAGGGGGTCACGCCCAACCAGGTCGCCCTTGCTTGGCTGCTATACAGGGGTGTTACAGCTCCCATCATCGGCACGTCGAATGCGCAACACCTTGAAGAGATGGTCGGGTCGGTCGCCGTGAAAATCTCGGAGGAAGAGGCGAAGTATCTGGAGGAGCCATACGCTCCCCAGCCGGTAAGTGGACACACCTAGACTAACTCGATGCCAGGACAGTTTAGTGTTCAAGTCTGGGGCTTAATGGGAGTCGCTTAATAGCGCGCGCTAACTCATACAGATCTGGAACCCTGGCTCCCCCACGCGGTCGCTGGCGCCGGGCGCGCGGTATCGATTCTTCTCCTGCGAAGCGTTATTACGACAGGGCGAGTCAGCCGGCTCAGATGACTGCAAGAGTGAGGCCAGCGAGGCCTGCCGACAAGGACCCGCTGATGAGCTTCATCAAAGATAACTGGGGAGGGCATGATTACATCCCCCAAGCATGGGATGAATGGCTCGAGGATAAAGAAGGAAGGGTATTCGTAGTAGAGGCGGATGGTGTCCCAGTAGGCATGAGCAGGGTCAAGTTCCTCGAAGACGGGTCCGCCTGGCTCGAAGGCGCCAGGGTCCATCCCGGTTTCAGAGGCCGCGGGCTCGCTACGATGCTGGGGAGCAGCGCGATGCGCTTCGCTATGGACCGGGGGGTGAAGGTCTTCCGTTTAGACAGCAGGTCAACGAACAGGACAGCGCACAGGCAGATTGCCAGGATGAACTTCAAGGAATTGTCAAGAGTCAACGTCTACGAGCCCGGGGAGAGAGCCAAATTCGCGCCCCAGGAAGGCGTGAGGCATGCGGAAATGACCGAGCTTTCGCGGGTCACGAGACTGATAATGGGGTCGAGAGAGTTCAGGCTCGGTTCGGGCGTCTACTGGGACTCCTACGAAGCAACGTCTCTCAGCCCCTCTATCATCGAGAAGTTGGTCCGCGAGGGGGCGGTCTGGACTTTAGGCGAATCAGTTGGCATCGCCATTCTGGATGGAATGAGGGACAGGACCTGGAGGCAGGTCGGCTTTCTTACCGGCACGGGAGACGAACCTGTGAAACTCGCCAGGCACGTCTTAGGATTGAAGGAAGCCGCGGAGACTGCAAGGCGAATGGTCTGGATCCCACGGGGCTCAAGGATAATTGGGGCCCTCAGAATGGCAGGGTTCAGCCGACATGGAACACAGATCCTTTTCGGACGGACGGCAGTATCATCGGTCTGATAACGGAGAGCAGCCTCGCGCGCGCTCTCGCTCCCTGAAGAGGCCGGTACCCAACTATTCGAGGATTCTCCTCATATTCCTTCTTCACCCCTATCGGGAGCGTCCCTATCCATATGCTTGGGATTCTCCTCTCCCCATGGGTGCGCCCAGGAACCTAGCTCCTGGTAGGTTTGATTTCTCTTCAGCATCCAGTACGGGGGCGCGCTGGTCGAGCTCGACTGATGGGCGACGTCGCCACTATAAGAGGCCGAGATTGTTCTCGTGCATTGACCGCTGGACGTCGAAGGCGCATCGGACAGCTTCAAGAGCGCTCGCAAACTCCACTAGGAATGCGTCCCCTATCGTCTTGACCTCCCTACCGTTGTGCTTCGCGAAGAATGGCCTGACAAGCCTCCGATGATCCTCCAACAGCTCCATCGCCAGGGCCTCGTTCCTTTGGGAGAGGGAAGTGTATCCAACGATGTCCGTGAACATTATCGCGGCGAGTCTCCGCTCGCTCTGGGACAAGGCTTCCTTTCAGTCAAGTGAAAACCGGATGATAAAGCCGTTGTGGGGTGGAATGAGAAGGAACGACAACTACACGGCTACAGGACCTACGAAGATCTCGTTCCTGAAGTAACGAATCACTCTGACGCCTTTCCTATCCACCTTCATGTTCACCTGCCAGGTTTCCACCCCACTTTCCTCCGCCAGACGGGCAGCGTCGAGAATCCTCGAATTGGTCCTGTCAAGCGCGGGGGGTCTGAAGGGCTTCGCGTCGTAAAGATAGCACATGGCCAACACCGCTCTTCTTCCGGCAGACAGCGACTCACGCAGCTCTGTCATGTGCCGAATCATCCTGTCAAAGGAGTCGAACCTGCCGTGCCTGACTCTCTCGACGCTCTTAGGCGTGGGGAGGGTCATCAGGGGGGTCTTCACCTCCACGTAGGTGTCCCCGACAAGAAAGTCGATACGAGAGCCTCCCAGCCTCACCTCTCTCTTCAGGACGCCACTCGCCATCCTGGGAAGCTGGCCGTTCTCGATGAAGAACTCGACGTACCTGTTTACCGCAGTCTGGTTGATGCCGACCCAGGACCTCGCCCTCCCTGGCGGCTCGATGGAGATGGCCTCGACCGTATGGGCCGTCTTCCTTCCTTTCGAGCGCGCATCAGAGAAGAGGCAGTGGAGCCCGGAAAGAGAGACGTCGCCCAGCCTGCCGGTCGTCGGACAATGACACCTAATCGTATTGCTATCGCTCTGAACCATCATGATGAACCTGTTCGGCCTGGAGACAATCACTCCTTTCTTCAGCGGTTCAGGGAACGTGAACGTCTCGCCAGCCTGGGTCCCACGTAGTATGCCCGTCATCCCTCACGCCAGCGATGATGGAGGTATTTGTGAACGTCTCTTGTAGTGCGGGGGTGGGATTCGAACCTTTTTAGGAATAGCCCGGCTAGGATAGATCCCCTTCGGGTTTATTTCAGCGAAAGGTCGGGCTGCTCAGTACGGATTGGGTCAACTTTGGGATGGGTTCTTGGTCCCCCAAATGAGCAAGTAGCGCGACACGCATGGAATCGGCCCGGATGGAGCGGCTCCCTCCGACCTAGGTAGTCAGAATGACTTCTATCACAACGTCCTCGGGAATCTCCAATTTCGTGATTTGCCTCAACGTCCTGCTGTCCGGTTCGATGTCAAGGATCCTTCTGTGAATCCTCAGCTGCCAGTGGTCGAAGGTGTGGCTACCCTCTCCCGTCGGTGCCTTGCGGGTGGTGACCTTGAGCCTCTTAGTCGGAAGAGGTTGCGGACCCTTTGCCCTGACGCCCGTCTTGTCGGCGATTTCCCTGATCTCCTTTGCAACTCTGTCAAGCTCGGGTAGGTTGGCGCTCGTGAGCTTGATTCGGGCGTACTGCGGCATTATTCTTCGTGGGCCGCTTCTTGACCGCATACTTAGGGATATACTCGAGTCACCGTACCCTCCCAAACCAGTAGTTGGGAACTGGGTCGCCGCTACAATAGTCGGCGCTGCCCCTGCCACCTCGATGCTTATCTAAGGCGAGAAGCCGCTTGGCATGAATGAACTACACCGAACCATACATCTCGACTCCGGAAGACATCATACCGAAGATGCTCACCTTGGCTTCCGTAAAACCAAACGAGACGCTGTTCGACCTCGGCTCGGGCGACGGCAGGATGGTGATAACAGCGGCTAGAGACTTCCATGCCAGGGTGGTTGGGGTGGAGATTCGGAGACGCCTCGTGACAGAGTGCCGCAGAAAGGTGAGGGAGATGGGACTGTCCCGTCAAGTCAAGATATCATGTCGCAACTTCAAGAGGGTAAGTTTGAGAAAGGCCGACGTCCTTGCCATGTATCTTTCGAGCTATACTCTTAACTTGATGGCGCCCAAGTTCTTGAAAGAACTGAGGCCGGGCGTCAGAATCGTAAACTTCGACTACCCGATTCCCGGTTGGAGGCCTGTGCGTGAGATAGAGGTCACGCCCGCGGGCTGGAGGAAGCCTCATCCGATATACCTGTACGTTATGTGAACCGGACCGACCCCTCAGGCCGTCAGGCGGGGCGAGTCTCAAACATCCAAGATTTGCCGAGAAAGGTCCTCTGGACCCATCCTCATACGTGCGTCTCACATGAAAATCGTGAATGGTTACCCTTTGAGAGTGGCTTCTCGAAGCTGAAACTCAAATGCCGAGAGCTGACCTGAGACCCTTGTACCTGTTTCTTATGGTCACTTCGGTCACCCCGGCGGCTTCAGCAATGTCCTTCTGCGTCTTATCTTCGCCTTCCAACGCGCAGGCGACGTATAGCGCCGAAGCCGCAAATCCCATCGGGTCCTTGCCAGCCGTTATCCTCATCTGCTTGGCCCTGGCCAGTATCTCCCGTGCCCTTCTCTGTGTTTTCTCTGACAGTCCTGCCCTGGACGCTATCTTGGTTACGCACTTCGATGGATCTGCCACTGGCATCTTGATGTCCATCTCCTTGAGCAAGAGCCTGTAGGACCTCGCAAGGTCCTTCCTCTTGACGTTGCTCACCGCTGCCACATCTTTCAAAGTTCTTGGAACTTCCATGTCCCTGCAGGCGGCGTAGAGCGATGCCGCCATGATGGACGTGATGGACCTCCCTCTCACAAGACCCCTCTCGAGGGCCTTCCTGTAGAAGTAGGCGGCCTTCTCCGTGACCGCCTCCGATACAGCGAGCTTGTCTGACAACCTTCGCAGCTCGCTGAACGCCTGCCTCAGGTTCCTGTCCGCTGACTCGTGCACCTGGCTTCTCCGGTCCCAGGTCCTCAGCCTCTCGACCGTGGATTTCATGGAACCAGACAACGACTTCCCTGACGCGTCCCTGTTCACGTCTCCTATTACCGTGGCAAGCCCCATGTCATGCTTTGCTATGGAGGTGGGGCTTCCGGTCCTGCTTCTGTTGCCGTCTTCTTCGCTAGAGAAAGACCTCCATTCCGGACCCGCCTCCACGATCTTCTCCTTCATTACGAAGCCGCAACTACCGCAAAAGAGCTCCCCTCTGGGGCTGTCAGTTACCATTAGCCTCTTTCCGCACTTGGGGCATCTATCCAGTATCCTCTCTGATTTCAGCAGCCTCGAAAGACTCGTGTTATGGGACATTTTGCATCACAAATCTGAGACTTTTAGGTCTCAGAATACGAAATGGTTCATCTGATATATAAGCTACGAGTGCCCGTTTTCCCTATGAGTTGAAGGCAATTGCCAAGTGCCCAGGTCTTCGTTGTCGGTTCTTGTCCGGCCTGGACCAAGGGGTCAAAACGTGTGAGGAACGACACGCTATTCCGCGTTTGCCTTTTCTCTGCGAATCGGCATGCCAGCAAGCCACTTCTTTTATAGCATGCGATTGCTTGGAAGGTCAGTGTCGTCCAAGCACTGGGAGATGAAATAACGAGTTACGGACGCGGAGGCGGTTACGGGCGATCTAGTTCAGGCGGAGGCTTTAGGTCGGAAAAACCCACGCCAGTAGAGGTTGGCAAGGAGTACGACGTCACCATTGCCGAGACGAGCAGAAGGGGCGACGGAGTGGCCAAGATCGACGGCTTCGTGATCTTTGTCGCGGGCGGAAAACAAGGAGAGAAGGCGCGAATCAAGATCACCCAAGTGGGCCCGAGATTCGCCAACGCCACGATAGTAGGCACGGCTTCTCAGGGTACGAGTTAGAACTCGTTCCCCGCAAGGGACGGAGGATCACTCCGTCTCCCCTTTTTCATTTGGGGTATGGGCAATGCGTCCCTTTAGTATGCAGCTGTCCGACGAAAGACAGCATGACAAACGAGAAAGAAGAACAGGATACCAGGTCCGAATTCTACAACGGTCAGACGGTAGCCAAATACATCAAGGCCGTCGGCATACCAAAGACCAGAGGCGCATTCAGGGACATGGTTGCTTCAGGCACTTCCGAGGACTTGGACGGCAACAAGGGCCTGGAGCTGATAGCTTGTCTGGGCAAGGTGGTCTTCATGAAGCACCCCCAACAGATCAATATCATGGACAAGTCAAACGGCAAGATAATAGCGTCGATCGACTAGAAAATCCGAGCAGAACTCGTGGAGAATTGTTCCGTTGGTTGCGTAGCTGTCTCTAAGGACGTGTATCTCGTGGTACGAAGCGTCATCATTGGACCGTGTGATCGCGTCTGTCGGTCCTAATCTCGACCGATTATCAGACGGATCGACCTCGACCAACCAGACTTCGCCTTTGAACCCTAGGCTAGCAAGAGCGACGGTCCTGAGATTCTCAAACCTCTCGCGCACGGTCTCTTCCAAACCAGCACTTCCTGCGCGTGCCTGAATGACAGCCCGATATGCTCTCTATCCGAGCCTACGAGTGGCTGAATTCCGGTCCTTCGAATCCCTGGGTTCATTTCGGGGATCGAAACAATGAGACTTTGCATGGATGTCTCTCAGTGAGAGCGACTAATGAACCGACTAGGTCCCGAAGACTGCCAGAGCAACAGACATATCCGGAAAATACTCCATCTCACACAGGCATCCAAGGGAGACGTCTCTATGACCTTGGATGCGGGCGAGGTCAGCTCTGCGTCGTTGCAGTTGCCGGGTTTGGCGTGAAAGGGGCAGTCGGAATCGAGCTGCACAAGGGTCGGGCGGCCAAAGCCGCTGAGCGTATTCAAGAACTGGGGTTGACCGATCAGATAGGTGACCCATAGTTTAGTATGACTAGAAGGTTCGAATCCCCTAGCTTTTCGATCTATTACTCTCTCGCTGAACGGACTTGCGGAGTCGGTGTAGTTCGGCGATCTTTTCCTTGTATTCCTTTTTCTTCTTCTTATTTCCCTGTACACGCGCTTGGTCGTATAGCTTCCTCAGTTTCTCTTCTTCTGACGCGTAATCGGACAACTTCAGAAGTGGAATCGTAGCGCCATAGTTATATCTTTCAGATATGGGTCGCAAAACTACCCGCTGAATGACGGACAGCGTTTCCGAAAGACATCCTAAGCGTAGCAAGTACGCTGTACAGCGAGGACTGCTCGCGATTCCGAAGCATGCTCGGGTCAGAAATTAGTGGAATCCGCTATATCTCTAGATGTACCTGAATCACGCGGTCGATCTGCTTTCCCGCCTGGGTCGTCTTGAACTCTATCAAGAATATGGCTTTGCGCACCTGAACGGAGTGACGAGGGGCCATACGTACTTGGCGTTCGGTCTCTCCTCGATATGTCACCTTGACCCCCGGCTTAGACTCGGTCTTCGACCTTACGGCTGCCAGACAGAGGTCGTAGATGGTTCCTCTCGAAAAACCCAGTCTATGATCGATGTAATCGAGGTAACCCTTTGAAGTTAGGTGCTCCCCTGTTGCAGCGGAGCGATAGCTCATGTATTCCACATCTGATTTCGATGCTAGTCAGTTCAGCCTTCCTTTTCTCGCTTTCTTTCTGGACTTCGAGAGACTGCTTTGGGCATTGTCGAACCAGCTGCCGACCTTAGCCACCTTGATTTTCAAAGTGCTCTCCCGCTTTAGCTCCCGCGACGAAGATGACGAAACGCCATTTTCCTCTATTGCAATTATCCAGCTCAGCGATCCTCCTGATTCTTCTTGGTCGAGGTAGCCATACTCTTAAGGGGAACAGACTTCTCGTCACGAAAAGAAAATGAGGTTGATGAAGGAGGAAGATGAAGAGTGACGTGGCTGAGAGATAGGAAACTTGTGCTAGCCAGGAAAGCTAGAAAAGGAGACGCTAATTATCTCCACGCCCAGCTTCTTCTAGCTGGTCAGAAGGTCGATAGGGATGAGATAGTAGGAAGGTCTCATCTATACTATTTCGACTGTGGCTGTGTCAGGTATTTCTCTGTGAGCATCGAGTCCTCAGCATCTGAGAGTGTTTCAGCCTGTAAGAAGCATGAAGGTCTAGTAAGACGGCATAATGGATGAAGCAATCTCTAGGTCAGAGCAGGACGGGGCTCTGATGACTCTTCGGGGTTCGAGGATTATTTGAGACGCGCCTCATATACCGATCAAGGCCTGCATGACCCGACGTTATCTGGACGATTCCCAGTCCCTTTTATTTCCTATATATGTCTGTCGAATCTTTACGCCCCCGTAATGCCCCAAACGAAGGCAATAGTATGCATCGAGAACGTTGTCGCTTCCGCCTCAATAAATCAGAGGGTCGACCTCAACCTGATAGCCAAGAACTTTGTCGACGTAGAGTATCATCCCGACCGATTCCCTGGACTGGTCTTCAGACTGAAGAGCCCAAAGACGGCTACCCTAATCTTCAGCACGGGGAAGATGGTCTGTACGGGTGCAAAATCGGAGGAGCAGTCAAGAAAGGCCGTGCAGGAGGTCGTCAGGAGGTTGAAGAGAGGGGGCATCCCCATCAAGAACGAGGCGAGAGATAGTGATACAGAACATGGTGGCATCGGTGAACCTTGGGGGGAAGATTCACCTAGAGGAAGCGGCTAGACAGTTACCAAAATCGATGTACGAGCCTGAGCAGTTCCCCGGTTTGATCCACAGGATGGCAGACCCCAAGACCGTGATACTCGTCTTCGCCTCTGGGAAGCTCGTCTGCACTGGAGCGAAGAGGGAGGGCGACGTCTACAGGGCCGTGAACAACCTGCACGTGATGCTCGAGGAAAAAGGGCTCATGGTGTACTGATCCTTCCCGCAACCAATCTGAGTGACGATGACCTTCTTCTCTTCGACACCTCGGAACCAGGGACATGCAAAGCCCGCCCTCTGGTGAACGCCCCTCTCAACTGCGTCATCCCCTGCCCAGAGTCTGTTCCTTGACCAAGACAACGGTCCCCTGGGGAACGCCGGTCTGCGCCAGCTCGTCCGCCACCGGCCGTGTCGAATCAGCTTTCTCCACCTTCCTGTCGTTCACAACAGGCTCATTCTCGACAGGAAGGTTCTTCTGGCAAGGGGTCTCCAGGTGTCTCTGCCCTCGACCTCTTCTCTTCGGCCGGCCATTGGATTGGCGTACTTTGAAGGCCGTAAGTTCTACGTACTTCCTCTGGGAAAGATTGTCCTTGAACTAGTGTCGTACTCAGTTTGATGAACAAGTACATTCGCTGGTGTAATTATTGCAGCCAGTACAAACCAAGACAGGGCTTCCTTCAGTTCTCATCTCCACCGCTTTTTTTCTACAGTTACTACAGCGAATCAACTCTACCGCACGCCTCTTACTGCCTTACCTGTAGTAAGGCACCGCGACCCTCTCCATCGGGTTGCTCTCCCTGGAGGACCTAACTTTCTTCGCCGCCTCCTGGAAGTGCTCATCGGTCACGATCGCTTCATCCAGGTGCTTCTTCGCGTCCTCGGGCCTCGGATACTTCGCGATGTAGGCTTGCAGAACTATGGAGACTGCCGTGTTCACAAGTGCGACCAAGTCTGCTCCGTTGAATCCCTCGGTCATCTCAACGAGACGTCCGACCTCTACCTCCTTTGAGATCGGCTTCCCCTTCATGTGTATCTGGAGGGTCTGTTCCCTCGCGTTCTTATCTGGGAGA
This sequence comes from uncultured archaeon, assembly GCA_963794985.1. Lineage (GTDB taxonomy): Archaea > Thermoproteota > Nitrososphaeria > Nitrososphaerales > Gagatemarchaeaceae > UBA183. Next base: position 45,901 of record CAWCFU010000004.1, read on the forward strand.
GGCGTGCCGATTATCTTATCGAAACGTCCAGCCCTCAAAAGCGCTGTGTCGACCATGTCGATCCTATTGGTTGCAGCTAGTACGACGACCCCCTGAAGTGCCTGAATTCCGTCGAGTTCTGTCAGAAGCTGACTGACGACTCGCGCCGTTACCATGCTGCCTCCACCCATCCCTCTCGTCGGCGCGATCGAATCGATCTCGTCGAAGAAGATTATGCATGGAGCAGCTTGTCTTGCTCGTCTAAAGACCTCCCGCACTCCCCTCTCCGATTCACCCGCCCACTTACTGAGCAACTCTGGGCCCCTAACGCTGATGAAGTTCGCTTCACTCTCAGTAGCAACCGCCTTGGCTAGCAGTGTCTTACCCGTACCGGAGGGACCGTAAAGCAGGATGCCCTTCGGCATAAGGTAGCCTATCGCCTTGTAAAGGTCCGGGTACTTCAGCGGCCATTCGACCGCCTCCCGAAGCTCTTTCTTTACGCCATCAAGGCCGCCAATCTCGGACCACTTCACATCTGGCGTTTCAAGATACACTTCTCTCATCGCCGACGGCACGATTTCCTTCAGCGCCTTCTGGAAATCGTCCCCCGTAACAATCAGTTTGTCGAGTATCTCTGGGCTCAGTCTTTCTTCCTCGAGCTTCAGCTCTGGTAGAATCCTTCTGAGAGTCTTCATGGCAGCCTCTTTGCAAAGATACTCGAGGTCAGCCCCGACGAACCCGTGCGATACCGAGGCGAGCTTCTCAAGGTCAACGTCCTGCTGCAGTGGCATGTGACGCGTGTGGATCTGCAGTATCTCGTATCTTCCCTTCTTGTCCGGGACCTTGATCTCGATCTCCCTGTCAAACCTGCCTGGTCTTCGGAGAGCGGGGTCTAGTGAGTTGTGTCGGTTAGTTGCTGCTATTACTATGACTTTGCCCCTTGCTTCGAGACCATCCATCAAGGAGAGCAACTGGCTGACAACTCTCCTCTCGACTTCTCCAGTTGCCTCCTCGCGCTTTGGAGCTATCGAGTCAATTTCGTCGATGAAGACGATGGTAGGAGCTTTCTCCTTTGCCTCTTTGAATATCTCTCTGAGTTTTGCCTCTGATTCACCGTAGTACTTGCTCATGATCTCCGGACCGCCTATCGGAATGAAGTGAGCGCTGGTCTCGTTAACTACAGCCTTCGCCAGGAGCGTCTTGCCGGTTCCCGGAGGACCGTAGAGGAGAACCCCTTTCGGTGCTTCAACACCCAACTTCTCGAAAATCTCCGGATGTCTCAGGGGGAGTTCAATCATCTCCCTCACCTTCTGGACCTCGTCCTTTATGCCACCGATGTCTTCGTAGGTTACCTGTGGTACTCCCCTCAGGGCCGTGCCCTTCTCGGAAACGACGAAGATCGTTCTCTGAGTTATCAGCGCTGCTTCTGCGACCGGACTTACCCCAGTAACCTGGAAGGTGAGCCTTCCACCGAAGTAGGGTACCACCACGTTGTCACCCTTCGTTACCGGGATGCCTTCGAGGGCATCCGCCAAATATCTCTCGTCGATAGGCGGCACCGCTTCGAGTGGAGCGACCACAACCTTCTCTGCTGGTGGGGCCATGGCCTTCTTTACGATAACCACGTCACCGATAGCGACCCCTGCGTTGTTCCTGATCAGACCGTCGATCCTCACAATTCCTCTGCCCTCGTCTGAGGGGTAGAGAGGGAGGCACTTCGCGACCGTTCGTCTCTTTCCCTTGATTTCGATTACGTCTCCTGTTGACGCGCCTAATGCGCCCATCGCGTCATAGTCTATCCTTGCCACACCCCGATCCACATCGCGAGTGTATGCCTCGAGAACTTTAAGCTGGACTTGCTGCTGGCTCACGCCTTTATCACTATCAGACAATCCTGAGCCTCCCGTACCTCCTATTAACCAAGATTCGACAAACCCCCCCTGAGCACAGCCCTCTATGAGAAGGCCATCAGGGCGGGATATGCTATATTACAGTGGATTGAGCGCGCAGGTGATTGAAATGGTCCTGCCCGATGAGGAGGGGATCAACGCGAAGGTCGAAGAGATTGACCGTTTGATCGAGGATTTGCAGAAGAGGAAGCAGGAACTTCTCAAGGCGAAGGAAGTCATCGGGGCCGAGATGACCGTCCCGAAGAAGGGACTTGAGTCGAGAGATGTCGTCAGAGCAGAGAAGCCCCAGCCGGGGAGTTCTCCACTCTCAGAATTCGAAAAGTCCACAACCGCGCTGGAAGAGACCTTGGATTCGTTGCAATGGAAGAGTTTCAAGAAGAAGGAGGGGGAGTGGACGTTCCTCAGGGACAGAGACGGCAGACTCATGGACGAGCTTCAGTCCTCGAAGGGTTTCGTGGACAGGCTGAGGAAAGAGAACGAGATTGTGATAGGGAAATACAGGTACAGGGTCTCAGAGGATAGGTTTCTCAACAGGTACTTTGTGGGCACGAAAGCCGTGTGAGTCTCCGATGGGGAACGCGCCCGCTCTTCGCGCGCGGTTCACGTCGAGAGGAATTTCATGCTAATCCACATCATCGAAGGGGATTTGATTGTGATCAAGGCTATGGGAGACCACGACGCAGCTTACAAGGACTTCGAGCGTTATCTGAGGAAATTCGGGCATTGAGTGTCGCTGGAGACGAAATGCCTCCCACGAACGTCAGAAGTCTTAAGAGCTAAAGCGCGGCACCCCAGGTTCGACATCATCGGAGTTAGAGAAAGGAGAAAACTCGAGATTGGCAAAATCACATGGATTCCGAAGGAGAACCAGGCATCTTCTCAAGGCGTCGAAGACAAAGAAAGGCCTGAGCAACCTGCTCATAGAGTACTCTCCGAATGACAGAGTCGTGGTCAAGATCGACCCGTCCCAGGTCAAGGGAATGCCTCACAGGAGATTCAACGGCCTTGTGGGGACAGTGACGGAAGTGGGGAGGCGCGCCGTCACGCTGGACGTCCCAGTAGGTCACAAGACTAAGACCCTGATTGCTAGGAAGGAGCACATCGTTCGCTTGGAGGCGAAATGATGGCGGAGAAGGCCGCCAAGAAGCTCCTGACCATCCCAGAGGCCCACCAGATTCTGCAAAGGATTGACATCGTGAAAGCGGACCAGATTCAGAAGAGGACGCTCGACTATACTGCCAAGTTCGCGAAGGCGACCCCCGAGAGTGCCAAGAAACTGCGCAAGGAATTGGAGACGGAGTGCGGGCTCAGCGAGGAGGAGGCCGTCGAGGTCGTGAACGTCATGCCGAAGTCGATTGAAGAGCTGAGGACCTTCACTTCAGGATGGAGGAAGCTCCTCCCGACCGAGACTCTCGAGAAGATCCTCAAGATACTCAAGTAGGTCTTCGGTTACTCCCACACGAGAAGACGAACCAAACGCAGATCAGAGAGAGCCCGAGCGGCTGAAGGAGATGGCTCGGCGCCTTACTCCAATACTCGACAGACTCTTGGATGGCGCAATGGAGCCGAACACGATCTTGAGGCTCAAGCCCGCGAGCAATCCTGCTATGACCTGAAAGGTGATAGGACAAGGACTCCGGAGCGCGCGCGCGCGCGCACACCTCCTGGCTGCGCGGTAGATGGTCTCCACCGCTAGGCTCCCGTACATCCTGTAAGGGTGAGTGTCTCCAGAGAAGCTCCAGACCTTGTCGAATATCTTGTGCCTCCTGTGCTGGACCAGTATTCTTCCGCCACTGTCGATGCATGCGATGGTTATTCCCACATGTTTCTGCCCGAGAATGGGGCCTTCAGGGCCATTCCTCACTCTGTGGGTCAGCCATCTATCTCCGTACCCAACTTTCCTGCCAGAATCACTGACGAGCGGTACTTCGAGTCTCCGCATGACCGGGGTAGCCAGACGCGGTGGCGGTTATATGCGGTTGCCCGTAAGATGACTCAGGAAGCTTCGCAATCGTCCTTGGTTCGGGTTGAGATATAGCCCGTTGCACCCAATAGGGACGACCATATCCGTTCTTCGTCAGGCGTTTTGGGAAAGGCTAGGGGAAGTGAACCCGTAGGTTAAATGTCCCGACCGGGAAAGCCTCTCCTCGAACTCCCCCCCGAACATCTCCTCGACCCTGCTCACGTCCCTACGTTCAATTATGCGCGCATGAAAGTGCGGCAGTGCGCTAAATCGTGCCGAGGGTTAAATAGCCCGGCTATGATATATCTGCGTCGGATTGATTTCCACGGAGCGTCCATGGCAACTCGGAAGCTCCTATGAGGCAGCCATCGCAAACCGATAAATCATCAGGCTGACCCCGATGCGCAAGGGACCACAGTGTCTGAAGGGGAGCGCAGACTCGCTGCGATAATGTTCACCGACATAGCTGGTTACACCTCTCTCACTCAGAAGAATGAAGCACTCGCCATGAGCTTGCTGGAGGAACACAGGAAGCTCGTCAGGCCCTTCTTCCTCAAGCACATTGGGAAAGAAGTGAAGACCATCGGAGACGCCTTCCTCGTGGAGTTCGCGAGTACCCTTGAGGCAGTCAGATGCGCCTTCGACATCCAGCAGTCCATGCACGAGATGAACTCCGGGCGTCTGCCGGAGAAACAGGTTCAGCTGCGAGTGGGCATCCATGTCGGGGACGTCATTCACAGCGAGAATGACGTCCTCGGAGACGCGGTCAACCTTGCATCGCGGATTGAGCCTCTCGCCGTGCCTGGGGGCATATGCGTGAGCGAGCAGGTCTACTTCCAGGTCAAGAACAAGTTCGAGTTCCCTCTTACGAGCATCGGCAGGAAAGAGCTGAAGAACGTCAGCGACTCCGTGGAGGTGTTCAAAGTGGTGATGCCGTGGGACGAGGCGCAAACGCCTCAATCAGAGAAGCTCGACAGCAAGAGAATCGCCATCCTCCCCTTCGCCAACATGAGCCCCGACGCCAACGACGAGTACTTCGCAGACGGCATAACAGAGGAAATCATCTCGACCGTCTCCGGAATCAGCGGCCTCAGGGTAATCTCAAGGACGTCAGTCATGGGCTACAAAGGGACAGCCAAGAATGTGAGGGAGATAGGGAGGGAGCTGGAAGTCGGCTCAGTCCTCGAAGGCAGCTTCAGGAAGGCGGGGAACAGGATACGTGTCACCACCCAGCTCATCAACGTGGCAGACGACGAGCACCTGTGGGCCCAGAACTATGACAGGGACCTTGACGATGTGTTCGAGGTCCAGAGTGACATTGCGAAGCAGGTGGCAGAGGCTCTGCGGGTCAGAATCCTGTCTTCAGAAGAAGAGCGTGTGGGACGGAAGCCGACAGAGAGCACGGCCGCCTACACCCTTTACCTCAGGGGAAGGAACCTCTGGAACAAGCGGGGCCTGGAGGACCTCAAGAAGGCATTGGAGTACTTCGAGCTTGCCGTGCACGAGGACCCCGGCTTCGCCCTCGGCTACGCCGGACAGGCTGACTGTTTCATACTCCTCCGAACAAACTGGGGCATCGACCCAGAAGAGAACCTCGCGAAGGCCAAGGCGATGGCGGAGAGGGCTCTGCAGCTCGACCCAGCGTTGGCCGAGGCGCACACCACACTGGGATTCGTCTACAGGGCGGAGTATGACCTACGCAGGGCTGAGGAGGAGTTCAGGAAGGCAATCGCACTGAAGCCGAGCTATGCGACGGCCCACCAGTGGTACTTCTGGGTCCTGCGCTCAGAGCTCAGGTGGGACGAAGCCCTGAAGGAGATAGAGAAGGCCGTCGAGCTCGACCCACAGTCGGGGGTAATCATCCTCAACTTCGGGGACTACTACTTCTCGAAGAGGGATTTCAGCAAGGCTGCCGAGAAGTACAGGGTTGCGGTCGAACTCGGGGGAGAGGGCAATCGTGGCTCACTCGCCGCCTCCTACGGAATGATGAAGATGTACGGCCAGATGGACGTGGAAGCAGAGGCCATTGTAAGAGTCTTCCAGGGCATCGCGCCCCGCATCAGGACCGCCCTCGATGCCTTCAGGGCGTACTTCAAAGGTGACAAGAAGACCGTCATGGAGCTCCTCCCCGAACTTGAAGCGCATCCCGAGGAGGCCCGCGCCCGCGCTCTAATGACGGCAACTCGTATCGCAGACTTCCACTTCTTCTTGGGCGACGTCGACAAGGGTTTCGAATGGCTCGAACGAGCCTATTCCAAGAGTGAGGCTGACCTCTTGGACATTCAGTGGGATTGGGACCTGGACCGTGTACGCACGGACCCGAGGTACCTTGACCTCCTGAAGAGGCTCGGGCTGGAGCAGGCCGTTGGACGGAGATAGAGGTTCTGTGCGGGGGTTGCGCACCTAACCTTGAGTTAAAATCGGCACAGCAATCTCGAACTTAGGCTCGTTTCGTGTGAAACGGATTCGTCGCCGAATATAATGACTTGTAGTTCAGAGTGCAAAAATCGAAGGGCGAATCCCGTATGCGAACATCGCTCCACCGGTTGGCAAGAGAACAATGCCGAGCATCAGCAGCGTAGGTATCATTGAAAGAACGAAGAGAACCGACATGCCAAAGACAAACGCTCCGAAGGTTACAAAACCAATCCTTGTGACCTTCGACAGCCTGACGATTTTGGGCGCGAGCAATCCTATGCAAGCCACGACAAGGGGGAAGACGTAGGTGATGAGAACCCCGAAGGTCGTCAGGTTGCCGACGGTAGGGGCGAAGTAGCCACCAGTAGGGCCAGACCATCCAGGCTCCAAAGAATAGGTAGCCCCCCAATGGAAGAACAAGTATCCCAACGACATCAGCCCGGAAGGGTTGGTCAGGCATGCCTCCCCGGGATTGCTGCATTGGAACATTGTTGCGTTGTAGATGATAGGAACGAAGAAGACGAACAGGAAGCCGAACACGACTACCGCCCCGACCGCCATTACGTTGACGTCTCTCAACCGGGTAGCCGAGGAGTCAGGCGAGATTTACGCCTTCTCAGGGCAGGTTCTGCCGTTAGCTTATAGCGCACAACGGATTGAAAGGTCGTTCGTGAATGTGTGGAGGGCACAGTTTTAAAATCGCTGCGAGATTGAAAGTGACATGCTGAATCTGCGTGCCGAGAGGCAGAAACTTGCCGACAGGCTCGTGAAACAGTGCCTCGGCGTCAAATCGACCGATGCCGTATCCATTTCCACAACGAAACAGACAATCGACTTGGCTGACGAAATCTCATTGAAGTGCTTCGAAGCAGGTGCAGACGTTCTCCTGAACCTCTACACTGACCCGTACTACCGCGGATACATGACTTTACTCTCTGAAGAGAGCCTCAGAGAACCGTCGAAGTTCTGCACCGCTTTCACTGAGACATCCACAGTCGAAGTCATTCTCGGCTGGCTGGACGACCCGAGGCAACTCCAGAGGGTACCGAGAGAGAAGTTCGCTGCCTACAGCGAAGGTGAGCACAAGGCTCATTGGCCGTTGCAGAAACAGAGAAGGATACGGATAGCGAACCTGAGCATGCTGAACGTGACGCCTCAAAGGGCCAAGGCGTACAGACTCGGGTACGAGGGGTGGCTCCGGGCCGGTTACAGGGCCGCTGCAGTTGACTACGCAGAGTTGAATCGGATTGGCAAGAAAGTCGCCGCAGCTCTCGAAGGTACGGAGAGAGTTCACGTGACGGCAGAAGTAGGAGGAACCGACGTTTGGCTTTCTCTCGCGGGAAGGAAGCCTCTGGTCAACGACGGCGTGATAGACGATGAGGACGGAGCGAACGAGAATTTCGAGACAAGCATTCCCGCGGGCGAGGTCACGGTAGTCCCTCTCGAAGATTCCGCGGAAGGCTCCTTCTCTACTGACCTGCCGCTCCTCTTCCGAGGCTCCAGACCACGATTTGTGAGATGGGGCTTTGCTCGTGGAAGGATGACAGGTTTCGGGGTGGGCAGTGAGGGGAGACTGCTGAAGGAAGAATACGCGAGGGCTAAGGGCGACAGGGACAGAGTTGGCTACCTCCAGATAGGCATCAATCCCAAGGCCGTCTTCGGCTACATGTTCGACCCGCTCGTACAGGGTGCGGTCACGCTCGGCATTGGCGGGAACGAAATTGTCGGGGGGCAGAACCGCTCCACCTTCAGCGCCCATGCGACCCTGAAGCGCGCTTCGGTTGAGGCGGATGGCACGACCATCGTAGACAGCGGCAAGTTAGCCGTCGTCTGAGGCAACCCCTCATGGATTACTTGGCTCTCGTTTCCGAGGTTCTCGACGACTATCTGAATGTGAGACCTGGAGACGCCGTGTGGATAGACAGCTGGGACCATACCCTCGACCTCGCTTCAGCTTTAGGGTCCGAATGCGGACGAAGAGGTTGCCCCCATATGATGACAGTCAGGTACGAGGACACCTGGCTCCGCTCCATCTCCGACCTTCCGAAAGAGCAGCTCAAGGGTGTGTCTCCGCAGATGAAGGCCGCCTTGGCGAAGACCGATTTCTTGAGGCTCGCCAACCCCTTTCTTATCTCAACGTGTTCGGCTATCAGGACGGAGATGAGTTCCTCGAACTCAATCCTTCGAGGACTCACCGTAGTCACGCCTGATTGGGCCGACTTGTCTCGTATTAAGACCACCAAGGAGAAAGAGGATGAAGGATGGATGAAGGATACGACTGCGGTCCCGAGAGGCAGATAGTCAGGCAACCCTGACAGCAGTCGCAGCCTCCGTCTCGGAGGCCTAAGGCCTATGGTCTATTACAGAGGTGAGAAAGCCTCCGCCCGTCCATGGTCTCGGGCAGGCTCAGGCAGTTCGCTCAATCCTTCGGCCCTGCGTGGATTGTGATGATTGCCGACGTCGATGCGCCGAGCGTGCTGACGGCGGCGACGGTGGGCGCGACATACTCCTACGGCCTGATTTGGTTCTTCTTGCTGCTGATTCCCCCTCTCTTCGTGATTCAGGAGGCGAGCGGCCGGGTGGGAATGGCTACAGGCAAAGGGCTTGGCGAGGTGATTCGCGAGAACTACTCCAGGAGGGTCGCCCTTCTGGCGAGCCTTCCGATGGCCTTGGTAAGCGTAGTGAGCTACATCGCCGAGTACGCAGGGATTGCGGTCGGGATGGAGCTAATCGGAGTCCCGCCCATCGTCTCCGTGCCCATCGCCTACGCGGCGTACGCCCTTGTGGTGGTCAGGAGGAGGTACCTGACGACCGAGAAGGCCCTGCTCGCCGTGTCAGCCGTGCTGATTGTCGCCTACGCGGGTTCCCTTTTCGCCAGGGGTTTCATCACGTCGAGCCCAGTACAATTCAGCGTTGCCCCCCATTACCTGTTCCTGCTCGCCGCGTGCGTGGGCGCTGTCGTCATGCCTTTCATGCTGTTCTACCAAGCTTCGGCCACCGCCGAGAAGAGGACCACGCGCCTCTGGACGATGAGGACGGAGACGCTGGTGGGAGCCGTGGCGAGCGAGGTCGGGATGGTGGTCATCGCGATGGCCACTTCAGGTCTCAGCTCGTCCCTGAACTTCGCAAATCCGAGGGCGCTCTCCCTCGCCCTCTCGTCAATCGCCGGTTCCTATGCGCCATACGTGTTCGCGGTGGGTCTGGTGGCAGCCGCGTTCCTCGCGCTGGTGGTCATCTCTCTCGGCAGCTCGTGGGCAGTGGTCGATGCGATGGGCATGCAGAAGGGCAGTTTCTTATGGGTCTACCTGGCGGAGTCGCTCCCTGCAGTGGTCATCCCCATCCTCTATCCTGAACCGCTCTCACTGGTCCTCGGCCTCATGGTGGTCTTCGTCTTCGTGCTGGTCGGTCCAGGAGTCCTGATGGGGCTGCTTGGGTCGGACCGTCGGATAATGGGTGTGTACGCCTCGAACAGATACTGGAAGGCAGCGTACTGGGTCAGCCTCGCCGCCGTGTTGAGCTTCGGTGTTGTCGCCCTAATCGCAGCCGTCTGACCCTGGCCCTGCGGCGGTGCGCCTCAGGTTATGCGCCGAGTGCCCCGCTGTTGAAATGCGCTGAGGGTCTGGCCCTTCAGTTGCCGGTTGGCTGGTCCAATGCCACGACGACATACACGTACCTGAGAGGAGTCTTCGAGGTGTTCTTGACGTTGTGAACCGTGTGCGCGGGTATGAGAACCACGCAGGGGGCCTCAGCCGCCGTTGCGTGCCCGCCAGATATAACCTCTGCCTTCCCCTCGACCATCACAATCAGCTCTTCCCCATCGTCGGTGTGGTGTTCCCCGACCTCCTTGCCTGGTTCCAGCACCACGTAGCCTGAATGTAGCTGGCGACTATCGGGGCGAGAGACAAGCGTTCCAGATTTCTCCAACCTTCTGACCAATGGCGTCATGTTCTTGGGCGTCTGCAGGTCATCAAGTAAAGTATTGTGCGATGAGTTGGAATCCTGGAGAGGATTCCATCTGTTGCCCTGTTGCGTAGTCCCCGTAACACCGCAACCTCCCTCTTCTTTGGAGAACGCCGAACCTGACTGCAAGTGGATTCTGAATCGATAAGAGATAAGAGACCTGTCAAGATTCAGACAGAATAATGCCGAAGTCTGAATACGATGATGACATCGTTCTAAAACTCAAGACAAGACTCTGGGCTGAAGCATACAGGTTTGGGAGAGACTTGAAAGCAGGCAAAGTCTCAGCTCGCAATGGTGCCATGTTACGGAACAGTGTGTCAGGGTTGGAATTGCTCAGCGCACTGCACCTGAGCGCGCGCGCGCTCCTCGCCTGAATCAGGGTCTCCAGAAGTTCGCACAATCCTTCGAAGTCGAAGTTGAAAGGAGCCCGGCTGCTCGTGACGTAGCACTCAACCTTGTCGGACGTGTTCACGGCAAACCCGACCTCTCTCAGACCTCCCTGGTTCATCCCGAACCGGCCTCGCACGAACTTCCTGTTACCCTCTCTCGCATCCTTGTCCCAGATGTACCTCCAGTTGTCTGGCAGAGTGTGAACCTCCATCTTGTCGGTGAGGAAGCTGTGCAAGCCGAGGACATCGAACTCCAGGCTGACGTTGTGAACCTGCAAGTCGGCGAGTCCAAGGTTCTTCAGATGGGCTGATAGGTTCAGTATGCTCTGATAGGCGTCCTTCTCCGAGCGGGTCTCAGGAGGGGCAGGTCCCATACTCTTGATGTCACTTGGTCGCAGAGGCCCGTCAGGGTTGAACCGGTATTCTCCCTTGCATCCGGTGAGGAGCCTCTTGCTCTTCAGGCTCGCCAGGCTGTTTCGCAGGCTGCCGTACTTGCCAGCACTCTCCGGACGCCGCAGTTCGCCCGGCTTGAGTCCAACGCATTCGGCGAAGTCACTGGCGCAATAAAACGTTCTCAAGAGATGCAAACGGCCTTCCGTTTCGTCCCTTCCAAGTCGAAAGAGGGTCAGCAGTATCCTGCATTCCAAAGGCGTGAGTTCGATGGAACCAGCGGCCCTCATGCCGAATGTCACGACCCCTCGGTGACATTCGATGACATTGTGAGGCCCGACCGCACGAGTTCCTCGACCACCGTCGACCGGTTCGACGTGAGCAGTCCGCTCCTGTCAAGCTCATCCATCCTCCTTCGTCGGACGAGCTGGTCGACTCGGCGGAGGGTCTCGGGGCTCATCACCACCGAGACCTTCGCTTTCCGACCGTCGGACGTTCTTCCTGGCATACGCTATAGAATGTCGGCGGTGTTTGCAGTTCAGAGTGTGACCAGCATGGATTGGAAGACCGCTCGCGAAGGCGTGCTCTCTGCTAAACGCGCTGGGATGCCAAGGGTGATTTGCCTTTCCTATCTTTGAAAAAGGCTCCTCCTCTCGTTAGGTCTTAGTCGACTGTCCCTTGGTCGCGGCCGATATGGACAGCGTCGCCGCCCCTAAAGGCGCGAGGACGACCTCATAAACAGTGAATGCCGAGTGACGGTGTGCCCAGTCCGACCGCCATCAGGACCACTCCGAGACCCGCTCATGGACTCAAGGCGAACGCCGTGGCGTTGACCATGAAGCAGTACGCGTACGGAGACGCCGTGTAGCCAGGCACGCTGAACATGCAGTTGTCCCCTGCGGGCTCCCCGGGCTGGCCGGTGTACGGATACCTCACGGTTATGGTGTAGCTCGTAGCGCTCCACGGCCCCGAGGACGGGACCTGGGTGGTGCAACCAGAGGCCGTAGCGGCCTGAGCGGCGCAGTTGAAGATGAACGCCTGCGAGAACTCCGAGGTCAAGCACGGAACTGGATTGCTGTTCTCCGCGCACCCTCCTCCGTTGGCCAGGAAGCTCCCCACCTTCGGCAGGGTGTTGGATGCCACGACCGAGAAGTGCAGCAGTGCCACCTGGCCCCACTCGTCGCCCGCCACCAGGGTGTAGTTCGCGGGCAGGGACGACTGGAGCGAATTGTAGAATCCGGTGCCGTTAGCGGCGTAGATTGCCTCCTGGACGACCATTCGAGTTGGGAAGACTCCTTTGGCGAGGGTCTCGGGGGTCTGGGTGTACGTGCACACCCCCGAGTTGCAGATTGGGGGAGGAGGTGTACCGGGGACGGCGTAGTAGCCGGCGTAGGTCCCGTTGTCGCTTCCAGGGAGCAGGGAGTAGCTGGTGATACTGCTCAGGCCGTAGGACTGGTTGCCGATGAATACGAAATCGGCCGGACACTCCACCAACGCCCACACAAACAACGGACTGCCCGCGCTGGAAAGGTTGTTCAGCCCATACGTCCCTCTGAAGACACCCAGGCCGACCGGAAAGAATAGTTTGTTGGTGCTGTTCCCCGAGTCGCACGGTCCCGAGCTCAAGCCATCAATCGCCCAGCCGTTGGACGCGGTAAGGTTGTTCGCCGTCGGCAGGCTGTTCAGGACCGAGGCGGTGATGCCGATGGCGTCCTGGCTGAGTATCGTCGTCGAGTTGACCGACAATGTGAGGACCAGACCCGAAGGATTGACTGCGACGCACGAAGTTGCAAAAGCGCACTGGTTGAGCGGACCGACTCCATAAGGAGCGACCGTAGTGACCGGCGTGGCCGTAATCGTCGTCGTGGAGACCGACGTGACTGTGCGCTGACTTGCGACTCCAGCGAAGTACCCGACAGTCGCGCTGGCTGCGATGAATAGTACGAGCACGACAGCGACGGCCTTACTCTTCAATTCCGGTCATGCGAAGGAGACACGAGCTGTTACTTAGTGCTACTGTCGAGAACGCACTTTGTAATCATGACAACACGGAACCCAGGGCTAAAAGCGACTGCGATTTCGTTCTACAAGAAGCTGGGTTTCGTCGAAGTCGCTGCCACGGAAGAAGACGTAGATGGAACGAAGGTCAGATTGACGGTCTTGGAAAGGGGCCTTCCCTGAGTCATAGGTGTGGCGAGAGCAAGGTCTGTGAGCTTGGGACGAACCGCACTCCAATCCATGCGAGAACAGAAACCTGTAGAACCAGAAGGGGTCGGCACGTGCGACGCGGAGATACTCCGCCTCGTCTCCTCATTCCGCGAGGGCTGATAAGGCCGACCCCTGTCCGATGTCATACGAAAAGCGTCAATCTGATTTATGCTTTGCCTTTCAGTGAGCACTGGGTGCAGTGCAGGACGTTCTGCAGAGCCGAACGCGAGCATCATCCTGGGACTTGACAAGAAGCCGGGAGATTAGCAGAACCGAGCTGGCGGAACGAACCAGAGTTCAAGGCGTTTCGACCATTGGAGAACCCCTGCCTGCCAGGTTCAAGTCAATGAACGACGACGACATCATGGACCTGGCCAAAACGGTCAAGGCACGCGCCCAAGAGGTCGACTTCGAAATGAAGAAGAGGGAGTTGCATTACCTGGACTGGGAGTGGGGGCGGCGGTAGCTTCCTGGCTGTCGTCGCTGTCGCCCCTGTTCCTGGCATTATACTGCTTATGGGTTCGAAGTCAAAGGAAGGCGCGAGGAACGGGGACGACGTTGTCGAAGTCAGGCGATGCGACTTGGAGCGGATTGCGCTCCGTTTGGAGGAGTTGGAGACTGCGCTCCACATCGCGCTCGGCGAGAAGCCCAGTCACCGCCGGGCGGATTAACCCCGTCCCTCAAGAAGCCTGTTCACCTGGCGCTTAAGGTGCTCCACGTCGGACAGCATCTTCCTGTTGCGTTCAGCGGCTGCCCGGGCTGTCTGGGCGCTCCTCTTGAATCTCGCGTCGTATTCTCTCCTCATGTTGATGGCCGCCCCCGAAACGGGACTGAGGAACGGCCTTACTATTTTCAGGTACTCCTTCCGATAATGGTCTACGTTGTCCCACGGACTCTGGTCGTAGCCCAGGTCGTCGATGTTATGCCCCAGGAAGAAGTTCGCGGCGTCGATGTCGGCCTTCGCCCTCTTTGCAAAGGTGATGAGCGTGTCCCTCGCTTGGTGGCTGTGGAAGGGGGTACCTTCGGGAAGCCCCCTTGTAGGCCCCGGGCTTCTCCGGCGGCTCCACGTTCACGCCAGCGACCTTCCCCGATTCTCGGAAGACCAGCGAGACGGTGTAGGGCCTCAAGGGCCCGCCCCACTTCGACAGGAAGATGGGTTCCGAGAAGGCGAGGTCGCCCGGGCTCTTCTGGGGCTCAACCCTGATGGGGGCTCCCGTCTGGGCGAGCCTGAAGTTCAGCCAGTTCACAATCTCCTGGACCGCGTCGACGTCGAGGAATGTGTAATAGCGATAGTCCGACTTCGGCCGATATAGCTCGATTCTGACCGGGCATCTCCTAAGGTCCCAGCGCCTCCAGTCCTCCGAACCGAAGTGGCTGACGAGCTGGGGGTAGGCGACGTAGTTGAACACGGTCGCGAGCGTGCTGTCGTCCATCCCGGTCTGGGTGACGACCAAGATTATCGCACGGTCCCTCGCCGAGAGGCCCCCCGACGAAAGGACCTTCCTCGTCATCTCCGCGAACTCCGTGGCCGTCACCTTGCCAGTTACCGAGCGCCGAAGGGCGGAGTCGCCGAGCTTGATTCTGGTTGGCGGGAGGGGGACCAGGTTCCGAGAGTAGAACGACCTTATTGTCCTCAGGTGCTTCTCCCTCGTCGCGAGTGTGTTCGCGGGGTCGAAGGCGTCGCCCTCGCAGTAGTCCCGCAGGACCAGGGCGTCGTCCCTCAGGGTCCGGTTGTTGCCGTTCAGACAGCCTTCAATGATGTCGTCTGGGTTCGACGGCAGCCCCTTCGCCTTCCTCCATCTGACGAACCGCGCAAAGTTGTATCGGGCGGCGGTTCTGCTCGGGCCCTGCTTGATTCCTGCGAGCCACGCCCTGACCGTAGGGTGAGACTCGATTTCATCCATGTCGTCGTAGAACTTCTTCCTGCCTCCCATGTTCTTGTCGCAGGACATAATGTTGCGGAAATCGACGCCTGAGCGTCGCTCGCCTGAGCCGTGCATCTCAGGGTCAAGTTCTGTTGACCCAAGAGGCACTTTGGTCAAGAAGTCCTGACCACCGCCGTCGTCTTGGAAATCATCGCGAGCGGGTGGTAGCCCGGCTAGGATTCGAACCTAGGTCGAAGGCTCCAGAGGCCCCCATCCTTGACCACTAGACGACCGGGCTGCTCGGCGTTTGGTCGGCACCTCCGCTGAAGATAAAAAGATTCCAGGTTTCACGCGTGGGCAGCGGTCGACTCCCGTCTCTTCCCCAGGCCCAAGTCATCCAAGACCTCGTCCATAGAATGGAGCGCCGACGTAAGGCGCTTCGGGGTAAGGATCCCGAAGTGGCCGATCCTTATCATCGTGTCCCTGGCCTCGTAGATCCCTCTGGCCACGACAATCCTGTGCTTGTCCTCCAGTGTCTTCTGGATGTCTCCGGCCGTGCCGTCCTTGACCCAGAAAGAGGTCACGGTGTCCGCCCTGAAGCCCTCATCTGCGACGAACTTGAACCCCCACTTGTCCACCTGATTCCGCGTCAGTTCTCCCAGCCTCCTGTGGCGGGCCCACCGCTTCTCGAGGGTCTCCTTCTTCACCTCGAGCAGCGCCTCCTTGAGTGCAAGAAGGACTTGGGTCGCCGGGGTCGCGAGATACATCCGGGGGTCTTCCATCACCGGCTTCCATCTGAGGAGGTTCATGTAATACGACTCGACCGGCTTCTCGCGCCTCGCCATGTAGCCCAGGACCCTGTCGGAGGCAGCAAGGAGCACGGCCCCAGACGCTCCGGCGAGCGCCTTCTGCGAGGCTGTGAACACGATGTCTGCCCCGAGCCTGTCGAAGTCCAGCGGCACCCCTCCGATGCTGCAGACTCCGTCGACGATTGAGTAGACATCAGCCTTGACGCACTCCTCGACCAGCTCCCGCACTGGGTTGGCCACCGAGGTCGACGTGTCGACGTGAGTCATGAAGACGGCCTTGTACCTGTTCCTCCTGAGCTTCTTCCTCAGGTCGTCGGGGTCTGCATGGACCCCGTCCTTGTATTCGAGCACATCTGCCTTAGCCCCGTGGACCTGGTTGAGCGTGAACATCCTTCGCCCGAAGTACCCTGTGCTCAGAGTCAAGGTCCTGTCTCCGTGCGAGACGAGGCTGACGACCGATGACTCCATGCCGATCGTCCCCGACCCTGTAAACACGAACTGGGGAGCCTTTTCATTCCTGAAAACGTAACGCGAGAGAGACTATCTCCTTGAAGGTGGAGTAGAACCGCGACCCGACGTGGGGAAGCTGGGGCCCGGCCATCACGTCCCTCACCCGCCTAGAGAGGTTCGTCGGCCCTGGAATCAGAAGTAGGTTCTCTTCCATCTCTCGTCTCGTGACGACGCGGACGGAGGAGGGCAGAAGAACATCGCTAGATGTGGTCGAAGATGTCGTGGAGCTTCTCGATGTGTATTATCTTGGGGTCGTTCACCCTCGTAGTGTGGGCGAGCATGAAGCCCAAGGCCGCCGACTTCAGAAAGCGAAGGTCGTACACCGTGTCGCCGACCGCGATGGTGCGCTTGCTCGGGATGCCTATCCTCGCGAGGAGCTTCAAGTAGGCCAGGTCCTTCCTTGTCGGGTCGACCCTTCCCACCCCTTCCGAAAGGACCCTGCCGTCCTCGTCGAACCGAAGCCCGTTGGCCACCCAATAGTCGATGCCCAACTCCTCCGCGACCTCTCCGGCCAGGATGTCGATCCCCGAAGTGACCAGGGCGGTCTTGATCCCCCGTCTCTTGAGTTCGTCGATGGTGGGCTGGGCCTCGGCCCGTATCCTGTATCCTGACAAGATCTTCTGAATCTCGCTCTTGGTCACGCCCCTCGGCCATGCGGAGATGTCCCTCCGCATGAACTCCTTGTAGTCGATCTTCCCCTCGGTATAGAGCTTGAGTGAAGCCTCTCCCTCTTCCGTCGTACCGAAGGCCCGATGAAGAGCGACCCAGCTGCTCTCGTGCTCGAGCACTGTGCCGTCCATATCCAGGGCTGCAAGAAGTATCTTTCGAGGCCCTGGCATCGATGAAGGCGAATCGACGAGGGAGATTTAACATTGACTCCAAGTAGTTCTGTGAAGTCTTCGGTTCATTGACAGCCTTCTGGGGGCTGTAGAGTTTCGGTTGATGGTTATGGTCAGGTGACATTCGGAGGATTGGGCGCAAGGCTTAACCCACTGACCCCGCAAGGGAATCAGAGGCAGAGTACCACGCCTCAATTCGGCCATGACAAGAGTACCTATTTCGTCGTCATCGCTCTTCTTGGGTTCGCGATGAACTCGCTTCCATACTACTTCTTTCAGGAGTTTTATCTTGTGAACCCATTCCACTCTGGCTTCTTGGGTAGTCCCGTAGCAAGTTGGATTTCATTCCTGATTCCTCTCTGCTTCTTTACAATCTTTTACTTCTATGGGAAGAGAACGATACTTCGCTTCAATGAGAGTTATCTGACGGTGATTCCTATTCTGTTCTTCGGTTCTGTTTTCGGCTATGCCATGTTCGTGGCTTCAGCGCCCTTCTTCAATGGTGAGCCTGACCTTAGTGGTGATTTCATGCTCGGCGAAGTCTCTACGTCACTCGGTCAAGTCTTCGTCGGCTTCAGTGCATTGGCACTTGCCTTTGTGAGGGTTGGAGGCCTGCGCGATACCAGTATCCGAACCTCGAATTCACTTCCGTGAGGCGTTCTGGATGAGCGTTTTCCACTTGTTCCCGCCCTGAATCTTGAATCCGCGCTTCTCGGCATCTGCAGGTGGTGGCTCTAGGAGCTGCGGCAGCCTGTGCGCCGCTGGGCAGCTGCACGGGGTGGCCGGCTTTCAGATCCGCTCTCTGCGGGGAATGCCGATCAGTTCCATCGACTGGCCAAGGACCCTGCTGGCGGCGTCCACTAAGGCGAGCCTGGCGTCTCTGAGCGCGGCGTCCTCCTCTCTGTTCACCTGGACGCTCTCGTAGAAATCGTTGAACGCCACCGCGAGTTCGTGCGCGAACCGGGCCATCTCCTTCGGCGACAGGTACTCTCCCGCAGTCGCTGCTGAGATGTCCATCATCGAGAGCTTCTTGACCAGGCTGGTCTCCTGAGGTCTCGTCAGCTTTGCGGCGCTCCCGAGATCTATCGCAGGCCGCCCTGTCGTCTTCTCAAGAATCCTCCTGGCCCTGGCATACGTGTAGAGCAGGTAAGGCCCCGTGTCGCCCTGGAAGCGAAGGGAGTCCTCGACGTCGAACACGATGAGCTTGTCGGGGTCCTGTTTCAGGAGCTCATACCTCAGCGCCGCCACCGAAACTGCCTCGGCGACGTCGTCGACCCAATCCTGGGCGTCCTCGGGGTTGCGCCTCCTGGTCTCCTCTCTGGCCTTCTCCTTCAGAGCCGCCAGCACCGTGTCCACGTTGACGTACAGCCCCCTGCGTCCCGACATGTGCGCGAACTCCGCGCCGATCTCGAACCCGAGCTGGGAAGCCGTCCGTTTGGACAAAGCGACCACTTCGTACCCTCTGTGGAGGTACCTTGACGAGGCCCCCTTCTCGAAGCTCTCGAGGACCTTGGCGACGATCCTCTGCAGGTAGCTCTGCCTGGTGTCAATCACCGAGACGGCAATGTCTGCCCCCCCGAACTTGGCGCCGGACTTGCTTCCGCCGAGCGTGGTGGAGCAGAGCCTCCCTCCTCCAGGCTGCGCGTCCAAGTACACCTCGTAACCGAAGGGGTCGTCAATCAGGCCGATCTTCCAGGCCGCGTACGGGATGTCCTTCGCCACGTAGACCACTGTTCCGTCGGAGCGGACGACGACCTTCTGCTCGCCGGTCTCGGGGTCCGGGATGACCCAGCACCCCTTGTTCTCCCCCTGGGTCTCGAACTTCACCAACCCCTCCTTCTTCATCGTCTCGAAGATCCTCTCCCACATGCCCGAGTGGACTAGCTGAGACTCCCAGTTGAGGAGGTCGTACCTGGCCCCGAGCCTCCAGCAGGTCGCAAGCTGGTCGGCGAGTATCTTCCTGACGATCCCTCTCGTGTACTCGGCCAGCTCTCCTTCGCCTTTCTCAATCTCCTTCAGGACGAGCGACTGTTTTTCCTTGAGCCCGGGGTCCTCAGCGTACTTCTGGTTGACCTTCGTGTAGACGCTATCACCGCAGTATACGTCGAACTTGACCCCGGCCGGCGGCACGTCAGGGATCCCCAGGAACCTGAGCCCGACGATCACGTCAGCCACTTGGGCCCCAGAGTCGTCGACGTAGTTCAGCGCCTGGACTTCGTTGCCCAAGTACCTCATCACGCGGGCAAGAGAATCACCGAGGACCAGATTCCTTGCATGCCCCACGTGAAGTGCCTTGTTCGGGTTGACGTTGGTGTGTTCGATCGCGAAGGTCTTCCCCGTCCTCTCCTTCGAGCCGAAGTCGTTCTTCGAGACGATGGCAGTTATCGAATCGAGGAAGAACCTCGGGTACTTGATGGAGAAGTTGAGGTAGCCTCCGCGGTGAGGGGTGACGGACCCCACGTAACTAGAGCCCTTCAGGAGCTCGGCTGCCTTCGAGGCCAGTCTTACGGCCACATCGGCGGGCTTCTCGGACCTCTCCTTGGCCACCCGCATCGGAACGGCGCTGGACAGGTCACCATAGGAGGGGTTTGGCGGCAGGGCGACCTCGACTTCGACTTCGTCGTAGCCAAGTGATGTACAGGCTTTCCTGATGATCTGCTCGACCTCGCCCTCGAACTCCAGGAACTTCAAGCGTTGCTCGAGCTGGGGCAGATACGATAAAAGCTCTCGGTATGCCCACTCTTCCTACAGACTATGGATAGGCGCAATGGCATGACATAAGGGACCCACGCGGGCCGTCCGCACTTGGAGCAAATCTTCAGCTCCGAGTCTATGCGTGATAGAACGAGTTTGTTAAATAGCGAGGTCCCGCCAACTGCGTCGATGAGTCAGCCAGGGACCGGGGGGTCAAGGATGCCCCTGTTTGCCTCGGTCGTGGTGATAATCTTGATTGCCGCAGCCTTCGGTTACTACTATGTGACCGCATCTTCGAACATTTCGAGCCTGAACGGCCAAGTGACCTCATTGAACGGCCAGGTCTCGACCCTCAACCTCAACGTCACGGGCCAAGACAGTGCCAGGCATGTCCTCCGAGCCCACCTGGAGCAGGCGAACGCAACAATAGCTTCACTCACAAGTGAAGCGGGTTCACTTTCCAGCGAGATAAGCAGCCAGAGCTCACAAGTCAATTCTCTTTCGAATCAGGTTAGCAGTGAAATGTCTCAGATCACGAGTCTCTCAGGCGTTGCCTACCTGAATGTCGAGACGACCCTTCTCAACAACCAGAACTATAACATGCCGTTCAACTCGTCAACCACGATAATGAGTTTCTCAGTGAGCACAGGTGGCTACCTCCAGATTTCGGGGACCTCGAACACTTACATTATACTTGCTGTATGCTACGGTTCGACTTCGCAATCCCAGTGCGACACTAGCCTCACGTACTATGACGTGGACTTCGGATACGGAAGCGCAATATTCAACGTCCCGTTATTGCCTGGACAGGTTTGGATAAACGCGTACAACTACGACTCTGGAACGGCTACGTTGACGGTCAACGAGTGGACGTAACTCGCTGACTCTTAGCAACAGCCATTTGGAGTGCGAAATGAATGAAGGTAGTCCGGCTCTGGTAGACGAGATGCCGGTTTCGACTGCCGAAGGTCATCTCATGCAGAAGGTCATCCTATGCGGGCGACAGCTGGCCCAGAAGGAGTCACCATCAAGATCAATCGGACAGACAGGGTTCCCTTCAAACAGGGTTCGACACTGCGCCGTCAGCAAGAACAAGGCGCTCAGGCAACGCATCCCTATTCTCGGTAGACTTTGTGCGAGCAATCAAAAGCAACGCTAGGAAATCACGTTCCCCATGTGCCGCTGGTCCGTTAGTCCGGCACTGACGCAAAAAATCTATTTGACGAACATGACGACGATGACGACGACGATTTCTGGATATGACGACGAGGTTGATTCTTTTCGACGAATCTGACGACCGAGGCTAGAGAGCTCCGGAGGGTGGTCCAAGCTCTCGCGGTATTTTTCCCGATTCTTCCGACCTATGGAATTACAAAGGACTTGGGCAGTAGAAGAGCCGGAACAGAATCCATTTCTCGGCGCGTCTGCTGTAATGAGCCCTTGGCTTGCCCATTCGCGCCCGAGGAAACCATTTTCGGCTCAATTAGGAACGCATCAGGATTTCCGATATGTCCAGATTGGAACCTGGGAGTACGGTTGCGGAAGGTTGGAATAAGGCCAAGGGCGAACCCTGGAATTGGGCCCGTAGCCCAGACTCCCGTAAGGGGAAAGGCGCGGACAGAGATATCCACGCTAGCTCCAAACACGGATCAGGGCGTCAGCCTCCGAAGCTGAAGATCGAGGGTTCGAATCCCTCCGGGCCCGCCTAAGATGAGCCCAGAATGGGCTTTGTTTGTCTGGAGCAGCGCCCTCAGCCGACCGATGGTCCTCAAGGTGAGCCAGTCTTGGGCGGGGAGCGCCAAGGACGTCAAGCTGCTTAGAGATGGGTGAGGAGGGCTCAAGTTCTTATCATTGGGCGCTTGGTGGCCCTTGCGATTGACCAAAGCCCAAAAGGCCCTTGACGGAATGCTGGGATGGAGTGGCAACAGCGAAATCGACCTTTACCCTTATGTCCGTGAACTCTTCACGAATATGTTTGGTTACCCGAAAGACCACATTCATCTCATCGAGAAGGGAAGCGAAGGCAAGGTACCCGACTTGTCGCTCGTCTCGGCCGATGCGAACCCGAGAAGCAATACCTACTGGGTCGTCGGCGAAGTCAAGAAAGAAAGGGGAGTATTCCGTTCTCGCGATTATCGCAAAGAGCAATGGGAAAAGCAGCTCAAGAATCACGTCAGTGCAGATACCGCCTACGCCCTCTTCATAGACCCAACCACCATCGCGGTTCTTCGGCCCGATGGTTCCGAAATCGAGGTGGTCGGACTGGACAAACATTCGGTAGCGGAGCTTCTTTCACCAATGGCGGAGAACAGTCTAGCACCGCTGCGTTACGAGAACTCGGTAGAGGACCATCGAGCCCATCGAGTTCCCCAGCATCCCTGAAGAGCGCGCGCTACCCGATTTGAAGTTGAACGTCCTGTGTGCAATCTGAACCTATAATGCAGCTTGTGGCGACCGCGTGTTTTTCCTGACTCTCAGGCTTAGGGTAGCGGGCTTCAACGACCTCCCAATCTCCGACGAACTGCCCGAAGAGGTCAAGCCTTCTTTCGAACTCCGGCCATGGTCTCTCTGCGTCCAGTCCGGCGATATTCCACGCCAGTTCCTTGTGCCTAGCCGTTATTGGTCGCCTCGCCATGAGCTTGGCATGGCCAGGTTCTCTCATAAGCTCACTGCCATCAAACGAAGGTTCTGCTTGGCGCTGTTCAATCTGCTGGACATGGAGGGCGTTGTTAAGTGGCTGGACACGACTTCATGGATTATGCTGGGCGAAGCGCCCAAGGTGACTCAGGTGGTAGGTTCGCCTGCGGAAGTCGCGGCGGTGACCTTGCCCGACCCCAACCGGGTGGCTTATTTGACTCAGACCACGCTCAGTCTGGATGTAGACGCGCGACATTATTGCCGCGCTCCGAAAACGCTTCCCCAACATCGATAAAGGCCCGGCCGCTCAGGACATCTGCTATGCCAACTGGAAAACCGGCAGGTGGCGGTGAAGCACGTAGCCTCTGACGCCGACTTGCTGCTGGTGGTTGGCTCCGACAATAGTTCAAATTCCAAACGATTAGTGGAAGTGGCTCGCAGTTTAGGCACGCCGGCGCATCTAATTCATGTATTGCCAGGACATTCAGCCGCAGTGGTTGAACGGCGTGAAGACGGTGGCCCTGACTGCGGGAGCATCGGCTCCGGAACATCTGGTGCAGGAAGTGGTCGAATACCTGGCGGGAAAGGGTTTTGGCGACGTGCAGGAATTGGAAATCATGCCGGAAAACGTTCCGCTCTCAGCG
>CAWCFU010000005.1:0-144126 GCA_963794985.1 uncultured archaeon
CGAACCTAAGTTCGGCAAGGGGGGAGAAGTCGTAACAAGGTGGCTGTAGGGGAACCTGCAGCCGGATCACCTCCTTAGTTAACGAACTCGGGGAGTACGACTGCGCACTGCAAAGGGGTAGTATCTAGTAAAGCATGACCCGTGAAAGATGCAACATCCGGTCCTCGGACTTGATGTGAAGGGCCAGCGGGCCATCTGATAGAGGTCCGCGATTAAAGTCGTGCATAGGGTTCGCGCAAGCATCCGCCGGGATGTAATACTCATCCGTACGCACCGACGCCGTATGGTGGATGACTTGGCTTGGGAAGCGATGAAGGACGTGGCAAGCTGCGATAAGCCCCGGGGAGGAGCATGCAGCCCTTGATCCGGGGATGTCCGAATGGGTTAGAACCTATTGGGATTGCCGCAAGGCGTCCCTTTGATCCGCGAGGATCGCAAACGCTGGGGAAGGAAACATCTGAGTACCAGCAGGAAAAGAAATCAATTGAGATCCCGTTAGTAGCGGCGAGCGAAACGGGAGAGCCCAAACCGAATCCGTCGCCGAAAGGCGATGGAGATGTGGGGTTCGCCTTCAGCGCATACGACCCTGGAACCATCTGGCCGAACTTACCTGGAAAGGCAGGGAACAGAGTGTGAGACCCACGTAGGCTGTGCGGGATCGAGGTCGTGTTGAAGGCAGAGTACTTGGCCTTGTCAGTGGCTAAGGAAGATTGGGGGAAAGCAGCCTCCAAGGCTAAACATTACCCAAGACCGATAGAAAACTAGTACCGCGAGGGAAAGTTGCAAAGTGCCCCGAAAGGGGTGTGAAAAGAGCCTGAAACCATACGGTTACAGACGTGCGCGGCCCGAAAGGAGTGCGATCCTCGAGCGAGTTCCCGCAAGGGAGCTCAATTGGGGGTAAGCGCCCCAGGGTCGTGCATTCCGTCTAGAAACACGGGCCAGGGAGTTAGCTGTCATGGCGAGCCTAAGGGTTAGAAGCCCGGAGGCGAAGCGAAAGCGATTCTCCGCAAAGCCGAAAGGCTCCAGGGAGGAGGTGTAAAAGCGCCTTAGAGTCATGGCGGTTTAGACTAGAAACCGAGTGATCGTGCCCTCGACAAGGTGAAGCCGGGCGAAAGCCTGGTGGAGGCCTGAAAGGGTCTTAACGTGCAACTTAGTCCCCTGATCGGGGGCAAGGGGCCAAAAGCCTATCTAACTCGGTGATTGCTAGTTCCCACCGAAGCGGATCCCAGTCCTGTCTCCGTGGATGTTGCCGACGTTGTAGAGCACTGATGAAGAAACAAGGATCCGAAAGGGTCCACTTCTTTTTCAAACTCCGAATGTGTCGGCGCAAGAGAAGCGGGGAAGCGGGTTTATGTGGGGTAAGCCTCATAACCGAGAGGGGATTAACCCAGACTGGAGTTAAGGCCCCCAAATGAAGGCTAAGTGTCAAGCTAAAGGGCGTCCTTGAGCTCAGACAGCAGGGAGGTAGGCTTAGAAGCAGCCATCCTTCAAAGATAGCGTAACAGCTCACCTGCCGAGCTTAGGGGCCCCGAAAATGGACGGGACTAAAGCCTTCTGCCGATACTCCGGACAACTTGCCTGAGGCAAGTTTGTGGTAGGTGGGCGTAGAGATTGGGCGGAAGCCGGGCCGTGAGGTCCGGTGGACCGATTTCTAGTGCAGATCCTGGTAGTAGTAGCAGCGTAGTCGGGTGAGAATCCTGATCGCCGCATGGGCACGGGTTCCCTGGCAATGCGTCGTCAGCCAGGGGTTAGCCGATCCTAAGTGTATCCTCAACAGGGAGACACGAACCAGGGAAACTGGTCAAAATTCCAGTGCCTTTGACGGACCGATTCCCCGCAAGGGGAGACATCGACTCCGATACTTTGAGATATGGCGTGCAGAGTTTATCGCTCTGTCTAATCCAACTAGTCGTGGGGAGTGTCGTAATGACGAGAACCACGGTGAGTGGAGAATGGCCGCCCGTTGGGGTGGTTCGCCAGATTCCCGGAGACCGTGAAAACGGAGTTGGACAGGTCCGTCGAAGTTCGTACCCAGAACCGACACAAGTGTCCCTAGGTAAGAAGCCTAAGGCGTCTCGGGGAACCGTAGGTAAGGGAACTCGGCAAATTAGCCACGTACGTTAGCTAGAAGTGGTGCCTGCGTTCGTCATGAAAAATGGCGTTCGCAGGTTGCAATAACAAGGGGGTCCCGACTGTTTACTAAAAACACAGTAAAGCGCAAGTCCGAAAGGATGTGTACGCTTTATGAATCCTGGCCAGTGCAGGTACCTAAAACCCGGGTTCAACTGGGCTAAGGGCCTGTAAACGCCGGGAGTAACTCTGACTCTCTTAAGGTAGCCAAATGCCTTGTCGGGTGAGTTCCGACGTGCATGAATGGACCAACGAGGGCCCCGCTGTCCCTATCTACAACCCGGCGAACCTACGTAAGGTGGACGAACAGTCCATCAACTTCCATCGGGGAGAGAAGTCCCTGTGGAGCTTTACTGCAGCTTGTTGCTGCGATGCGGTTGTGGTTGCAGAGTGTAGCTGGGAGCCTTCGAAGCGCTGCCTTCGGGTGGCGTGGAGGCAACAATGTAACACCAGCCTCTCACGGCTGCGTCGCTAACTCCTACGGGAGGACACCGGCAGGTGGGCAGTTCGGCTGGGGCGGCACCCTCTTGAAAAGATATCGAGAGGGCCCTAAGGTCGGCTCATCTGGGTCAGAACTCCAGAGTTGACGGCAAGGCGAAAAGCCGGCCTGACAGGAAGTTTAAACGCAGAACTTTCTGCAACGAAAGTTTGGCCTAGCGATCATTCAATCCTCACTGTTGGGGGCTGGATGTGACAGAAAAGTTACCCCAGGGGTAACAGGCTCGTCGCGGGCGAGAGCTCCAATCGACCCCGCGGTTTGGTACCTCGGCCCATTTGTGGGCCTTGGGGCAAGATCGTGGTAACGCGATTGAAGTATCCGTAAGAAAAACGAGTATCGGCTTATATCGGCGAAACCCGACCTCCTTTATCCAGGACGTCCGAAAGGACGCTTTGGGAAGAGCGGGAGAGGGCAACGCCGAGGGAAGTCCAACGGGACGAAGCACTCCGAAACGTGGAAGACAAAGACGTCAGCGGCATACGGCGGAAGCAGCGCATGGACTCGGCTCGAAAGAGTCGATTCTGGTTGCTGCAAACATCCCGGATGCCACTGAAAGAAATCAGCGTGAGGAAACGACCTAACCGTTGTGACCCCGTAACGACTGAGCGCGCAGAAGAAAATGTGCGTAATGAGATGGCTCGGAGGGCAAGCTCGAGTATCCCGCAAGGGACGCGTCACGTTCCGACGTGTCGCGACATACGCTCGGGTGCGCCACTCAGAACTCCAGTCATCATACGCCGACCCCCCGTTGTGCGCGGGGGTGAAGACATAGTCTAACTCCGGGCGTAAGCCCGGGCAAAGTTGCGATGTCGGCTCTTCCCATCCTGGTCCTGCAGCAGGGGCCAAGGGTGGGGCTGCTCGCCCATCAAAGGGGAACGTGAGCTGGGTTTAGACCGTCGTGAGACAGGTCGGCCTCTACCTGATGGAAGGGGTGGCTCATTGAGGGGAAGCCCTGCCCAGTACGAGAGGAACAGCGGGGCGTTGCCTCTGGCGTACCGGTCGTCCGAGAGGGCGTCGCCGGGCAGCTAAGCAATCGTGGATAACCGCTGAAAGCATCTAAGCGGGAAGCCACTCCCGACAAGAGTGAGCCGTTCGTCCGAACCTCTCCCGCAAGGGGGAGGGGAGGATGGAGGAGAGATCCAGTAGAAGACTGGTTTGAAGTGGTCCCAGTGTACGCAAGAAGCTCGCAAGAGCGACTTGTTCAGCTGGCGGACTAACTACCTCTCAACGCAGGATGAGTGATTCCCGGCGGAGGCGCAATGAGCCCTATGCATGGCATGAACCGCCCGATTTCCTGTCGGTCTTGCTCTCGGATAGAAACGTGGATTCCAATTCGTCAGTCCTCACCTCCGTCAAATCCCGTCAGCAAGAATTGCTCTCGTCGTCAGACTGGCTTATCGTCGTCGTCAGCGTCGTCA
The DNA here is from genome assembly GCA_963794985.1 of uncultured archaeon. Classification (GTDB taxonomy): domain Archaea; phylum Thermoproteota; class Nitrososphaeria; order Nitrososphaerales; family Gagatemarchaeaceae; genus UBA183. The sequence continues at coordinate 4,048 of CAWCFU010000005.1, forward strand.
TATTCGTCAAATAGAATTATTGCGTCTGTGCTGGATTGGCGCATCACCTCTCCATAAGGAGCACGATTTCCTAGTGATGTTTCTGTCTGCTCGCCCACAGTTCACTACGATCGGGAATAGACTCCCCACATGCCTTGGTTTTGCTGACGGCACGTTGCTGAACCCTGCTGAAAAGTAACCCCATCATTCATTCATCTGTCAGCAGAACATGCACGTGATTACATGCACGACGGCGCGCCTCTGACTTCTCCCCCCAGCCTGAATTCGGCAATCGAATACTCACAATCACTTCCTTTCCCCAGACAATATCAATGTGACGTCTCGTTTGTTCTGAGCAAACCGTCGGGGACGTGGTCGTCGGAAATTGCCGATTAGGTAGTCTCAGTGGAGACGCAGTGAACCCTATGTACGGCAACGAAAGACCTAGGAATCTACTCGGATGAAAGCCTTAAACGGATTTGTCGAATAGAAAGGCTTGCCTTGAAAGGCCCAATCACCAAGACGTACAGGATTTCTCAGACGTTCAGCGCGCCAAAGAACTTCGTCTTCAGCTGGTGCACGGATTACAGGGAGGACGACTACAAGATGACCGGCTCAACCGCGAGACGACGATTCCTAGAGCGGACAAAGGGCAGGATAATCTGGATCGTGAACTACAAGGACGGCAAGCGGTCGCTGGAAGGTGTCAGGGCCGTCTGGCCCAAGCCTCCGAATTCGTGGCACTTCGACACCTGCGGAGACGGAAGGGAGGTAGGCGATTACAACCTACACGAGCTCAGGAACGGGAAGACCAGGCTCGACATGGTGTTCAGGGTGACCTACGACTACCCGAACCAAGTCGAAAGCCGGGCGGAGTGGACGAAGGTAGCCAAGCGGAACTGGTCCACCTTCGCCAGGTTCCTCGAGAAAGACTACAAGAAATCCAGCAGCGCCCGGAACCGCGAGTAGACGGGGTTGCTCCCAGAGCCGAATCTCCGAGACGATGCAGGGTGGAAGAGGAGGTTCCTTCTCCCTCGGATCCACATCCAGGTGGCGAGGGGAAATCCGAACCACGCTCTTGTCACGAGCAACGAATCTGGCATGTACGAGCTCTACGCCTACGACTTGTCATCAAACTCTCTGAGACGAGCGACCAACCGCCCGTCGGGAACCATCTACGGCACGATTTCGCCCAACGGCCGCGACCTCTACTACGTCAATGACAAGCAGGGGAACGAGACCGGGCATGTAGTCCGCGTACCCTTCGACGGCAGTGGGAAGAAGCCCCAGGACATGACGCCCAGCCTTCCTGAGTACGCGCTCGTGCAAACGACGAAGGCAGACAGCAACAGCTCTCGCCTGGGGCTTACGGTCCCAGGTCCAGAAGGGTTCAGCACCTTCATCGTGAACATCTCCGGCGGGTCGGTCGGAGAACCCCGCATGATCAACAGAAGCAAGAAGATGTCCTTTGGACCTGCCTTCTCACAGGATGGCAGGGTGTCAGTGATTGCTTCTGCGGAGCGTTTCGGCGGCCAGGATTTCACCCTGATTTCCTTCGACACAGAGACCGGCCAGAGGCTGTCCGAGCTCGCCGACGAGTCGAGCAGAATCGAGCCGGCAGAATTCTCGCCCAAGAAGGGCGACCAACGGATTCTGGCCGTGAGCAACAGGAGCGGGCTCATGCGGCCTCTCGTGTGGGATGCCGTCAAGGGAACGAGGACGGACCTCGACGTCAGCGCGCTTGAGGGGGATGTCATCGCACTTGATTGGTCGCCAGAAGCGACCAGTGTGCTGCTCTCTCAGACCAGCAAGGGCACCACGCGCCTCTGGCTCTACGACCTCCGGACGATGGCGCTGGCAAAGGTGATGCATCCGGAGGGCATGGTCGACTCTGCCTGCTTCAGGACCGAGGGCGTGATACTCCTGGAGTGGCAGGACTCCACGAACCCAAACCAGCTGCTGGAACTGGACATCCGCGGCGACTCTGCGCACCAGCGGGTGGTGCTGGGGCCGAAGAACGTCCCGAAGTCGCACCAATTCAGGAGCGTGCACTTCCGGTCTACGGACGGCCAGGAGATTCAGGCTTGGTTCGCGACTCCTGCGGGCATGGGCCCTTTCCCCGCCATCGTCGACACGCACGGAGGACCGACCCACGCGCAGTTCAACATGTTTTCTCCGAGGAGCCAGGTGTGGCTCGATCACGGATTCGCCTACATCTCTATCAACTACAGGGGTTCGACGACCTTCGGAAAGGAGTTCGAGAAGAAGATCAACGGCGACCTCGGTCACTGGGAAGTCGAAGACATGGTGGCGGCGCGGTCGTGGCTCATTGAGAACGGAATCGCTCATGAAGACGAGATCTTCCTGACTGGTTGGTCGTACGGAGGATACTTGACGCTTCAGGCCATGGGAGTCTACCCTGAGCTCTGGGCGGGGGGAATGGGCGGGGTCGTCGTGGCCGATTGGGTGACGCAATACGAAGACGAACCCGAGGCCATGAGAGGGTATGACATGGCACTAATAGGGGGAACGCCTCAGGAGAAGCCGGAGGTCTACGCGAGGGCGTCCCCCATCACCTACGTAGACAGGCTCGCGGCCCCGCTACTGATCATACAAGGGAGGAACGACGTGCGAGACCCGCCCCGCCAGGTCGACCTCTATGAAGCCAAGGCCCGCTCCCTTGGGAAGAACGTGAAGGTGGTCTGGTTCGACACCGGTCACGCAGGCTCAGGCGCTGACGTCAAGCTTGCGATTGCTCACCATGAAACGATGCTTCGCTGGATCTACGACGTGCTGGCTACTAGGCGCGCATGACGCGGAACTCTAGTCCACGGGGAAGAGTTCGGATGTGGCAATGGAGTGATGCCATCACGCAAGCGACCGCTCAACGAACGCGATTACGTCGCTCAGCTCTTTAGTCCTCGTCTGGGGGCTTGATCCCGCGTGCCCTCCCTTCACTTGGACTCTCAGCCACACCTCCGCTCCAGCTTTTTCCAGCTTGGCCGCGAACTTGAACCCGTGTCCGGGATGGACCCTGTCGTCGTGCAGGCTGGTGTAGATAAGCGTAGGAGGATAGTGCGTCTTTCGCACGTTGTGGTAGGGGGAATACTTCACGAGGTACCTCCTGTCCAGAGGCCTGTCAGGGTCGCCGTACTCGTCGACCCAGTACCTGCCTACGGAGAGCCTGTGGAACCTCAGCATGTCGAGGACCGGATAGCCTATGACTGCGGCGTCCAACAGTTCGGGGTGCTGCGTCATCACTGCGCCGACTAGGAGCCCCCCGTTGCTTCGCCCGAATGCCACGACCTTCTTGCCGTCCATCTTGAACTTCTCGATGACCGCGGCGAAATCGTCGAAGACGTTCTGTTTCCTATCCCTCTTCCCGTCTCTGTGCCACTGCTCTCCGTACTCGTTGCCTCCTCGCAGGTTCGAGACGACGCAGGTCACGCCGAGCCTCGCGAGCTGGACGAGCATCGGGTCGTAAAAGGGGGTCCGTGGGAGCGAGAATCCGCCGTACCCGTACGCTAGGACGCCTCTTCCTCCTGCGCCGAATTCGAAATAGTGAACCCTGGTACCATCCCGCGATCGCACGAAACCGTCCCCTGATGTCCAGATCTTCGATGACCAGCTTGTCCAGCTCCCTGAAGGCGCCGTTCGCGAACTCGTAGATCGCATAGGGGACCCCGAAGGACGCGGCTACGAGCAGGGCTCTGTTATCGTCGGAGGAGATGAGTTCTACGGTGGACTTGAATGGAGGCTCGAAAGAGAGCTTCTCCCTCCCGTCGATCCCCACGACGCTAAGGTATGAGACGCAGTCTTTCACGTAATTCACTACGATGTCGTCCGACACCACCGTTGCGTTGTGGATGGGCTCCTTGGTCTCGCCGACGACGACCTTCTCGCCGCGCAGTATCCTGCCATAGCCCTTTCCTTCGTAGGACAGGATGTAGAGCCCCCCACCGCTGTACGCGATTGGATACGACAGGAAATCGCCCCCGTAGACTTTCGTCCAGGCGCCCGGAGCGTCTAGGTCGCCGAAGTAGACGTCGGTCATGCTCCACCGATGCACCGTGACCAGGGCCTTGCCGTGCGAGGGTTCGACGCTGATGCTGTGCGCCGTGGGAATCCCTTCGCCAAACACGACCTTGCCGTCGCACATCACCCTGTCGGCTGGGGGCTTCGTTCCATCGGGCGTGCTCTCCTTTCTGAAGGATTTCACATAATAGAAACCGCGGGTCAGAAAGACTAGGCTGGAGATGTTCCCTTCCACCTCAGCGATTGTTCGCCCGGAGGCAACTTCAATGAGCCTCATCCTCCCTTCGTCCTCTCCTTTGGAGAAGAAGTAGGCGAGCCTCTCGCCTGCCTCGTCGGTGTAGAAGTAGAGAATCACATAGTCCGGGCCTAGGTCGCGAGACGAGACCACTGTCTCCTTCTCGAGCCTGATTGAGTATACTCCTTCCCGCCTCTCCAGGAAGAAGGCGCCCTTGGGTGTGACCTTCACCTGCAGGATTATAGGGACGTCATAGATGCGCGAGAATTGGGGCTCAATCTTGCTTGAAAGAGGACGGAGCCTGGCCCGGCACCTCAGGCTTCGCGAGATTGCCCACTTCCGCACCCTTCCGCTCTGGACGTTCTCGAGCCACAGATAGGGGTCGGCGGAGGGCAAGACAAAGACGGAATACTACGGGGATTTTATCCGTTTACCGAGAACAGAAGCGGCGCCAGATCGATACTGAATCACTCCCGACGACATCTATGGTGCTTGCAGTGCGGCTAATTGGATGAACGCAGATGTCGAAGCCTGACTGAGAGCCCTTCGTAGGTCCACGGCTCTCGTCACCCGGGGCGCAATGAATCCTGTGCAAAGAGCTCATGATCGCAGTAAATGGAAGGCTAGCGAGATTGAAAGGGCTCTTCTCAATGCCGGCTGTCTTCCTTCACAAGCAGGTTATGGACGGGTCCCTTCGGAAACCTTCAAGCGTTGGCGGCGCCAGAATAGAGCCTTCCTGATTTGATCACATGGATGACGTTCTCTGGTGCCAAGGACTCGAGGTCTTCGACCGGGTTGCCCTTCACGACGATCACATCTGCGCGACACCCCTTCCGTAGCGACCCGCGGTCCGGAAGATCGAGGCACTCCGCCGCTCTCGACGTCGCTGCCTCAAGGGCCTCTCTGTTGCCTAGATACTTCGCTTCTTCGACGACCTCAAGGTAGTTGCGCCCATGAGGCCTCTTCGAGTCCCCGACTATGTCGGAACCCGTTACGACCTTTACCCTATGCTCCTTCACAGCCACCATGTCATACGTGAAGTGCCGCTTCACCATCTCCTCTCTCGCCCTGTTGGAGTGAGATTGGTCCATGTACGCAGCCATGTACGTAGTCAGGGTCGGGACGTAATAGATGCCCTTCTCTGCCATCGCCTTGACTGTGCGGGGCGTCAGTCCGAGACCGTGCTCTATCGAGTCGACGCCTGCCTCTATGACCGTGAGCAGGGCGTCTTCTCCATAAGCATGGGCGGCGACCTTCAGTCCTGCCCGGTGAGATTCGTCTACGATTGCTCTGACCTCATCCAGCGTGAAGTTCTGCCTGACCTTGGCGCCACGGGAAAAGGCCCCCGATGCGTAGAGTTTCACTACGCCGCCTCCGTCTCTGACGACTTTCCTGACCGCCCTGCGGCAGTCCCAGGGCCCGTCGCAGAAGTAGGTGTACGAGGCCAGCCGCTGGGCTATCCCGAGGGGGAAGCCCGGAGGGTCGTCGTCGCCGCCCGTCTGCGAGAGCGCCCTCGAGCACGAGACTATCGTCGGACCGTCTACCGCCCCTTCCTCGACTGCCTGCGCGAGGTGCACGCCTCCTTTCGTGCCAAGCTCGCGGACGGTCGTGAAGCCCGCCCGCAGGAGTGTCCCGAGGTCATGCGCGGCCCTGAGGACGGCCAGCGTGTTGGGGACGCTCGCCCAAGATGTCACTCCCTCTCCCTTCGACGAGTAGAAATGCAAGTGAGCGTCAATCAGTCCCGGTAGGATGGTTGTGCCATCGCGTTTGATCACCTTCGCGCCACGCCCTTCTTCGACCGAACCCCTCTCGCCGAACCCAGTGATGACGCCGGCGTCGGTGTCGATGGTCAGGACCGCGACGCGGTGTAGCTGCTTCCCGTCGAACGCCCTTCCTTTCAGGACTAATGTTGGCAATTTGCTGCTTCCTGGGTCCGACCGGGGACGAGTAGCAGAAGAACGTTGCTGACGGGCGGATCAGGCTGCGCCCTGGTGGAGCGCGCCCATGATGCTCGCCAGGCCCACTTCTAGGGCCGCGTGTGATATGCCAGAGAGAACCGGTATACCATAAATAATGACACCACACACCTCCCGACGAATGGACTCCGACGTCGGAGAAGGGCGTCCCAGGCTCTACAAGCGGCTGACCATACTCATCCTCGCCCTCATCGCGGTGGTCGCTGTCCTCGCCGTCGCCTGGGTGATCCTCCAGTGGTCCATTGCCGAGTCGGTCTACTCTGCCAAGGCTGACCTCAACTGGTTCGGCATCACCTTTTACCACGATTACACGTTCGTAGCGGCTGGCCTCTTCGCGCTGCTGCTCGTGTACCCCAAAGCCGGGGGGAGCGACCTCTGGAGACTCGGAACCGTGCTCTCCAGGTACATGAAGCCCTACGAGGCCCAACAGGGAGGGATGCGGGTCAACGAGAAGATGAACATCTGGCTCTGGGCCCTCTGGCAGACGCTTAAGTGGGCGATAGCCTTCTACGCCTTCGTAGCATCGGGGGGCTTTCCGCTCCTCGGCTCGACGATGAACCCTATCATGATGATGACGATGGGCATGGGGAGCTGGGCGGAGGTCCCACGGGTCCTCGCACTCCCGCTGGCCCCGGCCTCCGGAGCCGGACTCATCAGCCTGATGCCCTCGATGTCCATCCAGTACGCCGTCATCTCCTACGCACTCTCCGCCGTTCTCCTGGTCTTTGCCGTTCGAACGTTCCTCCGTCTGCTGGCCAACCTTGCCACGAAGAGGAGCGACGTCTGGATCAAGAACCTGCTCACCCTGATCGCCGCCATCCTCCTTGAGACCATATTGGGCGCCCCCTACTGGCTGATGAACATAGCCACGCCCTACGTCTACGGGATGGCCTGGGCCGCCTTCCTCCTCACCATCGTGGGGATAGCCTTCTTCTCAAGGAAGAACGCGCCGGTGCCGAGACTGAAGCTCCTCAAGGCATTCGCAGTCGTGCTCGCGGCGCTGTTTATTGTCCAGGCAGCCGCCGGCGCCTTCTACTTCTTCAACTGGAACAACAACTACCTCGCGTACTCGTGGTACCCCCAGACTCAGAAGCAGATTACCGTGACCAGATGGTCCGCCGGTCTGAACGGCATCCGAGTCAGCAACATCACCAGCCTCCCGACGAGCAACCCAACGACGACCCTCGACCTGGTCCGGCAGTGGGACCAGCAGGCCGCGACTGTCACCAACACGAAGGAGATCGGCGCCTACAACTGGATGGGTCTTGCCAGCTCCGGGATCGTCTTCTACAACGGCACCGAATACTGGGTCTCGCCTACGACCCCCACCTTCCCGTCGACCGACTGGATCAGCGAGCACCTCATCTACACCCACGCTGCGAAGGTCCTCGTGATTAACACCCACAACGGGTCAGTGGTACCCGTGACCAGTGCCTTCGGGATCGCCTCCGAACCCCTCATCTACTACGGCGAGGGGGGCGGTTTCAACCAGAGCGTGTACGTCCACGTTCCGGGATACGATGAAGTCCAGAACGTTTCGTACAGCGGAGCGCCGGACTACGTGCTGAGTGGCTGGCAGAAATCGATGTGGTTCACATTCGCCGAAGGGCAGCTCGGTTTCGCCTTCTCCGGCAAGTCGATAGACATGCTGTGGAACAGGAACATCTTCACCAGGGTCGGAGACGTGCTGATCCCCGGCCTCACCATGGACCCCGCGGCGTACATAGTGTCTGACGGGAAGAACCTCTACTACGCGGTGCAGGTTTACATCAACTATCCCCTACAGTCGGGCTTTTCAGCGAGCCCCTACCTGAGGTTCTTCGGCGTGGTCTTGGTCAACATCCAGGACGGCTCGATGCAGGGCTACACGGTCTCCAATCTTCTGGGGACCAACTCCTCTGACTTCATCACGAAGTTCTACCAGAACTACTACAGCAGCTGGTCCGCCCCTCCCTCTTGGCTGGTCCCCCAGCTCAGGTATCCGGAGCAGCTGCTCGGCACGCCCACCGTCCCCGGCCAGCTGGACTACGACTTCGTCTACCACGTGAGCGACCCGTTCGTCTTCAGGTCGGGCACCCAGTTCTACGAGCGGGTCGGGAACGGCACCGTGCAGTACATCCCCTTCGCCGTCGGGAGCGAGACGTATTTCGTCGGCATGCAGCTGGCCCAGTACCAGGGCATCGTCAGCAAGAACCTCGGGGCGCTCTACATAGCCTACGGTGGGGACAGATTGGGGCAGATCGACCTCTATCAGAACCCCTCGGCGTCGGCGCTAATCATCGGCCCCACGGCAGCAGAGAACGCCCTCACCACCAACCAGCAGGTGAGGACGCAACTGACTCTGCTCCCCACCTATAGGTTCGGTTCCTACCTGCTCTATTCCGTCGGAGGGCAGCTCACCTATTTTGTAGCCGTGTACATCAGCCCCGGTGCCACCGGCGTAGTCACTCGGCTGCCTTTCATGACGGCGGTCAACCCATCCACGGCTGCCGTCGGAGTGGGCCCCAACGCCGCGGCGGCCTTTGAAGCCCTCGGAGAGGGCAATTCCACGACCACAACGACGATAAGCAGAGTCGCTCTGGCGCATGAGATAGACGCCTTGGTCACCTCAGACGGCTACAGTTTGGTCAACGCGACGTCCGTTAATCCCACGGTCTACGTGAACGTGGGCAGCGTGTCTCTCAGTGCGGTGGGAGCGAATGAGACGGTAGCTCAGGTGGTCAGTCTGCTCCAAACCTACGGACCCGGGAGCGTCGACCATACAGTCTACGCGTGGACCGACAGTTCCGGCAACCTCAACTTCGGCTTGCTCAGCGTCCCCACCCAAGGAGTTACGTATCTGCACTACGTTACGATCGAGCCGTAACGAGTCGAAGACTAGTGACTGGCGAGGAGGATGACGATGACGATGATGACCGCTATCAGTCCGACGACGATCAACCGGAGCGTCCCGTTCCGCTCCAAGATCATGAAAGTTGCGTTTATCTGTGCGAACGGACTCCTCGAGTTGAGCAGCTTCACCAGCTCCAAGGCCTCTTCGTAGAGGAACTTCCCTCCGTCGACTGCGATGACGTTGTCGCCTTTAAGCACGAAAGTGTGTCCCTTGACCGCCAGGGGCAGGTGCGACCTCCTGTTGACCCACTCACGGTACTGTTCTTCGCTCAAGGTTCCACCACCGTCAGTCCCGTAGAAGCTTTTCTTTTCTCCTTTTCCTTCATCCGTGGTGCGCGCTGGAAGCTCTAGGGCGACCGCTTCAACCAGCGCTGATGTGCGCATCCTGATCCCTTTGTCGAGGACCATGTAATCTTCAAGTGAACGAGTGGGTCACTAGATGTCGCCTAGGTCCCCACCTGATACAGAGGGCCGGAGCTCCTCAGAATTTTACTCCTCGCACTAACTGCCAGAAACCCGAGTCGCCCGTATCCGTGGGGTCGAAGAATCGGATTATCTGCTTTCGAGCCCACCTAACGAGTCTTCTCGAGGAAGATACTACGTCCTTCTCTCCTCTTCGGGAACCCGAAAGTCCAGACGCAGTCTTGAAGTCACGCACGAAGTTTGGTGGTCTGTTCTTCGCTCGGGAAAGTATGCACATACATGTTCTTGTCTGAATCCAAGTCAATCTTGTTCAAGGCAGCGATCAGTAAGGCGGCATTTTTGGCGACGATGTATGCATCTTGGTAGAACTCGGGTGTATCAAGTTCCTCCGCCTTGCTCAGCATCTTACTCATGTATTCAACCATCGTCACGTACGAGAACTTTACGACAGCAAATTGCCTCATTCGGTTCCAGCGTCGTGCCATTGCAGCTTGAACTATTCTTTTGAATTCCCCAACGTCGCCGTAGAGCAGCCTAGCCTTTTGGAGCTGCTTTTTGCGCCACAGAAATTCTTGATCATCACCTCCGATGTATCGGTTCTTGAATGATTCTTCGTCCACGAGCCACCCACTGACAATCCTTCTCCTGAACATGCCAAAGAGATCTACGACTGACCCAGGTTGCTTCAGTCGTCCCTTCTTGACGACCACAATGTCGTAGTCGCTGAACTTGGTGTCTTTTCCTTCTGTAGTACTGCCATCTAGGATTACGAATCTGACTTCCCTTGGCACGACCTTTGCGAGTTTGAATGCATAGCTCACTAAAGGCCGGTCGTGCATGAATCGAGCTCGCGAGACCTCTTTATAGGCGCTGCAATGCGTCGCGTTACCGAGGAGGAAGTCCGACGAAGTCTGAGGAAGACGTACCCCTGAAAGACGGCACTATCGTTCGCGTAAGGCAAGCCAGGAAAGATGACAGAACGCGACTGGCAGGCCTCCTTGCCGGATTGTCTCAAAGTGCGATGAAATCGCGTTTTCTCGGTCGTCCCAGCGTCAGGAGTGCCCTCGTCGAAGGGCTTCTCCCCGGAGAGAAGCGGTTCAGTCTAGTCGGAGAATACGAAGGATCCTTGATTGCTCAGGCGGATTACGGCATTTTAGGCAACGACACCGCGGAGGTAGGCATAATCGTCGCCGACGCCTATCAACGCAAGGGCTTGGGAACCGCACTTCTGAAGAGTCTTGCACAGGCTGCCACTGACTCGAACATAAGGGCGTTTGAGGTGACCGTGAGAGCGGAAAGTTGTACAATCATGGACTACATCAAAGAATTGGGTTTTCCGATCCGGCCGAGCATCCTGCCAGGAAAAATCAGAGTGGTGTTCCCCACATCTGTGACTCACGCGGCGCTGGAAGCATTCGAGCAAGGAGATGCCAAGACAACGACCGCCGCCGTCGGGCACTTCTTCAGGCCGAGGAGTGTTGCGGTCATCGGCGCGTCTAGAGAGAAGGGCTCCATAGGCGGGGAACTCTTCAGGAATCTCATCGAAGCCGACTTCAACGGTCCGGTCTACCCTGTGAACAGAGATGCCGCTGTCGTCCAGTCAGTGGCGGCATACAGGTCCGTTCTTGAATGTCCGGGCCCAGTAGACCTCGCGTTTGTCGTCGTCCCCGCTAGGTTCGTGACAAAAGTCGCCCGGGAGTGCGCCCAGAAGGGCGTGCACGCACTCGTCGTCATTTCATCCGGGTTCGCCGAGACCGGCGTCGAAGGCGCGGCGCTTCAAAGGGAACTCGTCAAGATCTGCAGGGACTTCGGGGTGCGCATGATAGGCCCCAATTGCATGGGAATAATCAATACCGATCCCAAGGTGAGTCTCAACGGACAGTTCTCGCCCTATAGTGCAATTCCTGGAAGGATCGGATTCTGGTCCCAGTCCGGGGCCCTCGGCATCGCGGTTATCGACCTTGCAAATAGGCTCGGCATCGGCCTGGCCGAGTTCGTATCAGCCGGCAACAGGGCAGACGTGTCCGGAAACGACATCGTACAGTATTGGGAAAGCAACGACAACATCGACGTCATCTTGCTTTACATCGAGTCGTTCGGAGATTCGAGGAGATTCGCCAGATTAGCCAAAAGGGTCACAAGGAAGAAACCGATAGTGGCCGTAAAGAGCGGTCGCTCGGCCGCGGGCTTTCGGGCAACGCAATCGCACACAGGAGCCCTGGTTGCCGCCTCTGATGTCACCGTCGACGCCCTGTTCAGAGAGTCCGGCGTGATCAGGACTGACTCCTTAGATGAGATGTTCGACGTCGCCGCCCTCCTCTCGACACAGCCCGTGCCCAAGGGGAACAGGGTCGCGATAATTACCAACGCTGGTGGCGCTGGGATCCTCGCCGCCGACGCTTGTGAGAGCCTGGGGTTGAAAGTGCCTGAGCTGTCGCAGCAAACCCAGAAACGGCTCAGGAAGTTCCTCCTGCCCATAGCGAGCACTAAGAATCCTGTCGACATGAGCGGCGCAGCCACTCCTGTGGATTATGCGAACGCGATTCAGACCGTGGCGGTTGACGACGGGGTCGACAGCCTGATGGTGATATTCATCCCTCCACTTGCGGAGAAGCAGGGGGAGGTGGCGTCCGAGATACTGCGGGGGGCGCGAGGGATGGGTCGGCAGCTGCCAATCGTATGCACTTTCATGGCAAGCAAGGGCGTTTCCGGCGAACTTTCTGACGGGACCATCCGCATCCCATCGTACCCGTTTCCGGAGCTGGCCGTACAGGCACTGGCGCGGGTCACGGACTATGGCAGTTGGCTGAAAAGTCCCCATGGCGTCCGGTCGACCTTCGCAGTCAGGAGGGGCGAAGCCAGCGGGATTGTGGCCAAGGCGCTGGGCGCCAAGGAGGACTGGTTGAGTCCAGCGAACACTGAGGCATTCCTGAAGTGCTATGGCATTTCGACCGTCAAGTCGATGCAGGCCAGCGATCCGAAGCAGGCAGCCGACGCCGCGCGTGCATTCCCTGGGAAGGTTGCCATCAAGGCGATTGCTCCCGGACTGCTTCACAAGACCGATGTGGGGGCCGTGAAGGTCGGACTCGCCGCGAGCGAAGTGGAAGAGGTTGCGAAAGAGATGTCGGACCGTCTTCGACAGAATGGTTTCACTGTCAGCGGGTTTCTGGTTCAGGAAATGGTCTACGGCGCGGTCGAGATGATCGTAGGCGTCACCCACGACCCGACCTTCGGGCCACTGATAGTCTGCGGGGCGGGCGGGACTCTCGTCGAAATGATCAAGGATGTCTCTGTCGGGCTCACCCCACTGGCGGAGCAGGACGCGGAGCGGATGGTCCATTCCCTGAAGACGTACCAGATGCTCGACGGCTACAGAGGCGCGCCGAAATGTGATGTAGAGGCGCTCGAGGAAACCATTCTTCGACTGGGTCAGATGGTGGAAGAAATCCCTGAGGTGGCGGAACTGGACCTCAATCCCCTCATGGTTCTCCAAGACGGAGAGGGAACAGTGGTCGTAGATGCACGAATCCGCGTTGCGGAAAGATGATTGGCAGTGCTTTAGGACCAAGACGAGGAGAGGAAGGCGTCACTCGTCCTGAGTTCCAATATACAGTAGATTGGGGATCCGCCGAGTGGTAACCTGGGGGCATCTCGACAGCGGAATGGCCCTTACCCCAGAGTCCTTCTCATTGCTTCGAGTCTGCCAATCGCTTCAGGACACCTGGCCGGCTCTGCCTAGGATTCTTTCAACGGGCCAATCAGGCTCTATTGGCCAATCAGGTTCAGGCTCAGCTTCTACTGATGCGTGACCGATTCCTTATTCTTCTGCCTGTCATTCTACTCACTTTGTATTCTGCATCATGAGGATTGTCGAGCCGGTGATCGACCCTTAGCGCGATATAGACACGTTTTGCCCCCATACTCAGAATTGCATCATGCGCCGTTTCAAGAGTCAAAATCACCTTGCCTAGGTCATCCGCTTCGATTATCGTTGACATTGCCGTCGGTTGAATCTTCACGCCCTTCACCCTTGTCATCGCTTCGAATGCCTTCTTGACGTAGTCCCCAACGCTTGTGCCTTCACCGACGGGAAAGATAGTCAAGTCTGCGATTATCGCCTGCTTCTTGTTTGCCATAATGAATTACTGATTTGGTCCGCATATATCTACCCTACCCTGAGGGGGGATGGTTGCTTCTCCAAACCAACTCATATAGGGGAGGAGTTGCCACGAATCCTCGACGAAATGGGGGTCTTGATCTGATCCTTGGTCGAAATCAAAGCCGTGCACGTGGTCTATGCAACTTGGTGCCCACACTGTCACCAGACAACAGTCGAACCTATGCGGATGATTTCAGAGGAACTTGGGATACCGTTCTTCTCGTATGACATCGATGTTCCCGAACAGGAAGAGAAGGCAGACGAACTCGTCCGCGAATTTGGCGACTGGTCAGAGGACTACCTGATACCTCAGGTCTTCGTGGAGATGAGTGACGGGGAAATGCGTCACGTTCTCACTGGATGCTCCGAAGGTGTAGACTTGACAAGAAGGGCTGTCTCCAATCTGCTGAACGGTCCACTGTTTGCGAAGGCCGGTGGGCATATCAAGCGATGAAGCGCTAACCATTTCGCAATCCTCGCTAGTGCAACATGAAAATGCAGCGATGGCTGCAAGGAGATGTCTAATGTTGAGTCCCTCGGCAATGGTTCAATGGCGGCATCTGCTTCTCTCCGTAATATGGGCGCCTGCTGAACCTTAAATCGCAACATGCGCTCTGGGGCACGTTGATTGGCGCCAGAATCGCCCCATACGGCTCTTGGAGGTCACCGATCACGGGCAGGGTCCTCGCCGCGGGTTCGACACTCCTGACCGAACCGACGCTTGATGGCGACCGATTGTACTGGCTGGAACTCCATCCCCAGGAGGGCGGACGATACGCGCTCTACAGGCGCCTGAAGAATGGACCGGCAGAGGAGGTCGTCCCGCCGCAGTACAACGTCAGGACTCGCGTGCATGAGTATGGTGGTGGCTCCTACGTCGCCAACGGACAGAGTCTGTTCTTTTCCAACTTCGACGACCAGTTGGTGTATCGACTAGAAGCAGGCGGGAAGCCTGTCCCGATAACGAGACTAGGCTTCAGATACGCCGACTACATGGTGGACGCAAAGAGGGGCCGCCTGATCGGCATCTGCGAAGACCACACGGTGAAGAATACACTTCCCGACAATAACATCTCGAGTTTCGCGACTGACGGGTCATCAAGCAGCATCCTAGTCTCTGGCAACGACTTCTACTCTTCGCCGAGAATCGACCCCTCGGGTTCGAAGATTGCGTGGGTCACCTGGAACTTCCCGAACATGCCGTGGGACGGCACTGAGCTGTGGACAGGCGAGCTGACCCCCACCGGTGCCGTGGTGCAGAGAACTATGGTCGCTGGCGGGAATGAGGAGTCTGTAATCCAGCCCGAGTGGTCCCCCAGAGGGGCGTTGTACTTCGCCTCCGACAGGAGCGGCTTCTGGAACATCTACCGGTGGGTCGACGGAAAGGTAGAGAGGGTCAGCTTCGTGGACTTCGACATCGGGGAGCCTCAGTGGGCCTTCCGGATTTCGACGTATGCCATCGAATCCGAGGAGAGGATTGTCTGCATCTTCGCGAAGGGAGGCGTCCATCACCTTGCCACGCTCGACTCCGTCAGAAAGAAGTTGAAACCTGTGAAGGTTCCTTACACATACATAAGTTACCTGAGTGCTAGGAATGGCTGCGCCTACTTCAAAGGAGGGTCGCCGACCGAACCGGCCTCCATCATCAAGTTGAGGCTCTCCGATGGCAAGGTGAAGGTCGTCCACAGGCCGAAGGTCGGACGTATCGGCGTGGATTTCCTTTCGACGCCGCGGCACATGAGTTTCAGGACGACCGGCCGCAAGACCGCCTACGGGTTCCTCTATCCGCCCAGGAATCGCGACTACAGGGCCCCCAAGGGAGAGAAGCCGCCACTGATTGTGGTGAGCCACGGCGGGCCCACCTCTGCGGCGGTGGTGTCCTTGAACCTGGGAATCCAGGCGTGGACGTCGCGGGGCTTCGCGGTGCTGGACGTGAACTATGGAGGGAGTACTGGATACGGACGGGAGTACAGGGAGCGGCTGACCGGGAGGTGGGGAATCGTCGATGTGGACGACTGCGTCAACGGAGCCGAAGGTCTGACCAGGCGAGGACTTGTCGACGGACGCAGGCTGATAATCAGGGGAGGGAGCGCCGGGGGTTACACGACGCTGTGCGCACTGGCTTTCAGGAAGGTCTTCAGGGCGGGCGCCAGCTACTTCGGAGTGAGCGACATCGAGGCCCTAGCGAAGGAGACCCACAAGTTCGAGTCGCGCTACTTGGATAAGCTGGTTGCGCCGTACCCCGAGGGGAAGCAGGTCTACAGGGACAGGTCAGCGATAAACTTCCCCGACCAGATTTCGGTCCCCATGATCTTCTTCCAGGGGTTGGAAGACAAAGCGGTATCACCAAGCCAAGCTGAGAGGATGGTGAGGTCGCTCCGAGAAAGGGGGGTCCCCGTCGCCTATATCGCCTTCGAGGGCGAGCAGCACGGATTCAGGAAAGCCGAGACAATCAAACGCGCCTTCGAAGCGGAACTCTACTTCTACTCGAAGGTCTTCGGGTTCAAGCTGCCTGCACGGGTCGAGCCAGTCGAAATCTGGAACTTGAATCAAAAGGACGATTGAACGGTCCCGTATCGAAATCACAGTACCTCGTCTGGGTTCACTCGAACTCCTTCGCTGCCCTTCCGTAGACCTCGAGATCACGGCCACTGAACAGCACAAAGACGACCTCGGGAGGCCAACCCTCCTTCTCGACGAACTCTTTGACCGCCTTCAGCGCGATTCTACTCGCCGCCTCAATCGGGTAACCATATGCTCCGGTGCTGATGGAGGGAAACGCTACGCTCTTCAGTCCCTTCTCTTTCGCCAGAATCAAGGAGTTAGCGTAACAATCGGCCAGCTCTCTTGGTTCTCCTCGGTCTCCTCCTCTCCAAATCGGGCCTACTGTATGGATGACATGCCGTGCCCGCAATCGTCTTCCACTAGTGATGGCAGCCTTTCCGGTAGGTAGTCCGTTGGGCCAGTACTTCCGTCGCAGCATCTTGCACTCCTCGAGAATCTGCGGCCCGCCCCGCCTGTGGATGGCCCCGTCGACTCTGCCCCCTCCCATCAGGCTGGAATTCGCTGCATTCACTATGGCGTCAACATCCTGCTCGGTCACGTCACCTTTGACCATGCGGACCCGGGTCGTTCGCCAGCTCAGGAACATATGTCGAGAAGGGACGTGGGTCTTTTCCCTCTATTCTCTCTTAGTAGTATCTCGCGGCAAGGTAGTCTGTTAGTTCTAGAAGGAGAGACCTCGCCCTGCTCTGGGGAACCGAACCGAGGGCATCTTTGGCCGTTCTCGTATAACGCAGCACCCTCTCGCGGGCATAATCCACGGAGCCGTGTTTCTTGAGCAATTCCCTCAACTTTGATATCTCATGACTGCTGTATGGACCAGATCGATTCAGGAGGCTCAAAATGAAACTCCTATCATCGTTCGAGCAGTGGCTTGCGCAGTGAATCAGAACAATGCTCTTCTTTCCTCCTCTCAGGTCTGTAAAGACAGGCTTGCCCAGCGCCAACTCATCCCCAATCAGGTCGAGCGTGTCATCCTGGACCTGGTATGCCATGCCAAGAGCTTCGCCGAACCCGCCGGCCAATGATGACTGCTCGTCAGAAGCACCGCCGACCATTGCCCCGCTTGCGCACGGTGCGCTGAGCAGGGTCGAAGTCTTCAGCCTGATCATCTCCTCGTAATCCCGTTCAGCGCCCTCTTCTCCCCGAGCCATTTCAAGGTCGAGGAACTCCCCCCAAGTGGTCGCCCTGCACGCTTCACCGACCAGGTCGAAAATCCTTGCCAGCCTACCGCTCTCTAGGTTGCTGTACTTTGCGACCATCTTGGGAACATTGAAGAGCAGAAGGTCTGATGCGAGTATCGCATTTGGGAGGCCGTACTTGGCTACGATGGATTCCGTTCCCCTCCTCATGTCAGAGTGATCTATGATATCGTCCTGCACAAGGGCACTTGCATGAGCCAACTCATACGCGACCGCTAGTGGGATCGCGGGTCTGTAATCCCCGGAGAACACTTCACACCAGAGCAACGCCAGGGTGGCTCTTACCCGCTTGCCGCTGCCAGACAGCGCGTCGGCAGCCGCGCTCTCAATCGTCGTCGAGTGAGGAGGGGGGTATAGCTCCCCAATCTGCGATTTCACGGCATCCTGGTACTCCTTCAACCATGGTATGCTCTCCTGCGCGGACATACTGGACACGTGCCACAGCGTTATGTAATACGTCTATTCCCTCCACAATAAGGAAACGCAACGAATCCTTACGCATGGCAAGGCAACAGGAGCCAACGAGTCCTATACGCGACGAAGCGATTTCGTCTTGGAAGATACAACACTGACTGGGAAGCGGCGCGCCATCATTCAGCTGAGGCCGACCATCGCTGCGCTGGCATCCCACAGCCTCTCGGCAAGAGCCTGGTCATACGATTCAGTTGAAGACTTCTTTCTACCGTTGAATTCGAAGTACTCTCCGCTCACGGCTTCGACTTCTGGAGAAGAGGCTAGGTAGACCTGCGTCCTGGCACCCTTCTCAGGGCTCAACAAGAACAGCCTGGTGACCTTCCCGAGGAAGGATGCCGGGCCCAGAGCGTTGCCCCATATGTTCGTCGCGACAGCCCCCGGGTGCAAGCAGTTCGCAGTCACGCCGGTGCCCTCCAGCCTTCTCGCTAGCTCATGGGTGAAGAGCACAAGGGCGAGTTTCGACTGAGAATAGGCCCGCATCACTCTGTAACCTCTCTCAAGCTGCAGGTCGCCGAGGTCAATGTGGCTCCCATAATGTGCGACGGAGGAGACGTTGATTATGCGGGAAGGCGCGCTTCTCTTCAGCAACGGCAGCAGCAGGTCGGTCAGGAGGAAGGGCGAAAGGTAGTTGACTTGGAAGGTCGTCTCGAAGCCGTCGACGGTAAGAGAGCGCCGAAGACGCGCCACCCCGGCGTTGTTGAGGAGCAGGTGCAGAGAATCGTGATTCTCCTTGTACTCCTGGGCGAACACCCGGACGGAATCGAACGATGCCAGATCCGCGAGCATCAGTTCGACCAATCTGCTGCCGCTCTTTCTCTCGACCTCTACCTTCGCCCGCTCTCCTCTTTTTCGGCTGCGGCAGACCATGACCACACTGGCGCCCATCGATGCCAACTGTTCCGCAGACACCTTCCCAATCCCAGAACTCGCTCCAGTGATGACACATGTCTTCCCTTCCATCGAACGGACGCCCGCGCCATCCATCCTCGGAATCAGGTTCCTCCTGACGCCTCTCTTCTTAAGCAGCACAGGGAGGCATCGGGGCAGGCTGCCCTGATCGCTTGGCCGAGCGCTTGGGGAGCGATGAACCTTGTCTCAGGACAGAGTCACACGTAGTCGAACGTCGGTTTCCTGTCGGGTGACTTCGCATACTCCAGATACTTGAGTTCAGCCTTCCAATCCTCGAGCATCCAACCCTTGAAGAGGGCCTTCTGGTCGTCGGTTGCACCCTCTGCTGGTTGGATTCTGTACTCGAAGACGGGTCTCCTTCCGACCTGCCCGTCCAGCTCCATCAGCTTCCCATTCCTAGCAATGGTGAGGTTCAGGCGCTCGCCGGGCTTTCTTGTCCCGATGTAGAACGAGAGTTTGTCCGAACCCATCCTATATCCCCCGGCTGCCAAGATTTCGTCCTTGACGGCGAGCCCCATGGCCTCAGCAGGAGAGCCGGCGAGCTGCACCGTCACCGTCGTCCTGCCGCCCTCGGGATTCAGTTTCACACCTAGGAAGCCCTTCTCCTCCGAACGCCCTTCTTTGACAGTCAGCCTGAGGCCGACGCATCCCAGATACCGGTCATAGTCGACATCCTTTCTTCCCCGCACCCTGGTGTCGAATACCTCCTCGGCCCCGGGACCGCCCAGCTCGACACAGGTCGCCTCGAACTCCTTGTCGGTGTAACCCCTGTTCTCCTTCAGAAAGACGTCGTGAAAGAGCTTCCTCATCGCATCGTCGAGGCTCCTGCCGCCGCGGCTCGTGTTCCGTATCACCATGTCCAGCATCCATCCTATGACCGTGCCCTGCGTGTAGTAGGACAAAGTGACGTTGGGCGAGTTCTCGTCCGGCTTGTAGAACTTCGTCCACGTGTCGAAGCTTGCCTCCTCGGCGCTCTGGTACCCGCTGCCCGGCAGGGACTTCAGGATGTCAATGCTGGTGACGAAGCTGTCGAGATACTCCTCCGCTGAGTAAAGACCCGACCGTCTCAGGATCAGGTCGTCGTAGTAGCTCGTGATGCCTTCCGCTATCCACAAGGATTTCGTGTAGGTCTCCGCAGAGTAATCGAAGGGCCCCAGCCCGACGGGCCTCAACCTCTTGACGTTCCAGGCATGAAAGAACTCGTGCGAGAAGAGCCCCATCGATCGGTTGTACTCCTCTCTGGGGACCATCCTCAGGCGGGGCGAGAAACACATCGTGCTGTTCAGGTGCTCCAGCCCTCCACCGGTCGTGTCCGTGAAGTTGACGAGGAAGACATACCTGTCGTACGGCACGTGGCCAAAGACGGGCGTGGTCTGTTCCACAATCCCCTTGATATCACTGACGAACTTCTCGAAGTCGACTGGCGCTCCTCCGAAGACGGAGACTTCGTGCTTGACGCCTTCAGCGTCGAACGAGCGCACCTCCTGGTTCCCGACCTCGAGTGGCGAATCAATGAGCACGTCGTAGTCCGGCGCCGCAAACTCCCATTCCGAGACCCGCTGAAGCCCGGTCGAGACCACCTTCCATTCAGGCCGGGGAACCAACACGAGCCTCACGGGCATCTCCTGCATGTCTTCAGGGTAGAGGAACACGCTGGCCCCGTTGATTAGCGCGTGCAGGTTGTCGACGTAGCTGCTCACGACGCTGTAGGAGAAAGCGTAGACCGGATACTCGACGCGGAGCTTCTCGGAGCCCTCCAGTGCGACCGACCAGAGGCTCTTTTCGAGCTTCGTCACCCTGAGCTCCCTGTGGCTGCCTGCGTCGAAGACCTTTACTTCCGTGATGTGGCGTGCGAAGTCTTCGACAGCGTAGTGCCCAGGTGTCCAGACAGGCATCGCCAGCCGGAGCTCGCCAGCACGTCCGCCGGCTGGGATTGGGATTTCTATAGCGACGTCAAAGTAATGTGCGTTCGCCCGAAGCATTGAAACCGTATATCGGACGAAATCCTGAGACAAGGCTGGCTCGTATTCACGCGGTCGAGACTTAAGCTTTGGCGAGAGGTATTTGGGGCAAGGGAATGACGAACTCATGGTCTGAGAATCTCTTGCCCCGCTCACCTCACAGCGGCAATCGAGCCTTCAGGTAACGTGCTGCGCTGGAGACTAATGGTGTCCCAGCACCGGATGGGGTTTGTATGGTTCCTCGAGCCTTTCTACTTGGTCTTGCGTAAGTTTCATGTCGACGGTTTCCACTAGTTCTTCCAACTGCCTGACATGCGTCGGACCAACTATCGGAGCCTTGACGTCTTTCTTCCCGAGGAGCCAAGCCAAGGCAATCTGCGCCGGTTTAGCTCCCTGCTCCTTCGCGACCTCTTCCAGCCTTTCCACGACGTCGAAGTCTTCGGGTCTGAAGAACCTCTCCCGGATCAGGCTGTCCTTCCTATACCTCAGGCTCGTTGGTCTTCTGTTTCTCTTGTACTTTCCAGCGAGGAACCCCCTGGCCAGCGGACTCCAAGGCATCACCGCTATCCCTTCCTCTCTGCAAAGGGGAATCATCTCCCTCTCTTCTTCCCTGTAGACTAGATTGTAATGGTTCTGCATCGTCTCAAACCTCACCAAGTGCAGTCTGTCGCTGGCGCAGAGCGCTTTCGCCAGCTGCCACGCCCACATGCTCGACGCCCCGACGTGGTCGACCACCTTCTCCTTCCTCGCAGCTTCAGTGAGCGTCCCGAGTACATCTTCGATGGGTGTTTCGTAGTCCCAGCGGTGGATCTGGTACAGGTCTATGCGGTCTGTCCTGAGGTGCCGGAGCGACACTCTCAGGTTGTGGAGGACGTGCCTTCTGCCCAGCCCGCGCTCTCCTGGCCCCGTGCCCGTTGGAAGGCCGACCTTCGTGGCTATCACCACATCTTCCCTCCTTCCCTCGAGCGCTCTCCCCAGAATCTCCTCGGACCTTCCGCTAGAATAGACGTCGGCGGTGTCGAAAAAGTTGATGCCGAGGTCCGTTGCCTTGTCAATGACCTTCTTCGAGTCTTCATAGTCTAGGGACCATTCGTACCCCTTCGATGTCGGTCCGCCGAAACTCATGCACCCGATGCACAGCCTCGAGACTTTCAGGCCGGTCGTCCCTAGCGTGACGTACTTCATGCCGGACGGAGACCGCGGCTTTCGGTTAAACCTTCCAGAGAGCGATTCGGCAAAGGGACCGGCAGGCTGGGGTGCAGCGAGTCCTAGACACTGCTAGACGGCTTCAATGGCGAGACGTCAAAACTCGCATGCCGTAGGCATGTTGGTCGGCGCAAAGAGGCGGCGACCGCGGGAATCATCTCGTTCACTTGCTCACCCATCCCTTCCAGTCGCCATCTCTTGCTCCGTGGACCTGGATTACGTGCGACCTGAGTTCGTTCTCCGTCGCGCATTCGAACCCACAATAGCACTCCGGCATCCAGAGGCCACCTTGATATCATCGAGTAATACATCTTCACAGCCATGCGAAATGAGCGCTCTGACCGACATGCCAGTTTTCACGCGAACCTTCAGGGAGAATCAGGACTTGGAGGATCGGTCGCGCTGAACGGTCGCAGAATGTGCGACTGGGTTCCTCCTAACGACCCTCTGTACAGGGTCTACCACGACTCGGAGTGGGGGGTCCCGCTTCACGACGACCGAAAGCTCTTCGAGTTCCTCGTCCTTGAGGGGATGCAGGCCGGCCTCAGCTGGGACACTGTCCTGAGGAAGCGCGAGAACTTCAGGAAGGCCTTCGACGGTTTCGACCCGAAGAAGATTGCATTATATGACGAGCGCAAGACGAAGAGTCTCCTTGCCGATGCGGGCATCATACGGAACCGGCTCAAGGTCAGGTCAGCGATTGCCAACGCGAGAGCCTTCCTCGCCGTCCAGAAGGAGTTCGGGAGCTTCGACTCGCATGTCTGGAGGTTCATAGGGAACAGGCCCAAGATCAACCGGTGGTAGACCCTGAAGGAGCTCCCGGCCGCTACCGAGGAATCCGGAAGAATCAGCGGGGACCTCATCAAACGCGGCTTCAGGTTCGTCAGCCCGACGATTTGCTACGCGCACATGCAGGCGACCGGGATGGTCAACGACCACCTCGTCCACTGTTTTCGGCACCGTGAACTGGGTGGTTAGGACCACCTTGGCGCCGCAAGAAGTTCGCCGGAAGGGACCTGTGGATTACCGTTCTCTCTTCTCGAAGTCCTTCCTCAGAACGCCCATCGCGAGTCCGTCATGGAACCTCCCGTTGAAGTAGAGCGTCTCGCGGGACCGTCCCTCGACCTTGAAGCCGTTGCTCTCGGCCGCGTGAATCATCGCAAGGTTGTCGGGTCTGGTGAATAGCTCGACCTTGTGCATGTTGTACTGTTCGAAGGCGAGCCGAGTCAGGAGTCCGAGCACCTCGGTCCCGATCCCCTTTCCCCGGAACTCTTTCCTCATTGCGATTCCGAAGCTGGCGGTCGTATGGAACTGCAGCCACCATCTGAGCGAGGCCCAACCCGCCACCTTCCCAGACTTCTTGTGGACGATGACGAAGGTCCGGCGGAGCGTGTCCTCACCCTTTAGCTCACCTTCATACTCCTTTCCCAGCGCCTCCATGCTGATCATGTGGTCGGGCTTCGACCTTGCCCAACTCATGACCTCCTCGTCGTTCTGAAGCTCATGAAGGTCCTTGAGATCTTCACGTTCCAGAGCTCTCAGGTAGACTATTCTCCCCTGAATCAACGACGCAGCTTGGGCGGCCCGTGGTATTAATCTTCGATGAGGCCTGGTTCTGCCAAACTCTCGGGGAACACTCTAGGGCTCTCGCTGTCACGCGTCAGTACATGAGCGAATCTCCTCGTTAGTGACTCCTAGCTTGGCGCGCCGCATCCACGGTCAGATTCAGCTCTTCCCACTCGGTTGCGCGGCGGAGCTATCCCACCGATGATGAGGTCGCATGCGCAGACTCGCTTGCGTTCGCCTTCTGCCCTCTGGTTCTTTTGGCGCCTAGAACGGTCACCGCTTTCATCTCCTGCGTTAACCATCCAAGACTAATTTACACCGACTTCAGAGCTGGACAGGTTGCCCCACCTCGACATCGGAACACGCCGGATCGAGTACTCGGTGGTCAGGGGGGCGAGCAGACGGTACACCTACTTCAGGTTCAAGCCCGACATGACCCTCGAAGTCTCGGTTCCAAGGGAGAGAAGGGTCGACGTCGAAGCGGTAATCAAAGAGAGGCTTTCTTGGATAGACCGCGAGTACGCACGGGCGGTGAGCGCCAAAAGAATCTTGGGCTCAGACCGGGTGATGTTCGGAGGCCAGTACCTGCGGATTGTATACATCGATGACGCGATGGAAGAGCTGGTTCCGAACCTGACGACGGGCGAAGTCGTAGTCAGGACCAGCGACAAGCGGAGAGTCAGGGAACTGGTCCGGCGTTGGTTCCTCAAGGAGACTTCGGCTTATGTGGTCAGGAAGGTCCGCGAATCCTCTTCCCAGTTCGGGGTCAGGCCCAGCCGCGTCGATGTCAGGGAAATCAGCAGGTGGGGGTACTGCACACGAGGAGGCAGACTGTCCTTCAGCTGGCAGCTCATCGCCCTGCCGGAGAGGCTGAGAGAGTATGTGGTCTTCCATGAGCTCACGCACCTCGTCGAGTTCAACCACTCCCTCGCCTTCAAGAAGAAACTTGCTTCCGTCTGCCCCGACTTCAGGCGGAGGGAAAGAGAACTCACCCAGATTGTGCCTTACGACCGCATGATTCTCGAATGACTCGCCGCGGACGAGGGACGTTTGTCCTTCGTTCTGCATCCAACCATGCTTTGAGCGCAGGCCTGAGCGTGGCCTATCCCACAAGAGTGAGTTTCGCACGCCCTCCACTCAAGGCCGGTCTACCGATGGATTTTAGTCCAGGTCCGGCCGGGTGCGGTACAGATGATTCCCCAAATGCTCGCTCTGGGTTCGAAGGCCCCCGATTTCGACCTGCTCGGGGTGGATGGGAAGACGCACACGCTCGCGTCATTCTCCGAGAAGCCGGTTCTGGTCGTAATCTTCTCCTGCAACCACTGTCCGTACGTCAAGGACTACGAAGACAGGATGGTGGCCATCCAGCGGGACTACGCATCCAAGGGCGTCCAGCTCGTGGCAATCAACTCCAACGACGAGAAGTCCTATCCGGAAGACAGCCTTGCCCAGATGGTCGTCAGGGCAAAGGAGAAGGGCTTCAATTTCCCCTACCTGAGGGACCAGGACCAGACTGCCGTGGAGCACTACGGGGCTGTCTGCACGCCTCATGTCTTCGTGTTCGACGGCAAGAGGAACCTGAGGTACAGGGGCAGGATCGATGACTCCCGCGACCCCCTGAGCGTGAAGTCGCCAGACCTGCGCAACGCCCTCGACGACTTGACTGCCGGCAGGGAGGTCAGGGTCCCGGACACCAAGCCATTCGGATGCAGCATCAAGTGGATGGGGTAGCCCTCTGCCGCGCTGACATTCTCGGACTGGTGCAGTCCTGAACTATGCGAGGAACTTCGTCTCGTAGTATTTCAGGAGCCTGTCAGGGTTGTAAGCCTCGCCGAAGAGCTTCATCTGAAGATCCTTCGGGGAGTAGACGGCGCCCCACCTGTGAATGTTGATCTGCAACCACTTCCTCAACTTCATCAGGTCTCCCTTCCCCACTGACTTCCTGACCAGCTCACCGTCTCCCATCTTGTGCCAGATCATGCCCAAGACCACGTTTCCCAGAGAGTACGTCGGGAAGTATCCCAGCATGCCGCCGCTCCAGTGGATGTCCTGCAGGACCCCCTCCGCGTCGTTCTTCGGCCTCATCCCAAGGTAGTTCTCGAACGTTTCGTTCCAGACTTCCGGGAGCTCCGACACCGAGACGTCCCCATTGAGCATCTTCTTCTCGATTTCATACCTGAGCGCGATGTGGAGGTTGTAGGTCAGCTCGTCAGCGTCGACCCTTATCGGGCTCGTCTTCACGGTGTTGAAGTAGAAGTAGACCTGCTCGGGGCTGTAGCGGGCGACGAACGGGATGTTCTTCTTCAGGAGTGGGTTGACGAGCTTGGTGAACTCTCTGCTCCTTCCCACTACGTTCTCCCAGAACCTCGACTGCGATTCATGGAGTCCGAGCGACGCTCCTCGTGCCACCGGAGTGAACCTGAGCCTGTCGCCGAGTTGCAGTTCGTACAGCGCGTGCCCGGATTCGTGGATGGTTGAGAAGAGCGCCGATTTGAAATCGACCCCCTCATACCTCGTGGTGATCCTCACGTCGTCGGGCGCCATTCCGATGGTGAACGGGTGCGTGGAGACGTCCATCCTGAACCTGTCCTTAGGCATCTCCAGCGTCTGGAGGACCCCCTCGTTCACGCGGACCATCGCGTCCGTTTCATACTTGACAGACTCCAACGGATGCTTGTGAGGGTAGACTCCCGCGACCTTGACCTTCTCAAGAATCTTCCTAGTTCTCGGAACGAGCTGCGAGAAGACCGCGTCGGCATCGCGTACCGTGAACCCCTCCTCGTAGAAGTTCAGCAGCGCGTTGTACGGGTGTTCCGTATATCCGAGACAGTCCGCAATCTTCCTAGTCAGCTCCAGTATCTTTTTCAGATGCAGCTCGAATAGCTTGAACTCGGAGTTCTTCCGCGCCTTCCGCCACACCACCGTCGCTTCGGTAGTGACTCTCTCCCTCTCCTCCAGCAACGCGGGCGGAATCTTCGTGAAAAAGTCCAGGTCTCTCCTGAGGACCCTGACGATTCCTTTCTCCTCGTCGTCGAGGTCGCGCAGTTTCTCGGCCTTGCTTACTAGGCCCCCGAGGTCGACCATGGCCTTCTGGACCATCATGGCCAGTTGGCCCGAGGCTGCTCCCCGTGCACTGGCACCACCCTCGGGCATGTGCGTCTCCATGTCCCAACCGAGAACCGCCATCGAATGGTTCAGAGCCCAGACTACTCTGTATTTTTCCAAGATTTCGCCGATTACGGGGTTCTTTGCCAAAACGAACCGCACTCGTTGCCAGTACAGGCTTTTACAGTTTGTGAGGGAAACGTCCGGTCTTCCTTTCCCAGCTTAAATATCTCAAGACCGTTCCGACGAATCATGCGCGCTGAAATCTTTGAAGGTTCGGACAAGCTCGGCGAAGTCTCCCTCAACGAGAAGACCTTCTCTACGGGCTCCCGCGGATACTACGCTTCGGCCAAACTGGAGGTAAGGGGAAAGAGGTACCAGGTCAACTTCCAACTGGTAGAGATAGGAAGCAAGCCTGCGCCCAAGTAGCCACCCATAGGTCCTGGGCCACGAACTCTGGCAGCCCTGGCACAGCATACATACTCCCGATTGTTCAGCGTTAGGAGCGCCTGGTTTGATATCAACGCAGGGAAGGAACCTCTCGCTGGCCATCGTCGCCAGCCTGGTCTTCGGTCTCATCGCATCGGAGGTGAGCATCTACGGGATTCCGCTGATCAACCTCCTCGTCCAGCACAACTTGGCTGTCTACGCAGGCGCCTACTGGCAGCTTCTCACTTCACTCTTTGTCGTCATCCCCCTGGGGGCCGCGGCACCCTTGGGGGTCGCTGACGTCCTGTTCAACGCAGTCGCGGTCGTCTGGCTGGACGGGTTGCTGTCGCACGCGTTTCGCGAGGAGGAATACTACGCCGTGTTCGTCCTTTCAGGGCTGGCCGGGAACATGGCCAGCCTCCTCAACGGTCCGAATGTGGTAAGCTTCGGCGCCTCCGGCGGGATCTTCGGGCTGCTAGCCGGGGCCGTCGCCTGGGACTTCACAGTCGAACGGCGGGTGGATTATAACCTGCTCGGATGGTTCCTCGCCGTCTTCCTCTTCAGCAGCTTCGCCCTCCCTTCCGTCGACTGGCTGGCGCATCTCGGCGGGGCGGTCTCCGGCCTCGTCGTTGGGTATCTGTTGGGGACTAGGCGTGGAAGCGAGATTCTTTAGCCCCGTACAGTCGCCGCTGCCTGTGGTGCCTTACTAGTTGAGCAGATGGGGTTCCGGCCTCTCCACGCTCTCCAAAGGGCTCCTCCTTCACGGAAACATCAGGGTCCTCGCTCTCACCAGCATGTTGACTGGGCTCTACGTCAGCATGCTGAACACTGTCCTCCAGCCGTTCGTGGTCACGGGCTTCGGCCTTTCCATGTTGGGAATCCTCCAGTCCGTCGGGAGCAGGCCGAGCGGACTGGCCAGCTCGATCGTGCAACCCTTCGCGGGGCTCTTCGCCGACCTGGTCGGCAGGAAGCAGCTAATCGTCATTGGAAGCGCAGTTGCGGTCTGTTCGATGGTCTCCTTCTTCACGGTTACCATCACGCACAGTCTGCCCGTACTGGCTCTCGCTTACGTCCTGTTCGGGCTCTCCCTGATGAGCAGCCCTGCTTCTCAGGCGATGGTGGCGGAATCAGTCTCCATGGACCCGGCCAAGCTCGACGTCGCGTTCAGCGTCATCTTCTTCTTCACGCAGGTTCCCGGCGCCTTTGCTGCCTTCGCGGGGGGCTTCATCGCAGATGCCTTCGGCTACTACATCATCTTCGGGGCCGCGGCCGTATTGGAATCAGCAAATCTGATCTGTCTGATTTCGCTTCTGAAGGAGACCGGAGAAGACCACGGCCCCGGAGAAGACCACGGCCCCGGAGAAGGCTCGAGGGGCAGAAGCTCTTTCTCGATCAGGCAGGTCGTTCGATTGCCCCCTGGATTCCTTCGTCTCTTCACGCCATTTGCAATGGACGCATTCTCGTACGGCATAGCCGGATCGATTATCTATGGCATGTGGGTGAAGCAGTTTGGGTACACCAGCGGAGACATAGGCGTGATCGTGGGTACCCTTTCAGTCTCGACCGTCGTGTGCCAGTATCCCGCGACCAAGTTCCTTCGCATGGTCGGAGTCAGAAGATGCCTAGCCTTCTCCGAATTCCTCACAGTGGTGGTGATGCTCGGTTGGGCAACCACAAACTCCTTGCCGGTCTTCATATTCCTCTCTGTCGTGTTTGGTATCTCCGTCGCTACATGGGTTCCCGCCTTGCAGTCTTTCTTGATGACCAACGCGCCCCCGGAAGGGAGGGGAAGTGTAGGCGGGAAGCTGGCGGCCGTTCGCGGCCTGATTGCATTCCCAGCCCCGATCATAGGCAGTCTCCTCTTCAACTCGTATGGGTACTACCTGCCCGTTACTCTGGGCCTGATTGGCGAGACATTCACGACTCTGGCCATACTGAGGTTGCTCCCGAAGACGAATCATCAGTGAGGGGCCAGGGTCTCGTCCTAGGTCTGACGAATACCAGCAAATCCCAGAGACCTCAAGCCTCTCCCCCTCAACCTTATATCGATAGGATTCTGGAAACAGATTCGCCGAATCAGATTGCCTGCTCTCACTTTCGCAGAGATCAAGTCTAGGGTCGCCGCGCATCTCAAGGTTGCCGTGGACGCCGATGACTTCGACATAAAATCAGCAAAGCTGGAGGAACTGCAGGGGTTCTGGAAGATCGATGTCGAGTTCAAGAAGCCGAAGGCCATGTTCTCGGAGACGGCTCTCCTGATAATCGACGCGAGAACCGGCGAAGTGAAAGAGTTCCGAAGGGGATACTAGTCTCCGACGCGCCGCCAGGGTGACTGATGCCTCAGCGCCTTCTCATCAGGTCTGCGATTACGTGGTCGAGGCGCTGAACTTCGGCATTGAACCTCTCCATCTCGGTCTGGTCAGCGGCGATGCTCTGCCTGTGGTTCTCGACGTTCCTCTGCAGCGAGTTAATCGTGCGGTTCATGCTGTCTATGCTGTTCTGCAGATCGCTCATCTTCTTGTCCATCTCGGACTTCTGTCTCTGGAGATCACCCAGCTTGCTCTGGCTCGACGCGAACTCCTTCTTGAGGTCCGCGACCTCGGCCTCTTGCTTCCTGATTTTGTCGTAGTACTGCTTCGCCCTTTCCTCTGTCTGCCTCTTCTTCTCTCGGGCGCTGCTTAACTCATCGCTCACGAGCGCCGTCG
Organism: uncultured archaeon; assembly: GCA_963794985.1. GTDB lineage: Archaea > Thermoproteota > Nitrososphaeria > Nitrososphaerales > Gagatemarchaeaceae > UBA183. Next base: position 33,866 of record CAWCFU010000005.1, read on the forward strand.
GGTTAGATAGTTATTTAATTCTGATACGAACAGCTCATCTGAAATCGAGCGGTCGGGTCTCTGGAATGGCATCCTCGGGACCGGGACGAAGGGGTCTGTCGTCCTCAAGCCTTGTCAGAATCCCGGTCCACCATCTGACTCACTTCCCTTGCTTCTGCTTTGCGAACTTCCTTCGGTTAATCAGGCTGACGACCGCGTACAGCACCACTAGGACTGCTATCACTACTTCTGAGGAGAACACTCTGAGGAAGGTCAGCACCAACACAATTACGACGATGGCCGGTATCGCGACTAGGAGCGCAACTCGCGAATTCACGGTGGCCTCGCCTCGTGGCGGCTACATAAGGAATCGCCGGGCGCCTTCCGATACGGGGCCGGCGTAGGCTATTAATGCCGGTCTCCCGACCAGCGCTCATGAATTACCGCAGGCTAGGTAGCGCGGGGCTGAAGGTGAGCGAGCTTTCGTTGGGTGCCTGGGTCACCTACGGAGGTCAGGTCGGGGAGGAAATGGCGACGAAGTGCATGTCTGCCGCCTACGACCTCGGGGTCAACTTCTTCGACAATGCCGAGGCCTATGCCGAAGGCAACGCAGAAACCGTCATGGGTAATGTGATCAAGAAGCTCGGATGGCGACGCGAGAGTATCGTCGTCTCAAGCAAGGTCTTCTGGGGTGGCAGGGGACCCAACGACAAGGGCCTCTCCCGCAAACACATCTACGAGGCCTGTCGCAACTCGATGAAGCGCCTCCAGCTCGACTATCTGGATCTCTTCTTCTGCCACAGGCCCGACCCAGACACCCCGATTGAGGAGACCGTCAGGGCGATGGACGATCTCGTCCACCAGGGCAAGATCCTCTACTGGGGTACGTCAGAGTGGAGCGCCGTGGACATCATGCGGGCGAACGGCCTCGCCCGCGAACTAGGCCTCACCCCTCCACAGATGGAACAGCCCCAATACAGCATGATTCATCGGGACAAGGTCGAGAAGGAGTACCTTCCCCTTTACCGGGACATAGAGCTCGGCACGACCACCTGGAGCCCACTGGCTTCGGGCCTGCTCACCGGGAAATACAACGCTGGCATCCCGCCGGACTCGAGGGCGACCCTCAAAGGCTACGGCTGGTTGAAGGAACATGTGATCACCCAGCAGAACATCGCCAAGGTGAAGCAACTCGAACCGATCGCGAAGGAGCTCGGCTGCACCATGGCGCAACTGGCCCTGGCATGGGCGCGCAAGAACGAGAACGTGAGCACCGTTATTACCGGCGCGACCTCTCCGGAGCAGGTGAAGGAGAACATGGCCTCGCTCGAATTCGTGTCGGCACTTGACGCCGACGTCATGAAGAGAATCGAAGGCGTCCTAATGAACAAACCCGACCTCGGCCCAGGCGACTGAGAAGGGCTGAAAGAGTCACCAGAACCTTCTCTCTCCACTTCGTTCAGTGAAAGAGAGATCAACTAGCCGTCCTCACCCGGACATATGGACGCCACCGAAGCCGTCCGGACCAAGCTCGACGTAAGGGAATTCACCTCGAAGCCCGTTCCTGCCAAAGTCAAATTGGCAGTCCTCGAGGCAGCGAGGCTCACCCAGAGCGGAACCAATTCTCAGCACTGGCGTTTCATTCTCGTCCAGAAGCCCGAGAACCTCAGGGCGATGGCCGGCGACAGCATATCGGGCAGGTGGGTCGCCGGTGCCAACTTCGCCGTAATCGCCTGCACCGACCCGACCAAGGGCTACCACATGATAGACGCCGGGAGAGCCGTCCAGGACATGCAGCTCACGGCCTGGGACCATGAGGTCGCCTCCGGAGTCTTCACTGGAATCAAAGAGGCGGAGTTCAAAAGGGATTTCGGGGTGCCAGAGGACCTTAGTGTCACCATCGTGGTGGGGTTCGGGTATCCTCAGAAGAAACTCCGCGACAAGAAGAGCAGGAAGCCACTGTCCGAAGTGGCATTCCTTGAAAGATACGGGAACAAGATAGACTCCCTCAGGAAATGACGTTCAATCAAGTGCTGGGCAGGTTCGAGGAAGCCTTCAGGCGTACCGCTGCTGCCTCAGCCACGAGTGTATGGCGAGAGACGCGACCGCTTCCATAGTCGTGTTCCGTTCCTCCGCCGCCCTCCTCAGGCCATCAGCCACGCGTGGATCGAGCAGAATCTCCAACTTGACCGCATGAAGGTAGGCGACCTCATTCTTGATGTCCTCCACGGGTCGCTGCGGCGCCATCACGAAGTGACTGACTATGTTCTCCGCCTCGGGTGTGGGAAGGGAGGCTATCGTCTCAGCCAGCTCCTTCATCTTCGAGACGCGCTCCCTGCGGGGGAGTTCCTGGACAGTGAGCGCCTCTTCCGCCCTGTGTAGGAATGTGGCGTGCCTGACCGGCAGGACGCCCTCCCTCCTCTCTGCCGGGAGGGGAGCTTGCTTGACAGAAATCCCGGGTCCCGATTCCCTCCTGATGTTGCGGACCGCTTCGACCGCGTTGATCCTGTCGTCGACATACCTCCGCGACTTGCCTATCGCCTTCGCGAGCTGTTCGACCGTCCCGTAGGCTCGTGGGTTCACCTTCCTCAGCGCGACGATTGCGTCGTACTCCTCCTCCGGTTCGATGTCCCTCCTCTGGATATTCTCCACCAGAGAGACGATAATCGCTTCTTCGTCAGTCATAGGCCTGACGACTGCAGGGATCCTCTTCAGGCCAGCAATCTTCGCCGCTTCGAACCTCCTAGACCCAACTACCAACTCGTACCGACCGCCGACGGGCCTTGCCAGCACCGGCTCCAGTATCCCCTTCTCCTTCACAGAGTCCACGAGGTCCCCTACGTCTCCCGGGGTCTTCCTGACGTTTGCCTTTCCGATGAAGAGCTTCGACAACTCGACTTGCATGACCGTTCCGGACTGCTCCTTCCAGCTCTCCTGGGCAGTGGGAAACTTAGCCAAACCGGATTTGCCTGTTTCTCACGCAGGCTCTTAAAACTATCCGAGGGCCGTCCGGAGGTTCCTGTTGCCTCCGAGGGCGACAGCCTAGTGGCCGCGCCCGTGCCTCCAGCGCCGTCCGCGCAGGCGTCAGCTAGTCTAGTCTGATCTTGCTTCTGTACGCATCGATGTCTAGGAACCCATGGCCGCTGATGTTGACGAGGATACACTTCTCCTCTCCTTTCGCCTCTGCCTTCTTCGCTTCGTCGATGGCGGCCCTGACCGCGTGCGCCGATTCACCGGCAATCAGCCATCCTTCTGTCTCTAGGAACTCCTTCGCGGCTTGGAAGACGAGCACTTCGTCGCTCGGATAGGCGACGGCCCTGACGTAGCCCTTGTTCTTGAGCGCGCTGACGATCGGGCCAGCCGCGTGGTACCTCAGGCCGTCCGACTTGATCGGGGTCATCGATGTCTCGTGGCCGAGGGTGTACATCATCAGCAGCGGTGTGTGTCCCGCCGTGTCGCCGAAGTCGTACTTGTACTCCCCCTTCACTAGGTTTGGTGCCGCCTCAGACTGTGCGGCGAGGAACTCGCACTTCCTCTTCTTTCTGAGCACCTCTCCGAGGAACGGGAGGGCAATCCCGCTGAAGTTGGACCCCCCGCCTAGGCAACCGATCACCAGGTCCGGCGAATCGTCGACCGACTCGAACTGTTTGATTGACTCCAGGCCTATGACAGACTGGTGGATCATCACATGGTTCAGGACAGAGCCGAGGCAGTAGACCCGGTCTGCGCCCAGGTCGGTGTACTCGAGACCCTCCGAGACCGCGATTCCGAGCGAGCCCGGATGTTTCGAGTCCTGCGACAGTAGGCTCCTCCCGAAGGCCGTCTGGTCGCTGGGCGACGGATACACCTTGGCCCCATACATCTGCATGAGTATCCTCCTCTCCGTCTTCCAGTCGTACACTGCCCTGACCCAGAACACCACCGTCCGGAGCCCGAGCATCGACGCCGCATATGAGAGGGCCGTCCCCCACTGGCCCGCACCGGTTTCTGTGACGAGGGTCTTCTTCCCCTCCTTCATCGCATAGTACGCCTGGGGGATTGCTGTGTTGACCTTGTGGGAGCCTGTCGGGCTCAAGTCCTCCCTCTTGTAATAGATTCTGACCTTCTTCAGCCCGAGCTTCTGCTCGAGGCGCCTCGCGCGGTATAGTGGCCGCGGCCTGCCCGCATGGATGTACAGCTCTCTGACCTCGTCAGGTATGTCGATCCAGCTCGATGTCGACATCTCCTGCTTCAGACACTCGCCGACCAGTCGCCTCTTCAGCGCCTCCATCCTCGACTCCCCGTCACCAGGTTCCTTGGGCGGGGGAAGCCCTCCCGGGATGTCGGGTACGATGTTGTACCACTTCCTCGGAGTCTCGTCGGGTGGCAGGATGATCTGGTCGGGCTTCATGACTGAGGCACGTATGTAATCGCACATTAACCTATTGGTGATTGTCTCCTCGTATTTGTCGCCGCGATGTGTGATGACTCTACCCGAGAACTTGGAATGCTCGTTGGCGCAACGGAACCTTCTGGGCGGCTCTGTCCCATAAGCAAGTGATTCCTTCGGGTGTTCCGCGACGGGTGGTGCCTAGCTCAGCCTCTTTCATTCCTTCTCCGTGCGTTTCTCAGACCATTGGTGACCGCAACGCCCGCACTTGTGTGAATCCTTCGAACTCTCTTGTCTCGGTGGCTCTGGCTGGAGTTCCGTATCTGCGGACGAACGACAAGACCGCTTTCGGCGCTACACCTGATACTCGCCATCAAATCACCCGTCGCTGGGCATCCCTTAAAACAGCCAAATGGGTGCCCTTAGATATGAACTGTGCAAAATGCGGCAAAGAGATTCCAGCGGGGCAAGAAGTGAAGAAGGGCTTCTTGACGAAGAAGAGCTATCACAAAGAATGTGCTGGGTGAAGAACCCCGCCTAATCTCCGTTTGGTTCGGAGGTTGTGTTAAGTCTCAGGCATCTGGCCTGAGGCGTTAACCGTCGGCAGTTGGGCAACATTTTTCAGAGCCCGTCAATCTCCGAGTCCTCTTCCCCTTTGTCCTCGTCCGAGCCCTCGTCGAAGTCTTCATCCAGTTCTTGGTCCTCTTCGGACATTTACAATCAGCACGATTTCATTCACTCTATAAAAACTCTTGAGTGGGAATGGGCTAATCTAATCACCAACCAATCTGGGACAGAGGGGGCGACCAACTAGAGACGAAACAGAACCGAGAAGACAAGTGGCTCACCCTATTACGGAGCGCAATCCAAAGGGAGGCGCGAGCGAATTGAGGACCGCCTTGGACATCGGCATCATTTCCGAAACCTTGTTCGCCGTGGGTGTCGTCTTCATCGCATGGGGCATCTACAAAGCCGCAAGCTCCTCGATTCCAATGGGTCCCTGCACGCTGTACATTTGCGTCTTCTACACGCATCAAATCGCATTGTCAGATTTCTATCTTGGACTTGGTCTTCTCGTCGCTTCGGCCATTGGATTCCTGTTCACCCTGTGGTCTTACCGAAGAACTCTCACCACCAAAGGTGGAACAACCAATTGAACCACCAAAGAGACGGAACAGAAACGAATTGAAGCCTCCAATCACCCTCGGCATTGTCTCTGAGATTCTGCTGGTTGTCGGAGTCGGAGTCCTCCTCTTTTCGTGGGGAGGCACCCAATACTCCGTTGGATGCGGGTTAGGGGTGTTCATTTGTGGTTCCTATGCCCAATTGGAACTGCAGACCTTCTATCTCGCCCTTATCCTGCTGCTGGCTTCGGCTGTTGCTTTTCTGTTCTTTCTGAATGCTACCCGCAAGGAATCCACCATCGAAGGCGGGAGAGAACCTATCTCCCAAGGTGAAACATCGAATTGAATCCCCCCAGAGACGAAACAGACTGTAAGCTGTAAGCACATCCACGCCACAAAGTTCTGGGTCGCGGCAAGGGTCGAACTTGTTCAGGAACCCAAGCCCAAGGTCTTCGCAGACGACGCAACGCAGTGCCCGAAGTGCGGCTCAATCAGGGTGGTCAGGTGCGGACAGAACAGGGGCAAACAGGCGTTCAGGTGCAACGACTGCCTCCACAGGTTCAGAGAGCAGAGCCTAATCAGAGGGTCGAGGTATTCCCCAGAAATGGTCAGCCTCACCCTCGACCTCTACTTCTCGGGGACGAGCCTTCGGAAGATTGCCCGAATCGTGAACGACCACTTTGACATGAACCTCGGGAACGCGACTGTCTATCGCTGGATTCAGAAGTTCGTCCCTCGAATCTCCGAATACGTGAACAGCCTCAGTCCTGAGCTATCGGGAACGTGGCAAGCCGATGAAGTGTTCCTGAAGATGAAAGGCGGAGAGAAGGTCAAGAAGATGGACGGGATGGCCGATTTGTGGAACGTGATGGACAGGAAGACCCGCTTCCTACTCGCGTCGAAAGTGTCGAAGCACAGAGACGACGACGGAGCAATCAAGGCCATGCTCGAAGCCAAGAAGAACGCGCATGACTCCCAACCTGAGGCGATAATCACAGACGCGCACAGGTCATATAACGAGGGAATCTCCTATGCGTGGTTCAACGAAAGGACACCGAAGCACATAGCCAAAGCGGGAATCAGGAAACCAAACGCAACCAACAACCGAATCGAGAGGCTCAACGCCACAGTGAGGGAGCGCGTGAAAGTTCAGCGAGGTTGGAAGTCATTCAAGACTCCACTCGCAGAGGGACAGCGAATCCACTACAACTTCGTGAAGCCGCACATGGCACTTGAAGGTCAAACCCCCGCAGAGGTCGCGGGAGTTGGGTTAGAGACAAAGGACAAGTGGATGGAACTGCTTAAGAAAGCAATCGCCTCATCTTAGGCGCGTTGAATAGCAGAATATCGGGAGCAGAACCGACCTTCTCTAAGAGTCGCCAAGTAGCATCCGGCCTAGCATACGGCCTCTACACTATACTCTACCTCATCGCTTTTCTCATCGGAATCTACTTTTTGTTTTGGTTCTATTCGGCAATCAAACGAATCGAGAAATCACTCAAAGAGATTCAGGAGAGATTGGAATCACAGACTCAGAAAGACACCGTCCAATGACTCTGCGCTAGCTCCATCACCCATGGTTGGACAGACGACCAAATCACCCACTGGTTGGACAGAACCTTCCCGGCCGGTTCTGCTTCCTCTGCGGGGTGGTCGGTTCGCCCGCTTCCTTTGGGGTGGTGGGCTAAACGAAAGCCCATCCTTGGCCGATGCCGAGGCCGCCGTCTAACCCTTTTAGGAACCTAAGTCCCACCCTCCCGCCATTGACAACTGTAATCGGAATCGTATGCAAAGATGGCGTGGTGATGGCATCCGACACGCAAGCGACAGGCTTCACAACGGAAAGCATCCCTAAGGTCAGACCTTTTGGAAAGACAGTGACACTCGGCTGTGCGGGTTCGGCTGAGTATATCTCGCTCTTTCAAGACTACGTGGGGAATGAGCAGAGCGCCATCGACAAAGGAGAATTCAAAAGTGCTCTGAGAAAGGCCATAGACAACTACTCCGAATACATAGCGAACAGAATAGACACACTCAAACTCAGTCGACTTCCCGGCTTTGACCCCCGGAATTTATACCCTGATGGAATCATGGCGGGGTATGACAAGGAAGCAAAGAAGTATCGTCTGTTCGAATTCAGCTCACCCAATCCTTGTCGTGAACTCGAATGGCCTATCGAATGTCGCGCCACAGCTGGCAGTGGAGGCATCGCGGCGACAGTCATTCTGAAGACCATCGAGAACTCTGTGGCACCGGGGGAACCCACCCAAACCATCTGGACTTGGTTCTCGACAAAGACAATCGCCCAATTATGCAAAATCATCTTGGGGCAGATTTCGCAGATTGACCCTTACAGCAGTGGTGACATGATTATCAAGCTGACGCCCGAGGGGAACACACTTTTCTCTCATAGAGACATCTTCGAAGAAGGCCAAGATAGAGTAGCTCAGTTGGTCAAGCAGGCTAACAGCGAGATACCAACTCAGTGGCGCGACAAAGTGGCGGGCTACAAGCCAATATGGGAGCTGCTTTCCAAACTTTGATTCAGGACTTGATGAGCTTGCCGGGAGCTTTTGGCTCAAGTCTCAATCCATTCCCCATTTTCTTGGATTCTAATTCATCGCCTTCCTTCCAGCCAAGTTCCTTCACTTCGTCAGGGGGAATGACCACACTCCATCGGAAGTATTCCTTCCCCTTCACTTCTCGCGTCTTTTGCCTTTGGAGCCGCATTACGGCGGGAGGCTTGCCTTAGACACCTAATAAGCCTTTAGGCACCTAAAGGTTCATATAGTTAGGTGCCTAAGACATGAACCCGCAAGAGAAGGATGGGAGAATGGAAAGAGGACTCGCAATCGCAAAGGAGAACACGATTGTGGAGAACGCAGACGGCTCGTTCAGTGTGCCGAGCCAGACCGTGGGGGAGATTGCTTATCGCGTCATTCCCATCAACGGCTCTTACTCTTGTAATTGCCCCGACTTCGTTCAGAGGCACGCCGAGATTGAGGCGTGTAAGCACATCCACGCCGTAAAGTTCTGGATTGCGGCAAGGGTCGAACTCCAAGAGAAGCCAAAGCCTAAGGTATTTGCAGATGACGCAATCCAATGCTGGAGATGCGGCTCGATAAGGGTAATCAGGTTCGGGTCAAACAGAGGCAAACAATCGTTCAAGTGTAAGGACTGTGGGCGCAGATTCAGGGAACAGGGTCTTCTCAAAGGGTCGAGATACAGCCCCGAAATGGTCAGCCTCACCCTCGACCTCTACTTTTCGGGGATGTCAGAGAGGAAGATTTCACGCACCCTGAACAGCCACTTCGGAACGAAGATGGTAGGCGCGACTGTCCACAAATGGATTCAGAAGTTCGTGCCGAGGATTTCCGAATACGCGAACAGACTTACTCCCGAACTCTCAGGGACTTGGCACGCAGACGAAGTATTCGTGAAGATGAAAGGGGGTGAGAAGGTGAAGAATCAGATGAACATGGCATATCTTTGGAACGTGATGGACAGAGGGACACGGTTCCTTCTCGCCTCGCGGCTGTCGGGAAGGCGCGACAGAGATGGGGCAATCAGGGTGTTCATGGAAGCCTCAAAGAACGCCCATCAGAGTCAGCCTGAGAGAATCTTCACAGACTCGCTCAGGAGCTACGGAGACGGGATTGCGTTTGCCTTCCCTCGGAACACACCCGAACACATAGCCAATTCGGGAATCAGGAAGCCTCATGCAACCAATAACCGAATCGAAAGGCTGAACGGAACTGTGAGGGAAAGGGTGAAGGTTCAGCGTGGGTGGAAGACCATGAAGACCCCCCTCGCAGAGGGACAGAGAATCCATTACAATTTCGTGAAGCCACACATGGCGTTAGAAGGTCAGACTCCGGCAGAGAGGGCGGGAGTCGGAATCGAAGGGACGGACAAGTGGCTGAGTCTGCTCAAGGCTGCGCTCACCACCCCAAAGGAAGCACCCAATTGAACCACCCACGCAAGGAAGCAGAACCTTCCCGGCGTCTCGAAACTTTATTTGCACGAATGGCCCAAATGTCTTCGTGAACGATCAGGAGAAGGCAACCCTGAAAGAGAAGCTCAAGAGTCAACTCACGCCCGAGCAGTACGACGTCTGCTTCCTAGGGGGCACTGAGAGAGCCTTCACCGGCAAGTACTGGAACTTCCACGACAAGGGGACGTACCACTGTGCGGTCTGCGGCGCGGAACTCTTCGACTCCGACGCCAAGTTCGACTCGGAGACGGGGTGGCCCAGCTTCTACCAGCCCACCTCCAAGGACAAGGTGAAGGAAGAATCAGACTACGGCTTCGGCATGAAGAGGGCCGAAGTGACCTGCAGCAACTGTGGCGCCCACCTCGGTCACGTCTTTGACGACGGGCCAAACCCGACCGGGTTGAGATACTGCATCAACTCCGCCGCGCTTAAGCACGAAAAGGGCATGCCGAAGTCCCGATAGGGGGCTACCCGCTTCATCTGCGGCCTCGAGGGCCGCCTGCGCTACCCAGAAAGGAGCCAGAACCCGGTCCCTCCAGCCGCTCGGGGGGCGACTCTGGGGCGTCTGACGCTGGTCCAGACCACCCCTAAGAGGCCCCTCTCACGTCTCATGCGACTTCGCCCTCCTCACTTGGCGGATATTAAGCCGGAGATGAAACCGTCTCGTGGACCCGGTTTCCAGACGTCTCAACGGGCTCAAGATTGCTTCACCAAAAAGGGGCCGTCTTTAGACAGTCTATCCCTTAGGGAGCCTCAAGCCGAGTTTTTTCCGAATATCATGTCTTCCCGTCCATCCGGGAGCAAGTCCACCTGCTTCGGGCGCAAGCCAGCCAAATCCCGACACTCCAAACTCCGATCGAGGAACTTGGCCACGAGGAGGAACCGCAAGGTCGACTTCGTAATCTCCCAAGTCCCTCACAGCAAACAGAGGTACGAAACGGTCGGGGACTGGATACCCGGAAGGCCTGCCGAGATACGTGTGAGTAAGATGAAAGACCAGCGGTACGTCTTCCTGGTCGCCTTACACGAGATGATTGAGTACGAACTCTGCAAGAAGAACGGCATCTCGGACAACGAAGTCGTCGCCTTCGACGTCAACTTCGAGGCAGAGAGGCGGAGAAACATGCATCCGGTCGAAGCCGAACCGGGGAACGACCCCAGGGCACCGTACAGAGACGAACACGACTTCGCCACTATGATTGAGATGATGGTCGCCCAGAAGCTGGGTGTAAAGTGGTCTGCCTACGAGAAGACGCTGCTGTCTCTCGCGCCAAAGGAGAAGATCATGGTCAGGCCACTGATCAAGAACAGCGTCGGGGCAACTAGGCTCCGCTAGTTCCTCAGAAGGCTCGTCTTCCGCTCAAACTCACGTCTGCCTTCGATCATGGCGGAGCATCAGATAAGATCGGCGAGCATCATCGCTCCGAGCTCCCCTCGCCCGGACGCTCCCTCTCAACAGCCATCGTCGCATCGAAAGAAGCTCCCGGAACCCTGAACCTTCAAGCTCGAGTCATCGGCGCTCGGCAAATTCGGCTCGGAACCGTCGGTGGGTTTAAATCACATATTGCGGGTCTGAATACGAATGGCAAGTTCCCCTGATGCTAGTTCGATGATCGGCTCGGTCCCGTTCTTCAGCAGCCTGAACGCGAAGGACAGGCAGAACCTCCTCGCGCAGGGGAAGGAGATGTCCTACAAGACAGGAAGCACTATAGTCGCCGAAGGTACGACAGGAGTCGGCTTCTTCCTCATCCTCGACGGGAAGGCGGAGGTCCGGAAGAAGGGGAAGGTGCTGGCCACACTCTCGAAGGGCCAGTTCTTCGGCGAGATGTCCCTCATCGACGACATGCCCAGGTCTGCGGACGTCATAGCAATTCAGCCCACGAAGTGCTGGGCGATAACGTCGTGGTCCTTTGCCTCAGTTATCAAGGTCCATCCGGAACTCGCTTTGGGCATGCTGAAGGAAGTTGTGAAGAGGCTTCGGGTGGCCCAGAGATCTCCTACATCGTGACGGAGTCTGCGGGTCCCATACGGGCCTGTCTTGGACGGAGGCCTTAGCGAATGAAGCTTGGCATAAGCACTTGGTCCCTCCTCAGCACTGACCTGAACTCTGCGGTCAGGGCTATCGGCGACGCCGGCTTCGAGTTCATCGAGCTTTGGGGGGAGGTCCCGCATGCCTATCATGACTGGGCGGATAGGAAGCGCCTCAAGGAGACACTCTCCAGCTATGACATGACTCTGACGCTGCACGCCCCCTTCACCGACCTCAATCCGGCGACCCCCTTCCAGCCTGTGAAGGGCGCCGTGGCAAGGACTCTGGCGGACTTCGTGAAGTTCGGCGAGCACCTGGGCGCCTCGATGATCACCTTTCATCCGGGCAGCGTCTACAACGAGGCGCTCGTCCCCGAATCAACGGGGAACTCGGTCGCAATCCTGCGGGGGCTGGTCAAGGAAAGCGGCGGGAGGCTGACCGTCTGCATAGAGAACCAATCCAGCAGCAGGTCAAAGTACCACTTTCCTCTGGCTTCCACCATCGAATCGCTGGAACTGCTACTGGCGCAAGTGGACGGGTCCCGTTTCACCCTCGACACCGGCCACGCTCACGTCAGCGGGCTTGACCCTTTGTTCCTCGCCGAACGGGTCGGCCCAAGGCTCGCAGAGATTCACCTGAGCGACAACGCCGGCGTGACCGACGACCACCTCATCCCCGGGGAAGGAACGGCGAGCCTCCAGGAACTGCTCAACAAAGTGTCGCAGTCGGATGTGCTTCTCTGTCTGGAACTCGACCCCCATACGTATACCCGGGACCAGGTCATCTCAGCCGCTTCAGAGCTCAAAGCGAAGCTCGCGAAGGGGCCCCGCCGGCCCTGACCAGAAGGAATAAGCTCTCTCCGGGATGAACCTTCTCAGGAAAGAGGGAATGGGCTTTCTCCGGAATCCGCGGAATCTGATTGCCATAGGGCTCCTGGCTCTTCTTTTGGCGATCGCGGCATACACGGCGCTTGGCACGTCCGGTTCGGTGACTTCGCCTGTCCCGTCGACATTCACTGTCAACGGGAGGACCTACGCCTTCACCTACGTCGCGACCGACGATGCCCAAAGAGCAGCCGGACTCATGAACAAGCAGGTGACGAACACCACAACGATGTTGTTCGCCTTCCCTGCGATGGGCACCTACCAATTCTGGATGCACGACACCAACACGAGCTTGGACATGATTTGGATCAACGCGACGGGGAGCACGGGCCGGGTCGTCTATGTTTACGCGGACGCACAACCCTGTTCGCTCTCCTGTCCGAACTACCCCATTTCATCATCGGCAAATTACTCGGCAAACTACGTGATAGAGGCAAAGGCAGGCTTCGCCGAGGCGAATGGCATCCAAGTCGGCACGCAGATTCAGTTCAGTTGACTTCTTCTGAATTATCGGTTTCGTCTACGAAATGCGACCCACAGGTCTTTTGCGGGATTCGGCCTCCCCAAATCCGATGCAGACAGCGCCCAAACCGCCGATGACGCGTTCCCAGAAGCTCCGCTGGTACGCCAGTCAGCTGATGGCAGACGCCGCAGCGGACGAGAAGAACGGGAACAAAGAGACTGCGATTTCACGGTATCTTCAGGCCGCCGACATCCTCCTGCTCCTTGCGAAGGTCGAGGAGAGCTACACGGCTTGGAAGTACTATGCTGACACGGCGGCTCAGTGCCAGCAGAAGGCGCGGACGCTGATCGCACTCACCCCCCGACCAGACGCAAGCCCGTAGTGACTGGTTCCATCTGAGACGGATGACAGAGTGGCTCTCTGCCACATTCTGTTAATATACCATGGACCTTCCGTTGCACTATCATGACCAAGTGGGAGTGCTATCGATGCGGCCACATTTTCGAGGGCGAAGTGACTCCCGACGAGTGTCCGAACTGTCACTACTCTCTGACCTTCTGGCTCGAGTCCTCGGAGCCCAGAGTAACCACCATCAGGAGCTTCGTGAAGACTGACCCACTCACCATCGACGCGAACGAATCTGTGCTGAAGGCTGCTCAGAAGATGAGAGAAAGAGGCGCCGGTAACATACTGGTTCTGATCAATGGCGAGGCAAAGGGCATCCTGACCGAGCGGGACATCCTGAACCGCATCGCCGCCGACGACCTCCTTCCCTCCAGCATCCCTGTAAGAAAGATCATGTCTTCGCCCCTGATCTCGATCAGCGCGGACGCACCGCTTGCGGAGGCCGTCAAGCTGATGGCGAAGCATCGCATCAGGACGCTCTTCGTGACAGACGACGGCAAGCCCCTCGGTTTCCTCAACATGAGGTCAATCGTGGGGGACCAGTTCAGGGTCGCGAAGAGCCTAGAGTCCTAGAAGGTTGGCCGGGCCTTCTGAGGGTCCGCATAAGAGATGAAGCCTTGGATTGTGACGACCAAGGGCAGACCCAGAAGCGAACCGGAAGAATAGTCTCAAGGCTTTCCGGCCTAGCACAACCACACGAGCGTGGTGGAGACCGCAACCAGACCAACTCCGAACGCCGCAGGCCCCTAGGCGTCCACCATGGCCGCTCATCGGACCTGAAGGTCGCGAAGAGCCTTTCCAGGATCTGCCGACTCGGTTATCGACCGTCCCACGATAAGGAAGTCCGCCCCTGAGGATGCTCCCGTCTTGGCGTCGCCTCCCTGCGCTCCCACCCCAGGAGAGAAGATCAGGCAGTCCTTCCCCACGATCCTTCTAGTCTCCGCGATCTTGTCAGCTGACTTCGCCGAGACGACCACCCCGTCTGCCTTCCAATCCCTCGCCCGCTCGGCGAAGATTCTGTAGAGGGGCTCGCCTCCCTCGAGGCGCAGCGCGTATCCCTCCTCTGCCCCCTTGTGGCTCATGTAGACCAGGAAGAGGATCCCCCCTCCAAGCGAGTGGACCCTCTCGACCACTTTTCCGAGCCCTTCCTCTCTCCCCACGAAGGGATTCGCGATGACGGCGCTGAACCCGAAGTCGAGGAGCGAGTCGACGATGTTCAGGTTGGTCGACTCAATGTCATTGATTTTCAGGTCTGCGATCATGGGAAGCCCTTCCTTTCTGCAAATGCTGATGATGCCCCGGATTCCTTGCAGGCCGAAGGGGAGGAGCAGGTGGTGGTTCACCTTCACCGCCGCGATTCCGTGCTTGGTGGCCTCGAGCACCTCCTCTGCCCTGCCGAGCCTTCGGTCGTACGGTCCAGAGAGATCGAGGGCCAGAACTACCTTGCTCTTGTTCTTGGCCGCCGATTTCAGCATCGCTTCTCTAAAGCCGGTCAAGGACTCACCCTGCGCGCGGCAGTCGCGAGTCCGCCTTTGTTGTGGGCCGTGCCGACGATATCCTTCAAGTTGTGGAACCCCTTCCTTTCTAGGTACGATATGACGCCGAAGGTGATGTCGTTGAATATCGCAAACTTCTTGATCGTTGCGCTCCCCACCTGGACTGCGTCAGCCCCCGCGAGGAAGAACTCGACGGCGTGCTCCCAGGTTGAGACACCTCCACAGCCCATGATCGGGACGTCGAACCACTCCCTGAGCTCGTAGACGCATCTCAAGGCGACCGGTCTGATCGCCCCGCCGGAGAGGCCCCCGTATCCGTTCGAAAGAGACGGCTTGCCAGATTCGATATCAATCGACATCGCCTTCACAGTGTTGATTGCGGTCAGTCCGTCCGCGCCCGAGTCCACCGCGGCCTGCGCGACCTCGACAAGCTTGTCCGTGTTGGGCGAGAGCTTCACGAACACGGGTTTCTCGGTCTTCGACTTCACTGCACTCACGACCCGGCTCACCAGCTCCGGGTCGTGTCCTACCTCGATGCCGACGCCTGCCACGTGCGGGCAGCTCAGGTTCAGCTCGTATGCGATGAATTCGTTGGTATCCAAAGTCTTCACGACCTGTGTGAACTCCTTTTCGTCCGCTCCGAATATCGACACGAAGACCGGCAATCTCTTCCCCCGGATGGAGCCCAGCTCCTCTGAGAACCTCTCTGCGCCCGGGTTGGGGAGCCCAGCGGCGTTGACCCACCCTCCCTCCACCTCGACCAGAGTCGGTTCTTTGTATCCCTCCCTGGCCACCGGCCCGACTGACTTGGTCACTGCGCCTCCAGCCCCGAGTCTCAGGGCTTCCACCACCCTCAAGAGCGAACTGCCGTAGATGCCCGATGCCAAGAGGGTGGGGTTTGCAAGCTGCAAACTGCCCATTTGCACCCTTACCGAATCTTCGCTCACGCGGTCCCCCCCTTGACCTGCTTTACCACTGCCTCGTAATCTCCTTTCGTCATCATCTTGCCCTGATATAGAATCTCGATCAGTTCAGTAACCTGAGCGTAGGCAGTCAGCCTCACACCTGCCCCCGCTAGGTTCGCCTTCCCGCCCTCGAGGCGGTCGACGAGGACCGCAGTCTCCTTCACCACGCAGCCTGTCTTCCTCAGTGCTTCGACCGCGGAGATGATGCTGCCCCCAGTTGTGACTAGGTCATCGATGACCAAGGCCTTCTGGCCGGGCCGGGTGGCACCCTCGACCTGCCTGCCGAGTCCGTGTCCCTTCTCCTCCTTCCTCACATAGACCATCGGCTTCTTCATCAGGAATGCGAGCGGCGAGGAGATGGTGACGCCCGCCGTCGCCACACCTGCGATGACGTCGAAGTTCTTCTCTCCGATCCTCTCTGCCATGCCCCTGTACGCTTCTATCGCTAGCGCGTAGACCTCGGGATGGCTGGGGATCACCCTCAGGTCTAGGTAGTAAGAGCTCTGCCTCCCGCTAGACAGTGTGAACTTCCCGAACCTCAGAGCGCCGATCCTGAAGAGTGCTTCAGCAAGCGTTGCCTTTCCAGCGAGGGTTCCCGATATCAAAATGCTCGTCTCACCAACCGGGTACTCAGGTTGTAGCTTCTCCGAATATGAACCCGCGCCCACTTGAGTTGCGGTTCCGATATAAGCCTTGGTCGGGGTGACTGTGCTCGACGAAGGCGGTGGCGGTTTCAAGATAGCTCTCAGGGTCAATCTCTCGGGTGGTCGCGGAGTCGACGTCCACGACGAAGACCGAATGGAGCCGGGCGCGCATCAGTTCGTCTAGCGTAACGGGGGGCTTCTTGTAATGGACGTCAGTGAGCGCCTTGATTTCAACGGCCTCCTTGCTCGTCCTCTCTCGGAGAGGTCTCGCAAAGAAGGGAGGGATGTCGAGCACGTAAGACGGCGTGGTGCCCAGCGCGAACTTCCCAGCGAAACGGCTGTATCTTGTGATCTTGCTCGCTATTCGCCCTCGGGCGTACGCTGATGGCTCGAGTGCGGCCTCTGGTGGGATGAACCCGGTCTCTATCTCGACGATGAGGATTCCATCCCCCCTCGTGCCCATGACGTCGCAGACCAAAGCCCTGTCCAGCTTGTGTTCGACCTTGACATCATAACCCCGCTTGACCAGGCCTCTGGCGCAGACCAGTTCCAATGCAGAGTGGTTGATTTTGACAAAGTTCTTCCTATAGAGTTCGACGAGGATGTCGGCGATGCCGAAGACTTGGGAACGGACTTCCTGGTCATCACCGCTACACGCTCTCGACGCCAGCTCGTAGAGGTCTGTCCTGAACCTCCTAACGTCCAACTGGTCGCCCCAGCGAAGGTTGTGGTATTAAAGAGGCCCAGAGGCTAGGTTCGTCTGGACCGACTCTTGCCTAGGATTAGCTTGACCTCCTCGTCATCGACCTGGTCGAAGGCTCCGTAGAACTCCCCGATGGCCAGGAAGGGGCCAGGCGTCTCCAGGCAGACGACGCGGTTCCCGTCGCCTGTCAGTGTCTCCACAGCGTCCTTCGGAGCTACGGGAACGGCCACCACGATCTCCTTTGGCTTCCTCCTCCTGACAGACATCACGGCCGCACCCACAGAGCTCCCGGTTGCGATCCCGTCGTCGACTATGACCACAACCTTCCCCTCTAGGTCTGGGTATGGGATGTCTCCCCTGAACTTCTTCATCCTCTCGTTGACCTCCTCCCTCTTCTTCTTGACCTGTGAGTCTATGTACTCTTTGCTCGCTCCCAACGATTCCGCCGCCTGCCTGTCCACAATGACGTCGCCCTCCTGGGTGACTGCCCCTAGTGCATACTCGGGCTCACCGGGTGCCTCGATCTTGCGTGTAACCACGATGTCCAGCGGCGCGTCGAGCGCCTTTGCGACCTCGCTGGCGACCACCACCCCTCCCCTTGGTATCGCAAGTATGACCAGGTCCTTGCCCTTCAACTCCATCAGAGCCGCAGCCAGCTTCCTCCCGGCTTCGGCCCTGTCGCGGAAAAGAGAACGGCTCAACTCCCCGCCTTAGGGTGGACGCTGGTGATATTAGGTTCACTCGCTCGGCTTTCAGGAGGGATGTGGCTTTCCTCCGACGACGGCTCCGTAGCGTTCCTCCATCGCCGTCGCCCCGGTTTGCCCTCGGTTTGGCTTTCGTGAAGTCCGGGTCTCCCCGTCTCTACGCGCCACCATCCCGCTCGCGGACTGGTACCAGGCACCAAGGCTTTCCCAGGCGCCTCTTCTTCTCCGCGAATCCAACCTTATCCTGGCCGGGCGAGTTGTTCGATAATAGCCTCGGCGAGTATATAGGAGTTCGCTCTCCGAATTGGCAATCGCTTCCTCCACTGCTCAGCAGTCAAAGCCAGCCTTTCGAACAGAGAGCCCCCCGCACGTGGTGTCCAGGCCCTCGCCTGAGGTCCCGATCTTCTCCAAGGGACAGGCTGCCCCGAGGACCCAGATCTCCCATTTGTCGCGGAGCCTCATGTCAACCGCCCGGAGCTTCCCCTGAGGCACGGCGAGAATCCTCCTTACCGAGCCTCTGCTGAAGAGGTAAGGCTGGAACCAGACGCTTGAGTGATTCTTCGAGCCGAATCTCCTCATGTTCGGCCTCGTTTCGCATTCGA
Source organism: uncultured archaeon (assembly GCA_963794985.1). Classification (GTDB taxonomy): domain Archaea; phylum Thermoproteota; class Nitrososphaeria; order Nitrososphaerales; family Gagatemarchaeaceae; genus UBA183. Next base: position 52,227 of record CAWCFU010000005.1, read on the forward strand.
CCAGGACCAACTCCTCAGTTTCTTTCTCCGACCTGTACCCAAGCAGGTCGGGCCTGTACGATGTCCAGGACGCCTTCCGGCCGGGAGGGAAGAGGGGCTCTTCCACGACAGCGTACCGCTCACGCTCGAGTTCGCCCCTGACGATCGTCTTCATCGAACGATGGACCGAGGATTCTGCCACGCCATCCTAGCTGTTAACGATGGATTTCTCTCCTCGGCTCCACAAGATTACAGCTCGGGGTCATCGGTTTCCGACGGTTCCACGCCTATCATGGCACGACAAATCCGGGCAAGGCTTTAGGTCGCATGATACGAATGTCAACAGAAAATCTTCACTATGCTGGAGTAGAGGAGGAGCCGGGCAAGCCTCCGAGGACGGACCCACTCTTCATGGCCCTGGTCCTGGCCCAGCAGAAGACCATCGAGCGGCTGAGGGCACAGCTTTGGGAGATTGAGAGACTTGCGGTGCTCGATGAAGGCCCCTAAACTGTAAATAATACACTGTAGCACAGATGGCAGTCTTGAGGCACAGAGAGTCCCGGAAGATTCCGCTCGCCGTTCTGCTTATCTTCACCGTTCTAGGTTCTACGCTTGCTATCCTGCCTGTTCCTGTCTTCGCAAACCCCGGAGGGACAGCTTGGTGCGGCCATACGATCACGACAAGCACGACTTTGACTGCGAACATCGGCCCCTGCTCAGGGAACGGACTCGTCATAGGCCACAACGGCATAACCCTCAACTGCAACGGGCACACCATAACCGGCAAGAGCACTAACACGCACGCAGGGATCTATCTCAGCGGGAGGACGAAGGTCACAGTCAAGAACTGCAAAGTCACGGCGTTCCGGTACGGCTTCGAGCTTCTCGGCTCTTCCTACGACACCCTCACGGGGAACACGGCGAACAGCAACCACTACGATGGTTTCTACCTTCACGGCTCCTCCCACAACACCTTGGGCACGAGCACGGCTCTCAGCAGTAACACTGCGAACAGCAACCCCAACGACGGCTTCTACCTGGTCGCTTCTTCCAGCAACGCTCTGACCAAGAACAATGCGAGCAAGAACGGCGTCTTTGGCTTCGCCCTTGACAGTTCTTCGAACAAGAACACTCTCACCGGGAACACTGCGAACGGCGACACCTACGGCTTCTACCTTTACAGCTCCTCCGGCAACAAACTCACCACGAATACTGCGAAACGGAACTACTACGATGGCTTCTACCTCCTCGTCTCTTCCGGCAACACCCTCACCACGAACACTGCGAACAGGACCGGTTACTACGGCTTCGAGATTTCCAGCTCTTCCGGCGACACGCTCACAGGAAACAAGGCTGACAGCAACAATGACACCGGCTACTTCCTCCTCGTCTCTTCCGGCAACACCCTCACCGCGAACACGGCGGACGGCAACACCAACGATGGTTTCGAGCTCGACGGCTCTTCCAGCAACACTCTCACCACGAACACTGCGGACAACAACGTCAACGGCTTCTATCTTCTCAGCTCCTCCTACAACACCCTCGGCACGAGCACGGCTCTCAGCGGCAACACCGCGAAGGGCAACACCAACTACGGCTTCTACCTAGTCGGCTCTTCCGGCAACACTCTCGCCGAGAACACGGCGGACAACAACTACTACGCTGGCTTCCAGCTTGACGCCGCTTCCAGCAACAACGGTCTCACTTCGAACACAGCGAACGGCAACTCTGGCGATGGCTTCTGCATCTATTCTTCCGGCAACAAACTCACCACGAACATTGCGGACAGCGACTACATTGGCTTCCTCCTATCCGGCTCTTCCAGCGCACTCGATGGGAACACGGCTGACGGCAACACCAACGATGGCTTCGAGCTCAACAACTCTCCCCACAGCACGCTGACCGGGAACATGGCGGACGACAACGTCAACTATGGCTTCTACCTTTTCTTCGCTCCCAGCGACACCCTGTCCTCGAACGTGGCGGACAGCAACGGCTATGGCTTCTTCCTCGACCACTCTTCCAGCAACACCTTCACCTTGAGCGTGGCGAACGGCAACAGCAACGACGGCTTCTACGTATGGGGCTCCTCTAGCAACACCTTCACCTCGAACATCGCGAACAGCAACACACGATACGGCTATGATGACACGACTATAGGCGCTGAGACAGCACCACTAGGCTACAAAACAGGAGGAACAGGAAACTTCTACGGAGACATTCTTTCAACAATCAACGAGTGCAGCGGTAACACTCTCGGAGGCTCCAGCCCGGCTGGGCTTGGCACCCCACAGTCCTAAGCCAGTCGGGGAAGACAAACGCTGTTCTAACGCAGTCCGTTACCATACTTTCTTATGTGTTCAAATCCGACCGTCCCCGTCTTCTTCAGGACCCTCCTACGATCAGGGCCTCTCGAGGATGCTGCAAGATACGCCATAGGGTAAGCGCCTGTACTTCACCGTGGACTGAACTCATACTAGTGGGAGCTACCACACGGAGTCCGATGCTTCACTCGGGTTTCGCAGGGTACTGTCCCGAGGATGATCCGGGGCGGGGTGGTCCGTCTGGCGGCGACATACTATGCTATGATTACAACCGTGATCAGAAGCGCTGAATCCTCGCCCGGCCACCCGCTCTGTTCTGTATCAATGTGCGCAGTTGACTGGGCCTTGTCAAAGGGTGCGCCCGGGCCGTGATATTACTGTGGGACTTTGTCTACAAAAAATCCTCTCTTTGTCAGCAAGTGGAGCCAAGCCAGAATAACAACTCCGCATGACAGCAGTGAATCAGCTCTCTCGCTGTTGGCAGAGTCGCGAACAAGAGAGGCAAGCCGAATCGATGCCGGTCACGCGCGAAGCCGGGAATATTCCGGATTGCCCTTTGGTTCGAGGCCCAGCCTCGTGTTCAGGAGAGTCAGGTGCGGCTCGACGGCCGCGCTTAAGGAGGGCAGAGAATTCAGGAGGGCGAAGAACCCTTCACCGAATGGAGGTAGGTGTGGAGCTTCATGCTTAACACCGAATTCGGGCGGTGAAGAGATCGTAGCTCGACTCGAAATCGAAGCCTGAGCGGAGCGCGGAAGGAGAATCGCATGAGGCTCGAATGAACAGACGGAAACAGCGAGGGGCGGCTTTGTTCAGGGCACAATCGTTAAAGGCGGTCCTCGTGCCGGGGCCGGCCCGTTGAGCGAAATCTCAGCGCAGAAGGGCGACACGATTTCGGTCCACTACCTCGGGAAATTTCCCGGAGGAAAGGTCTTCGACACAAGCATGAAGGCCGAGGCCGTGAAGGCAGGGCTCTTCAGTCCGGCCCGTGACTACAAGCCGCTCCAGGTGGTCCTCGGCGCGCACCAGGTCATCAGCGGCTTCGAGGAAGCCCTAGTCGGGATGAAGGTGAACGAGACCAAGGAGGTCACGCTCCCCCCAGAGAAGGCCTACGGTAAGGTCGGAAGGCATCCGATGGCAGGAAAGACCCTTCAGTTCAGGTTGCTCGTCACCAACATCAAGCGCCCCTAGCGTCTGCAACGGTGCTCGTTCAGCGCTCTTCGAGTAGATCCTGCAAGTAATTTGACAGCGAAGCTATTTACCCATCTTCCATCATGCCTAGCTGACCGCGATTGGCAAAGCGAGCCTTCACAATCGACACTGGCACAGAGAAGATCCCCGTCGAGGGGCACGCCCATCAGAACGTGGCCGTGAAGTACCTGATGAAGCGCAGGCGGAGCCTGATCTTCACGAAGGACCCCGCCAAGGTCGAGAAACTCTTCTCGGAGGTACCCGCCAAGATCAGCATCATTGGCGCAAACGTGACCAAGACCTACAAGGTAACCTGGGAGAGGGTCAGCACGGGCGAGTTCGCGGGGGCCCGCTTCACCTTCACGCTTGAAGAAGTCCAGTAGGACAAGCTTTTGTCTTGGCCTTGGTGGCCGTCCTTGCTGGACATGAGCCCGGGCTTCAAGCGGAGCGGCTACGGCGACGCGATCGAGAAGGTCCGCTCCCAGCACTCCGACTCGATCAAGTCGACCCATGCGACCGTAGAGTGCCTCAGATGCGGAACCAAGCAGGTGATCACCGACACTCCCGGAATGCGGCGCTGTGTGAAGTGCGACTTCGAGTTCAAGAGGCTGACCTGATGTCCGCTGCTTCCTCGCCATGGCCTTCGCCGCGCCTGTCCTAGACTCGAGTCGCCAGACAGCCCTTCTTGCACGATGAGCAAACGAGCTCCTCGACCTTCATCGGCTTGTTGGTCCTGGCTGCAGACCCAATCCCTCACGAGCTTCGAGTTGTCAGCCCAGCATTTCGGGCAAGTAGGTAAACCGCTTTGTTGCAGGTTGGTCACGGTTAAATATCAATCACCGCCCCTTTTCTGAGTGGCAAAGCCGACCGTCGCCTTCTTGCTGTCCCTGATCGCCGGCATCATCTACCTGATCGTCGGGGTGATTGTCACTGCAGCTGCGACCGTAGTCAGCTCCCTGCCGAAGTTGTCGGGAATATCTGACGTCAGGGCGGTGTTGGTGGTCGTAGGCGGCATCGGCCTAGTCAGTGGAGTAATCATGACCGTCGGTTCTCTGTGGATGAACAGCGAGAACAGGTCGAGGGTCAGGACAGGCGCCATCTTGGTCCTCGTCTTCACGTTCGTAGGTTCGCTTTTCACCGTCGGGGGTTTCTTCCTCGGCTTCGTGCTAGGACTGGTCGGCTCGATTCTCGGACTCGTGTGGAAGCCTCCTGCGGAGGTGCCGCCGTCTCCTGCCTCCACCATGTAGGGCGCTCCGTCTATCTTCGGTTGCCTCGTTCTGTCAAGTCGCCGGAACGACGGGAGCAGGCATTGGGTCCTCCTGCTTGTCTTTCCTGAAATCTTCCTTCAACGGCTTCCAGTAGTAATCCTCTCGTCACTGTGCGAATTCCTCGCCTGTTCGAATTACTTACGCGCCCTTCTTCCAGGCCTGCGCCCTCTTGCAGAAGTCGTCCGCCTCTTCCATGGCCTTGCTGCAGTGTTTGTAGTGGTCAACCACCTCTCTCAGCATCTCTTCGATTGGCGTAGGTGCGCCCGGACACTGCGAGTCCAGCTGCGCCCTCACCTCCATCAGGTGCTGCCAGACCTCTGGAGGTATTGTCACGGGGACTCCCTGCTTGCTCGTAGCCATGGCAGAGTCTAGGGCGAAGTCCGTATTTCTGGGTTGAGAACCCTGTCCTCTGACTGTGCCTCAGAGCCTGCCGCTGTTGATTACGTCACAGGAATTCCCGTCGGTGATCCGCGCAACCTTGTTCCCCCTGGCCTACACTAGAGGCAGAACCCCAGGCCGTTAGGGAACTGAGCGCCACACTTCAGACAGCGCATGGCATACGGTCTACAGCTGCTTGCCGCAGTTGTTACAGAACTTCGCGTCCCCTACCGCCGCAGCTCCGCAGTTCGGGCAGAACTTTGCGGCGCCCGCGGGAGCCGGAGGGGCTTGTGGAGCCACCTGGGTAGCCCCGCAGCTCGGGCAGAACTTTGCGTTCACCGGTATCATCGAAGCGCAGTTGGAACAGCTCTTCATCTGTCCCTGAGCCATCCCCTGAGCCATCTGCCCGCCGATTGCGGACCCCGCCCCGATGCCGGCACCGAGCCCAGCAAAGACGCCCGCCCCTCCCGACGGGTTCTTGGCGGCGTCGTCGATCGCCTTGCCGGTCTGGTACTGCATGTAGTTCACTCCGAGGACCTGCATCTCGGACCGGGTTTCTATCGCCTTCTGGACTTCGTCGGGGAGGCTGATTGTGAGCCCCGAGATCTTATTGATCTCCATCCCGTACTGTCCCAGATTGTCCGTCCCCTGCGCAAGGACCATCTGCTCGATGTTGGTCAGGTTCGCGGCCAGGTCGGTGACCTTGAGGCCCTGCGCTTTCATCTTGCCGAGGGCGCTGTAGACCAGGATCACCATCTGCTCCTTTATCCTTCCCTCCACGTCGTCGGTGGACTCCGCGTTGAACGTCCCCACGAACTGGTTGATGAAGAGCTCAGGCGAGGAAATCTTCCACCTGTACTCCCCGAAGACCCTCAGGCTGACGATGCCGAAGGTCGGGTCGGTGAACTGGTACGGCTGAGTGCTCCCGAACTTGCCGTCCATGTACCTTTTCGGGACGTAGAAGACCTCGGCCCACTGCTGGACGCCTATGAAGAACTTCAGGAGCTTTCCGACGACTGGTGCGTTGAAATCGGTCAGCGCGTACCTGTTCGGCTGGTCGAAATAGGTAAGCACCTTTCCGTCCCTGTAGAAGACCGCAATCTCGTCTTCCCTTACCACGATGTTGTCGTTGAGTTTGATTTGCCTTGGCACCTTGTACAGGGCGCTGCCCTGCTTGAACTGGTCGTCCCACGCGATCGTTGTGGAGCCGAAGACGCTGCCGCCCGTCGCCGGGACTGCGTCAGATTTCTTTCCGAACAAGTCTCCCTCGCACCTCTCTCTACTGGAGGGCGATTCCCTCGATCGTCTCCATCCTAATCGACCACTTCTGCCTCACGTCAGCCAACGACTTCGAAAGCTGGCCCAGCGACATCTGAATCGAATTCGGCGCCGTGCTGTCGTAGCTCAGGTTCTCCGCGGCCGTCGACTCGTCAAGCTGGAAGACTGCGCTCACGAATGCGTAGTCATATTCATAGAGCTTGTTCAGTTTGTCCTCGTTGATTGTTATCGGCGCGACCCACCCAGCGTACCCCTGAGACGCGTGCCTGATCTCTCCGCTGAGAGTCTGCACCTGAGAAATCAGAGAGCCAACCGCTGTCAGGTTCGTGAAGTCGCTGCCCGTGGCCATCTGCTTCCTCAACTGCCCCAGGTTTGCCTTCGCTTTGTCCAGCCTGTCTGCGACCTGGTTCCTCAGGAGTTCGTCTGATACCCTGATGTCCTCCTTCGTGCGGTAGCCTCTGAGACCCGGTATCAGGAGCTCCAGCTTCTTCATGGCGCCCCTGTTGGCCTCGACCTGCTGCCTGATGTCTGGGTTATCTTGAGACAAGACCTGTCTTTTTTCGACCTGCCCGCACCGATATAAGCGTTGACAACGTTTATCGGTCTTGAGAACGGTTTCCTCCTTGTTGGACTTCAACAAGCTGAGAATCGGCTGCATCGCGTGGAAGGCTGAGGGCAACGAGCAACGAACCCTCTTCAGGGCCTAGATAGCCCATGCCGAACGAGCGCAGGTCCATCCTCCATGTCGACCTAGACGCGTTCTACGTCTCGGCCGAGGTCAGAGAGGGCCCGAAGCTTCGGGGATGGCCTGTGGTCGTAGGCGCCGACCCGGAGGCGGGAAAGGGCAGAGGCGTCGTCGTCGCCTGTTCATACGAAGCGAGGAAGTTCGGTCTGAGGTCCGGGATGCCGATCTCACAGGCATACAGGCTCTGCCCGAATGCCACCTACCTTCGGCCCAATTGGGGACTCTATGAGCGCGTGTCAGAGGAGGTCATGGCGACCCTGAAGGTCTTTGCCGACAGGTTCGAGCAGGCAAGCATCGACGAGGCCTTCCTGGATGTCTCGAGCAAGGCGCCAGACGCAGATTCGGCGAGGCGGGTCGCCTTGGAGGTCAAGAGGGCAGTCAAGGAAGAGCACGGGCTCACTTGCTCGGTCGGCGTGGCTCCCAACAAGTCTGCGGCGAAGATCGCCTCAGACAGGAACAAGCCAGATGGCCTCACGGTCGTCCCGTTTGATGGCATTGCAGGCTACCTGGCCCCTCTTGCGGTCGGCGTAGTGCCGGGAATAGGGCCCAAAACGCAGGAGTTCCTGAAGGGGAAGGGTGTCCAGACGATAGGGGAGCTCCAGAAGCTCGACGGAAAGCAACTCCTTTCCTGGTTCGGCAAGAACGGGGCCTGGCTCTGGGGGGTGATACACGGAGAGGAGAGCGTTGAGGTGAGGCAGCAGGAGATGCCGAAGTCCCTCAGCGTCGAGAGGACATTCAAGGATGACGTCAGCGATTTTCCAACTGTGAAGCGGGAGGCTGCGGACGCTGCATCGGAGCTCGTGCGGAGGGTGAAGGCCGCGAGGCTCGCCTACAGGGTCGCAGGCATCAAGATCAGGTTCCAGGGCTTCGAGACTCACACTCGGGAGAAGACTCTCGTCAGCCACACGGACAGCGAAGAGGCCCTCCGCGAGATCGTTGGGGCGCTCCTTGATGAATTCGAGGCGACGGGGCGGGCCTTCAGACTCGTCGGCGCGCGTGTGTCGGACCTTCAGCGCATCTCTTCCGAGCCTTCGAAGCTCGACGACTGGCTCAGGACCTGAGCAGGCGAGGCGGCCCTATGACCAGACAATCGTTAATTACACTCAGGAAATCTTTGTTGCTGCGCCAGCCGTTGAACCCCCCTTCTCGTCAAGACGCTTCCACGCGGGCCGGAGTTGGTTCTCGTGTTGCGAAGCCCCAGCCTGAGGGGCATATCTCTGTCGGGGTTGACGTCGGAGGTACCTTCACAGACATCGTAAGCTTCGACAGCGGCACTGGGACTCTTGAGGTCCGCAAGTTCCCGACTTCTCGGAACCCGTCCCTAGCCATCTCGGGTGGCCTCAGGGAGCTCGCGACTCGGCCCGAGGAGATCTCTCTCTTCACTCACGCCACCACGATGGCCACGAACGCGCTCCTGACTCATTCCGGCTTGGCGCGAGCGGCACTCGTCACCAATGATGGGTTCAGGGACGTCTTGGAGATAGGGAGGCAGCGGCGCCCCGAGGTCTACGACCTCGGGACCAGACGACCGCCACCTCTTGTGGAACGCAGGCACAGGTTCACCGTGAAGTGCAGGGTCGGGGCTGACGGGTCGGTCCTCGAGGATCTGTCTCAGGGTGACGCGGGGTCGGTCGCCAAGCGAATCATCGAAGGAGGATTCGATTCGGTGGCCGTCAGCTTTCTCAATTCGTACGTCAATCCCCAGCACGAATGTCTCATGCGTGAGGTCCTTCACCAAGAAGGGTTCCGCGGCCACGTCAGCATCTCGAGCGAAGTCGACAGGGAGTACAGGGAATTCGAGCGGACCAGCACGACCGTAGTCAACGCCGTCCTCGCACCGATGACGGCGGGTTATCTTTCCCACCTTCAGGCTTCGCTCCACAGGATGAAGGTCAGGGCTCCTGTCTACGTGATGAACTCAGACGGAGGGGTGAGCACGGTTGCAACGGCCTCAACTCGCCCAGTCATGACGATCGAATCAGGACCGGCCGCCGGGGTGGTCGCCTCCAGCAAGCTGGCCCGGCAGTTGGGACTGAGGAAGGTCCTGACCTTTGACATGGGCGGGACGACTGCAAAGGCAGGCACGGTCGTGGACGGCGAGCCGGACATAACTCGGGAATTCGAGGCAGCCGGGAGGACCCACAGCGGAAGGTCGATCCGGGGGAGCGGCTACGCTGTCAGGGGTTCGTTCATCGACATCGCCGAGGTCAGCGCCGGCGGCGGGACCGTCGCCTGGCTTGACGAGGCAGGCCAGCTCCAGGTCGGACCCGAGAGCGTGGGGTCGGACCCCGGCCCCGCCTGCTACGGGCGCGGGGGAACGGAGCCGACCGTCACGGACGCGAACGTGGCCACGGGCAGGCTCAACCCGCGGCATCTCCTCGGGGGCGAGATGCCCATCGACGCGAGACTCGCGGCACGATCGCTCAGGAAGCTGTCGGCAGGGGGAGGGTCTGATGTGGCCGAACTCGCGAAGGGGGTGATCAGGCTCGTGAACGACGGCATGGCGAAGGCCATTTCGATTGTCAGCGTCGAGCGCGGGCGGGACCCAAGGGAGTTCACAATGGTGGCGTTCGGGGGCGCCGGCCCGATACACTCGTGCGACCTCGCGGACGAAATGGGAATCAGGGAAATCATCGTACCCGTTCACGCCGGGCTATTCTCGGCCTACGGCCTGATCGTTGGGGACCTGACCAGGTCGTTTTTGGCGCCCGTGATGGACTCACCCGAAGCTCTGAAGCGACGCTTCGACGAGCTCGAGGGCGAGGCGCAGAGGGAGATGGGACGCGAGGGCTTCAGGCGGTTCAGGACTGAGCGGTTCATAGAGGCGAGGTACCTCGGCCAGTCTCACGAGTTGCTCTTGCCCTACGGCGGGGACCGCGGGGTCAGAAGGGCGTTCGACATGCGGCACAAGGCCCTCTATGGATACTCGTCCCCGGATCCCGTTCAGGTGGTCAACATCGGGGTCAGGGCTCGGGTCGTCGGGCCGGAGCCGGCGGGGCTGAGGCAGAAACTGGCAGGTCGGCCAAGCAGACCTACAAGGAGGGAGGCTTGGGTCGGCGGCACGACGAAAGAAGTTGACGTCTTCACGAGAGAGGGAATGCTTCAGGGCGACCGCGGGCGTGGTCCCTGCATCATCGAGGAGTACGATTCCACACTCGTGGTCAATCCGTCCTGGACCTGGCGGGCCGAGGAGTACGGGACGAGGCTGGAAAGATGACGACGACCGACCCGGTGACGCTTCAGCTGATCAGCAACTCTCTCCTCTACGCCAGCGAGGAGATGGGGCTGGCTCTCCGCAACGCGGCCTATTCTCCAAACATCAAGGAGCGCATGGACCATTCAGCCGCGATCTTCGACAGGGAGGGCAGACTTCTTGCCCAGGCCGAGCACATCCCGGTCCACCTCGGCTCACTCCCCTGGGGGCTGAACAACATGATCGAGGCCTGCAGGCGCGAGGCGCTCGACCTCGACGACGGCACGATGGTGGTCTCCAACGACCCCTACATCACCGGCACCCACCTGAACGACGTCACGGTGATGGCTCCCGTCTACCACGGGCGTGAGCTCGTCGCTTTCACGGTCAACAAGGCCCACCATTCCGATGTGGGAGGGAAGGTCCCTGGCAGCATCTCGATGGACGCCCGGAGTCTCTTCGATGAAGGGTTCGTCCTGGAGCCGACCTACCTGATGAAGAAGTCTGAGATTCTCGAACAGACCGTCGAGAAGCTCTCCTCGGCCTCGAGGACTCCGCAGGAAAGGAGGGGCGACATCAGGGCGCAGGTGGCGGCGAACGTCACAGGCGCCAGGCGGGTAGGCGACCTGATCTCGAAGTACGGAGCCGCGAGCTTCGAGCTAGCCGCGGCCGAGGCCTTCAGACACTCCGAATCCATGACGAAGAAGAGGATCTCTCGACTGGCTCCCGGTGCCTACACGGCATCCGACTTCCTGGAAGGGCCGGACGGAGCCGAGCTCCGACTCAAGGCGTCGGTCAATGTCTCCCGAACAGGCGTCGAGGTCGATTACGGGGGCACGCACCGAGAGGTCGACTATCCGTTGAATGCAGTCTTCGGGGTGACGCTCTCGGGGGCCTACTTCGTAATGAGGTGCCTGCTAGGCGACGACATCCCGGCCAACCACGGGGCATTCTCGGCCGTCAAGGTCACGGCACCCAGCGGATGCATGCTCAACCCGGAGCGCCCCCATCCCGTCGGGGGAGGAAATGTCGAGACGAGCCAAAGAAATGCGGACGTCCTCTTCAGGGCCCTCGCCGGGGCCGCCCCCCGCGCCGTTCCGGCCGCGCCGGGCGGGTCGATGAACAACGTCATGGTTGGAGGTAAGTTTCGGGGTCTCCAGTGGGCCTTCTACGAGACGATAGGGGTCGGGCTGGGAGGCAGGGCGACGATGGACGGCATCGATGGAATCCAATGCAACATGACCAACACGATGAACACTCCGATAGAAGAGTTAGAGCGCTCTCTCCCGATCAGGATGACGAGGTATGAATTCAGGCCCGACAGCTCGGGCGCTGGCGAGCACAGGGGGGGCTCGGGCCTGGTCCGCTCCTATATGGCCCTCGCCGACTGGACGACCTTCACCATCCTCGCCGACAGGGAGAGGCACCGGCCTTGGGGGCTGTTCGGCGGACGCCCGGGAAAGGGGACAGAGGTCATACTGACCAGAGGCGGAAGGTCGACCAAGGTTTCGATCAAGTCAACCTTCGTCCTGAGGGCCGGGGACGAGGTGGAGATTAGGACCGCGGGGGGAGGAGGGTATGGTCTCCCCAGGAGAAGGAGGGCCTCAGCCGTCAAGAGCGACGTCGAAAACCGCCTGTTGTCCCAGACGAGGGCTCGCCTCGACTACGGCCGCTAGGCGACGGCGGGGAATGCCTAGTAGTCACGTTCAGGGATGCCCGCCGCCGTCCTCGTGGCAGCCTTCAAGACCAGGCAGGGAGAACAAGCGAGTTCCCGACGGATGGTCGCGGCGCTCGGGATCGCGAGCGCCACTAGGACTCATGGCAGCCTACACAAGCATCATTCTGAAGATCGTACCATGCGACCCTACCCTCCTCCACGAAGTCCAGGTACCGATGATCATCCGGAGACCTCAGCGGGGCGCTCAGCGGGGCGCTCAGCGGGTTCGTCTCAGTCAGGCCATGGGAGAGGAACCTGAAGGCGGGGTTCAAGCCGGTCCAAATCTCATCGGCTAAGGCGCATCCTTCTCAATGGCCGTTAGACTTTCTGTCGAACCTGTAAAGCAGCACATAGAGGACGGTTCCAAGGATGATGAACGCGATTCCCGCTACGCTGTCTTCTAGGATTCCCGTTACCCATCCGCCGACCAGAGTGAAGACCCCAAGTGCGATTATCAGCACTGACGCAAAGCGCGAAATCGGGCTGACCTTCACCGACATGTTCGGGCCGCTGATTCAGTCTGCCCAATTAAACGGTTGCGGGAACCGGATTCCGTCGCGCCACTCGCACGGTCAGAATGGCCTTCCTCGTTTGTCCACTCCACGAAGAGAGTCGTCTGACTGCTCCGGCGGTGCCTTCACTTCTTACTCTTCGCTTCTTCCTTCAGGAGTTGGAAGAGCCTGAACTTGTCTCCCTCGCCTGGCGAGAGCGTGTAGCCGCAGATTCTGCACTTCACGCCTTCCCCGGTCTCTCTCAATTCCAGCCTGCCGCACTTCGGGCATTTCATCTCGTCCCGGATGGGCTCCTTCCTCATCAATTCGCCCACTCGTCCCCGGCGCGGGCTTTAAGCGTACATCAGGGTTGTCGACGGAGCGTAAAGCTCGTTACGCTAGGACCCTGCGAACTTCACCAGATTCTGACGACTGATTCCTTCTCGAAGAGCGTCGCGGTCTGAGAATACTTCTTGTAGACCCCGAGAGGCAAAGAGACGTCCCCGAGATAGAGTTGGCCTACGTGCTGTCTGCACCTCGGGTCGAGAAAGCCGGTTTTCAAGAATCCAAGGGTAAGTGTGGCCTTTGCCTCCACGCATGGGTCGTTGGGCGCTCCGGTCGTCGCGTCGAGGCCGGAGGGGATGTCGACTGCGAGTGTGGGAACTCCAGAGGCGTTGGCATTCAGGATCATGCCGCGCACCGGCTCGCGCGGGTCGCCGCTCGAGTTGTACCCCAATAGTGAGTCAATCAAGAGGTCGAAACCATCGAGCGACCCTCCCGCACCGTAGACGGGGACCCCCGCCTTCTCGACGCCCGTCAACTGCTTTGAAGGGACTGGGCCGATCGCCTCTCTGTCGCTCAGCATGACCCTGACGTCGGCTCCCCAGTTGTGGAGGTGCCTCGCAGCCACGAGACCGTCCCCTCCATTGTTCCCCTTCCCTGCAAGCACGCCCACCTTCTTCCCGACCGCACTGCCCTCGAGGAGCAGTCTTGCGAGGGAGGCGACCGCCGAACCCGCGTTCTCCATCAGTGAAAGGACGTCTATTCCGTATCCGACGATAGCCTCCTGATCGGCATCTCTCACTTCTCCGGACGTCAAGTAGGCAAGACCGCCCTGAAGGATCAAGACTCCGCCTTGTCCGCAGAGAACCTATTTCAGCATGAAGACGGTCTCGGGGTGGTTTCTGTGTCGCAACGATGATTCATTTCGTGTACTGATTTCATTCTACACATCGAAGGCGTCTGCACTAGCGGGTACTTCCTCACGTACTCGCAAAAACGGTTAGAAGCTTAAACCGACGGCGATTGCGTCAAGTCTCCCAATGAGGTTCTGCCCTGAATGCGGCGCTCGCATGAAGCCTTCACGCGCTGGCTCGCCTGCCTGTGGTAGGTGTGGCCACGTGGAAAGTATGAAGAGGGCCACACCTGCAGACTGCTTCCCATACCCGTCCATGAGGCGGTTCCAGGAGGAGGTCCTTGACCAAGTGGACCAAGCAATGGCCTCCAAGAGGTTCATCGTGCTGGAGGCGCCCGTGGGTTTCGGCAAGTCTGCAGTGGCGGCCGCCCTCTGCACCTACCTCTCGTCGGCGTACATACTCTCGTCGACGAAGCAGCTCCAGGACAAGTACGCCTCGGACTTCGGGTTCCCCGTGGTGAAGGGCAAGTCGAACTTCCAGTGCCGCATCCCCACTTCGTCGGGCCTGCTCCCGCAATGCAGCAAGGGGAGGTGCGAGGCGGACTGGAGGCTCAGCGACTGCCCCCACTATCTCACGTTCGAGGATTACGACCAGCACAAGAGGAGGCTGTGCGCGAGGGATTCGAAGTGCGAGCGGTTGAAGGACGGGAAGCTGTGCCCCTACTACGACCAGAAGTGGTTCGGCTTCAGGGCGCCGGTCACCGTCTGCAACTACCCGTTCCTCCTTAGTGAGCTGAAGTACGCCGAAGACGTCCCCCACAGGAGGCTTCTGGTTTGCGACGAGGCCCACGACCTGGAGAAGCAGATCGTGGGGTTCGCCTCGTTCTCGCTCGTGAGGTCTGAGCTGGAGCGCTATTGGAGCGGAGACGGCAAGGAGTTCGTAATCCAGGACAGGGGCGTCGACGAGCCTGCGGCGTGGCTGGGCGTTCTCTTTGACATGAAGAGCGTGCTTGACGGGTTCTGCGCCACGCACCTCGAGGATGGCAGCCTGCAGGATCGCGTGGCGGCGTGCAAGGGCCTGGGCCAAGAGCTTGAGCGCTTCATCATGGACCTCGAGGGCGACCCCACGAACTGGGTCGTGAACAGCGCGAAGAGGGCGAAGGACGGCTCGATTGATGAAGTCGTGTTCCAGCCGATTCAGATCGGGAACTTCACGTACCCGCTCTTTGAGACGGCCGACTCGGTCCTCTTCATGTCGGCGACGATCTTCTCGAAAGAGCTGCTCTGCAGGACCCTCGGGGTGAAGGAGGAGGACGTCAGCTACATCAGCGTGCCCGAGTCGACGTTCCCGGTCGAGAACAGGCCGATATACGCCCTGAACACCGCCAGGCTGAACAGGGCGAGCATGGATGCTTCACTCGGGAGCATCACGGGAGCCGTGGACGCGATAATGGACAGCCATGTGGGCGAGAGGGGGGTGATACACACGACGTCCTACTACCAGGTGAACTACATCATGCAGCACGCCTCGGAGCCGAACAGGGAAAGGCTTGTGACCACCGAGGGGAGTTCGGAAAGGTCGGCCCTGCTTCGGGTCCACGGCTCGACCGAGGGTTCCGTGCTCATCTCCCCCAGCCTGTTTCAGGGCGTCGACCTCAAGGACGAGATGTCGCGCTTTCAGGTCGTGGTGAAGGTCCCCTATCCGGACCTGTCGGAGAGGAGGACGGTGGTGAAGCTCCGGAGGGACAGTGCCTGGTACGACTGGCAGACCGCACTCAGGCTGGTCCAGACCTACGGGAGGAGCGTGAGGAGCGAGACCGACCACGCGGTCACGTACGTGCTCGATTCGAACTTCATACCCTTCGTGGACACGCACCGGGGACTCTTCCCTGCGTATTTCCTGGAGGCCCTGAAGGTCGGGAAGGTGAGGAATTGGGATGGATGAGAGGGGTCCTCCCTCAGCCTTTCGGAAGACACCTTGAACAGGGGTTCTCCATGTTTCTCGGGAATAACCCGGTTAGGATTTGCCTCTGTTTAGGGGCTTTCTCAGACCGAGATCGTTCCGTGGCACCATGGCGCCGGACGTCGTTTAACCCCGAAATGCAACTGACTTCACCAAGGGGATTTGTCAGTTAATTTTGTTCAAACTGGCATCAGGATTAGAGCCCGAGGGATATAGAAACCGTGGGCCCATATCCGACCCAGCATGGGTTTCGCAGAGAAGTGGGAGAAGAAGGACGAGGGTCCGGGCCTGATGGACAGGCTCCGTGACACAGTGCGCACCCCGACGCCGCTGAAATCACAGATTGAACAGGCTAACAGACAGATTCGTGTCTTGATTTCGCAGCTCGACAACACTGTTGACAGGATCAAGCAGCGCGATTCTATGATCTTCAGGGGCGTGGTCACGTCGCTTGCGAAGCACGACTCGCAGCACGCCGCGGTTTACGCCAACGAACTGACCGAAGTCAGGAAGATGGGCAAGATGGTGACGCAGGCTCAGCTCGCGCTGGAGCAGATTTCATTAAGACTCGGAACAATCACCGACTTGGGCGACATCGCCACGACGCTCGCCCCGGCCGTATCGATCATCAGGAGCATGAAGGATGGCCTGAGGATCGCGCTCCCCGAGGCAGACAGGGAGATTGGAGAGATCTCTGGGCTGCTCAGCAGCGTCCTGATCGACGCGAGCTCCACTGGCGGGCTCTCTCTCGACTTCGACGTCGCGAACGAGGATGCGCGGAAGGTGATGGAGGAGGCTGCCTCTGTCGCGGAACAGAGGATGGAGGAGAGCTTCCCGGAAATCCCCGCAAGCGTCCTGAACCAGCGCCAACAGGAAGACCTCAGCGCCTAGGGCTCCGAATCCGGAGCTCTATGGGATTGAGCGGCCAGGATACGGCTCGGTTAGCCACCTGACAGAGTCCAGGATGCATGTCGCCTAGTGTCCGAGGAGGGCCAGACTGACCGCAGACGAAGATCAGCGAGAGCGGCTGTAGGTCGGTTCCTAGCTAGGTGCAGGGCATAACCGTCCATGCTGACGCCCGGAAGTTCACTCCCAACTAGGTCGCCGTGACCTTCTCCTTGCACAATCTCATTCAGCGCTGCGGCGCATGCTCTTGCACCGTCCACCTGATCACCGGTGCGGACACTTCCTCCGCCATCACTTCCATCTCGGTCTTCGCGAGTCGACGCTGGACTTCAGGTTCGCTCCATCTGGGCCCGGATAGCACGGGCTGCCGCCTGCATCTCCTCAGGCGAGAAGCGTCTCTTGCCCGTGAACCTCCCCCTGTCTTCCATCTTGACTGGAATCACGTGGACATGCACGTGGGCAACCACCTGGTTCGCAGCTTCACCGTTGTTCAGTACGATCCGGAACCCGTCGGCCCCCACTCCCCCGACGACCGCCTTCGAGATCTTGGAGGCGACCTGGAAGAGCTCGGCGATGTCAGCCTCTTCCATGTCCCAGATGGTCTCGCCGTGCTCCCTCGGGCAAACGAGCGTGTGGCCCCTTGAGAAGGGGAAGGCGTCGAGGAACGCGATGTACTTGGCGTCTTCGTAGACGATATGCGCGGGCGCCTTTCTGGACAGTATCCTGCAGAAGATGCACTCCTCCGCCGGCGCGTTCGGCGAGCTGAAGGCTGACCGCTTCAAGACGTTTGCGCCTCCGTCCCGCGCGAAGAATCCCCTAAACCTTTGCCCTGCGACTGACATTAATACACGAAGGAGCTGGGCTGTCGAAGTTGATCTGCGAAAGGTGTCATGCCGGCCAGCTTGTGGAGTACCAGCGCCAGGTCGGGAGCGGGGACAAGACGGCAACGATCAGGGGAACCAGATGCGACAGGTGCGGGTTCACCGACCTTGAGAATGACGAAGACATCTGGTCGGCGGTCGGCCTGTAGCTGGACCTCGAGCGGCAACCTGTCACCTCTGGGCGGTGCCTGAACTCTCGGGAGCCAGCCTCTGGTATGCTCTTATGAATCCAATCGCGAACCTGTCCGCTTCCTTTTCGGTGCCCCTGTGGCGCCCGCTTCTCGACCTCAAATGGTGGTAGAACTCGTGGATCATGACGAACGGGTCGTAGAGGTATTCTCTCTTGGCTGCGAGTATCTCCTTCCTGCGGAGCGAGTAGACTGCGGCGACTCCTTTGGTCCTTCCCTCGACGACCCCGACCCCGAGCCTCGGCCTTTCGATACGGTACCATTTGCTAAGCAGATCCAGTGCGTCCTCCGGCCGTGAGTCGAGAATCATGGCCACGACCGAGATCTTCATCTCTTCCTCGGAGCCTTTCAACGAGGCGAATCGGGGGCCCCTGCCCACTTAAGGTCTTGGAGGGGCAAACCTCCTTTGAGCTAATAGTCAGGATTCCTTGATTCTCCGGTTCAACTGCGTCGCGTGCCTTGGTGGAACTGATGAGCAGACGCAGACACGTTAGACTGGATGGTCCGCGACCCAGCCGCTTTAGGGGACCACCCACCCTCTTCTCGGTCGGTTAGAGGGACACTCTTCCGGTACCGCCGTGCTCTTGGTCAGTCGGCTCTCCGCTTCTTGATGCCCTGGACCGCCGAGCCTGCTCCATCAGGTATGAGTCCTCACGGGGAGCACTCTGGCTCGCCGCTCTGGCCGTAGCTGCAGAGGGTCCAGGCGAACGTGGTCCCGTTGTGAACCTGAATGGCGTCGGCGCCCGTCGGTGCCACCTCCCAATGCGTTCCATTCAGCGACCAGACGAACCAAGCAGTGGTCTTCCCGCCGGAGACGCCCTCGATCGCCGTCACGTAATGCTCCTGGAACTCGGGATACCAGGTCGCTTGAACGCTTCCGTTCAATATGACGAGGGTTGCCGTGTACGCGTTCCAGCCCGGCTGTATCGTCTCTCCGGTGAACGACCTCGTGGTCCCGTTGCCGAATTCGAGGAGCATGTTCGCCGAGTATCTCAGAGGGCCGGTCCCGTTCTCTGACGCCAGGGCAAGATACTGATTCCAGAGCGTTCTCAGCGCCCGACTGCCCTCCATGTAGGCCGGCGTGCTGGTGTTGAGGTTGGAGAGGGCGTTGGTCAGCAGGGCGATTGTCCTGTTGAAGTCCTCTAGGGACGACCTGTAGGATGAGCTCAGCTGGTCGTACTTGGTCAGCGCTCCCCGCAACTCCTTGACGTAGGTGTTGGTATCTGACGTCTGTTCTTGATACCGGCCGTAGTACAGGGCTGCCAGAGAGGAGGTCACGAGGAGGAGCGCAACGAGCAGCACGATGGCGCCGTTCTGGGTCCTACTTGATGGCATCTCGCACGAGTCCCTTTGCCACCTTGGGCAGCAGAATCAGGGTCGCAGGCACAAACGCGGCGCCGAGAACGAGGTTGCTCACCTCATGAGTGACGGCGAGGGCGAGGGCGAGGGGGTTGAACATGACGGAGAGCATCGGACCCAGGGAAAGGGTGGTCGTCAGGAGCGCGAAACCTAGGTTGGTCCAGAGGTCCCAGATGAAGGTGAAGATGCCTAGGAGGCCCGCGAACAGGGCGCTGCTCCCGCGCGCCGCGTCCCATTTGCCCCTCAGCGCCCTCCTCGCTATCAGGCCTGCCACGACGTACAGCAGTTCTGCGGAGATCAAGAAGGGCAGCAGGTACGCTCCCGAGGCGCCCCACGGGCTGACTTGGCTCCAGATCGTTTCGGAGAGGACCGCCACGGAGGCCCCGGCATACGCGCCAAAGACGATGGTCGTCATGAATATCAGGGCGCCATCTAGCTTGAAGTCCGGAAAGTTGCTGAGCGCAAGATTGGAGCCCACGATCAGCGCGGTGAAGACGGCGACCGTCGCTATGGGATACGCCAGGCGCACGCCGGCTGGATAATCCATCCAATATAAAAACCGGGACCGTGTCCGACCGCGAAGCGAGAAACAAATTATAGAGCCGCAAACGGTCTGCCAAGCAGATTGCAGCCTCTGGCCAGACTCCTGCAGATTCGGGAGAGGAAGCTTCAGGGTCCTTCACCCACCTTCGAAAGGGCCCACCTTCTGCTGGCGTTCCTCACCATCGGCGAGAGCGGAACGATCGGCAGGCACTCACTCGCCGTGCGGGCCAGCCTCGGCGAGGGAGCTGTAAGGACGGTCCTCAAGCGGCTGCGCGAGGAGGGATTCGCCGACGCTGACGCTTCGGGGTGCCATCTCACGCGAGCAGGCCAGGAGGCCTACTCTTCCCTGATCAAGAAGCTCTCTCCGATGACGACCATCGAGGGGTCCCGCCTCACCATGGGAGCCGCGCAGGTGGCGGTCTCGGTCAGAGGCGGCGGAGGCGTGGTCAAGAGCGGCATCGAGCAGCGCGACTCTGCGATAGGTCTTGGCGCAGCAGGAGCGACCACGTATGTGGTGCGAGGCTCCCGATTCACCATACCAGGGGGGTCCGACGACTGCGAGAAGGACTTCCCCAGCAAATCATGGAAGACGCTCAGGGAACGGCTGAAGCCGAAGGATGGAGACGCAGTCATCCTCTGCGGTTCTGAAAAGGAAGAAACTGCTCGGCTCGGGGCTCTCTCAGCTGCCCTGACCCTGCTCTAGCTGCTGCTTCTGGGGCTGCTCAGTAGGCTGGGGCCGCTCGGGAGGCTGGGGCGCATCGCCGCCCGCAGGCTTGTTGACTTGCCTGTTGATCGCATCCGCAAAGTAATACCCAGTGACCACTACCGTCACTTTCTTCACACCCTTCACTTGGATCAGGTTGTCGCGTATGTCTTGAGAAATCTTGAGGGCGAAGACCGGAGGGCAGAACTGGGTCGTGGCGTGATACTCGACGTCCACGTTCCCGTCTTTGACGTCCAGCTTGTCAATCAGGTTCATCTCGACAATTGGCATCCCTATCTCGGGGTCAACTACTTTCGAAATCTGCTTCTGTATCTCCTTGACGTCCACCTGTTCCTCAGACATACCCTTCTTTCCAAACGGCTCGTTTCCGCTATAAAAGATTGCCTCGACAAGGTTCTGATCCTATGACTAGCTTTAAGACGTAGCCCGCTCTATGCGCGACTGGCTCGGAGGAAAAAAACCTACAGAGCGCGTGCACCTGGAAGTTACCATGGGGTCCATCCTCGGGGTTCTGAATAGGGAATGCGCTCTGCGGAGGCGAACTGAGGAACATGGGGTTCGATCCCCGAATAGATGGATGCCGGCCTCTGGGCGCCCGAAGGAGAGGGCTAGTCATAGATGGCAACTTGATGCGACATTCTTCTCGCTGTTAACTGGACTGACACGGACTACTTGGACGATTTCTCGGTCTTGGCAGGAGCCGACGATTGAGGCTTGAACGTCTTTAGGAATTCAACCAAGTTGACGAAATCCTTGTTGTTCTCAGCCTTTCCAAGTTTGACAACCGTGTCCCTGCCATTGACTTGAGCCTTTTTTTCTGCCTGAAAAC
This sequence comes from uncultured archaeon, assembly GCA_963794985.1. Taxonomy (GTDB): domain Archaea; phylum Thermoproteota; class Nitrososphaeria; order Nitrososphaerales; family Gagatemarchaeaceae; genus UBA183. The sequence continues at coordinate 73,316 of CAWCFU010000005.1, forward strand.
TCGTTTCAGTATACCAGACGATTGCCTTGTGCAGCCGACCCTTCAGTTTCTCCTCGACTATCTCTGGGGTATCTGGGAATTCGCCGAATGCGAAGGCGATTCCATCAATCCATGCGACGCCTGCCGTAGCGCCAGTCTTTTGGGCTTCGGTCATTGATGCAACCATCGAAAAGAATTCTGTCGGCTCCATCTTCCTGACTTCGTGCAGGATGATTTTCTGATATGGCAAGTATTCGATTTCAGCCAATCGCCTTCACTTTAACAGAACTGACCTTGGCGTTCTGAATTAAGGTTATCCATCTGTCTGGGGTTGTCGCCTAATTCCTGACTAGCGGTTTCACCTCCATCCCAAGGCTCTTCCCGCACCTGAGCCTGTTCAACACCTTCAGGTTCCACCCGATGGCCATGATGGGACCCCACCTCTCCCTGTTCTCCTCCTTCCTGAACCTGGTCCTGAGCCTGTGGCCGTCAGTCTCCTCTGCCCCGAAGACGGACTCCACCATCCCCCTGTAGTGGTAGAGCTCGACGTCGAACTCCTCGGCCGCCCTCATCCGGTGGCGGAGCTTCTTGTGGGCCTTCTTCTTCCCCTCGCCATGCGGTCCCCTCTGCTTGATGTTGGGCTGCATCTGCAGGCCGTAGAGGAGCTCGAAGTTGGCCTCGGCGTCGAACCCCGTGTCCGCGTCGAAGACGGAGCCAGGCATGCAGGGGAACCCCTCCAGCATCCTCCTCAGGGTGGGCGAGTCGTGCGTCCTGTAGCTGGTCACCCTGGCCCTCAGGATGACGAGGTGGTCCAGGATCGCGACGATGTGGTACTTCAGGTAGAGGAGCCTCCTGACGGTCTCGAACGTCCTCCTTCTCTTGCTCGGACGGACCACCTCCTCGTAGCGGTCGGTCTCGACGCCCGAGCTGTCGCAGGCGAGGAGGCCCTTCGTCCAGCCCGCCTCACGGACGCAGAGCTCCGCGGACCTCTCCAGCATGGAGTCGAGGTACTCCTGTGGCAGGGCCTGGTAGGCCCTGTGAATCGTCGAGTGGTCCGGGTAGGGCTCGCCTTCCCAAGGTAGGCCGAGCTTGGGGAGCAGGCCCTGCATGTCCCTGAAGGTCAGCCCGAGGGCGACCGTCAGGATGCAGGCTACGGTCAGCTTCTCGGAGGAGTGGACCGCCCTCCTCCCTCTCTTGGTTCGCTTGATTTTGCAGGGAGGCCCACTCTCCTTGACCAGTGAGACTATACCACCCACCAGGGCGTCAAGCTCGAGGGTGTGGGCCAGGTGGTACTGTCTCCAGTATCCGCTCCTCCGACGGTGTTCTCTAGACAAGTCATCTCGGAGGGCCCATCCCTCTCCACGGACTACAGCGGCAGAATCAAGAGAACCTTACAAGATGCGTAACGGGGAATTAGGCGACAACCCCCATCTGTCTTCCCCATCAACCTTGATTCCGCACGCCTCGGCAGGAGTCTTTCCGTCTAACGCCTCATGGGGTCGGATGTAGTCGTGGAATGGCTGATACGCCGTAGAAATCAGCGTCAAACTCTGAAGCCGGTCAGCGCGGCGCGCCACCTCTCGGCTCCGTCGAACGGGAGATACAGCCTCACTCTGTCCGCCAAGCCGCCGTACCTGCTCTTCAGTTTCTGTCCGATTTCGTCCCAGCGGCCCTCCACGACGAACTCGTCCAGCATGTCGTCCGTCACCTCTCCCACCATCTTGCCCCATTCACCCCTCATCGAGAGGCCGTGCAGCCGGTCGCTGACGTCCCCCCATCCGTGCAGCTCCATCAACCCTCGGTATGTCCTCGTCGAGGCGTAGAACGCTATCTGCCCCCTGTAGGCTTCCCTCACGTTGCGTATCTCTTCCTGGGTGTCTCCGACTGCGGCGAAGACCGACGCCGCCACGCTCACCTCCTCCCTCTTCCGCTTGCCCTTCTCGAGCCCCCTTGCGAGAGCCGGGTGGACGACCTCCCGGAGATACCTGACGGTGTGCAGTGGGTGGACGTGGAGCCCCTCCGCCAGCTCTCCCGACAGCCTGCACATCAGTCCGTTGACTGCTGCGATGTAGATTGGGATCCTCGGATTCTCGACCGGGCCGGGGCTGAAGAACGGGGTCATCAGGTCCAGCTTGAAGTGCGTCCCCCTGTAATCGAGTGGCTTTCCTGTCTGCCAGCTCTCCCACACCGACCTGATGGCCATGACGACGTCCCTCATCTTCGGAACGGGGGGCTCCCATTTCATGCCGAACCTCCTCTCGATGTGGCCCTTGACCTGGCTCCCCAGCCCGAGGATCAGCCTTCCTGAGGAGAGCCGCTGCAGGTCCCAGGCCGCGTAGGCGAGCGTCGTGGGGCTCCTGGTGAACGCGAGTGCAATCGAGGTTCCGACGTCGATGCTCCTAGTCTCCGCCGCCGCGAGGGCCAGCTGCACGAAGGGGTCGTGCTTGGTCTCGTTGACCCACAGGCAATCAAAGCCGTACTCTTCGGCCCGCTTCGACAACAGGCCGACTTCCGCGGGGGAGTCGACGGAGACCTCGACATCCATCTTCATGTGCTGGTCCATTCAGAGCACGGCTCTTAAGCTCGAACTGAAGAAGGATGCGAGCGCGGCTCTAGATGGCTTGCTTCTCGGTTCTACTCGGCGTCACGATTGCCACTGCCGAGGGGCACGTCCACTCCTTGGGCTCGAAAGGGCTCGTCAAGTTCGAAGGTGAAGTCAAGCTCCCAATCTGGTTCTAGTGCGTTAGCCGTGCATGCCCGCGCGGATTTGTCCGTGTTGCGTTGAGCGTGCATGAAGGGATTCTACGATTCTGTAAAGTCTTTTGCATGAACCGCGTCGAACTATCCTAAGTTGGAGCAGTGAAAGGTGAAGAAGTAATTGCCGTAAAAGTCGGTGTAGGCCCCGAATCCAAACACGCCACAGGACAGAGAGGCTTTGTCGGGACAGGCAGAACCGCCAAAGCACGGCCCGGGGAGGAAGACTGTGGGCAGGAAGACAAAGGCGGAGAATACCGCGACCAATGAAACCACTGCAATGATGGCCACTTTCGTCCGACGTTTCATACTCCTGTTTGAAAGAAGCGAACTGTTAAGCCTTGAGGTTCTTCTCGATTTTGCGTTCCCATTCTTCCTGAGTGATTACGCCCTCGCCTCTCGCTTCGGCGTTGCCTGTCTGATTAGTTCCATCCATTTGTTCCCGTCCAGTTTGATGTCAATCCCCGCCGCTTGCGCGGGGGTCTGCTCGTCTAATGCCATGTGCGGCCTCACGAAGTTGTAAAACAATCGCTTCGCCTTCGTCGGTTTTGGTCTCAACCCCATGCTGAAGCTGGGCTATACTCAAGACGACAAGGTGCTGGGTTCCATCGAGTTGAATTTCGGAGAAAACGAGAGTAGGGGAGGAAAGAACAGAGGTGGGCGAGGCTTCTGGGGAACGGTTTCAAACGCGAACGTGACCGTAGGTAATCGCACGGTCGCCAAGAGTGGAAAGCTAGTGATTTGAAATGAACTCGCGCGCTTGCGCGTAACGCGAATTTCCGCCTAACTTGGCGTGCGGTCGTCGGGACTACCGCTCTGCACGTAGAGCTGAAATCTTCAACATATGGCGAACCGATCAGTGACCCAAGATTATTGCAGATTCTTGGCGACTGTTCCTGCGAGAGCTATCGCCTCATCAATCCTGTCTTTCTCAATCCAATATGGTTCGAGGATCACATGGTCGCACCCTGCCCTCGAGAATTCCGACAACCGATCCAAGCAATCGCGCGTGTCGCCGTACACAAGAGTCTTCTCGGCGAGCTCGTCAGGGACCATTGCGGCCGTGTCTTGCCAAAGCTGCTTCTTCGTTACAATGTTTTGAGATCTGCTCCCGGGATGACTCTTCCCCTCGCCCACAGCCCACATTATGTCCGGGTATTCCGCCAAGTAGTTCTTGGCCGCTCCCAGAAGTCGTCGGTGGGTCTCCCCGTCGGGACCCCAAGGGTAGAAGATCAGGCAACAGCATGCTTCCAGGTCTGAGGGCAATCTGTTGGCCTTGGTCATGTTCTGTCGAAGCGCAGTCAAAGTCAGTCGGAAGGATTCGGGCGTGTGTGATTCCGGAACCCATCCGTCGGCAACCCTCGCTGTCAGATCAAGCATTCTCGGGCCGTAGGCAGCCAAGTAGATTGGAATCTCTGCGGACGGCCGGAGTGGTGCAGCAGCCTGCTTCAAAGAAAAGTAATCTCCAGAATAGTCAACCTTCTCGCCAGGGTCGGCATTCCACAGTGCACGTATGACGTCGACACCTTCCTTCAGCTTGCTGAAGGAATTCTCGACGGAGATCCCGAAAGGTAGATGACTCGTCCCTGCTCCTGCCCCGAGACCGAGTACGATTCTTCCCGGTGCCAGGTAGCTGAGCGAAGCGAAAGCGTGCGCGGTAACCACAGGATGCCTTCGCAGCACATCCGTTATGAGAGAGCCGATGTGCAAAGAGGTGGTGGCCGTTGCAACGTAGGTAAGAGTGACGTACAGCTCTGGCCAATTGGCAGAAGGGGCTTCGTAGTCCGGGAACCAGACGCCGTGTAGACCCTCCCTTTCGCACGTTTGTGATTCCCTTGCCAGGCTTCGAAGATCAGACGACGCAAGGCTCCACGAGACTTTCATGGCGAGTCGAAGAGTTCAGTGGCTAAAATACTTCGGCCTCGTCTAGATGTGCTGCCTCCGCAGACGGAAGACAGGAGGCTGAAGTGATTGGAGGCTGGAGTTCGAAGATCGAAGAGTGCACAGAGAGCTGACATCTAGGGGTCTTGCCTGCAGGTTGGAGGTGCAGCCAAACCTCGCAGATAAGTTACCATCTATGACTAGCCCTCTCCTTCGGGCGCCCAGAGGCCGGCATCCATCTATTCGGGGATCGAACCCCATGTTCCTCAGTTCGCCTCCGCAGAGCGCATTCCCTATTCAGAACCCCGAGGATGGACCCCATGGTAACTTCCAGGTGCACGCGCTCTGTAGGTTTTTTTCCTCCGAGCCAGTCGCGCATAGAGCGGGCTACGTCTTAAAGCTAGTCATAGGATCAGAACCTCTAGGGCACGCCTTTATTAACGGGAGCCAGTTCCGTTTTCTTTGCGCCAACTCCGCACGGCTCGCCGCTCCGACGACATCGAAAGGCTCGACGAGGCACGACCTGTGTTCGTTGGACAAGAGAAAATTGGGGGTGAAGTGAATGGCAAGATGCTCGGTTTGCAAGGGTCACGCCGTGACCTCGTGTTCCGACTGCGGTCAACAGGTCTGCATGTCGCATTCAACTACGATCTTCGACGAAAAGACGCGCTCTATGAAGGCCTTCTGCGGCAACTGCACAGCAAAGAGGATGCCGGTCTGGGTAGCTCGGCGAAGGTAACCCCTGAAGGCTGATCTTCAGCGCTACTTCCGAGGTGGGGATGCTATTTCCTCGCACTCTCTAGTCCGTGCTTTAGGCTGGAACGCTGTTTCCTCCCGTCGACTGCCACTGGGTCCCAGGTCATCCTCGGGACAGTACTCTGCGAAACCAGAGTGAGGCATCGGGCTCAGTGCGGTAGCTCCCGCTAGTATTGGTTCAGTCCACTGTGAAGTAGAGGCGCTTAGTGTTTGATACATCGCTCAATAAAGTGGACTCGTCGCTTCCGTTCGACTTTGATGGCTCGTAATTCTCGGTGTTACCTTTCAGCTCATGGGGAAGACTTGAGCTATGGTGCTAGTCTCAGGTGGCTGATAGCCCGGCCTGGGTAAATATGCGCCGGATTGATCTCCATGCATGAGCGCGCGCGCAAAGGTCCCGCCCACATGAAGGCCCACTTCCTGAACTTTGAATGTGCCGGAAGGGTTTCGATTTAAAGACGTCGTATCCCTCTGTCTTAGAAGTGCGGAGGTTCCTACTGGTGACTTGGCTACTACGTGGCTTTGGCTACAATCGCAAAACTATGATTGTCCGGGGAGACAGGCTTTCTGTTGGTGAGCGAGTCGTACATCGCCGACAATTTCCAGCCCGAGCCTTCCAGCATCGTCACGAGCTCGTGTGGAGAGTAGAGCCTGAGGTTGAGCGGGGTCTCGGCTGCGAACCTGAGCGACTTTCCAGCCTTGACGTAGAACCTCCACGAACTTCTGAGCCTTGAATGGGCCTGGTCGAGTTCGTTCTTCTCAAGGACCACCAGCCTATCCGTCTCTGTGAACAGGTTCTGCATGAAGTGGGAAACGATGTAGTCCCTGTTCGCCAGGGCGACTATGATGAAGAGGCCGCCCCGCCTCACCACCCGCCTTACTCCCTGAAAGAATTCCCGGTCGTCTCGTTCCGTCCCGAAGCCTATGCTCGTGAAGACATTTATCGCCACGTCGAAGGAATCTCTCCGAAGGAGGGCGTCAAGCCGCTCTTCTGGGCCCACCGTGCCGCATAGACGACATCATTCAGGTCGCCGCCGCCAGGATCCCCGATGTCGAGGTTCCTGAATTCCTCGCCGTAGCCCGTTGAGCCCCTGAAGTTGGGTGCGATGACGTTGTAACCTGACGCGGCTATGGAGCCGATTATGGGTCCCCAAGTGTTCTCGTATTCACTCCATGGACCACCGTGAACCAAGACGACGGTCCGTTTTGGTGTACCGTGATCCACGACCAGTGCGGGAATGCTGCGCCCGTCGAATGACTGGAAACGAACGAAGCGACCGCGTCCGAGCTTCTCCGCTATGCCCGGTGGCGGCGGGTTGTCCACCAACACCTTGCTCATGCCCCCGTTGAGGCCTGTCTCGATCACTCTCATGGGTTGGACGACAGTTGTGTGCGAGACGTAGGCCTTACGATTCAGCAGGGCCATGCCCCAGAGATATCCGGGAGGCGTCGGGGCTTCCTTGCCATCGACGAATGCCTTTGCCTCGCCGTCCTTCTTTCCGACGAACCAGATCTTACCGTCGTCAGTCCACCCGAAGTTCGGATGCTCGGTAGCGGCGTAGGAAAGGTAGTCATCAAAGGAGAAGGGAGCAGCGCTCACCTCACCAGACTCTACATCGTGGACATGCAACCTGTTCTTGCCGGTGTAGTCGCTCTCGAAGAGCACCCTGGCACCCCTCACCTTGGGATACTTGTTCACGGAGTCCTTCTTGGGAGTGTACTCCCTGAATTTGCCGGTGGAAAGGTCGAAAATGAACAACTCGTAGGAGCGCGGATTCTTGGCAAGGTTGCCGCTTCCCACAAGGTAGCGCCTGCTCGCATCGGAAAGGATGGCCGATGGCGGGATCGAGCGTCTCTTTTCTAAGTTGCCTGACTCGGATGTGTAGAGCACCATCTCGTCCTTGGTCGTCCCCGTAAACGCCACGAATCTGCCATCGGCAGCAAGCCCCTCAATTCTCAAGGAGGGTGGGTCGACCACAAGCGATTCCTTTCCCTCGACCGCGTCGGCGCCGTAGACCTTGTGTAGCTCGCCCCCCTTTGCCACGTCCTTGGTGAAATAGACAATGTCAGAGTCGTGTCTGGGCTCGGCCACCTGGGCAACCGGCCCAGGAGTGAACTTGAACTTGGAACCGGTATCCACATCGACGGCCCACAGGGTGAGAGAACCGCCCTCTGACGAATGGCAGATCAGCCTGTTCTTGGTCGAGCCGACGACCAGAATTTGAGGCACCTTCGCCATGGTTTCGACAGTGCTCACGATCTCCGTGAGACTCATGATTCAGCCAAAGGCGGAGAAATGTTATAGGTCTTTAAACGAACGCCAAGGGGCATCAATCTTGACACTCTGAGGGTGACATGCGTTGACGCGGCATCAGACTCACAGGGTTTTCAGACTAAACTGACTGTTCTGAGGCTACGCAAGGGAGCGAGACTGTTGGTCTGGAGATTGTTTATAGACGAACCGGGTCGTAAGGGATTTCCTGATGGTGACACGGGCGATTCGCATCCCCAGGCAAACCATTCGATGGCTATTGGAGAAGAACGAACCTTCGATACGGTACTATACTCTGACCAGAATCATCGGAAAGAGCGAGAGAGACGCGGAAGTCGAGGAGGCCAGGGCCCAAATCGGGAGGCGTGGATGGGCGGCGCAGATCCTGGCCCGTCAGAACGAGCGGACTTGGTGGGACAACCCCTCTCACTGCTATATCCCCAAGTACACGTCCTGCGTGTGGAACCTCATCGTTCTGGCGGACCTCGGCGCGACCCGAGGAGAAGGTCGCATCAGCAGGGCATGCGAGCACTTCATGAAGCTGCACAATGTCGGATCGGGGGGATTCTCTCTCAGGCCCGCAGGGTCGGACAAGTTTGGGCCCCACGTATGCCTGACTGGCAACATGGTCGCTTCGTTGAGCCGGCTCGGCTATGGTGGTGACGCCAGATTGGAGCGCGCGGCTGATTGGCTCGTTGGCCAGCAGCTCCCTGACGGAGGATGGAACTGCTACGCCGAGTTTGGCTCCAGGCATGGCTCGTTCAAGTCCACCATTGAGCCGCTGTGGGGCTTGGCTGAGGTTCTGAAGCTCGATCACAGAAGCGAATGGAAGAAGAGCGCAGAGAAGGGCGCCGAGTTCCTGCTCAGGCACCGCCTGTACCGATCGGAGTCCACGGGTTCCGTGGTGATGCTGGACTTCACCAAGCTACACTACCCGCTGCACTACCATTACGACATACTGCAGGGGCTCCGCGTTCTCCGCGACCTGGGCGTGAACGATGAACCCCGGCTCGACGATCCCCTGAGATTGCTCCTGTCCAAGCGAACCCACCAGGGCCGCTGGCTGCTCGAAGGAGTTTACAGAGGGTGGACCCATCCCCAATCCGCCGACGGTGATCAGGTGGAGCGGCCTGAGGAAAAGGAAGTCGTCGAGAGAGGTTGGGGGAAGGGACGGACCCTTCAACTCGAAGAGGTCGGCAAGCCGAGCAAGTGGATCACGATGCAGGCGATCATCGCGCTCTCGGGATTCTCGCGTGTAGCTTCTCATCCAGAGGTAATGTCATGATGGCAAAGGACCTGTGACTGGGTAGACTCCGACAAGAGTGCTGGGGCCCGCAGTCGGTCGCGGTTCAAATGCAGGGATAGGCTCAAGTGAAGGCCAGCGCGTCAGTCGCCCGTGGGGCTCTCACCTGGACTTGTCATTGCTATAGAATACGGGATGCATCTCCTCTTCATCCCCCTGGGGTACGGCATACTCCGGCTGTCGAGAGTCCCAGGGCCCGTGATGAGGCCCTTTCCCCAGGCGCGGCGACTGAAGTCGTTTGCGCTGCTCGCCGTCGTCTTCGTCGCCGTGCAGGCCCTTAGCGGCCCGCAGGGAGGGTCGCTCCTCTCCTACGGGTTCGGGTTCGTCGCCGCGCAGCTCGTCTTCCAGGGAGTGTTCGTCGGATGGACTGAGGAGTATCTCTTCAGAGGGAGCATCCAGAGGGTCCTCAACTCCAGAAGGGGCACGCACGAATCGGGTAGAAGGCTGAAGACCGGGACGCTGTTGGCATCGCTCCTCTTCGGTCTGGCTCACTTTGCTAACTTGGGGCTCGGTCAGTCGTTGCAGGATACCTTGGTGCAGGCCCCGGTCGCGTTTGTTGTCGGGCTCATCTTCGGGATATACTACGACGCGAAAGACGACCTTGCGGCAGTGGCTTGGCTGCACAACATTGTCGACTTGGTCCCGTTGCTGCTTTCCTTCTGACGCGCGCGCTTCAAATGTGGGGTTAGGCTCAAGCGAAGACCGGCACGTCAGCGCGCGCGCCCCACGTCCAGGACCCTCTGTCCGACGTAGCGCATCGCCCTTCTTTCGATTGCGGGCCACTCTCTGTACTCGGTGAAGTATCGCTTCAAGTCATTGACGGTGACGTACCCGTCGTCCCTCTCAATCACGAGGTATGATTCGATGCCGTTGTGCTGGTCCAAGAAAGCATGCCCGAAGGCGTCTTCGAGACGATTCAATGGCTGTTGATGCGGCCGATTCCGCTATTATCCGTTGGGGCACCTGGCGCGATAGCTCGCACGCTTTGAAGCGGCACAGGGCGGCGGATTCTGCTAACCTGATCGGGACGCAGAATCGGCTGCCAGTTCGTAAATCATGAAAGGGCTCTTCTCTGTGAACTTGATACGTGGGTAGTCCCCGTACAGGTTCTTGACTCTGAATCCGGTTGATTTGATGAGTCTTTCGAACTCGTTCTTTCGGAATACGTAGTACCTGTTCCTGAACAGTCGTTTTCCAATGAATTTGCCTTTTTCGTCGTACTCCCTGTATCTCTGGTAACTGACTCCAGTATGACTCCTTGAATCTATCCTTCTCCGGCTTGAGTACAGAACCCTGTGACTGTTCCCTGGATTGGTGTATTCAACGACCTGCCTCTCATTGGAACCATCCCGGCGCATAGAGTTCGGGTTGCGGATTGTTACAAAGAATCTACCACCCTCCTTCAGATGTTCTTTCACCCGCAGAAAGACGGCCCTGTGGTCCTCGGGGTCCACGATTTCCTGAATCGAGTTGAAGGGCAAGATGATGAGGGGGAACTTCCTGTTCAAACTGAAGTCTCTCATATCGGCTTCGTGAACTTCAATGCCAAGTCTTTCCTTTCTTGCCTTCTTTCTCAGGATGGCGAGTAGATCAGTCGAAACATCAACTGCCGTGACCTTGACTCCAGCCATCGCAATAGGTATGGTCACCCTTCCCGTTCCGGACGCGAGTTCGAGGACTTCGCCATCCTTCTCAGACTCGTTGACCCAGAAAGGGATATCAGATTCGACATTCACACAGACGTCATACAGGTCAGCTATCCCGCTATACTTGCTCTTGTATTCGTTTTCCATTCCTATCACGCGGGAAGCATCGTGCGGACATCACAACTGCTTGAGGTTGCCATAGCAGAAATCAAGACATACAGCAGGACCATGTGCCTCACTTTCTTGCTACCAGAACGACCCGGTGCACGGGCGTCTCGATTCCTCGGTCTGTCATACACTCCTCTTTCACCCGGTCCAAGGAACGTCTGTCTTTTGCGGGGTCGAACGATGGGATGATGGGCGCTGTCCGAAGCCTGATCACCAAATCGTCCAGGGAGTGAAATACCTCGGTTCCGAGGTAATCCCTTGACACTACTTCTCTGAATCCTACCTCCTTGAGCCGCCTCTTCTTGACGGCGGAGACCTGCCCTCTGAATCCACGCATCTGACCTCTACCGAATTTGTCAGCCAAGTTCTGCTTGTCTCTTTCGCCAATGGTAATCTCCATGAAGACTCCTCCTCTTCTCAAGACTCTGAGGACCTCTGAAAGATTGTGCTTGTCGTCGCTTGCAGGTCCCCTCCTGCTGTATGCCACGTCGAAACTCTCATTCGGAAACGGCAGCCGTCTGATGTCCCCGTATCTGAAGAAGGCATTCTTGATACCTGTATTGGCAAGGTTTCCTTTCGCCAGTGCAAGCGCAGTGCGAGAGGGATCGATGCCGACGATCGATTTCGCTTTCGTGGCTATGCGCAGGGTGAATTCGCCGGGCCCGCAACCGACGTCCAAGACTTCCTTGCCGCGAGCCCGCCTTTGCAGTTCTCTTTCAAACTCGATTTCCCCATTACTCCCGTCCAGGGTCACCTCTTCCCGCAAGTGCTGCTTCCTGAGCGCCCATTTTCTGTCCCAATACGCTGTCGTGTCTTCCTCCTTCGCCAAACTCGGTCTGGACATGGGGGATGCTGTTATTTCAGCTTCTGGGCTTGGCAAAGCAATCGCTGCGTAAAGTTCCCGCAGGCTTTGGACCGTGAGATCGGCTTGACTCTCGAAAGCAGACAATTCATCCCTTGTCCTGAGGCCATTCCTCGAAACAAACCTCTTCATGAGGACGACAAGCCCGAAGCCCGATTCCCTCGCGCCCAAAAGTTCCCTGCTCCCGCCGTCTCCGACATATGCGCATGAAGGCGCGCTCTCCCCGAGTCTTTCCAGTACCGTTCGGTAGGCTGTGACGTGCGGCTTTTCGTAGCCAATTTCGCAGGAGAATCCAGCTGCGCTGAAATAGCGCGCGAGTGGCGAACGTTCCCATTGACGCACTTCCCTCTCATCGGCGTTAGTCAGCAGGCCGAGCTTGAAGCCTCTTGTGGAGAAAGATCTCAACCACCTTCCGACATCAGGCCTGGGCTTCAAGATGGCCATGTCTTGGTAGCGTCCGAGGAGCTTGTCTGCCCTCTTCAGCGCAGCCATCGAGCAGGACCTGCCTGTCTTGTCCAGGAAGTCCCCCAGAAACTCGGTAACCGGCCTGGGGTTCGTGTTCCTAAGCGGGGCGACGCTTTCCCAATACCTTGCAAACTCGCGCTGATCTACGCTGAGCAAGCTGGCTACCGCATTGGCACGGATGAAGTCCTTTGGCCTGAAATCCTCTGGATCGACTAACGTATGAAAGAGGTCGAAGACGATCCCCCGAATGGCTTTTGGCTCGCGAGGCATGCTAACTCATGACGAGCAATGGCTGGTCGTCAGGCGAAAACATTTCGTAGAAACGAAGCCCCGTCCTCTATGTCTGTCCAAGTCTCCTCGCTGTTCCAATCGGCGCGAGGCAATTCGAGGTTGAGCACGCCGCCGTAGGAGACGTCTCGCAGTGCCTTGGCAACGCCCCTCCAGTCAATGTTTCCTCTGCCAGGAACGAGATGGAAGTCGCCATTCCCGTTGTTGTCGTGAAGGTGCAATGTCCAGAGCAGATGGCCAATCTCCCTGATGGCGTCCGCAGGCCTGATGGTCCCGCCGACGTTGACGTGACCGCTGTCCAGACAGACGCCCAGATTCTTCCTGTCAGCCATTCGCACGACGCTCAGTGTCTCTTCTGGCGTCATGATGTTGGGAGGCGCGGTTTCGAGAACGATCTTCACGCCCACGTCGGCTGCGAAATCGGCCAGCTCCACCAGGGAGGACGCGTTAGTCTCCCATAGCCTCCCGATCGTGCTTTCCTCTCTCGGGAAGGTGGCGACCTTCTTGGCATCGTCCCAAGTCCCGCCTCGGCTGAACAGGTAGTTGTCAAACCCTGGGTGAATCACATAATACTCAGAACCCAGCGAAGCGCAATACTCGATATGCTTCTTGTGCTGTCCGAGCGCCGACCTTCTCTGTTTCGGGTCGAAACTCCCCACATCGTACGAGACTCCATATGGCGCATGAAACGACGCGGCCTTGACTCCGGACGATTGAAGCGCTTCTGTGAGAGAACTAATCCTTCCTTCAAGGGGAGGGAAATACGCTAATTCGACGCATGGTATCCCCAAGGCGGAGACCCTTCGGATCAGACTCTCGTCTGACCTGATGCTTACGCCGACGCGGAGCATCCTCTCGCGTTGACATAGCTTGGATGTTCAATAAGCATTAGCCAAGGGCAGGGGTTGAGGGACTGACTCACCTGGCCGGTATACGAAGCCTACACAACGAGCTTGCCTTCCTCAACCAGCAATCTTCCGTTCAATTCCAGGCTTCCCTTTCTCGTTGTGCCCTGGAACATTCCAAAGAGCGTGATTGCACCCTCCACCAACCTGTCCTGGGCATAGCCATAGCTCAGGGCCGGATTCAATCCCACCACGATGTCTGAGAACGCTCTGCGCTCCTCCGGCAGCGTCCCTACGAGCGCATCGAGCCACTCCTGGTTTTCATCGCTCCTCCACGTCTTGAGCCTGCCCCTCGCAAATTCCAGGCGGATGTCAGCCGACGTGCCGAGCCTCGGCAGTGGGGCGTGCAGCCTGACCGCTCCGGAGACCGTTCCCTTGGCAATCCCCCTTGCAAGATATCCGGGTGGGATGTTTGTCATGCTGTTGCCCGCGGCTACATCTCTTCGGTCGACCATCCCGTCGTCGATTTCTTCCTCCGCACCGAGCTCGAAATTCAACGCCTCGCCCTCTGCCCTGACAGTGACCTTAGCCCCGCGCGCCATTTGTCTTGCCAATTTCATACCCATCCGCCGTATCTTGCGAAAATCGACGAGAGAGGCCTTCAGCTGGTGCTCGACTATGTCGGCAAGGCTCTTCCGAAGAACGCGGGCCATCTCCTCTCCAGCGTAGCCAAAGGTCAACCTGGCTCCACGCAGCCTTGCTGCTTTCGCGGCTTTGTACCAAGAGGAGTTATAACGAGTTGAGGCCACTACCTCTTCCCGCGATAGTTTCGGGGAACCCCCGAGAACCGGGCCCGGAATGAACACGTATGCGTCGGTCGCCGACAGCAGTGCATATTCATGCTTTCCCATCTTGCCGACGATGGCCTTTGGTGCGCCCCTGAGGCCCTCTACATACGATCCTTCGTCTTCAAAGAGTAGCACGGGTATCGCGCCAATCTCGCGAGCGTGCACCAGAGTCCTCTGTGCAAAGTGCAACCCGTTGCTCCATGACTCTATCGTGATGTTCTCTCCCTCCTTTATACGGAGAGATTCACGAAGTACCCTTTCGGCCACTTGGTCGACGAGGCGCGCATCAAATGGCAACGGACTCTTCACGGTTCGATCCCTTCGTAGGGTTGCTCTGCGGGGTTCTCTTATCCCTTCGGGTCATACGCCAATCATGGGATTAGTTATCATACGCAATTGTGAGGTGAGTGACTATGGACAGAGTGCAGAGGTTCGCCCTTAAGTGGGGGGTCTGCCTCGTCGGGCTGTTTGTCGTATCGTTTGCGTTTCTGAGATTGGAGGAATCCATGCCCAGCCTCGGGTGGTTCTGGGGCGGCGCGGCAGCCGTCTCGTTCCTGCTGGCGATGGTTCTTTTCGTGGTATTCTGCGTAGTCGTGGTCTGGCTCAAAGTGAGAACGCCAAAGCGAGAATCAGACTTATGATAGAAGCGCTGGGCAGGAACCCAGCGAGAGAGGGAAGGGAAGACAATGACTTGGCCGCTACGTCTGTGCTCGGTTCAGGCTCTTTAGAACCATCTTGCCCGCCCTCGCAGCATACTCACCAAGAGCCTCAGCGTCGGTCATTGGTTGTGCCGCGGAAAGGTTGTCGCTCACCAGCAGGACGCAGGCTGTCTTCACTCTTCTGAGCATGCCGAGACCGAAAAGGGTCGCGCATTCCATCTCGACGGCCGCGTAGCCTCGCCTTGCCGACCTGCTGACGAAGTTAGGGTCCTCGGCGTAGAACGCGTCTGTGGAAAAGACCGGGCCGGCGTAGTACTTGACGCCTTCCTTCTTGGCCGAGGCCACGAGAAGTCCTGTGAGCCCAGCGTCAGGGTGGAGGGTCGATTTCTTGTCTGTGAAATAATAGTCGAGCGTCCCACCCATGTATCCGGCACTCTTGGCAATCACCATGTCGCCTATCTTCATCGGTTTCAGCAAGCCTCCGCACGTGCCCAGCCTGACGATTGCCTTGGCCCCAAGCATTATCAGTTCCTCCGCGACTATTGCCGCAGAGGGAGCGCCCACCCCATGACAAGCCACGGTGAACCTCATGCCGTCGTATTCACCGGTGTAGGTCAAGAACCCCCTGTTCTCGTTCACAAGCTTCCTGTGCTTCAGGACGCCCGAAAGCTGGGCCACGCGGGCGGGGTCACCCGAGATGACGACTCTCTCGGCGATATCGTCCTTCTTTGCCTTGATGTGTTGAGGTTCTGGCATGGCCGACTTTCTGCCACCCGCTAGATGCGCAGGCTGACTAATAGAACTTGCAGAGACCCTTGCTCTTCCTAATCAGACCAAGCGACCACATTTCACTATGACCCTGCCGTCTGCGGTGATCGTCGGTTCGGTCAAAGTGTGGACGAAGCTGAATCCAGATACGTTCTTGCCTCCGAAGACTTGGTTGTCGCCAATCCCGATACTGATTGCACCAGCGACTATCTCGTTGATTGTGAAGTTGGGCCTAGCCTTGGGGTTGTAGCCGATGGAAACGAATGATATCTTGTTCTTGTCGCCAGAGGAGTGTTCCCAATCGTCCACTACCGGCCTTGTGCTCGAATCGCCGCTGAACTCCGTGACCGAACCGTTCTTGAATCTCCAGGTCATCCGCCTCACCGGCCTTCCTCGGTGAGGAGTCGTGGTGTCGAACGTCACCACGCCGTCAGCCCCTTCGACGAATACCGTGCCCACATTTCCTGCTGGGATGCCGTCATCGAAGTCTCCTTCCCTCATGTCGTCATCGTCTATCACGCCATCGAACACCCTCCATCTACCCCCTGGAAGTAGAGTAAGGTCTGTACCATTGCTGGCGGTGACTTTGAGCGTCTCGGCTCCTGCGAGCATCCGCTTCAACCTCTTTCCGGTTGACGCGAGTTCTGAATAATCGACGTTGGCGGCGGCGCGCACCATTCGGGTCCACCTTGCGTAGTCAAAGCCGTACGCCTTGGCCCGAGGTCTTGTCAGGAGCGAGAGCCTCGAACCGAGCGACCTGACCTTCCTCTCCTGGGATAGGGGGAAGTGCGCCTTGCTCTCGCCCTCGGCTGCTGCACTGCTCCTCTCAGGGGGGATGTCCCTGAATATGGCAGGATCATAGGCACCGCTGAGGAAGATTTCGACGGTCGAGCTTTCCGTGAGAGCCCTGCAGAAAACCGAGGGTTGCCTAAGGCTTTCAACAGGCAAGTCCTTCAAATAGGCGCGATGGTACCTGTCTGTGTACAAGTTTAGCAGAACATCTGCGCCGTTCTTGAAGCATTCGACCGCGATGTCCTCTGCCAGAGTCGTGCTGTGAGGATAAAGGAAGATAGTCACATTGTCTTTCTCAGTGACGCGCAAGCACCTGTTTACAATCTGATGAGCGAGTTGATTCACAGTCTTATCTCTGGGTGGCTCGATTTAAGCAAGCAGTTGGCGAATTGGTCGAGCGGGCCGGAAGGAGCCTGTTCTAAACTGACGTTGGAAACCAGGACCTCGACCTTGGCTAGCAAAAGCAGCGCGCGTTAATCGCGTTGCGCACGATCTAGACAGGGTTCTCGAAATCGCAGTCAAGTACGCGACCTTTGACTCCACTACTCTCATTCAGAGCGCCTCCAAGAAAGACTAAATGTGGAACTTGAATAGAAGCAAGATGTTGGCTGTATCTATCGACAACATCAACACCATCTTCTTTAATCTCGGAAATACGCTGGGCGAGACTACTCACTCGGTCTTGGAAATCTGGCTCGCAACTGTAGCGGAACATGGGTTAATCCTTCAGCAGGATGCTCTCCTCGAAGCATTGAAGGCCGCAGACCAAGTATACAGCCCGAAGGTATACGAATACAAAGGTCGCATGCCAGAGTTTTGGGGTCTGTATGACGCCTATGTGCTGAGTAAGCTTGGCGTCGCTGATAGAGACGGAGATTTGTCAAGGACGGTCGGCTTCGCTTTTTTGGATGCTAAGAAATGGCTACGAGTGTTTCCGGAAACGCATTCTGTACTTTCCAAATTGAAGCAAAGAGGGTATGCTCTTGGAATCATATCAAACAACACCGATGAAATCTTCGATAGAATGAAGAGTCTGGACCTTGTCCAATACTTCGACGCTATCACTTACTCTCAGGAGGCGGGCGCCGAGAAACCCGACCCCGCTCCCTTCAAACTGGCTCTGAGCAGGGTGGGCAGAGCCCCGCATGAGTGCCTCCATGTCGGAGACAGTTTCGAGATGGATGTCGTGGGTACGAGGGGAGTAGGAATCGAGCCTATCCTCGTTGATAGAAAGATGAGGTATTCAAGGACAGATTGCGTTACAATTAGAAATCTCGATGGAATCCTGAATGAGAGTTAGTCGTCAACTAACTCTTTGCAGCGCGCGTCGAGAAGTGTCATCTCAAAGCAGTAATGACGGAGACCGGCGGGTGTTGCTCTCCCTCTTCAATCAGAAGCCTTTTCGCATAACTGTATTGCTTTGTCAAGCCCTTCAACCTCGCCTGACTCAACGGGAAATAGACCGGCGCATATTTCAATCGAATGTCCAGTATTGTCTGTTTAATCTTCGAGAGACCACTCTTTCTCAAGATGCTGACAATCTCTCCGGACGGAGGGATTCTCATCTCCCAACCAATCTCGGTTCTCATCGCGTAAAATTCCTTGTAGGCTAGGAACCCATTGCTCTCGAAATCAGATTCTGCCAGAACGAAGCGTCCGCCTTTCTTCAGCACTCTAGCGGCTTCAGAAATGAAAAGTTTCAGCTCGTCGATTTCCTCGAAATTCCTGATTGCGTGAACCGATGTGACCGCGTCGAACGACCCCCTTTCGAAAGGAAGATGAGTCGCACTTGCCCTGATGCCCGAGACTCGCCTTTTCATCTTCAGAAGCGCGGTAGTCTGCAAGAACTCATCCCACCAACCAATCCGTCCTTTGCCGTTCATCAGATCCAAGGCGGTTACATGGCTGGTTCTCCTCGAACAGGCGAAACTGAAGAAGCCTCTTCCACATCCGACGTCAAGCACTTCTGAATTCAGGGCAACGTACCTCGAAGCTATGATCTTGCGCTCCTTGCCAATTTCAGAGGCGTCGAACACATCCCACCAGGAAGTCTTCTTCTCTTCGAAGAGCCTTGAAATTGCTTTCATTCGTCTCTCTTCCAGCTCCTCCATCTGCTTTGCCGAGAAATGTGGATTGTAGATATCAGAAGTGAATTCGCTCTTTGAGTAATGTTTCTCGCACAGCCCAGGGAGCGCTTGACTTGCCAGAAGGTACAAACCAGTCGTGATCTTGATCGAAGAATCCACCCTCCCTGCAGTGGGCCTAGTCCAGAAGTTAGTCTTTGCTAGACAGCCCTACCATAGTGACGCATGGTAACCGAAAAATGCCTAGAAATGAGCTTATTCTGTCGAATACGAGAGCGCGCTGAAATGAGTTATTTTCTATGGGCCGGAAGGGATTCGAACCCTTGGCCTCCCGATTATCAGTCGGGTGCTCTAGCCAAGCTGAGCTACCAGCCCACCGTCGTTGGGCGCCTCCAGATAGACTATAATTCCTTTCCAAGCGGGAAGAGAATAAGAAGCGACCAAGGACTGGCCTGTTTGGTGGGCCGGTAGTTCAGCGGTACGAACGCCCGCCTTGCACGCGGGAGAACCTCAGGGGTCCCAAGGTCGGGGGTTCAATTCCCCCCCGGTCCACTTTCAAGATTCCTTCCACCGCGTGAGTCTTGCACCGAGCAGCATCAGCACGATAGCGAAGACGGCGACGACGAGGAGGTCGGTGAAGGCGGCGGAGAAGTCTGCGGAGACCATCGAGTTCCTTAGGCCGTCCGCGAAGTAGGTCAGGGGCAGGGCTCGGGCGACCGTTTGCAGGGACGAAGGCATGGAACTGAGGGGCCAGAATGTGCCGGAAAGCAGCATCATCGGAAAGGCGATGATGTTGCCGAGTCCGGATGCCGCCGCTGGGTCCCTGGCGAGGCCCGCCAGCGACATGCCCACTCCGGAGAAGAGGAGGGCGCCCAGGAACAGCATGGCCACGGAGTACGCGTTGATCAAGGCGTTGACGTTGAAGAGAGCGACGCCCAAGGCCAGCATTACCGCTGCGAGCGCCAAGGCGAGGATAATCTGGCTCAGGAAGTTCCCGAGGAGCCACTCCAGCTTGGTCAGAGGGGTAGCTGACAGGCGCCTGAGGACCCCTCTACTCTTCAGCTCGCAGCCGACGTTGGTGACGCCGATCACCCCGTTCGTCATTATGAAGGCTGCAGTCAGGCCTGGGAGGTAGTAGCTCGCGGTGTTCTGGCCGACCGCCTGAGCCGGGCTGCCAGGGTTACCGTAGATGCCTCCGAGGACGAGGAGGAGCATCACAGGAAAGACGAAGCTGAAGAGGGGCCCACTCCTGCTCCTGAGCCAGTCTCGAGCGACGGCTCTTGAGACGACTAGGATCTTCAGTTCGCCTCACCAGTTTCGGACATCTTCAGGCCGGTGAGCTTCAGGAAGACAGTCTCCATCGTGGGAGAACGAAGCGCGACCTCCACTTCGAGGCCCCTGCCCACCAAAGCGGTGAGCGCCACTTCTAGGTCCCTGAGTCTTTCAAAGGGTACGACCACGTCGGAGCCGTCCATTGAGACGGTGTCGAAGAAGCGCCTGAGAGTTCCGAAGACCGCGTCGCCGCCGCTCCTGAAGACGACCGTCCTGTCGCCGCCGAACTTGCCAAGAAGCTCAGCTGGAGTGCCAAGCGCAACGATCTTGCCTCTGCAGAGAATCCCTATCCTGTCGGCAAGCTGTTCCGCCTCCGCCACGCAACATGTTGTCAGGACTATCGTCTTGCCTTTCGCGCGCAGGTCCCCGAACGCCTTCCACGTGGCTCTCCTGACCTCGGGGTCCAGGCCCGCCGTAGGTTCGTCGAGAAAGACGAGTTCCGGGTCGTTGACCAAGGCGGCCGCGATTCCCACCCTCTGCTTCAGCCCTCCGGACAGGTCGGCGAACCTGGCCTTCGCCCTGTCTCGTATCCCGAGAAGGTCAAGCAGGCTCATCACATCGACGGATGCGCCGTACATCCCAGCGAAGAGCTTCAAGGTCTCTGCTACTGTGAGCCTTCCCAGGGTGCTGAATTCCTGGGGGAGCACGCCAATCTTCTTCTTAATTTCATCTGCCCCGTTGGAAGCAGCGACCGAGTGTCCCAAGACCTTCACGGAGCCGGCAGTTGGCTGCCTGATGCACTCCAATATCTCGATCGTCGTCGTCTTCCCCGCGCCGTTCGGACCGAGAAGAGCGAAGACTCCCCCCTCTGCACCTCGAAGGAGACGCCGTCGACAGCCGCGAGCCCGTCGTACCGCTTCACGAGACCCTCCACCGAAACGACGGGTTCGGCCATTCGTTTTCGGGCCGCGAGCCAATTGATATATTAGCGTAGTCTTCTGGCCGTGACGATGACCCAGCAGGAGCCGAGCGTTGCTGAAGTCATGGTGAAGGCCGTGTTGGCCGTCGACCTCAACACCAACGTGAAGGAATGCTCAAAGGCAATGGCCAAGAGGGGAGTGAGCTGCTCTGTCATAACGCAGGCCAACAGGGCAATAGGAATCGTCACTGAGAGGGACCTGGTCTCGAAGGTGCTGGCCGATGCGGTCGACCCGACCAAGGTCTTTGTGAAGGACATCATGTCGACTCCGCTGATCACCGTCTCTCCGAACGCCTCGCTGACCGACGCAGCTGCCCAAATGGCAGAATACAGCGTGAGGAGGCTGGTCGTCGTGAACCAGGCGGGGTCCATGGTGGGCATCATCACGGCAGGAGACATCGCTAGGTCTCTCGCTGAGAAGCACGGCTACAGGGAAGCCACGTTCAACGCCCTGGCCAGATACAAGGAAGGAACCGAAGGCGGGCCCTACCAGTAGGTCAGTCGACTCGGAGCTTGACGCCGGTCCCGCCGGGGGACTTCAGAGGAATTGTGACTTCTAGGATGCCGTTGTTGTAGGCTGATTTCGCGCCCTTTGGGTCGACGACCCCTGGCAGTTCAAGTTCCTTGAAGTATCTCCTGTCCTCCTTGTCGACCGATATGACGAGCGACTTCTCGTTGACGGTGACATTGATGTCGCCCTTTTCGACTCCGGGCATCTCTGCTATCACCCTTACCTCCTTGTCGGAGCTCACGACGTCGACAAGGGGTTCACGCCTGTCCTGAATCTCATTCCAGGGGGTTCCTTCGCTTTTCCTGACGTTGCCGAACTCCCTCACCACTGGCTTGCCGTCGGGTCCGATTGTGACGGAGTAGCCGTAGACTATCGGCCCTATCTCCTTCTTCGTGCTGCCGTCCGGAGATCTCGTCTCTCTGACCAAGTTCTTGGGGAGCTCCTTCTCTAGCTCCTTGAACTGCTCAGAGAAGGCCTTCTCCATCTCCCTCATCATCTCGTCGATGTCAGGGAACGCCCAGGGACCGAACGGGTATCCCCTGCGTCTCTTCGTCGGCCACTCGTCGTCGCCATTGTCCTCCAACTATATTTCGCCAGATTCTTCCGTCTGCATGGATTTTATCCTTTCGGTCGAGATCCTCCGGAGTAACGGCCGCAAAAGTCGACACAAGCCGAATCTTGAACTCATTACAATATTCCTAGTGCTGAGTGACAACCTTACTTCACTGAGGCATTGAGTAGTGCAAGCATCTCCCTCACCCTTGGAGGTGATAGAGTGAAGGAGCTGACAGACAGGCAGTGGGAAGCTATGGCGCCGATGATACCGGAGCAGAGAGGACCAGCGAAGCCGAGAGCCGACGACAGGGCCACGCTCAATGCAATACTCTACTTCCTCACCACGGGATGCAGGTGGGAAGACCTCTCGAAGACGCAGTACTCGCACTCCTACACTACGGCCTGGAGGAGGCTGAAGAAGTGGGAGGAGATGGGCATCTGGAAGAGGATGCTCGACTCTCTGATATCAAAGGGCTATGTCTCAGGAATCGTGAAGATGGACTCCCTCTCCATCGACAGCACAACGGTACCAGCCAAAAAGGGGGAAGGCTCGTTGGCTTTGACGGTCACAAGCGTATCAAGGGCACGAAGGTCCACGCGGCAGTGACGGAGCAATCACTCCCTGTGACCGTGGAGATCGGCTCGGCGAGGGAGCACGAAGGCAGGAGACTCATCCCCATCATGGAGCCAATCAGCGTCAGGCACGGGAGAGGGAGGCCAAGGAAGAGGCCCAGGGTCCTCTACGCGGACACGAAGTACAACATGCCACTGAGCAGGTTCTGCCTGGACGGCAGGAGCATCAAATCACGGATTCCCGAGAGCCCGAACACTAAGAAGAAGCCTGGAAGACCCAGAGCGTTCGACAGGCAGGCCTACCACAGAATCAGGTCGTCGATAGAGAGGTTCAACGCGTGGATCAAGGCGTTCAGGAGGGTAGCCGTCAGGTACGACAGGCTACCACAAGTCTACATGGGGTTCGTCCATTTGGCGTGCATAGTCGTCTATCTTAGAAATTTGCAGTGAGTTCATCGATGGCTCAAATCGGATTGTGAATCTCATCGTCGCTTCTTCACGACCGCTGTTAAGCCCCGAAATCAACCGATCGTTTTTGCGAGGTTGGTCATCAGCACTTCGATGACCTGTATGAAGGGTTTCACGTCCATAATACATGGATAGTCGATTTCGCTCAAAAGGCCCAGCGTTCTAGCGTGCTGGGTGAGCTTCTCCTGGGAGTAATCACCTGCGCGGATCAGGTTCTGTATTTCCAGCATCTCAAGATGTACTTTCATCTCAAGATCGATGCCCCCTTTGACGTTCCGGAGCGTACTCACAGTCCTAGAGTTTACCCCGTACTGGTATCTCCGACCATCCCAGGCTCGACGGAGGATTCCATGCTTCGCGTATCGCATTAACTGCACCTTCACGGTCGTCCGCTGCAGGTTGGAACCGGACCTTGAAAGTTCGTACGCCACGCTCTCGGCATCGACTGATCCAACAAGGCCGCAAATCCTGACCACCACCTCCAGAATCTGCTCCTTGGCGGAGTTTTTCAGGTGCTTTACCATGATTACCGAGATTACACTTACGTGTAATCTTGAAAAGGATTTGGGTTCCTCGAAATTGCCTTGTCAATCTAGACTCGAGGGCCAGTAGAATGAGCAATGACCTTGGCCCTCGGACCGGGAAAAGGTCCTGGAAAGGAAGGGGGCTTTTGTGCCCGTAAAATCCCGCATTTTCTACGTCAATCGTTGGCGGCGGGGGTGACGGACATGCCAATGTTGACAACAAGTCTATGAGATTCAAACTCGACGACTGTCGGCTGAGATTCGTATTCTGTGACTCGCGCTGATTCGTCCACTTGGCGTGTATCGTGGTCTATCTTCGAATATCGCAATGAGTTCCTTGCCGGAAAACTATATACAGCGGTCGGGAAGGGCGATTTTTCCCGAAGTGAAATGGCCGCTTCAACATATCTGAAGATAACGATGCTATTTGCTGTGATGACCGGCCTCCTGATGGCCATCGGTCTTGCGGTGGGGCTCTATCTCGGCGACCCACTGGCGTTCATGCTGATTGCCCTCGTGTTGGCAGCTGTCTTCAACTTCGTCTCGTATTACTTCAGCGACTCGCTCGTCATCAGGATGACCAGGGCCAAGATCATCCAAGAGAGCGACAACCCCACGCTCTTCAGGGTCGTGAGGAATGTGGCCCAGAAGGCGGATATCCCGATGCCAAAGGTGGGCATAGTCGATTCTCCGCAGCCCAACGCCTTTGCGACCGGCAGGGGGCCCAGCAAAGCGGTCGTGTGCGCCACGTCGTCGATCCTGCAGACGCTGACCCCGGACGAACTCGAAGTAGTGATAGGTCATGAAATCGGGCACGTCGTCCACCGCGACGTCCTGATGTCGAGCGTGGCCGCGACGATGGCGGGAGCGATATCTTACATCGGAACCATCGCTCTTTGGTCTGTCATGCTCGGAGGCGGGAACAGCAAGAACAAGAGCTCGCCGATCCTTCTCCTCGTTGCGGCGATTCTTGTGCCGCTCGGGGCGACGTTCGTCCAACTTGGGATAAGCCGCGACGATGAGTACAACGCAGATGAGTACGGTGCGAAGCTGACGAGGAATCCTGGAGGCTTGATCACCGCTCTGGAAAAGATTTCCAGCAAGGCCCAGACGAAGCCTATCTCGAACAGATCCGCTAGGGCGCCGTCTCCCGCAACGGCATCTTTGTGGATAGTGAATCCGTTCAGGGGCAGCTCGCTAATCGAGCTCTTTTCGACACACCCCTCAATGCCCCACAGAGTGGAGAGGCTGAAGAAGGTGGCGAGAGATATGAACCTGTACGTGCCCTAGCCGAAGACTAGTTTCATCAGCGCCAGTAAAGCCCCGAGCTCAAGCAACTCATCTCTGGAACCAGGTGCTTCACTCTTCGTTTCCTTGAGTGCCTGCGCCGTCGGCATTTGTTGCGATGCACTTGGGAAGATGCTTGTCGGGAAGAGCGGAGCACTGAATGAGGGCTGAGAGGGCGGGAGTGAGGGTATCGATGCGGGTGCAACAATATGTGGTACGACGGGCCTGGAGACTGTTCCAACTTGGTCCAACTTCCCCAACTCGGGAGCCGTCTCCATGACGGGAGCGGGCTCGGGAGTCGTCTCCATGATTGGAGTGGGCTCGGGAGCCTGCTGCCCCGAACCCGCTGGAGCGCCTTGGGAACGCGGCCGGGGTGACGAAAGCAGAGCAGGGAATAGGAGGAAGAAACCGAGGATGGAAATGAGTGACATGCCTATGGCCAATCCCAGCAGGATCAAGAGGATGGAGAAAATCAGAAGGTTCCGGTTCATCTTTACCCATGGGAGAAGACATGTCCCATCGTTTTAAGGATTGACAATGGTGGGCCGGCCCGGACTTGCACAGTTTGGTGTTCAATTCCATCTGGGGCATGGTGCATCCAGGCTACGATACGAAGCGACTGGTTCGATTCTCTTGGGAGCGCTGGCCGGGCCGGCGTGAATCCCCTTCAGATCTATTTCCGCGCGAGGAGTGCTAACTACTCAGTAGGGAAGCCCCAACTTCTTGAAGATCCCAGGAAAGCGTGGAGATGATTCAGGATGGTTGGCCGAGCCTTGTCAATCCATCTAAGCGTCCGTCTGAGCGTGCTAGATGTCTATAGCCGACCTAGGGAGCGACCCGTACGGCTCGAGCGTTCCACACCACTCAGCCGCCTCAGCCCCGTCTGTGGAAGAGCTGAAAGGAACCTTGCTGTCCCCGGTAGGTCACTTTTCAATACGACCTGCTGTGTTGCACAATCATAGCTGATTATCAAAGGATTTTGATTCGAGTGTGCTTGGGTTGACGCCGCGACCTCAGTCTCCATGGCGGCCGAAAGGGACTGGAGAACGTACAACGACGCCCTCGTGAGGAGGGGGTACATCGGCATCGACCCGTCCATGCTGGACGAGTGGAGGAGGGAGCTGAAGAGGGAGAACAGAGGGAAGGTCGGCCTCCCCTACCGCTACCCCGAGTCCTTCGTCAGGCTGATAGCCTGCATGCGGGTGATTTTCCACCTCCCGTACAGGCAGGCGGAGGGCTTCGTCATGTTCCTCTCCGAGCACATCGACGGCCTCTCCGTCCCGGACTACTCCACCATGGCAAGGAGGTGCAACGGGCTGGAGGTGTCGCTGGACGACTCTCTCCTGAGGTCCAACAACCCGGTCAGCATCGCGGTGGACGCCTCAGGCATCAAGGTCCACAACGGAGGGGACTGGATCAGGAGGGTCTGGAAAGTGAAGAGGGGCTACCTGAAGTTCCACATAGCGGTGGACACCAGGACGAGCCAGATAGTGTCCATGGACGTCTCGTCAGAGAAGGTGTCAGACGGCAGGCGCCTGAAGAGGCTGGTCAGGAGGGCGGGCGAGAGCGTGAGGGTGAGAAGGGTCCTGGGGGACGGTGCCTACGACACGAAGGACAACTTCAACTTCCTGTCGGGGAGGGGCATCAGGCCTGTCATCAGGGTTGCGAAGAACTCGGTGCCGAGGAGCGACGGTTCATACGCGAGGAAGGAGGCCGTCATCGAGCAGCAGGCGTTCAGGCCGAAGGCCTGGTCACGAATACACAGGTTCGGCTTCAGGTGGAGGGCGGAGGGGGCGTTCTCATCCATGAAGCGCACCTTCGGCGAGCACGTGTCCGCGAGGAGGTTCGCCAACATGGCCCGGGAGATGTTGATGAAGGCGTACGTCTACAACGGGTTCATGGCGGCACTGGCAACTTAGAACAGGGCAGGATGGTCAGAGGCGACCTACCCTAAACCTAGGAATTGTGCAACTGAGCATCAGGTTCTGCTTCATTCGTGGGGGGATTCAATTGGGTGACCCCCCAGAGATGAAGCAGAACCGAGCATCAGGATACAAAACCTAAGTAGGCGGGACAGTCCTTCCTATCGAGGTCCATTCTTTTGTCAAACGCTGGTAAGGACGCGCGCAAGACCCATCTTAGGACACTCAGATTCTCAGAATCGTTGGCGCGCTCTCTTGAGAAGGAAGCCGCCGACGAAGGCACATCCGTCAACGCACTAGCCAACTCAATCATCAGTCGGTATTTTGGTTGGGATAAGAAGGCAAAGGAGTTTGGATTCATTTCACTTCACAGGTCAATCTTCATGAGTCTAATCGAAGCGTTGGATGACAAGACCCTCGCTCGAATAGGGCGAGAGGTTATGGCCACTATGTGGAAAGAGATGGCGGAATTCTTCCTTCAAGACTCATCTCCGGACAAGATACTTGAGGTCCTGAGCATGAGATCCAAAATAAATCCTGCCAGTTTACGAACACAAATAACACGAGAGGAGGACTCGTATACGATTGTCTGCCGCCATGACTTCGGTCCCAAGTTGAGCATCATCCTGGCGAGTTCTCTCCGAGAACTTGTGAGGAACTCGTTTCTTGCCGAGCCGCGAATCAGCGTGGGGGATTCGGTCGTCACGGTTCATTTCAAGGTCCATCCGCGAAGATTGCACAGCTGACAGGAAATCGTACGAGTGGATTCTAAACGGGCCCGGTGGGGCCCAGCACGAAATCGTACCTGAAAGTTGGCTCAAAATCAGGAGCCAGCCGGGAGGACCCGACCAGTCTGACTGCTGGTCGACCGCGCGAGCCCACCGAAATTGGATGAGTTTGGTGCGCAAGTCCAGAGCCCGTTGCGAGGCAGTTCAGGGTTATATCTTACTCTGGAAAGTCGCAAGCTGGATTACCGATGCCCGCGACAAAGGGCTTGGCCAAGCGGTCTGCTGCAGTCCGTCTTCTTGCCATTGGGTCGCTCCTGTTCCTGGCGGTTTCTCAGACTCCTGTTTCTGTGGCGGCTGCTGTGGGCGTGGGTCCCACGCCCGAGTCGACGGTCCTGGCACAGAGCAATTCCATGCGGCCCTCATGGGCAACTGCTGGCAATTGGTTCGCCTGGTCGGTGTCTTCAAACGAGAGCGCACCTGGCGTGAAGTCCAGCCTAACCAACCTAATCCTCAACCTCACGGTCCAGAGCGTCACTGGAACATCAGTGACTCTGCTGGAGTCATCTGGTGCAGGGAATAGTACGGCCAGCTTCGACCTGAACTCGCCCATACCCCCGGAAAGCAACTCAACCTACTTCTACATTCCACCTGCACAACTTCAATCCACACTCAGTGGCCTTGCAACTACCTTGATGTCGTCCCTCGCATTCCCGAAGACTGGGTTTGCCAATACTTCGACAGTCTCCATGAGGAAGGTCGGCACAAGCCTTGGCGACGTCAACACGTGGACCCTCGAAGCGAGCAGTAAGAGCACTACACAGTCCGAAAGCGCATTCCAGGGCCAGGCTACAGCCAGCCTCTCCTATGACTCGCAGCTTGGGCTCTTGATGGTCGCGCAGATCAAAGAGAATGGAACCTTCAGCGGCCAGCAGAGCGGGCCTGCGTCCCTCTCCATCGACATTGCCTTGACTGGCAGGTCGCCGTCAGTCCATCTGACGCCTGCAGGGTCGAGCGGTACGCCTGAAGTCACCATCATTGCGGTCACGGCGGTCACCGTGGCTGCTATTACTGTGGCAGTCTCAGTCGCTCTGATGAAGCGCGGCAACTCGTCTGGTAACAACGCGCGCGCAATAGCAAGAGCCAAAGCGGCAACTGCAGACCGAATCCCTCTCCCTCCTATCCTCCGTAGCTGATTACTGAATTGAGTTGTTTGTTAACGGGCCCGGTGGGATTCAGACCCTGCGGCCGGTCGCGTAGAAAGCAAGAATCTAGCCATTCTAGACAGACAGAAGCCATTCTGGGCTTGTCTTTGGTGGGCCGGCCCGGAATTGAACCGGGGACCTTGGCGTGCGAGAGCAACTCTCGTGAATTCGCCGTGTCAGAGCGATGTCCTAACCAAGCTAGACGACCGGCCCGTCGTTTCGCACCGCCTCCTCAACCGCCTTTTATGTTTACACGGAGGAACCAGTGGCCTACGCCCGTTCGCGCAGTTCGCCAAGAGGCTAAGATTGTTTCAGGCAGTCGTTTGGATTAAATAACCAGCCGTTGACTTGCGGCACGAAAGTAATGCGAGGAAGTTCCGAAGCGCCGGGTTTCTACAAGCTGCCGATGGAGGAAAGGATGAAGATCGTCAAGGAACTGACCGGCCTGCCCGATGCAGAAGCGAAGATCCTTGCGGATACGGGCGGACTTCCTAGCGACGTCGCAGACAGGATGATCGAAAACGTCGTCGGGGGGATAACCTTTCCGATGGGGATCGCTGTCAACTTCAAGGTCAATGGGAAGGACTACCTCGTACCTATGGCCCTTGAAGAGCCGTCCGTTGTGGCGGCCGCGAGCAATGGGGCGAAGATGGCGAGGGTGAAGGGAGGCTTCAGCGTCACCAACACCGGCCCCGTGATGATCGGGCAGATCCAAGTCGTCGAGGTGAAGAATCCAGAGGAGGCAAGGTCCAAGCTGCTCAAGAGGAAGACCGAGATCCTGAAGATGGCTAACGATCAGGACCCGATGTTAGTGTCGCTCGGTGGAGGGGCCAAGGACTTGAGTGTGAAGATCCTTTCCACCATAAAGGGGCCGATGGTCGTGCCGGAGCTCATCGTTAACACTGGTGATGCGATGGGGGCCAACGCCGTGAACACTATGGCTGAGGCGGTGGCGCCGATGGTGGAAGAAATCACCGGAGGGAGGGTCATCCTCAGGATAATCTCCAACCTCGCCGACAGGCGTCTAGTCAGGGCGACTGCCGTCTTCGATAAGGAGGCGATTGGGGGAGAGGACGCAGTGGACGGAATCGTCTTCGCCTACGCGTTCGCAGATGCTGACCCCTACAGGTGCGCGACACACAACAAGGGGATAATGAACGGGGTCGTCGCCGTCGGGATAGCCTGCGGACAAGACATCAGGGCCCTTGAGGCAGGGGCACACAGCTATGCATCCCGGAGCGGGAAGTACAAGCCACTCACTACTTGGGAGAAGGATGCCAAGGGCGACCTGGTAGGGAGGCTCGAGATGCCCATGGCAGTGGGGCTGGTCGGCGGAGCGGCAAAGACGCATCCTGCGGCGAGGGCCGCAATCAAGATTCTAGGCGTCAAGACCGCGACGGAGCTGGCAGAGGTGATGGCGGCAGTGGGGCTCGCACAGAACTTCGCGGCACTCAGGGCGCTCGCGACTGAGGGCATCCAAAGAGGCCACATGAAACTCCACGCGAGGAACATCGCGGTCTCAGCCGGGGCAACAGGAAAGATGGTTGACCTTGTGGCAAAGAAGATGGTGGAAGAGAGGAAGATCAGGTTCGACAGGGCGAAGGAGCTCGTCAAAGAGTTCTCGAAGTCGTAGTCTGCAACAGCCCGGACACCTAGCACTTTGCCCTGACCGCTAGAGCCATACATGGTGGCCGAGGCGTTTTGTGCTGTGGCGGCATCGACAGCGACGATCTATGCCGCGTACTACGTCCACCGGTGGATGCACAAGACTCCGTGGGGCGCTAACCTTCACTCATCGGTATTCTGACGCCTTTGTCCTTGGCAGTCCGTAGCGCGTCTTCGTATCCCGCATCGGCATGTCTCGCAACGCCGAGGCCAGGGTCGTTCGTGAGCGCGGTCTCGATTCGTTCGTCGGCTTCCTTTGACCCGTCGGCAAGGACCGCGAGCCCTGCGTGAATCGAATAGCCGATGCCGACTCCCCC
Source organism: uncultured archaeon (assembly GCA_963794985.1). Classification (GTDB taxonomy): domain Archaea; phylum Thermoproteota; class Nitrososphaeria; order Nitrososphaerales; family Gagatemarchaeaceae; genus UBA183. Next base: position 103,689 of record CAWCFU010000005.1, read on the forward strand.
ACCGTGATGGACGGAGACCCAGGAGGCCCCGGAGACTGCGTTGAGGAGCGCGTTGAGGATCGGCCAGTCGGCGATGGCATCGGACCCGTCCTTCATCCCTTCGGTCTCCCTGTAGGGAGAGGCCACTGAACCAGAATCGAGATGGTCGCGCCCGATTATGATCGGCGCGGAGATGGTCCCGTCGCGGACCATTCTGTTGATGACTTTACCGAACCTCGCCCGCTCCCCGTATCCCAGCCAGCAGACTCTCGCTGGGAGACCTTGGAACTGGACTCTCTCATGCGCCTTTGTGATCCATCTGATCAGCGAAAGATTGTCCCCGAACTCCTTCATGATGGCCTCGTCTGTCGCGTAGATATCCTCCGGCCTGCCTGACAGGGCGACCCACCGGAACGGACCTCTCCCCTCACAGAAGAGCGGCCTGATGTATTCCGGCACGTAGCCGGGGATCTTGAACGCGTCTCCCACCCCTGCGTCCTTCGCCATCTTTCGGATGTTGTTGCCGTATTCGAAGGCGACGGCCCCTTTGCGTTGGAACTCGAGCATCGCGGTGACGTGTTTTGCGATCGACGCCATAGAGCGCTTCTGGTAGGCCTCCGGATCAGACGCCCGCAGTGCCGAAGCCTCCTTGACGCTCAGGCCTTCAGGGATGTAGCCGGCGAGCGGGTCGTGCGCCGCAGTCTGGTCGGTTATCACGTCGGGTCTGAACCCAGACTTCGCGAGCTCCGGGAGGACCTCGGCGGAGTTACCGAGCAGGGCCACGGAGACGGCCCTTCCCTCCTTTGCCGCGTTCCTCGCCACGTCAAGGGCCTCACGGACACTCTCCACGACCATGTCGCAGTAGCCTTTGTCGAGCCTCCTTTGAATGGCTTGACGGTCGACTTCGACGACCAACGCGACCCCGCCGTTCATCGTGACGGCGAGCGGCTGGGCGCCCCCCATCTCGCCGAGTCCGGAAGTCAGGGCAATCCTTCCTTTCAGCGAGCCGCCGAAGTGCTTCGAGGCAACAGCCGCGAGGGTCTCATAGGTGCCCTGGAGTATCCCTTGGGTGCCGATGTACATCCAGCTGCCCGCAGTCATCTGTCCGTACATCGTTAGCCCCCTCTCCTCTAGCTCCCTGAAGTAGGACCAGTCAGCCCACTTCGGCACAATCATCGCGTTTGAGATAAGCACTCTCGGGGCCCTCTCGCTCGTTTTGAACACCGCGACGGGTTTGCCGGATTGGATGAGCAGCGTCTCATCGTTAGCCAGAGCTTTCAGTGACTTCACGATCGCGTCATAGGCGGGCCAGTTTCGCGCAGCCTTCCCCGTTCCGCCGTATACAATCAGCCTTTCCGGGTCCTTGGCGACCTCCGGGTCGAGGTTGTTCATCAGCATCCGGAGTGCAGCTTCCTGGTGCCAGCTTCTGCACGATATCTCGCTGCCCCGCGGTGCCTTGATGATGTGCTTCTGCACTAAGGTCTCTGGGGGTAACTCCCGATTTAAGAGTTCAACCTGAACAATCCTGCACGGCAAGCCTTGCGACGATTGGCGGCGTCGCGGTGAGTGAGGGAGCAGTTGTGCGTAGATCACTGGAAGCGGGCATCTTTAATATTCGGAGGGCCCAAAAGCGTGGCCGTTCATGCAGACCAGTCCTGACGCCCTCTCAAGACTGAGCTCCGACGTTGACCGCGATGCGGGCAAGGTCCAAGACTTCTTTGTGAGGATGCTGAGAATAAACGCGGTAAATCCCAGAATGGGCGGGCCAGGCGAGATTGACCGGGCGAATTTCGTCCAGTCTTTTCTTGAGGGAGAGGGATTCGAGGTGTCAAGGGTCGACGTACCTGACAGCGGTTACAAACGCGGATCCAGGCCGAACCTTTGCGCCAAGCTCGATGGAGTGGACAAGACAAGAACACTCTGGTTTCTTGCTCACATGGACACGGTTCCGGAGGGAAGCGCGGAACTGTGGAACAGCGATCCGTTTGAGCCAAGAATCGAAGATGGAAAGGTCTTCGCGAGGGGCGCGGAGGACAACGGCCAGTCGCTTGTCTCATGCCTCTTTGCGCTCAGAGAACTGAAGTCGCTCGGTGAAAGACTTCCCTTCAATGTGGGCGCTTGGTTTGTTGCCGATGAAGAGTGTGGGAGCGACTACGGTGTAAAGTACCTCTTGGAGCATTCTTCCTTTGACGCGAACGACCTCATCGTCGTTCCCGACGCCGGAAGCCCGAACGGAACCGACGTCGAGATAGCAGAAAAGAGCCTCTTGTGGTTCAAGGTCACCACCAAAGGAAAGCAAGTACACGCAAGTCTTCCCGCAAAGGGCAGGAATGCTCACAGGCTCGGGATGAAGCTTGCTCTTGACCTTGATGAGAGCTTGCATCGGCAGTATCCTAGACGCAACAATCTCTTCGATGACCCGTCCTCGACGTTTGAACCCACAAAAGTGGATCCCAACGTTCCCAACATAAACACGATTCCAGGCGTCGATGCGTTCTACTTTGATTGCAGGGTCTTGCCCGAGTACTCCCTCGATTCGGTTCTGTCAGAGGTGAACTCGTCACTGCGCGATTTCACGTCGAAGCACAGTGCAGATGTGTCTCTCGAGGTCGTCCAGCGAGACGACGCTGGTCCCGCGACCTCTCCGACGAGTGAAATTGCGAGACTAGTGGAGAAGGCGATTGCCCGTATGGCGAGGAAACAGCCGAAGTTCGTTGGAATCGGACTTAGGACCGTCGGAAACTTCTTCAGGGACAGGGGGATTCCGACCGTGGTGTGGAGCACCGTGGACGATGTACCGCACGAGCCCAACGAGTATTCGCGATTTGCGAATCTGATTTCCGACACGAAGGTGTTCGCCGCCATGCCCCTCCTCGCCGATTCACGCTGAGCAGGAGGAGGACAGGGACCAACTCCTCGGCGTCAGGGGCTTCGCTGCACCGTTGTTTTCCGCTGCCGTCATGTTTGGTTCCCGGCGCTTCGTTCGAGGAAGCTCCGAATGCGATCGAGAACCTCTCCCGGTGCCTGCCGACGCAGAAGGCCGTGCGGCTGGGCGCACAACGCAGAAATAGAGTGGGGCGTGGTCAGGAGGATCAAGATGAACGTCTCTGAGGCCACGAGGACAATTCAGAAGGAGGGCGTGAAAGAAGTCGCCCTGCAGTTCACGGATCTGTCCGGCCTCCTGCATTCTCTATGGGTGCCTTCTGGTCTGTTGCCTAAGGTAGCCGTTGAGGGCGTCCACATGGACGGTTCCTCGCTGGACATGGTGGACATCAGCGAGAGCGACTTGAAGTTGATGCCACGGCTGGAAACGCTTGTGGTCCTGCCGCCCAGTCTATTCGCGCAGAGAGTGGCAAGAGTGCTCTGTGACATCTACCAGCCGGAGTCTGAAAGACCTTACGAGCTTGACCCCAGATTCGTACTCAGGAGAGTCATAGACGAGTCCGGGGGGACTCTCGGAAAGTCGGTCAAGTACAACGCGTGCAGCGAAATCGAGTACTTCCTGTTCAAGAGGGACGACGCCGGGAACCTGAAGAGGTATGACGAGGGAGGGTACCTGGCCAGTCCGCCCAATGACCTAGGCATCGACACGAGGCTGGAGATTACCGACAACCTCAGAAGCGCGGGAGTGGTCGTCGAGAAGCATCATCACGAAGTACCTCCCGGAAAATATGAGTTGAACCTGACCTATTCTGATGCTCTGAGCATGGCCGACACCATCTACCTGGTCAAGTTCATAGTGAAGATGACCGCAGCGCGAAAAGGGCTCATCGCGTCATTCATGCCAAAGCCCTTCCACGATGGATATGGAGCAGGACTGCACACCCACATCAGTCTCATAGATGAAGGGAAGAAACGGAACCTGTTCTACGACCATGGGGGAGTGTACGGAATCAGTGAGATGGCAATGCACTTCCTCGCCGGCATCCTGACCCATGCGAAGGCCCTGGCCGCCCTGACCAACCCTTCCGTCAATTCCTACAAGAGGCTGGTACCTGGCTGGGAAGCTCCTGTCTACCTTTCATGGGCCAAGTACAATCGGTCTGTTCTGATCAGAGTTCCGCCCGGAAAGGAAATGAGAACCAGACTGGAGTACAGACCTTCCGACGGAACGTGCAACTTCTACCTAGCGTTCGCCGGCATCCTAGCGGCAGGACTGGACGGCATCAGAAGGAAGGCGGAGCCCCCGGAACCCGTGGAAGAGGACATCTACGCGATGAGTGACCAGCAGAGGACAGCAAGAGGCATCGAGGTGCTTCCGGAGAACTTGGGAGAGGCGCTGAGCGAGTTCTCCAAGGACAAGTATCTGCTGGAGAAGTTGGGAAGAGCGTTCTCCGACAGGTTCCTTCAGATCCGGGCCAAGGAATGGAAGGACTTCAATCGCACAGTGCACGAGTGGGAAAGGAAGAAGTACCTAGAACTCTAGCCGAGGACAGGGGTACGACGCGTGTCGATCAGGGCTGATTATGCGATAGTCCATGCGGACGAACTCGCTACACTGGCGGGGAAGAGTGACCGGCCCCAAGTCAGAGAGGGAATGAAGGACCTTGGAATCATCAGGGATGGAGCTGTCGCGGTCAAAGACGGGAGGATAGCAGCAGTAGGGACGACTAGGAAGGTCTTGGATAGGCTGGAGAAGGGGATCGAGACCATAGACGCGAGCGGAAGGCTGGTCGCTCCTGGGCTAATAGACCCTCACGTGCACCTGGTATTCGCCGGCTCCAGAGAAGACGAACTCGAGTCGATGGCCGTGAAGGGGATCCCGTACCTCGAGATCAAGGCAGAGGGAGGCGGAATGCCCATAACTCTGAAGATGACGGGCGAGGCTTCGACCGAGGAACTGGTCAAGCGGACGACCCAGACACTCGATACGATGCTGATTCACGGCACAACGACGATTGAAGCGAAGAGTGGATACGAGATGACGCTGAGGGGGGAGATAAGACAGCTGGAGATAATTCAGGCCCTCAGGAAGTCCCACCCCGTTGACCTGGTCCCGACTTTCTTGGCTCAGGGGATTCCTCGGGGATACGAGAATAGAGTGGACGAGCTGACGGAAGAGATAGCCAGGAAGTGGATTCCGGAAATCGCGAGGAGGAGGCTGGCAGAGTATTGTGATGTGTTCTGCGAGAACGGGTACTTCAGCTTGGAACAGACTAAGCGGATACTGAAGACCGGCAGGAGTCACGGCATGAAACTCAGAATCCATGCAGACTGGCTCGCGCACAGTGGAGGAGCGAGACTGGGTGCAGAGCTGGGCGTAGTCTCTGCCGACCACCTCATCTTCACTCCTAGAAGGGAGATCAAAGAACTGGTTAGAAAGGGAGTAATGGGGACTCTGTTGCCGACCACGCCCTTCTGCTACCTAGGAACGTATGCCAAGGCGAGAGAGATTATCGATGAGGGGTTGCCTGTTGCGCTGGGGACCGACTTCAGCGCGGCAGACATGTGCGAATCGATGCAGATGATGATGACCATCGCGGTTCTACAGATGAAAATGACCACAGAGGAAGCCTTGGTGGCGTCGACGATCAACGCCGCCCATTCGATACAGAGAGCGCGGGAGGTGGGAAGCCTAGAGAAAGGAAAGAAGGCGGACCTCGTCATCTTCGATGCCCCGAACCACAAGCACTTCTCCTACCACTATGGCGTCAACTTGGCAGAGAAGGTCTTCAAGAATGGGAAGCTAGTTGCAGAAAGAGGAAGGAGACTGGGCCAGTGACTGCGTCAAATGGGGGGCCCTGCAGTCCGCCCGCTTAGGGAAGCTTCCCGGCCGTAATCGCCTGAGACAGTCTCTCGATGTCTTCGGCAAGCGTCCTGTCTCCGCTGAGCAGGGGCGACTGATCTCTTACGGATGCGCAGACGCGCCGTGACTGCGCCGACATCCCGTCATGGTCGGACCGGAGCGCGTTCGAGGCACAGATGAGTTCAATCGCAAGGATTCTTGAAACATTCGCAACGACTGACATGGCTTTCATTCCTGCGTTCACTCCGTGGCTCGCGTGGTCTTCGACGCCTTCGGAGACGTTCGAGGGATAGGCCGATTGGGGATAGATCTGTGTGGCGTTGTCCGCGGCGAGCGCCGTCGCGGTGTACTGCAGAATCATCAGCCCAGATTCGAGACCTGGCCTCCGGGCCATGTACTTCGTCTCTTGAGGGGTCCTTGTCAGAAGGAGGTTGATTCTCGCTAGGGACATCACGCCAAGATACGACACGGCGATCGAGAGGAAATCGAGCGACATAGCAACTGACTGTGCATGGAAGTTGCCTCCGTGGAGGACCGTCCCGTCCTCGAGGAAGACCGGATTGTCGGAGACCGAATTCATCTCGCCGACCGTGACCCCTTTGGCGAAGTCGAGAGCCTCCTTGAGTGAACCATGGACCTGGGGCGCGCACCTGATCGAGTATGGATCCTGAGGAATCGGTTCCTGTCTGACCCTTCGGCTTCCCTTCAGAAGCTCCCGCAGGCGTCTCGCGACGTACTCCTGCCCTGGATTCTTCTTCAGACCAATCAGCCTCTCGTCGAAGGATTGCGAGCAGGCGCGTAGAGCCTCGGCGGTCAGGGCAACCGATGAGTTTGCAGCTTCCAACAGAAGCTTGCCCCTGTGAACTATTATCGCGCCGAACGCGGCCGTGAAGCACGTGCCGTTAATCAGTGACAGCCCCTCCTTTGCCTGCAGGACCAGTGGTTTCAGAGAAGAAGCCGAGAGTGCTTTGGCGGACTCCAACAGACGCCCACGGTGGTACGCCTTTCCCTCTCCGATCATCGTGAGCGCCATGTGCGCTGACGGAACGAGGTCCCCTGAGGCACCCAGCGACCCGAACCTAGGAACGCATGGCGTGATGCCCTTGTTCAGCATCCCGGCCAATTGTTCGGCCACGATGGGGCGGGCAGCGCTGTTTCCATTGAGCAGGCTGTTGATTCGAATCAGCATCGCCGCACGGACCACCTCGATGGGCATCGGGTCGCCGGCGCCGGCAGAATGGCTGCGGACCAGGTTGAGCTGCAGCTCCTCGAGGTCGTCTAGCCGCACCGGCTTGCCTGAAAGAGAGCCGATGCCAGTGTCGACGCCGTAGGCCACATTGCCTCGCGCAAGTTTCTGCTCGAGCAAGGAGCGGAATTTCGCCATCCTTTTCGCACTCTCCGGGCTGATCCTTATGGTCGCCTCTCCATCCGCGACCCTTATTGCAGATTCGAGCGTCAGCGAACGCCCGTCAAGAGTGACGACCATTCGAGTAGAGGCCCCCCTGATTTCGGGTTAATATTCTCGATAAGAGGCGACAGAGTATCCTGTACTACTGATCTGACAGGAATTGCGAGTTTTCGGTTGGCCATGGCAGTCTCGCGGGTTGGTCATGCCCAGTACAGTGTCAGTAGGTCGGTCAGCCTCTCGAGGGCACTTCCTAGGGACCCGACTGGGGCGTAGCCAGAGGTGACCTCAACGCTAATCTGATAGGCGTGGAAACCGCTTGGTAGATGCCTGGCTCCAGGAGTTGCAGACTCGGCGTTTCCTTCGGCCGCGAGTCGGACCTCTATTCGTTCCCACAGGGCCACCCGATGAACAAGGTGAGGAGCCGGCTCTTTGAAGTCTCCATCAGGGAACTGGCGGAGTCGAGCGGAAAGGAGAAGGTGACAATTGTAGATCCCGTCCGAGCGGGAGAACGGGACGTTCTCCTCTTCCACACAAAGATGTACGTGGATTTCGTCAGGGAATCATCAGAGATTGGATCGGGCTATCTTGACTACGGGGACACGCCCTCGTTCAAGGGAGTCTTCGAGGCTTCGCTCTTTCCGGTCGGAAACACCCTCAACGGATTGGAACTCGTCTTGAAGGGAGATTTCGACCACTTCTTCAACCCTATTGGAGGGCTCCACCACGCGCGGCGAGACAGGGCAGGAGGGTTCTGCGTGTTCAACGACGCCGCGATCGCGATCTGCAGTCTCCTTGAGAAAGGGACGCGTCGGATGGCCTACGTCGACATCGACGCGCACCACGGCGACGGAGTGTTCTACGCATTCGAGTCCGACCCCAGGGTGATCATAGGAGACATCCATGAAGACGGACGGTTTCTCTACCCTGGGACGGGGAGCGAGACCGAGACGGGGATCGGAAAGGCCGAAGGGACCAAACTGAACATCCCCATGCTGCCTAGGGCTGGCGACGAAGAATTCAGGAGGGCTTTCGACCGGGTCGAAGCCTTCGTGAGGGGGTTCGAGCCCGAGTTCATTCTGTTTCAGTGTGGTGCAGATTGCCTCGATGGAGACCCGATTACCCAGCTAGGCTATACTGCGGCGGCCCACGCCTACGCAACTGCGAAGCTTCATGACCTCGCGCACGAGTTGTGCGGAGGTCGAATTCTAGCTATGGGAGGAGGGGGATACAACCCCTCGAACGTATCCGCAGCCTGGACAGCTGTCGCCAAGGGGCTAGCAGGAGTTGGCTCCGATGGGCCGGCATGAGGTGGCAGGTCTGGGAGCCTGCACAAGGACTCTGTTCATTGACGCATACGGTCGCCGGGAGGGGAAGAATCGAAGGATTTATGACGCCGAGTTCAGCCGAATTGGTTTGATAGGTCATTAGAGGCGAATAGATCAGTGCTGACAATTGATGGCAGCGGCTTGACAATCGAAGATGTCGTGGGAGTCGCGAGAAACGACAAGAGGGTCAAGTTGTCCAGAAGAGCGATTGCAAGAATGAAGGCGTCTAGGGCGATTGTCGAGAAGCTCATCGCCAAGAAGGAGAGAATCTACGGAGTTTCTACTGGCATAGGCGAGCTATCAAACGTGCTCCTGACTCCTGAGCAGATCAAGGCATTCCAGAAGTACATTGTCTACAGCCATGCAGCCGGCTGGGGCGACCCTGTCGCTGTCGATGATGCAAGAGCCGCTTGGCTGACAAGGACAAACGTGTTGGCAAAGGGTTACTCCGGACTGAGACCCGTCCTGGTCGAGACGTTGGTCGAGATGCTGAACAAGGGCGTTACTCCTGTGATGTGCCAGAAGGGTTCGGTGGGAGCGAGTGGGGATTTGTCCCCCTTGGCGCAAGGGGCGCTCGTGCTGATAGGAGAGGGGGAGGCATTCTACCGCGGCAACAGAATGAAAGGAAAGGAGGCAATGAACAAGGCGGGAATCAAGACAGTCGTCCTGGAAGCGAGGGACGGACTCGCAGTGATAAACGGCTCAAATCTGGTGGCAGGAATGGGATGTCTGCAGGTCTACGACGCGGACATTCTGGTGAAGGCCTCTGAGATTGCCGCTGCGATGACGCTGGAAGCTCTCCTGCCGAACATGCTTGCATTTGACGAAAGAATTCACAAGTTGAGAGGCTATGAAGGTGCCATCCAGTGCGCCGAGAACATAAGGAAGATAGTGGCAGGGAGCGAGATACTGGCGCAGAAACCGCAGAAGGTCCAGGAATCCTACAGCCTGAGGAGCACTCCTCAAGTCGTCGGCGCGGCGAAGGACACGTTGAAATTCGCTAGAAGAATGTTCGAAACAGAGGTCAATGGCGTCGGCGACAACCCGCTCTTCTTCCCAGACGAAGGAGGAATCTGCCTCACGGGCGCGAATTTCCAGGGCACCCCGCTGGCCTTTGCCCTTGAGTTCGTTGGAATCGCGCTCACAACAGTCGGCGCGCTTTCAGAGAGGAGGATGAACAGACTCGTGAATCCCAACCTGAACATGGGCCTTCCAGCTTTCCTGACAATAGGAGCAGGGATGTTCTCAGGCATGATGCTCGCCCAGTACACGGCAGCGTCCCTTGTGTGTGAAAACAGAGTCCTGTCAACGCCTGCCGCGACAGGCTCGATACCCACTGCCGCCGATCAGGAAGACTTTGTGAGCATGGCGACGACGACTGCCATCAAGACAAAGCAGATTGTGAAGAACTCTAGTGCGATAATCGCCGTCGAACTGATGGCTGCCGCCCAAGCCCTAGACTTCAGAAAGCCTTTGAGACCGGGTAAAGGAACTCAAGCAGCGCAAGACGTCGTGAGGAAGTATGTGAACCATCTCGAAGAGGACAGGCCTTTGTACCCCGACATTGCAACGCTTTCAGAAGTTGTGAGGTCCGGCGAAATCCAGGCTGCCGTCGAAAGGGCCGTAGGGACTCTGAGATAACCACTCTTCAGTAGAATGTGCCCGAAAGGAATGCCCCATTTGGTCGACCAGTATAATGCTTCATTCTGTCTCAGGGGATTTCCATCCCATTGACACCAATCTTGCGTTTGAAGCGTGCGGTCGCCGGGATTTGAACCCGGGTTTCTGGAGACGGTTTGAATGCCGCCTTTACCAGCGTGGCAGGCTTACATGCCCCAGAAGGGCTTGATGTCCTGGACCAGGCTAGACGACGACCGCACAAATCATCTCGCGACATCGTGGAGGTTAAAAGCTTGGTGCGACTTTTCAGCCGACCTTGACGCCTAGAGGCAGCTCCTTGTCTGGCGAGAGCAGGGAGAGCTCACTTTCGTTGTACGCGGCAAGGAGCATGCACTCGGATATGACTCCAGCGACAGACTTCGGTTGGAGGTTAACCACGGCGACAACGAGTTTACCCACCAGCTGGTCCTTTGGATAGAAGTTCTTGATCCCCGCGACGCACTGCTTGGTGCTTCCGTCCCCGAAGTCCACCATGAGCTTGTACATCGGGTTGCGTGCGGCAGGGATGTCTTCTGCAGTGACGACGCGCCCTACCCTCATCTCGATCTTGCTGAACTCGTCGATGGATACGACCAAACCCGCTAATCACAACCCTGAGACCAAATAAGGCTTAAAGACTCGGAACCGAAGTCGCGAGAACGCGGGCCGGTAGTCTAGTCTGGTAGGATACAGAGGAATCGTCCAGCCCCTTGGCAAAGGAATCCAGACTGGGGGAGGTCGGGGGTTCGAGTCCCCCCCGGTCCACTCAACTATTGGTTTGGGGCTCTTTGTTTCAAGACCATTCTGACGTCCTTGTGCCTCCAAAGGGGGCCAAGGTGGAGGTGTATTGAAATGAGGAAGAACGTTCATTCATCTACCGCCTCCCAAAGGATCCCTGGTCCTATCTGCAGTTAACGGACGGCAATGCGAGTTCATTCGCATGTTGGATGCATGTATCAGGAGTTATGCGAGCCAATCTGTTTGTTTTTCCAGTTAAAGGTGGCTGAGCGGACATGAGCGCAGCGATCCCGGTATTCTCCCGACTAGGCGCTGCACATTGAGAATCAAGCAGATTTCCTAGAGAAATCACTGTCACCTCGACCAAGGCTAGCGCCGTGAATAGCATTGGCCTGCGTCCAGAATCCTTCCAGAACGTGCACATAGGTACCTTTGGTGACGGTAATCGCCCAATGACTGGAGGGAACCGAGTCGAGGGCTACCGCTTTAATGGATAAATCGAGTCACATGCGAAGCCACAAGAGTGCAGCCGACCTACCTGTCGTACGACAAGGGGAGCATCCTAGTGAGGAGCGAGGCCAAGGTCCCCTATTCCGTGTGGGACGCAAGGGTCGGGGCCTTCAGGGCGCCCGCCTTCTACTACAGTGAGATAGTCGAGTTCCTGAACAAGAGCGGCCTCTCGACAATCAAGGACGGGGTCGAGGACCTGCCGCCGTGTCCCGAGTTGAAGTGCAGGAGCGTGGAGATGAGGGCATACCAGAGGAGGGCCCTCGGATCATGGGACAAGGCAGGAAGGAGAGGGGTAATCGTCCTCCCCACCGGAGCGGGGAAGACTGTGATTGGAATGAAGGCAATCGAACTCGTCAACCAGCCCGCAATCGTGATCGTTCCGACGCTCGACCTGCTCGAACAGTGGAGGGGGAGAGTGCAGGAGGAGCTTGGTGTTGAGGTCGGTGTCTACGGAGGAGGAGAGAACGCCATCAGGGCAGTTACGATCTGCACCTACGATTCCGCCTTCCTGAGAGCCGGGGAGCTGGGCAACCGGTTCGAACTTCTCATCTTCGACGAGGTCCACCACCTCCCCGCCGAGAGCTTCAGGCAGATCGCGGAGATGTTCACGGCTCCTTGCAGGATGGGCCTCACCGCAACCTACGAGAGGGACGACATGCTGCATCTCGAACTCCCGAGGCTGGTGGGAGGCGTTGTCTACAGGCTGAAGCCCGAGGACCTTGCGGGAAAGTACCTCTCCGACTACACAATCGAAAAAGTCAACGTCGAATTGACCAAGGAGGAGAGAGAGGAGTATGAAAAGAACCACCGTGTATTTGCGAATTACTTGGAAGAGAACGGGATATGGCTGAGGTCGCCCCTGGACTTCCAGAGGTTCATAATGAGGACGTCGAGGGACCCCAGGGCGAGGCAGGCCCTGCTTGCAAGGAACAGGGCAATATCGATAGCGTTCAACTCGCAGGCGAAGGTCGACAGGCTCGAAGAGATACTTCGTTCGTACCCCGAAGACAGGATACTGATCTTCACGCAGCACAACGACCTAGTCTACAGGATATCGAGGAGGTTCCTCCTGCCATTCATAACCCACACTACGGACAAGGAGGAGAGGTACGAAGTGCTGAGGGGATTCAGGGAGGGAAGGTTCAGGGCCATCGTCACTTCGAAGGTTCTGGACGAGGGAATCGACGTGCCCGAGGCGTCATTAGGCATCATAGTGAGCGGGACAGGAAGCTCGAGGGAGTTCGTCCAGCGCCTCGGGAGGCTCCTTAGGAAGAGCGAGGGAAAGGAGCGGGCTAGGCTGATCGAGCTTGTGTCGAGTGGGACCTCAGAGACTAAGACGAGCAGCAGGAGGAGGGAGAGAGGAAAGTCAGGGGCCCAGAAGCACGCCGCAGAAGAATCCCAGGAGGAGAGCGGAGTGCCTGAAGAGGAATATGGTCCTACGGATGATCAGGTCGGGCAACAGTAATGCTTCCCTCGAACCTCCTCAGGGCAAAGATATCCGGGGGCAAGATACGCCCCACCTACGCCATCATCGAGCCGGGGACAGTCGCTTTGGCCGAGAGAGTCATTGGCGCGTTCAGTGACGGAAATGGCAGGAAGAAAGGAGAACTCCTCGAGAGGCTGAAAAAGATCGAGAACGAGGGCAACGACTTCAAGCTCGTCAGAGGTATGTCGGCCCTGCTTGAGAGGAGGTGCGTATTCAAGGTCGACAGCGCGACGAACCCGATGGCGGCGAGGATGGCCGTCTTCGAGGAGGCGAGCAAGGCAAAGGCCACGAGCGTTGCTGAGACGAAAGCCGTTCTCCGAAGCGTGTCGAAGAAACTCGGCGTCTCTCCCGAGGCCCTAGAGAAGGCTCTCTCTAGCGACCTTGAGGATGAGCTTATCACGACAGACTTTGAACCACTCAGCGCAGAGCTGCTCATCAGGCAGTACAACCTCTCACTGACGCAGACCCTGCTGTTCAAGTCGCTGAGGGTCGAGTTCTCGGCCTCTGGAAACTGGAAGCGCATCTTCAGGGAGGTGAAGAGACAGGGATTGATTTACTCCGTGGAGAGACAGGGCGCAGGCTACAGGGTCTCCCTCGACGGCCCCCTCTCCCTCTTCAAGTTCACAGAGAGATACGGCACGTCCATCGCAAAGGTACTTCCGCAGATAGTCGCGTCAGAGAAGTGGAGCATCAAAGCTGAGATACTTGCGCGCAGCAGAGGAGGGAGGGTGTACGCCTTCGAGACCAACAGCGAAGAGGTCGAAGGCCTCCTTTCAGGAGCAGAGGAGAGGGTCCGTGCCAGTGGAAAACAGGCTAGCGCGTTCGACAGCACCGTGGAGGAGAGGTTCGCCAGGTCATTCCTAGTCTCCTACGGCTCTCTAGGGTGGACTCTGAGGAGGGAGCCCGAGCCACTCGTAGCAGGCACCCACGTTCTGATACCTGACTTCAGCTTCGAGAAGCATGCGGTGAAGGTCTACCTGGAGGTCGTCGGCTTCTGGACCCCTGAGTATCTTCAGAGGAAATTGGGCAAGTTGAAATCGATAGAAGGAGTAGACATGATCATAGCCGCTGACGAAAGCCTCGCCTGCACCAAGCTTGAAAGGCTGAGGGGCAAGGCCGAAGTGATATACTACAAGAAGGACGTGCCACTGAAGCCGATCGTCGAGCACCTGAAGGAGAGGGAAGGCTCGTTCCTAAGGGAGCAGGCTGGTAGGATTGAGAAGGATTCTATCGTCATGAGCGGGGACGTCGTGAGCCTCGAGGAGATTGCGAAGGAGAAGGGCGTTTCATTGGAATCCATGGGTTTGGCGCTCCAGGACTTCAGGCCTGGCGGGTACAGGAGAGTGGGCAACCTGTTCATCTCGGAGGAGAAGCTCAGAGAAATGGACGAGAAGCTGAGCAAAGTCGAGAAGCTTACTGAAGCCCTCGCGATAATCGAGTCCTCGGGTGTGAGGGAAGCAGAGGCGAGCAAAATCCTTGACGTTCTTGGTTACATCTCAGTCTGGAAGGGGATGGAGATGGACCAAGTGAGAATATCGAGACCGCCTTCGAGGCCCAGTTGACGACATCAGGGATCGACCCAGTGTGCCTTCCTGGCGGTAATGAGGGCCATCACAGCGACGAAACCCAGGAGGTAAGCCCAGCTCATGAGGATTTCAGTCTGGGAGAGCGAGGTTGGGAGTAGACCAAAGTAGTACTTTGCTAGCTCGGCGGCCTCCGTGGTGGGCACTAGCATCGCGACGGGACGTAGGGAAGAGGGAAGGAGACTCAGCGGGTAGTATACTGGTGGGAGGAATCCGAGCAGAAAACCCAAGATCTGGGGAAGCGAGTTCGCTTTGCGCGTATTCTTCACAGACAGCCCAATCGTATACCCGATGAATACCAGCCCGAGCCACATCAGCGCGGCAATAGCAAGCACCGCCAAGAAGTTGAGCGGTGCGATTGGTACGTAGTAGATGAGGATCGAGAAGGAGAGCACGAGCGCTGGAGCTGACCCAATCAAGGAGCTGAGGGAGAGACCAAGTGCATAGGAAAGCGCGGAGACGGGCGAGGCCACCAGGATGTCCTGAAACCTGAACCAATGCTTGTTGTAATATACTGACTGTGCGACGTTGAGACCGAGGAAAGCCAGGGACATTACGGCTGCGCCGACGAGGGCAGGGAGCGCGGCGCTGCCAGTGAAGAGGGCGAGGAAAAGCACTGGGAAGAACGCGATTCCGGAGAGAATCACGAAGAGCGTTGGGTCTCGGAGAAACGGGAGAGAATCCCAGAGCCCGATGTACAGAACTTCATTGAGCTTCATCGTCAATCGAACCTCCAACGATGTTGATGAACGCCTCCTCGAGGCTCGGCGGCTGGAACGTGACTTTGAGACCGTCCCGTACGCTCCGTTCGACGATCTTCAGTATCTCCTCGTTTGATGAAGGATGCAAGACCTCGCGCTGGCCTCCATTGACAAGGGGTTCGACAATCATCCGCATCCCGACGCCAGCGACGTCCTTCGCTTCATCTACGGTCCCGAGGAAGGCGACCTTGCCTTTCTCGATGATCGCCAGGTTGTCGGCGAGGTGTTCGGCTTCGTCCATGTAGTGTGTCGTCAGGAGTACGGTGGTGCCGGCCTTGGTCAGTCGGCGGACGGCAGCCCACACCTGGCGACGCCCGAGCGGGTCGAGCCCGATGGTCGGTTCGTCGAGGAAGAGGAGTTCGGGGTCGGCTATGAGGGCCATGCACAGGAGGACCCGCTGTCTCATGCCGCCTGAGAGGTCGGCGCAAACCTTGTTGCGGTGCTCCCAGAGGTCGAACTGCTGCAGGATCTGGTTCGCTCGCCGCGTAGCCTCTGCCCGAGGCATGCCACGGATGAGGCACATCATCCGGACGTGGTCGAAAGCGGAGAGCATCATCTGCGGGCGGGCCTCTTGCGGAAGGACGGCTATCCTCGTCCGCACTCTTTCTGCTTCGCGCGGGATGTCAAGGCCGAATACAGTCGCTCGGCCTGTGCTGGGCTGTAGCTGGGTCGCGAGTATCCGCAACAGGGTCGTCTTCCCAGCTCCGTTCCGGCCCAAGAGGCAGAAGACACGGCCGCGTTCTATGCTGAAGGAGACGCCACGCAGAGCCTCGGTCCCGCCTGGGTAGGTCTTCCCCAGATCAGAGACCTCGACGACGTTCACCTGAAGGCCGCTTCGAACGTGCACGCCGAGCCCGAGGTCGGCGTCAGCCGCGCGGCGAGCATCCGGACGAGCGTCGTCTTGCCGGCTCTTCTCTCCGACAGGTGTGAGCAGCTGGTCCTTTCCTGCGTTTAACTCGACCCCATCGGGGACCTTTGTCCCGTTGCCATGGGCCTTCGTCAGGCCTGAGACTTCGACGGCCTCAATCATACTTCTTGAGGACCTCCTCGGTGCTCGATAGCGTCTCGTCGAGGTCGATCGGCACGCCCTTCATGACGTCCTGGATGTGCTTCTTCGCCTCCTCGGTGAAGAGGGTCCTGAGGTCCTGGGCGAGGGCCGCGGAGTCTGTGCTCTTCGACCCGCTGTCTGCCCTGAGGACGACCCTGTCGGCGGTGACGTTTAGCGTGAACTTCCTCGTGTCGAGGGTCATCTTCTGGTTCGCCACGTGCAGCGTGTGCAGGGGCGAGAAGGTCCTGACCTCCGTGGGCGAGTAGTGGAAACCATCGGCCCCTACTGTCAGCTTCATCGAGTCACCCTTCATCCATAGCGAACTCCCGTTCCACCTGGCCGAGGCCCCTTCGTCCGACACTCGGAGGAAGGACGAATCCTGGGCACCTCGCGCCAGCCAGTAGGTGTGGCGGTCCGCGCCATCTTTTGAATTGAATTCCCAAGGCCCGATTCGGACTGACTCGCCTTCTGGACCTTCTCTGACGCTTATCGGCCCGACGTCTACCGACTCCCCGAACGAGTCCTCCCGCACGTGCACGAAGGGCAGGTCCACGCTGTGGCCGGCGCCGTCTGGCCTCGCCACCCTAGGGTCGATCCGGGCCTCTTGGATGAGCTGGTTCGTGTCCTTTCCGGTGAGCCTCAGCACGTCGTTCCTTCCGGCCTTGTCGCCCCTGAAGGGTATGCCGAACGTCGTCACCGGTCTTGCGAAGGACGCTGTCACGGGTCCCATGGGCGTTTCGAAGGTTGCCTTGGCGTCGCCAAAGAGGACGCAGCCTATGGTCTTCCCCCACTTCGTCACGGGGAGCGCGATCGCGTCGGCCTTGGCAGAAAGCGTCGTCTTTCCCGTCTTGACGCTTGAGTCTGCGCGGACCAAGATGGGGGGCCCGCCTGCGAACGGATTCTCTCTGCGAGGGGTCAGCTCGCGGATGACATAGGCAAGCAGCCCAGTCGAGATCGCGGCGATGACGAGGCCGGGAACCGCGCTGGAGAACTCCGATGGCATAGCGTTTCCCTTTCCTTGGAATGAAGCGACCCAGCCCAGGAACCATACCGCGATGATGATTATGATACAGCCTACTGTGATGTTACCTAGGAGGCTCGAGACGGCGCGCCCTGCACCGGAGCGCGTTCTAGTGCTGAACGCCCGGCTCAGGAGGATCAGGCCGAAGCTCGACAGTAGTATCTCGGTCGAGTATTGAGAGATGGAAAGGATTACCCTCACCAGCCAGACCAGTAGGAGTAGTGCGGACATCGTGCCGAAGGCGGATGCTGCTCTGTGAGCGAAGGACGCGGAGCGCCGCTCGTGGCCTATCTCAATCAACCTTCTCGCCTCCCAATGCCTCGTTCATCAATGCGAGCGTTCTGACGAGAAGCCTGCCCCTCTTCGTGAGCTGGTATCCTCCTTCGTCCCCGTGCGCGATCAGCCCCATCCCGAGCAGGCTCTTCAGGTGGTGCGAGACTGAAGCCCCTTCGAGCGCGGTCGCGCTCTTCAGGTCGGAGAAGGTCTTGTCCGACAGGTAGAGGAGCTTGACGATCTTGAGCCTCTCGGTGTTGGCGAGGGACTTCAGGAGGTCGGCCGCGCTGTCCTCGGGCATCCCTGCGACCAGGTCGTCGACTGCCCGTTCGCCCCGCTCCACTAGGCTGGACCTCACGTTCTCGCGGATGAGCTTGACTAGGTCCTTGGCGACTACCGACGACGGTTCGGTCTGCTCGATGTCATTCCGTCCGAGCTCAACCTTGATGGACTCGCCGCCAGCTCCTCGGATGGCACTCAGCACCTCACGCCTGATATCTTCTCTCAGCGACCTCAACTCGTCTCTCAACTCGTCCCTAAGCTCTGCCTTGACATCGTCAATGTCTTCGCTCAAGTAAACGCGCCTGTACCCCCCTGGCGGGTGGAGTATATATTTCTTTACTAAACTGTACAGTTTGATAAAGTGTGATTTACTCGGTCGGCACGACCGAGTGCTCTTCGACCAGGAAACGTTCAAGATGTGTGTGACGGCGTCTGCAACCTATCTTGCATCGACGCGTCTTGACCACCTTGATTTGGTCAACCCTCGACTTGTATGTGCTAGCAGAGCTGACGTAGCCCTTCCCTGGGTGACCGTCACATCGATACTGGAGGTTTCATCGTACGTGCCTCCTTCCCTCGCAGAATCGACAAGATTAGCGCGACGACGATTACGGATATGGACCCAACCAAGGCGGCATGCATACTGTCCACGAAGGCCGAAGAGAGCTGGCTCTGAAACCCGCCCACGCCGAGGAAGATCTCGAAGGCCATCGAACGGGGTATCGACAAGGAAGAAACCAGCAGGGCGACGGCGAAGCTGCAGACCATGCCTATGTTGGAAAACGTTCGGAGCAGGCCAGAGATTACGCCGTACGACCGAGATGGGGCGCTCGCCATGACGGCGCTGTTGTTGGCCGGGAAGAATGTGCTGCTCCCTGCTCCGTTGAGGACGGCACCGACTACAACGATGTAAGTCGACGTTGTCAAGCCGAGGGTTAGATATACCAGAAAGCCGCAAGCCTGCAGAGCGAGCCCGGTCGATGCGACGACGCGGGCGCCGAGCCTGTCAGAGAGTCTTCCGGAGAACGGAGCGATCGTTCCACCCAGTATGTAGCCAGGTATGAGCAATAGAGAAGCGTTCCAAGGAGTCATGCCACGCGGCCCCTGCAGATACATGATCACCAGAAACAGGACGGCGAAACTGGCCAGCGACTGAAGGAAGGATGCGAAGATGGATGCGGTCAAGACTCTCTGCTTCAGCAAAGAGAGGTCGAGCAGCGGGGAAGAGTGCCATCTTTCGTATGCGACAAAGGCGGGCAGCAACAGGAGACCTGCCGCGACTTCGGCGACATACTCTGGAGTGAACCCCGACCCTGTGATATTCGTCAATCCCAAAAGCAGGAAGAAGAGCGAAGTTCCGAGAATGACCATCTCGCCTATGTCGAACTCGGCCTTGATTCTGGGGGAGCGCTCTCTCAGCATCAGGAAGCCGACCGTGGTCGCGACAATTCCGATGGGGAGGTTGATGAAGAAGATATAGCGCCAGTTCAGAAAGGTTACAAGGGCGCCACCGACGAGGATTCCCAGTATCGCGCCCAGCGAATAGCCGGTCCCAGTGATTCCGAACGCTTTCCCCCTCTCGTTCTGCGGGAAAGTATCGGCGATGATCGCACCGCTGTTCGAGTAGATCAAGGCGCCGCCCAGCCCCTGCACCGCGCGGAAACCGATGAGCTGGGGCCCGCTGGCTGAAAGACCGCACAGTAGTGAGCCGAAGGTGAACGAAGCGAATCCGAAGTTGTACATCCTGACCCTCCCGAACATGTCGCCCAGCCTGCCAACCTGCGTACCGAGTATCGTAATCACGAGGAGATACGCCATAATCACCCACACCATGCTGATGAGGGCAGAGTGGAGGTCCCGCGTCATGACGGGCAAGCCGAGGACGACTGCCGAGGTATCGATGCCACTCATCGTCACCCCCAGCATGACGACCGTGATTGCGACGTTGCGATAGCGCCGTTCGGCAGCTGACACGGTGCGGACCGTCCTACTTGTTGCCGTGCTACCTGATGACTCGTCCAAGATAAGACAGCCTATGATGAGGAGTGAGCCTTGGTTGTCTTCTTCAGGACGTAGTCGAAGAACTTCTGTGTCGTTCCGTTGTCAGAGGTCCACTCGGCGCGCAACCTCGTCTTCTTTTCCGCTCTTCTCAATGCGGATAGAAGGGAGCGGTTCAACTCCTTTGCGCTGTCGCCCGCCATCTCTGCCTCTACGATGAATTCATCTTTCGATTCTTTGACGGAACCCGTCTTGATGAGCTGCTTCAGAACGGGCTTGATGGCCTGAAGGTTCGAACTGCTCACTCGCGCCACGACCCTAAAATGCATGCTTGCCACTTGCGGTTGGACGTCAAGACGACCAGTATTTTAGAAAAGCGTTGATTGGACCTTACTGGTGGGACCCTGAATCAGTGCCTGGCGACTTCGGCAGGTGCGTGACTATTCCGACGGCAGCGAAAAGGAGGACGCCAGCCAGCACGAAGGTCGTGTAGAATCCCAAGTACACCGAAATGAACCCCGACGCGAGGGACCCTCCCATGGTGGCTATTCCGACGACCGCAGAATAGACGCCGAGAGCTGCACCGGGGTTCTTCTTCTGGACCGTGTTGAACATCATCGTGTTCGAAGATGTGTAGTAAACTGCGAAGGCTATCCCGCCGGCAATCGGGTACATGACGAGGGCCGGAACGATGAACAGGCGGTCCGCCAGAAGCAACGCGGCCGCTCCGATCACGATGTAGGACCATCCTCGGAGGAGCAACCCCTGGGCGGTGGTCGTCACCAGCGACTGAGCGCTCACGTAGGGCCCAGCCCACTGGAAGGTCAGGGTCTGGGCCGCCACCCCAACCAGGATGACCGCAAAGGCCCCGACTTCTGTGAGGGAGAAGGCGTACATGGCTGGCACAAAGGAGGTGTTGAAGAGGCCGCTGGACAGGTAGAACAGGACCGTGGATATGTAGAAGAGCGGGACGTAGCTGGTGAGACTCGAACGGAGCCCTCGGAAGACCCTCCTGAAGTCCGAGGCCTTCGGCGCCCTGATGAAGAAGACAGGCAGGGTGAGAAGCCTGCTGAAGAAGCTCGATCTCCTCATGGCGACGCTCTCCCTTTCGAAGATGAAGGCAGGCTCTGAGATGGTGATTACTGAGAGGGCCGCCGAGGCCAGGGCGAAGAGGCCCAACGGCACAGAAAGCAGAATCAGTGGGAACTCTTTGGACCACAGCGTGCTCAAGATGAGACCCCCGACGTTTCCGACGCTCGACATCATGGAGAGCCTAGCGAAGGCGCCCGCCCACCTCCCCTTCTCCTCAGTTTCCATGATCAGGAGGTTGAGCGGTGTCGCAGAGGCCACCGAGACGAAGGAGAAGATCGAGTATGTGGCGATCGTCCCGGCAGTCGTCCTGTCGAAGTAGAACGAGACGAGCACGACCCCCATGAGCGCATAGCTGGCCGCTATGAGGCCCCGTCGACTGTGCAGCCTGTCGGTCGTGAAGCCCCAGAAGATCGCGGCAGGGATGCTGACCCCATTGAAGATGGCGATGGCCAGACCGCTATAGATCGTGCCCAAGGTGACCCCGTTCAGTTCGATGAGGTACAGCTGGATCATCGTGCTCAACGGGCCAGTGGCAAGGGCGACCGGGAAGACCGAATAGACCCAGTTAATCCTCTTCGTCCGCCTGCCCCCTTTCGGCTCCACGAGTCCAACCCCTACCGAGCTCTGTTCATCTGTTTATCGAACCGAACTCGCTTCCTTGCAGAAAGCTGAATTAACACGGGAGAGAGTCCTAGTCCGATGGCCCTGCTTGGGAGGCGGCTCGCCGTAGCCTTCCCCGATACTGTGCTCGAAGAAAGGGACTCGCCGAGGGACAAGACGGCCAAGCTGGGCCTGATCGCGAGGGCCTGTTCCATCTACGGCGTCGACGTCATCCAAGTCTTCAGGGACGACAAGAGACGCGGCGAGCCGACGTTAATCAGAAAGGTGCTGGAGTACCTTGAGACTCCGCAGTATCTCCGGAGGAGGTTGTACCCCCTTGACGACATGCTCAGATACGCCGGCCTCCTTCCTCCTCTGAGGATACCCTCACACAAGCCCAAGGTGCCGTTGGAGAAGCTCGTTGTGGGAGAGGTGAGGGAAGGAATCGCCAACTCAGACGGAACAGTCGACATCGGCCTTGACAGAAACCCTCGGCTGCAAGGGAGGGCGGGGACCAACCGGAGGGTCACGGTCAGGATTGCATCCACAGCTCCGCTGGTCGCGGAGTTAATTCCACGGGACCAAGTTAACGAGTACTGGGGCTACTCCGTGGAGACCAGTACGGTGGGAGAGGTCTTCTCCGATCAGAGGTTCGGGCTCAGGGTGGCCACCTCGAGGTTCGGGAACTCCCTCCAGTCGCTGATCCCCGCCTTGAGGAGCGCAGTCCTCAAGGCCGGAGGCGTAAAGCTCATCTTCGGCTCCCCCTCAAGGGGCCTCTTCGACATAGTCGGCCCCGAACTGGCACGGAAATCCGACTACGTGGTGAACCTCTTCGCTGACCAGCATGTGGAGACCGTGAGGGCAGAGGAGGCGATCTCTGCTGGTCTCAACCTCGTGAATATGCTCGTGGTCTGAGAAAGCTTAAGTGCAAACCGAGAAACGGGGTTCGGGAAAGGTTAGCGTGAATTGGGTCACCGCAAGCATAGCGCGCCTCGCAGAGGGAGTCTTGCATACAGGCCTAGAGGACGTGCCAAGAGCCTACTCCCAAGGATAAGGACCTGGCCCAAAATCGAAAGCGAAAAGCCCACAATCCTGGGGTTTCCGGCATTCAAGGCAGGTACGATTCACGTCATCACGGTCGACGACAGGGCGAAGACTCCGAACTTCGGCAAGCCGCTCTTCAACATGTCCAGCGTGCTGTCTCTGCCGGAGGCTGAGGTGGTCGGGCTGCGCCTCTACAGTCATGAGGACGGACGTGACCTGCCAATCGCAGATGTGAAGACAGCGGGTCAGACGTCGGAGAAACTCCCCCTAGGACGCGCCAAGCGCGTGGCTGCGATAATTTCGACGGTCCCTCACGACATCGGGCTCTCCCAGAAGCAGCCCATCGTGATGGAGGTCGGGGTTGCGGGAGCAGACGTGAAGTCTCAGGCAGACTATGTCCTCGGATTGATTGGGAAGAAGGTGAAATTTGCGGATGTCTTCAAGGCCGGCATGTACGTCGACGTGCTTGGGATTACGAAAGGCAAAGGGTTCGAGGGTCCCGTCACTAGGTTCGGGGTCAAGAGGAAGCAGCACAAGTCTAGGAAGAGCGTCAGAGCGGTAGGAGTCATAGGCCCCTGGCACCCTGCAGCCGTCATGTACACGATTGCAAGGGCAGGGCAGATGGGCTTCCACCAGAGGACAGAGACCGGAAAAAGAATCCTGCTGGCGGCGAACGCGGCCGAGAAGCCGATAACCCCTGCTGGCGGCTTCCTTCATTTCGGCGAGGTGAAGGGCGACTACGCGGTCGTGAGAGGTTCCGTACCAGGTCCGGCCCGGAGGTTTGTGATGGTCAGATTCAGGGCGAGAGGAATCACTAAGAGCCAGGCGCCACCTCAGGTCGTCGAGCTGAGTCCGATGATAGGAAGATGAGTTAGGTGAAGACAGAGGTCGTTAGTCTAGACGGGAAGCCGGCAGGGAAGATCGATGTTCCGGAAGTCTTCTCCACTCAGCTGAGGCCCGACCTGGTAAAGCGAGCCTTCTGGCTCGTGGGTTCCCATGGATTCCAGCCTAAGGGGAGGGACCCGATGGCGGGCGAGAGGACGTCGGCTGAGACGCACAGCCCCCCGACTGGTACCGGGAGGTCCAGAATCCCCAGGGTGAAGGGGGAGAGATACTCGAGGGCTGGACTCGCGGGGGGCGTCGCGAGCGTCGTGAAAGGGCGTCTGGCCCATCCGCCGAGGTCGGAGAAGGTGATTCATCTGGGCATCAACAGGAAGGAGAGGCGTCTGGCAACGGATTCGGCCATCGCCTACACCGCGAGCCTCGACGCCGTGAAGGCGCGCGGTCACAGAGTCAAGAAGCTCGAGTTGCCGTTTGTGGTCACGGACGACATAGAAACCGTGGAGAAGACCACAGAACTGGTTTCGTTCCTAGATAAGGTGGAACTCGACGCAGAGCTGAAGCGGGTCGACGAAGGGTCGAAGAGGAGAACCGGGAAGTCGAGGCTCCGGGGACGTGTGTACCGGACCAGGGTCGGACCTCTGATAGTGGTGACTAACGACAGAGGGGTCGGCAAGGCGGCGGGCGGCATCCCGGGCGTCGACGTCGTAAGAGTGGACAGCCTGAGCGTGATGGATCTCGCGCCAGGGGGCGTTCCCGGAAGGTTGACGCTGTGGACTGAATCGGCCTTGGGGACTTTGAGCGCAAGAGAAACGGAGGTAGAGTCTTCAGATGCGTCTTGAAGACGCGCAGAAGCTTCTGAGACGGCCCTACATCACTGAGAGGACCTTCGACCAGATCGAGAAGGAGAACAAGCTCTGTTTCCTGGTCGACGACAAGGCCTCGAAGCCGCAGGTAGCAAGGGCCTTTGAAGCGCTGTACGAAGTGAAGGTAGCGGCGGTCAACACCGAGAGGACGGTAAAGGGGAAGAAGGCTTTTGTCAGGCTCCTGGAAGAGCACAAAGCCGCGGAGTTGGCGACGAAGCTGGGCCTGGTGTAGAGATTGGGAAAGAGAATCCTTCAGCGCAGAAGAGGAAAGGCTGGCATCCAGTTCAGGGCCCCGATCAAGGGGAAGATTGCCCCCGTAGGGTACCCGAGAATCGGACCCGACTCAGAAGGGACTGCGACGGTCACAGCCCTGATGGACGAGAGGGGCAGGTCAGCACCGCTCGCGCAGATAGGATACGGGAACCACAGGTTCGCCTACCTTCCCGCGACCGCGGGCCTGTCGGTGGGGAAGCAACTCACGATGGGGGCGGGCGCGGCACCGGTCCCTGGGAACATGATGCCTCTGTCACAGATTCCGGAGGGCACGAGGGTCTGCAACATCGAGTTGAGGCAAGGAGACGGGGGCAAGTTGGTGAGGGCTTCGGGCACTTCAGCGGTCCTGTTCTCGAAGGCCAACGAAAAAGCAATCATCAAGCTGCCGTCCGGCAAGAACATTCTGATTGACGACAAGTGCAGGGCAATGGTCGGCGAGATTGCCGGAGGGGGGAGGCGCGAGAAGCCCTTCCTGACTGCGGGGGCGAGACACCACGCAATGAGGGCGTCAGGCAGAGTCTACCCACGCATGAGGGGAATAGCGATGGCCGCCGTCTACCATCCGTTTGGTGGGGGGAGACACCAGCATCCGGGCAAGTCGACCAGCACGTCGAGAAACGCCCCTCCTGGAAGGAAAGTAGGGTTAATAGCGCCAAGAAAGACCGGAAGGAAGAGATTGGCCAGAGCGAGCGTGGAGGTAAAGTAGTTGCCGAAGGAGTTCAGGTACAGGGGGCGATCCATCGAGGAGCTCAGCTCGATGTCCACCGAGGCGCTCCTTGAATTGCTGCCCTCCAGAGCCAGGAGGTCGCTCAACAGGGGGGTCTCCGAGGAGAAGAGGAAGATACTGGAGGATGCGAGGGCGATCAAGGAAGGAAGGCTGCAGGGACAGATCAAGACTCACGCAAGAGACATGATAGTCCTGCCGTCGATGGTGGGGCTCACGATAGGTGTCCACAATGGGAAAGAGTTCGTGCCCCTCGAAGTGAAGGCCGAAATGATCGGAAGATACCTTGGTGAGTTCGTGATCACCAACAAGAAGGTCGTGCACGGGACGCCGGGTATCGGCTCTAGCCGCTCGAGCCTCTACGTCCCGCTAAAGTGACCCGTTCGAACCTGATTCCTTCACAAGTGGAATCGTCATCGAAGTACGGGAACGTTAACAGGAGAGAGGCCGAACGGATGGTCAGTCCAGCGGTCGGTGGGCCTGCTCGTCGCCCTCGTCATGTATCCGATCTCGCCCTAGTCAGCTGACGGTCGTCTGGGACTGATCACGCATGAAGTTGAACAAGTAGTGGGGTCCGCCGATTCCCCTCCCGGTAGCACCACTCGCATTCCAGCCCGTGAAGGACTGCGCCCCGGGCCAGGCGCCTGTCGTGGAGCCGCCACCCCTGTTGGCGTATGTCACCCCGAACCTGATGCCGTCGAAGAACTTCTTGACCTCGCCCTTGTCTTTGGAGAAGATGCCGGCCGTAAGGCCGTACTCCGTGGCATTGGCCTCCGCTATTGCTTCTTCCACAGTCGAGAACTCTTCGACGACGACGAGCGGGACGAAGAGCTCGTCCTTGAAGAGTCTGTGACCCCGCGGGAGACCTGTCACCACCGTCGGCGAGACGTAATAGCCTCTTCCGAGTCCGCCCTCCTTCATCACCGTCCCTCCGATGAGGACCTTGCCACCCGCGGACTTCGCCTCCTCCACCGCCGCCTCGAACCTCGCGACCGCCGCCTCGTTGATGACCGGTCCCATGAAGACGTTCTTTTCGCGCGGATCGCCGACGACCAGTTTGTCGATCCGGTCCCTCAGCGCGTTGAGGAACTCGCGCGCGATGCCCTTCTGGAGGTAAAGACGGGAGGTCGCGCTGCACTTCTGGCCGCCGTAGCCGTAGGCCGCTCTGACGGTCCCTTCGACCGCCTTCGCGACGTCCGCCTTTGCGGTGACTATCGTGGGGTTCTTGCTCCCCATTTCAAGCAGCATCGGCTTCGGGAATGGCTGGCCAGTGAGGAACCTCCTGTAGAGGCGCATCCCGACGTCCCTCGAGCCCGTGAAGGCGATGCCGGCCACGTCAGGGTTTGAGACGAATTCGTCCTCGAAGTTGGCCCCAGGACCGGTGACGAAGTTTACCGCCCCTGAGGGAACGCCCGCGTCGCTGAAGGCCTCGTAGAGCATCAGGCCGGTCAAGGGCGCCTCGCTCGTCGGTTTCAGGATGATCGAGTTGCCCGTGATCAGAGCGCCCAAGGCCATCCCGCTAGCGAGCATGAACGGGAAGTTGAACGGAGAGATGACGGGCCAGACCCCGTAGGGCTTGCCCAGGACGATCGTGTGCTCCCCCGGCCCTCCTGGCCCCATCTTGGTGGCGTACCCCTTCTCGTCGCGCATGAGCTTCGCACAGTACTTCACGGAGTCCACGGCCTCCCACGCTTCCGCAAGCGACTCGAGCCGGTTCTTACCGACCTCGTAGGCTATCGCCACAGCTATCTCGAACTTCCTTTCGTCGACGAGTTTGGCGTACCTCTCCATCACCCTGACCCGCTCCTGCCAAGGCTTCGAGCTCCAGACCTCGAAGCCCTCTCTCGCTGAGGTTATCGCATCGGCCGCATGCTCCCGAGTGCCGACCTGGAACCTCCCGACCACAATCGAGGTGTCGATGGGGCTCCGGTGCTCGAACTCGCCCGCTCCCGACCAGACCTTTTTCCCTCCTATGAACATCGGGTAGCGGCTGCCTAGCTTCGGCTTGAACCGCTTCAGCGCTGCCTCGAACTTTGGGTGTAGGCTCTCGTCGGCGAAGAGAGTTACGTAGGTCACCTTCGGCGCGGCTTTCTTGGGCATCTAGGCCCGCGCGACCCGCTGCTCTACTTAACGTTTCCCGGTTCGGCCAGGCTTTCGAGGCTCCGAGGCGCGAAGGCTCGGCCCGACACCGAAGAGAAGTCGGCCCCGACTGCTTCCTTCACCTCCTCAAAGGGGACCTTTCCCCCCCTGAGCCGTTCCATGGACGTCATCATGCTAGGGTCGAGGCCGCAGGGCCTGATTAGGTTGAAGTATGACAACTCCGTGTTGACGTTCAATGCGAACCCGTGGTAGGTCACCCAGTTGGTCACCATTACTCCGACAGAGGCGAGCTTCTTGCCCCGGACCCAGACCCCGGGGTGACCCTCCAGCCTCTCGCCTTCGATGCCGAACCTTCGCACGGTCCTCATGACGGCTTCCTCGATGTTCCTGACGTGCCTGCGCACGTCGTGGTCTTCCAGCAAGAGAATAGGGTAGCCCACGAGCTGTCCCGGCCCGTGATAGGTGGCGTCACCGCCCCGCTCGACCTGAAAGACAGGAACGTCCTGGGGCCTGAAGTTCTCCGGGGACGTCTTTCTCCCTAGCGTGATCACGTGGTCGTGCTCGAGGAGAATCAGGACGTCCGGGACCTCTCCCCTCGCCCTCCGACCTGCGAGCCTCCTCTGGAGTTCGAGCGCCGCTCCGTACTCCATTCTGCCGAGGTCGAGGAGTGCTCCTGTCATGTCCTCAATTGGTGAATCGGCTTCCCTGCTGCCGACTCGGAGGCCTCCATGATCGCCTCGGAGAGCGTCGGATGAGGATGGATGGTCAGGGCGATGTCTTCCACCGTGGCGCCCATCTCGATCGCGAGAGCCGCCTCGCTGATCAGGTTTGAGGCATCTGGGCCGACGATCTGGACACCGAGGACGAGGCCGTCGTCTGCCTTCGAGACGACCTTGACGAACCCCTCCCCCTCTCCAGTGGAGAGGGCTCTTCCCAGAGCCGCGAACTGGAACCTGGTCCTCTTCACGCTATAACCCGCCTGGATGGCCTTCGCTTCGGTGAAGCCGGCGCTGGCGACTTCGGGGTCGCAGAAGACGGCGTCGGGAATCACCTTCCAGTCTGCAGCGCTTGGCAGGCCAGAGATGCACTCTGCGGCGACCAGGCCCTCCTTCGATGCCTTGTGGGCAAGCAGCGGCGGGCCACGCACGTCGCCTATGGCGTAGACCCAGCGGGCCGACGTCTGCATCCTGTTGTCGGTCACGATGAAACCCCTTTGGTCGGTCTGGACCCCAATCGCTTGGAGATTCATCCTCCCGGTCCTGGGCTTGCGCCCTACGCTGACCAAGACCTTGTCGACTTCCACGGCCACCATCCCTTCCGGGGTTTCCACTTCGACCTTCACGCCCAACCCTCCTTTGGAGACCTTGGAGACCTTGGAGACCTTGGACTTCAGGTAGATTCTGACACCCCTCCCCTCGAACTTGCGCTGGACCACCCGAACGACCTCGGGGTCGCTGCCAGGCATCAGCTGGTCCATCACTTCGACTATCGTAACGGCGCTTCCGAGCTTCTGAAACATTGAGGCAAACTCGAGCCCGATTGCGCCCCCTCCCACGATCATGAGCCTCTTTGGGGCGCTCGTCAGCTCGAGGCCCTCCCTCGAGCCGATCACCGTGTCCCCATCGAACTCCAACCCCGGCAGTTGGACGGTCTCGGTGCCTGTCGCTATCACGAGATTCTTTGTCGAAATCTCTTCCTGGCCGTCCGCCTTCCTGACCAGAACTCTGTTCGCTCCTACGACCTCCGCCGTTCCCATGATTATCGTGACGTGGTTGCCCTTCAGAAGCATCTCGACCCCGCTGACCAGCCTGGAAACGACTTCCGACTTCCACTTCTGCATCTGAGCGAAGTCGACGGTCAACCCAGAGGCCTTCAACCCGAACTTCTCGGCCTCCCTGACCCTGTCGAGGAGCTTGGAAACCGTGATCAGAGACTTCGAAGGGATGCATCCATAGTTGAGGCACTCGCCACCGATCCTGTCAGCCTCGACGATAATCGTCTTCAGACCGAGCTGGCCGGCCCTAATCGCGCAGGTATAGCCACCGGGCCCGCCTCCGATGACAGTGACGTCTGCTTCGAGCATGATAGGTTCTGTCGGCTTCGTCCGGCTTTGTGGCTTAAACCTTGCTGAGCGGATCCGCAGCTCGGAGAACTTCTGCTAGCAGCTTCTTGGCGTCCTTCAGGCGCTGCTGGACCGGAGCGGTTTCCGCAGGGCTTGGTGAGCCCTGAGGGGTTATCGACGCAACAGCCCCCGATGATTCGTCGTCTATCACCATGATCGTCTGACCGACCTTCGCGATGTCACCTTCCTTGGCCATGATCTTGGAGACCTTGCCGCTTCTAGGCGCCGGTATCTGCACGTTGACCTTGTCGGTCATCACCTCGACAACAGGTTGGTCCTCATAGACTTGGTCGCCCTCCTTGACCATCCACTTCAGGATCTCGCCCTCAGCAACCCCTTCGCCAATATCAGGAAGCTTGAACTCAAAGACCAACGGCGATATCAGAACGATTCGACCGGCGGACTCTATTAGTGTTTTTCGCGCTGAGGGTTGTCCAATCTCGAGTTCACCTGTTCCCGACGGGCAGCCCGTTGCTAAGGGTTGCAACGCACGAGTCCGGCTGGAGGGCAATAAGGTAGAGGCTGACCTACAGTCGCCAGAACGCGATCCAGTGGC
This sequence comes from uncultured archaeon, assembly GCA_963794985.1. Taxonomy (GTDB): domain Archaea; phylum Thermoproteota; class Nitrososphaeria; order Nitrososphaerales; family Gagatemarchaeaceae; genus UBA183. Next base: position 133,723 of record CAWCFU010000005.1, read on the forward strand.
CCAAAGGATACGCAACTTTCCCACCGGGCAACAAGAAGTTCTGGCTCGACCACTTCAGACGCAAAGGCAAGAGGCTCGAAGGAGCGTCGAAGAAGACTAGGCAGTCCGCGAGGGGTTTCTGCCTCCGGTTTCGGACTGGCCCCTTGCTGTGTTGCACAATCATAGTCGATTATGAACGGGTTTTGATTCGAGTGTGCTTGAGCTTCCATTGTATCTCGCTCCTCCGTGACAGCTGCTGAGAGGGACTGGAGGGAGTACAACGACGCATTGGTGAGGAGGGGGTACATCGGCATCCACCCGTCGATGCTGGACGAGTGGAGGAGGGAGCTGAAGAGGGAGAACAGAGGGAAGGTTGGTCTCCCGTACCGCTACCCAGAGTCCTTCGTCAGGCTGATAGCCTACATGCGGACTATCTTCCACCTCCCCTATAGGCAGGCGGAGGGCTTCGTCCTATTCCTGTCGGAGCACATCGAAGGCCTCTCCGTCCCTGACTACTCCACGATTGCGAGGAGGACGAACAGCTTGGACATATCGCTGGGAGACTCCCTGGTCAGGTCACACAACCCGGTCAGCATAGCTGTTGATGCCTCAGGCATCAAGGTGCACAACGGAGGGGACTGGATTCGCAGGGTCTGGAACGTGAGGAGAAAGGGCTACCTGAAGTTCCACATCGCCGTCGACGTCAGGACTGGGCAGATAGTCTCCATGGACGTCTCCTCCGAGAGGGAGTCAGACGCCAGGAGGCTGAAGAGGCTGGTGAGGAGGGCAGGAGAAAGCGTCAGGGTGAAGAGGGTGCTAGGGGACGGCGCCTACGACACCAAGGCCATCTTCAACTTCCTGTCGGAGAGGGGGATCAGGCCTGTGATCAGGGTGGCCAAGAACTCTTCGCAGAAGAACAAGGGCTCCTGGGCGAGAAAGATGGCTGTTGTAGAGCAGCAGGCGTTCGGGCCCAGGGCCTGGTCCAGGATTCACAGGTTCGGCTTCAGGTGGAGGGTGGAAGGGGCATTCTCGTCGATGAAGCGCGTCTTCGGGGAGTACGTGTCGGCGAGGAGGGTTCGTAACATGGCCAGGGAGATGCTTCTGAAGTCGTCCATCTACAACGGGTTCATGGCAGCGCTGGTCAGGTGATGCCAAACGGACAAGGGCAACCAAGACCATCCGCCAAGAACCCCAGAATTATGCAACTGAGCAGGCCCCTCCGAAGAGGTGGCAGAACCCGTTCGCGCGGATCGCTTTCAATGGCAGAACGGACGAAGAACTCGCCGGCCCGGTAGCTGCTCCTCACCAAGGGGCCTGATGCCACATACCTGAATCCGAGCCCCTCCCCCAGAGCTCTGTAGCGCTCGAACTGAGAGGGCTTCACGTATTCAATCACAGGGAGGTGCCTGCTCGACGGGCGGAGATACTGCCCGACTGTCAGGAAGTCGACCCCCGCCCTGCGGAGGTGGGCCATCGCAAGGACGACCTCTTCTTCGGTCTCGCCCAGCCCCACCATGATCGACGACTTCGTGAAGATGCGCGGGCTCACCTTCTTTACATTCCTCAGGACAGAGAGAGACTGCCAATAGTTGGCCCGAGGGTCCCTGACCTTCGGGGTCAGCGACAGCGTCGTCTCGATGTTGTGTGCGATAACGTCGGGCCTTGCCTCTGCCACAGTCCTGATTGAGTCTAGGTCGCCCTGGAAGTCAGGGATGAGAACCTCGACCAGAAGACCCGGGATTCGCTCCTTCACGAGCCTTATCGTCTCCGCAAAGTGGGCTGCGCCCCCGTCGGGAAGGTCATCCCGGTCGACTGAGGTCAGGACCACGTACCTCAGGCCCATTTGCGAGAGGGCAAGGGCGACGTTCTCAGGTTCTAGCCGGTCCAGGGTCCCGTCGGGTCTGCCAGGGGTGACCATGCAGAAGCGGCAGGCCCGCGAGCAGATATCCCCCATGAGCATCAGGGTGGCAGTCCCGCCTCCCCAGCATTCGTGTACGTTGGGGCAGTGGGCCTCCGCGCAAACTGTGTGAAGGTTAAGCCTCCCGAACAGGTTCTTGAGTTCCTCGTGGCTCTGACCGCCTGGAAGCCCCACGACCAGCCAATCCGGCTTCGTGTCGGCTTGCAACTCAGTTTCCGGCCAGCACTTTGAGCCTATCAAAACCCTTTCCGGAAAGTGCCCCGTCGCACGCGTAGCAGCCTTCGACCTGGAACCCTGGCTCGAGGTCGCTGTGCAGGGAACACATCAGGTGGTTCAGCCTGATGTAGTCGAGCACATCGGTCATCGACTTCAGGGCTTCCCCCTGGTCGGGGCCCTTCTCGGAGAGTCCGCGGGCGATAGCATCCGCGGCCTTCGCGACCGTGGGGTCGCTCTCGAAGTTCACCATCATGCCCCGCGTCTTGCGAGTGTAGTTGCTGACGGATGCTTGGGTTATGCCAAGAGCGCTCGCGACCTGCTGCTGCGTCATGTTGTAGTCCAGCTGCAAACGCCTAGCCACCATCGCCCTGAGGGCGGGCAGCGCAGACTTGGAGACTATCTCATACGGACTTATCATTACTTTATTACTTATGTTATAACCAGTTATTTAAGGGTAATCGGGCGGAACTGGTAACTCTACTGGGGGTCATGTTTCTCCCTGTTAACTGGGTGGGGATGACTCGCGTTCTGTATTATCGTTAGCCACTTGTTCTCGCCCTCGACCCTGATTCCCGCTCTGTCGGCTGGGGTCGCTCCGTTCAAGCCTTCATGGGGTCGGATGAAATTGTGGTAAATCTGCATCCCTTTGATTATGGCCGTATCTGTGTTCTTCAGGCCACGCATGACCTTCTCGCGGTCTCTGACTTCACCATTCATCCGCTCCATCTTATTATTGTGAACCGTTCCGTCGAGCGTAATTTCCTTGATGTGAACAGGCTTCTTGTATGGGGTCGTCCTCCACGCGTAGTCCTTCTGGAAAGCGTAATGGTAAGAGGGAAGGCCGTCAGTTATCAAGGTCGCGGGAACCTTATTCGTAATGTTCCTTCCGGCGATGAAGAGGCCCCTTGGGTTGTGCCTCTCCTTCGAGTCGGCAACCTCCTGAGCAATCCAGAAGCGGGTCTCATCGTCCATCAGAGAGAAGAGATACTGCATCTTGCCCTTGAATTTGATATACATCTCGTCGGCTCTCCAAGTCTCGCCCACCCTCGGCGTGAAGTCTTTCAGGTAGCCGTCCATCACAGAGACGTATTTCCGAATCCATTTCAGGATTGCAACGTGAGAGACCCTTATGCCTTGGAGAGCGAGAGCCTTCTGGGTGTTCCTCAGGGACGCGCCCCCGAAGTAGATTTGCATGGCGAGCGTTACCGCTTCTGGGCTCGCTCTCATCCTCTCGAAACCATGGTTCTTGCTGAACTTGTGTCCACAGACCTTGCACTCGAACCTCTGGATGTCCCCTCCCTTGTTATGCAGTAGTCCATCCTTTGAGACATCAGAACCGCAGACGAGGCATGACTGATAGTCGAGAGGCACGACGCGCCTCGCGTTCTCTATTCGTCGCCTAATCTGTAACGAGAGTTCAACCGCGAAGGCGTGCTTGCACTTCACGCCCCTAAACTGGAAGTCAGGACAGGAGCAGTTCCAGCCCGCCTCGGTCTGAATGACCGTGTATTCCCAGTCGCCCGACTGAGACCTCACCCGATATTCGTATTGGCTGACTCTCCTGACGTTCGACTCGACTTGGGCGATTGCCTGACCCCTCATCATGCGATAATCAAAAACGGGAGAGGCCATGATTAGAAGCCTCTCCGCTTGCGAATCTTGCACACGGCTTTCCATCTTGCGGTTGACATTGCCATCCAATGCTATACATGGTAAGGTATATATGGGTTGCGATGTGTGGGTATTGGTAATGATGAACAAAGTCATGGTCGCAATGACAGACTCGATGCTGAAGGCCTTGGAGGAGGAGCGGAAAGCAAGGAAACTTGATTCAGTCCCCGAAACCGTCAGGTCCGTTCTTGGGGAATACTTCAAGGCTAAAGGATAGGGACGAGATGGCCTCATAGGTTGGGCGAAGAGGGCGAGAAGAAGAAACCCGAACGGTTCACTTCTGAGGACTTTGAGAGGTTCGGGAAACGCGCTGAGAAGGTGGCTGAGGAACTCAGGAGGATTCGGAGGGAAGGCGAGGAGCATGGTAAGGGCCTTCATGAACAATTCACCCTTGCTGTTGGAACCATTGGAGCAATTACCTTCGCCGCTCTCGTTCTTGTAATAGAAAACCCGAAGCCCTTTGTCGGGACTGGACACATTCTTCCTCCTATGGAAGTTCTACACATGATGGAGTCCTTCTTGGGATTGGTGTGTCTCTTATCGGTCGTTTCAGTGCTGGCGACTTCCTTCGTTGCCTCAGGGCTCGTCCACTTCGACACGCCCCTCGGCTGGTTCGGGTATTCTGTCGGGGTAGCCTCGATGTGCGGTTTTGCCACCGCTGTGGTCTGGGTCGTCGGGGATGTGAGCGGAAGGGGCGGAGAAGTGCTTATTGCGGTATTTGTGGTCCTCTTCGTTGCCTTTTTCGTCGCGTTATGGCTCGGGCTAAAGAAGACCCGTGAGAAAAGAGTAGAGGAGTCAATGGATTTGGTCTTTGGTTCCAATTGAAACCGAAACGGGAACTTCCTGAATAGGGTGGCAAGGAAGAGCCAGATAATCAATCCTGAGATGACTAAAGCGACCATGACAAGGATGAGCGGGTCTATTGCCGACATTCAGTCGACACACTCCGCGCTTCTTGATGAGAGCGCGGAACTGTTAACTCGCTGGGGAAAGATTGGTTTCCCCGATTGAGTTACCAGTTCCAATCGGGCTCAATCGTAGAAGCCAACTACGAGCCGGAGCTTCCTCAGAGACCGCAAGCTTATTGGAGGAGAAACCCGCGAGAGGGCTTCTTCGCAGCAGGGAATTCTTTGGAGCTCGCTTTCTTGGATGGAGAACTGGAGGACGGCCCTTGAACGAACCAAACATCTTCCAACTCTTCTCGCCACCGTTGATTCAGGCGTTGAAGGAGAGAGGGTTCGAGACGCCGACCGACCCGCAGATGAAGTTGGTCCCACTGGTGAGGGCAGGCAAGAACGCGCTGTTGATGGCACCGACGGGAACCGGGAAGACCGAGGCCGCGCTTCTCCCGATACTCGATGCCCTGGTCAGGGAGGGCGAAGGACGGGAGAGGGGGACGAAGCTGCTGTACATCACGCCCCTCCGAGCCCTGAACAGAGACATGCTCGAGAGGATGCAGTGGTGGTGCAAGCGCTTCGACATAAGGCTCGGGGTGAGACACGGCGACAGCTCTCAGGCGGAGAGGACCAACCTCAGTTTCGCCCCGCCCGACATCCTGATCACGACTCCGGAGACGCTGCAGATCCTGCTGGTCGGGAGAAGGATCAGGCAGAATCTTTCGAAGCTGAGATGGGTCGTGGTGGACGAGGTCCACGAGCTCGCTGAGGACAAGAGAGGGAGCCAGCTGAGCGTAGGACTTGAGAGGTTGCGCGACGTCGTTGAGAACGAAATCCAGATGATAGGGCTATCGGCCACGGTCGGGTCACCCGAAAGGGTCGGCCAAGTTCCTCGTGGGCAACGGGAGGGATTGCGAGGTCGTCAGGGTCCCTGTGGAGAAGAGCCTCTCGCTGAAGGTTGCCGCGCCGAGGGCGACAGGGGAGGACAGAATCCTAGCGGAGGCGATCTACTCTTTCCCCGAAGTGGCTGCGAGGCTGAGGATGATAAAGGAGACCGTGGAAAGATATAGGTCGGTACTGATCTTCACCAACACAAGGACTGAGGCGGAGGCGCTGGCCAACAGGTTCAGGGTCTGGGACCCCAAGTTTCCCGTGGGAATACACCACAGTTCGCTCTCGAAAGCGACGAGGGAGGCGGTCGAGAGAAATCTCAAGGAGGGCAGACTCCTCGGGGTGATCTGCACGAGCAGCCTGGAGTTAGGAATCGACATCGGTTTCCTGGAGTACGTCATCCAGTACAACTCTCCCCGACAGGTGACCAGACTAATCCAGAGGGTCGGAAGGAGCGGGCACAGGGTTGGAGAGGTGTCGAACGGGATGATCATAACCCAGGATTCGGACGACACGCTCGAGGCTGCGGTCCTGTGCAGGAAGGCCGTGGCCGGAGAGCTTGAGCCACTCGAGCCGGTCATGGAGCCGTATGACGTTGCGGTCCATCAGGTCGCCGGCCTCCTCATCGAGCAGGGAAACTGGAACTTCGGGGATCTGGAGGGACTCTTGAAGAGGAGCTATGTCTACTCTGGGATGGACGGACAGAAGCTGAAGAAGGTCCTGACATACATGAGGGAGAGGTACCCGAGGCTGGCCTACTACAGCGAATCCGACGGCAAAATCTTCCGGGCAAGAGACGTCAAGCCCCTCTTTCAGTACTACTTCGACAACCTGTCGATGATTCCGGACGAAAGGCAGTACCTAGTGATTGAGGGGGACAGCTTCGTCGGAACCCTGGACGAGGCATTCGTCTCCGAGTATGGGGAGGTGGGCGTCAAGTTTGTGGAGGCTGGGAGGTGCTGGAAGGTCGAACAGATCTACGGCAACAAGGTGTACGTGAAGGCGGAAGAGGACCCCACCGGAGCGGTTCCCAACTGGGTGGGAGATGAGATCCCAGTCCCAAGAGAGGTAGCTGCCGAGGTCGGGATGATCCGCCGCAGGTACGCTGAAGAGATCGAGAAGGAGAACGGGGATAAGTATCTTGGAGAGATCTGCAAGACGTACCCGGTCTCCAGGGAATTGATTCTGGACGCTCTCAAGGAGGTGGCGGAACAGCACTCCGCGAAACTGCCGATTCCCTCGGAGAGGCTGGTCACGATCGAAAGGTGGGACAGATACATCGTGATCCAGGCGGCGTTCGGGCACAAGGTGAACCGGCTGCTAGCACGGGTGATCGGACACCTCATCTCTGAAAGGATAGGGCAGTCGGTCGCCGTGCATCAGGACCCGTACAGGATAATCATCGAGGCAGACGTGACTCCGTCGGCAGTCGTCTCGGTCTTGGAGGAGCTGCACAAGCTGGACCTCAAGACGGCGACTGAGAAGGCCGTGGAGAGGAGCGGGATCTTCAAGAGGCGGCTCATCCATGCGGGAAAAAAGTGCGGAGCAATTGCCAAGGACGCCGAATACGCGAGCGTTTCGATAGCCGGCCTGATTGAGGCGTTGAGGGACACCCCTGTCTACGAAGAGGCGATGAGCATGATCTTCCACGACGACCTGGACCTCGCCGGGTCCGCAGATGTGATTGAGAAGATCAACGCCGGCGCCATCGAAGTGAAGTTGATCGAGTCAGAGGCGCTTTCTCCCATCGCAAGGATAGGGGTTGAGGAGATCAGCAGGAGAGGAGAGATAGTTTCCCCGGAGAGACTCAGGGCGCTGCTCAAGCAGTCGACCCGGGCGAGGGTCAACGACACATTCCTGGTGGCTGTCTGCACAAACTGCTGGAACTTCCTCCAACTGAGGCGGGTCGTCGACCTAGAGGGCTTCATGAGGTGCCCAGTCTGCGAGAAGGAGGCAATCGGCCTCTCGACGGATTCCTACGAGAACGTCTTCTCGCTCGCGATGAAAGCCCGGAGCCGGGCAGACATGAGGGGGAAGAAGCTGAAGCTTGTCGAAGCTGTGAGGAAGTCGGCGGAACTGAGGAAGGAGTACGGGCACTCGGCCGACGCGCTGATCGCGGGGAGGGGAATCAGGCTCGCGGAAGCGGCCGCTCTCGCGGCAAAGATGAGGAAGGAAGGGACTGACCTGGTTGAGCTGATAATCGAGGGCGAGAGGGAGGCGCTCAGGCGTCGCTACTTCTTGGGGGCTTCCTGAGCCCGGGCCAGAATCATGGTCATCAGAGTCTTCTCGTCCACTTCGGCTCGTGTCCTCCAGCCGACGTGCAGCATCGTCCTGTCGTCCTGTTCGAGGTAGCCCCTCTTCACGTACCTGTCCAGAGAGTACTCCACCCTCCATTTCGGGAACTTTTCGCGGAGAAACTGCTCGGCCTCCCTGCGCGCTGCCCTTCCCTGCCTGGAATTGATGAAGGCGATGGTCGCAGCGAGGACCGCCAGGTCGTCGATCCTGATGCCTGACGTCTCAGCTTCGCTCACTGTGGGCGGCTCCTTGAACCTGAGGAGGAACCGGGACGAGTCGTCGGTTCCGTCAGCGCCCTTCACCTCGAAGACCTCCAGCCCGAGGGCGGATACGTCTTCAGATAAGACCTCGACTATCTTCCTGTAGTCCCTTCCGAGGTGCCTCTTCATCTCCCAGCCCTTGACGCCGGATTTCTCCCTCGCTGCAGCACGAGCACTTGGAAGGCCTTCCTGACCTTCCTTTCGAGGAGAGCCCGGTCTGCTGACTCCATCAGTTTTCACCCACTATTGAGATGGCCACGGACTTGGACGGGCCCTTCGCCTTCTCGCTCAAGGCCGTCGTCCAGACCCTCCCTATCAGAGGCTCGGTTCTCAGCGAGGCCCTCCCCTCGCTGATTAGGAAGGCCAGAAGGTAGGCCCTTAGCACCCTGGTCTCGAAGTGGGGCGACTGAATGAATTCCATGTAGTCGATCCACTCCCCGTTCGACTTCTCGAGGAGTTCGTCGTGCAGGTCCTTCAACCTGTTTCGAACCGGTTCTCAGTGAAGACCCCTAGCGAGATGAGCTCCTCGTAGTCGACCGCGCCAGGCTTGACTCCAGAGTCGCTGAACTCATCCCTGAAGCGTTCTGCCATGGGCAAGAGATCGCGCCAGTAGACGAACGCCCTCTCCAAGCCCTTCGGTGAGACCTGGTCGACCTGTGCGATAGGGCGCCAGCTCTTGACAATGCCTCAATCAGGGCTTCCTTCGGAAGGAGCTTGACCTTGAGCTGAATCAGGAGAGGTCGATGTACAGCGACGAAGCCCTGTGCTTCAGCCACTCGTCCTGAAGCTTCACGATTTGGGCGAGCTCTAGCAGAGCTTCTGAGTCTACCAGAAGCTCGTCGAGGAACCGCCACTCGGGCAGCCGGCTCTTCAACAAGAGGATCTTCTCCATTATGTCGACATCGAAGGGGTTTGCGCTGCTGGTTTCGACTGCGCGGCAGAGTTCGATGACTCTAGCATAATCCTCGAGCTTCTTCTCTTCCACCCTACTTCAACTCCTTCACTTCGGAGGCCCCGTGGACCGCTTGGACGGTGATGACGTGGGCGCTCCTGTCAAAGACAGTGAGGATTGAGGTAGTGATCACGGAGGCAGACCGGACGCTTCGCGCTGCTTCATCTGCGAGAGGATCAATCTCGAACATCGCCTCCCTGTTCTTGGGGTCCATGTGAATGTCGAACTCGTCCATCGCCCTCATCGGCGAGACTATCCTCCCCTGAAGGGAAAGTATGAAGGCCATCAGGGCGACCGATCGCTCGCCGCCGCTCTGGGTGAGGGGGTCGAGGGTCGTAGGCGATCCGCCTTGGAACCCTACGTAGAGCGCGATGCCTGCGTCCTCGATGTCGGCGCCTTCCTCGAATTTGATGAAACCACTCGCGTTGGCCGCAGAGAGGACCGCCTGGTAGGCGGGGTCGGCGGACTCCACGAGGTTCTCCATCGCCGCCCTCCAGACTTTCTTCCTCGATTCCAGCTCGACGAGCATCGCCTTCTTGTTCTCCTGAAGCCGGGCGAGCTTGATCTTGAGCTCCTCGATGTTCCCCGAGTAGTCGTTGGTACATCTTCTCTGCCTCGTCCGGCACGTCCTGCATCTTCTGGATGTGGGCTGAGACGAGCTTGAGCTCCTCTGAGACTTCGTAGGGCTGGCGTAGAGTCTCGACCCGGGGACCCGCGTCAGCGAGCTCGGGCTCCATCTTGTCCAGCTCGAACTCCCAAGAACTCCTTTCCAGGTCGTGGAGGTCCGACTCCGTCACCTTGATTCTGTACGAAAGAACCTCGGATTTCACCCGGAATGAGATGTAACTCTCCATCGTCCTCCTGATCTAGGTCCTCGGTCCTGCTGATTTCGGGTTGAAGCGAAGAGACTTCCCTGTCGAGTTCCGTCCTTCGCCTCTGCGCGTCCGCTTCGGCGGAGACGCCTTTACCCGCGATATAGTCGACGAACTCCTTCAACCGCTTGGTCTTCTTGTCCGTGTCTTGGGAGAGCAGCTCGTTGATCGTGCTCGAGAGCCCGACAAGGTCCTCTTTGAGGCTCTGGAATGCGTTCCTTGCAGATTCGTCCTTTGCCTTTTCGGCCTCCGCCCTGACCAGAGCGTAGAAGAACTTCCTGAGCTCGACCCGCTCGTCGAGAAGGGCTTGGTGAAGTCTGGTCCTCGGCGTCAGCCGCCACCTCCACCTGTTGCGACTTCAGGTCCTCTAGCGCCCTCGACTTCGCTGCGATCTTCTCCTCGACCGACTCGGAGGGACTTGCTCAGCTTCGCCTCTGTGCTCCAGAGGAGTTCC